>NZ_JACHFE010000024.1 GCF_014201735.1 Marinobacter oulmenensis | reverse complement strand
CTAGGGAGACTCTGAATAAGTCCCCAAAATCAGCGATAATACGGCCATCGTCAACCGCATAGGATCGTTGCCACCATGGATCAGATCACCTTCTCCGAAGCCGAATACCAGACCAAGAAGCGCAAAACCCGCCGCGAGATCTTTCTGGAACGGATGGACAGGCTGATTCCGTGGAAGCAGTTGGAAAAGAAGGTAGCCCGTTATTACCCCAAGGGCCAGAACGGGCGGCCTCCCTATCCTTTGTCTGCCATGCTGCGCGTTCACTGCATGCAGTTGTTCTATAACCTCAGCGATCCGGCCATGGAAGACGCATTGTACGAGATCGAATCCATGCGCCAGTTCGCTGGCCTCAAGCTTGATCGTCTGCCCGACGAAACCACGATCCTTAAGTTCCGCCATTTTTTGGAGCAGCATGGTCTCGGCAAAGTGCTGTTCAAAGAAGTGAACAAGCACCTGGAGAAAAATGGTCTTATGTTGCGTGAAGGCAGCATTGTTGATGCCACCATCATCTCTGCACCCAGCTCCACGAAGAACAGTTCTGGCAATCGTGACCCGGAGATGCACCAAACCCGAAAAGGTAACGAATGGCACTTCGGCATGAAGATGCACATTGGTGTCGACGACACGCTGGGCCTGATCCACAGCATCGATACCACCGCAGCCAATGTTCATGACATCGTGCCCTCCGGCAAACTGCTGCACGGCGAAGAGCAGCGGGTCTTCGGTGACGCCGGTTACCTCGGCATTCAAAAACGGGCCGATCACAAGCACCGCGAAAACGTCTCTTGGTTCATCGCCAAGCGCCCTGGTGCACGGAAATCCCTGGATGCCGACAAGCTGAAAGCCGAGAAAATCAAAGCCAGCATCCGCTCAAAAGTGGAACATCCGTTCCGGTACATCAAGCAGGTGTTCGGCTACAACAAGGTCCGCTATCGCGGCCTGGCGAAAAACAGCAACCGGCTGCACCTGTTGGCCGCGTTCAGTAATCTGCTGATCGGTGAAAAATACCTGCTGGCGTAGGGCCAGTGCGCCTGTTTTCCGCCAAAATGGCGGGAAACGGGCAAGAAATATACAAATAACGAGGAAATAACGTCTGAAATCCGAGATTTCTGCTGCTTTGAATCAACATCGGCAAAAATCACCGGTTATTCAGACCTTCCCTAG
>NZ_JACHFE010000023.1 GCF_014201735.1 Marinobacter oulmenensis | reverse complement strand
GGGTTCTACCCCGTTTCCACGGACGGTTTTAAAGCGGCTGATAACTTCTGATCCTGAACGGCAACTCTACGTCGCATCCTGGGATTATGGAATCGTTCGATGTAATCGAATACGTCAGCTCGCGCTTCGTTCTGCGTCCGGTAACGCCGGTGATGAACTCGCTCCCGTTTGAGCATTCCGAAGAATCCTTCACAGGCAGCATTATCGCCACAATGACCGACCGCACTCATGCTGCTTACCAACTGGTTGTTACCGAGATATCGCTGGTAGTCACCACTGGTAAATTGACTGCCTCGATCTGAATGCAATATCACTGGGACTTTCCCCTGGCGCTGCCAAACGGCCATCTCAACCGCTCTGATCACCATATGCCGATCCTGGCGGTGATGCATGGACCAACCAACGATCAGCTTGCTGTAAAGGTCGAGAACTACGCAGAGGAAGAGCTTTCCTTCCTGCGTGGGTATTTCCGTAATATCCGTCACCCACTTGGTGTCTGGCTCCAGAGCGGAGAAATTTCGCTCCAGATGATTCCGGATGCCTGGTGGTCGATATGATTGGCGTCCCATGCGTCCGCGCTTCTTGCGTGGCCACCCCTGAATGCCGTGTTTGGCCATCAATCGCGCAACACGGTTCAGGCTGGTTGACGTGCCTTCGGCAATCAGGTCCTCATGCATTCTGGGTGAGCCAATCATGCCACCGCTATCGTCGTGAATCTCTCTGATGCGTGACAGCAAGTGCCGATTTGCCTTTGCCCTGGCGGACTCAGGGCGAGATGCCCAAGCGTAATAACCGCTGGCCGACACCTTCAGGCATCGGCACATAAGACGTATTGGGAAAGTATTGCGACAACGTTGAATCGCCTGATACCTCAGGACGACTCCTTTGCGAAGAACACTGCCGCTTCGCGCAAAAAATCACGCTCCTTCTTCACACGGGCCAGCTCTCGCTTGAGACGGGCAACCTCTTCGTCTCTGGGGGAACCAGAGCCTTTAAAGGCCTTATCCGTTTCCTCATCCGCTTCTCTGCGCCACCGGGACAACAGGTTGGGATTGATGCCGATCTCCAAGGCTACCTGGCGACAACTCACACCGGGTTGCCGGGTTAAGGCGATGGCTTCGCGTTTGAACTCTGGGCTATATTTTCTGCGTCTGGACATGAACACTCCTTTGGCACATTGTGCCTCTTTTTAGGAATGTCCGCAGTAACGGGGTAGAACCC
>NZ_JACHFE010000022.1 GCF_014201735.1 Marinobacter oulmenensis | reverse complement strand
TGTAGTGGTTCAATGATTCCGGACACCAACGTAGGTGGTAAGGTTGCCACCATAAACGAGGTGTCTGATGACCAGAAAACGACGTTCCTTTACTCCTGAGTTCAAGCAGGAAGCAGCCAGCCTGGTGCTGGATCAAGGTTACACCATCGCCCAGGCAAGTATGTCGCTGGGTGTGGGAGAAAGCGCTCTGAGGCGCTGGGTTCAACAGCTGACGGATGAGCGTGAGGGCGTTACCCCGAAGGGTAAGGCCTTAACCCCGGAACAGCGCCGGATTCAGGAGCTGGAAGCCCGCTGTAAACGCCTTGAGATGGAGAAGACCATACTAAAAAAGGCTACCGCTCTCTTGATGTCGGACGACATGAATCGTACGCGCTGATAGACCAGTTGAGTGAGCAAATGCCTGTTGAAATGGTCTGCAATGCGTTCGATATCAGCCGTTCCAGCTATTACGAATACCGTCACCGGCGGAACCATATAGACGTTGAGCGTCTGGCCCTGAAGGCTCAGGTAAACCGCCTGTTCACCAAGAGCCGCAGCTCTGCTGGTAGCCGAACAATCAAGGGCATGCTCAATGACGACGGCGTTGTCATTGGTCGTTTCAAGGTTCGACGACTGATGAGTGAGCTGGGGCTGGTTTGCAAGCAACCTGGCCCTCACGCCTACAAGCAGGCCACCGTTGAGCGACCAGACATTCCGAACCATCTGGCTCGTGAATTTACAGTAGACCAGACCAATCAGGCGTGGTGTGGTGACATCACCTACGTCTGGAGCGGGCAGCGGTGGAGCTATCTTGCTGTCGTGCTGGATCTGTATGCACGACGCGTTGTTGGCTGGGCAATGTCGTCCAGCCCGGATGCGGACCTGGTTGTAAAAGCTCTGGATCACGCATGGGAACAGCGTGGTGAACCCGAGAAAGTCATGTTCCACTCGGACCAGGGGAGCCAGTACGCCAGCCGTAAGTTCCGCCAGAGACTCTGGCGCTATCGAATGACACAAAGCATGAGCCGGCGCGGCAACTGCTGGGACAATGCCCCGATGGAGAGGCTATTCCGGAGCCTGAAATCCGAATGGATACCGGCCCTAGGATATCGGAATCTGCCCGAGGCCAAAAAAGATGTGGGTGGCTACTTGATGGATTACTACAACCGGCAGCGACCTCACACATTCAATGACGGCATTTCGCCCGTTGTTGCTGAGGAAAACCTTAAAATACTGTCCGGGATTAGTTGACCACTACA
>NZ_JACHFE010000021.1 GCF_014201735.1 Marinobacter oulmenensis | reverse complement strand
TAACGAGGCTGTAGAAAAACCCACTTCGGAGTCCAGCCTACCGCCCCTTTGTTCGTTTATTCACCCGGCCAGCAATCCGCTTGGCCGTCGTCATGTGTTCATTCCACCACCAACGTTATCCGCTCAACCATGATCTCAAACAGATTTCATCCTGTATTAGGCTTAATCAGCTCATTCACGCCGCCAACTGCCCATAATTCGCCAGTTTCTCGATGTTGTGTACCAGGCAGTATAGCTGCCATTGGCCCTGGACCTTTTTCCTGCCCCGCAAGCTGAAGCGGTTCAGGCGTTTGGCCGTGCCGATGTTGCCGAACACCGGTTCCACCACTGACATTCGGTGACTGTAGATCTCTTTGCCTCTCGGGCTGTCGACTCGGTGTTTCATCCAGTCGGTGTAGTTCGCCAAGCGTTTGTTTTCGATGGTGAACGAGACCTGTCGTCCCGACCCTTTACGGTGATTGGCCGAGGCGGGGTTTTGCATACACTGGTGTTTCTTTGGGCAATGCCGGCATTGAAGGAGACGGCCTTCGAAGTGCACTCGGGTCTTACCGTTCTCAGCTTCGCGGGTGCCCTGGTAGCTGATGGTATTTCCGGCTGGACAGGTGCAGGTCAGGTTCACTGGATCGAACTGGAACTCACTGGCTGGGATGATGTTTTTCCAGCCAGCGTTTGGCTGGTTCTGGTGCCGCTTGCCGTACTTGCCTTTTTGATTCTGGAACTTCGGATCTCGGCTTCGGAATTGGTTGTCGGGTATGTAACCGTTGATCTGGCGCTCGTGCAGGTACTGCATATTCGCTTCATTCGCGAAGCCGGTATCGGCGGTGACGATGGCGCCCTGCTGGTAGATGTTGTCGGCAATGCCCAGCTTCTGGAAGCGGGCTTCCACGATTTCCAGTACCGGTTGCAGGGTGTGGTGTTCCTGCCCCTCCCCGAAGGCCTGGGCATCAATGATGATCTGGTGTTTCCTGTCCACCGTAGCCACGCCGTTATAGCCCTGGACCGTGCCTTTGCTGGTGGTCATTTTGGCACTTTCGTTATCGGTGAGGTTGCTCTTCACTTCCTTGCTCCGCTTCCCCCGGCCCATCCGTGGGCGGTTCGTCTTTAGGAAGCGGTCCACTTTGTTCAGGGACTCATCCAGCGAGAGGATGGTTTTGGCCCGGCGGATATCCCGGTCCAGTTCGGCTTCGGTTTCCGCCTCGTCCTTTTCGTAGTGTTCCTTTAAATGGTGGCGAATCAAGCGGCGCAGTTTGTCCCGCTTCTCGCCCAGTTCCTTAAAGGTGCCAGACCACTCCTTGGCCGCGTTCGAGGGCATCTTGCAGCCGTCGATGGCGAAGAGTTCGTTACCCAACAGGCCTTGCTCGTGACACACCAACAGGATCTGCTCGAACAGGTCTTCGATTTCCTCAGCGTGGCTGCTGACGAATTTGGCCAGGGTGGTGAAATGGGGAACGGTATCGCAGGAGAGGGCCTTGAAGATGATGTTGGTCTCGCAACACCACTGCATCTCGCGGCTGGAGGTGATGCCCTTGGAATAGGCGAACAGGATGATCTTCAGCAGGATGGCTGGATCGTAAGCCAGACGGCCGGTGTCCTGATTGCGGTACTTGGGGTGAAACACCGACAGGTCCAGCTTGTGTTCGATCAGGTAATGCACCGCGTGTTCAAAGGTGCCGGGCTGCAGCTGTTCCTGGTAGTTGATCACGACCATGGCGTCCTGATCGTAGTTGTAGTGCTTGAAGCGAGGCATCTGACAGCTCCTTGTCTGTTTGCCTGATCCTACCAAACCCGAGGGGGATTTCGAGTTTTTCTACAGCCTCAACGC
>NZ_JACHFE010000020.1 GCF_014201735.1 Marinobacter oulmenensis | reverse complement strand
CCTTATACGTTGCCCGCTGGCCTCGGTGACAGCGGCTTAGTCCAACGCACATTTAAAGGTCATGCTGCGCACGACCTTTAAATGCTTCAGTGTTAATGGCAAAGGCTTCGGTCTTTTGGGTGGCTATGTGCCAGTGGCCTTGGCGCCGGGCTTGGCAGCCAAACCCGCTTAATCTGGTGAGCACCAAGGCCGTCAGGGTCCGCGTCTGATTTGGTTGCGTCACTCAGCAACAGAATTGGTAGTAAATTCGGTGTTCGTCGTTTTGGGCTGTCCGCCGAAATTTCAGTCAGGATCTGATACCTTTGAGTTCAGGTTCATCCACCGCAATCGTGGCGGTGGTTACAAACAAACGGTATCGGCGTAAGCCGGTGCAAGGAAACGGAGTAGGCCGTCGTGGTCGTTGCCAGGGAGCAGGCAGTGTCAGTACCTGCCTTTAACCAGTCAATTAAGTTCGCTCCCGGCCAGAGGGCCGTCCGCCGGACGCCCCTTACGGGCCGCCGCTTATCTCCGCGTTACATGCCTATGAAACTTATAACTTTTATAATTTTATCAATGTTTTGCAGCGTCGTTTCCGCTGAGGATTGCTTGGAGCCCTTTTCCCAGCAGCATGAGGCTGTCACGATAACTCCAGATTCTGACCCAGCTTCCGGTATGTATCATGTCAGGGTGCCTCGGGAATTTGATGGCATGGAGTTAAGGCTTTTGATCTTGTCGGCTACGATGAAAGAGGCAAAGGAGCGCAAGGAAATATCTCTGCCGCTGGCGATCAAAACGCGTGGAGAGCTCACCGGTAGTTTTTTTTATATGTCGAGCAACTGGCTCAACGTCCGTGTAGCTGCCAAGTATGGCGAGGGTTTGTGTACCGAGCTTGTAGCCGAGTTCAGCATGTAACAAATCAATCAAGTACGTTCCCGGCCTGACGGCCGTCCACCGGACGCCCCTGTCGGGTCGCCGCTTATTTTGGGCGTTATGCAGTTGGTGGGATTCATGACTAGCGTGTCAAAAATTGAGGCAGGCTTCTACGCTGTATCAGATGGCCGAGCGATAGTTAAGGACGGACAGAGCTGGTTTGTTCTGAATGTAGATGGGTCTCGAGATTTCGGGCCGCTACCAACGCTCAAGTCAGCTAAAGAGTATGTAGGCACCGGCACCATTTCTGGCAGTCAGCAAAATCTCGCCACGAGTTATGGAAGGCGCCAGAGCAAACGGGAATTCAATTCCTACTTGGCTGCCGAAGCGAAGAGTGGAAACTATTGGCCAGTGATATTGTGGTTTGTAGTCGTGGGGGCTTTCCTATTTCTCATGTCGTTGCTTCGTGGTGAGTAATGGACTTGGTGCCGAACTTGTAGCTATGGTTCTGATTTGCATAACAAAGCCATCAAATACGTTCCGGCCTTCGGCCTCCACCGGACGTCCCTGTCGGGCCGCCGTTTATGGCTGGCGTTAATGGCAAAGGCTTCGGTCTTTTGGGTGGCTACGTGCCAGTGGCCTTGGTGCCGGGCTTTGGTAGCTAACCCTGGCAATTGTGAGAGCACCAAGGCCAGCATAGTTCGCGTCCGGTTTGGCAGCTTTAATCGTCACCGGTTTTGGCAGTAAATGCGGTGTTCGTCGTTTGGGGCCGTCCGCCGACAGTTTATTCTGGATCTGGTACCTTTGAGTACAGGTTCATCCGTCGCTGGCTTGGCGGTGGTTTCAAACAAACGGCATCGGCGTAAGCTGGTGCAAGGAAACGGAGTAGGCCGTCACGGTCAGTGCCAGGGAGCGGGCAGCGTCAGTACCTGCCTTTAACAAGTCAATTAAGTTCGCTCCCGGCCAGAGGGCCGTCCGCCGGACGCCCCTTACGGGCCGCCGCTTATCTCCGCGTTGAGGCTGTAGAAAAACTCGAAATCCCCCTCGGGTTTGGTAGGATCAGGCAAACAGACAAGGAGCTGTCAGATGCCTCGCTTCAAGCACTA
>NZ_JACHFE010000019.1 GCF_014201735.1 Marinobacter oulmenensis | reverse complement strand
AGCTGTTGAACTAAACCGCTTCGCGGTAGCGGTGAGACTGAGAATTTCCGCAGAGTGAGGGTAGTTGGCGGATACTTTTGAATGGCCCAGGTGGGCCAGTCAAAAGAGGAGATGCCGCCATGACACCGTTACGTCAGGCTATGACCCAGGCCATGCGTCAGCATGGCTTTTCCCCGAAGACCCAGCAGAGTTACCTCTACGTCGTCACTGATTTGGCGCGGTATTACCGCCGATCCCCGGACCAGTTGGCCGTTGGGGATTTGCAGACCTACTTCAATCACCTCGTCCAGGAGCGTTCCCTGGCGCCGGCCAGTTGTCGGCTGTACTTGCACGGTATTCGATTCTTGTATCTGCAGGTGCTGCATTGGGCAGAGTTTGATGTGAACCTGGTGTTGCCCAAGCGACCACAACGCATTCCTGAGTTACTGACGCGTCAGGAGGTTGGTCGGATATTGGAAGCCATCAAGAACCCAAAGCATCATGCGTTATTAGCCGTAACCTATGGCTGCGGCTTGCGCGTGAGTGAGGCGGTGGCGTTGCAGGTTAAGAACATTGATGGAGAGCGCCAGTTACTCCATGTTCAGCAGGGAAAAGGTGGCAAGGATCGTATGGTGCCCCTGACGGGCGTGCTACTCGATGTGTTACGGGCGTACTGGTGCCTTGGTCGCCCCATGCTCTGGCTGTTTCCAAGTGAAAGGCTGGTTGGTCAGCACCTGACCGTTACCACGGCTCAAAGGGTTTACCGTCATGCCAAGCGCCGCAGCGGCGTGAAGAAGTGTGGCGGGATCCACGGCCTGCGCCATGCCTATGCAACCCATCAGTTGGAACACGGTGTACCGCTCAACGAGTTGCAGAAGTTCTTGGGGCACAGCGAGCTGCGCACCACCGAGCGTTACCTGCACTGGTTGCCGGGATTATCCTCAGAGAACCGTTCGCCTGCGGACTTGCTTGCAGGGTTGGGAGGTGCGTAATGGCGGGCTCTGTCACGGTTCAGTCAACACTGAACCAGTTTCTCTCGACGGATTCGCTGGATAGCCATCGCCGCAAGGTGTGCCGTCGACTGATGGATTGCCGAACCGCCCGGATGGGCGGCATGGAGATGCGTTGCGATCACTGCAAAGCGCGCACGGTGCATTACTACGGTTGCCGGGACCGGCATTGCCCACAATGTCAGGGACGGGCCAGCCAACGATGGTGTGAACGACAGCGCCGATCACTGTTACCGGTACCGTATTTCCACCTGGTATTCACCTTACCCCATGCTCTGAATGGCTGGGTTCAGCTGCATCCCGACGTGGTTTACCGTCGCCTGTTTGAGTCGGTGTGGAATACGCTCAGCCAGTTTGGTCATCAAACCAAACACTTGCAGGGTGAGCTGGGGATGACCGCCGTCCTCCATACCTGGGGGCAGAACCTGAGTCGCCACGTTCATGTGCATTGCCTGATTCCGGGCGGCGCACTGACAGAGGCGGGAGAATGGCATGGTGCCAAGCATCAGTATCTGTTCCCGGTCAGGGCGCTGTCTCGCCGCTTTCGTGGTCGAATGGTATCGTCCTTGCGGCACTCGGTCAGGACCGGCGAATTTCACAGGCTCCAAGATTCGGATGCCATCGACGGCATACTCAACGAAGTCATGCAGAAGGAGTGGGTGGTTTACGCCCGACACTGCCTGAACCAGGCCGAGACAGTGGTGGATTACCTGGCCCGCTACAGCCACCGCATTGCCATCAGCAACGGTCGTTTGGTGTCACAGCACGGGGACCGGATAAAGCTCAGATACAAGGATTACCGGGAAGACGGGCGTCAGAAGACCTTGCAGCTGGAAGGGGCGGAGTTTATCCGGCGGTTCCTGATGCATATCCTGCCCAAGGGCTTCATGCGTATTCGCCACTTTGGCTACTTGAGCAACCGAACCCGACGGCGAAAGCTGACGGCCATTCGTCAGGCCCTTCAAAAGCCACCCGAGTCCGACGTTGAAATCGAGAATGGCTCGGAGACCCAACGCAGCTGGCCGTGCCCTCGATGCGGTGATGGCGTGGTTCATATGGTACGGCAAATTCCCCGGTTTAACGCCAGGGGGCTCGTGACGGGCTAGCCGCTGTTACTGGCGGCTTTCAGTGTGTTTTACAGTTCCGGAGGAGCTGGGCCCCGACTCGGGTTGTGACTGGAAATTACCAAATCAGCGGGGTAGTCTGACTCAAACCACCCAGGGAAGAGGCCTTTTATGGGGACCATCAGGACGAGACACACTTCCGGCAAGCGCGCTTACCCGCTCGGGTTGCCGCTCCATCGCCTGTCTAATATTTACTTTACCCTTATACGTTGCCCGCTGGCCTCGGTGACAGCGGCTTAGTCCAACGCACATTTAAAGGTCATGCTGCGCACGACCTTTAAATGCTTCAGTGTTA
>NZ_JACHFE010000018.1 GCF_014201735.1 Marinobacter oulmenensis | reverse complement strand
CCTTATACGTTGCCCGCTGGCCTCGGTGACAGCGGCTTAGTCCAACGCACATTTAAAGGTCATGCTGCGCACGACCTTTAAATGCTTCAGTGTTAGGAGAACGTATGAGTATATTTGATGATAGTGAAATTGTCGTAACGCTTTATGACGGAAAGGAAATTAAAATTCCTTATGAAAGCGTAAAGAATCTTCAAGAATACTTTGGTGTACATCCTATTGATGTTGGTGGCATGTCAATAGCTGGCTCCAAAAAAGAATACGTAAAAATAGAAACATTTGACGGAAAAACGTTTGAAATCCCGCGATCTTCAGGGAACGACACAGAAATTTTAAGCTTTTTACTTAGGTGGCAGCGTCGCTAACCCTTCTGTTAAGTGGGGTGTGCCAAAAACCGCGCGCCTTACCTTTACGTTAGGAGATGAGTTGTGCTCTATAGCTTTGAGTTCGCAAAGAGGCTCATCGAGGCAGCAGAGTCGATATTCCGTGACGGAGCCGAAAAGGATGAGGCTGGTCGCACAGTTCTATATTTGAGTTGTTTGTCTTGTGAAATCAGCCTAAAAGCACTTCTAGAACGCTCTGGCTACTCATCAAAGGAATTGAAGAAGTTGTCTCACGACCTATCTAGGTTACTGTCTGAGGTCAGTTCTTGCACTGTTGCCTCAACTGGCGAAAGGGCTTCTCGCATCAGGTCGAAAATGGTGATTCCACAGACCGCGAATGGCACAGTCGGGACGTTACTTGAGTCAGAGATGTCGGGCGGTTCCGTTTATCCAAACGAGATACGTTATGGAAGTGCAGTGCTGCATTATCCTCCAGAGGCAATGCTGAACTGTGCAAAAACAGTGATTGATTGGTGCATTCAACATGATGGGAGTCTTGTCCGTGCGCAAATCTCCTAACAATTCTCAGCAGTTCGCGGCCTATGGCCGCCGGACGCCCCTGACGGGCCACCGCTGTGCTCCGCGTTATATTTTAGAGGAAGCATGAGCGTAATTAAGCGTGGTCCCTTCAAGGTTCCTAAATTAACGGAAGAGCACCCCTTGTACGGGCGACTGCTCGCAAGAGAAGCTGAGAAGCTAGCCTCCCTTCCTGATTTTTCTGAAGACAAAGGACTTTTTATCCTTTCAGATTTTGGTGGAGAGCACAAAGGTGCAGACTTTGCTACATACTCCTTTTTGATTTGCTCCGCTGACAAAAGAGTTGTTTTTGAAGAGAAAGCCAAAGAGTTGAGGGTCAAACACGGACTAGACGATCCGTGGAAAGAGTTTGGTTTTAAAGATCTAAGCTATGGCCCTATATCTAGGTCACTGGAGGAATTTCTTAGCCTTGCTGACAATTTCATTCACGGTGCTTTGATTACCATTTCTGTGGATCAGAGAATCCCGAGTCTTTTTGGGCTTGAGAAAAAAGAGGCCTACGATCAAATTGTAGAGATATTCCGACAGAACGACTTGGGCGAATGGAAAGGCAAGGAGTCAGAAAAAGTACTTCGGGTATGCCATGCAATTAGCATATTTATGTCACTCGTTGCTTTCTCAGGTCAAAAGATATTGTGGTTATGCGATCACGATTCAATAAATGTAGATGGGAAAAGGCGGGATTTCAGCCACACCCAGAAAATATTTGGGCACTGCCTAGCAATGTATAGCGACAATCTGTACGAAATATATGGGTTTGCAAAGCCATTCGAAAAGGATGTCGGAACAACAGACTTACTCAGCTTGGCTGATTTTTCAGCTGGCATTATACAAGAGATTCTTCAAAGTGAAGTTGCAAAGAAAGATATACAGCTATCTGATGAGAAAGCAACGCTAGCTAAATGGATGGGCACGGATAGTTCATTCCTCACCAAGACGAACTTGGTTTTTATTCAACAAGATGATGGGGATTGGGGTGTTGGCTCTGTCGACATTCAAGCAAAAATATAACAATCGCAAGCACTCGGAACAATTTTCCGCTGCGCTACAAATTGTCCGGTGTTGCGGGCGTTATGTTCATTGAGGAAATATGAGTGAGCTTTCGATAAATGGCGAATGGCCATCTCTTGAAGGCAAGGTTCTTCAGGAGTTGATCTGCCATGAGATGTACTATCAGGGAAAGCTCGAAGAGACGGCGAATGTTACTTTCATAAAGGTGGATGGCCATTGGTTAAGGCTGTATTTTGACTATGACATCATCTTCTGGCGAGCTAAATACTCAGTTCCGCAACCGTACGAAATGCCAGAGCACAATTCTTACTTCAAAACCCGGGATGTTGGAGCGGAGCTTGAACTATGCGGCCAAATCATAAAAAGCGTCGCGGCGAAGGGTCTAAAGAGAGGCGTAGAAATTGAATTCAAGTTTGATAACGGCAGGAGTATCTTCTTTCAGAGCATCGATGATGTGTCGAGCTACAGGACATAACAAGGCCATGCATCGGATGCCAAAACCGCCGCTTCGCTGTGGTTTTGTCACCGGTGATGGCCGGCGTTAACACTATGGATATCGACTACAACGTAATCGCAACGGGCTTGATTGCCCCAGGGGTTCTACCCCGTTTCCACGGACGGTTTTAAAGCGGCTGATAACTTCTGATCCTGAACGGCAACTCTACGTCGCATCCTGGGATTATGGAA
>NZ_JACHFE010000017.1 GCF_014201735.1 Marinobacter oulmenensis | reverse complement strand
GTGAACCGGCTGGGTGTGCGAACGGAATGGGACTATGACAGCAATGGGCGGGTTACCGAGCTCAGAGAGGCGGCTGGATTGCCGGAACAAAGAACTACCCGCTACGCCTACCCGGACGCTTTTACTCGGGTGGTTACAAGGTTGGGGGATCAGTACACATCGAATGTCATTACCACTGAACGTGACGACCAGTTCGGCAATACGGCCAGTTACACTGATGGTGAGAGCAACGCCACCGTCTATACCTATAACGCCCAGGGAATGGTCCTAACGGAAACCAAGCCGTCTGGCACAAACTTTAGTTACGAGTACGATGCCCAGGGCAATCTCACCAAGCAGACCATACCGACAGACTCGTTTGATCGAGTTACTGAGTATGCTTACGACGCTGCCGGCAACCTGACATCGATCAAGTGGCCCAATGAGGCAGTCACCATCTATGGCTTTAACGCCCTAAATGAGCAGGTTTCAGTCACTAACGACCTGAATCATACTTTTGAAGACACATACGATCGCACCACCCGTACCTTCGTGCAGAGAGATGCGAGGGGTGCGGAGACCATCACTCGAATGGACGCTAGGGGCAGGCGTAAAGAAGTCATAGACCCAAATGGAAACGCCACCAGGTGGACCTATGAAAATGGTCGGTTGATGTTCACACAGTATCCGACGTTTGAGAGGAGTTATGACTATGCTACCGGTTCTCGTCTTGATCGGGTAACCGATCACTATGACGGCCAGCAGTCCTCCACTCAGTTACAGCTAAATCCGCTCGGGCAACTAAAGGAAAGCGCCGATGCCAAGCAAAACTCGGAATACCGGGAATACGACGGTCTGGGACGACTGACTCGAATCACGGACGCGACTGGCGGTATCATTCGCTTGACCTACGACGTCCACGGCAACCTCGTCCAGGTGACAGACCCCGAGAACCGCAGCACTTGGTTTGAGTATAACGGCAACGGCCAGATGGTCGCAGAAGAGCGCCGCCCACGCGCAGGCGAGGTATCTCGCCGGACCTACCAGTACGACGCCGACGGCAACCTGCACGTAGAGATCACCCCCAACGGCGAGAAGGTCGTGTACGACTACAACGATGCGGCCGAACTCAAAAGAATGATGCTTTACCCGGATCAAAGTACTAGCACCCCGGAGCAGGTTATAGCATTGAGCTACAACGATCTGGGCCAGCTAAAGTCCTACGATGACGGCGAAACGTCCGGTAGCTATAGCTATGACCACCTGGGCCAGTTGCTGAACACCACGACCGACTATGGCCCGTTCGCCAAGACCATCAGCTATACCTATGATGCCGTTGGCAATATCGCCACCTACACCAACCCGGAAGGGGTTACCTACCGCTACACCTACGATCTCAACAGCCAAGTGGACAGTGTAGACATCCCGGGGGCGGGCCTGGTGAACTTCTCCGACTACCAGTGGAACCAGCCAACCAGAATTCAGTTGCCGGGAGGGAGCGTGATCCAGCGCCAGTACGATGGTCTCCAGAGAATGGCTGAAAACACCCTACTGGACCCGGCCCAGCAGTCTTTGATGAACGTAGTGTACGGCTACGACTCAGTGGGTAACATCACCGGGCAGTCCTCGGAACATGGTGATTACAGTTACGGCTACGACGACCTGTACCGACTGACCGGTGCCGACTACCCGCAAGCTCAGAACGAAACCTTCACCTACGATGGGGTCGGCAACCGGGCTAGTTACAACGGGGGAGACAGTTGGCAGTACAATGACGCCAACCAGCTTACCGCTAAAAGCGACACTACATACCAATACAACGCCAATGGGCACATGACGCAAAAAACCGTGGGGGATGAAACCACCTACTATTTCTATGACGGTCAGGAGCGACTGGTTCGGGTTGAAAATAGTGAGGGCAATGTAATTGCGCGTTATGGATTCAACCCACTCGGCCATCGTTTGTGGAAAGAGGTGGGGGGAGTCAGAACCTATTTTTTCTACAATGAGTCAGGCTTGGTAGGTGAATACACAAGCGCGGGCGATCTGATCAAAGAATACCAGTATGCGAGCAATTCTACATGGATGACCAATCCCTTGTTCCAGCGGGACAGTGGAGAAGTCTACTTTTATCAGAACGATCATCTTGGTACGCCGCAGCGGATGGTGGCCAAATCCGGCGCTGTGGTGTGGAAGGCAAGCTATACGGCGTTCGGTAAGGCGACGCTTTTTATCACAACAATCTCGAACAATCTCCGATTTCCGGGACAGTACTTCGATCAAGAGACTGAGCTTAATCACAATTACTTTCGAGATTACGACCCGACGTTAGGGCGGTATGTGCAGAGTGATCCAATAGGCCTAGATGGAGGAGTTAATACATATGGATATGTTGCTCAGAATCCAATTTTTCGTAAAGACCCCCTTGGATTAATTTGGGAAACAGGGTGCTCTTTCATTGAAAAATACATATTGAATGAGTGTAAGTGGTATGACGAAGATACTGAAGGATTGAGAGACTGGGCTAGGAATGAATTTGATAAGAAAATGGATAAAATTTGTGGTGGGGAAGCGTGCTCGTCTATGTTTGAGCGGTGTAAAAA
This sequence comes from Marinobacter oulmenensis, assembly GCF_014201735.1. GTDB lineage: Bacteria > Pseudomonadota > Gammaproteobacteria > Pseudomonadales > Oleiphilaceae > Marinobacter > Marinobacter oulmenensis. The sequence continues at coordinate 1,480 of NZ_JACHFE010000017.1, read as the reverse complement.
GATAGTTGTTAGAGTGACGCTATCAACAGGTCCAATAGTTGTTTGTTATGAGATGCAGCAAGAATGCAATGCAATAAAACAAAAGTGTAAAGACGAAGTTGCGTGTGTTGGCAGTGAAGGTGGCGATGGGGGGGTATCGTAGTGAAAAGATTATTACTGCTTTTTTGTTCGCTGAGTGTTGTCTCATGCAGTGACTTAAAGAACGATGAGAGGTTGTCCGGGCTCTGGCAATCGGATGCCAATATGACCCTGCAGAGAAACAAAACTTTAACGGCGTATGAACGCATGGTGGTGAATAAAGAGTTTGGAAAGCTGTTTTACTACTTTGATGGTGGGCAGCTCCAGATAGTTTATCAGCCAAAGGGAAGCGCAAGTGATTTATTGGATTATCTCGAAAATTCCGAAAAAGTGCTCTTAGAGGAAGGAGGGTTTGTAGATTCCTACGATTATACCATTGAGTATAAAACAGAAAGTCAGTACAAATTGCAACTGAATGTAGGTTTTCTCGATTCCAAGACTAAAACATTTTTCTTTGTTGGGAATGCTGAGTGTTTCTTTGAAAAAAAGAGTAATGGAGAAAAAGGGATTGAGGAATACTTTTGTAAAGTTGGAAAATAGCGGTATAAGTCGAAAAACTATACCTCCACACAATAAATGGTAAGTCCTAAATATGGGGTCGACTTTCCCTTAGGTGTTTGTAATAGGTGATGGATTTATTTAAGGCTGATGGCGCTGAATTAAGCGTGCATTGATTAGAAGTTGGCTTCTATTTAGTTTCTTAAATTTTACCTTGAAAAGTGATGTGGAATATTTAACGTTGACAGGGGAACAGTGAGCATGAAATGGACGCGAGTAATAGGAAGTTTGTGGTTCGCATGGATGGCGCTCTCCGCAGTTCAGGTTCATGCCCAAGAATCCCTCTGCGCCGTCGTCAAGATTGAAATCGCCCAGGAACTCACCTTGGAGCGCCAGGGTTTCGAGGCCAATATGCGCATCACCAACAGCCTGGACACCCTCGCGTTGGAGGGGGTGACCATTGATCTGCTGTTTGAGGATGCCGATGGCAACGCGGTGGTGGCATCGTCAGACCCTAACCATGACCGCGCCGGCTTCTTCACCAGCCTGGATGATGGTCCCAGCCCGGAGGCCGGGCCGTTAGTTTCAACCAGACGAGACATATTCTAACTATGCGAAATGTATTGCCCAAAAGGACGTGGGCACTGGGTCGTCATACCGCCCTCCTGGGCCTGATGACCCTGCTGGCAGTCCCCCTTGCCCCGCAGGTGGAGGCCGCCCCCACGGTCACCACCCGCCCGACGCCGGAAGTGACCTCGATGAACGTTAATCCCTCGGACGAGGACCTGACGGTAGCTGCTTTTGGGGCAGACGTGGTGATCCGCCGGGTGTATTCCGACGGCCAGTGGCACTGGAACCGGCGCTGGGCTAACGTCACTGCCAACCTTGGCCCCAACAACGGCAG
>NZ_JACHFE010000016.1:2881-4627 GCF_014201735.1 Marinobacter oulmenensis | reverse complement strand
GCTCAACGCTCTTTAACAAGTGGACCAAGTAATTCGTGTGGGCGCTGGCCGAGGTATGTCGGATACGAGATATCAAGGCAAGCGACCTGTCAGAGAATTCTGATTTGAGTGTTGTCTTGAGCAGATTTAGCTACTTCGGTAGCTGCTTGATTTAAACTGAAGAGTTTGATCATGGCTCAGATTGAACGCTGGCGGCAGGCTTAACACATGCAAGTCGAGCGGTAACAGATCTAGCTTGCTAGATGCTGACGAGCGGCGGACGGGTGAGTAATGCATAGGAATCTGCCCAGTAGTGGGGGATAGCCCGGGGAAACCCGGATTAATACCGCATACGTCCTACGGGAGAAAGCAGGGGATCTTCGGACCTTGCGCTATTGGATGAGCCTATGTCGGATTAGCTAGTTGGTGGGGTAAAGGCCTACCAAGGCAACGATCCGTAGCTGGTCTGAGAGGATGATCAGCCACATCGGGACTGAGACACGGCCCGAACTCCTACGGGAGGCAGCAGTGGGGAATATTGGACAATGGGGGCAACCCTGATCCAGCCATGCCGCGTGTGTGAAGAAGGCTTTCGGGTTGTAAAGCACTTTCAGTAGGGAGGAAAACCTTAAGGTTAATACCCTTAAGGCTTGACGTCACCTACAGAAGAAGCACCGGCTAACTCCGTGCCAGCAGCCGCGGTAATACGGAGGGTGCAAGCGTTAATCGGAATTACTGGGCGTAAAGCGCGCGTAGGCGGTTTGATAAGCGGGATGTGAAAGCCCCGGGCTTAACCTGGGAACGGCATTCCGAACTGTCAGGCTAGAGTATGGTAGAGGGTAGTGGAATTTCCTGTGTAGCGGTGAAATGCGTAGATATAGGAAGGAACACCAGTGGCGAAGGCGGCTACCTGGACCAATACTGACGCTGAGGTGCGAAAGCGTGGGGAGCAAACAGGATTAGATACCCTGGTAGTCCACGCCGTAAACGATGTCAACTAGCCGTTGGGACTCTTGAAGTCTTAGTGGCGCAGCTAACGCACTAAGTTGACCGCCTGGGGAGTACGGCCGCAAGGTTAAAACTCAAATGAATTGACGGGGGCCCGCACAAGCGGTGGAGCATGTGGTTTAATTCGACGCAACGCGAAGAACCTTACCTGGCCTTGACATCCTGCGAACTTTCTAGAGATAGATTGGTGCCTTCGGGAACGCAGTGACAGGTGCTGCATGGCCGTCGTCAGCTCGTGTCGTGAGATGTTGGGTTAAGTCCCGTAACGAGCGCAACCCTTATCCCTGGTTGCTAGCAGTTCGGCTGAGAACTCCAGGGAGACTGCCGGTGACAAACCGGAGGAAGGTGGGGATGACGTCAGGTCATCATGGCCCTTACGGCCAGGGCTACACACGTGCTACAATGGTGCGTACAGAGGGCTGCAAGCTCGCGAGAGCAAGCCAATCCCTTAAAACGCATCGTAGTCCGGATCGGAGTCTGCAACTCGACTCCGTGAAGTCGGAATCGCTAGTAATCGCGAATCAGAATGTCGCGGTGAATACGTTCCCGGGCCTTGTACACACCGCCCGTCACACCATGGGAGTGGATTGCACCAGAAGTGGTTAGTCTAACCTTCGGGAGGACGATCACCACGGTGTGGTTCATGACTGGGGTGAAGTCGTAACAAGGTAGCCGTAGGGGAACCTGCGGCTGGATCACCTCCTTAAACGAAGCCGTCTGCTTCGGTCAGAGTCCACACGAATTACTTGGTTCCTGTAA
>NZ_JACHFE010000016.1:0-2784 GCF_014201735.1 Marinobacter oulmenensis | reverse complement strand
TTGCCATAGTGGGTGATAGCCCCGTATCCGAAAGCTGATTATTGTGAAATCGAGTAGGTCGATGCACGAGAAACATTGACTGAACATGGGGGGACCATCCTCCAAGGCTAAATACTCCTGACTGACCGATAGTGAACCAGTACCGTGAGGGAAAGGCGAAAAGAACCCCTGTGAGGGGAGTGAAATAGACCCTGAAACCGTATGCGTACAAGCAGTCGGAGCACCTTCGGGTGTGACGGCGTACCTTTTGTATAATGGGTCAGCGACTTATGTTCAGTGGCGAGGTTAACCGTTTAGGGGAGCCGTAGGGAAACCGAGTCTGAATAGGGCGAATCAGTCGCTGGGCATAGACCCGAAACCGGGCGATCTATCCATGAGCAGGGTGAAGGTGCCGTAACAGGCACTGGAGGCCCGAACCCACTGTCGTTGAAAAGCCAGGGGATGACTTGTGGATCGGAGTGAAAGGCTAATCAAGCCCGGAGATAGCTGGTTCTCCCCGAAAGCTATTTAGGTAGCGCCTCGGATGAATACCACTGGGGGTAGAGCACTGTTTGGGCTAGGGGGCCATCTCGGCTTACCAACCCCAGGCAAACTCCGAATACCAGTGAGTACTATCCGGGAGACACACGGCGGGTGCTAACGTCCGTCGTGGAGAGGGAAACAACCCAGACCGCCAGCTAAGGTCCCCAAGTACCAGTTAAGTGGGAAACGATGTGGGAAGGCTCAGACAGCTAGGAGGTTGGCTTAGAAGCAGCCATCCTTTAAAGAAAGCGTAATAGCTCACTAGTCGAGTCGGCCTGCGCGGAAGATGTAACGGGGCTCAAACTGGTCACCGAAGCTGCGGCTGCCTACTTTGTAGGCGGGGTAGGGGAGCGTTCTGTAAGCCTGCGAAGGTGTGTTGAGAAGCATGCTGGAGGTATCAGAAGTGCGAATGCTGACATGAGTAACGATAATGCGGGTGAAAAACCCGCACGCCGGAAGACCAAGGGTTCCTGCGCAACGCTAATCGGCGCAGGGTGAGTCGGCCCCTAAGGCGAGACCGAAAGGTGTAGTCGATGGGAAACGGGTTAATATTCCCGTACCTTGGATAGCTGCGATGGAGAGACGGAGAAGGCTAGGTGAGCCGGGCGACGGTAGTCCCGGTTTAAGCATGTAGGGAGTGGAATTAGGCAAATCCGGTTCCACAATCCCGAGACGCGACGACGATCGCCCAAGGGCGAGAAGTCATCGATGCCAGGCTTCCAGGAAAATCTTCTAAGCTTCAGGCTATTCGAGACCGTACCCCAAACCGACACAGGTGGTCAGGTAGAGAATACCAAGGCGCTTGAGAGAACTCGGGTAAAGGAACTAGGCAAAATGGTGCCGTAACTTCGGGAGAAGGCACGCTGGTAGTAAGTGAAGCCCCTGCGGGTGGAGCTGAGGCCAGTCGAAGATACCAGGCCCCTGCGACTGTTTATTAAAAACACAGTACTCTGCAAACACGAAAGTGGAAGTATAGGGTATGACGCCTGCCCGGTGCCGGAAGGTTAATTGATGGGGTTAGTCCTCGGACGAAGCTCTTGATCGAAGCCCCGGTAAACGGCGGCCGTAACTATAACGGTCCTAAGGTAGCGAAATTCCTTGTCGGGTAAGTTCCGACCTGCACGAATGGCGTAACGATGGGGGCGCTGTCTCTACCCGAGACTCAGTGAAATTGAAATCGCCGTGAAGATGCGGTGTATCCGCGGCTAGACGGAAAGACCCCGTGAACCTTTACTATAGCTTCACAGTGAACTTTGAGCATGCTTGTGTAGGATAGCTGGGAGGCTTTGAAACCGGGACGCCAGTTCCGGTGGAGCCAACCTTGAAATACCAGCCTGGCATGTTTGAGGTTCTAACTTGGTCCCCTGATCGGGGATGAGGACACTGTGTGGTGGGTAGTTTGACTGGGGCGGTCTCCTCCCAAAGCGTAACGGAGGAGCACAAAGGTGGGCTAAGCATGGTCGGACATCATGCGGTTAGTGTAATGGCACAAGCCCGCTTAACTGCGAGACAGACACGTCGAGCAGGTGCGAAAGCAGGTCATAGTGATCCGGTGGTTCTGTATGGAAGGGCCATCGCTCAACGGATAAAAGGTACTCCGGGGATAACAGGCTGATACCGCCCAAGAGTTCACATCGACGGCGGTGTTTGGCACCTCGATGTCGGCTCATCACATCCTGGGGCTGAAGCCGGTCCCAAGGGTATGGCTGTTCGCCATTTAAAGTGGTACGCGAGCTGGGTTTAGAACGTCGTGAGACAGTTCGGTCCCTATCTGCCGTGGACGTTGGAGATTTGAGGAAAGCTGCTCCTAGTACGAGAGGACCGGAGTGGACGAACCTCTGGTGTTCGGGTTGTGTCGCCAGACGCACTGCCCGGTAGCTATGTTCGGACAGGATAACCGCTGAAGGCATCTAAGCGGGAAGCCCCTTCCAAGATGAGATCTCCCCGGGCCCTCGAGGCCCCTGAAGAGCCGTTCAAGACCAGGACGTTGATAGGTCGGGTGTGTAAGCGCTGCGAGGCGTTGAGCTAACCGATACTAATTGCTCGTGCGGCTTGACTATATAACACCCAAAACAATTGCGCGGATAACGCAACGAAATCCACATCACGTTCTTCTCGTCCTCCAGTGATCAACCGTTTTGCCTGACGACCATAGCGGTCTGGAACCACCTGATCCCATCCCGAACTCAGAAGTGAAACAGATCTGCGCCGATGGTAGTGTGGCATGGCCCATGCGAGAGTAGGTCATCGTCAGGCTCCTAA
>NZ_JACHFE010000015.1 GCF_014201735.1 Marinobacter oulmenensis | reverse complement strand
GAACTCTGGGCTATATTTTCTGCGTCTGGACATGAACACTCCTTTGGCACATTGTGCCTCTTTTTAGGAATGTCCGCAGTAACGGGGTAGAACCCCATTGTAAGGAGTGAGTTATGAACAGATTCAGCCGTTTAATTGCGTGTTCGGTTCTCGTTGTAGCACCGGCTTTAGGGGTTGCCCAAGGCAACTCCGATCAAATGCCCCGAGGGGGCATGATGAACCAAGACCAGATGCAAAATATGCATGAAAATATGTCACGAATGCAGGCAATGATGCAGGAGATGCGTAATGCGTCGTCAGCAGAAGAGCGCCAGCGAATTCGGGAAAGACATATGGAAGCCATGCAGGACCACATGGGTATGATGCGTGGTGGCATGATGGGCCAAGGTATGATGGGCGGCCAGCAGCAGGGCCGGGGCATGATGAATAATCAGGGCAACAAACAGCCGGGTAACAATGCCAAGGGAAATCGCTCTGGGGCTGCGAGCATGGATAATCAGCAGCGTATGGACATGATGCAAAACCGCATGAACCAGATGCAGCTCATGATGGAGCAGATGCTCGAACATCAGCGGCAATTGGAGCGGGATTGAGTGCTGGATTCATGAGTATGGGTCACAGGTAATAAATAGCTTACCCCACCTCCACGCAAGCGGGGTTTTCTTGTAGGGAGGTGGTTAACCAAATCGTTTGGAAACCCTTCTTAGAAAAGTAACTCTCAGGACTTTATAAAACACATGGTTTTGGGTGCAATTTAATCAATCCCTTCCACCCCAATCCCATTCTTAGCCAACCACCCCTTCCTTCGCTCATAATCCGGCAGGACCCGCTCCACGCGCTTCCAGAACTGCGGCGTATGGTGCGGTTCATGCAGGTGTGTGAGCTCATGCACCACCACATACTCCACAATCTCTCGTGGTAAAAGGATGGTCTTCCAGTTGAAGTAGAGGCGGTTTCCCCGGCCGCAGGAGCCCCAGCGGTAACCCAGATCCTGGATTTTTACGCCTGCTGGCTCCACTCCCATACGTGCGGCGAGTGTCTGGACTTTTTCGTTCAGGTAAATCTGGGCCTTGGTGCTGTACCAGTGAATGAAGTGCAATTTTGCGTCAGGCTGCAGGTCTCTGCGTAGGCAAAATCGACCTGCTACCAACTTGAGGGGAGTTTGCTGGTCATCAACGAGTTTCAGGCGATAGCTCCGGCCCAGGTAAAGGAAGCCTTCACCATTCACGTACTCCTTCCGAGGCTGAGGCTTTTGCAGCTCGGCTTTCTCTGCCAGCTTCTGGTAGATCCAAAATTTTTTCTCTTGAACGAAGTCCTTGAGCAGTTGATCTTCCACACCTTTGGGAGCGGCAATCACCAAGTCGCCCTCGCGATCTACGATGATTTCCAGGGTCTTTCGCCGTTTGCTATGGCGCACCTCGAAAGTCAGATCGTCTACCTGCAATTCCATCACGCGTTTACCAACTTGCTGTGATTGGCTTTGGCCAGGTCGATTAGCTTGTCTAGCAATCCATCCAGCTGATCCATGGGGAATAGATCAAGTTCGAACAATTCTTCGAACAGCCTGCCCCGCAAGCGCTCCTGGTCCGGTAGGTGGGCGGGTTTCCAGAAATCCGGGATGCGCAATTCTTCCTGGATAATTTGAACAGTGGAGGCGGTGGCTTGCTCCAGGCTCTCCTGTTCATCGGCTGCAGGGAGCGCATCGGTTCCGTATTTCACTTCGGTCATCAGTCTCAAAAAGGGTAGGTGATTGGAGGGAAGGGCAGACGTCGGTTCATCGTCCGTTGCTTCGGCGTCCTTCAATTTCTTGACCAGGCTCGATAAAGCATCCACTTGCTCCTGCCAGAGCCCGTCCAACTGGTCCAGAATCTCTTTCAGGCGTTCGCTTAACTTGGTGTATTTCACCGGGTCTTCGTCTAGGTGCTTACGCACGTGAGAGCGCACGGCATGTTCCATTTCGGATGCCTTGGCTCGATCACTGACTTGCCGGTTTATATGCTGATCAAAATCGGTGTCCGTTAATTGCACCGGCGGAATCTTCGGGTTAATGCTTAGGGAGATCATGTAGTCATCGATCAGCTTGCGGACTTTGTTGCCAACGTCTTTACCCAGCTCCGGGCTGTCCTTGTAGCGATTTCGCGCCAGGGCGTGAATGTAGGCCAGTTGTTTTGCATCGTTCACAAACTCAAGCGCTTCGGGCCGGGGCAGCACATCATCCAGCGTTCGGTTGAATTCCTTCAGCTTAACGATGAACTCGGCTCTCAATCTCTCATTACCCAGGGCCGTAACTGCCTCCTCTGCATCCTCCAGGCTATCAACGCCCTGTTTTCTCAGCACATCGACGACACGCAGGTGGCGGTCCCGCAGCATCGGGATTTCGTCTTTCAGGCTTTGCAGTGCGCCTTCAACATCCTCATCACTGTAGGCGGCAAGTGCCTCTTTCAGGTGATTTGCGACGCCATAGTAGTCCACCACAATCCCGCAACGTTTCCCGAAGCCGGTGCGGTTCACCCGGGCAACCGCCTGAAGCAATTCCGCTTCACGGATAGGACGATCCAGATACATCACGCCCGCAATGGGAGCGTCAAAACCAGTTAGCAGCATGGATTTAACGATCAGGAAACTGAGCGGGTCCGCCTTTTCAGGATCTTTATGAAACAGCGGTTTCTTGAAGCGTTTGATGTTGTGCTCAATTTCAGCCCTGTCACTCCATTGCGACCAGCCGCTGTCATCGTTGTTGCTGCTACTGAATACCACGGCAAAATCCAGTTTCTGCAACAGGTCGCGGTATTGCCAGGCTTTGATAGCCGCCTGAACTCGCGGTGGTCGAGTAATTACGTCGGTTTCAGCGATGTTCTTGTCTTCAGCCGGCAGCGCCATGGCCTCTTCAAGTAGCTTTGACCGGGCCTGTTTGAGTGCTTCCAGGTACCGGATTGCGGCTCGACGGCTATAGGCCACTAGCTGTGCCTTGAAACCATTTGGAAGGATGTTGGTTACGTAGTGGCGGAGAATGTCGGCGGCCTTTTCCTCGATGAGCAGGGGTGCTTCAAAGATCTGGCCCTTGGTGGCGTATTTCTTTTTGATCAACTCCAATTCATCTTTGGTTCGCTCCTTGAATAGATCCTCGAACAGATCGTCGAGATTGGCGCCTTCCTTAACGGCACCTTCTGCCGTTCGGCCTTCATAGAGGATGGGTACCGTGGCGCCATCTTCTTCCGCTTCCTTGATGGTGTAGCGGTCAATGTACTCGCCAAAGATATCGCTGGTCTGCTTTTTCTTGCCCATGATGATGGGCGTACCGGTAAACCCGATTCGGGCAGCATTGGGTACAGCTTGCAGAAGATTGGCATGCAGATCACCCGCCTGGGTCCGATGAGCCTCATCAATCATCACCAGAATATCCGGGCTGTCGTTGATCAGCCCTAGTGGTTTTGCGGGAGTGGGCTTTACCGGTGTGCTGTCAGCTTTTTCTGCCGCATCTCGGCGGTTGAGCTCAAGCCCACGTTCCTCTTTGGGAGGTGGGTATGCGGCAGAAACGCTCTCATGCTCACGGTATTTCTGAATGGTTGCGAAAACGAGTCCAGGGCCGGGCTGCCCCAGCAGGGATTTCAGTTTGCCGGTGTTGTTGGCGATTTTGACGGTTTCACCGGTCAGAGTGGCAGTGCCCGACAACTGATCCTGGAGATCCTTTCGATCTGTGATCACGACGACTTTGAATCGGCGAAGATCCGGGTCGGTTCTCATCTTGAGAACCAGGAATACCATCGTGAGGCTTTTGCCGCTGCCCTGGGTGTGCCAGATGATGCCGCCCCGGCGGTCATGCTCGCCATCCTCAATCCGGGTTTTGCCGGTTTTCAGGCGCTGGACGGCGAGTGTTACGGCTCGGTACTGCTGGTACCGGCATACGAGTTTGATGGTTTGGCCACCCGTGCTCATGAACAGCATAAAGTGGCGGACGATATCGAGCAGATTGGCCGGTGGCAGCATGCCAGCGATCAACCGTTGTTGAGAGGACAGTGAACTAACACCGAGCTTTTCTGCTACCTCGGCTTCTGACCGAGGCACCACGGTTTTCCAATTCAGGTAATGGCCGAATCCGGCACCGATTGTTCCCACTCGCGCATCGTCAAAATTCGAGGCCACCATAAACTGATTGGTAGAGAACAGGGCAGGGGCGCCCTCGTGTTCTCCCACTTCGAGATCGTGGTAGCGCTGATCATGATAACGGCGCAACTGGTCTACAGCATCGGTCAGGCCCTCGGGAACCGTGCGGCCTTTGCATTCGATGACGACGAGGGGGATGCCATTAACAAAAAGAACCAGGTCGGGGATCACATGGCCTTTCCAGCCATCGTGCCCAGGCGGGCATTTGACCTTGAACTGATTCACTACGGTGAAGGTGTTGTTCTCAGGGTTTGCCCAGTCAATGAACTGGATGGTTTGCCCCCTGCCGCTGTCCCAGTCTGGCAGGCCCTCTACAGTGATTCCGCCGTGAAGTAGCTCCGTGGCCAGTTGATTGGCTTCCATCACTTTATTGGCGGGAAGGCGGGTGATGGCTGAAATCGCCTGATCAATACGGCGCTCGTCCAGCCACGGCGAGCCGTTCCGGGTATTGATGGCCACAAGTCGTTCCCGAAACAACGACTCCATGACGACCTGGGCAAAGGTTTCACGATGGGTAACAGCGGGCTCTTCCAGCGAGCCCTCAATGTAATCCCAGCCTTCCTGTTCCAGTTGTCGAATGAAAGGGAGCTCGACTTCAGTAAATTCCGGGCCGGGCATTACAACTCCTGTTTTTTTAATCCATTAAAAATTGTGCAATCTCTCGATGGCCAGATTGAGCATGCTGTCGTCGAACAGCTTCACCTTACGTTCAGCCGCAGCTGCTCCGGCAGGCCAATTCCGTAACCCTTCTTTGACGCTTTCCAGGTTGGGGGAACACCCCTCGCGCTCGATCAACCAGTCTACCGTTGCGAGGAGTTCCATGCCCAAGGGTGATTGGAAGCCATCGATTAATTCCGACACGTGCTCCAATGCCGCCTCATAAGCGTTTGCTTCGCCGGATTTGAGATAAAGGTGAACCTTCTCTTTGCGTGACTGTTCAAACCAGATGACGTCCTCAGGTTTGGCATCACCCAAGCGTTTCTCGCAGCGTAAATAGCTGCCGTCCAGGGAGTCCAGCAAATGCCGTAATCTGTCTGCGTATGGGCCGTAACGGTTGGCCTCAAAGCGCAGGTCCATCGGATCTTTCAGGCCAGACTTCACAATGGCCCGCTCCATGAACCAGGCCAGTTTCTGGATTTCCAGCAATGAACACTCAATTCCGAGCACCCAGTAGCGGCGAACCAGCTCAGCAATCAGTGCGCGAGGTGGTGTCAGCTTCTCTACGCCTGTTCGACGCGTTACGTTCTGGTATTCGGCCGTCGGTTCAAACAGAACAATACGAACACCGGTAAGGTCACCCAGGGCTTCTTCAATTCGAGGCTTCACCGTGGCCCAATGTAACCCTCCATTGCCACTCCCCAGCGGTGGGATCGCGATGGACTTTATGCCCTTTTCAGTGATCACCTTGCGAAGATCCTGAAGGCCGGTGTCTATCCACTCAAGCTTTGTTTTGGTACGCCAGTGCTGCTTCGTCGGGAAATTGATGATCCAACGTGGCCCCATCAAGTCAGTCCGTTCGGTCACAAACATTTGGCCGGTACGCACCTGGTGTTCCTTGCAGGCTTTCGCGTAGGCATGGAAGTTTTCGGGGAAGGCTTCCTTGAACATCAAAGCAATGCCTTTGCCCATCACGCCAACGGTGTTGACTGTGTTCACCAGCGCGTCGACATCCGCTTCCAGTAAATTGCCTTTCGTATATTCGATCATCAGAAGAACCAGCTCGGTTTACTGTGTATGCCCAAATTCAGTTGCCGCTCAGCAGCCAATGCGTGAACTTCCGCTTTAACCCGGTCATTGTAGGTTACCACGCCCAAGAGAGCATCCACCGGGAGATGGCGGTGAATAAGCGCTTCGGCCTGGTAGCGTTCCGATTTGGCGGGATCTTCCGGATCTTTCCGAAAATCCCTTGCCTGTAAAAGCTTCCACGGAACCATATTCGCCAGCTGGCTGAGGTCGTTGCTGAAACTGGCATTGAAAAGATACGCATGCCGATCCGTAAACAGGAACCGGATGCCTGCCTCGCTCACCTTGTGAAGAGAGCTGACCAGAATAACGATGTCTGCCTTGGGGCGCTGGGGCACGTTACGGCCTGTGACAATGTTGAGCAGCATGGGAGAGTAGGGTGTGAAGTAAAACGGAATGTAATCCGACAACACGCCGGACGGCTCCATGGGAACCGTCCGTTCCTTTCTTCCTTCAATGAGCTCCTGGTTGCCAATGCTGACGAAGCCCTGATCTTGTTGGGCGCTGGACCGGCAATGGATGCCATTATCAAATACCCAAGGGAGATTTCTCCGATGAGTGATTCGAAATATCAAAGCCTTCTCTGGCGTCAGGTCTTTCTCAAACCCCATGGCAGTTACTCCGGCGCGTGGCTACGAGTGCATATCTTCCGAGAGTGCTTTTTTGCCCATGGCTCTCTCGATTAGCCCCATCAGCAAACGCTTTCTCGACTCGAAGAACCCAGTAAAGTCATCGGACCGTAATTGGGCTGTTGGAATGAAGTGTCCCTCCAGAATGGCATTCATCTCAGGGTCTTCGAGCTGCACCTGGTCATGATTCTGAAGCTTGGCCAGATAACGTGACGGCGCATCCCCACCAATCATCCGGTTGGCCTTATAGGAAATCGGAGTTTTGTTGATGATCGAGTCATAAACCTTGGGCGGGATGCCGTTGGCCTCACACCAGGCGCGAGGGAAGATGTGGTGAATATCCAGCGCCACTTCCTGGGTGTCCAGCTGTTGGATGTTGCCTTTCCAGAAGAAATCGGAGGCGCCTTCACGCAGGATCAGGACGTTGATGCCCTTGTACGCTGCACTCAAGCGGCTACGCAGAGACTCAAGGCGTTCCGGGTCAAAGGAAGCATCGGTGACGGTACGAGGTGTTGAGCTGTCGTCCTCGAACCAGTACATCAGCTCTTCGAGATCTACTGCAATGCGGGTTTCAACGGCGCCACCGTAGAGCTCGCCCAATACGCCAGACCAGAACCAGCGGGCCAGCTTCTGGTGAACCTTTGGCTCTCGCCAGCGTTCACCGAGCAGTGTCATTGTCGCAGCAAGTGGCACCAGTTGGGTGCCGTAAGGCAGCTCTTTCCGGCTGAAGAAGCATTCACCTGCCAGGAACTTGGAGGCTTCAATGAAACCGGCCTCAACTTCATCGGCCCATTTCTGGTAAGCACTCAGAGGCAACTCCAGTACAGAAGCACGCTTGGCGCTGACCGGTCGAACCTGCTTGCCCTGTTTCCCGTCGTCGATGTCCTGATATTTGCGCTGGCGTGTGTGGAGTAGGGTAATGGCCTGCAGAAAATCGGTGCTCTCGACGCCCTTGAGTAACTCATGTCTGGCAAGTCGTGCCCGGCGGGAGTCCACATTGCGATCTTCTGAGCCAAACCAATCATCCCGCAGATTGTAGCCCTCAGCGGCATAGCTGGCGGTGATCAGTTCGAACACCGATAGCTGCACACCGCCTGTATTGACCTTCTCAAACACGAGGCATACGGCTTCTTTCGTGGTTTCTTTTGTCAGTTCGATGATTGGGAGCTGGTAGGAGCGGAAAGCGTTGATGACTGCCTTTCTGAACTGCATGTAGATGCCGAACGATTCTGGAGAGTGCTCCTGAAGCGCCTCTTCGTAATCATCAGAATTAATGATCTGGTCGCAGGGAAAATACAGCTGCTTGCATTCCAGTTCACGACTGGAAAGATCCAATTCGATGTCGCGTCCGAAATTTGAGCGGGTCTGACGGTGTTCATCCACGCTAATAATGGCATCCTCCAGCCTATTCTCTCCTTCGAGCGACAGCTGGATGTCAAAATAGTAGTGGCGCTTGATTTTCTGTCCTTTGACCGTTCGGGTATCCACTGGACTCACTAATGCAATGGCCTGGGCAAGGCTAGTCAGGCGCTGCTGGCCATCCAGAATCAGGCGTTCGGGGTTATCAGTCACGTCTTTCGCTGATATGCCTTCAACTGGACGCACCTGGAACCTCACCTCACCGCCCGTCTCCATTAACATGACAGCGCCAACCGGGAAGGATCTGGCGATACTGACCAGAAGGCTCTTTACGTGTTCATCATCCCAGACCCAGCCTCGCTGGAAGTCCGGCAGCTGGATTTTGCCGTTGGTGATGTCTTTGAGCAATTCGGGTAGAGAGCGTTTGGTGCTGTCGAAGGTGGTCATACTGCATCCTTGAGTAGTGAGGTAACGCGGACCTTACCAGTTAAAAGGTCATCAGAAATGCCGGCTTTGAGTTTCTTTAGTTTTTTATGCTCTTGGGTGGCTGTGGCAATCTCATCCTCGTGTTTTTTAACGAGGCGAGAGATTGCAAGCTGTTCAGCGTTCTTGGGCTTGGCGGTCGGAACTGCTTCCAACTTGGTACGATTAATCGTGTATAGACCCGAACTCGATGAGGCTGCTTTTCTCCAATATTTTTTTACGGTGTCAGAGTTCATCCATAAGAATGCAAAGTGCGGAATTAAAGCTATCGCTTTCAGCCTGAATAGGTGGTTTTGGAAGGTATACCCAGACACTGATTCAGTAGCCATTGCGCAGCGACCGATTTCGCCTGGGTTTGCGTGGCCTTCAACTATGAGGAGGTCATCTTTGGATAGCGACTTTTTGGCCATCTCTTCATCATTTGCCTCTAAGTAGGCAATCTCAGAGAGATCTAACCTGCCCCGATGAACATTCGCAACACGCAGGTATGGGCGGGCGTTTCTTTGGGGCCTTCGGTGAGCCCCTAGAGTGAAACCTGAATCGATAACGAAGTCTTGGTGCGCGCTGCTGACTGCCCAATCCCTGGGGATTAAACCCAAAGCAGACTCCTGATAAAGCTCCGGTGCTTTTTCTGGCGAGGGTCGTAGCTGGCCGTTATGGTCGATACCTCGGGTGAGTAGATCGTGGAGTAGGCCTTCCTTGATTTTCTCCAATTTGGCGATCAGGGCGTCGGTTTTCTGGATTTGGATGTCCAGAGTGTCGAGCACACTTTCGATGAGATTAGCCTCTGCATTCGGTATCCGAGGCACCTGCAAAGAAAGCAGGTCATCACGACTAATCGCTTCGAACGTCGTTCCTTGAGATACCTTTTTCAATGTTCCAGCTTTGTGGGCCATAATTGCTCGACACAAGGCCGGACCATATTCATGGGCCCTGACTGCAGCCAATCCTCGACCGATGCAGTAATCCCTGTCTGCAATATTTGTTTGGCCAACAGGGGCGCGTACAGAAATGAGAGTCGCTCCCGTTTCACCGACACGGGGCGGCCTGATACACGAGTACTTTGGCGATGGATGTTTATCGCCGAACTCAGCATTCCCTTGTAGGAATGGCATCCCCACCGAGTTGATCTCATTTACCGTTGATGAATCGGGCGACTGTCCCATACTGATTTCCGCAGCTTGGAATAGCGGGATAGTGGGGAAAAGTTTAGACATATCCCAGCCCCGCCAGAAATCCCTTCAGTTCAGAGGCAGCTTCATCCCGCTCGGCCTCAATATCTGCTAACGTCACTTGGTACTTATCCCACCACGATTCAAACGCTGCGATCATCTCCTGCCGCTGCTGACGAATGTACGTGTCCAATATTCCCAGCATGTCGTTGTGCAGAATAGTAAGAACTAACTCGGCGGCTCCGGCTTCGTCCAGGTCATCCACCGCTTCACTCAAATGTGCTTCAAAGCCCGCCTGTTTGGCTTTCAGGGTTTTGGTGGCTTTAGTTCGTTCGGATTTCCAGCCTTTAATATCCGCCTCTGTGGGTGCGTCTTCATCTGGTTCCGCCTCATCGTCTTCCTCAGGCTGTGCCGTGGCGGCTTTGATGCGCGCATCCAATTCAGCCTTTTTGGCTTGCAGGTCTTCCAACTCGGCCACGTAATCTGCCAGCAGGAAGGTCACCAGTTTGTGATCCAGCGGACTGGTCTTCTTCTGGTCGTCTTCCAGCAGCGTGATGACGCTGGTACGCCAGGCATCCACCACCCCGAGCACACCGCGTGCCTGCAGGGTGCGGAATTCGTTTTTGTTCTGGTCCCAGAAGCCGGCGATGATGCCGCGTACCGCAAACCGGTCCAGCATGCTGATCGGGTCCAGGGCGTGGGTGAAGGTGCCTATCAGTTCATCCCGCAGGGCACTTAGTTGCTGGCCATTACCGGAGAGCCGGGCAATATGTGGGGCTCGTTGCTGCCACCAAATTTCGAAGCTGTCCTTGAGCCGGGCCTCTTTGTTTTGAATGCCGGCATTTTGTTCGATGACCGGTTTGATCGCGGCCCTATCGGTAAGGTCGTCCCGGAAGTCCACATAATCTTCTTCACCGGGTTTGGGCGTGAGTAGATCCATGGGGTCCAGGCCCTGAGCATCAAACAGAGCTTGCTTGGCCCGAACTTCTTTCAGGGGGATGCCGCCTACCAGATGCGCATGCACATCTTGGGGTTCCGGTGCTGGGGCATTATCCGCATAGCGGCGGATGTTGAGGTTGTAGTCATTTTGCCGCAGCTCTTCCAGGCTAACGATGCGCGAGAAATTGTCAGCCTCCGCAAAGCCCTCAAAGGTGCTGGCGATTTTTTCGATATGCTCCGGCAGCAAGTGGTTCTGTGCCCGGCCTTCGTAGTATTCCCGGTCTGCATTGATGAATAGCACCTTGCCTTTGCGTTCTGGTGCTTTAGCACCCTTGTTGCGCAATACCAGGATGCAGGCAGGGATGCCGGTGCCGTAGAACAGATTGGGGGCGAGGCCGATCACCGCTTCAATCAGATCGTTCTCCAGCAGCCCGGCACGAATGCGTTTTTCATCACCACCTCGGAACAGCACACCGTGGGGCATAACAGTGGCCAGCATGCCGTCGGATTTCAGGCTGGCGACCATGTGTTGCAGGAACATCAGGTCGGCTTTCTTCGCGCCAAGGGGAACTTCCCCGTATTTAAATCTCTCTCGAAAGCTGGGCGCCCATCCTTTCTGACCTTCTTTGTCATTGGGTCCGAACGGCCAGGAGAAAGGCGGGTTAGTGAGAATCCGATCGAAGCGCATTAGTTCGCCGTCTTCGACATGCTGAGGACTTTCTATTGTGTCCTCATTACGCAGATCTGCGCTCTGAATACCGTGGAGAAGCATATTCATTTTGGCGATAGCCCAGACTGATCCAGAGTTCTCCTGGCCAAAGATCGAGAGGTGCTTTGGATCGCCAC
Organism: Marinobacter oulmenensis; assembly: GCF_014201735.1. Classification (GTDB taxonomy): domain Bacteria; phylum Pseudomonadota; class Gammaproteobacteria; order Pseudomonadales; family Oleiphilaceae; genus Marinobacter; species Marinobacter oulmenensis. The sequence goes on along the minus strand of NZ_JACHFE010000015.1, from coordinate 712 downwards.
CTTGTTCCTCTAGATACTCCTTGGACATGATCAGCATGCCCCCCGATCCACAACATGGGTCGTAAACGCTTTGTCCTTCCTGTGGATTCGCGAGCCTGACCATCATCCGAACAACAGGGCGGGGCGTGTAGAACTCCCCACCTTTCTTGCCGGCAGAGTCGGCAAAGTCGCCAATCAGGTACTCGTAGGCTGCACCCAGCAGGTCCGGGAACTCAAAGTCTTCATTGCGTAAACGGTACTGACTGAAATGCACGATCAGATCCCGCAGCTTTTTGTCTGGTAAGGTAGTGGAGCCAACCTTCCGGGTGAAGTCGATATGCTCCAGCACGCCTGCCAGGCTCACGTTGTGCTCTTCCAGACCTGCCAGTGCTTTGTTCAGGTAGTTGCCCACGCCGTGGTGGGCATCGTTCATCAGAAACTCCCAGCGGGATTGCTTGGGCACATAGAAGGTGGACTTGTACCAGTTCTCCATGTCCGCAATGGCTTTCGCCTCTACCTCGCCTTTGCCTTTTGCCAGTTGGTTGGAGACAACTCCCTGGTAGCGCTGCTCGAACACATCAGAGCAGCGTTTGAGGAACAGCATGCCGAAGATGTATTCCTTGAACTCCGAGGCATCCTGTAGTGGTCAACTAATCCCGGACAGTATTTTAAGGTTTTCCTCAGCAACAACGGGCGAAATGCCGTCATTGAATGTGTGAGGTCGCTGCCGGTT
>NZ_JACHFE010000014.1 GCF_014201735.1 Marinobacter oulmenensis | reverse complement strand
CGATTCCATAATCCCAGGATGCGACGTAGAGTTGCCGTTCAGGATCAGAAGTTATCAGCCGCTTTAAAACCGTCCGTGGAAACGGGGTAGAACCCCTGTGCCATTAATTCTGCCTCGCCTACAGTAAAGACCATGAAACTGGACCGGAGCTGAAATTGACATTACATTTACAACTTTCGTCCACATAGAAAGAGTAATAATCATTTCAAAACACTCCTGCTCCTCCAAAGATAGAACAGCACGGGAATCACCAACAAAGCCAGAATAACCGCAGTGATCATCCCGCCCACCATCGGCGCGGCAATGCGGCCCATCACTTCCGAACCAGTGCCGCTGCCAATCATGATCGGGACAAGACCACCAATAATGGCCGCTGCGGTCATCATGACCGGCCGAACCCGAAGGCCAGCCCCATGCAGCACCGCATGGCGAAGGGTTTCCCGGCGTGGTGACACCCCTTTGTGCTCACAGGTCTCCTGCATTTCCCGGTAGGACTGGTTGAGGTATACGAGCATGATCACGCCAATCTCAACCGCCACGCCGGCCAGAGCAATGAAGCCCACGCCTACCGCCACGGAGAAGTTGTAACCCAGCAGATACATCAGCCAGATGGCACCGATCATTGCGAATGGCAACGTGCCCATAATGATGGCCACCTCGGCAAAGCGCCGGAAGTTCAGGAACAGCAGGATCACGATGATGGCGAGCGTCAGCGGCACCACGTAGGTCAGCTTTTCCTTGGCACGCAGCATGTATTCATACTGGCCGGACCAGGTGACGGAGTAGCCTGCGGGCAGGTCCAGCTCGTCGCTGACGATGTCCATGGCCTGTTCCACGTAGGTGCCCACATCCACACCCTCAATGTCCACGAAGGTCCAGCCGTTCAGGCGGGCGTTTTCGCTCTTGATCGCCGGCGGGCCGTCTTCTATCCGGATATCCGCTACATCGGCCAGGGCAATCCGCTGGCCCGAGGCGGTTACGATGGGAAGCTGCTCCAGTTTCTCCGGCGAATCCCGGTAGTCTGCGGGGTAGCGCAGGTTGATCGGGTAACGCTCAAGCCCTTCAATGGTTCTCGACACGTTGATGCCGCCAATCGCGGAAGCGACAACCTGCTGAACGTCGGCAATGTCGAGGCCATAGCGGGCGGCACGTTCCCGGTTGATATCCACCTTGATATAACGCCCACCGGCGACCCGCTCTGAATACACGGAGGCCGTACCGGGGATGTCGACCATGACTTCTTCAAGACGCTTGCCTATGTCCTGAATAACGGCAAGGTCCGGGCCTGCCACTTTGATGCCGACTGGCGTTTTGATACCCGTGGCCAGCATATCGATACGCGTGATGATCGGCATCACCCAGGCATTGGTTACCCCCGGGAACTGAATCAGGGTGTTGAGCTCCTGCTTGAGCTTTTCGGTGGTCATGCCTTCGCGCCACTGGTCCCGGGGCTTGAGCTGGATAAAGGTCTCAATCATCGTCAGCGGCGCCGGGTCCGTCGCGGTATCCGCCCGCCCTACTTTGCCGAACACGGTTTCCACTTCCGGCAAGGTGGCGATCAGCTTGTCAGTCTGTTGCAGCAACTCCCTGGCCTTGCCGATCGAGATCCCCGGATAGGTGGTGGGCATATACATCAAATCGCCTTCATCCAGCGGCGGGATAAACTCACTGCCGATTTTGGTGGCTGGCCACACTCCCACAACCAGGGCCAGCAACGCTGCCAGAACGGTTGTTTTCGGGAACCGGAGCACCAGTTTCAGCGCTGGCATATAGATACCCACCAGCAGCCGGTTCACCGGGTTCTTGTGTTCGGGCAGCACCTTGCCACGGATGAAGTAGCCCATGAGCACCGGAACCAGCGTGACCGCAAGCGCGGCACTGGCCGCCATGGCGTAGGTTTTGGTGAACGCCAGCGGCGCAAACATCCGCCCTTCCTGCGCCTCCAGGGCGAAGACGGGCACAAAGCTGACGGTGATAATCAGAAGCGAGAAGAACAGCGCCGGCCCGACTTCCGAGGCCGATCGGGCGACCACCTCCCATCGGTTTTCCGGCGTGAGTGGCGTTCGCTCCATGTGTTTGTGCATGTTCTCGATCATCACGATGGCGCCGTCAATCATGGCGCCAATGGCAATGGCGATCCCCCCGAGCGACATGATGTTGGCGTTGATGCCCTGCCAGTGCATAACGATGAAGGCCATCAGAATGCCCACGGGCAGGCTGAGAATCGCCACCAGTGACGAACGCACGTGGAACAGGAAAACAATGCATACCAGGCCCACCACCAGAAACTCTTCCAGCAGTTTGAACCCGAGGTTATTGACCGCCCTTTCAATCAGGCCGGAGCGATCATAAACGCTGACCACTTCCACCCCTTCGGGCAGGCTGGATTTCAGCTCCTCCAGCTTGTCCTTCACGCCGTTAATGGTTGCCTGGGCGTTTTCACCAAACCGCATCACCACAACGCCGCCAACGGTTTCCCCTTCCCCGTTGAGTTCGGCAACGCCGCGCCGCATCTGTGGGCCGGTTTCCACTGAGGCCACGTCTTTCAGCAAAATAGGAGTGCCGTTGTCATCGAGGCCCAGTGGAATCGATAGCAGGTCGCCGCGGGACTGGATATAACCGGACGTGCGCACCATGTATTCCGCTTCGGCCATCTCGATAACGGACGCGCCCACCTCCTGGTTACCGCGTTTGATGGCGTTCTGGATATGGGCCAGGGGAATCCCAAGTGCCCGCAGTTTTTCCGGGCTCACCTTGACCTGGTACTGCTTCACCATGCCGCCAAGCGCGGCCACCTCGGACACCCCGGGCACCGTTTGCAGCTCGTATTTCAGGAACCAGTCCTGGAGGCTTCGCAGTTCGCTCAGGTCATGCTTGCCGGTGCGGTCAACCAGGGCGTAGAGATATACCCAGCCCACCCCGGTTGCGTCGGGCCCGAGTTGAGGCCGGGCCGAGTCCGGCAGGCTGGGAGCTACCTGGGAAAGGTATTCCAGCACCCGCGAACGGGCCCAGTACATATCCGTGTCTTCATCAAAGATGACATACACGTAGGAGTCACCGAAGAACGAGTAGCCCCGGACCGTTTCCGCTCCCGGCACCGAGAGCATGGCGGTGGTCAACGGATAGGTCACCTGGTCTTCGACCACTTGCGGCGCCTGGCCCGGGAAGCTGGTCTTGATGATCACCTGCACATCGGAGAGATCCGGCAGCGCATCCACGGGCGTCTTCTTCAGCGAATACAGGCCCAGCCCCGTGATAAGCACGGTGGCCAGCAGTACCAGGAAGCGATTGCGGATAGACCAGTGAATAACGGAGGCGATCATTGCTGGCCTCCGTTATGGTCCATGTTGCTGTGGTCCATTTCCGAATGATCCATTTCCATTTCTGAATCATCCATTTCCGAGTGGTCCATGGCACCCGAATCGTTCTGCATCTCCATCTGGCCTGATTCCATATTGTGCCCGGAATGGTCCATCTCCGGGTCCATGCCGTCGCCAGGTTGGGCTGACATACGCTGGAAATCCGAGGTCTTGCTGGATTCAGAGTCGATCAGGAACTGAGCCGAGGTCACCACCGTGTCGCCCGGCTTTATGCCGTCGAGTATCTGCGCATACTGGTCTCCCACCCGGCCGACAGTCACCTCAACGGATTTGAAAGCGCCCTCCTCCAGCGCCACCACCAGGCGGTCACTCTGCCCGGTGCGGATGACGGCTTCCCGGGGTACCAGGAATTCCCTGCCGCCACGCTTCCCCTGAACATCCAGCCGGGCAAACATGCCCGGCATCAGCTCTCCGTCGGCATTATCAAAACGCATCCGGACCCGCGCCGTCCGTGTTTCCGGATTGATTTCGGGGTAGACGTAATCCACATCGCCTCGCCACTCCCGGCCAGGCATGTAATCCAGGGTCATCGTTACCCGGTTATCTTCCTCGACCGCCGAAAGCTGGCTCTCGAAAACCTCGCCAATCACCCACACTTCCTCGAGCGCGGCGATCGACAACACCCGGCTTCCGGGTTTGATGAACATTCCCTCGCGAACGTTCAGGTTTTCGATCACCCCGGAGGCCGGTGCATACACCGTCATGGTTCTTTGTACTTTGCGAGTCTCACGCAACTGGCGGATCAAGCTGGCAGGCACATTCAGCGCGGTCAGGCGCTCGGAGGCCGCGTTAACCAGTCGCTGATTTCCCCGGTTCAAGGCCAGCAGCAATTCCTCCTGAGCGTTCACCAGCGTGGGTGAATACAGGGTGTAGAGTGGCTTGCCCTTCTCGACGGGCTCGCCCTCCGCTTTCACGTAGAGTGCTTCGATCCACCCCTCCACCCTGGGGTGAACGTGGGCCATTTCGTCTTCGTTGTACTGTACATAGCCCACGGTGGTGATGTTGTTTGGCAGGCGCCCCTTGATCACCGGTTCAGTGCGGACCCCCAGGTTGTTCACAACCGTTGGCGAGATTCGAACTGTACCGGCTGAATCATTGCCTGATCCGCCTTCCTCGAAAACCGGAACCAGATCCATCCCCATGGGCGATTTTCCGGGTTTGTCACTTTTGAAATTGGGGTCCATTGGTGCCACCCAGTAGAGGGGTTCCTGGCTTTCGGAGCTGGCAGTTTCAGAAGTCGGTGCTGTTCCGGTTTCAGTGGCCAGCCACCAGGCAGCCCCTGCTCCGGCAATGCCACCGAGCAACACAAAGCCCAACGGGCGAACGAAATTAGCCATGATGGTCAGTCCTGATAACGAGTCAGTGAAAGTGGGGTTATTTCAGAGGAGTCCGCGGTAAGGTATCGGAAACTCGCCAGATTCCTTGCACGTTCGGCCTTCATCTGTATCAGCTCAACCTGAGCATTGAGCTCGGCGATCCGGGCCCGCACGGCTTCGGCGAAATCGCCGTCGTCGTTGTTGTAAGCCGAAAGCGCGGCACTGGCCTGCTCTTCCATTTGGGGCAGCAGGGTTTGCTGATAGAGGTTTATGCGGTCATCCAGCCGTTCAATCCGGGCCATGGCGGCACGGGCTTTGGCCTGAAGGCCCCGAATCTGCAGCGTGCGTTCTGTCTTCGCAGCTTCAAGTCGAGCCGCTGAGGCATTCAGCTTTCTGTCCTGCCGGTTACCGGTGAAAATCGGAAGATCGAAACCAACCCCCACGGAGAACAGATCGGCCCTGTCCTGGCCGTTGGGCGCACTGTCCCTGAAGCCGTACTGGGCGGAAACCGACCATTCCGGCTTGTAGGCCTGCCGGGCCAGGTCCACATCTGTGGCCTTCGCCTCGATTAACTGATCGGTGGCGCGGATTGCGGGGTGGCGAGTCAGCGCATTCGCCCGGGTTTCACTCCAGCTTGCGGAAAACGCCGTCAGCAGTTCCCCCGGGATTTCCTCGCTGACTGCAAGTTGAGCCTGCGCCGGACCAACCCACTCCCCCAGGGATTCCTGACTTGATGCCAGTTGGGAATTCAAGGTGGTTAACCGGTCTTCCAGGCGCGTGAGCTCCAGAGAAGCGCGAATAATGTCCTGCTGCCTGGAGCCCACGGTGGCAGAGGTATAGCCGGCTTCGGCCACGTCTGCCAACTGCTCAAAAAGCCCCCGGTTCTGCTCAATAATCCGGATGCTCTGTTGGGACCGCCAGAGATCAAGCCACAGGTGAGTCACCGTTTCCATTACCTGAACCTGGCGGTGCTCACGGCGAAACGGCTGAACGCCGGCCATCTGCTGCATTTTCGCACTGGCCAGTTGTCGGCTATCACCCCTCGGAATTTTCTGACTAAAGCCAATGGTGGCCTGAGTCATTGCCTCCTGACCGGTGTCAAAGGTATCCGTGGGTAGATTCGCCGCTCCAAGGGTTACACGAGGGTCCGGGAACGCGCCGGCGGCAACCGATTCCTCCAGCAGAGCGCTTTGCAGGTGCGAACTCTGGCGAAGCCAGGGATCGTTTTCGATGGCGGTATTGATCGCGCTTGTCAGTTCCAGTTCTGGTTCGGCCCGGGCAGACAGGCTCGTCAGAACCAGCACGCCAATAATGGCCGGTTTTATGAAGCGAGAGGGGATGGACAATTTGGATTCTCCACTGAGCGTGTTTCAGAAAAGCAGATTTTATGTTTCCAACCTGAATCCAGGCTGAATTTACTTACAGCTTCCGAAATCTTGACCTGACTCAATTATTATTTGAGCCCGAAAATATACATAAATTTTTTATTTAAATTTCAGGGACGATTCAGGAACCAGTGATCAAATTAAATCACCAAACCAACAGGAGGTGAAATCATGAAAAAAATATTTGCATTTGTAACCGCAGTTACTCTTTCAACATCTGCACTTGCAGGAAACGTTTCAAATGATATGGATAATGCGGGCACGGACCTTAAAGATAAAATCGCTCTTGAGAAAATTGTAAATGATGACAGGCTTCAATATTTACATAAAGAAATGACGAATTACGGTTTTTCCGAATCCGGAATGGACGCTCGCTTACAAATGATGAGTAAAGAAGGAGAAGCCTATCATAACGCACTAGATAGACTGGAAGCTTCAAAAAAGGAGGATATCTCGGGGACCTGATTGCGAATGTTCATTCACGAATAATGCATAGATAAACAGAAAAGGAATATAATTATGAAAATTTCGATCATTGCAGTCACCGCTGCCATAGCTTTCTCATCTGCCGCTAGTGCTAATTCCGGTCAAGCTGACCGAATAAACGAAGCGCGCAGCTATCCAAACAAAACCATTGAGACACAGGATGTGCGAAAGACGTGTTCTCACCAAATGGAAAACCACAAAGAAATGCACGAACAGATGCACTCTAAAATGAGTGAGAATAAGTCTGGGAAAAGTAAGGAGTCATAACAAAACCTGAACTTTTTGAAATTGCAGCTTTGCATTATAGGGGAATCGGCAGTCAGTTATTTTTACATGGCATGACTGCCTTACCGGACATAGTCGCAAGTTTTTATTTTTGCATCGTGAATGGTTCCAGCCATTCTCAATTCCCGCAATATTTTTAATATTGCGGTTTTTTGTTTACACCAAAAAAAACCGCAGCCAAGGCTGCGGCGAAAATTTCTGAGAAAACGCAAATGGAAAGCTAAAACTCTTACTAACCTCTGCTGAATTAAATTAAACCATATAAATCTGAAATGAGGCTGAAATTCTAAGGAGACTCTGAATAAGTCTCGAAATCAGCGATAATACGGCCATCGCCAACCGCATAGGATTCGTTGCCGCCATGGATCAGATGACCTTCTCCGAAGCCGAGTACCAGAACAAGAAGCGTAAGACCCGCCGCGAGATCTTTCTGGAACGGATGGACAAACTGATTCCGTGGAAGCAATTGGAGAAGAAGGTAGCCCGTTATTACCCGAAGGGCCAGAACGGACGGCCTCCTTATCCGCTGCCTGCCATGCTTCGAGTTCACTGCATGCAGTTGTTCTATAACCTGAGCGATCCGGCTATGGAAGACGCTCTGTACGAGATCGAATCCATGCGGCACTTCGCGGGTCTGAAGCTGGAACGCTTGCCGGACGAGACAACGATTCTCAATTTCCGGCATTTCCTGGAGCAACACGGTCTTGGCAAGGCGCTGTTTAAAGAGGTGAACAAACATCTGGAGAAAAACGGCCTGATGCTGCGCGAAGGCAGCATCGTAGATGCGACCATTATCTCCGCCCCCAGCTCCACCAAGAACAGCACCGGCAAGCGGGATCCGGAAATGCACCAGACCAGGAAAGGCAACGAGTGGCATTTCGGCATGAAGATGCACATTGGTGTCGACGACACGCTGGGTCTGATTCATAGCATCGATACGACTGCGGCCAACGTCCATGACATCGTGCCCACCGACAAGCTGCTGCATGGTGAAGAGCAACGAGTCTTCGGTGATGCCGGTTACCTTGGCATTCAGAAGCGGGATGAGCATAAGAACCGCGAAGACCTCTCCTGGTTCATTGCCAAACGGCCTGGCTCCCGTAAGAAGCTGGATGCGGACAAGCTGAAAGCCGAGAAAATCAAAGCCAGTGTTCGTGCCAAGGTCGAGCATCCGTTCCGGTATATCAAGCAGGTCTTCGGCTACAGCAAAGTCCGCTATCGCGGCTTGGCCAAGAACAACAACCGGCTGCATTTGCTGGCCGCGTTCAGCAACCTGCTGATTGGTGAAAAATACATGCTGGCGTAGGGCCAGTGCGCCTGTTTTCCGCCAAAATGGCGGGAAATGGGCAAGAAACACACAAATAACGGGATAATACCGCCTGAATCTTCGAATTTTTGCCAGCTAAAACCACGATCAGCAAAAATCACCGGTTATTCAGACGTTCCCTAATTTAATCGTGAATTTAGATATTCAGAAAAAATCACTGCACCTCGATCAGCCTAAAGGCTCAAGTCTCCCGTACTCGCTGTCGTCAAAGAAAAGCCGAGGGAGTAGCCGCCAAAAGACGACCCGATATGGCAAAAACAAGAAGAGCGCTTACCCATATTCATAGATCAGGTCCTTTTCGGTATGGACGGCTGTGGGGCCTTCACAATGATAATCAGGCCGATAATTGTGATGCCTATCCCGATGACCTCCATGAGGCTGAAGGTTTCGCCAAACAGTAATATACCGATAACGAGCCCGAAGACTGGGGTTAGAAAGGTGAATGAATTGAGGCTATTCAAAGGGGCGCTGGCCAGCAACGCATACCAAAGCACAACCATTAACGCCGTCGCCGGAATGGCCAGAATGAAAATGGCGGTAGTAAATGTCCAGGTCCACTGAATATCCAAATCTTCACCCAGACTGACAGATGCAATGCCCAGAAAAACGGAACCGATGACAAGCTGAATACCCATCGACCAATAGATGTCATCCCTGCCAGCTTGATATTTGAGTAGCACATTCCCAAAGGCAGTTCCGATGGCCCCACCAAGAACATAGAGAGCCCCTGTAAACCTGGCATTACCGAACTCCATCTCTGGCGTCGCGAGTACCACAACTCCAATAAAGCCAACGAGTAGCCCCGCGACCACGCGCCCGGTGATCACTTCCCTGAAAATGAGTAACGACAGAACTGCCGCAAAAAGCGGTTGTGCATTAGCCAGAACGGTTGCAAGCCCCGGCCCCAGTTTGCCAGCCCCGAGAAACATCCCGCCAAGCCCCATACCGGTGTAACTGAAACCGATCACGGTCAACAGGAGAAACTTTCGAGGCACTAAACTAATTGGTCTCCCCTTTCCAAGGGCGATCAAAATGAGACAGAAGCCGGCCAGAAATGCCCTTAAAGCTGCAAAAAGTAGCGGTGGCGCGTCTGGCAAGCCCATCACAATAAAGGGAAAACAAATGGCCCATAGAAAAGCGACAAGTACCATGCCGGCTACTGCACGTACCGATAAGGATTGGTTCAACAACAGCTCCTTGACCTACTCCCCTGAGAAGATAAAACTTATCTTCAAGTCTTACGCCCCACCCTCCGCAATCCCGGGAAAAACCTTGGCGTCTTGTTCGCATAGTTTCGCCAGGCATCCCCGAACATCTTCTCAGTTTCACGTTCCTCACTGATGGATAATCGTGAATACATCCAGAGCAACACCGGGAACATGGCCAGGGTCAGTAGTGTCGGCCACTGGAGGAGGAAACCAGACATAATCAGAACAAAACCCACGTACTGCGGGTGACGGATATAGGCGTAGAGTCCGGTTGTTGCCAGATTCCCCGCTTTCTGAGCCGCGTACAGGGTGCGCCAGCCTGCGGCAATCAGGTAGAAACCTCCACCAATAAACACCGTACTTAACAGATGAAAGGGCCCAAAATGCGGGGAACCTTGCCAGCCAAACAGCATTTCGAGCAGATGCCCGCTGTCATGAGCCAGCCAGTTCACATCAGGATATTGTGACTGCAGCCAACCTGAGAGAAAGTAGATCGTCAACGGGAATCCGTACATCTCCGTGAACAACGCGACGAGAAAGGCACTGAACGCGCCAAATGAACGCCAGTCACGCTTTGTCTGTGGTTTGAAAAAACTGAAGGCGAAGAAGATGAAAATCGCTGAATTGAGTACCACCAACCCCCATAGGCCATAGTTCGGTAACTCACTGTTCATCTCGCTGATCTCCCTTCTTCCCTTGCGGGCTGTGGTGACCATGTCCACCATGCATGAATACATGGAGTAGCGGGCACGCGAGAAGTATCAGCCAGGGCAAAGCCCCGAGAAGATGAACTTTGTGTTCACCCCAAAGCAAAATCAGCGCAATAACAAAAAATATTGCCAGTGTGATTTTGAAACGTCGGTCCATAACTGTTCCTTTAAGGAAGTAAACCGCCCATGCATGGTTACTGGCTATCAATCGATATCTGATGGCCAATCCCTTCCAGTGCGATCTCCTTGACAATAGCCAGGGACTCGGGGTCCACGATCCAGAGTTTTGGCTGGCCACGACTGGTAACCAGCAGGCTGCCATCGACGGGGGAAGTTGCGAGGTGGTAGGGAGCTGGCGCTAACTGCGCACTTTTGCGGGAATGATTGTCGAGCTCTATGCGAACGATTGTTTCATCGCCCTGACTGGTCGCAAAAAGGAACTTCCCATCAGCGCTGAGATCGAGACCATGAGGTGAGCCCCCGATGTCGTACCGCTTCGTCACAGAGCCTTCCGAAAGCTTGAGAGCCACCGCTTCACCGGAAGCAACGTCGTTGACATAAAGATGATTGTCGTCGGGGGCGAGTACCATGTGCTCCGGCGCACCACCTATGCGAATATTTCGTTTCACGAACCAGTTCCGGGTATCCACTTCACTGATCGTGCCATTACCGGCATTGCTGACAAATAACGTTTGCCCATCGTCAGTCGTCGCTAGGTAGTTGGGATTGGGGCCGGTGGCTATCACTTCAGCAATTTCACCCGAATCCAGATCAACAACACTGATGCCGCCGCCCATTGGATGGGTGGAGACCGCATAACGGCCATCCTTTGTTACCAGAGCATGGTGCACCGGCCCCGGCACTTCGAATACGCGATCGGTGGCGCTGGTACGGGTGTCCACAACATAGATCCGACCAGTACCGGACGCTTCCGGATCTGTGGTGTTACCGCCTCCATGATGGGCGGCATGCTCGTCTTCTGAGACCCCGGCTGGCCGGTCGGGTGTCTTTTGACCATCATGCGCCGTTAAGCTGCCAACAATCAGAAAGCGACCGTCCGGAGTCAGTGCGGAACCGTGGGTATTGACCGTGCCGGAGATTGTCGACGTTAAACGGTGATTTTCCAGATCCATAACACCTACGGAATCTGCCTTCCCCATGGGGATGAAGGCCCGACTGCTGTCTGCCGACACCGTCAGTGATAGACTCATCAAAAGCGTCGCGGTCAGGCCAGCAAACCACTGGTTACGAAAGGGATGTTTCATGATGTCACCTTGTGATCAGAATGGCGGAATGGTGTTTATCGCCGGACGATCGTGCTTTCACGCATGCGACCATGAAACCACGTCAATGTCAGTTGAACACGGCAAGCTGAAACCTTGCTGAAAAACTCTCAGAAATTTATTTATCATTGGTGCGTAAATGCCTGACGATCCCAGCGATATTCCGCAAACAGCCAATACCGACGCGGATCGGCTGAATCGTCATTGTTACTGCATCACCCTTGATCGGGATGCCCTCAACGCAAGCCTTCGGGACCAGTTTTCGGGCACCGGCGTCGGGTTGCCGGAACTCGATCAGTTCTTCGCAGACACAGCCGTTTTCGTCCCCACAGCTGACATCGCGACGATGGAGAGCGCTGTTCAGGCGATTGAATCGGCGAGCAGATTTCCGTCTTACCTGAAGCAAGTCCTGTCGTGGGCTCCAGAGATCGCGCAGTTTGACCCCGGCCCTGTCGGTGCGTTTATGGGTTATGACTTTCATCTGGGAGCTGACGGTCCGCAACTGATTGAAATCAACACCAATGCCGGTGGCGCTTTTCTTAACGCCGTACTTGCCCGGGCTCAGCGCCGGTGTTGCCAGCCACCCCGCGCGCCGGCAGTCAGTCCCGCGCTGGACAACTTCGACGATGCCGTATTCAACATGTTCAACGCCGAATGGCAAACGCAACGTGGGGATTCCAGGCTCAGCCGTGTGGCGATTGTGGATGAGGCCCCGGAAAGTCAGTTCATGTATCCGGAATTCCAGATGGCCCAACGACTCTTTTCAGCCCGGGGAATAGAGACCCTGATTCTTGATCCTGCCGAGTTTGAATACGCTGATGGTGTGCTTGCGGCGGGCGGGCAACACATTGACATGGTGTACAACCGGCTGGTGGATTTCGCACTGGAGTCTCCACGCCATGCAGCGCTGAGGCGTGCGTATCTCGACGGCGCGGTCGTGGTAACGCCCAACCCACGGACACACGCTGTGTTGGCGGACAAACGCAACCTGACGCTCTTGTCGGACTCACCGACTTTGCGTGAATGGGGGATGGATACCGTTAATGTGAAACTTCTGGAAAGAACAGTGCCAAAGGCCAGGCTGGTTTCCCGGGACGATGAGGCTCAGCTATGGCGTGATCGCCGCAGCCTCTTCTTCAAACCCGTTTCCGGCCATGGCAGCAAAGGGGTCTACCGGGGTGACAAACTGACCAAGCGTGTTTTCGAAAACATTCTTGAGGGCGATTATATTGCCCAGGATCTCGTTCCCCCGGGAGAGCGAGGCATCAGAATTGACGACACGGTAACGACCGGAAAAGTCGATATCCGCCTGTACACCTACGCTGGAAAAACGCTGCTTACCGCCGCCCGGATCTACAAAGGGCAGACGACCAACTTCCGAACGCCCGGCGGCGGATTTGCTCCTATCTTTCAGGTGTGAAAGCTATCAGGGCTTCGATATCGCCATGTTGGCAGCAGATTGGTTTCTGGACCAGGCAACCAAAACAAGCCCCCCAATGATCATCGGTAGTGTCAGTAGCTGCCCCATCGTCATCCAGCCAAAGGCGATGAAGCCCAACTGTGGATCGGGAAGTCGAACAAACTCGACAGCAAAACGGAAAACACCATAGAGCAAAAGGAACAACCCGGAGGCGGCTCCAGTTCGTCGAGGTTGGCGAGTGAACCACCACAGCACGATAAACAACACAACACCTTCCAGCACGAACTGATACAACGCTGAAGGATGCCGGAGCTCCGGGCCCATGTGAGGGAGCGCCAATGCCCAAGGGACATCTGTTACCCTTCCCGGGAGCTCGTGGTTGATGAAATTGCCCAGGCGCCCCGCGCCCAAACCGATTGGAACCAGAGGGGCTATAAAGTCCGTAAGCCGGAAAATGTGCAGATTTTGCTTGCGAGCAAAAACCAGGGCTGCAATCAGTACTCCGACGAAGCCTCCGTGAAAGCTCATGCCGCCTTCCCAGATTTTTAATAACCGGGTTCTACCCCGTTTCCACGGACGGTTTTAAAGCGGCTGATAACTTCTGATCCTGAACGGCAACTCTACGTCGCATCCTGGGATTATGGAATCG
>NZ_JACHFE010000013.1 GCF_014201735.1 Marinobacter oulmenensis | reverse complement strand
AACTCTGGGCTATATTTTCTGCGTCTGGACATGAACACTCCTTTGGCACATTGTGCCTCTTTTTAGGAATGTCCGCAGTAACGGGGTAGAACCCACCAAAGTGGGTTGTCGGCAAATTTTTCAAAGCCGTAAAACGCTGCGTAACCGAGCCGACCACCAAGTATCACGCCAACGACACAGTAAAAAATCAGTGTTTCAATAGCTTCGTTACTCAAACCCAACCGATGCGCCCGTCGACGACCCAGCCACCATGCGGCAAGAAAGCCAACAAGGTACATCAGTCCGTACCAATGTATTTGTAGAGGGCCCAGTGAAATAGCTATTGGATCGATTTGTGGATACTCAAGCATGAATTTTCTGCTTCCTGTGTCGGGGAACACGCGTGGCTCTCAACGCGTCGGCGGAGAATCACAGATCATCCATTCGGCCTATCTGTCGAGCCAGGCGCATAGACTCATTCTTTTCCATATCCAATAGCCCTCCCAGCAACTCACGGGCCTCTGGAATTTCTGCTTTTTCCCAAAGATTTCTATACAGATCCATCACTTGCTCATGAAAATCCATAACCTCGCGGTAGATCCCCTGAAAATCCTGTTTGGCGTAGGGTTCGTCACAGGTACGGTGAGTTTCTATCGGGTTATGTTTCAGATAATCGTAAACCCGAGTTTCAAGCGTATTGCTTGCACTTTGGTGTTCAAACTCATCGACAATCCGGGCCAGCTCTGACTCATGGGATGAAAGATACTCCAGCAATGCCGTTGCCCTCTCCTCTTCATGACGTGTTGCACAATGCCCCAGACACTCAGCAAGGTTCTTATGCAAGTCTCTGGTCCACTCGATCAATTCACCGAAGGTTCTGATGTCCATACCGGATTTGCTCTCGTTAGGTTCAGTATTCTATGGAGTTAATCACAGCAGCCTGAATTCAAACTGAATGAACCGGCCAGGTCTGAGAGAACTTTGATCTGAATCCATGAACCGACCAACAGTCGGAAGAAAACGTTTGGCCATGCTTGACGTGTGAGCTACTCAAGAGTTTTATAGTCAGACAAAGTTTAGTAATGAAGATGCCAACCCGAGCCAGGAAGCAGCGATGCCCACTAGCCCATTTATCACAGCACTACTAAGCATTCTGCTGTTGATTGGCGGCCCCAATCAGGGGCTCGCTGGCGTGGTAAGTGGCAAAACCGATAGCACACCCATCAACGCGAGTGACTGCAACGGAGCCGCCCACTCCCAAGCTGACGCCTCACGTATAAACCATTCTGGAATGCCTGAAGGTTGTGATGTCTCTGAGCAAGAACATTGTCGCCTGGCGGCACCTCACTGCGCCTCCCTGTCTATTCTCGGCATAATTACCAGAACACCAGCGCCCGCCATTGAACCCACAGCCGGAGCCAACGTGATTCCAGCTTGGGCCACGTACCACAGCCATACTCCCGACGTCCTGACACCCCCACCTGACGCTCTCTCCTGATCCTGATGCAGTTTTACGCCGAGTCAGAAGGCTTGGTGAACCGAATATCCGTTCATATTTACAGGCAGTGTTGGCAACACCGAGTTATGCCGGTATGCCTGTCAGGAGATCACTATGAAAACCAGAAACAAGACAATCATCGCAGGTTCGGCAGCTCTGGCCATTGGTGCAATTGCTGTTGGGTTCAAACTCCAGGCCTCAGAGCCAGCCACCGAAACTGCTGCCTCCGGTTCGACGGCTCACACCATTACTGTATATAAGAGCCCAAGCTGCTCCTGTTGTGCAGGCTGGGCAGAACATCTTGAACGCAACGGTTTTGATGTGAATGTCGAGGACACCAACAACATCAACGAAATTAAAATGAAACACGAAGTGCCGCGTGAAATGGCCTCTTGCCACACAGCGCTCATTGATGATCTGGTGATTGAGGGGCATGTGCCGGCTGCCGATATTGTCGCCTACCTGGAAAATCCCCAGTTCAATACGGTTGGACTTTCAGTACCTGGCATGGTCCAGGGCAGCCCCGGTATGGAAACGGGCACGAAGCAGGACTATCAGGTGATTGCCTTCCGTGCCAACGGCCAGCAAAGCGTGTTCCGCGAACATAAAGACTACTGATGTCGGCCCCAGCTACCGGGAAAGTCACTGATTTCGGAGTTCTTGAATGCCAGATCTTGCAACCTGGGGCATTCTGGCCGCTTTCTTCGGCGGTCTGGTGTCCTTTTTCTCACCTTGTACTCTCCCGCTCGTGCCGGGCTACTTGTCGGTCGTTACTGGTGGAGCGGTGACTGAGGCCTCGAATCGGCTGAAAGCATTTTGGCTGAGCGTCTGTTTTGTGCTCGGGTTCAGCGTGGTTTTCGTCGCGCTGGGCGCGAGCGCCAGTCTTCTGGGCCAGTGGCTGATGGCCTACCGGCAGGAAGCTAACCTGGTAGCCGGCGTGCTGATTATCCTTATGGGCCTGTTCATGCTGGGCTGGTGGAGCATGCCGGCACTTCAGCGCGACTGGCGAATGGGGCAGACGCTCGAAGGCGGACGGCCGACAGCGGCCTTCGTACTGGGTCTGGCGTTTGCCATCGGCTGGACGCCTTGCATTGGCCCCATACTCGGAGCCATATTGGCGCTCAGCTCCACTCACGCCAACGCTGAAACAGGAATGCTGTATCTTGCGGTGTATTCGCTCGGGCTGGCACTGCCCTTCCTCGGAACGGCAATGTTTATCGAGCATTTTAGGGAGCGCATGCGGTGGTTCAGTCGCTGGAGCCGGTTATTGAGGGCTCTGGCGGGCCTGGCGCTTGTCATCATGGGCGTGATGGTAATGACCGGCCAGATGACACGCTTCGCTTCGTGGATGTTGTCGGCCTTCCCAGTCCTCAGAGAACTTGGTTAACAACGAAAGAGTCTCCCGGCTACGTCTAGCGGGAGACTGCTGTGGCTTCCAGTTGGGGACAGAGCAACGCGATATACCACTTCTCCAATGAATTAGAAATTCAGTGCTTGGGCCCGCCAAGCTTAACCACTCTCAAGCGCAGTGCATTCACAATCACACTGACCGAAGACAGCGACATTGCCGCCGCTGCGAAGATTGGCGACAGCAGTATACCGAAAAACGGATACAGAACCCCTGCGGCAATGGGAACGCCGGCGGAGTTGTATATAAAGGCAAAGAACAGGTTCTGCCGGATATTGCGCATGGTCGCCAGGGACAACCGGCGTGCTTCCACAATGCCCATAAGATCGCCCCTCAACAGGGTGATGCCGGCACTTTCAATGGCCACATCGGTGCCGGTGCCCATGGCCACGCCAACATCCGCGGTCGCCAGGGCGGGCGCATCGTTCACGCCGTCTCCGGCCATCACTACGATGCGGCCTTCGTCTTTCAGGCGCTGAACGATCTTGCCTTTGTCTTCCGGGAGGACTTCCGCTTCTACTTCATCGATATGCAGTTTGCGGGCAACTGCCTCTGCCGAGGTGCGATTGTCGCCAGTCAGCATGACCACCCGGATGCCGTCTTCCTGCAGGGCGGAGATGGCCGCTTCCGTCGTCTCTTTGACCGGATCGGCGATGGCGAGCAAACCGCAGATTTTCCCCTCCACTGCCACGAAAATCACGGTGGCCCCGTCCTCGCGGAGTTGGTCGGCTTCCTCTTCCGATTCCGCCGTATCGACGTTTTCGGATTCCATCAGCAGGCGGTTACCAATCAGTACCTGTCGGCCATCAATTTTGCCCGTTACCCCTTTGCCGTTAGGGGAATCAAAGTCTTCAGCGTCCGGTAGCTTCAGCTCCATGGCCTTGGCTTTATCGAGAATGGCGTGGGCCAGCGGGTGCTCGCTACCCTTCTCCAGGCCTCCGGCAAACCGCATCAGTTCTTCCTCGCTGAACCCTTCCGAGGGAACAAGCTTGGTCACCTGGGGCTTGCCTTCGGTCAATGTACCGGTTTTGTCCACCACCACAGTGTCGACTTTTTCCATGCGTTCCAGGGCTTCGGCATCGCGGATCAGAACACCGCTTTGGGCGCCCCGCCCGACACCGACCATAATGGACATGGGCGTAGCCAGACCCAGGGCACAGGGGCAGGCAATAATCAGAACACTCACCGCCGCAATCAGGCCGAAGGCCATCGGCGGTGTTGGCCCGAAGAAGGACCAGGCAATAAAGGCAACAACGGCAATGACGATTACCGCTGGCACAAAGTAACTCGCCACCTTGTCTGCCAGGCCCTGGATGGGCGCGCGACTGCGCTGGGCGCTGGCCACCATCTGCACAATCTGAGACAGCATGGTATCCCGGCCAACCTTGTCGGCCCGCATGATGAAGCTACCCTGCTGGTTGATGCTGCCACCGATCACCTGATCACCGGATTTCTTGCTGACGGCCAGTGGCTCCCCCGTCACCATGGATTCATCCACGTTGGAGCTGCCTTCCAGTAGCTCGCCATCCAACGGCACCTTGTCCCCCGGGCGGACGCGCAGGCGGTCGCCAACCTTGACCTGATCCAGTGACACATCCGATTCGCCGCCGTCATCATCCAGCTTGCGTGCCGTGGCGGGCGCCAGGTCGAGCAGAGCTTTAATGGCGCCGGAGGTTTTCTCCCGGGCTCGCAATTCCAGCACCTGCCCCAGCAACACCAATACGACAATGACCGCTGCGGCCTCGAAATACACGGCAACGGAGCCATCTTCCTGCCGAAAAGCATCCGGAAAGATTTGAGGGGCCAGTGTGGCCACCAGGCTGTAGATCAACGCCACGCCGGTACCGATGGAGATCAGCGTGAACATGTTCAGGTTACGGCTGACCACCGATTTCCAGCCCCGGACAAAGAAGGGCCAGCCACACCAGGCCACCACGGGGGTGGCGAGGACCAGTTGAATCCAGTTGGAGGTTTGTGGCGCCACGATATGATCGAGCCCGGTCAAGTGGCCGCCCATTTCAAGGATCAATACCGGTAGAGACAGCACCAGGCCAATCCAGAAGCGGCGGGTCATATCCGTGAGTTCTTCGGAGGGGCCGTCATCCAGGCTCACTTCCTCGGGTTCCAGAGCCATGCCACAGATAGGACAATCCCCGGGGCCTTGCTGGCGAATCTCCGGATGCATTGGGCAGGTGTACATAGTGCCTGGTGCTACAGGCTCCTCCCGCTTCTGCTCCTCGCCGAGATATTGTTCCGGGTTTTCGTCAAACCGCGATTGGCAGCGTGATGAGCAGAAGTACCAGGTTTTACCGTCATGCCGACTGCGATGCTCCGCCGTGTGCGGATCCACCGACATGCCACAGACCGGGTCCTTGACCGTGTGTTCGCCGGATTCCTCATGGTTGTGATGGTCGTGGTGATGCGCGTGTTCGTGTTCAGCCATTACGGTCTCCGGTCTTGTCTGCGGGCCATTCCGCAAATGCGAGAAAGTAGAGTAAAGCGAGGTTGATAACAGGTATCAGTATCAGAACACCCAGCCAGCCCGGATACCCCGTGCGCTGGCAAATACGCCAGGCTGGTATGACGGCAACAATGGCAAGCACCAGCATCCAGAGCCAGTGCCCTGCCCACATGGTGTTACCGAACATATGACCTTCCATCATGTGACGAATCTCCGTTCCGTTGACTGGTTTCAGTGGTGGTGATGATGAGAGTGCCCACCTTCTGGCGGCTCAATCCCGGCCGATCTCTTCAGAAAAATCTGTTCCCCAACTGCGATCACAATCATGGCGCCAACCGCTACGCCGATGACAAACGGGTCAGTATTCAGTTTGACCCAGACAAAGCCCCCGAGTGCGAGTAAATCCAGCAAAATGGCGGTGGCTGGTACCCATACGTTGGCCTTTATGTCTTTGCGTAGATAGCGCAGCACCCCCCAATGAATGGCAATATCCATAATCAGGTAGAACACGATGCCCAACGCCGCAATTCGCGAAAGGTCAAAGAACGCCGTCAGAATGATCCCCAGCACCACAGTGTAGACCAGAGTGTGCTTCTGGATGCTGCCTGGCATGCCGAAGTGCCGGTGGGGAACCAGCTTCATTTCGGTCAGCATGGCCAGCATACGCGAGACGGCAAAAATGCTGGCCAGAATGCCGCCGGCCGTGGCCATCATGGCAATGGCGACGGTAAACCAGACGGCATACTCTCCCAGTGCCGGACGCGCGGCAGCGGCAAGAGAATAATCCTGAGTCTCGATAATTTCAGCCAGAGACAGATTGCTGGCGACGGCAAATCCGACCAGGGTGTAGATCACCACGCAGGCCGCAATAGAAATAATAATGGCTCGCCCGACGTTCCGCTTAGGGTCTATTACTTCGGAGCCGCTGTTGGTAATGGTGGTGAAGCCCTTGAAGGCCAGTATTCCCAGTGCCGTCGCACCGAGGAAGTTGCCCATGGTTCCGGCCTCTCCAGGGCTAGAGAAATCGACCGAAATGCTGTCGGCGACCCAGACACCCACCAACCCGAAGATCAGGATGCCCCCGATTTTCAGAATACCGATGAAGGAGGCTACACCCTGAATCATTCGATTGCCCAGAAGGTTAATCAGAAAGGCTGCAATGATCAGGGACACCCCGAGAATGGGCACCATTCGCCCACTTTCGTCGCCACCAAAAAGCTGCATGGTGTAGGAGCCGAAGGTGCGCGCCAGAAAGCTCTGGGCAATTACCATGGAAAAATACATCAGCAAGGCGTTGAACGCGGTCGGTAGCCGGTTTCCGTAGGCCTTGTGCAAGTACATGCCAATGCCACCGGCTGACGGATAGGCATTGGAAATCTTGATGTAGGAATAAGCGCTGAAGCTGACAATTACGGCGGCCGCCAGGAACGACAGCGGGAACAGAACACCTGTCATCTGGGCCATCTGGCCGGTCAACGCAAAAATACCGGCGCCAATCATGACGCCGGTTCCCAACATAACGGTTCCTGGCAGAGTGAGGCTGCCTTCCTGATAGCGAGTGGTTC
This sequence comes from Marinobacter oulmenensis, assembly GCF_014201735.1. Lineage (GTDB taxonomy): Bacteria > Pseudomonadota > Gammaproteobacteria > Pseudomonadales > Oleiphilaceae > Marinobacter > Marinobacter oulmenensis. The sequence continues at coordinate 15,067 of NZ_JACHFE010000013.1, read as the reverse complement.
TGTCCTGCTCGTCGCGCATTCAACCTCCGGTTGGTCTGGTGTCTATTTACGTTTCATAGGTGGAATTTTCGAACAGCAAAACGGCTCATGTTTGGCATTGGCTCGAACGTTCTCATCGGTAAATCGGTACCAGGCCAGTTTCCTTCGGGTCCACCACCCGCTTTTCAGCCGGCCCCCGCGGGCCGTTATCAGTTCCACCAGCTCATCGGTAGACCAGTGAGTGCCGTCGTAAATGACATGCAGTTTGTTGCCGGATTTTCGCTCTGCGAAATCAACGCAGGGATGATAAGTAAGCTCCTGGATGAAATCCTTCCACTGACTTTCATCAAGATCTTTGACCGTCAGCTTCCTGCTTAGCAGAAAGCCCTCCTGGCTTGTTGCTTTGTGTGCTTTGGTCATGAAGTTGAACCTCTTCGCCTGGTTATCTTCCCCACCATCACAACATCTCAACCTGAATCACTACTGAAAAAGGCCAGGGAAATTAACCCTGGCCCGCTAAAAGCGGAATCAGAAAGCGATGCGTGCGCCGATTACGGCAAACCAGTCTTCCGTGCTGCCACTCTCGGCCTCAGCAATATCGGCGGTATCACCATACTTACGCTCATGCACCACACCAATGTAGGGCGAGAAAGCGCGATCGACCAGGTCATAACTCAGGCGCAGACCGGTTTCGGTGGAAACCAGCCCCTTGCCAACGCCGATTTCCCGGTCTTCGCTGAACGCCACGGTGGCATCCACCGCGGCGGACAGAATCCAGTAGTTGGTCAGCAACAACTCGTATTCAGCATCCAGCCCGGCGGATGTGTCGCCTTCCTCGTTTACATAAAGGTTGGCATCAATCTCGAACCATTGCGGCGCCAGGCCGGTTATGCCAAGAACGGCATAGGTGCGGTCTGGACCCTCGGGCGTGTCGAACCGGACACCGGCCTTGGCGTCAAAGAAGTCGGAAATCGGAACCTGCGCGACCAACTGGTTTTCCAGCCCCTCGTAGGCCTGCTCCTCAATGGCGTATTCCCCTTTGGTCAGCCACCGGACTTTCAGATCATCAGTTCCGTAGAAAAAGTCCGCGCTCCAGACGCCTAGCTCCTCATCGTCATCACTGTACCGATATTCAAGCTCCTCGAACTGCACTCCCCAAGAGGTCAGAGCCTGCTTCCGGGAGGTGGTGTCGGCAATCATTTCCTGAGCGGCCACAGCGGTTGGAAAAACCATCGAACCGAGCAGGCTGACGGTTATCAAAGATCGAATACGGCTCATGCATCACCTCCTTCTTCAATCGCAACGTCTGTCTTTGCCTGAGTCGAATCCGGGCCGCCCTCTACTATCACCTTGCGGAACATACCGGCTGCTGCGTGATAAGACAGATGACAATGGAACGCCCACTGCCCCGGCGCATCAACTTCGGTTTCCATGTACACGGTGGTGCCTGGCTGAACGCTGACGGTGTGCTTGATGGGGTTCCATTTGCCCGCGCCGACATCCAGGATCGACCACATGCCATGGAGATGCATGGGGTGCGTCATCATGGTTTCATTCACGAATTTGAAACGAACGCGCTCGCCATATTGCAGACGAATCGGGTCTGCATCTTCGTATTTCACGCCATTGATGCTCCAGGTGTAACGCTCCATATTGCCGGTCAGCCGCAGCTCGATTTCCCGGGTTGGCTCGCGCTCTTCATAGAGAGGTTTCTGGGCTTTCAGGTCTGCGTACGACAGGAACTTACCGTCATTGGCAGCAACCGGCATGATGCCACTGCCCTTCGCGTAAAACGGATCACTCGGCTGGCCGTCATCACCGCCCATCTTGGAATGATCCATACCGTCCATGGAGCCATGGTCCATGTCCTTCATTTTGGAGTCGTCCATATTTTCCATGGAAGAATGGTCCATATCTTCAGACGCAGCCATGTCCCCGTGGTCCATGTCTCCATGATCCATTCCCGGCATGCCGGCCATGTCTGCCATGGTGAGCCGTGCCGGATCACGCATCGGAGGTATGGGTGCTTCCATGCCTTCTTCCGGAGCCAGCGTAGCCCTGGCAAACCCCGAACGGCCCATGGACTCGGCAAAGATGGTGTACGCCTGCTCATCTCTGGGGTGAACAATCACGTCATAGGTTTCGGCGACACCGATGCGGAACTCATCCACGTTGACCGGCTGCACGTTATTGCCGTCGGCCTGGATAACCGTCATATCCAGCCCAGGAATCCGGACATCGAAATACGTCATGGCCGATGAGTTAATGAACCGCAGCCGAACGCGCTCACCGGGCTCAAACAGGCCGGTCCAGTTCTGTGCCGGCCCCTTGCCGTTGATCATGCCGGTAAAGCCCTGAACATCTTCAACATCCGCTTTCATCATGCGCATGTCGCCCCAGGCCATACGATCCTTGATGGTGTCCATCAAACCGTTGCTGGAGGCGTCCGAGAAGAACTCCCCCACAGTCTGCTGCTGTCGATTGTAGTAATCCGGCATCATCTTCAGGTTCCGCATGATGCGATCACCGGAATGGGGATGCTTGTCGGTCAGTTGGATCACGTATTCCCGGTCATACCGGAACGGCTCCCGCCCTTCTGGTTCGATAACGATGGCCCCGAAGGCACCGTCGGGCTCCTGAAAACCGGAATGGCTGTGAAACCAGTAAGTTCCGGCCTGGGTTATCGGGAATTCATAGGTGAAAGTCTCTCCCGGTTGAATGCCGGGAAAGCTGATACCGGGCACGCCATCCTGCTCGAACGGAAGAATCAGTCCGTGCCAGTGGATAGATGTCGCCTCATCGAGGTTGTTGGTTACATTAATCCTGACATCCTCGCCTTCCTTGAAACGCAGGACCGGCCCCGGGGATTTTCCGTTGTAGCCGATACCCTCTTTCACAAAATCACCGGTATCGATTTCCACCCGGTCGACCGTGAGATTGTATTCTCCGGCCAGCACCAAAGCCGGCATTAACAGGCTCAACAGCCCCGTCAGCAGACGTACTTTCATGGGCTTTACTCCAAAACAACACTGCATTAAGTCCGGATTGGCGATGCTCTCTCCAATCCGGAAAACTACTTTTTTATCAACAACCTGAATTACTTGAAGTTAATCTCGCCATACATGCCGGCCTGATAGTGGCCGGGCACGTTGCAGGCAAACTCGACATTGCCCTTATCGGAAAACGTCCAGACCACCTCCTGGCTCTCACCCGGCTCCAGCAATACGCTATTCGGGTCGTCATGCTTCATGGAATGGCCATTGCCCATATCCATGTCCATCATGTCGTGGTGAATCTGCCCTCCCTGAATAACACCATGCTCAACCATCATTTTCATTTCCTTCTGATGGGCGTCGTGCATGCCGGGAGTGCCAATATTGAATTCGTGAACGAGGTTGCCTTTGTTCTCCACAACAAAGCGCACTGTTTCGCCGGGTTCTACGTCAATCATTTCCGGCTCGTAGTAGTTGTCATACATTTCAACGTTGATGGTTCGGCTCGCCTGGGAAGCCTTGCCGGGCTCGCCGCTTGCCATACCATGGCCATGGCCGTCGGCTCCGGCTGCAAACGTGGCTGCGGGCATCGACATTACCGCCGCAATAACCAGAAATTTTGATGCATTCATCCCGTCTTCTCCTGTGAAATAATGTGTGCTGGAACGCCAGCTGGCTGCTCTGAAAATTGAGCAATGCCAAGAAACCATTGCTACCATCTCGCACGAACCTGAATTCTTTCTGAAAAAATCAAAGTATTTGCCGTTCAGGCTGAATTCAGGTTGATCAACGACACTGGGGATATACCCTCACCCCCGAAAAGGACAGACTCATGCGTTTACTGCTCGTCGAAGATGATCGTTTGCTGGCTGATGGGCTGAGTGGTCAGTTGGAGAAAGCGGGATTCAGTGTTGATACAACCTACACCGCCAGGGAAGCCTTGATTCTGGGTGAGCAGGAAGACTATCGGGTGGCTGTTCTGGATCTGGGGCTGCCGGATGGTAATGGTCTGGACGTACTGAGAAAGTGGCGTATTAGCCATGTCAGCTATCCGGTTCTGATTCTGACAGCAAGGGGGGACTGGCAGGACAAGGTCAATGGCCTGAAGGCCGGCGCAGACGACTATCTGGCCAAGCCTTTTCAGACGGAAGAATTGATTGCCCGCCTCAACGCCATCGTGCGCCGAAGCGAAGGCCGGGTTCATTCCACAGTGACAGCGGGCCGCTTTGAGTTAGACGAGAATCGCCAGAGCCTGAAGCTCAATGATGGCACCGAACATAGCCTGACCGGCACCGAATTCCGGCTATTACGCTGCCTGATGAGCCGCCCCGGCCATGTTTTTTCAAAGGAACAGCTGATGGAGCAACTCTACAATCTGAACGAAAGCCCGAGTGACAATGTTATTGAGGCCTACATTCGAAGGCTAAGAAAGCTGGTGGGCAATGACACCATCTCGACACGGCGCGGCCAGGGGTACCTGTTCAATGACGGTGTTTAGAAAACCGGCGTCCGTCAAGGGAGCCCTGCTCGCTCTGTTATTGCCGGCCGGTATCGGCCTGATGGCACTGGCCTGGCTGGTCCACGGTCTGTTGCTGGACCGCATGGCGCGGGAGTTTGTTGAAAGCAGGCTCCAGGACGAAGTTGCGTTTCTTGAACATCAGATTCGCGATTCCGACGGCAAGCTGGACACGCTGCAGACCGGAGATTATTTCCAGGACGTGTTTCATCACGCTTTTGCCATACACTCGCCCTCCCGGACCATCATTTCGCCGAAGGCCTGGGAACCTTTGTTGATGCCTCTGGTTGAGTCGGGCCAGGATGGCACGCTTCGGGTTCATGGCTCCGACATAGCTGATGCACCTTCGGATATTCTTGCCTACCGCCAGTCATTTCGCGTGGGTGATACCCCCATCGTTGTTATCGTTTCCGAAGATCTCAGTGCGCTGAAGCGCAGCCAGTCAGAGCTGCATGCCTGGACTGCGATTGTGTCTATTTTACTGATTCTTCTGCTGGTTTCGGTGATTTGGCTTGGCATCAATCTGTCACTGAGGCCCGTTGTGACCCTAAAGGCAGCGTTAAGGCGGCTGCAGGATGGTGAGATTTCACGTATCGATGTCGAGGCCCCGGAAGAATTTCGCCCACTTGTGCAGCAGTTGAACCAGTTGCTCGACTCTCTGGACCAGCGCCTTGAGCGCTCCCGGGATGCCCTGGCCAACCTGTCCCACAGCGTAAAGACACCCATCGCGGCAGTCCGGCAGATTCTGGAGGACGAAGGCCGCCCGCTCGACAATGATCTGAGGCATCAGATGGCGGTCCGCCTTGACGACATCGACAAACAACTGGACGCGGAAATGCGCCGAAGCCGCTTTGCCGGGCCTCAGGTGGGGAAAAGCGCTTACCCGTTAAAACAGGCGAGAGATTTGCTCTGGATGCTGGGCCGTCTGTATCCGGAAAAGTCTTTTGAGCTGTCCAGCCCGCTCGCGGAGGAAAGTCGTTGGCCAATTGAAGAGCAAGACCTGAACGAGATACTGGGCAACCTGCTCGACAACGCAGGCAAATGGTCGTCACAGTGTGTAGAGCTCTCACTGGAGCAAGGCAACGGTGTCGCGCGAATAGTGGTCGCCGATGATGGACCTGGCGTTGAAAAAAGCGAGGTGGCGAATCTCGGGCAGCGTGGCTTGAGGCTGGACCAGCAAATGCCCGGACACGGGCTGGGGCTTGCCATTGTCCGGGAAATCGTCACTCGTTATGGGGGTGATATCAGCTTTATGACTGGCTCCAGTGCCGGCCTGCGAGTGGTGATTGAATTTTAAATCCGGCTCGGTTTCGAGTGCCACCGGTGTGACGGTGCTTAAATGACTGATGAGTAAACGGCTCCGGCACGGTCGGGAACTGCTGGAAAGCACATCACTGTCTGTGGAGGCCATCGCTGAAAAGATCGGTTCCACACGGCCACGCCGTTCCGGCAGCACTTCAAGCAGCGTCACCATGGGCCCTCGGGACTGGCGCAAGACGTTTGGTGAGGAGGCCTAATGTGAGGCCGCGTATTTCTGCCGAAAACAAAAAAAGAGGTTAGATCCGAGTGACCGGAACCCGGTCACTCGGATCCGCTCACCCTGCGATAGATCGAGCGGCTTTAAGGTTTTCCCTCAGCCCGGACACAATAGAAGAAGAGACCGCATCTTCAGGTGCGCTACTGGGATAAAATTCTTCAATTACCTGACTCATCTCATCCTCATCATACTCAAACAGTGTATTCCCAAATCCCTTGGCCGCCGCCGCATCAAGCGCCGCCTGGTCAATGCCCTCCTCTGCCACCTTTTTGGCTGTTTCTTTTGCCTCCGCCACCGCCTCCTGCAATGACACCCCTTCCTTGATCACCAAATCCACATAGAAAATAGGCGTTCGATGGCTCTGTGTCGTGCTTTTGCCCCGCAGCTTCAGTTCCAGCGGCATGTAAGCCAGCAAACCGCCGGACACCGCCTGGTAATAACTCAGCCGGGCCGCAAGCGTCCGAATGCTGTTGTAACCGGTTGTGCGGAAGATGAAGGTGCCGAGATCATCGTCGTCACCGATCTTCACGTTCAGACGGCCGTAGGGCTTGCACAGCCCTCCTTTGCCGAACTCGCACAACGTTGGCCCAGGGCATGGCAATGACTGCACGCCTGATTGCGTCAGGCGCTTGCAGGTATCGCCGTTCCCAACGCACATGGGCCGTCCGCTTTTGCGGTCGAACATGGTGTATTCAGCCCGCAGGTTGAGATCCGCGTCATTGAACAGCATGCGTACCGGAATGGTTCGCAGCTTGTTGTTGGGCGCGTCTTTTCTCAGCTCTTCGTCCAGGGGGTGCAGTACCCAGCCATCCTTTTCCTGGATTTGGGAGGTGATGGTGAATTGATTGTCTTTTTGTGGCAGCCGGATGCCGTTTTTCTCAACAACCCGACCGATACTGATACGCCCCAACACCGGAGGCGTGATGGCTAACCCTTTAATCATGATGCTTCTCCTGAAAAAGGGCCACGGGGCACTCGTTACACCCGCGTGGCCAAGGGGACATTAGGCATGGATCAGAAACCGGCGACTGCCCGGCTTGGTGAGGGGATACTGCTCCAGCAATTCCGGCTGGTCTTTCAGTAGCTGTTTGACGTTGAGCCCCACGGAATCCTTGCTCCGTTTCCAGCTCACGCTGCCACCCGGGAACTTGGCCTTGGAGGCCTCTCCCATGTGGCATTGAATGCGCTGCTTCAGGTGGGATTCAGTGGACTTGAGGGTTTCCATTTCAGAGCGAATCGCCAGCAGCTCGCTGAAAGCATCCGACAGCTCCTTGCTTTCGCTGAAGTCCAGGGTCTCGCCCTGGTCCTCGGGGTAGAGATGGCGCAGCGCGCGTTCTGCCGACGACGTGCCGTCCACCGGGGGTGGCGTATCCGTTTCCACGTAATCCCAGAACTGGCGCTCCAGCGTGATCAACGCTTCGATCAGCTCCTCATTTCGTTCGATTCGGAAGATCTTGAGTGACTGCCCACACAACAACACGCAGACATCGGCTGCCTGCTTGCCGGTGACTGCCAGTTGGTGCTGAACCTGGCACTGGATGTAGTCCGGCACACCCTCCTTCCAAAGACGAGCCCCAAACTCCCCAGCGGTTTTGCATTCCAGAACTTGCACTTCGTCATCGGCCACCACGGAATAATCCAGGTTGGCCAACATCCAGTGCTTGTCCGGATCAGGATGCTGCAGCACCGCATTCACTCGCCGGACCTTACGACCGGTTTGTCGGCTGTACTGCTCAGCCACAATGGGTTCCAGGATATGCCCCCAGTAGACCGGTGATTCCGGATCATCCGAGTCCGGTTTTGGCATGCCGGCATCTCGACCGGTTTTGACCATCCAGAGCTCCAGTTGAGACTGGTATGGGTTCATGCCCACCGCTGCCGCAGCATCACTGCTGCCAATGCCTTGTTTACGGACCCTCAGCCATTCGTCACGGCTGAGGCCTTTAGTTGAAACCAGTCGCAGTGCTGGCCGTTGCTTGGGGAGTACGTTTGCGCTCATGCCCATGGTGTTTTCCTCCAGACATAAAAAAGCCCACCAGAGCACGAGGCTCCGGTGGGCTTTATGGCGGTTTTAGGTGTGTGAGGCTGGCTTCAAGCCACAAGTGACATGGCCTGTTCGAGTGCGCGATTTTTGATGGAAGCGCCATTACCGAACCAGGCGGAATCCAGCCGGTGATCAACGGTTTTGGCGCGGCGTTGATGGTCAATGAACTCGGTGACTGCGTTCAGCAAGCCATAGGCAGTGCCGTCCGACGATGCCAATGTGGCGCCCATGCCCTCCCCTTCATATAAGGACAGAGCTTTGGCCATGGACCGCTCGTTGGTTTTGCCAACGCCGGTACCGGAATCGTCGGTGAACACCTTCAGAAAGTAATTCCTGGCCTCAGTGGTTTTCACTTTCCGCTCGCTCAGCGTTTTTAGGCGATACATGAAATCGTCCCAGGCGGAAACGGAAATACCGAGTTGCTTCTTCACCAGGTCTGCATCGAACGCCGTGTTGTGCTTCACCTTCACTGCATTGGCCGTGGAATCCTTCAAGGCCACAGCTAGGGTGTTGTTGCACACCACCCGAATACTGGTGAATTGGGCCGTAGTAGCCATGGTGCCATCACAGGCCGTGGCCAAAAGGACGTAGGCGTTGGTTTGGTCATTGCCCTTCAGGACGCCGGATTGACCGGTGCGAGCCAGCGCCCACATTTTCCGGCCGCCTTTCAGCACTCCCGCTGTTTCCAGTTCAAAGCCGGAGACCTCGGTCAGATCCCGATAGAACTCCAAGATCTCTTCGGGCTGAACCACCTTGAAGCGGTTACCGACGACCGACAGCGGCGCTTTGGTATCCGACCGGTAAAGCACTTTGGAATCCGGGTAGGACAGGATCTCGCCCAGCGGGCTTCCGGCATTAGTCACATAGCGAACGGGGCTTTCCTGAATCTGCCAGTCCAAGCCAGCCTGTCTAGCCCAGACTTCCAGTGGTTGGTTGGATGTCAGTTCATTCCCCAGGCCATGCCAAGGGGTTTGGCCAACGTAGGCCATTTGCTCGATCAGATGGGCCATGGGGTTACTCCTTTGGGAACTTGGAAATGGGGTTGTCGGTGGGTTCGTCTTCGGGCTCCGATTCTTTGCTGAAGGAATGGCCGCATTCCAGGCAGCGGTAGTTATCGAGCACCTGCTCATCCAGCACATCGCCCAGGATGATGCCAGCGGAGACACCGGTAACACCGCCCAACAAGCCGCCGATCACCGCGCCACCGATGCCACTGACCGGACCTGCCACGGCACCAACCATCGCGCCAGTTCGGGCGCCTGCAATGGCAGACGCATAGCCGCCATAAACGCCGGCTGCGGCGCCGACGACACCAGCGGCTTTCTTGCCATAGTTGTTCTTGCCAATCCGTTCAGACAGGCACTTGGGGCATTGTTCATTCATGGGAAATACCTCTGTGAATGGGAGGGAAGGCACCGTTGGTGCCTTGGTTCACAGAGGTGATATAGGTTTGAGATTATTTGGAATCGTAAGAAAGCTCACGTCCAGCAGTTTCGGGAGTAGCACGTTTTCACTTGTTACCGGCCCAGATCCCGTTGCATTTCCACGCCAAATCGTCTACTTCGACCAGTCAGTATGCCTTACTTGCAGCAGGATCAATTGCCAACTAGAAAGCCCGCAAGAAGATTGTGTCATTTGGAGCTGCCTGCCTGAAAATAAGGGCCGATATCTGTCAGTTAGCGACACTGATAGGCGCAGGGTTATTTCTGGCATGGAGCAACTGGGGGAACATGAGGCTGAGATTCCTAATGCGGGATTCAGCAGTTGCGTCCGCTCAGGCGCAAGCCTATCGTGAAGCCGATATGACCTGGACGGGAGTTCACCTGTGAATACCCAGCATGCCATGGCGGGAGGGGCACCGCGATTGCGTTTATTGATGCTCCTCGTGCTGTCGCTACTACTCACCGCCTGCGGTGATTCGCCGCCTCGCTATCAACCTCTGGCGCAGGACTCGGTGGTACTTGCATTCGGGGACAGCGTTACCCACGGCACCGGAGCCGGAAAGGGCGAAGACTTCCCCTCACTGCTGGCAAAATTAACCGGCTGGAAGGTCGTCAATGCCGGCGTGCCGGGTGACACCGCCAGTGAAGCCCGTGGACGCATCGCGGGATTGCTTCAGAAACATGAACCAGACCTGGTGATTGTGGAACTGGGCGGTAATGATTTTCTGCGGCGCCAGTCTGCCAGTCAGGTAAAGGAGCATCTTCGGGAAATCATTACCGCCGTTCGCCGGTCCGGAGCCGTCCCTGTGCTGGTAGCGGTACCAGAGTTCTCCTTGTTCAGCGCCAGTGTGGGCAGCCTCTCAGACTCGCCCATCTATGAGGAACTGGCCGAAGAAGAGCACATCCTGCTGATCGACGATATTTTCTCCGAGGTACTTTCTGACGAGGGCCTGCGGGCCGACCGGATTCACCCCAACGCTAGGGGCTATCGCAAGATGGCTGACGGCATTGCCGCGGCTCTCACTGAGGCGGGCCTGAAATCTCAGGTAGGCCCGTAAGAGAATGAGTTACAGACCTATTACGAAAACGAAGTGGCCAGAACTCCCGACGTAAATCACCATAATGTGGCCGCCGATTGTAACCATATCTTGGCCGCTTTGGTCGCAAAGCGAACATTCGAAGTGGTGCCCAGAGCGCCATCTTCCAGCCGTAAAAGGCCAGGGATTTCGTTGAGACCGAAACCCAGCTACTGCGCCGTTTTCACAAACTTCAGCCTATCAAACTCGCCAGTTACTACGCGTCTGTTAAGTAAAAGTATTTGAAGGCTTCTCGATCACTCTACCTTTAGATTTTGCTGGTATTGCAGCATTTGCTCCATCATCAGCTGCATTTGATCCATGCGCTCCTGCATCATCTGAATTTGTTGCTCGTTAGACAGACTACCACCATTCTTTGATTTACCGCCGCCGTTCATCATGTGCTGACCTCCCATCATGCCGTTTTGTCCACGCATCATGCCGGGGCCCATCATACCGTGATGCATAAAACCCATTTGCTCTTGCATCGCCTCCCTGTGTTCTCGCATCAATCGTTGCCGTTCTTGCGGTGAAGCTTCATCAGGAATGCGTTGCATCAGCTGGTTCATGTGAGACCAGTTCTGGTGCATCTGTTGCATTTGCTCCTGATCCATCATCATGCCAGGACCATGCCCTTGCCATGAGCCTTGATCACCATGCGCTAGCACGAATGCAGGAAAAACCAACAACGCAGCGGTTGCTGTAAGTCCTTTAAATGAAATCATAAAGTTTACCCTCGAAATAAAATTAGACGTCCACACCATCGCACTTATCATTGTAGATCTTTATCCAGACAAACGCCGATTTTGACGACTACTAGTGTAGATTAGTTATTGACCCTGTAGTGGCTACAGGGTTTTAAATTGCATCATTTGTACGAAAACCGGAGCCGAGAAAATGAGCAAACCCTGCAATGGGCAGTGTGGTAGTGAAGACTCTGTCGTAGATGACAAGTTTCAGGGACGCGCCACCGCCGAAACAGGTAGCCAGCTAAGCACCTACAAAATACCAAAAATGGATTGTCCCTCGGAAGAGCGAATGATTCGAATGGCACTGACTGGCGTTGAAAACATTCAGTCGCTGTCATTCGATTTATCGGGTCGTACATTGGAAATTATCCACCATGGAGAAACCGGTCCTATTACCAGCAAACTGGAAAACCTGGGCCTGGGTGCTTCCTTGCAGCGGACAGAAGACGCCAGCGCTGAATCCGTCAGAGCGGCTGAATCTTCTAAGGCCAACGAAAGCGAAGAATCCGGCACTTTATGGATACTGCTGGCAATCAACGGCCTGATGTTTCTGGTCGAGATGACGATGGGCCTGATCGCCCAGTCCGCTGGCCTGATTGCAGACTCGCTAGACATGCTTGCCGATGCCGCCGTCTACGGTCTCGCACTTTACGCCGTTGGGCACGGCATCAAAATGCAGGTCAGAGCGGCCCATGTGGCAGGCATCCTCCAGCTTATCCTTGCCGCTGGGGTATTGGTTGAAGTTAGCAGACGTTTTCTGTTCGGCAGTGATCCTCAGTCGTTAATGATGATGGCCGTCGCCTCTGTTGCTCTCATTGCGAATATCAGTTGCCTGCTCCTGATCGCAAAACACCGTGAAGGCGGTGCTCACATGAAAGCCAGCTGGATATTTTCAGCCAACGACGTGGTCATCAACCTGGGGGTAATACTTGCGGGGCTGCTCGTTGCCTGGACCGGGTCCAACTACCCAGATCTGATTATTGGCGGAATTGTCGGTGGCATCGTCTTGATGGGTGCCAAACGCATACTGGCACTGAAAGGCTGAACCTTTCGGGGGCAGGCGGTCGATTATCGGCTTGCCGTTGCCAATCTACGGGGAGTAAACATCAATGCACAGTGAACTGAAGCCATCCTATATTGCGGAGCTTGAGGCGACAGGCAGGGCGGAAGGCGCAGGCGATTTCCAGACAGCCTTCACCCATCTGGAACGTGCCCATATCCTCAGCCAGAAATATGCTCTGGCGCACGCTGCAACCCACTTACGGATGCTCAGACTGGGTTGGCGAACAAGAGACGTTCGTGAGGTGCTGGGGCAGTTGGCCCGAACCATTGCCGCCCTGGTCTTTTCCCGAATTTGGGTTCCGGTCGGAAACACCGGTCGTGCAAACGTCAGCGCGTTTGCACCCATGCCGGTGCCCGAGGATTTGGCAGTGGTGCTTTCGGAGGCGGAGGGAAGGCGTGACTAGAATGTTCGCTTTTGTTTAGCGACGGGAGGAGCCTGTAACCCGAGGGTGATCATCGAGCGGGGCTTGCAGCGTCTGAGGCATCCAAAGGGACCAAGGACACAAGTTACGCACCTAGATCTCAATACTCTCAGCTATCTCCAGAGCATCCTCGACCTCGACACCAAGGTACCGCACGGTGCTCGACATATTCGTGTGTCCCAACAGCAACTGAACGGCTCGAAGATTTTTGGTCTTCTTGTAAATCAATGTCGCTTTGCTACGTCTCATTGAATGGGTTGCGTAGACGGAAGGGTCAAGTCCAATGCTCGTAATCCACTTTTTGACAAGACGGGCGTATTGGTGAGTAGTGATATGGTCGAACTTTCGCATCCGGCTCGGCCACAAATAATCCATCCCTGAGAGTCCACGCAACTCGATCCATGCTTCGACCGATTCGCGCGTCTTTTTGGTTATCTCAAACTGAACAGGCTGACTGGTCTTCTGCTGGATGACTTGCGCCCGGTCCAGAACCTCACCGTTTCTGGAAATATCTCGAACCAATAGCTTTACCAGATCGCAGGATCGGAGTTTGCAGTCAATTGCCATGTTGAACATCGCCAGCTCGCGGATGTTCTTTGCTATCTCTAACCGAATACGGATAGCCCATATTTGTTCGAGTTTGAGCGGCAGCTTCTGGCCGACGAGCTTCCCTTTGTTCCAGGGAACTTTGCTGGTAGGAAACGTCATGACGTGGCCCTCTTCGGAGGGTAAGGGCCTTTAAGTATGGCTTAAAAGATTGTTCTCTGCTGGCCAACCTGGTCGCAAAGCGAACATTCGGATGGTGGGATACCGCCTTGAATAAGCAGATAGTTCGGAGCGGCGGCGTAAAAGTGTTCGCCTTGATTCACTGATTATTTATTCATGGACCCTAACAAATCACTCTCTACCTCAATGAATGCATCTTCTGCTCTCCTTCCATACTTTGAGATCACCTTTCCAATTACAATACTATCCAATGTGGCTTCATGCATAAGCAACATAGTAGTAACTACGTTAAGAGAGATAATTGTAGATTGCGCTGGTGTTGATAACCCTATATTACTTGGACCTGAAAGTATTATATCTTCCTCCGACAGAAGTCCTAGATTATTCAGAACACCTGAAGGATTTCCATGAACATTAGCACTGGCAGCTCTATAATATGGCCTATTATGATCTAGCTCGACTGATGCCTCTATATCCTTAAAAGTTGGCCTTTTGATTTTTAAGGCACTGGCTGCCCATCCATAATCATGCCTGAAGCTTTGACCATGTTTATATAATAGCGTTTCGTAATCTTCTTTCATACTATCGATTTGTTCTTGAGAGATTGGCTCTGCGCCAATTCGAGCATAGTAATAATTGTATTGGATAGCTGCTTTATAGGTATCAATGGCCTCATGTTCGATATATTGTTCTGCCACACTCGATCCATGATCTGAGACAAAGGTCGCAATTACCGCAATCTCATGGAGCGTTCGCCACCTTGCCTGCGCTCCATTTGATAAACCATATTTTAACAAAGTTAGAATTTCTTTAGAGATTTGTATCGCTTTAGCGTGAAGCCTAATCAATAGATCTTGAACAACATCGTCTTCAGAGTTTTCATGAACTCTTTCAACACGCCTTTGTGCAGATTCGTCAGCAATAACGATCAACCCTTGCAGAAGCCCCAGTGGTTGCCCCCATTTGGCATCTATATCATCGCTAATGTTTTGATACATATCCTCCTGATCTTCCAGCATTCCCGTCAACCGACCCTCAAGAGTTTTGAGTACTGACTCAGAAACGCTATCACTCAAATTATCGACCACGTTTTGCATGGTCTCGTCTATATTCTCAAGTAACTTTTGGAGTTTATGGGACAGTCCTTCAAAAGCCTCTTTAAGCTTTTTCTTTATCTCTTCTTCAGAAAGTCCAGTTCCTTCAATCTGGCTATCATCGAAATCGAAACTCAAGGTTCCACTGCGCAACTTTGAAAATTGTTCTTCCAAATCGGTCCGCTGTTCATCCGTGAGTTCAATTTTTAACTCTTTAAGGTCATGTTCAAGAATTCGCACTGCTAACTTCTCGGAGCGGAAAATTTTCTCTATCTGCTCGTCAAATAGCTCCTGAAGTCCAAGCATTAGTTCTCTCCATAACTCCTATTGCATAACGAGGCTGTAGAAAAACCCACTTCGGAGTCCAGCCTACCGCCCCTTTGTTCGTTTATTCACCCGGCCAGCAATCCGCTTGGCCGTCGTCATG
>NZ_JACHFE010000012.1 GCF_014201735.1 Marinobacter oulmenensis | reverse complement strand
TGGGGCGCATTCTACAGCGAATCGCCACCTTGTCAACCACTTTCTTGCGAATCACCTCAAAAAAATTACTAAGCGATTCAAGCGGTTACACCTCCCAAAACACCCCGCCTTACGGCCGGTTGCCTCAAGAGAGATGCGCATTCTACAGACCTCTCCTGAGGTGTCAACGGGCGCTGTGAATTTTTTCTGAAAACATTCACAGCGACCACCCGGGATCTCTCAGTCTAGATGCACCTGCACCCGGTTCGCCACTGCGCAGGCCTTTTTTCTTGCCTCGGCAATATCCGCTCCAATGGCCAGGCCAACCCCCATCCGGCGTCGACCACTGACACCCGGCTTGCCGAACAGACGGAGTTCCGTATCCGGTTCCTCCAACGCCTCTGCCAGACCGCTATAGCTGACAGAGGTGGACTCACCCTCGGAGAGGATAACGGCGGAGGCGCTTGCCCCATACTGACGGATATCCGGAACCGGCAGGCCCAGAATGGCGCGCGCATGCAGTGCGAATTCGGACAATCCCTGGGAGATCAGTGTTACCAGGCCCGTGTCATGAGGACGTGGCGACACTTCCGAGAACCAGACGTCATCGCCCTTGACGAAAAGCTCGACCCCGAACAGGCCATAACCACCGAGATTTTCCACCACTGACCGTGCAATTTTTTCCGCCCGCTCCTGAGCGAGGCTCGTCATCGGATGCGGCTGCCAGGATTCCCGGTAGTCACCATCCTCCTGGTAGTGGCCAATCGGTGCACAGAACGAAATACCATTGCAGTGACTGACTGTCAGCAGCGTAATCTCATAGTCAAATTCAACAAAACCTTCGACGATGACGCGCCCCTTCCCGGCGCGCCCACCACTCTGGGCGTAATCCCAGGCTGCTTCGACATCGGCGGCGCTTTTAAGAACACTCTGTCCTTTACCAGACGAACTCATGACCGGCTTGACGACCGATGGATAACCAATCGCTTCAACAGCGGCGAGGTATTCCTCCCGATTGCTGGCGAAACGGTACGCAGAAGTGGGTAATTGCAGTTCCTCGGCGGCCAGCCTGCGGATACCTTCCCGGTTCATGGTGAGATTGACCGCACGGGCGGTCGGCACCACCTGATAGCCCTCGCCTTCCAGTTTGACCAGTTCAGGCGTGGCAATGGCTTCGATTTCCGGAACAATCAGGTTCGGCTTTTCGCGTTCGACAACCGAGCGGAGCGCATGGGCATCGAGCATGTCGATCACGTGGCTTCGATGGGCCACCTGCATTGCCGGCGCATTCTCATAACGGTCTACCGCGATCACTTCCACGCCAAGGCGTTGAAGTTCAATGACCACTTCCTTACCCAACTCGCCGGCACCGCAGAACAGCACCCGAAACGCGTTATCCGACAACGGCGTACCGATGCGTGCAGAATTACTGTCTGTCATGTCAGAGGGCCACCTTTTTTTCCCTTTCCGCCACTTTACGCAGGACCTCCCTGCGCTCCTCGTTTGTCATCCGGGTCCAGTAAAGGATTTCATCACCCGTGCGCTGGCACCCGATACACATATCATTCTCGTCCAGCGCGCATACGGCCACGCAGGGCGAGCGGACTTTGTCATTCATGCTCATGGACAGGCTCACAGCGTTTCAGTTGGGCCTTATAGCGCGCCGCATTCTGGACATAATGGGCAGCACTCATCTCCAGCATTTTCATCTGCTGGTCAGTCAGCTGCTTTTTGATCTTTGCCGGCGAGCCAACCACCATGGAGCCGTCAGGAATCTCCATACCCTCTGGCACCAGCGTGTTGGCGCCGATCAGGCAATGCCGGCCGATCTTCGCGCCATTAAGCACCACCGCATTAATACCAACCAGCGTGAAGTCACCGATCTGACAGCCGTGCAGCATAACCTTGTGACCGACCGTGACACCGCGTCCGATGTCGAGCGGGATTCCGGGATCGGTATGCAGCACCGAGCCATCCTGGATGTTGCTCTCGGGCCCCACCGTGATCACATCGTTATCACCACGGATCACCACATTGAACCAGACGCTGCTATGCTCCAGCAGTCGTACACTGCCAATCACGGTTGCGTTGTCCGCAACAAACTGTCCGTCGCCAACCAGCTCCGGACGCCGGTTTTCCAGTTCATAGAACACGTCAGTTTCCTCCCGGGGGCTCCAGCAAATCGATCCCGGCATCGTACACGGCATTCAGGAAGTCAACCAGAACCACCGCAGACAACCCCCAGATCTGGAAACGCTCCCAGCGGTAACAGGGCACGTAGTAGGTATCGTTAAGGAAACTCAGGGCGTCCGTCCGCTCGCGGCGATCCTCAAGAAAGAAAGACACCGGCACCCGGAAGACACTTTCAATTTCCTCCGGGTTGGGCTCAAGCGGATGATCGGCGGGCACAACACCAACGTAGGGTGTCACCAGAATACCGTAGCGGGAAATCACCTGACTCAGCGGCGCGACAATCTGCACCTGGTCCGGCGGCAGGCCGATCTCCTCATGGGTCTCCCGCAAAGCGGTCATTTCCAGGGAACGATCACCAGGGTCCCGCTTGCCTCCGGGGTAAGCGACCTGCCCCCGATGGGTATTCAGGTTGGCGGACCGGAGCGTGAAGATCATCTCGGGATTATCCCGGTCGTCCGTTAAAGGCACCAGAATGCCGGCTTCCGGATAGTCCAGCGCTAGCAGGCGGGGTGAGTAACCGGCCAGCTTTGCAGTCAGAAGCTCCCGCACTTGCCGCTCCGGTTCGAGACCAAGGTTGAATGAGACACAACTACTCCAGATGGTTAAACTGGCCTGATAATGGTTTCAGAAGCCCTTGATTAAGGAGTCTACAATTAACTCCTTCAGTATACGGGGAAAACTATGAATTATTGCAGCACCTGCGGACACCCGGTGGAACAGCGGATTCCAGAGGGAGATAACCGGCATCGTTTTGTATGCCCGAACTGCGACACCATACATTACCAGAATCCCAACATCGTGGCGGGCACCGTTCCGGTCTGGGAGGGGAAAATCCTGCTATGCCGACGTGCCATAGAACCCCGGTATGGATACTGGACCCTGCCGGCGGGCTTCATGGAAAACGCCGAGACAACCGTTGAAGCTGCAGCTCGTGAAACACGGGAAGAAGCCCTGGCCGAAGTCGACATACACGGGCTGTACTCGATCATTGATGTCCCCCACATCAATCAGGTGCACATGTTCTACCGGGCAACCCTGATGGATGGCACCTTCGGTGCAGGCGAGGAGTCCCTCGAGTCACAACTGTTCCTGCCAGAAGACATCCCCTGGCAGGAACTGTCTTTTCCGACCGTACGTAAAACACTCGAGCTCTTTCTGGAAGACATGCATTCCGAACAGTACCAGGTCCATATCAGTGCCATCCGCCCCGAGGACCGCTACAGATCTTCTATCCGATAGACCTCGTAGGCGGGCTCCTCATAGGGGTGTGCCGCCTTCAGCGCGGCCAGCGCTGAGTGAATCAGGCCATCCTCGCAGACCAGTTCCACCTTGTATTCACTGACCTTCTCAAGCTCTCCGGCACTGCCGAGAAAAGGATCGCTGCCCGCCAGAGGCCGAAACTGCCCCTGCCCCTGGCACTGCCAGGCACAGCTGTCGTAGTCGCCGATCTTTCCGGCACCGGCTTCAAACAAAGCCCGCTTGGTCTGGTCGAGATGACTTTCGGGCACAAAGTAACTCAGCTTGTACATTTCACCCCTCATTTCGATCAACTTTTGCTCAATACTGGAATTTCCAAAGTTACCCACAAAATCTGTGGATAACTTTGGGGAAAGTTTTTGGGAATCGTTCCTGAAGCCCCGTGATTACTGACCTTAACTCAAATTGGCGACAAATTCGCCCACTTAAATAAAGCTTTTATTTTCAGATAGTTACAAATAGCGCCCAAAAACTGAACGGCGTGTTCGATCTTTGGACGCTGATTCACCAAACTGGCACCAGGAATGTGCATAAATTGCAAGATCAACCCCTTGACAGCCCCTCGCCAAGCATTTTTTTCCACTGAAAACGCACCTGAAGCCTAATTTATCCGGCGCATGCCTGCACCCTGTTTCCTTACAGGCATAAAAAAACCGGCCAGACTGCCCCGCCGGGGGACAACCGTGGCCGGTTTCGGACCGGAGCTGGCGCCGATCAGCCGAGCCAGCGCCGGGCGTTACGGAACATCCTCAGCCAGGGGCCGCCTTCCTGCCAGCCATCCGGCCTCCAGGAATGCTGGGCCGCACGGAACACCCGCTCCGGGTGCGGCATCATAATAGTGACGCGCCCGTCCTGGCTGGTCACACCGGCAATGCCCTGCTCAGAGCCATTCGGGTTGTACGGATAGCGGGTGGTTACCTGGCCACGGTTATCAACATACTGCAACGCAACCAGACCGTTATCGGCCAGAGCCTGGGCGGAGTTGCCGGAAGCCAGCTCAATGCGACCCTCACCATGGGCCACCGCAATGGGCATCCGGGAACCGGCCATGCCTTCCATGAAGGCCGACGGCGACTGAGGCACCTCCGCCATTACGAAACGCGCTTCAAACTGCTCAGACTGGTTCCGGACAAACCGGGGCCAGCCGATGCTGCCCGGAATCAGTTCGTGCAGGTTTGACAGCATCTGGCAGCCGTTACAGACACCCAGCGCCAGCGTATCCTGACGGTTGAAAAACGCCGCAAATTGGTCGCGTACGCGGTCGTTGAACAGGATGGATTTGGCCCATCCTTCTCCGGCGCCCAGTACGTCACCATAGGAGAAGCCACCGCAGGCTACCAGGCTCTGGAATCCTTCCAGGGTAACCCGGCCGGACAGCAGATCGCTCATATGCACGTCCACGGCATCAAATCCGGCACGGTCGAAGGCTGCCGCCATCTCGACCTGGCCATTAACGCCCTGCTCCCGCAGCACAGCCACCCTCGGCCGTACGCCTGTGGCAATCGCAGGTGCCGCGACGTCCTCATTGAGATCGAAGGACAGATCCGCACTGAGACCGGGATCGGCCTCATCCAGCAGGTTGTCGTATTCTTCCAGGGCACAGTCGGCGTTATCACGCAGGGACTGGACGCGATAACTGGTCTCAGCCCAAAGCCGCTGTAGAGCACTGCGGGGTTCATCAATCACCGAGTCGCCCATGAAGGTCAGCCGCAGCCGGTCCTTGTCATTCAGGCCACCGATCACGCTGATATGGTCACCCAGACCGGCTCCAGAGAACTGCTGGAGCACAAACCCGGTATCATCACGACGAACCTGGATAACCGCACCAAGCTCCTCATTGAACAGCTCACGGGCAAACTGACTGCTGTCTTCTGCCAGACCATCAAGCTTGATGTCGGCGCCGGTATGGCCGGCAAAGCACATCTCAGCGAGGGTGACGAACAGACCACCGTCGGAACGGTCATGGTAGGCCAACAGCTTGCCGTCGGCGTTCAGGCCCTGGATCACGGCAAAGAACGCCTTGATATCCTCGGGGTCGTCAAGATCCGGTGCGACGGCGCCAACATGGCGATACACCTGCGCCAGTGCCGACCCACCCAGGCGATTCTGCCCGGCTGCCAGATCAATCAGAATCAGGTCTGTCTCACCAGCATCGGTCCGCAACTGGGGCGTGAGCGTGCGGGTAACCTCGGTAACCGGGGCAAAACCACTGACAATCAGCGACAGGGGCGCGGTCACGCTTTTCTGTTCACCATTGTCCTCTTCCCAGGCGGTCTTCATGGACATGGAGTCTTTACCGACCGGAATGGTAATACCCAGCTTCGGGCACAGGTCCATGCCAACCGCACGAACCGTCTCATAGAGGTTTTCGTCCTCGCCGGGATGGCCTGCTGCCGCCATCCAGTTGGCAGACAGGCGAATATCGGAGAGTTGGCTGATCGGTGCCGCCGCCAGGTTGGTGATCACCTCGCCAACCGCCATCCGGCCAGAAGCCGGCGCATCGATCACCGCAACGGGCGTGCGCTCACCCATCGCCATGGCTTCGCCACTGAGGGTGTCAAACGAGGCGGCCGTCACAGCTACATCACTGACCGGCACCTGCCAGGGCCCGACCATCTGATCCCGTGCGACCAGACCTGTGATCGTGCGATCCCCGATGGTAATCAGGAAGCTTTTTGACCCGACCGACGGCAATCTCAGGACACGGCGCACCGCATCGTGGAGATCCACCTTGGTGGAATCGAAGATGGGCTTGGTAAAGGAGGAGCGTTCAACGCTGCGGTGCATCCGCGGCGGCTTGCCGAAAAGCACGTCCATTGGCAGGTCGACCGCCTTGTCGTTGAAATAGGCATCCGCCAGTTCCAGATGATGCGCCTCGGTGGCCTCGCCAATTACGGCGTAAGGGCAACGCTCACGGCGACAGAGTGCGTCGAACGCATCCAGATCGTCCTCGGCAACCGCCATGACGTACCGTTCCTGGGATTCGTTACACCAGATCTCCAGGGGCGACATGCCCGGCTCATCGCTGGGAATGTCACGCAATTCGAATTTGCCGCCACGACCACCGTCCTTGACCAGTTCCGGCATGGCGTTTGACAGGCCACCGGCGCCAACATCATGGATAAAGCAGATCGGGTTGTCGTCGCCCATCTGCCAGCACCGGTCAATCACCTCCTGACACCGGCGCTCCATTTCAGGGTTACCACGCTGAACCGACGCAAAATCCAGATTCTCGTGACTGGAACCGGAATCCATGGAAGAGGCCGCACCGCCACCCAGGCCAATCAGCATGGATGGCCCACCCAGCACAATCAGGCGCGCGCCTGCCGGAATATGGCCTTTTTCGACGTGGGATTCACGGATATTGCCAAGCCCGCCGGCAATCATGATCGGCTTGTGATAGCCGCGCACTTCCTCTCCGGCGGCACCGGGCACCTTTTCCTCAAAGGTGCGGAAGTAACCGGCCAGGTTGGGCCGGCCAAACTCGTTGTTAAAGGCAGCACCACCAATGGGGCCATCAATCATGATGTCCAGCGGCGAGGCGATGCGCTCCGGCTTGCCATAACCGATTTCCCAGGGCTGCTCGTCCCCGGGAATGTTCAGGTTCGAAACGGTAAACCCGGTCAGGCCGGCCTTGGGCTTGGAACCGCGCCCGGTGGCGCCCTCATCCCGGATCTCGCCACCGGAACCGGTGGCGGCGCCGGCAAACGGGGAAATGGCGGTCGGATGATTATGGGTTTCCACCTTCATCAGAATGTGGATCGGCTCTTTGTTGTAGCCGTACACACCGGTTTCGGAATCCGGGAAAAACCGTCCCGCCTCGCTGCCGGCAATGACCGAGGCGTTATCCTTGTACGCCGAAAGCACGCCTTCGCGGTTCATCTCGTAGGTATTGCGGATCATGGCGAACAGGGACTTTTCCTGCGCTTCGCCGTCAATATCCCACGAGGCATTGAAAATCTTGTGGCGGCAGTGCTCGGAGTTCGCCTGGGCGAACATCATGAGCTCCACGTCCGTCGGGTCCCGGTCAAGGTTTTTGAAAGACGTCACCAGGTAATCGATTTCATCGTCCGCCAGCGCCAGGCCAAGCCGTGCGTTGGCATCCTCGAGCGCGTCACGGCCGCCGGCAAGCACACCGATACGGTTCAGGGTCCGGGGCTCCTCCCGACTGAACAGCAGTTCGGCACCGCCCATTTCGTGGAAAACTTTCTCGGTCATCCGGTCATGGAGAAGTGCGGCGATCTGTTCCCGCTGTTCCAGGCCAAGCTTGCTGCCGGAGCGGATGTAATAGGCAACACCCCGCTCAATCCGGTGGATCTGACGAAGACCGCAGTTGCGGGCGATGTCAGTGGCCTTACTGGACCAGGGCGAAAGCGTACCCGGGCGGGGAACAACCAGAAACAGCACACCTTCCGGTTCTTCCACCTCGACACTGGGCCCATAGGTCAGCAGCCGGTCCAGCACCGCCTGTTCGGAATCGGAGAGTTCGTCATCGAGATCCACAAAGTGCATGAACTCGGCGTAGACATGCGTCACATTCGGAACCAGTTCGTGGATCCGGGAATGCAGCTTGCGGGAACGGAAAGGCGAGAGCGCGGGTGCGCCGCGAAGTTCAAGCATGATATCAACCTGTATCGCGCGAAACGGGGGTCGTCTGAAAGGCGGCAATGATACCGGAAACCACCCCCGGGATACAGCGCAGAGACTGCAGGTACAATCCGTACTATTGATGCCCTCTCGAAGGTTGATTGAGGGGATTAATTGACCTCCCCCTTCCATGAGGTGATCATTACCCCATATTACTCACCAGTGCGCCCATGCTGACGACATGAAGGCTGCACACCCGAAACCGGATTACCGCTTAGAGCACCGGAGAATATCGACTTGCCAGCGATTTCCTGCCACACACCAATCAGACACCTTCTGGTGGCGCTTATCGTGATCACTGCGATCGCGATGGCAGGCTGCTCGCGCCCGAGCACCCTGCAGGAAATTCGTAACGAAGGCGTTGTGCACGTCATTACCCGCGTCGCCCCTTCTATTTATTACCAGCAGGAAGACAGCGCCAGCGGCTATGACTATCAGCTGCTTCGCCAGTTCGCGGAGGATCTGGGGGTTGAGCTACGGATCCGCGTTGCCGACGACAACTCCGAGGTCCTGTCCGTCCTGTCCAATAATTACGCCCACATCGGCCTGTCGGGGCTGACAGACCAGCAACCCATCAGTGAGCAATTCCGCACGGTGCCGACCGGCATCAAGGCCCAGTCGCTGGTGATCTATAACCGGGAAGCCCCGCGCCCCCGGTCGCTGGAGGAACTGCGCGGTGAAACCCTGCACATGCTGGCCGACAGCAATCATGAGTTCCTGCTGGCCGACACACCGGACGCCCCCGGACCGATCCCGAAAGTTCACCCCGGGCTCGACGCGGCCGGCCTGCTGGCTCGAGTCGAAAGCGGGGATTTCAGCTACGCCGTGGTGGCCTCCAATGAAATGGAGCTGAACCAGGTTTTCTTCCCGATGGTCAAAAAAGGGTTTGCGCTTAACGAACCCCGTGAACTGGTATGGCTGCTCCCGAAAGAACAGGATGGCACGCTGTACAATGCCCTGACCGGGTTCATGGAAAAGATGCGCGGCAGCGGCGCCCTCGCCCAGATCCGTGAACGCTTCTACGGCCACCTGGACCGGCTGAACTATGTCGGCGCCCGGACCTTCATGCATCACGTGGAGAACCGGCTTCCCCGCTACAAGGACCTGTTCGAGCTCTACGCCCGTGAAACCAGCCTGGACTGGCGACTGCTCGCGGCTATTGGTTACCAGGAATCCCACTGGCGCCCCAACGCGGTTTCCCCCACTGGCGTTCGTGGCCTGATGATGCTGACCCAGGCGACCGCCCGCCATGTCGGCATCAACAACCGCCTGAACCCGGAAGAAAGCATTGAAGGTGGCGCCCGCTATTTCATCCGGGTTCGCGACAAGATTCCCGAGCGGATTCCCGAGCCGGACCGAACCTGGTTCGCCCTGGCCTCCTACAATGTCGGCTTTGGCCATCTGGAGGATGCCCGGCGCCTGGCACAATCGGCAGGCAAGGACCCGGACCGCTGGATGGACGTAAAAGAATTCCTGCCATTGCTGGCGCAGAAGGAATGGTATTCAAAAACCCGTTTCGGCTACGCCAGAGGATACGAGCCGGTGATTTACGTCCAGAATATCCGGCGTTATTTTGATGTTCTGGTCAGGCTGACCGAATCCCACCTGCCAGGCACCGCCGAAATGGATGGTGAACTGGCCTGGCTGGAAACCGATTCTCCGGAAGCAGAGGACGAAACCCTGGCCGCCAAGGCTGCGCCGAACGACCTGGTGCCCTCTGAGCTTGGGCCGATTCCCCCCACACTGTAACTAGCGGTCATCCACAGGCGCCGTTTGCTCAAGCGCCCACTCCACCTGCGTACCCGAGTAACCCCGCTGGGACAAAAACCGGACCTGCTTCATTTTAAGCTTCAGATCGTCATCGACCGGCTGCAGACCAAACCGCTTCTCCCGGGCTTTCACCGCCCGTGCGCACCACTCTTCCTCGGTTACCTCCTGCAAAGCGGCAGGCTTCTGCCCAATGCCCCGCTGCTGCAGTTCCGCCAGAATGCGGACCGGGCCGTACCCCATGTCCATCCGCTGTCGTGCAAACACATCCGCAAAGCGCGCATCATCCAGCCAGTTCTCACGCTCGTATTCATCCAGCACCGTCTCGATGATTTCCTGGGGAAGGCGTCTCTGGCGCAGCTTCATGGCCAATTCCTGTCGGGAATGCTCACGCCTTGCGAGCAACCGGAGCGCCAGCGATCGGGCCCGGTATTCGGGATCTTCCTGTTTTTCCGGTTTTGACATATCGCCCCTTTCCGCATGGAGGTGCAAGACGCTAGACTAGCGTCCGATTCTTACGACCGCCCGGCACCCAAACGTGCTGAAGGCCGGTGGCCTGGCACTCTGCCGCCACCGCAGACTGGTTTCAATGCCGAAGGATACTTTATATGGCCGCATTCATTCAGAAACTTTTCAAAACCCGCAAGGCAACTCCCGTCAAACACCCGAGCGCCCCGGAACCCTCTGAATCGAGTCGGCAGGAAACAGAAGAAAAACGCGATAATCAGCGCCAGCAACAAAGCGAGTTACTGGCCTCCCAGCCGAGCCCGGAGACCCTGGCAGAACTGGCAACGGACGGTGTTACAGCCGCCATTCGGCTGGAGGCGGCCCGGCAGCTGGCAGACGAGGCGCTGCTTCAGCAGGTTCAGAAACTCGCCAAGGGCCGTGACAAAGGCGTATACCAGACCGTCAAGCAGACGCTGCAGGCGATTCGCGAACAACAGAGTGAAGAAGCCGCCAACCAGGAAAAACTGGCCCGCCTGATTGCCCAGGTCAAAGAACAGGCGATCAGCGAGGATACCAAGCTCTACCAGGCCAGACTGGAAGCTCTGCTGGAGAGCTGGAAAACCGTAGAGGACAAGGCTTCAACAGAACAGACCCAGGCGTTCCTGGAGGCTGTTCACCAATGCCGGGCACGCCTGCAGCAACTGCAGGAAGCGCGGGAGGAAGAACAGAGACACCGGGACCAGGCCGGGCAACGTCACGAAACCCTGGCCCTGTTACAGAGAACGCTTGAGGACCTTAAATCCGGTGAAACCGGGGAAACACCCTCCCCCTCTGCCCTGGATGCCCTCCAGAAAACCCAGGAAAATCGCTGGCTGGAGGCCACACGCGACACTCACGTCGAGAAAAACGAGCAGAAGAACTACGAGCAGGCCATGCAGAGCCTGCGCAGTTATCTCAGCGCCGTCCGCCAGCTTGAACAGGCACGCACACGTCTGGCTGAAATCGAGCTATCCGAACCGGCGCAACAGCCAGCCATTGCCAGCGCCCTCCTGAAAGACCTGACCTGGCCGGAAGGGTTCCGCCAGCCCCAGTCACTGATTCATCTGCAGGAACTGGCCGGCAAAGTCCCCACACCAGAGCCAACACCAGCGATCGACCGGGAAAAGCTCAAGGCCCTCGTTGATGAACTGGCGCAGACACTGGCCGCCCTGGACGCCGCCCTGGACACCAAACAGCACAGGGAATCCAGACAGCTGCTGAAGCAGGCGCAAAACCTGTTCCAGAAACTGCAGCCGGGGCAACGCCGGCAATTCCAGGCGCGCATGCACCTGCTTGCAGGGCAGTTCCGGGAACTGGACGACTGGCAGGGGTTCGCCACCGAACCCAAGCAGGTGTCCCTGTGCGAGCAGATGGAGTATCTGGCCGAGCAGCCCATGGAACCGGAAGCCAAGGCCGAGCGCATCAAGGAACTTCAGAATGAGTGGCGGGACCTGGGCGGTTCTTCCAACCGGCCGCTGTGGGAACGCTTCAAGTCGGCGTCGGATCGCGCCTACGAGCCCTGCAAGGCCTACTTCGAGGCCAAATCCGACCTCAAGAAAACCAACCTGGAGAAACGCCAGGCCATCTGTGACCAGCTCGCCGCGTTCGTCGAGGAAGCCGACTGGGACACGATCGACTGGAAGGCCGCTGAGCAGATCCACCAGACCGCCCGGCAGGAATGGAAAGAAGCCTGGCCCATTGATTTTCGCGACAACCGCCAGGTTCAGAAACGGTTTGACAGCCTGCTGAAACAGCTGGAGCGCCCGCTGAACGAGGAACGCCAGAAAAACGAAGCCCTGAAAAAGGACATCGTCGAAAAGGCTCAGGCCCTCGTGGATCACGAGCCTTTGCAGGAAGCGATGGATGAGGCCAAGGCTCTTCAGAGTCAGTGGAAAGCTGTGGGCATCACCCGTCACCGGGAAGACAGAAAGCTCTGGAAAGCATTCCGCCGGGCCTGCGACGACATTTTCGCGCGTCGTGAGGCGCATCGCTCGAACCGACAAAGAGCCAGCGAGGAAGCCGATGAAGCAGCCCGCGAACTGCTCCGGCAGTACGCTAACCTTCATACCGGCTCTGATGACATCACCCTGCAGCAGGCCCGGGAAGCCCTGGCCAGAGCCGATGCCACTCCGCTGGGCAACGACATGCGACAGCAGGTACAGCAACTGTGCCAGCAGGTGAACAAGCTGGTTCGCAGCCGCGAACTGAGCGCCCGCATTGCCGGCTGGCAAACCCTGATAGAAGCACGCGCCAGCGCCCAGGAAACTGTTCAGGGCGCCCCGGATCACTGGCCGCGACTGGTTAATCGCAACGAGGCGATCAATGCCCGAGATCTCGTTATCCGGGCAGAAATCCTGGCCGGTGCGGACACGCCAGCGGAAGATCAGGGCCGCAGGATGGAGCTTCAGGTAGAGCGACTGGCACAGGGTATGGGGGCCGGCAGTTCGGCATCCAGCCCGCTTGAGGAGCTCGAAAAACTGGTTGCCCACTGGTGCCTGCTGCCAGGCCTGGAAGATGCCACCGCTGAATACGCCGGACGACTGAGCCGCGCCCTGGAGGCGCTGAACCAGGCCGACTGATGCCCGCTGTCATGGACAGATTGTCACGAAGCACAGCGGCAGATCTGTGGCAACCAATGTAGCGGTTGCCTACAATAAATTGACCAGTCACGGTTGCGACGCGGACGGTCAAGCCCGTCTTGCCAACACGCCAGGTATCTTTCTATGAGTATTGCGGAACACTTCGCGGGCCAAAGGCCCCTGTTTTCAGCCATTGGTAAGGCGGGGGCCTGCTCAGTACTGGCTCTGGCCCTGCTGCTTCCCGGCTTCCCCGGCCCACAAGCCAAGGTCGAGGTGCCGGATGAATACCAGCCGGTATCCCCGACCATTGACCAGGCAAGGGCCAATATACTGATTGCCCGGCAGTTGCAGTTCACCCACTTCCGGGACCTGGGCATCAGTGATGATCTTTCCGATGACGTGTTCCACTCCTACCTGGACTACCTGGACGGCCAGCGCATTTACCTGACCCAGGAAGACATTGATGCCATGGCAGACATCCGGGACATGCTTGGGCCGGCCTTGCGCACCGGACAGCTTCAACCCGGTTTCTATGTTTACAACCTGGTCCAGCAACGCATCATCGACCGCCTGGAGTTTGCCCTCGGTCTACTTGATCAGGGCATAGATAACCTGGACTTCAGCACCGACGAGGAAATCCTTCTCGATCGCACCGATGCCAGTTGGGAGGCTGACCAGGCTGCACTGGACACCCTGTGGCGCAAGCGGATCAAAAACGCAGTCCTGTCACAGCGGCTGAACGGCACCGAGGATAGCAGCATTGAAGAGAACCTGCGCCGTCGCTACGAAGGCCAACTCAAGCGGGCCTATCAGGCTCGCAGTGAGGATGCGTTCCAGGCCTACATGAATGCGTTTACCAGCATGTGGGACCCGCATACCTCCTATTTTTCCCCGCGCACCTCGGAAAACTTCAACATCAATATGAGCCTGTCTCTCGAAGGCATTGGTGCAGTACTGCAATCCGATAATGAATACACCAAGGTCGTTCGCCTGGTCCCGGGCGGCCCTGCCTCCAAACAGGGACAGCTGCAGCCAGCAGACCGCATTGTGTCAGTGGCCCAGGACGACGAGAAGCCGGTGAATGTGATCGGATGGCGCCTCGACGAGGTCGTCGACCTGATCCGTGGCCCCCAGGATTCCGTGGTCACCCTCGAGGTCATTCCCGCAAATGCCACTGACGAAACCGTCACCCGCACCATTGCCATCCAGCGTGACGAGGTCAAGCTTGAGGAACAGAGCGCCAGCAAAAGCGTCATTGAGCTGGAGCGCGGTGGCGAGCCCCGCCAAATCGGCGTGATCACCATTCCCACCTTTTACGCCGACTTCCAGGCCATGCAGGCTGGTGACCCCAACTACAAAAGCACCACCCGGGATGTTCGCAAACTGATCGAGGAACTGGAGAGTGACGGCATCGAGGGCATTGTCATCGACCTCCGCAATAACGGCGGCGGCGCTCTCCATGAAGCCAACGACCTGGTTGGACTGTTCATCGATCAGGGGCCGACCGTCCAGATCCGAAACGCCAAGAACGAAGTCCAGGTTCTTGAGGACGAAGACCCGACCGTAGCCTACGACGGCCCTCTGGTGGTTCTGGTCAACCGGATGAGTGCGTCAGCTTCGGAAATCTTCGCCGGCGCCATTCAGGACTACGGCCGTGGCCTGGTGGTGGGCTCGCAGACCTTCGGCAAGGGCACCGTCCAGGCCGTCCGGCCGCTCAATCACGGCCAGTTGAAGATCACCCAGTCCAAGTTCTACCGGGTTTCCGGCGGTTCCACCCAGCACAAGGGCGTGATTCCGGATATCGAAATTCCCTCGCGGATCGACAAGACCCGTATTGGTGAGGATGCACTGGATCACGCCCTGCCCTGGGATCAGATCGAGTCCGTCCCCCACACCCGCTACTTCGATTTCAGCGCGGTTATTCCGGAGTTGCGCGAGCGCCACAGCGAACGCTTTGACACCAACCCGGAATTCAAGCTGCTGCAGAAGGAGATTGAGTTCCTGAAGAAGCAGCGCCAGATGGACTACGTAAGCCTGAATCCGGAGAAGCGCCGCGAGCATTACGATCAGATCGAGAATACCCGCCTGGCCATCACCAACGCCCGCCGGGAACTTCGCGGTGATGAGCCCTTTGAATCACTGGACGAGCTGGAAGACTGGCAGGAACAGGAAGCGGCCAATCCGGACAGCACCGATGCCGAATCGGACTTTGTCATCCGCGAAGGCGGTCAGATCATGGCCGATCTGGTGGAACTGGATCGCCACATGGCCTCCATTGAACAGTCCAGCCGTCTGGCAGCACAGGCCGGCCCTCAGTGAGACCCATGGCCCGCTCCCAAGAGCGGGCCTGATCAGTCTACCCCTTGCAAGCCCCAAACAGTGACTGCATCCCCGTGATGTTCGGGTTTCTCACCGCGCCTTTCTCGGTGACAATGGCATCAATCAGATGGGCCGGAGTCATATCAAAGACCGGATTGAAAACCCGTACGCCGTCCGGAGAGACAGGCACACCCCGGATTTCACGCAACTCGATACCGTCCCGCTCTTCAATCGGAATCTCCTCACCGGAAGCCATGGCCATATCCACAGTGCTGGATGGCGCTACCACCATGAAGCCAACGCCATGGTGGCGCGCCAGGACCGCCAGACTGTAGGTGCCGATCTTGTTGGCGACATCTCCGTTTGCGGTAATGCGGTCCGCGCCCACCACAATCCAGTCCACCTGTCCCCGGGCCATCAGTGCGGCTGCCGCGCCGTCGGCATTCAGCATCACGGGAATACCATCCCGGGCCAGCTCCCAGGCCGTCAGACGACTCCCCTGCAGCCAGGGACGTGTTTCATCGGCATGCACGACTGTGAGCAGGCGCTCCTCGTGCAAACGACGAATCACCCCCAGTGCGGTGCCATAGCCACCTGTGGCGAGCGCGCCGGTGTTGCAGTGGGTCAGAACGGTTAACGGCCGCTCGGGGTTCATAACATCCAGAGCATGACCGGCCATCGCCAGATTGGCGGCAAGATCCTCTTCGTGGATGGCCTGCGCCTCGGCGGCCAACCGTCGGGTGGCTTCGTCCAGAGCATCGCAGTCGCGGAAAACCCCGTCCATCCGCTCAAGCGCCCAGAACAGATTGACCGCCGTCGGCCGGGAAGCGGCCAGTTCCCGAATTGCCTGCTCCACCTCGGACTTCCAGTCGCCAGCGCCGGCATGGCGCGCGGCCAGCGCCACACCGTAGGCCGCAGTTATGCCAATAGCCGGAGCACCGCGCACCACCATGTCGGTGATGCACTGGGCCACCGCCGACGCCCCATCGGCAGTAATCCAGTGTTCCTCGCCCGGTAACAGGCGCTGGTCCAGCAACTCCAGTCGATCGCCGTGCCAGCGCATGGGAACGGTGCCGATGGATCCCTTGGCGTGGTTGCGGTGAACCATAGAAAACTCCCGGTCGAAAAATGGAAAGCAAGTATAGCGTTATCGAATCACAAACTCCGCCGGGGTTTTAAGGGGGCAACACCGAATCCCGGGGTAGTTATGCCCCAAGTGGCTGGTTATACTTCCCGCCGGAGAGCCCTGCGGATACAGACAAAAGGCTTTCTGTCATTTCAGGCGCCACTCGCAGCGCCACGACCCGAGGCAAGTGCATGACGGCAGACACCATCAACGCAGCCGATACCCGGATCAACGCCCGCTGGGTAATTCCGATGGAGCCCTTCGGTACCGTACTGGAGCATCAGGCGGTCATCCTGCACGGCAGCCGGATCGCCGCCGTGATGCCCCAGGCAGAAGCCGACCGCACGTACCGCACCAAGGAAACCATTGATCTCGGGCAGCATGTGGTTCTGCCCGGCCTAATCAATCTGCACGGCCATACCGCCATGTCACTGTTCCGGGGGCTGGCGGATGACCTGCCACTGATGACCTGGCTGAACGATCACATCTGGCCGGCGGAGGGGCGTTTTGTCAGCGAGTCCTTCGTGGCCGACGGCAGCAAGCTGGCCATGGCGGAAATGCTCCGGACCGGCACCACCACGTTTTCGGACATGTATTTCTTTCCCGAAGTCACCGCTCAGGTTGCCCACGACACGGGAATGCGTGCCCAGATCTGTTTCCCGCTGATGGACATGCCCACAGCCTGGGGCTCCGGTCCTGAGGAATACCTCCGCAAGGGGGCCGACCTGATCGAGCAATGGCAGGGCGACGACTACATCATCCCGGCCATCGGCCCCCATGCCCCCTATACCGTGTCAGACCAGCCGCTGACCGCCGCTCTGGAACTGTCCCGTGAAACCGGCGCAGCCCTGCAGATTCACCTGCATGAAACCGCCTTCGAAGTGCAGGAATCGCTCAAAGCCACGGGCAAGCGGCCCGTCACGCGGCTCGCGGAGCTTGGCCTGCTGGGTGCCAATACCCAGTGCGTGCACATGACCCAGATTGACGATTCCGACCTGCACCAGCTTTCCGGCTCTGGAGCCCACATCGTGCATTGCCCGGAATCCAATCTTAAGCTGGCCAGCGGGCTTTGCCCGGTTCAGACCCTGAAGGATCAGGGCCTCAACATCACCATCGGCACCGACGGTGCTGCCAGTAACAACGATCTCGATCTGTTCGGCGAGCTCAAAACCGCCGCCATGATTGGCAAGGTTATAGCCGACGATGCCGCTGCCCTGTCGGCCCACCAGGCCCTCGCCATGGCCACGCTGAACGGTGCCCGCGCGCTGGGCATGGAGCACGAACTGGGATCGCTGGTGCCCGGCAAGCTGGCAGACTTGATTGCCGTCGACCTGAGTGATCCATTCCTCCAGCCGGTGTATGATCCTGCCTCCCACCTCGTTTACAGCAATCATGGCCGGGCGGTGACCCACAGCTGGATTCATGGCATTCCCCAGCTTCAGGATGGCCGCCTGACCCGCATCGACATGCCGGACCTGATGTTGCGGGTCAGCGAGTGGCGCAACCAGATTCTCAGTTAACCTTTACAGGTAGCAGACCCATGACCAACCAGAACGTAGACCGTGAAGAGATTGCCAAGTTCGAGGCGCTGGCCAGCCGCTGGTGGGATCCGACCAGCGAGTTCAAGCCATTGCACGATATCAACCCGCTGCGTCTGAACTTCATCGACGAACGGGTTGCCCTGGCCGGAAAGCGTGTGTTGGACGTTGGCTGCGGCGGCGGCCTCCTGTCCGAGGGTATGGCCCTGCGGGGCGCTCACGTTACCGCAATCGACATGGGCGAAGCGCCACTGTCCGTGGCCAGACTGCATAGTATGGAATCCGGCGTTGAAGTAGACTACCGGCAGGTCACCGTCGAAGATCTGGCACGGGACCCGGACCACGCCGGCCAGTACGACGTGGTCACCTGCCTTGAGATGCTTGAGCACGTACCCGACCCGGCCTCCATCATCAAAGCCTGCGCCGCCCTGCTTAAGCCCGGCGGCCACCTGTTTGTATCCACCATCAACCGCAACCCCAAGTCATTCCTGTTCGCCATTGTCGGCGCGGAATACCTGCTCAAGATCCTGCCCAAGGGCACGCATGAGTGGAAGAAGTTCATTCGGCCGTCTGAAATGTCAGATCACCTGCGACGGGCCGGCCTGGAAATCTGCGAACTGACCGGCATGACCTACAACCCGGTCACCAAGTCGTACAAGCTCGGCCGTGATGTTGACGTCAATTACCTGATGCATGCCCGGGACAGCCGTGAAGACTGATGCCCGCCCCTCAGCAGTACTGTTTGATCTCGACGGCACGCTGATTGATACGGCACCGGATTTCATCCGGTGTCTGAACCTGCTACGTGAGCAGTCCGGCCTTCCTGCCCTGCCGCCTGAAACCATCCGGCGTTCGGTCTCCAACGGCGCCCGGGCCATGGTTCGGATCGGTTTCGGCCTGGAACCGGACGACGATGACTACCTGCAACACCATACGGCGTTTCTTGACCTGTACGAACAGAACATCGCGGTGGAAACCCGACTGTTCGAGGGCATGCCGGCACTGCTGGAGACCCTCGAAGCGCGCGCCATCCCCTGGGGCATTGTCACCAACAAGCCGGCACGTTTTGCAACGCCTCTGATGGAAGCCCTCGGCCTGGCCGAACGCTGCAGTGCCCTGGTCTGCCCGGATCACGTAGCCGAGCGCAAGCCACACCCGGAATCCCTTTTGCTGGCCAGCCGTCAGATCGGCGCTGACCCGGCCAAAGCCGTTTACGTAGGCGACCATGAGCGCGATATTCAGGCGGGCAGGAACGCCGGCATGCGTACCATCGCGGTTCGCTACGGCTATATCGAGCAGCCGGAGACCATTGACCTGTGGCAAGCCGACCAGATTGCAGACACAGTCGCGGATCTGGCAAACCTGTTATAATACCGCGCCATTACCTCACCACCGGCCAACCGGCCGGCCATCCCGAATACGGAGACAGGTTATGCAAGATTACCGGGCCTACGAGGCACCCGCCGATCTTCTGAAAGACCGGATCATCATGGTGACCGGCGCCGGCAGTGGCATTGGCCGGGCCGCAGCAAAAGCCTACGCTGCCCACGGCGCCACGGTCATCCTGCTGGGTCGCACCGTTGCCCGCCTCGAAGAGGTCTATGACGAAATCGAGGCAGCCGGGCATCCCAAGCCGGCCATCGTACCGATGAACTTCGAAAGTGCGGCGGTCAAGGACTACGAAGAGTTGGCCATGACCATTGAAGAAAACTTCGGTCACCTTGATGGTCTGCTGCACAACGCCGGTATTCTCGGGTCACGCAGCCCGGTAGAACTGTATAACCCGGAAACCTGGGCCAAGGTAATGCACGTAAATTCCACGGCACCATTCCTGCTCAGCCGGGCCATGATTCCGCTGCTGCGCAAGTCCGACGACGCTTCCATGATTTTCACCTCCTCCGGCGTTGGCCGGCACGCCAAGGCCTACTGGGGCGCCTATGCCGTGTCGAAGTTCGCCGTGGAAGGACTCAGTCAGCTGCTGGCTGACGAGCTGGACGATGAGCGCAATGCCATCCGGGTCAACAGCCTGAATCCGGGCGCCACCCGCACGGCCATGCGCACCCTGGCCTACCCGGCCGAGGACCCGAAAAAGAACCCGGAACCCGAGGACCTGATGCCGGTCTACCTGTACCTGATGGGGCCGGACAGCAAGGCCATCCACGGCCAGCAGATCGACGCGCAACCCAAGACGTAATGGAACTGCTTTTTTATACCACCGCCCAGTGCCACCTGTGTGAACTGGCCGAGTCCCTGCTGGTAAACACACCGATGCCGGAACCGATTCCGGTGGATGTGGTCGATATAGCCCAGTCCGAAAAGCTGGTGGAACAATACGGCACACGCATTCCCGTGCTGCGACGTAACGACACCGGTGCGGAACTGGACTGGCCCTTTACCAGGGATCAGTTACTGACGTTTCTGCAATGAGGATCCGCTGACATGCTGATGATCATCTCCCCCGCCAAGACGCTGGATTATGAGAGCCCGCTGGCCACACAAAATCACACCCGGCCCGACTTTCTGGACGACGCCTGCGAGCTGATTGACCAGCTCAAGGAACTCGAACCGCACCAGGTCAGCAACCTGATGTCGATCAGCGACAAGCTGGGGCAACTGAACGCCGAACGCTTCCAGAACTGGCACACACCGTTCACTCTGGATAACGCCCGGCAGGCGGTGCTGGCTTTCAAGGGTGACGTCTACACCGGCCTGGACGCCGCATCGTTCAGTGAAGAGGATTTCGAGTTCGCCCAGAAGCATCTTCGTATCCTCTCGGGACTCTACGGCCTGCTCAAACCCCTGGACCTGATGCAACCGTACCGCCTGGAAATGGGCACCCGGTTTGAAA
The DNA here is from genome assembly GCF_014201735.1 of Marinobacter oulmenensis. Classification (GTDB taxonomy): domain Bacteria; phylum Pseudomonadota; class Gammaproteobacteria; order Pseudomonadales; family Oleiphilaceae; genus Marinobacter; species Marinobacter oulmenensis. The sequence goes on along the minus strand of NZ_JACHFE010000012.1, from coordinate 17,217 downwards.
ACCACCGTGGCAAGGATCTCTATGCCTTCTGGGGCAGCCGCCTGACAGAAGCATTGAACGGCCTGCTGGCCGATGACGATCAGGTACTCGTCAACCTGGCATCCAACGAGTACTTCAAGAGCGTACAAAAAAAGCAGCTGGATGCCCGGCTCATCACGCCCCAGTTCAAGGACTGGAAAAACGGCCAATACAAAATGATCAGCTTTTACGCTAAAAAGGCCCGCGGCTTGATGTGTCGTTACGCCATCCAGAACCGGATTACCGACGCCGAAGACCTCAAAGGGTTTGATCTCGAAGGCTATTACTTCAGCTCCGAGCATTCCGATAACAATAACTGGGTTTTCCTGCGCGACGAACAGTGAGCCGGCTCTGGCCAATTAACCAAAACTGTTAAACCGTGGAGCAGTAATGAACGAAGCAATTTTTGCCCAGATATCCCTGGCGGTCTTTCTGACCACGCTGATTGGATGGATGGGTTTCATCGTATGGGATCTGGCCAAGAAGTCCGGTGCCGGCAAATTTGGCACCTTTGCGCTTTTCACTGTACTGGGCGCCGGCGTCGTGGGTTTTATCATCAAGACCGTGCTGGTCGAGGTTATCCAGATCTGACGACACACCCGTCACTTTACGGCCGCTGCTGGCGGCCGTATCATCCCCTCCCCTTTTCACCTTCTCCGCTGAACTGACAACAAGGACGCCCATTCATGTGGTTCCGAAACGCCAGAGTTTTCCGTTTTACCAAACCCTTTGATATCTCGGCTGAAGCCCTGGAAGAGCAGTTGCAGGAAGATGCTTTCAAGCCGTGCGGACCGCAGGAAACCATGCGGCAGGGTTGGGTGCCACCGCTGGGCAAGCATGGTGAACAACTGGTGCACAGCGCCAACGGGTGCCACCTGATCGCCCTGCGCAAGGAAGAGAAAATTCTGCCCGGCCCCGTTGTTAAAGAAGCCGTCGAAGAACGGGCCGAGGCGATCGAGACGGATCAGGGCCGCAAGGTCCGCCGCAAGGAAAAGGACGAAATCAAGGAACAGGTGATGCTGGAAATGCTGCCTCAGGCCTTTTCCCGCAACCGCCGTTGCTATGCCTACCTGTCGCCGAAAGACGGACTGCTGGTGGTGGACGCAGGCTCCTCCAAACAGGCCGAGGATCTGGCCTCGACCCTGCGCAAGAGCCTGGGCTCGCTACCTGTGCGGCCACCCGCCGTGGAACAGTCGCCTGCGTTCACCTTCACTGGCTGGCTGAACGAAACCGTGGAGCACCCGACAACCATCGAACTGGGCAGTGAGTGCGAACTCAAAGACCCGTCGGAAGACGGTGGTGTGGTGCGTTGCAAGGGGCTGGACCTGAAGGCGGACGAAATCCGCAACCACCTGGATGCCGGCATGCAGGTTACCCGTCTGGCCCTGACTTGGGACGACAGCCTGTCGTTCGTCCTGGACGAAGAGCTGGGTATCCGGCGGCTGAAGTTCGGGGAAACGCTTCAGGACCAGCTGGATGAAGTGGACAAGGACGACGCCGTCGCCAAATTCGACGCGGCCTTCACCCTGATGACCCTGGAGCTGTCACGGATGATTCCGGGCCTGCTGGAGGCCCTGGGCGGCGAAGACCGCTCGGCGATTGTCGAGGAAGACTGATCCGGCCGTGGGGAGGCTAGATATGGCCTCCCCCCTTACCCAGGCGCTCACGCTGCCAGTCTTTTTCCGGCTCATTGAGCACCAGCCGCAGATCCATCACTTCTTCATCCGGGTTGTACTTGATGTCAAAACCCAGATGCTCCGCCAGTTGCAGCATCGGCCGGTTATCCGCCAGCACGTTCCCGACCATTTCCATGGTGCCCCGGGCACGGCAGTAATCGATCATCTTCTGCATCAGTTTGACGCCCAGCCCCTCGCCTTTCATCCGGTCATCCACCATCACGGCGAATTCGCAGCGGAGATTGTCGGCGTCGGTCCAGGTGCGTACCGTGCCCAGCGTCTCTTCACCCTCCCCGTCTTCCCGGGGCGCGTTGGCGATGAACACCATCTCCCGGTCATAGTCGATCTGCACCATCTGCGCCACGTCTTCGCGGGTGAAGTGTTTTCGGTACTGGAAGAAGCGGTACCGGATCGACTCCGGTGACTGGTATTCGTGGAATTTCCGATGGGCCGGCTCATCCTCCGCCAGCACGGGCCGGATAATCACCCGGCGGCCGGAACGGGGCAGCACGATCCACTCTTCCAACTCCCTCGGATAGGGCTGAATGATCGGTTTGCCCGGTCGGTCGTCCAGATCAATGGCCACGTTGACCGCCACCGCGCCCTGATCGTTGAACAGCAGCGGGGAAATTTCCAGGCCCCGGATTTCGGGGATATCGATGACAATCTGGGACAGAGTCACGAGCGTCTCGGACACCGCCCGGATATCCTCTTCCGGCCTCAGGCTGTGCTCCCGGAGCAGCTTGTACATGTAGGTCCGCCGCAGCAGTTCCCGGGCCAGCACCATGTTCAGGGGTGGCAGGGCAATCTGTCGGTCAGTCATGACATTGATCTGGGCGCCGGCGGCACCGCAGACCACCAGCGGGCCGTACACCTCGTCGCGGGTGATGCCGACGCTGAATTCAATACCGCCGACGTGCTGGTACGAGTGCTGCACCGAAAAGCCCAGGAAACCGCTGTCCGGGAAGTGCTCCTGATACTCATCCAGCAGATAGCGGCAACCGTCCATGATGGCCTGCTCACTGTTCAGCTTCTTGATGGTGCCCTTGTAACGTCGCTGGGTCGGGCTGAGGTCGAGGAAGGGGTAACAGGCTTTCTCGTGAATGACGGTGACATCAATGGGCCGGCGCTCAATCGCGAACACCTCAAGCACCTCTTCCATGTCATCGCAGTAGGCGGTTTCGATGGTGTTAATGCCGTAATCACGGACGACGCGGCGGGCCTCACGATTGGACAGGTGCATGCGCCCGTGATGCAGTGCTCTTGCCACCAGGGCACGGGTCTGCCCCCGGTCGGCAAAATGATCGGTAAAGGATTCCGGGGTTTCCGTCAGCAGTCGCTGGACCCTTTGGTGACGCACATGCTGCATGAATGCCATCACCGCCTTTTCCGGGCTGAAGAACGACGGCAGGCCCGCCCGATAGAACTCATCCCGGGAATCCATGACCGTGCTCTGGCCCAGCCAGCAGGTGAACACATTAAGCCGCGTGCCCCGCGCCGCCTGTACCACCGCATTGGCGATCTCCAGGCTGTTGCCGGTCAGCGTGGGGGAGTACATCACCAGCAGGTTTGCCACGTTGCTGTCCCGGGCAAGAATCTTGATTGCCCGGGCGTACACCTCCGGCGAGGCGTCGTAGTTCAGGTCGATGGGGTTTTTACGGGTCCAGTAGGGTGGCAGCAGCTCCGCCAGCTCATCAATGCTGTTCTGGGACAGCTCCGCCAATTCACCGCCCAGGTCTGCCAGGCGATCCACTGCCAGCACCCCGGGGCCAACACCGTTGGCCATGATGGCCAGGGCCTCACGGCGCAGCGGGCGCATCCGGGTCAGGGTTTCCAGAGCATCAAACATCTGGCCCAGACCGTCCACCCGGAGCACACCGGCTCTCTGCAGCATGGCATCGTAGATCGGGTCGCTGCGTTTGATGCCCGCCGGCAACTGGTGCGGAATCCACTCCGATTCCGGTACATGCCCGGATTTGACCGCGATCACCGGTTTGGTACGGGACGCCACCCGGACCGACGACATGAACCGGCGGGGGTTGGGGATGTTCTCCATGTGCAACAGGATCGCCCGGGTCTGGGTATCCTGGGCGAGATAATCGATCAGGTCATCATGGCCGATGTCCATGCCATCGCCCAGGGTCAGGAAATAGGAGAACCCCACCCCCCGGGCAAAAGCCCAGTCAATGACCGAACTGGCGATGGTACCGGACTGGCCAACAAAGGCCACACGGCCGGGAATCGCCCCCATGTGGGCATAGGTGGCGTTCAGGTGCCGGGCCGGAACCATCAGGCCGATCGTGTTGGGACCCAGCACCCGGATACCGGTTTCCCGGGCGGCATCGCGCACCGAATACATCAGTGGCTGGCCGGTTTTGCTGTGGGTACGGGACATACCGCCGGTCATGACGATGGCGGTACGAACATCGTAGTCGCCGAGGGTCCGCACCATTCGGGGTACGGTTTCCGGCGGCGTACAGATGATCGCCAGATCCGGGCTGAAATCGAGCAGTGACACCTTGGCCACACAGTCAACCCCGTGCACATTGTCATAGCCGCTCTGGTTCACAACCGCCAGTTTTCCCGGATAACCGCCACCAAGCAGGTTACGCAGCACCATACCACCAAGGTTGTCCGGGCGTTCCGACGCACCGATAACGACGATGGACTCGGGATTGAAGAGGCTTTCCAGATAGCGGGTACTCAAAGTGACACTCCCCGGTGTTCAGAGTCGGATGGTTCAAAAAGAAAGTCAGTAAATCAGGTTACTTACCATTGTATACCTTATCTTAGATGGGGATTCCCTGATGTAAATCGGCGATCACTCTATTAGACAAAAGAAATACGACACCCTTCGGTTATCCCTGATAACATGGAATAAAGAAAGATTCTCTGGTTTGGGCGGGACTCATGACAACGGCTTTTTTCTCCCACGATGACTTCATGAAACACAACATGGGGCCGGAACATCCGGAAAGCCCGGAGCGGTTGTCCACCATCCTTGCCTACCTCGCTGACACCCATCTGGAACAGGATCTGGACTGGGTTCGCCCGGATGAGATCACCCGCGATCAACTGCAAATGGTGCATCCGGAAGGTTACCTGAGCCAGCTTGACCAGATGGAACCGGCCCACGGCCGGGTGTTCACCGACCCTGACACCGCCATGATGCCACATACCCTCCACGCTGCGCGCCTTGCAGCGGGCGCCAACGTCCAGGCGGTGGACATGGTGATGAGCAGCCAGGTGACCAACGCGTTTGTCTGCGCCCGACCGCCGGGGCACCATGCCGAGCGCACCCGGTCCATGGGTTTCTGCTTCTACAATAACATTGCCCTGGCCGCCATGCGCGCACTGACTTTCCATCACCTTGAACGGGTAGCCATCGTCGACTTCGACGTGCACCAGGGCAACGGTACCGTCGACATCGTCAGCGGTGACGAACGCATCCTCATGTGCTCGAGTTTCCAGCATCCGCTGTTTCCCCATTCCCATGTGCATCGCCAGGCGGACAACATCGTCAATGTGCCGCTGGAAGCGGGCTGTGCATCAGCGGAATACCGCAAGGCGGTGGAAGCGGGCTGGCTGAAGAAGCTGCAGGATTTCCGGCCTCAGTTAATCCTCATTTCGGCCGGTTTTGACGGCCACCGGCTGGACCCGATGGCGGAGCTGAATCTGGAAACCGAGGATTATCGCTGGCTGACAGAGATGCTGACCAGCGTGGCCAATGACCACGCCAACGACCGTATCATCTCCACGCTGGAAGGCGGCTATCATCTCAGGGCCCTGGCCGAGAGCGTGACAGCGCATCTGGAAGTGCTGGATTCGGTGTACTGACCTTTGATGGCGCGGGGCCGCACCACCCTACCCTGAGGTATCGCTGCCCGGGCCGCTTGCCTGCTGAAACTCCGGACGCTCACCCTGGCGCTGCAGCCTGATGGTTGCGCGCCGGTTATCCGCTGGCCGACGGGACACGGGATACTGGTCTCCGTGGGCGCGCACGATCAGCAGATCGTCGCCGATGCCCCGGAACCGAAGGTATTCGGCTACCGCATTTGCCCGCTCCTCTGACAGCGCACGATTGTCGATCCGGCTGCCAATCCGGTCCGAGTGACCGTCCACGAATACCCGCTCGATGGTGGGATCCGCCAGTATGAAGCTGGCGATGTCGTCCAGTTTCTCCCTGTCGGCATCGGAAAGACTGGTGCTGCCACTGGCAAACGGAATCCGGGAACGGCGGATCTGGTCGTAATTGACCGGCAGCAAGCCCGTCAGGCACTCCCGGTAGCCGGCATAGGAGCCGGCGAAATTGATATTGGATACCTGAACCCTGACCGGTTGATTGTCATAACGGGAGGCCCTAGTCAGCGTCGGGCGCATGCCATCGAGCAGACCCTGAACCACCTGCATGGCCTGGCGGTTTTCCAGGCTGACCACCCGCTTGCCGCCATCGACGGACACAAGGCCCACAGGCTGTGGCGGAATGCCGGGACGCCAGGCAGGTGCCTCGACAATCAACCGACCACGCCCGGGGCGCATCACCGGTGTCTCGGATTCCAGGTAAAACGTCAGTTGTTCGCCGGCCCTATGGCGGAAAACCGCCCGCCCAAATCCCGGTACCTCATGCACCAGGGAACATTCAAACACCGACTCGGTGAGATACCATTGGCTGTTTTCGATACCGGCGCCATAGCTGGACGCCAGTGCAGGCACAGCCATCAGGGGCAGGACAATGCTCGCCCCCAGTGCCGTTACACGATGCGCCAGGGAACGACGGAAACTCTTGGCCATAGTCACGTTCCGACAGATACAAAGACAGATACCCAAGGTAACGGCAGCGCACGGGTATACTTGAGCCCTTCGGAGCAGAAACAATCCTTCCCCCCTTCTGATATAATCCGCAGGAAATTTTTGCCCTTGTGCGGATAACATCATGACCACAGAACTCACTATCACCCGTCCGGACGACTGGCACCTGCACGTCCGGGACGGAGCGGTACTGAACGATGTCGTGCCAGCGACGGCCGCCTGTTTTGGCCGGGCCATCATTATGCCCAACCTGGTACCGCCGGTGACCGATACCGAGGCGGCCATGGCCTATCGGGAACGCATCCTGAAGGCCGCCGGCGACACCCGGTTCGAGCCGCTGATGACGTTGTACCTCACCGAAAGCACGACACCGGAAACCATCCGTGAGGCCCGTCAGGCCGGTGTGGTGGCCGCCAAACTCTACCCCGCCGGCGCGACCACCAACTCGGCCTCCGGGGTCACCGACATCCGCAACATCTACCCGGTGCTCGAGGCCATGGCGGACTGCGGCATGCTGCTGCTGGTGCATGGCGAAGTGACCGACGCGGACATCGATATCTTTGATCGCGAGAAAGTGTTTCTGGACCGGGTGCTCAAGCCGACTCTGGCAGACTTCCCAGGGCTGAAAGTGGTGCTGGAGCATATTACCACCGCCGACTCTGCCGAGTTTGTGCGCGCCCACAGCGGCGACAACCTGGCCGCGACCCTGACCCCCCAACACCTGATGTACAACCGCAACCACATGCTGGTTGGTGGCATTCGCCCGCACCTGTATTGCCTGCCCATCCTGAAGCGTAACCGGCATCAGGAAGCGCTTCGGGAGGCCGTTGCCAGTGGCGATACCCGCTTTTTCCTGGGCACAGACAGCGCCCCCCACGCCCGGGATCGCAAAGAAGCGGCCTGTGGCTGCGCCGGCTGCTACTCGGCCTATGGCGCCATCGGCCTTTATGCCGAAGTCTTTGAAGAACTGGGCATCCTGGACAGGTTCGAGGCTTTTGCCAGCTTCAACGGCGCCGATTTCTACGGCCTGCCCAGAAACAGGGACACCATTACACTGGTCCGTGATGCCTGGACCATGCCGGAACAGCTGCCCCTCGCCGATGGCAACATCGTACCGTTGAAAGCCGGTGAAACCATCAACTGGCGCATGGCCTGATCCGCTACCCCATTCATACCGAGAGCACCGGAGTTCGAGTGTCTGAAGAAAACAAACAGCCCCATCCCATGTCCCTCCGCTTCCGCGGTTTTCTGCCGGTGGTGGTCGATGTAGAGACCGCCGGCTTCAACGCCGAGCGGGATGCCCTTCTGGAAATCGCTGCCGTCCTGGTGACCATGGATGACGACGGCTGGCTACGCCGGGGCGAAACCTTCGTGCAACAGATCGATCCGTTTGAAGGCGCCAATCTGGAACAGTCGGCACTGGATTTCACCGGCATCGACCCCTGGGCCCCGGAACGGGAAGCCGTGCCCGAAGGAATGGGCCTGAGCGAGATATTTTCGCCCATCCGCAAGGCCGTCAAAGCCCATGACTGCAAGCGGGCCGTGCTGGTTGGCCACAACGCTACCTTCGATCACAGCTTTGTGTTTGCCGCCGCCATGCGCGCCGACATCAAACGCAATCCGTTTCACCCGTTCTCAACGTTTGATACCGCCACCCTGGCGGGACTGGCCTATGGCCATACGGTTCTGGCCCAGGCCTGCAAGCTGGCGGGCATTCCGTTCAGCAACAAGGAAGCGCATGCCGCGTCCTATGATGCCGAGAAGACCGCCGATCTGTTCTGCGGCATTGTGAACCGGTGGAAAGAACTCGGCGGCTTCCCGCCTCCTGCGCCCGCAGACGAAACAGTCTGATGACAGGGGCGCCAAAGCCCCTGTCAATCATTAGCATATCTCAATGCCGACACGGGGAACTTCACAGGCCCCGAGGCATCTCAACACTGACCCAACGCCAAGGGATCCCGACAGTCCATGCAAAACGACAGCTCCAACACCGAACGCTACATAGCCATCGCCCGTGCGTGCCTGAAAGCCATCAATGACACAGCCAGTGCCCAGGGCTCCCGGGAGGAGAAAATCCAGGCGGTCTATCAGGCGATTGACGACGCGTTCCAGGCCGAGTTCTCGGAATACCGGCAGTCTGTTGCCGTGATGAGTACGGTTCTTGAGCGCATTGCTGCCGGCGACCTGAGCGCGGAGAAAGCCGCCAGCCTGGCCCGCCAGACGCTGGACCAGCAGCCGGATACCGCCAGCAATACCCAGATGCACTGAGTCCGTCCTGACGACCACCGACACTAATGGAAGAGGTTCAATGACCGCGGAACGAATCCCGATGCCGACCCGACACCTTGCCCACCTGCTGATGGCTACCCTGCTGACCCTGTTCGCCAGCAGCTTTGCCCAGGCGGCAGAACAACCGGTCAAGAGTCCCAATGACCCGAACAGCTACCGTTATCTGGAACTGGACAACGGCCTGAAGGTAATCCTCGTTTCCGATCCTCAGGCCGAAAAGGCCGCTGCCTCCCTGAATGTGGCCGTGGGCAGCGGGGACGACCCGGACGAGCGCGCCGGGCTGGCACACTTTCTGGAGCACATGCTGTTCCTGGGCACCGAGAAGTACCCGGAACCCGGCGAGTACCAGCAGTTCATCCGCAGTCATGGCGGCAGCCACAACGCCTTCACCGCCTTCCAGGACACCAACTATTTTTTTGATGTCGAGTCGGAGTTCCTCGAACCGGCCCTGGACCGGTTCGCCCAGCAGTTCTCCGCACCTCTTTTTACCGCGGAACTGGTTGACCGGGAACGCAACGCCGTTCACTCCGAGTACACCTCCAAGCTCAAGGAAGATGGCCGTCGCCTGCTGTCAGTTCGCAAGGCCGCCGGCAATCCTGACCACGCCTTCAGCCGTTTTGCCGTCGGCAACCTGACCACGCTGGAGAACACCGACGACAATCCGCTGCGGCCGGACCTGATCGAATTCTGGCAACAGCACTATTCCTCAAACATCATGTCGTTGGCCGTCTACGGCCCCCAGCCGCTCGACACCCTCGAGAACATGGTGACCGGCCGGTTCGGCGCCATCGAAAACCGTAACCTGGAACCGGCCCGGCACACCGAGCCCTTCTTCGTATCGGACAACCTGCCGGAAAAGGTCCTGGCGGAAACCTTAAAAGATACCCGCCACATGACGCTGGCGTTCCCCATTCCCTCACAGCAGGACAACTACCGCAGCAAACCGGCCTCTTATCTGGCCAGCATACTGGGCCATGAGGGGCCGGGCAGCCTGCTGGACGTGCTCAAACGCGAGGGTCTGGTAGAAGGCCTGTCCGCCGGGCTCGGCAGGGACACCGGCGAGCACGCCACGCTCGAGATCAGCATGTCGCTGACACGCGAAGGCATGGACCGCCAGGACGATATCCTGGCGCTGGCCTTTGAATACATCGACAGAATCCGCCAAAACGGCATCAGCGAACAGCGCTTCAAGGAAATGCAGCAACTGGCGCGCATGGACTTCCGGTTTCACGAACAGGGTGAGCCGGTCAACGAGGCCACCCGCCTGTCGCGCATGCTCCGGACCTATCCGCCAGAAGACGTGCTGCAGGCGCCCTGGCTGATGGAAACCTATGCCCCCGAGCAATACCGCAACATCCTGGCACGCCTTACTCCGGGTAACGTCAAGGTATGGGTATCCGGACCCGATCTGGACCTGAAAAACCCCAACCACACCGAGTGGTACCAGACACCCTGGCAGCGCCAGCCGCTGAAGCTGACCAGCAAGCCGGACGCAACTCTGGCCAGCCAACTCGCACTGCCTCCGGCCAATCCGTTTATCCCCGAAGACCTGAGTCTGGTCGCGGGCAACACCATGGAACAACCGGAACACCTGACCAGCGTGGACGGACTGGATGTCTGGTACGCCCGCGACACCCGCTTCGACACTCCCCGGGCCAATGTCTTTGTCAGTCTACGTACGCCGGCCACAGGCGAGTCCGCCCGGACAGATGTGCTGGCCAGCCTGCTGGTTGACGCCATAAACACCAACCTGAACGCCCAGGCCTATGCTGCCCGGGTTGCCGGCCTGAACTACCGCATCTACTCACACCTGCGGGGCATCACCATCCGGGTTGGCGGTTACAGCGACAAACTGCACACGCTGCTGGCCCGCATCCTGACAGAACTGGCCCGCCCGGGTATTACTGAACAGCGATTCCAGATTGCCCGCCAACGTCTGATCGACGGCCTGGAGAACCGGGAGCGGGAACGCCCGGTTTCCCAGACCTCACAGTTCGTCCAGACCGCACTTCTGGAGGGCACCTTCCCGGTCAAAGACCGGCTCGCGGCTGCCCGGGACGTAACCCGGGACGAGCTTGAAGCCTTTGCTCGCTCACTGCTGGACGAAACCGATCCGGTAATGCTTGCCCACGGCAACCTGACCGAGGCATCCGCCCTCAACCTGGCCAACCAGATCAATGCCCTGGTGCTGGGTAACGGTGAACGGACCCAGGTACCACGCTCGGCGGTGCGCCAGGTGCCCGAAGGACAAACCCTGGCCTCTCTGGCCGTGGACCACCCGGATACCGGCTATACGCTCTATCTCCAGGGGCAGGACCGATCCTACGATGAGCGGGCCAGGTTCCGCGTGCTGACCCAGATTCTGTCCAGCCCCTTCTACAAAGAAATTCGCACCAACCGGCAACTGGGCTATATCGTATACGCCACCAACTTCGAGATGCTGGAAACACCGGCAATCGGTCTGGTGGTCCAGTCTCCGAAGGCGGACGCCCAGGCCATTGATTCTGCGGTTTCCGAATTTACAGACAGCTTTGCCGGTGAACTGGCATCCCTGGACACACAACGGCTGGCCCGGGAGAAACAGGCGGTGATCAGCAGTCTCCTGGAGAAGGATCGTCAACTGGACGAGATTTCCGGGCGTTACTGGCGGGAGATCGACCGTTCAAACCGCGATTTCAACAGCCGCCAGAAGCTGGCAGAGGCAATCCGGGCGGTCACCCGGCAGGATCTGATCGAGACCTACCGGCGCACACTGGAAGAACGGCAGCGGGGCCTGATGGTCGTAACCGGACGGGATGAGGCCAATGCTGATGAAACCCTCCACAGCCTGCGCAGGCAACCAGCCGTCCCACAGAGCAAGGACTAGAGCCGCACTACTGACAGCCGGAGAGGCGGCGAAAACGCCGCCAGTCCTCCGGCTCGTCCACATCCCACCGTGAATCCAACCGGAACACCGACAATCCGGCGTCGGCCATGCGCTCAAGCGTCTGGCCGAATACCGCCGGGGTGCCCCAGTCCACATTGGCCAAAGCCTCGGGCCGAATATCCCGGGCGCCAATCAGGACGTAGCCACCATCTTCCGAGGGACCCAGAACAACATCGTATTCCGCCAGGGCTGCCACCGCAGAGCGCACGTATCCCGGGTCAACAGACGGGCAATCACTGCCCACAATCACCGCCCGATCGGCTGACTCCAGGCCGTGACGCAGGGCTTCGTACATACGCCTGCCCAGATCCCCCTCAGCCTGGAAGCACTGAGCAATACCCGCCGCCTCCAGGTTCAACAGCAACGGCCGGGCTTCTTCCGGCGCTTGCTCCAGAGGGCGATCCCACCAGAAACTGACGTCATAACCGGTAGCACAGAGGTTATCGAGCACCTCAAGACTCAGCTCAATATGGGCGGTCAGCGCCCCCTCGATTCCCAGCTCCGGAATCAGGCGGGTTTTCACCCGACCGGCCTCCGGCCATTTGGAAAACTGCATTAACAAAGCCGGACGGCGAGCCTCACTCGACACGGCGCACATCCCTCCGCCAGAGCGATGCCAGCGCCTCGGGGGACTCGCCTCGCCAGAAGCGCCAGCGCAACTGCCACATCAGCAGCATGGTCCGCCAGACACCGCCTTTTTCCCAACGCCGGCTGTCTGTTGTGACCGGGGAGGGAATACAACGGGGGCGACTGACCAGACACAGCCGGCGAGACAGCTCCACATCCTCCATTAAAGGCAGAGGGCGGTAGCCGCCCAGCGCCTCGAACACATCCCGACGCACGAAAATTCCCTGATCACCGGTGCAGATACCGGTCAGGCGGGACCGCAGGTTCATGAACCGGGCAATCACCCGGAACAGCCAGCGGTCGCCGCTGAGCCGCACATCAAACCGGCCCCAGGCGCAGTCCGCACCCGGCAACCCTTCCAGATGGGCCAGGCCGTCGGGCGGCAGTTGGGTGTCGGCATGCAGGAACAGTAACCAGTCACCCAGCGCCCGGCGGGCACCTTCGTTCATCTGCAGTGCCCTTCCGGGGCTGGATACCAGCACCTGATCACAGTAAGGACGGGCCAGCCCCACTGTTCCATCGTCACTACCACCATCCACGATAATGAGCTCATGCCCGGCCTGACGGAGGGACTGAAGTGACTGAAGGGTATCAACAATACCGGCCGCTTCGTTCCAGACCGGTATGATCACACTCAGAAAGGGGGAGGATGGGGATAGCTCGGACATCGTCACACAACAGGGTAACCAGTGTAGAAGCCAACGATACCCCCTGGCCCCTTGAGCCACAAGTCCCGGGCCGCTATCATAGCGCCTCTTCTGAAAAGCCCCCGTAGCTCATCTGGATAGAGCGATCCCCTCCTAAGGGATAGGTAGCAGGTTCGAGTCCTGCCGGGGGTACCAATTACCCTTCCACCAAGACCCACCAATCTCCACAACCTACCGTTTTTAAACAATTTTTACCTCACCCTTAGTCCATAAACATCTATTGAAATCCATGCTCAGCCACAACCTTTGGGGGTACATCTGGGGGTGCAAACTGAAATCCACCCCGTTATAGTAAGTTTTATACCCCCAACCGCTGCAGGATACCCCCAATGGCGACGGACAAGCTGACCGACAGACAGATCAAATCTGCCAGCTTCGAAAAGTATGGTAAGCGCACCAAGCTCTCTGACGGTGCAGGCATGTACCTGGATATCCAGCCGTCGGGCAAGTATTGGCGCATGAAGTACCGGTTCGGCGGTAAAGAAAAAACGTTGGCCCTGGGGGTATACCCGGACGTTCCACTGAAGCTCGCCCGGCAGAGGCGCTCTGAGGCACGAGCATTAATCGCTGACGGCGTAGACCCCAATGAGGTCAAAAAGCAGGAAAAAGCCGCTGAGCAGGAGAAAAGCGACACCTTCAAGGTTGTTGCGGAAGAATGGCTAAAGCTGAAAAAAGGAGAGCTCTCCGAAGGTACTTTGAGAGTAGCGCGCAGAAGACTGGAGACCTGGGCCTACCCCAAACTAGGCCACCTACCCATCGCAGACATCAAGCCTGCCAAGATTCTGGAAACGCTTCGCGAAATCGAGAACCAGGGTAAACACGAAACAGCGCACCGCATACGCCAGCGCATTGGTGAGATCTACAGGTACGCCGTCGCAGAAGGGCGAGCTGAAACAGATCCGACGTCCACACTGAAGGGCCTATTGAAGACGGTACCTACACAGCACAGAGCTGCTATAACCTCCGCAGACGAATTGGGGGCACTATTACGGGCCATCGACGCCTACAGTGGCCACGCATCAACCAGAGCGGCACTGAAGCTCGCTCCGATGCTGTTTCTGCGCCCCGGTGAACTCAGGAACGCTGAGTGGGCGGAGATAGACCTGGAATCGGGCACGTGGGTCGTGCCGGGCAAACGCATGAAAGGCACTCAGAAGGCAAAACGGGCCGGCTTAGTGCCAGATCACATTGTACCCCTACCCAAGCAAGCGGTTGCCGTTCTAAAGGAACTTCAGGCGATCACCGGCCACCAGCACCTGGTTTTCGAGTCTGTGAAATCGGGCCGCCCACTCTCAGACAACACCATCAACGTTGCCCTGCGGTCCATGGGCTTTGATGGCTCCACGATGGTCGGGCACGGCTTCCGAGCGACAGCTTCAACACTACTGCATGAGCAGGGATGGCCACCGGAAGTTATTGAGCTGCAGCTTGCGCACAAACAGCGCAACCAGGTTGCTGCAGCATATAACCGCTCTGCTCGCTTGAAAGAGCGGACGCAGATGATGCAAGCATGGGCAGATTATCTCACCGAGCTAAAGGCGTGACCGCATACTGGCAGACTCTTTATTTTGAACTAATGAATACTACAAATAACCATTTTCATCGGATAGCGCCTTACTCACGAGAGCATCTACGAGCTCTCCTTGAGTCTTATACCCATCCCGCCTCATCAGCTGTTTTATACCTTCCTTAGTTTCAGGGAGCAGCAGGACATTAACTTGATATCGCTCGCTCCTTTTCTTGTTGGTTTTTATACTCCATTTCCGCCTTAAATCCCTAATCAGCATCTCTTCCATCTTTGGATTGAGATTCGATTGATCCAACATACACTGAAACTTCAAGAGACTTTCATTTATTGACAAAGGGTTATTTACAGTTCCCGGAACCAGGCTCGGCAATCCAGCATTGATACCTTCATTAATGAGCCATGACACTTGCTCAGGGTTATTGCCATCCACCCAATTCAAAGGGCACTCCTTTAACATACGGAGATTCCAAAGAGAGGTTAGTTCTCGAATGATACGCAACTTATCGGAGCCAAGCCTGGAATCGAGATCCACCGCCAAACAAAAGCATGACCGATCATCCAAATAATACTTAAGGCTACCAAGCTCAAAACCGAAACCATTATCTACGGCAAGCTTATACATAAGAAAACTAATCAGCCTTTTGCCAGCGTTACCTATAATACTGTTTACTTCATTATTAACGACATGCTTCTGATAGCCATCAAAAACTCCATCAACATATGCGCTATCTCTAGCGTTAAGCGCCTTCGCACAAGATTCCGCCAATACCAAAGGATTTTTAAAAGACTCGGGATGACTGATCGCAAAGTCACGTCCAAGAACAGACCAAAGCCATATGAGATCCTGATCAGAAAAGGACTGAAATTTTTTGGGTAACATGTCTTGGCTTTTGTCATGAACTGCCATACAACACCTGCAATTTCAAAAGAAGAACGATAAAACACGCGGTCCAGTTTAGCACACTTCTCTTAGCTTTCTATTATGATTCTGCAAAATTTCTATGGTTTTTCTAGGTGATTTCTAGTTGGTTACTATTGCAACTCTATACTCAGACTATAATAAAGATGATTACAAAACAAACACTTACAAACCTAAAAATGGATAAAACCTAGGAACAAGCTTGGCATTGACACTAAGCCCGGCACGACTAAAGAGCCCAACAACCCTGAGCCATGTTGAACCCACCATCATGAGCATCGATAAATTTCTACTGGCCTCCCTGGATCTTCTGAGACGAACCGTTCAGGAGATCAGCCATGAGAATCCTCAGACTCAGAGACGTAATGGATAAGACAGGCCTTGCCCGCTCGACAGTTTACAAATACATCGAAGCAGGCACTTTCCCTAAGCCAATTGATTTAGGCGGCAGGTCTGTAGGCTGGGTAGACGAAGAAATAAATGATTGGATACTGGAGAAGATTAACCAGCGTGACCACTGTCAGTGAACAGGAGTTCTCTTTCAAATCTTACAAGATTTTTGCAGACCAAAACCCCGCTAATCCCACACACCCTCTACAGCTCAGGTTACAGCTTATAAATACTTTAAAGACGAAAATACATGTAGGTTTTAAATATTATTAACCAATAGCATCAATAAACATATACACATCCAATAGAGATAAGACCAACAACCAACGCCAAGATACGGAGACCATGACAATGACTCAGGCATACAACATGCCCCTCACTACAGAGGGCATGTTTAACACAAAGCCTCTCCTTCCAAAGCACGGCCCATACATAGAAAGTTATCTTAATCGGATAGAAGGCACCATCAATCAGGCGATCATCAACCACCCCCATTCAATTGCCATAAGAATAGATCTCAGACTCCCCTATTGGTACGACTGGCGTAACGAAGAAGGTCGTCCTTTATTCAACAGATTTATCGACTCTCTAAAAGCGAAGATCAAGGCCTATGGCAACTCACTGTCCCGCCAAGGTAAACGATTTCATCCAACCAATGTTGGCTTCATCTGGTGTAGAGAGTTCACCAACCCTAATTATCCCCACTATCACTGCATCCTGTTCTTCAACAAACAAACCTTTCGGGGACTGGGTGAATTAGGGGTCGGTAGTACCGGCTTGTATGGAATGATAAGCAGGGCCTGGTGCAGCGCATTGAGCTGCACCCAGGTTGAAGGTGACGGGCTCATTCACGTCCCACAGAACTACCTTTACCATCTTCGTCAGGGCGAACGGTACGATGACTTGTTCAAGCGCGCCAGCTATCTGGCGAAACACGACACCAAGGTGTGGGGATTAGCCAGCCACAATTTTGGGGCAAGCAGGCGATGATGCACCAGCAACTGAGTTAGCACCCTCAACCGCCTACCTCTCATCCGCTGGTTGATCATCCCTCCACTAGCGGGCAATATCACCCCACTCAAACGCAACATTCGCGACACCTTCCGACTCAATCTGTCGCACCTTTCGAATAGCGTTCCCAGAAACACAAACGGAAGTACCCATGGCCTTAACGCTCGAACAACTTGAACGCCATCTATTCAAAGCTGCTGACATTCTCCGGGGCAAGATGGATGTAGTGGTTCAATGATTCCGGACACCAACGTAGGTGGTAAGGTTGCCACCATAAACGAGGTGTCTGATGACCAGAAAACGACGTTCCTTTACTC
>NZ_JACHFE010000011.1 GCF_014201735.1 Marinobacter oulmenensis | reverse complement strand
ACCTGATCCCATCCCGAACTCAGAAGTGAAACAGATCTGCGCCGATGGTAGTGTGGCATGGCCCATGCGAGAGTAGGTCATCGTCAGGCTCCTAAACCAAAAACCCCAGCGACTTGTCGTTGGGGTTTTTTATTTTGGATACACAAAAAAAGCCCCGACAGTCAGCCTGCCGGGGCTTTTAGATTTCAGGCCTGAAAAAGGGTCTATGGCAACCAGATCTCAAACACGCCACCGCCGTATTCCCCGCCATTGTGCAGGCGAATGTACCCGCTGCGGTCTCCGTCGGTGTGCATCTGTGCCACTGACGAGGTGAAGAACAGTCCGAGGCTGGTGCTGCCACCCTTGAAATCCAGCGAATGGAAGGAGAGGGTGCCGGTGTGCTGCATGCTCTCGGGGTAACCCTGGCCGTCGTCTTCGACAGCAATCACCAGATAGCCATTTTCCTCTCTGGCCGTCAGCCGGATACGGCTCTTGGTGTAACGGATAGCATTATTGATGGTGTTGTTGAGCACACCGGTCAGCAGATGCTCGTCGAAGAAACCATTAATATCGTCGGTTTCCACGGTGCACTCGATGCTCAGGCCATCCAGCAATGGCAGGTGACGGGCCAACTGCTCCGAGAGGAAGTCCGGCACAAAGTGCTCGTCCACGTCCACCGACAGGTTATCCTGTCCCATGCGGTAGATCCCCAGCAACTGGATGAGATCGTTATGCATGCGTTCGGCTTCGTACTGAAGCATATTGAACTTGTGGTCCGCGGAGAGGGCCTGGCCGTGCTCTGAGCGGAGTTCGTCAATGCTGTTGATGAGCATGCCCAGGGAGTTCTTCATGTCGTGCACAGCGGACGCCAGCACGGTCGAGAAGTCGATGTTGTCGGTCATGTCATCAGTCCTTTCAGTTTCCGGCTCAGAGCCTGATACCTGCGGTATTGACGGTGCTGCTCCGGCAGGGATTCCAGGCGTGCCAGGCGCTTCTGGCAGGTATCGAGCAGCGAGCGGTTCTCCGGTTGCTGCTCATACTGTTTGAGCAATACCTGGACAAGGTTGAGGTTCAGGGCCGCGTGGTCCGGGACAATGTTCAGGGCCTGGTTAAAGGCAGTAACCGCTGCGTGCAGGTCGCCGGCTTCGAAAGCCTTGATGCCTTCCTGGTTGAATCCACGGGCTTCGATTTTCTGGCGGAAGCCGACGGGTTCATCAAGAAGCCCCTCAATTTTCTGCAGGATGCTGTTGTCATCCTCATACTGGGATGCCAACTGGCCGAGCAGTTCCTTGGCCTGTTGGTCCCGCCCCATCCGGAACAGGGTCTTGGCATAATCAAGGCCGAGATCGGCACCCAGTTCCGGCAGTTCGTCTATCTCGGAGGAGAGCTCATTCAAAAGCTTTTCGGCTTTTGCCTGATGGCCCTGGCCGGCATGAAGACGGCATTGAACAATCCGGCTTTTCAACGGCAGCTGCTCATCGTCGGGAAAGCGTTTTTCCATTTTTGAGAGAATGTTGAACGCTTCGTTCGCTTTGCTGGCGCCTTGATCGCCGGTATCGCCCTCACTGAGGTCTGAAAGGCTTTGAGCCAGTGCCAGATAGTGATCCTGGTGGTCGTGGACTGAATAACTGCCCAGGGAGACCGTCTGCCGCCAGGCTTCCGAGGCGGTGTCGATATCCTGATTGGCGTCGGCCAGCTCGGCCAGATGCTTATGGCGAAGCAGGGCATTCGGTGAATGTCGTGAGGCACGCTCCAGCACCTGCTGGGCTGGCTGGGTTTTGCCCTGTGTTTCCATTACCTGAGCCAGGAGATCGTAGGCCTCCATGTAATCAGGGTGCTTTTCGATCAGTGTTTTCAGCTCTGCGATCGCCTGGTCTTCTTTCTGATTGGCTGCCAGTACCCGGCAGCGACCGAGACGTGCCCAGGAAAGCTCCCGCTGGCCAAGAACTTCATCGTACACCTTCTGGGCATGAGCCATGTCTCCGACCTGATAATAGAGCTCACCGAGGGTCTTCATCAGCCAGGTTTTGTAACGTGGCTGCTTCGGAAGCATATCCAGGCAAAGGGAAATGGCCTCGGGGTAGTTTTCCCGGTCGATTTCCCGGGTGATTGGAAGCAGGGCGTTACGCTGGCGAATCAGGGCGCCCAGGCGCTTTTCCAGAACGGCCCTGTTGATGGGCTTGGTCAGGTAGGCGTCCGGTTGATACTCGCGGGCGCCCATAACCATTTCCTTGGAAGTTTCCGCGGTGACCATCAGGAACAGCGAGGAGTGTTTCAACAGCTTCCGGTAACGGAGTTCTTCGAGAATATTCTGTCCGTTTTTGCCTTCTCCCAGATTGTAGTCGCAGAGAACAACGTCAACATGGTTGTAGGCGCAGTACTGGATGGCCGGCGTTGCGTGGGCGACCAGTTCAATTTTGTCGGCACCACAGCTCCTGAGCATCTGGCGCATGGACAGACGGAAGTTCTCGAAGTCGTCCACTACCAGAAAGTTGAGCTTTCGGAACGGATTGGCCAGTTCTTTCTGATCGGATTGATTCATGAGCGCGTCTGTTTCAGTTGTTTATTGACCAGAGCCCGCAGAGCGGCGGGTTTTACCGGTTTATAGAGTATCTGGTAGCCACGGTCGATGGCGTCTTCCCGGACTTCCGGTGCCATATACCCGGTAATGAGTATGCCGGGAATCCCGGTACCCAGAGTGTTGCGGATACTGTCCATGGCGTCCAGTCCGTTGCGGTTATCATCCAGTTGATAGTCTGCCAGGATGATGTCCGGTGGTTCCCCATCGAGCTTTTCCAGGGCATCCTCCAGGCTTTCCGCTGCGGTGACGTCGCACTTCCAGTTGCCCAGAAGCGCCACCATGCCCTGCAGTATCGCTGCATCGTTATCGATGCACAGTACCTTCAAACCGCCAAGGCTGGAAACCCGCCGGGATGCTGCGGTCGTCTGCGACGAGGCGGACGGGATTTTGCTGGCCTGGGCAATGGGGACGGTGATGCCGAACGTGCTGCCTTTGCCCTGGGCGGAGTGGACGCTGACCGGGTGGTTGAGCATGCCGCTGATCCGTTCAACGATGGCAAGGCCAAGGCCCAGGCCTTTGTTGTCCTTGCCGTGCTGGAATCGCCGGAACTCTTCAAAGATATGCGCCAGTTGGTCTTCTGACATGCCTGGCCCGGTATCCCAGACCTCAATGCGGATATACCCCTTCAGGCGGCGGCATCCCATCAGAATCCGGCCACTTTCGGTATACCGGATGGCGTTGGACAGAAAGTTCTGGATGACCCGGCGGAGCAGCTTGGCGTCGGAGCTGACCCAGGCCGAGCAGGGCACCACATGGAGCTCAAGGTTCTGGTCCTTGGCAATTGCCGAGAATTCTGTGGCCAGGTGCCGGAGCAGGTCGTTGATGGCGAAGGCGCTGATGTCCGCCTCCAGAGCCCCTGCGTCCAGTTTCGATATATCCAGCAGGGTGCTGATGATTTCCTCGGCGGCGCCCAGGGAGCTATCGATGTGTTCAACCAGTTCCCGGGTTTCGCCTTCTGCGACCTTGCCGGTCAGGGCGGAAGTAAACAGTCGTGCCGCGTTCAACGGTTGCAGCAGGTCATGGCTGGCTGAGGCGAGAAAGCGGGTCTTGCTCTGGTTCGCCTGTTCAGCCACGGACTTGGCCTTGAGCATCTGCTCGTTGATGACCTGTAACTCCTGGGTCCGCTCCCTGACTCGCTGCTCCAGGTAGGTGTTGGTCTCCTTCAGCGCCTGCTCGGTCCGTCGCATGGCGGTGATGTCCTGATAGGTGGTGACATAGCCGCCTCCGGGGATCGGGCTGCCGTCCACCCGCACAACGGTGCCGTCCGGCCGTTGGCGCTCGTAGGACATGGGCTCACCCTGGCGCATTTTGTCGCAGCGGTCCTGGATGATTTCATCAATTCTCCGGGCCGCCACGTTGGCGCTGGTGAGGTTGTAGCGCATCAGGTCCTGAACGGGCCGTCCAACCCGGACGTAGCCCTTCGGGTAATTGAACAGTTCCAGATACCGGTGGTTCCAGACCACCAGCTGCTGTTGCGGGTTCACCACGGAGACGCCGAGGCTGATGTTTTCAATGGCGGACTGCAGTAACTCCCGGCTGAAGGTCATGGCCTGGGAGGCTTCGTCAACGATGCTGACGACGTCCTCGATCTGCATGTCCCGGCCGGTGAGTGTGGACTCCAGAACCACCCGTGCTGTGGAGGCGCCGATCACCGAAGCCAGTTGGCGTTCCACATACTTCATCAGATGGGTGGAAGCTGGCCGATGTGGATAGACCCGGGTGGCATTGCGTCGTTCGTAGTTTCGAAACACACTCTTGGACCGCTCGTCGCCCATGAAGCGGTCCGTCAGAGCCTGCAGGTCAGACGTCAGGACCTGGCCCTGCCATCCCTGGTGCTGGGTGTTGTCTCCCCTGGGATGAGTGTCGTGGAAAAACGCCGCGACCTGGATCTTTTCGCGAATCCGCTGACGTGTCACCAGGGAGAGAAGAATATAGGCGGCGGTGTTCACGCCGAGGCTCCAGAGAATGCCATGGCTGACCTGATCCAGCTCGGAGCCGAACAGCGCTGTGGGGCGGGTCCATGTCCAGCCAAACAGTCCCTGTTCGATCAGGGTGTCCGGAATCCACCCGGTTGAGACCAGTGCCGGCAGTAACAGGGTGTAGCACCACATCAGGAAGCCGAGGCCCAGCCCCCAGACGGCGCCCATGAAGTTGCCGTCGCGCCAGAGGATGCCACCGACCAGAGCCGGGCCGAACTGGGCTGCCGCAGCAAAGGACAACAGGCCGAAGGCGGTCAGGCTGTAGTCGGCGCCTGCCATCCGATAAAAGCCATAGGCGGTCAGCAGCACCACGAAGATGGCGCCCCGGCGGATGGTTAGCAGCAGGAAGCTCAGGTTGCCCCGCCGGTTCATGCCGGGGCGGAAAAAGCGCAGCAGGCCAGGCATGATGATTTCGTTACTGATCATTGTGGCAATGGCCACGGCGCAGACAATCACCATCGCGGCAGCGGCTGAGCCGCCACCCAGGAAGGCCAGGACCGCAAGCCACTGTTCGCCGGCCTGTATCGGCAACTGAAGGATGATGATGTCCGGATCCGTGTCCGCCAGTTCCGGCGTCAACAGGCCGGCGGCAGCGATAGGGATAACGAAGGCACTGGCAATGACCAGGTAGATGGGCATGGCCCAGCGGGCCACCTGGAAATCCCGGTGGTCGCTGTTCTCGACCACCATAACGTGGAACTGTCGTGGCAGGCAGACAATGGCGAGCATGGCGATCAGTGTCTGTGTAATGAATGCCGGCGCCTCCAGGGAACCGGTCGTCAGTGTGCCCAGAAGGTCCGCTTCAACCGCACGGGAAAACAGGTCGCCAAAGCCGTTGAACAGGCCGTAGCCGACAAACAGGCCAACGGCGACAAAGGCGATCAGTTTGATCAGTGATTCAAAGGCGACGGCCTGGATCATGCCCCGGTGATGTTCGGTGGACTCCAGGTGGCGGGTGCCAAAAAGCACCGTGAACGCCGCCAGGGCGAGGGTGATATACCAGGCGGAATCGTTCCAGGCCGCGCTGCTCAGTTCCTGATAGCTGTCGCCGGTACTGGAGAGCACGTTGAAGCCCAGCGCGATGGCCTTCAACTGAAGCGCGATGTAGGGGACGCTGCCGATAAGGGCGAAAACCGCCACCATGGCCGCCAGCAACTGGGATTTGCCATAGCGCGAGGCAATGAAATCCGCGATGGATGTGCTGTTGTTGCGCTTGCTGATGTAAATGATTCGCCGGAGCAGGGGCGCGAAAAACAGAAACGCCAGTAGCGGGCCGAGATAGATCGGCAGAAAGGCAAAACCCTCCTGGGAGGCCCGCCCGACGGCGCCATAAAAGGTCCAGGAGGTGAAGTAGACGGCCAGTGACAGGCCGTAGATGTGAGTTCGGGCGATTCTTCGGCGGTAGAGCCCGGGGTGGCGATCGCCCGCCCAAGCTATGAAGAACAACAGTGAAATGTAGGTGATCGAGATTAATACCAGCAGCCAGGCGCTAATCATGTCTCGCGGTTATCCGTCTCGCCGTTTCAGGATTGGCAGACAGTCTTGAACAGTGGGTCAGCACTGTCCAGCACTTTCATGTTGTCGACGCGCGGTGTGCCTTCGGAATCCAGGGGCACAAGCTGTCGCTTCGGGCAATTGATGATGTGCACCCGATGTGAGACCGAATCGGTCACCGTCTGTTCAAAGCGATAGAGCGTGAAGCGGGCGACATCCGGGTTGTCCGGGTTCCAGTTGACGCTGTTGACGTCCACAGCCGAGAAAGCCGTTACGTATGGGAAGACGAAGGTCCAAGGGCGGAAAAAGATCTTTTCCTGCTCGGTGCTGACAATGACCGCTTCCTCGGGCAGTAGCGACTGCTTGTGTTCAAACCAGGTGTATTCGCCATACACCAGATAGCCCAGCATGCCAGCGCCGGCGAAGACTGGAATGATCCATCTCGGGGCCTTTTTGGCAGTGGCGGTGCGGATGCCCAGTGCGATTCCGGCGGCACCCAGGCCGCAGAAAACAGTGGCAACAAAAGTCCAGAACATACAGCGGTTTCCTTAAAAAAGAACGGGCTCCCTCGAGGAGGAAGCCCGTCCGGTTCAACCTTTCATTGCTGAGCAATGAATCAGGCGTTCTCTCAGGTTAATGGTCGGACGCAGATCCGGCACCGCGCGGGTAACGGACGCTTTCAACCAGCTCCTGGATTTCTGCGGGCGGCTCTGCAGTCGACTTGGACACTGCAAAGGCTACCGCAAAGTTCACGACAGCACCAACGGCACCGATGGACAGCGGGGAAATACCCAGTACCCAGTTTTCCGGGGTGTCCGCCAGGTTGTTGGTACCCGGGATGAACAGCCAGCCCTTGTACACGAAAATGTACACCAGGGTGAAGGTCAGACCGGCCAGCATGCCGCTGATGGCGCCCACATTATTAACCCGCTTCGAGAAGATACCCATCATCAGAACCGGGAACAGGGACGCGGCAGCGATACCGAAGGCCAGTGCCACCACCTGGGCTGCGAAACCTGGAGGGTTGGCGCCCAGATAGGTCGCGACCACGATGGCAACCGCCATGGAGATCCGGGCAGCCAGCAGCTCGCCCTTATCCGAGATGTTGGGGTTGATGCGCCCCTTGATAAGGTCGTGACTGACCGCCGAGGAGATCGCCAGCAACAGACCCGCTGCAGTCGACAGGGCTGCAGCCAGACCACCCGCGGCGATCAGACCGATAACCCAGCCGGGCAGGTTGGCGATTTCCGGGTTGGCCAGCACCAGGATGTCCCGGTTAACAACCAGCTCGTTGCCTTCCCAGCCGCGCGCCTGAGCTTCAGACTGGAACGCCTCGGAGTCGTTGTACAGCTGGATGCGACCATCGCTGTTTTTGTCCTCATACTGGATAAGGCCAGTGATTTCCCATTCCTTGACCCAGTTCGGACGATCTTCATAGAGGATCGGCGCTGCGTCGGTACCGTCCGGGTAGATGGTGGTCATCAGGTTCAGACGGGCCATGGAAGCAACAGCCGGAGCGGTCAGGTACAGCAGGGCGATGAAGACCAGAGCCCAGCCGCCGGACCAGCGTGCGTCAGCCACCTTGGGAACGGTGAAGAAGCGGATGATTACGTGCGGCAGGCCTGCCGTACCGATCATCAGGGACAGGGTAAACAGAACCATGTTCAGTTTATTGTCCACGTCCGCGGTGTACTCGTTAAAGCCGAGATCGGTGATGACCTGGTTCAGCTTGGTCAGCAGCGGCATGCCGGACTCGGTGTGAGTGGAGAACATGCCCAGGCCCGGGATCGGGTTGCCGGTCAGTTGCAGGGAGATGAACACCGCCGGAATGGTGTAGGCAACGATCAGTACGCAGTACTGGGCCACCTGGGTGTAGGTGATGCCCTTCATGCCCCCGAGAACGGCGTACAGGAATACCACAACTGCAGCGATCATCAGGCCCATGGTGGAATCCACTTCCAGGAAGCGGGAGAAGGCAACACCGGCACCAGCCATCTGGCCGATAACGTAGGTGACAGAGGCCACAATCAGGCAGATAACCGCCACCAGCCGGGCGTTGTCACTGTAGTAGCGGTCCCCGATGAACTCGGGCACCGTGAACTTGCCGAACTTCCGCAGATACGGAGCCAGCAGCATGGCCAGCAGTACGTAACCGCCTGTCCACCCCATGAGGAAGGTAGAGTTGGAATAGCCACCGGCGGCAATCAGACCCGCCATGGAGATAAACGACGCCGCTGACATCCAGTCGGCACCGATAGCCGCGCCGTTGGTGATCGGGTGAACACCACCGCCGGCCACGTAGAAATCGCTGGTGCTACCGGCTTTCGCCCAGATAGCAATCACGATATAGAGGAGGAACGAGCCCCCTACAAATAGGATGTTAATCGCAAATTGGCTCATCGGTTCTTACTCCTCGTGCACGCCGAATTTTTCGTCGATCTTGTTCATGCGCCACGCGTAGTGGAAGATCAGAACAATGAACGTCAGGATGGAGCCTTGCTGGGCAAACCAGAAGCCCAGATCAGTGCCACCAACCGGAATTCCCGCGAGCATGGGGCGGAGCAGAATCGCAAAGCCATAGGAAACCAGGGCCCATACGATCAGGCTACCGAAGATAAGGCGTAGATTCGCCTTCCAGTAGTTTTCAGCGTCGTAGCTATGACCTGACATACAATCACTCCTGTGTTGTTGTTGTGGAGGTTGGGTGAATTTTGGGTGAGGTACTGCGGATAGAGAATTTATTATTCATGTAGTTCTTCTCCGACTAGTTGTCTCCTCTGACTTTACTGGTGGGTGAATTTATAGATATTGGCAAATGGTCTAAGTGTCAGTCACTTGCCGCCGAAAATATCAATAAGAGGTAACCGAGACAAACATGCTCAGTATCGGTGCATGCTTTGTAAGCGGCGCTGGTAATGCAGCTTTTCGGTAAGTTCCCGGAGAGTGTTGACGCCGGTTTTCCTGGCCTTGTTCAGGGCGATCAGCGTCAGTTCTGCGGTGACCAGGGCGTCGGCGGCGGCGTGGTGGCGCTCGCTCACTTCCAGTGCGAAGTAATCCGCCCAGTGGTCCAGGCTCTTGCCCTTGGTGTTGGCATCCGGGAAAAACGCCGGCATCAGCTCGGCCACATCCATCCACAGATGGCCGGTGGTGTAACCCAACTGGGTTTTCAGCGCTTTTTCCAGAAATTTCTGGTCGAACGCCGAGTGATAGGCCAGTACCGGGTCCCCGTTCATCCAGTCCAGCAGGTGCAGTAGGGCATCCTCGGTTTCGTGACCCTGGGTCAGGGCCTCGGGGCCGATGCCATGGATCAGTACCGTTTCCCGGATGTCCAGGTCGGGCCGGCGCAGGATAAGGTCGAACTGGTCGTCCAGATGAATCACCCCGGACTCAATGGCCACAGCGCCGATGGCAATGACCTGATCCTTGGCCGGATTGAGTCCGGTGGTTTCAAGGTCAAGAACAATCAGGCGGGAGCTGGATAGCAACTGGTCGCCGGCCGTCTTGGGTGTCGGCAGGTTCGAGGTGTCGTGATCGCCAACGGCTGTTCCTTTGCGCTCTGCAAGCCACTGTTTAATAGAGTCGAACATGGTGCGTTAGTCAGCCTAGAGTTGGTAAGTCACTTCGAGCTTTTGCTGAAGTCGCTGCGCCTGGCGGAAAGATTCCCGGAGAATTCGCTTGTCCAGGGGGTTCAGGTCGTCGGGGTCAATGTAATTGGTCAGTTCCTCGCCCCGGTTAAGCATCTCCTGGTGGGCCCGCATGCGAATTGCCTGGATCAGGCTGTAGGCTTCTTTCCAGGCGTTGGCATCTTTGGCATCGAACACGCCTTTCCGGGCCAGCGCGTCCATCCGCTCCAGCGTATTGGCCTGTTCCACGCCATTGGCCAGCGCAAACACCCGCACTGACTCGACAAAGGGGGCAAGCCCCTGGCGTTTGAGGTCCAGTGCGTGCTTCTTCTCGTCGTTGAGATAGCGGAAACCGTTGAACATGGTCAGTGGCGGTTTGCGCTGAAACGCGTTGCCCGCCAGCATCTTCTGGAAGAGCGCGTTTTTCCGGATTCGCTCCAGCACATGCTCGAGCAAACGGTGCAAGGGTTCGGTGGGGCCGAACACCGCGCGCATATCCAGGAAAATCGAAGAGTACACGAGATTCTGGGGGGTCGACGCGTCGATAAAGCGCACGAACCAGTCGTCCCATTCGCGTACGCTCAGGCAGAGTTTGGGGTTGCTGGCCATGATATTGCCCTTGCACAGGGTAAACCCGCATTCGGCAAGGTCGTCATTGACCTTGCGGGCAAAGGGCAGGAGTTTTTCCCGGACCTGTTCCTCGGTCATGCCTTCGGGCGTTTCAAACAGGATGCCGTTGTCCTGGTCGGTCAACAGTGTCTGTTCCTGACGGCCTTCGCTGCCAAACGTCAGCCAGGTAAAGGGAATGCCCGGGTCGTTTTTCCTGAGGTTGAGTTCCAGTACCCGGCGGACGGTGACATCGTTCAGGGTGGTGATGATCTTGACCACCTGGCCGGAGTCGGCACCGTGGGCGAGCATGGTGTCCACCAGCCGGGATACGTTGGTCCGCAGGCTGACCAGGGTGCGAAGATGTGTGGCGGTACCGATGGTGCGTGCCAGGTTGACCAGGTCCACCCGCTGCAGGGAGAACAGGTCGCTCTCCGAGATCACCCCGATCAGTTTGTCATCGTCATCCACCACGCAGATGTGGGCGAAGTGGTGTTCCGCCATGAGCATGGCTGCCTCGAAGGCATCCGCAGTGGCAGGTAGGCGCATCGGGTCTGGGGTCATGATCTGCCGGATTGGTGTGTCCAGGGGGCCTTTGCCCTCGGCAATCATGGTGCGCAGGTCCCGCAGGGTGAAAATGCCGGTGGGGCGGCGATTGTCATCGGTGATAATCATGCTGCCCACGTCGTTCTCGTGCATGCGGGCCACGGCCTTGCGCACCGGCAGGTCCGGGGAGCAGACGATGGGATTGCGCAGAGCATATCGTTCCAGCGGCGTGTCCAGTCGGTTGTTGGAGCCGATGGACGCCATGGCATTGGACTGGATGCGCTGGTTGACCTGATCCAGCAGGCTGCTGACCCCGCGCAGGCAGAAATCCCGGAAGGTGTCGCTTTCGGAAAACAGGGTAACAAAAGCCTCATGCTCGATACTCAGGCAGAAGGTGTCTCCAGAGGCCCTGTGCAGGGTCCGGGTGGGGCGTTCGCTGATCAGTGCGGCCAGGGGGAAGCACTCACCCTGGGTGATCGAGAACGTGGTCTCGGCCCGGTCTTCTTTTTCGTTATGGCGCTCGCCCTTGATCCGTCCCTGTTTGACCACGTAAAACCGTTTGACGGGCCCGTCGTCGGGTTTCAGTACCTCATCGCCATCGGCGTAAAAACGCAGCGTTGCATGCTCGGCAAAGTGAGCAAGGTGATTGTCATCCATGTTGGAGAAGGGCGCGTGCTCGCGCAGGAATGACATGATGGCACGGGTATTCTGCGGGCGGGTGCTGTCCTGGGATGCTGCGGCCATAACGAAGTCCATGCTGTCGGGGGAGCGGGGCGGTACTTGCCGGCGCTCTTTCATTATTGTTATCCGGTCGGAGTTTAGTCCACCGGACGCGAGCTTGGCCCTACGATTTTGGTCGCAGGGCCGGGCGGTTGCCCGCCTTTATGGTAATCTCGGGCGGTGTTAGAGTTCTGATACCTGTCAATCCGGAATCAATTTGTGTCATGACCAGTAAAGACGAGCGCCTGGCGTTTCTGGAAGAGATGAAGGACGTCCGGCGCATCCGCAAAGCCAATCGGGCCGAAACCACGACGCCAAAAGAACTGACACCTGGTCACCTGGAGCGTCAGCGGGCGGCTGTTGATATGCCGGTTCGTGACAATAACCCGCTGACCTCCAGCATGGTTGAGCCGCTGACCGCCCGGGACGTCCTGAGCTGGCAGCGGCCGGGCGTGCAGCACGGTGTCTTCAAGAAGCTGCGCTTGGGGCATTATGCCATCGAGGCCCGTCTGGACCTGCACCGGATGACGGTCGAGGAGGCCCGGCGGGAGGTCTTCAGTTTCATCAATGACTGTGTGCGTTATGGCCTGCGGTCCGTCATTATTCTGCATGGCAAGGGCGAACGGAACCCCGATGGCATCGCCCAGATCAAAAGCCATCTTGCCAAGTGGCTGCCGGAACTGGACAGCGTGCTGGCCTTTCATTCCGCCCAGAAGCACCACGGTGGAACCGGCGCGGTGTACGTCATGGTGCGCAAAGGGGATCGTGACAAGCAGCGTAACCGGGAGATCCACGGCGGTCACTAGTGTCTGGCCCGATAGCGACGGCAGCGAGGTGAAGCCATGATCGGTCGGTTGCTGTTGGTGGTTTGTGTGCTGGTACTTCCTGCCGGGTGCGAACCCTTTGCCAGCACCGATTCCCTGTCCGATGAGTATCTTGAGCGTCTGGCCCGGGTGCTGGAAGTCGACAGCCCCGACAGGGTGGCGCCGCCGTCTGCCTCGGCTTTGCCTCGTCGACGGGAGCGGGTTCTGGCGATGCCCGAACTGCAGATGGGCATGCTCGATTTCCTGTCCCTTTATGGTTGTGAGCTTCAGTACGTGGTTGGCGAAAAAGCGTCGATCATGGGCCGGGTGATGCAGCCGATCAACCGGCTCAGGTATGAGGTCCGCTTCATCCAGGCTGGCGAGGACTGCCTGCCGGAAATAGAGGATGAGGAGCTGTCGGAAACGCTCCGGGCCGCCATTGACAGCAAGCGGCAGAGCCTGCCTCTTGCGGTGTGGAATGCCACCTGGGGGACCGAAGAGGTGGAAACCCTGCTGACGCTTTCCAAGGGCGATTACCCGGTGGGCGCCGGGCCGGCGGCTGTCTCCGATCTGTCCCTGGATCTGGATCAGTTGAACCGTATTACCGCACAACTCAATCAACAGAGACTGGATGTTCCTCTGCAGTCGCTGGGCAAGATCCAGCAGCGCTGGCAGGCGGAGTTCCGGGGCGGACAGTTGATCAACAGCGCCCGATTGCTCATCGCCACACTGCGGTCAGGCACGGCGATCATTGAAACCCGTCTGGACGACCGGCCGCTGTGCCTGAACGGGCAGCGTAACAATCAGTCCGACATCGTTCACAGCTTCTTTCTCAAGGTCTACATCGGCCAGATCCAGCCTTACATGAGTGATGTCAGCCGTGCCCGGCAGATGCTGATTGAGCCGCTTGCGGAGCTGGCCGCACAGCAGTCCGGGGTGATGCCAGAGACCTTTCTGAGTTGGTATCAGCGACACCTGGCAAGCAGAGGGGAAAACAGTCTCTGGCAACAACTGGATGAAGCCATGGCCCGGCATACCCGGGCCTGGCAGCAACTTCTGGGGCAGTGCGGGCTGCGCCCGGGCGCCTGAGGCTCAGGCCGCGGGCGCGCGGTTCACCTTCAGGTGAGCCATGGCGAAGGTAAACAGCAGGAAGGTGAAAATGGTCAGCAACACCGGGCCGGTGGCGCCCTGGCTCAGCCAGGCCGACACCACCGCCTGAGTGAAGTAGAAAATCACCACAAAGGCCAGCCAGATGTAGCCCTTGTTGTTACCCCGGAAGACCGGCAGGGCGAAGGCCAGCAGCGGTATCAGTTTGACGCTCAGCATGAGGGGGATGGAAACGCCCTCAATCGGCGCAGGCAGAAAGGTGGTGGCCACCAGGGTGACCACCACCGCCAGGTAAGCGGCAATGGTCAGTCGGGCGGTCATCCGGGCTTTGTCGTTGCGTAGCATTGGGGATCTGTCCTGTTGTTATCGGCTGGCGTGGGCTTCAGAGGATGGCCAGTACGTTTTCCGGTGGCCGGCCCACGGCGGCTCTGCCATTGTTGACGACAATCGGACGCTCGATCAGCTTGGGTGTGGCCACCATGGCCCGGATCAGTTCCTCGCGGCCCAACTCGGGGTTGTCGAGCCCCTGCTCCCGGTATTCTTTTTCCTTTATGCGCATCAGTTCCCGGGGCTGGCAACCAAGCATCTCCAGAATTTCACTGAGCTGCTGCTCTGTCGGTGGGGTTTCCAGGTAGCGTATAATCTCCGGATCAATTCCCCGGTCGGTCAGCAGTTCCAGGGTCTGGCGGGATTTTGAGCAGCGCGGGTTGTGGTAAATGCGAGTGGCTTCCGTCATCGTTGGGTCTGTTAGCCTCTGTTGTGTGGCTCGGTTTTAAAAGACGGTAGTCTAACAGGAGGTGGCATTGTGCAGTACCCTGTCTCCCCGGGTCGAATAGCCGGCCGGAGTGTCATCATGGCGGTACTTGCCGGCCTGCTTTCCGCCTGCGAGCCCCAGACGTTTGAACGTGCTGGCGGGCAGGAACTGGAATGGCAGAGCCTGCGCGGGCAGTGGGTGCTGGTCAACTACTGGGCCGAATGGTGTAAGCCCTGCCTGGAAGAGATTCCCGAGCTTAATCGTGTGGATCAGGCAAGTGATATTACGGTCCTTGGCGTCAATTTTGACGGCATCTCCGATGAGGCCCTTGCGCAGTTGGGGGACCGGATGGGCATTGAGTTTGATCTGTTAGCCCAGGATCCGGCGGGGGAACTGGGTTGGCAATCGCCGGACGGGCTGCCCACCACCTATGTTGTGACCCCGGAGGGTGAGTTGCAGGAGGTCCGTCTCGGGCCGCAAACCGAAGAAGGTATCCGGACACTGATTCGCGGATCGGATAGCAAGAACTGAAGACAAACAGGAATCAGCCTCGACTTATGGCGCAAACCTTCGTACATCTACGCGTGCACTCCGAGTATTCCATGGTGGATGGGCTGGTCAGGGTGAAGCCCCTGATCGGTCGCGTTGCCGAGCTGGGCATGCCCGCTGTTGGCCTGACCGAGCAATCCAATATGTGCTCGTTGGTCCGTTTCTATAAGGCGGCGCTGGGTGCCGGCGTCAAACCCATTATTGGTGCCGATATCTGGCTGGAAAATCCGGACGAACCGGATAATCCGTTCCGGCTGACGCTGCTGGCCCGCAACAACGATGGTTATCTGAACCTCACGGAAATCATCTCGTTGGGTTACACCGACGGCCAGGAGCACGGCCTGCCCATTATCCAGCGTTCGTGGCTGGAATCCCGCGCCCAGGGGCTGGTGGTGCTGTCGGGTGCCAAGCAGGGCGATGTCGGCAAGGCGTTGCTGGCGGGCAAGACAGAGCTGGCTCGGGAACGGGCGGAGTACTGGCGGTCGCTCTATCCCGACAGCTTTTATCTGGAACTCCAGCGTACGGGGCGGCCCGGAGACGAAGACTGTCTGCATCTGAGTGTGGAGCTGGCTGGCGAGCTTGGGCTGCCGGTCGTTGCCACCAACGATGTCCACTTCCTGGAGGCGGAGGATTTTGAGGCCCATGAGGCCCGGGTCTGTATCGGCGAAAGCCGGACCCTGGACGATCCCCGTCGTGAGCGCCGGTTCAGTGACCAGCAATACCTGCGCAGCCCAGAGGAGATGATCGAACTCTTCTCCGACATCCCGGAAGCGGTCGAGAACACCGTCGAGATCGCGCGTCGTTGTTCGGTCAAGGTGCGCATGGGCGAGTACTTCCTGCCCAATTACCCGATTCCCGAAGGCATGACCATGGATGAATACTTCCGTCATGCCTCGGAGGAAGGGCTCGAAGAGCGCCTGAAAAAGATACTGAGCAAGGACGATCCAGAGTACGAGGAGAAGCGGGCGGCCTATTACAAACGGCTCAACTTCGAGCTGGATATCATCATCCAGATGGGGTTCCCCGGTTACTTCCTGATCGTGATGGACTTCATCAAGTGGGCCAAGAACAACGGCGTCCCGGTGGGGCCGGGCCGGGGGTCCGGTGCCGGGTCCCTGGTAGCCTACGCACTGCTGATTACCGATCTGGACCCGCTCGGCTATGACCTGCTGTTCGAGCGCTTCCTGAACCCGGAGCGGGTATCCATGCCCGACTTCGACGTGGACTTCTGCATGGAAGGCCGGGACCGGGTCATTGAATACACGGCCGAGAAGTATGGCCGGGCTGCGGTGTCCCAGATCATTACCTTCGGCACCATGGCCGCCAAGGCGGTGGTGCGGGATGTAGCCCGGGTGCAGGGCAAGTCCTACGGGCTGGCGGACAAGCTGTCCAAGCTAATCCCGTTTGAACCGGGCATGACCCTGGACAAAGCCATCGAACAGGAGCCCCAGCTCAAGGACTTTCTGGACCAGGACGAGGAAGCCCAGGAAATCTGGGAAATGGCGCTCAAGCTGGAAGGTGTCTGCCGGAACGCCGGCAAGCACGCCGGGGGTGTGGTAATAGCCCCCACCAAGATCACCGACTTCTCGCCGCTGTACTGCGACGACGAAGGCGGCAGCCTGGTGACCCAGTTCGACAAGGGTGATGTGGAAGACGCTGGCCTGGTGAAGTTCGACTTTCTGGGCCTGCGGACCCTGACCATCATCAAGTGGGCCCTGAACATGATCAATCCCCGCCGACAGAAACGCGGGGAAGACGAACTGGACATCAACACCATCCCGCTGGATGACAAGCCGTCCTTCGACATGCTCAAGAAAGCGGAAACCACCGCCGTATTCCAGCTTGAATCCCGGGGCATGAAAGACCTGATTCGCCGCCTGCAGCCGGACTCCCTGGA
Source organism: Marinobacter oulmenensis (assembly GCF_014201735.1). Taxonomy (GTDB): domain Bacteria; phylum Pseudomonadota; class Gammaproteobacteria; order Pseudomonadales; family Oleiphilaceae; genus Marinobacter; species Marinobacter oulmenensis. The sequence goes on along the minus strand of NZ_JACHFE010000011.1, from coordinate 77,148 downwards.
AGACATGATCGCTCTGGTGGCCCTGTTCCGTCCCGGTCCGCTGCAGTCGGGCATGGTGGACGACTTCATTGACCGGAAACATGGCCGGCAACCCATGTCGTTCCCGCACCCGGATTATCAGTACGAAGGCCTGAAGCCGGTTCTGGAGCCCACCTACGGGGTTATCCTTTACCAGGAGCAGGTCATGCAGATCGCCCAGGTGATGGCCGGTTATACCCTCGGTGGTGCGGACATGCTGCGCCGGGCCATGGGTAAGAAAAAACCGGAGGAAATGGCCAAGCAGAAAGCCATCTTCCTGGACGGTTGTGAGAACAACGGCATCGACAAAACGCTGGCGGAAAACATCTTCGACCTGGTGGAGAAATTCGCCGGTTACGGCTTCAACAAATCCCACTCGGCGGCCTATGCCCTGGTGTCCTACCAGACCCTCTGGCTGAAGGCCCATTACCCGGCGGAGTTCATGGCCGCGGTGCTGACCGCCGATATGCAGAACACCGACAAGGTGGTCACCCTGGTGGAAGAGTGCCGGAGCATGGGGCTGGAGTTGCTGGTACCGGACGTCAGCCGTTCCGATTACACCTTTACCGTCAACGACGAAGGCCAGATCGTCTATGGCCTCGGGGCCATCAAGGGCCTTGGGGAAGGTCCCATTGACAGTGTGGTGGCCGCCGCGAAGGACGGCCCCTTCGAGGATATCTTCGATTTCTGCCGTCGGGTGGACCTGAAGAAAGTCAACAAGCGGGCGATGGAAGCCCTGATACGGTCCGGCGCCCTGGACAAGCTTGGTGCCGGTCGGGCCCAACTGATGGCCAGCATAGACAAGGCCATTCAGCAGGCGGACCAGCAGTCCCGGAACGACGCCGCCGGCATGGTGGACATGTTCGGGGAAATGCTCGCCGGTGGTGGCGAGGGTGAAGACCCCTACGCGGATGTGGCCAATGTCCGGGAGTGGCCCGAGAAAATGCGCCTGAAAGGGGAGAAGGACACCCTGGGTCTGTACCTCACCGGCCATCCTTTCGACGAGTACGAAAAGGAAGTGCGCCGCTTCGTGCGCTCCTCCATCGCGGACCTCAAACCATCCCGGTCGCCCCAGCGGGTTGCCGGGCTGGTGGTGGCCCAGCGCACGATGAAAACCCGGACCGGCTCCACCATGTGTTTTATTACACTGGACGACCGAAGTGCCCGTATTGAGGCGACCCTGTTCTCGGAGACGTTTTTCGAAAACCGTGAACTGCTGCAGTCCGATCAGGTCATTGTGGTGGAAGGGCAGGTCAGTCATGACGACTACTCGGGCCAGATGAAAATGCGGGTGAATTCGGTAATGGATGTGGCGACAGCACGCCAGCAGTTCAGCCGCGGTATCCGGCTGGCGCTTCAGAGTGACCAGTTGCAGAACGGCCTGCTGGACAAGTTGGGCGACACCCTGCAGCCGTTCCGTTGCGAGGGCAGCCCGGTCTGGATCGACTACCGAAGCGCCGATGCCAGTACAAGGATCGAACTGGGGCCGTCATGGCGTGTGCAGCCGGATGACAGTCTGCTGTTTGAGCTTCGTCATCTGGTAGGCGACCAGTCCGTGGAACTGGTCTATGATTAGGTGGCTTGTGAGCCATTTCAGGATGGATGGGCGGAAAACTTATACCATTGTCCGCTTTAGCTGCGGTGGCAGCGCTGTTATCTTTGATTCAAATTCTGTATGTGGTGGGCTATGTGCCTGCCTTGCAATGAAATGATGGAACATCATGAACCCTAATTACCTGGATTTCGAACAGCCGATCGCTGACCTGGAAGCCAAGATTGAAGAGCTTCGCATGGTTGGCAATGACACCGACATCAACATCACAGATGAAATCAGTCGCCTGAAGAAAAAGAGCGTCAGCCTGACCGAAAGCATCTTCTCGGATCTCAAGCCATGGGATGTGGCGCGGCTGGCCCGGCACCCCCGGCGCCCCTATACTCGGGATTACATCGAGATGATGTTCGAGGACTTTGACGAACTTCATGGTGACCGCCACTACTCTGATGATCTGGCCATCATCGGCGGCACGGCCCGTCTCAACAATAAGCCGGTGATGGTGATTGGCCATCAGAAAGGGCGTGAGGTCAAGGACAAGGTCCGCCGCAATTTCGGCATGCCGCGGCCGGAAGGCTACCGCAAGGCCCTGCGCCTGATGGAAATGGCCGAGCGTTTCAATATGCCCATCTTCACGTTCATCGATACGCCGGGTGCCTACCCGGGTATCGGCGCGGAAGAGCGCGGCCAGAGTGAAGCCATCGCCTTCAACCTGGCGGTCATGTCCCGCCTGAAGACTCCTATCATCTGCAATGTCATCGGTGAGGGCGGTTCCGGTGGGGCGCTGGCCATTGGTGTCGGCGACCGGCTGAACATGCTCCAGTATTCCACCTATGCGGTGATCTCGCCGGAAGGCTGCGCCTCCATTCTCTGGAAAAGCGCCGATTACGCAGCCCAGGCCGCGGAGGCGATGGGTGTGACCGCCGGCCGCCTGAAAGAATTGGGTGTTGCCGATACTGTGGTTGATGAACCTCTGGGTGGCGCTCACCGTGACCCGGACCAGATGGCGGAACGCCTGAAACAAACCCTGGTGAAGGGGCTCGAGGAACTCGAGCAACTGTCCGGGGATGAGCTGCTTGCCCGCCGGTATGAGCGCCTGACCCGGTATGAAGGAGGGCGATAAGCCCTCGCCGGGTTCCGACTGGCCGACGGATCTGTCGGGCCCGGTAACCGCACTGCCCGACCATTCCCGGGTCTGGATCGCCTTTAGCGGTGGTCTGGACTCGACCCTGCTTTTGCGGGTAGCCGCTGCCTGTCACGGCAGTGTCACTGCACTCCATATCAATCACCAGTTGCAGCCGGACCACGAACAGACCGAGCAGTTCTGTCGTGCCGTCTGTCAGGCTCTGGGCGTTCGTCTTGTTATCGAGCGGGTGGATGTGCCGGTTGGCTGTTCTGCCTCTGGTGGGCTGGAGCAGGCTGCCCGTGACGCCCGTTATCGAGTGTTCCGTTCTCACCTGCAGGCCGGTGATCTGCTGCTGATGGCCCACCATGCCGATGATCAGGCGGAAACCGTGCTGTTCCGGTTGCTGCGTGGCTCCGGTGTTGATGGCCTCTCCGGCATGCCGGCTTATCGGCCTCTGGGAGAAGGATCGCTGTTCCGTCCCTGGCTGGATATCAGTCGGGAGCGACTGGAGCAGGTTGCTGCAGACATCGGGCTGGACTGGATCGAGGACGCCAGCAACCGCAGTGAGGTTCACGACCGCAATTATCTGCGCCATTCGGTCATGCCGGGCCTGAAGCAGCGCTGGCCGGAGCTTCTGAAACGCATGTCCCGCAGTGCCGGGGCCTGTGCGGATAGCGCGCGCCTTAATCGTCGGCTGGCGGAACTGCGCTGGCAGGAATGCGGTGATGGTCAGGGCCGCATCCGGCTCGATCGGTTCCGGCAGTTGGACGAAATGGAGCAGCGCAACCTGATCCGATGGTGGATTGAAAACAATGGCTGGCCAGTGCCCTCTATGGCTTCCTGGAGGCAGGTGCTGGCAGAATTGCTGGATGCTGCCGATGACCGTGCACCGGAACTCCGCGGGGAGGGCTTTACCCTGCGACGATATCGTGGGCGGCTGTATCTGGTGCCCGAAGTCACCGTGCCCGGCAGGCCGGCAGAGCTGAGGCCTGGACAACCATTGCGATGGGGGGCGTGGACTCTGCGGCTTGAGCCGATGGAAGACGGTGCTAGCCCGGAAACCCCGGTTTTGCCAATAAGGGTATCTACGAGGCAGGGCGGTGAGCGGGTGAAACCGTCCCCGGGGAGACCTTCCAGAGCGCTTAAAACCTGGCTGCAGGAACAGGGCGTGCCACCGTGGGAGAGGGCACGGTTGCCGCTGGTTTACGAGGGGGCGCCCGGTGCCGGAGAGCTGGTCGCCATTGGTAATTTATGGTGTTCTGAACGATACTCGGGGAGCGCTCCGGCTGCCGGGTGGCGGCTGGTTGTTGAGAGGGAATTTGATTGAGTGGCACCCACCCTTCTGGTAATCTGGTGTCCCATCTTGAGATGAACAATCTCCCTCCTTCACCGAACCAGACAATCACGGAATCTGCATGACGCGTTATATTTTCGTCACCGGCGGTGTCGTGTCCTCTTTGGGTAAAGGTATAGCGTCCGCATCGCTGGCCGCTATCCTGGAGGCGCGCGGCCTGAAGGTCACCATCCTCAAATTGGACCCCTACATCAACGTCGATCCGGGCACCATGAGCCCGTTCCAGCATGGTGAGGTTTTCGTCACCGAAGATGGCGCCGAGACCGACCTGGACCTTGGCCATTATGAGCGTTTCATCCGCACCCGGATGAGCCGCCGCAACAACTTCACCACCGGCCGTGTATACGAAGAAGTGATCCGCAAGGAGCGCCGGGGTGATTACCTGGGCGGTACCGTGCAGGTCATTCCTCACATCACCGACGAGATCAAACGTCGCGTCGTCGAAGGCGCCGCAGGCGTCGATGTCGCCCTGGTGGAAGTCGGTGGTACTGTGGGGGATATTGAATCCCTGCCGTTCCTCGAAGCCTGCCGCCAGCTCAAGGTGGAGGTTGGCCCCCAGCGTGCGCTGTTCATGCACCTCACCCTGGTTCCCTACATCGCCACGGCCGGTGAGATCAAAACCAAGCCGACCCAGCATTCTGTGAAGGAAATGCGCTCCATCGGCCTGCAGCCGGATATCCTGCTGTGCCGTTCCGAGCATGAGGTGGATGCCAGCTCCCGTCGCAAGATCGCTCTGTTTACCAACGTTGAAGAGCGTGCGGTCATTCCGCTGCAGGACGCCAAGTCCATCTATGCCATTCCGCGCATGCTGCACGAGCACGGTCTGGATCAACTGGTGATCGAGCGCTTCAGCCTGGATGCCAATCCGGCGGACCTGAGCGAGTGGGACGACGTGGTCGAAGCGCTGATGAACCCGGGCGACGAAGTCACCATCGCCATGGTCGGCAAATACATGGAGCTGCTCGACGCCTACAAGTCGCTGATCGAGTCGCTGCTGCACGCCGGTATCAAGACCCGTACCAAGGTCAAGATCAATTACATCGATTCCGAAGACATCGAACAGGATGGCGTTGGTGCTCTGGCATCGGCAGACGCCATTCTGGTGCCCGGTGGCTTTGGCGAGCGGGGTGTCGAGGGCAAGATCCGCACCGTTCAGTACGCCCGGGAAAACAACGTGCCTTACTTGGGCATCTGCTTGGGCATGCAGGTGGCGGTTATCGAGTATGCCCGCAACGTGGCGGGTCTGACCGGAGCCCACAGCACCGAGTTCCGTGAACACACGCCGGCGCCGGTTGTGGGGCTGATCACCGAGTGGCTGGATGCCAGCGGTGAGCGTGAGGAGCGTACGGAAGAGTCCGATCTGGGCGGCACCATGCGCCTAGGGGCTCAGGACTGTGTCCTGACGGAAGGCTCCACCATCGCCAACTGCTACGGCCGCAAGACCATTCGCGAGCGTCATCGCCACCGCTACGAAGTGAACAACCATTTCCTGCCGAACCTGAAAGACGCTGGCCTGCAGATTGCGGGTCGTTCTTCGGACGGCAAGCTGGTGGAAGTCGTGGAAGCGCCGGATCATCCCTGGTTCGTTGCCTGTCAGTTCCACCCGGAATTCACCTCGACGCCCCGGGACGGTCATCCGCTGTTCAAGGGATTCGTTGAAGCCGCCCTGGCCAAGAAGAAGGGAGCCTGATCATGGCGCGCAACAAGCTGAACGTGTCCGGTATTGATATCGCCAACGACAGCCCGTTTGTGCTCTTTGGCGGCATGAACGTGCTGGAATCCCGGGATATGGCCTTCGAGGTGGCGGAAAAATACGTGGAGGTCTGTAACCGGCTGGGCATTCCCTACGTGTTCAAGGCTTCCTTCGACAAGGCCAACCGTTCATCGGTTCATTCTTTTCGCGGGCCGGGCCTGGAAAAAGGCCTTCAGATCCTGGCGGACATCAAGAGCCAGTTTGATGTGCCGATCATCTCCGACGTGCACGAGCCGGAACAGGCGGCGCCCGCTGCGGAGGTGTGTGACATCATCCAGTTGCCGGCGTTCCTGAGCCGGCAGACCGATCTGGTGGTCGCCATGGCTCAGACCGGTGCGGTGATCAACATCAAGAAGGCCCAGTTCCTGGCACCCCAGGAAATGAAACACATCATCAAGAAGTGCGAGGAAGCCGGCAATGACAAGGTGATCCTCTGCGAGCGTGGCAGCAGCTTCGGTTACAATAATCTCGTGGTCGACATGCTCGGCTTCGGGATCATGAAGCAGATGGACGTGCCGGTGTTCTTTGATGTGACCCATTCCCTGCAGATGCCGGGCGGCCGGGCGGACTCTGCCGGTGGTCGCCGTGCCCAGGTGACGGACCTGGCCCTGGCGGGTATGTCCCAGGGCCTGGCCGGTCTGTTCCTCGAGGCCCACCCGGACCCGGATCAGGCTAAATGTGACGGACCGTGCGCCCTGCGCCTGAACCAGCTCGAGCCCTTCCTGGAACGGGTGAAGGCCGTGGACGACCTGGTGAAAAGTTTTAAACCCATCGACACCGCCTGATTGGCGGTGTCTGTTTTTGGTTGGGAGTACGAGCAGGTAGGAGAGGGCTTTGCGAAACACGCTCCTGGCGGCACATCCCTGTGACGCCTGGGCTCCACCATCCCTGGCTCTGCACAGTTTCGCAAAGCCCTCTCCTACCTGCTCTATAATCCGCAAAATTAGAAACGATTAGACATCGAACATCTGGAGAATTATTCGCATGACCAAGATTGCCAACATTAAAGGCCGTGAGGTTCTGGATTCCCGCGGTAACCCCACGGTAGAAGCCGACGTTGTCCTGGACGACGGCACCCTCGGCCGGGCCTGTGCCCCGTCCGGCGCCTCCACCGGCTCCCGGGAAGCGCTGGAGCTGCGTGACGGTGACAAATCCCGCTATCTGGGCAAAGGTGTTCGCAAGGCGGTTGATGCGATTAACGGCCAGATCCGTGATGCCCTGCTGGGTAAGGATGCGGCCGATCAGCGCGGCCTGGACCAGCTCATGCTGGAACTGGACGGCACCGACAACAAGGCCAACCTGGGCGCCAACGCCATCCTGGCGGTATCCCTGGCGGCGGCCAAAGCTGCAGCCACGGCGGCGGGCAAGCCACTTTATGAGCACATTGCGGATCTCAATGGCACGTCCGGCCAGTTCTCCATGCCGGTACCGATGATGAACATCCTCAACGGTGGCGAGCACGCTGACAATAACGTTGATATCCAGGAATTCATGGTGCAGCCGGTGGCAACCAGCAGCTTTGCCGAAGCGCTGCGTGTGGGTGCCGAGATTTTCCACAGCCTGAAAAAGGTGCTGAAGGCGCAGGGGCTGAACACCGCCGTGGGTGACGAAGGTGGCTTCGCGCCTAACCTGCCGTCCAACGAAGCGGCGCTTGCGGCCATTCAGGAAGCCGTCGAGCAGGCCGGTTACAAGCTCGGCCAGGACGTGACCCTGGCCCTGGACTGCGCCTCCTCCGAATTCTACAAAGATGGTCAGTACCAGCTGTCCGGCGAAGGTAAGAGCTATGACTCCGAGGGCTTCGCCGATTACCTGGCCGGTCTGTGCGAGCGTTTCCCGATTGTCTCGATCGAAGACGGTATGGATGAAAGTGACTGGGACGGCTGGAAAGTGCTGACCGACAAGCTGGGCAGCAAGGTCCAGCTGGTCGGCGATGACCTGTTCGTGACCAACACCCGCATCCTCAAGGAAGGCATCGAGAAGGGCGTGGGCAACTCCATCCTGATCAAGTTCAACCAGATCGGCAGCCTGACCGAAACCCTGGACGCCATCAAGATGGCCCAGGACGCCGGCTACACGGCGGTTATCTCACACCGTTCCGGTGAAACCGAAGACACCACCATTGCCGACCTGGCGGTTGCTACCTGTGCCGGTCAGATCAAGACCGGTTCCCTGTGCCGCTCTGACCGCGTTGCCAAGTACAACCAGTTGCTGCGTATCGAAGAAGCGCTGGATGGCAAGGCCCTGTATCGCGGTCTGAAGGAGATCAAGGGACAGGGCTGACCCTATACGTCCTGCGGATTTTCATCCCGGAGTGTCCGTGTGAACGTCAAAGGCCATCGCCTCCAACCCTGAATTGGAGGCGATGGCCTTTTTAGACAGTCACTTACACGGTTCTGTTGTTATTCCACATTAACGACTATACTTACCCATCCACGAACCCGTTTATTCGCCAGTGCGCATGGATATGGCATGAAGACGCTTTGGGCCACACTTATTGTATTGATCGTTCTGCTCCAGGTTCGCCTGTGGGTGGGCGAGGGCAGTTTTGCCCAGGCCTGGTCTCTGGAAGAGGCTGTGGCGGAGCAGCGAGCGGAGAACGCCGACCTGGCGGTTCGCAACCAGCGCCTGTATGCGGAGGTGCGCAACCTTCGCAACGAACAGGGCGCCGTGGAGGAGCGTGCCCGGATGAACCTCGGTCTGATTCGCGAGGATGAGACGTTTTTCCTGGTTGTTGATAACTGACTTGGATGCATAGAGAGATAGGGGCATTCGTTCCTTAAGCCTTTTGTAGAGCCCGCTATGGTAAAACCACGTTTCTGGCTAGTCGTTCCCGCTGCCGGTATCGGCCAGCGCATGGGCTCGGAGTGTCCCAAGCAGTACCTGAAAATCCAAAACCGCTATATTCTCGACATCACTCTTTCCCGTCTACTTGATAACGGCCCCTTTGAGGCTTGCATGGTGCCGTTGAATGCCCGCGATCACTGGTGGCCGGGCTGTGAGTCAGCGCAGGATGATCGGGTTCAGACCTGCACCGGTGGCACCGAACGGGCGGATTCGGTGCTGGCGGCGCTGGAGGCCCTGGCGGAACAGGCGACGGACACGGATTGGGTTCTGGTCCATGACGCCGCGCGCCCCTGCCTGCATGCTCACGATCTTTCCAACCTTATTGATTCCTTGTCCGACCACCCGGTCGGTGGTCTGCTGGCGGCCCCCGTGGCCGACACCCTCAAGCAGGCCAGTGGGGACCAGCCCCCGGCCGTGGAAGCCACCATCGACCGTCGCCAACTCTGGCGGGCTCTGACACCGCAGATGTTCCGCTTTGGTGCGTTGCGGTCGGCCCTGAGCCAGTGTCTTGAGAATGACCAGCCGGTCACGGATGAGTCCTCTGCCATGGAGTTTTCCGGTAACATGCCGGTTCTGGTGGAGGGGCGGCCGGACAACCTGAAGATTACAGTGCCCTCGGATCTCGGCCTGGCTGAATTCATTCTTGGCCGTCAGTAGCCGCCGCCACCCAAAGTTATCTCTGTTCGGAGGCGTCCATGCGTATTGGTCAGGGCTTTGATGTCCATGCTTTCTGTGAAGGGGACACCGTGATGCTGGGCGGCGTTCCCATTCCGTACACCCAGGGCCTGAAAGCCCACTCGGATGGCGATGTGCTGCTGCACGCGCTGGCGGATGCCATGCTCGGGGCTGTGGCGCTCGGGGACATTGGTCACCTGTTCCCGGACACCAGCGAAGAGTGGGCCGGAGCCGACAGCCGGGTGATGCTGCGCCATGTGATGCAACGGGTGTTTGAAGAAGGGTATTCCGTTGCCAATGTGGACACCACCATCATCGCCCAGGCCCCGAAGATGGCTCCTCATGTTGAAGGCATGCGCCTGAACATCGCCGAGGATCTGGGCATCCCGGTCAATCACATCAGCATCAAGGCCACAACCACGGAGAAACTCGGATTCACTGGTCGTGGTGAGGGCATCGCCTGTCAGGCGGTCTGCTTGCTCGAGCCGGTGAAGGCATGATAGCGCCTTCTTCCAACTGGCGTCTGCAATGGCCGGTATCCGGCGGTCGTCGGGTGGCATCTGCGGCCCTCAAATCTGACGCGGCGGATTTTCGGGTCACTGAATCTCTCTGGCCGGACCTCGAACATCAGGGCGGGCAGGTGCAGCATCCCGATGGCGGTGGGGAGCACCTCTGCGTCCGTCTGGAGAAAACCGGCGACAACACCGAATTCGTGGCCCGGGAACTGGCTGTCATGGCTGGATGCCGGCAGCACGAAGTCGGTTTCTGCGGACTCAAGGACCGCCACGCCGTGACGGTCCAGTGGTTCAGTCTCTATCTGCCCGGCCGGGAAGCGCAGGACCCGGAATTACTGGCGGCGATTGCTGCCCGCTGGCCAATCCTCGCCAACTGCCGTTACCCCAGAAAGCTTCGTCGTGGTGATCACCTGAACAATCGCTTTGATCTTGTCCTGCGCCAGGTCGAGGGCGACCGGAATGAGCTTGATCAGGCCCTGGATCGCCTTCGGCGGGTGGGGGCACCCAACTACTTCGGGCCACAACGGTTTGGCCATGGTGGTGGCAACCTGGATCAGGCGGTGCGTATGGATCCGGCGTCACTGAACAGAAAACGCGGCCGTGGTGGCAGAAATAACCGGAAAAACGTATTGTTCTTTTCGGCGGCACGTTCGTGGCTTTTCAATGAGGTGCTGGCCGCCAGGGTGTCTGACGGAAACTGGGATACGGTTATGGACGGTGAGCCAGTGCCGCAGGCGGGGGCTCCCACCGGGCCTCTCTGGGGCGATGGCGGGACCACGGCAACCGGAGCCCAGGAAATCCTTGAGCGGGCTGTAGTGGCTGCCACGCCGGAGCTGGCAAGACTGTTTGATGCCACCCGCATGGCGCCGGAACGGCGATCACTGGTGGTACGCCCGGACGACCTGGACTGGCAATGGCTCGATGAACAGACCCTGCGCCTGGCTTTCGTGCTGGCCCCCGGCCAGTACGCCACGACGGTCCTGAGCGATGTGCTGGAACTGGAAGACCTCAGCCTGAAGAATAAGCAGTAAGGGAAGTGGAGAGCATAGTGCGAATTCTGTTGTCCAATGATGATGGCGTGCATTCACCAGGCCTGAGGGCCCTGTATGAGGAACTCGAAGGACTGGGGGAGCTGGATGTTGTCGCCCCGGACCGGGATCACAGCGGCGCGAGCAATGCGTTGACCCTGAACCGGCCGCTGACCGTGGAAAATCACAGCAACGGATTCCGTTCTGTGGATGGCACCCCGACCGACTGTGTCCACCTGGCTGTGAATGGCCTGTTCGATCATCCTTTTGACCGGGTGGTTTCCGGGATCAATACCCATGCCAATCTCGGCGATGACATCATCTATTCAGGCACCGTGGCCGCAGCCCTCGAAGGCCGGCATCTGGGCCTCCCGGCGATTGCGGTCTCACTGGTGAACGAGGGCCATTTTCATTACCAGACGGCTGGGCGTGTGGTGCGGATGCTGCTGGAATGCACAACCCCGCTGGCCCTGGGCCCCCGTTCGATTCTCAATGTGAATGTTCCCGATGTGCCCTGGGAAGACCTGGCCGGGTTCCGGGTCACCCGGCTCGGTCACCGTGAACGCGCCGAAGGCGCCGTGCCGGTGACCTGCCCCCGGGGCAAACAGCGCTACTGGATCGGCGCCGCCGGCAAGGGCGGCGATGCCGGCCCTGGCACTGACTTTCATGCCGTCCGTGAGGGCTTTGTATCCATCACTCCGGTTCATACCGACATGACCCGCCATGAGGCGTTACCGGATCTGGAGACCTGGGTTGATGGCCTGGCCGAGGACGGAGGCCCCCGGCAATGAGCAAGGTGATTGAAGGTATTGGCATGACGTCACGGCGAACCCGCATGCGGCTGGTCAGCCGTCTGCAGGAGGCCGGCATTGAATCCGCCCGGGTGCTGGAGGTTATTGGTCAGGTGCCAAGGCACATTTTTCTGGATGAGGCGCTGTCGCACCGGGCCTATGAAGATACTTCCCTGCCTATCGGGCATGGCCAGACTCTGTCCCAACCCTACATTGTTGCCCGGATGACGGAACTGCTGCTGGCTCACGAACCTGAGCATGTGCTGGAGCTGGGCACCGGGTCGGGTTATCAGACCGCTGTGCTGTCGCGCCTTTTTCCAAAGATCTACAGCGTCGAACGGATCCGGCCATTGCAGGAACGGGCCCGGGAGCGGCTCAGAAAGCTGGACATCCGCAATGTCATGCTCAAGCACGCCGATGGTGGCATGGGCTGGCCTGACCGGGGGCCTTTTGACGGCATCATTGTGACGGCGGCACCGTCCGACGTGCCGGGCGAGTTGCTTGATCAACTGGCGGACGGCGGAGTGCTCATCGCACCGGTCGGCGAAGAAAAACAGGTACTGGTTGAGGTTATCCGGCGCGGTGACAGCTTTGAGCGTCGGGAACTCGAACCGGTCAACTTTGTGCCGTTACTGGCCGGGGTGATCCGTTGACCGGAGATGAGCGGAGCGTGGAACCGAAGCACCATCCGGTTGCGGTATTCCTGCGTGGTATGGCCATGGGAGCGGCGGATGTGGTGCCCGGCGTTTCCGGCGGCACCATCGCGTTTATAACCGGGATCTACTTCCGGCTGCTTGAGGCGATCAATGCGGCCGTCCCGGCGTTTTTCAAACATCTGCTCCGCGGGGATGTCTCCGGATTCTGGCGTGCCATTGATGGCACTTTTCTGATCGCTCTGCTGGCAGGCATCCTGACCAGTATCGCCACCCTGGCATCCGCCATTACCTGGGTTCTGGCAACCCATCCCATTCTGATCTGGAGTTTCTTTTTCGGGCTGATTGTGGCGTCGGTCTGGCATGTGGGGCTGCAGATCCGACGGTTTGTGCCTTCACTGTTGCTGCCACTGGCCGCGGGTATAGCGATCGCCTGGTGGCTGACCCACCTGCCCGCGTCGGAGTTGACCGCATCCAATCTTGCCTTTCTGGGGGCCGGGGCACTGGCCATCTGCGCGATGATTCTGCCCGGTATCTCCGGCAGCTTCCTGTTACTGGTTATCGGCATGTATGCGCCGGTGCTGTCAGCGATCAAATCATTTGAGGTTGGCCACCTTGGCCTGTTTCTGGCAGGTTGTGTCATCAGTCTGTTGTCGGTTGCCCGTCTGATCACGCTGGCGTTCCGGCACGCCCATGACCTTGTGCTGGCGCTCCTGACCGGCTTCATGGTGGGCGCGCTGGGCATGGTCTGGCCCTGGCAGAAGACCCTGAGCTGGCGCACCAACAGTGCCGGTGAGCAGGTGCCGTTGAGTCAGACACCGGTCACTCCGGACACCTGGCAGTCGCTGCAGGGGCAGGATCCCCAGCTCCTGCTGGCGATTCTGATGGCTGTGATTGGCTTCGCTCTGGTGCTTGGGCTGGATTACGCAGGCAACTGGAACCAGCGCCGGAAAGCCTCAGGAAGGTAGGTGGCTAACCAGAAAGTCATCGGGATCAGAGTGTTACCCTGATCGCTGATGGACTGTTTCTGAAAGTAACAGGGCGACCTGCCAGTAACTTGGAATCGTCTATTATTTGTGCAATATATTAGTAAGTTAGTCCTGAAACATGAGAAATTGCATCGAGTCGGGTCGATTTCTTAGATAGATTTAGCATAGTCAGGCAATTTTTATACGTGACTCATTCAAGCGGCCGTAAAATATTTTTGACTCATGGGACCCCATCGGTTTCCGGAGCCGGTTCGCATCGTCACTCGTCCAGGGTACGCACCAGCCTGGCGCTTTTCTGGCCCCTTCTCCTTATTCTGGTGCTTCCAGGCTGTAATACCAGCGCCATATTCAACGACCATCTTTATAACCCACCGGTGCATTGGGGAACGCATGTTGTCAAAAAAGGCGAAACCCTTTACCGCATTGCCTGGCGCTATGGCCGGGATTATCGGGAGCTGGGCCGGGCCAATGGCCTCAGTCCGCCCTGGACCATCAAGCCAGGCCAGGTGATACGGCTTGACCGGCGGGGCTCGGTGCCCACTCAGACCCGTACTGCCTCCCGGAGCCAGAGCTCGGACAGCGTCAGCCGCAGTCGCTCGACCCAGCCGTCCCGGGCCCGTTCCAGTTCCCGGTCGAGCCAGGGTAGCCAGACGGTCGCCAATGTGAACTGGCATTGGCCCCACGGTGGCACCGTAATTGCAGGTTATTCAACATCCGGAAAAGTCAATAAGGGTATTGATATAGCCGGGAGCCCCGGCGACGCTGTCAAGGCAGCCGCCGACGGCAGTGTGGTTTATGCCGGGAACGGGTTGTTGGGTTACGGCAACCTCATTATCGTGAACCACAATGAGCACTATCTCAGTGCTTACGCACATAACCGAAAAATTCTGGTGCAGGAAGGGGAGGACGTAAAAGCCGGACAGGTAATCGCAGAACTCGGGAGTACAGGGACAGACAGACCGGTGTTGCATTTCGAGATCCGTAAAAACGGTAATCCGGTGGATCCATCCCGATATCTTCCGGGGCGATAGAGCACAGGGAAGCCAATGCTTTAACTGATTGCCTGCAGGCTGACTGAAAATCCGCAGAAAGAATAAAAAAGGCTGTATGACAACAGCCGGAAAAACTGTGTCCTGAGACAAAACCGGAACACGCCCGGTCGAATCGAAACCAGCCGGGCGATGCAGGATTATTAGAGGCGGGGTGTACAATGTCAGCAGAGCAAGAAGACCTCATCGTTGATCGCGTTGCAGATCTGGACGACGCAGACGATCAACTGCTAGCGGAGGAACGTACGGAGAAGGCCGCGGCGGACACCGCCCAGGCTGAAACGGAAGACGGCTTTTCCGCCAAGGGAAAATACTACGCCAGCCAGAAACAGCTGGATGCCACTCAGCTTTACCTCAACGAAATCGGGTTCTCCCCACTACTGACGCCGGAAGAGGAAGTCTATTTCGCGCGCCTGGCCCGCAAGGGCGATGATGCCGGTCGCAAGCGGATGATCGAAAGCAACCTCCGGCTGGTTGTCAAAATCGCACGGCGTTACGTTAATCGCGGTCTGACCCTCCTTGACCTGATTGAAGAAGGTAATCTGGGCCTGATCCGTGCGGTCGAGAAGTTTGACCCTGAGCGGGGATTCCGCTTCTCCACCTATGCCACCTGGTGGATCCGTCAGACCATTGAGCGGGCCATCATGAATCAGACGCGCACCATTCGTCTGCCGATTCATGTGGTCAAGGAACTCAATCTCTACCTGCGCGCAGCCCGGGAGCTGACCCAGAAACTGGACCATGAACCCAGCGCCGAGGAAATCGCGCGCATGGTGGACAAGCCGGTTGATGACGTAAAGCGGATGCTGGGGCTGAATGAACGCGTGGCCTCCATGGATACGCCCATCGGCACGGGTGGCGACAAGTCCCTGCTGGATACGGTGGCAGACGAAGGTGCCGCTGATCCGGCGGACCTGCTGCAGGACAATAATATGTCCTCGTGTCTTGCCAAATGGATTGACCAGCTCAGTGAGAAACAGCGGGAGGTTCTGTCGCGCCGCTTTGGTCTTCGGGGCTATCCTGTCAGTACCCTGGAAGAGGTCGGGCAGGAAATCGGTCTGACCCGCGAAAGGGTCCGCCAGATCCAGGTGGAAGCCCTGCGCAGGCTTCGGGAGATCCTCGAAAAGGAGGGGCTTTCGGGTAACCTGCTGTTCAAGTAAGCAGGGGACCCGTTCCGATCCGGAAACCGGCCACGAGGCCGGTTTTTTTGTGTCTGTATGTTGGGAAGCAGGCGGAGGCCTACGACTTTGGTAGAGTTTCGGCGTCGGTTGTTATAGGGTGTCGGACCTCGGCGTTCAATGAATAGGTGGAGGAAAACCAACAATGATGAAACATGCTCTGTCTGCAGGCCTGGCAACGCTGCTGCTGACCACGGTGCTGTCAGCGCCCGCTGCCGCTATGACCGTTGAAGGTGTGGATGTGCCTGAAAGCTACCAGGCGGACACGACGGGTCTGGAACTCAGTGGGGCCGGCACCCGATCCAAGTTTTTCATGGACCTCTATGTGGGCAGCCTGTACCTGACCCCGGAGGGCGCCTCTGGAGAGAGCGTTCTGGCGGCCGATGAACCCCAGGCGATCACCCTGCATATTGTCTCCGGCATGATCACCAGTGAGCGTATGACCGATGCCACACTGGAGGGCTTCGAAGCCTCCACGGATGGCAACGTGGAGCCGGTTCAGGATGAGATTGATCGTTTCATGGCGGTTTTCCAGGATGAGATCACCGAAGGCGATGTGTTCGATCTGGTTTACCTGCCTGGAGAGGGGGTCCGGGTTCTCAAGAACGGTGAACTGAAGGACACCATCGGAGACCTGCAGTTCAAAAAGGCTCTGTTTGGTATCTGGTTGTCTGATGATCCCGCCCAGGATGACCTGAAAGAGGACATGCTCGGGCTGTAATGGCCGTCTTCGACCGTTGATGGCGCCGGCAGGGTGAATGCCCGCCGGCGCTGCAGGTTACTGATAGTCCCGCTTCTGCTTGAACTCGCAGAGATCTTCGATGATACAGGCACCGCACTTCGGCTTGCGGGCCGTGCAGGTGTAGCGGCCATGGAGGATCAGCCAGTGATGGGCGTCCATCAGAAACTCCCTGGGTACCAGCCGCATCAGGCGCTGCTCGACCTCAACCACATTTTTGCCCGGGGCAATCCCTGTCCGGTTTGAGACCCGGAAAATATGCGTATCCACCGCCATGGCGGGCTGGCGGAATGCCGTATTGAGTACCACGTTTGCCGTTTTTCGTCCGACACCGGGCAGGGCTTCCAGGTCCTTGCGATTGTCGGGAACCTCTCCGCCGTGCTTCTCGATCAGCATGCGGCACGTCTTTATCACGTTTTCCGCCTTGCTGTTAAACAGGCCAATGGTCTTGATGTATTCCTTGAGGCCATCGACGCCCAGCGCCAGGACGGCCTCCGGTGTATTGGCCACCGGGAACAGCTTGGCCGTGGCCTTGTTGACGCCTACATCTGTTGCCTGGGCCGAAAGGATCACCGCGATCAGCAGTTCAAACGGCGAGCTGTAGTTAAGCTCGGTGGTGGGCTCCGGATTGGCGTCCCGCAGCCGTGTGAAAATCTCGGTTCGTTTCTGTTTGTTCATGCCGGTCCGTGCGGATGTCAGGAAATGTTGCCGGTGACCCGGACGCGCTTGCTGCCGGTCGCCGCGGGCGCCTGCTCGGCGGATTTCCTGCGCTCTTCCAGCCGGGTATCAATACTGTTCTTCAGGGCGATCAACAGCCCCAGACCGATGAAGGCCCCGGGTGGCAGAACCATGAACAGGACGTTGGGGTAGGCCTCGAAAGGCCGGACGGTCCAGTCCGCTGCCATGGGCCCAAACAGCAGGTGCATGTCGGAAAACAGGGTGCCCTGTCCGATCAGTTCCCGCAGACCGCCCAGGGTGATCAGTACCGCCAGGAAACCGAGCCCCATCATGGCGCCGTCCAGCACCGCGGGAAGTGGGGGATTTTTTGAGGCGAAGGCATCGGCACGCCCGAGAATGGCGCAGTTGGTAACGATCAGCGGGATGAAAATGCCCAGAATCTGGTACAACTCATAGGTGAAGGCCTGCATCAGGAGTTCGGCGCAGGTTACAAACGAGGCGATGATCATCACGAACGCCGGCAGGCGCACCGACTCCCCGACAAAATTACGGATCAGCGAGACTGAAAGGTTAGAACCCACCAGCACCAGCAGGGTTGCCAGGCCCAGCCCGATGGCGTTGACCACCGTACTGGTGACGGCCAGCAGGGGGCACAGGCCCAGCACCTGCACCAGGGCCGGGTTGTTGTTCCACAGACCGTCCTTGATGATTTCGCTGGAGGTTTTGGTCGCCATGATCAGGAGCGCTCCGTCGAGTTGGATGTCTCAGGTCCGGAAGACTGCAGCAGGCGCTGTCGGATTGCCTCCCGGTTGTGACGAAAATAGATCAGGGTTGTCTTCACCGCTTTCACAATTGCCCTTGGCGTGATGGTGGCGCCGGTAAACTGGTCAAAGACACCGCCGTTTTTCTTGACGTTCCACTGCTTGGGCGGTGTGTTGCTCAGTGACCGGTTTTCGAAACCTTCGACCCAGTTCGATTTGCGGGTTTCCACCCGGTCACCCAGTCCCGGTGTTTCCTTGTGCTGGGTCACCCGGACACCGAGTACCGTACCCTGAAGATCCAGGCCAACGAGCAGGCGGATATTGCCCGAGTAACCGTCAGGGGCTACGGTCGGCAGGATCATGCCCACCGGCTGGCCGTTCTTCCGGGCCACCCAGGCCTTCACCGGCCCTGAGGAGGGTAGCCTCTGGCTTGCCGGCAAGGTGACCACGTCCTTCAGCAGGTCGTTGTCATGCATGCTTTGTGGAATGATCTCGAACAGGGCGCTGGCTTCGGCCCGGGCCGCCTGCTCCTGTATCCGGTCCTTGGTTAACGCCTGGGTGACGGCGATGGTACCACCGGTGATGACGGCAAACAGACCCAGGCCGATGGCATTACGACGGATGGAGGTGATCAGTGCGCTCATGGTTCAGCCTCCATTCCTGCCGGGAAGGCCCCGACGGGCCTTGTGATGGCCATAACTTCTGGGGGGCGTGTAGTAGTCGATAAACGGGACAGCGAAGTTCATCAGCAGTACGCTGAAGGCAACCGCGTCCGGGTAATTACCCCAGGTACGGATCAGGTAAATCAGGATGCCGACCCCGGCCCCGTAGATCAGTTTGCCCTGATGGCTGGTCGCTGCCGATACCGGATCGGTGGCAATAAAGAAGGCGCCGAGCATGGTGCCACCGGCCAGCAGGTGCAACTGGAGGGGCGCGTACAGATCAGCATTGCTGCCGAACATCAGGCTCATGGCGGCAATGGCAGCCAGGAAGGCGGCCGGGATGTGCCAGGTGATGATACGCAGCCAGACCAGCAGCAGGCCGCCGGCCAGGAAGCCCAGGTTAACCCATTCCCAGCCCCGGGCTACCAGGTCCCCGAAGGTGGGATGAACCAGCACCTCGCTGGCGGTGTGACTGGCGATCTTGTGCTTGTATTCATCAAGCGGTGTTGCCATGGTCCAGCCATCGACGGCGGTGGCCTGGGCATTGGAAAAGATGCGGGCGAGGGTCTCCCCGAATCCCGGTGTGCCAGTGCCGAGGCCAGCGGCTTCCGCCCAGTTGGTGGTCATGGCCACCGGGAAGGAAATCAGCACCAGGGCATAGCCGACCATCGCCGGGTTGAACGGGTTGGAGCCCAGCCCGCCATAGAGCTGTTTGGCGACGACAATGGCTGAAATCACTGCAATGCCCGAGACCCACCAGGGGGCGAACTGGGGCAGGGAAAGCCCCAGAAGCAGGCCGGTTACCGCCGCGGTGTTGTCCCGGAGAAAAAAGCCGACGGGCTTGCCACGCAGCCGGAGAATGGCGGCTTCCGACGCCAGCGCGAGGCCGATGCACCAGATCACGTTGATCAGGTTGCCCCAGCCAAAGAACAGGGTCTGGGCCAGCAGCCCGGGCAGGGTGGCCAGCATCACCCACAGCATGACCTTCGAGGTCGGCCGCGCGTTATGGGCATGGGGCGATGATTGCTGAATAAGTGCCATGTACATCAAGCCTGCAATAGGGTTACTCGGAGGACTGGGGCTCGGACTGGGCCTGCGCCTTATCCTGGGCCTCTTTCAGGGCACGCCGGGCGCGCTCGACCCGGTCGTGGTTCTTGGCCACGGCCCGTTCGAGTTTTTCCACGTTGTCGGCCTGCTGGGCCTTGGCGTCATCCAGCATGCCCTGCATCGTGTTCAGCTTGGCCTCAGCCTGGGTGAGCTGTTTTTCCAGCGTGGCGATGTCCGTTGGTTCGCCGGGAGCATCGGAAGCCGTCGCCTCGGGCTTCGGCGTCTGGCCGGCGTTCGCTTTCTTGCGGTCCAGGGCCTGCTGAACCAGGGCCGCCTTGGCCGCACGCTCGTCGACCGCTTCACCGTCTGCGGCGGCCTTCTCCGCTTCGGCCTTTTTCTTGGCCTGGGCATCTGCGGCAGCTTTCGCACGCTGCTTGCGGCGCAGCTCTTTCTCTTCCTGTTCCCGTTCAAGACGGGCCTGACGGGCTTCAAAGCGTTCCCGGGCTCGGTCCGCCTTGAGTTTCTCTGCCCGCTGGGTGCGGATTTCTCCCTTGGCAAAGCGATAGTACTGAACCAGCGGGATGGAACTGGGGCAGACATAGGAGCAGGCACCGCACTCGATGCAGTCGAACAGGTTCAGGTGTTCGGCCTTTTCAAATTCCGCCGATTTGGAGTACCAGAACAGTTGCTGCGGCAGCAGTTCCATCGGGCAGGCTTCCGCGCACTGGCCGCAGCGGATGCACGGTTGCTCGGGCGGCGGTAATGGCAGCTCTTGCCCGGTCGCCGCTATCAGGCAGTTGGCGGTTTTGATCACCGGCACCGAATCCGAAGCCAGGGTGTAGCCCATCATCGGGCCACCCAGAACCAGGCGATCCAGGACGCTCTGATCAACCCCGGCCTGGCGCAGCAGGTCCCGGAAGGGTGTGCCAATCAGGGCGACAAAGTTGCCCGGCTCGGCAACCGCGTCGCCGGTAATGGTCACCACCCGGGAGATCAGGGGCCGGCCATCGAAGACGGCCCCGGCAACCGCAACCGCTGTGCCGATGTTCTGGCACATAACGCCAATATCCGCCGGGATGCCGCCGCTGGGGACCTCCAGGCCAGTAATTACCCGGATCAGCTGTTTTTCGCCACCGGAAGGGTATTTTGTGGGGATGACGGCAATTTCGATCTGAGTAGCATTCACCGCTTCGCGCAGCGCCGCGATGGCCTCGGGCTTGTTGTCTTCCACCGCGATCACGCAGCGTTCCGGGCGCAGGATCCAGGCCATCACCTGCAGGCCAGCCACCACGTCAGACGACCGCTCCCGCATGGTCATGTCATCGGCGGTGATGTATGGCTCGCATTCCGCGCCATTGAGGATGAGCGTGTCCACCTTGCGGTCGCGGGGAGGGTGCAGTTTGATGTCGGTCGGAAATCCGGCACCACCCATGCCGGAAATGCCGGCGTTGCGGATGGCCTGAAGGACCAGCTCACGCCCGGACTGCTTGTAATCACCGACAGGGTGAAGCTCGCACCATTCGTCCTGGCCGTCAGGGCGCAGCACAATACACTGATCCGGCATTCCCGAGGGATGGGGAACGGGACGCTGCTCAATGGCCTCGATGGTCCCGGACGTCGGAGCGTGTACCGGCACGCCCATGCCCGTGGTGACATCGGCAATTTTCTGGCCTTTGAGAACCCGGTCACCGACCGCCACCACCGGGGTGGCCGGCTCACCGATATGCTGCTGTACCGGCAGCACCAGTTGCTCCGGCAGAGTGGCGGTCCGGATGGGCACTGAGGTGGATTGATGCTTGTTCTCGGGAGGGTGAATGCCGCCGGAGAAATCCCACAGTTGTGTCATCAGGCGCTGGCTCCCTGGCGATCGGTGGTGATGATGCTGGGCTTCGGTGGCGTCCAGGTCCAGGTGCGGATATCGGGTTCCACGGTGATCATATCAATGCAGTCCACCGGGCAGGGTTCGACGCAGAGGTCACAGCCGGTGCATTCGCTCTCTATGACTGTGTGCATGTGCTTGGCGGCTCCGAGGATGGCGTCCACCGGGCAGGCCTGGATGCACTTGGTACAGCCGATACACTCGTCTTCCCGGATAACGGCCACCCGCTTGACCTGTTCCACGCCATGCTCGGCGTCCAGGGGCTGGGGTTCAACGTCGAGGAGGTCCGCCAGGGACTTGATAGTGGCTTCACCACCGGGCGGGCACTTGTTGATGGCTTCGCCACTTGCAATCGCCTCGGCGTAGGGGCGGCAGCCCGGGAAGCCGCACTGGCCGCATTGGGTCTGGGGCAGCAGGGCATCGATCTGGTCAACCAGCGGGTTGCCTTCCACTTTGAAGCGCTCGGCGGCAAATCCCAGCAGACCGCCAAAGACCATGGCCAGTGCCAGCAATGCCAAAACTGCGATGAGGATACCTGTCCACATAACAACAACCGCTCCGTCAGACTGCAACCAGGCCGGTAAAGCCCAGGAACGCCAAAGCCATGAGTCCGGCCGTCACCATACCGATGGCGGCACCCCGGAAAGCAACGGGCACATCGGCCACTGCGATGCGCTCACGCATGGCGGCGAAGAGCACCAGAACCAGCGAAAAACCCACCGCAGCCCCGAAGCCGTAGAGCACGGATTCGACAAAGTTGTTGTTCTTGTTCAGGTTCAGTAGGGCGACACCGAGCACCGCGCAGTTGGTGGTGATCAGTGGCAGGAAAATCCCCAGAACCCGGTACAGCAGCGGGCTGGTCTTGTGGACCACCATTTCCGTGAACTGGACCACTACCGCAATCACCAGAATGAAGGTGATGGTTTTCAGGAAGGCCAGGTCCAGTGGTGCCAGCAGGTAGGTATAGGCCAGGTAGCTGCAGACCGAGGACAGGGTCAGTACGAAGGTGGTGGCCAGCGACATCCCCATGGCGGTTTCCAGCTTGCCGGAAACCCCCATGAAAGGGCACAGGCCCAGGAACTGGACCAGAACAAAGTTGTTCACCAGGATGGTGCTGACCAGAATCAGCAAATACTCTGCCATCGGAGCTGCACTGCCTCGCTGTGTTTACATGACCCGCATGCCGGGAGTGGCGCCGGAATCCGGCGACAGGATGAAGATCTCCTTGCCGCCCGGGCCCGCTGCCAGGACCATGCCTTCCGACATGCCGAACTTCATCTTGCGGGGCTTCAGGTTGGCGACCATCACGGTCAGGCGCCCCTCAAGATCTTCCGGTTTGTAGGCTGACTTGATACCAGCAAACACGTTGCGTTCGCCATGCCCCACGTCAAGAGTCAGGCGAAGAAGCTTGTCGGCGCCTTCCACATGCTCCGCTTTGAGGATTTTGACCACCCTCAGATCCACTTTGGCGAAATCGGGAAACTCGATTTCCCCGGCGATGGGGTCAAGGTCTGTGTTGTCGCTCTGGCCGGACTGTTCGCCGGTGGCGGCCGGCAGCTCTTCCTTGGAGGCGTCCAGCATTTTCTCGATCTGGGCCATATCCACCCGGTTCATCAGCGCCTTGAACTTGCTGATGGCGTGATCTTCCAGCAGTTCGGCGCGATGGTTCCAGTCCAGACGGCTGTTCAGGAAGGCTTCCGACGCTTCAGCCATCTTCGGCAGAACCGGAGCCAGATAGGTGATCAGCAGGCGGAACATGTTGATGGCGTTGGTGCAGATGGCCTGGAGGTTGTCATCCTGGCCTTCCTGCTTGGCGATGACCCATGGCTGTTCGTCATTGACGTACTGGTTGGCAATGTCCGCCAGTTCCATGATCCGGCGCATGGCGCGGCCGAATTCCCGGGCTTCGTAGTATTCCTCAATGTCCTTGCCGGCATCGATGAAGGCCTTCAGCTTGGCGGTTTCGGTGACCTGTCCGAGCTTGCCGTCGAACCGCTTGGTGATGAACCCGGCGCTGCGGCTGGCGATATTGACCACCTTGCCGATCAGGTCCGAATTGACCCGGGCCGCGAAGTCCTCAAGGTTGAGGTCCATGTCGTCGACACCGCCGGTCAGCTTGGCGGCGAAGTAATAGCGCAAATATTCCGGGTTCAGGTGATCGAGATAGGTGCGCGCCATGATGAAGGTGCCACGGGACTTGGACATCTTCTTGCCGTTAACGGTGACAAAGCCATGGGCCCAGACCGCCGTTGGCGTGCGGAACCCGGCGTCATGCAGCATGGACGGCCAGAACAGGGCGTGGAAGTTGATGATGTCCTTGCCGATGAAGTGATAGACCTCGGCGTCGGAATCGGCCTTCCAGAAGTGCTCGAAATTGATGTCTTCCCGGTTGCACAGGTTCTTGAAGCTGGCCAGGTAGCCGATTGGCGCGTCCAGCCAGACATAGAAGTACTTGCCCGGTGCGTCCGGGATCTCGAACCCGAAGTAGGGGGCATCGCGGCTGATGTCCCACTCCTGCAGCCCGGCTTCGAGCCATTCGGCCAGCTTGTTGGCCACCTGGGGCTGAAGCGCGCCACTGCGGGTCCACTGGCTCAGGAAGTCCTGGAAATCCGGCAGGGTGAAGAAGTAGTGCTCGGACTGTTTTTCCACCGGTGTGGCACCGGAGACAGCAGACCGGGGATTGATCAGTTCAGCCGGGGTATAGGTGGCGCCACAGGCTTCGCAGTTGTCGCCGTACTGGTCTTCCGCCTTGCATTTCGGGCAGGTGCCCTTGATGAAGCGGTCCGCCAGGAACATTTCCTTTTCCGGATCGAAGAACTGGGTGATGTTGCGGGTCGCGATGTGGCCGTTTTCCTGCAACTGGCGATAGATATACTCGGAGAAGAACTGGTTCTCCTCGGAGTGAGTCGAGTAGTAGTTGTCAAAGCGGATGTGGAAACCGGCAAAATCCTGCTGGTGTTCCTCGCTGATGCGGGCGATCAGCTGCTCCGGCGTGATGCCTTCGCGCTCGGCCCGGAGCATGATCGCGGTGCCGTGGGCATCGTCGGCGCAAACGTAGTAGCAGTTGTGACCACGCATTTTCTGGTAGCGCGTCCAGATGTCGGTCTGAATGTACTCCAGCAGATGCCCCAGGTGAATTGGCCCGTTGGCGTAGGGCAGGGCGCTGGTAACCAGAATGTCGCGCTGTTGCTTGCTCGCTTGCGTCATGGTGATGTCCGAACCTTCTGTCAGTAAGGGTTGGAATGTCTAAAAAACGGGGTGCGGGGTACAACCGGCATTGATTGCCCCGGGTAAAGACCCCATATGGTCAGAAACGGGCACAGATGATACCTTCCACAGCGCGATTTTTCACCTGCATCCGTGTTTATGAGCATATTCCGGAGAACCCCATGAGCGAGATTTCCAGACAGGCCCTTGAAGCAGCCATTCGAGACTACCGCGACCCCTATCTGGGCAAGGATCTGTACCAGCTCAATGCGGTCAAGTCGCTGGAGGCGGACAAAAACGGCCGGGTCACCCTGCTGGTTGAGCTGCCTTATCCGTCCGAGGGCATCGCCGGCGGGCTCCGGCAGATAGTCGCCAACGCGCTGGAAGGCGTGGAGGGTGTGTCCGGTGCCGATGTCCATGTTGGTCAGAAGATTCACGCCTGCAAGATTGAGAAAGACATCTCTCCGGTTCCCGGAGTCAAGAACATCATTGCTGTTGCCTCGGGCAAGGGTGGCGTTGGCAAGTCCACCACCGCCGTTAATCTGGCTCTGGCCCTGCATGCCGAGGGTGCCCGCGTGGGCATTCTCGATGCCGATATCTACGGTCCGTCCATCGGCATGATGCTTGGGGTGCCCGAGGGCAAACGCCCGGACGTTCGGGAAAACAAGTACTTTGTCCCGATGCAGGCCCACGGCCTGCAGGCCAATTCCATGGCCTTCGTCACCACCGACAAGACGCCCATGGCCTGGCGCGGGCCGATGGTTAGCGGCGCGGTCATGCAACTGCTGCAACAGACCCTGTGGGACGAACTGGATTACCTGATTGTGGACATGCCCCCGGGCACCGGTGATATCCAGCTGACCCTGGCCCAGAAGGTCCCGGTGACCGGTGCCGTGATTGTCACTACGCCACAGGACATCGCGTTGCTCGATGGCAAGAAAGGCATCGAGCTGTTCCGCAAGGTAGACATTCCGGTACTGGGCGTGATCGAGAACATGAGTGTTCACATCTGCAGCAACTGTGGCCACGAGGAGCCTCTGTTTGGTGAGGGCGGTGGCGAACGCATCGCCGAGGACTACGACACCACGCTGCTGGGCCAGTTGCCCCTGCACATGACCATCCGTGAGCAGACTGACAGCGGCATGCCGTCGGTGATCGCCGAGCCGGATTCGGAGGTGGCCCGTCGCTACCGGGATATCGCCCGCCGGGTCGGGGCGGAACTGTCCACCCGCGAACGGAACCTGGGCGGCACGATTTCCAGTGTGTCCGTGACTGAGCATTGATTGCTGAGGTAAACTACGCCCCACTTTTCCCAGCTGGAAACGAGAATCCATCGATGAGCATCAAATCCGACAAGTGGATCCGGCGGATGGCCGCCGAGCAGGGCATGATCGAGCCCTTCGAAGCCGGACAGGTTCGTGAATCCGAAAAGGGCCGCATCATCTCCTACGGCACCTCAAGCTACGGCTATGACGTCCGCTGCAGTGACGAATTCAAGATTTTCACCAATGTCCACAGCGCCACCGTCGACCCCAAGAACTTTGACGAAAACAGCTTCGTCAATTATACCGGCGACACCTGCATCATCCCGCCGAACAGCTTCGCGCTGGCGCGCACTGTCGAGTATTTCCGCATCCCGCGTAACGTGCTGACCATCTGTCTGGGCAAAAGCACCTATGCCCGCTGCGGTATCATCGTCAACGTCACCCCGCTGGAGCCGGAGTGGGAAGGCCAGGTGACCCTGGAATTCTCCAACACCACCAACCTTCCGGCGAAAATTTACGCCAACGAAGGCGTGGCGCAGATGCTCTTCCTCGAGTCTGACGAGCAGTGTGAAACCAGCTACAAGGACCGGGGCGGTAAATACCTGGGGCAAACAGGCGTGACCCTGCCAAGGACATGAACGCCAATCAGTTCCTCAAGGCCGTGGCACAATTGCAGGGCTGGCGCGAATGCGCCTTCCTGCTGGCCCTGGCTGAACGTTCCTTTCCCAATTACGCCCTGTTCGCAGACGCCGTTGGCCTGAAAACCGGCGCCAAGATGCGCCAGGTTCTGGACCTCGGTTGGGACCTGCTGCAGAAGGACGTCTCGGAATCCTCCATCCCCCAGCTTCTGGGCAAGCTGGAAAGCCTGTCTCCCAATGTGGATGACTACGACGCCTACGGTGTTTACCCGGCGTTCGACTTCTGTCAGTTGCTGGAGCAGGCGCTGCTCAACCGGCTGAACCCGGACCGGCACCGGGCCACCGAAGCCTCTCAGCTGGCCACGCGAACCGTGATGGATTTTGTTGAGCTGTCCGAAGGCGAAGGTCTGGACGAGAACGAGCTGGTCACCCTGTTCGAGCATCATCCGCTGCTCAAGGAAGACAAGCTGTTCCAGCGGGACCTTGTGCTCGCCCTCAAACGCCAGCGGGTTCCCCGCGAAGACTTCATCGCCGAGCTGCGCGAGCAGGCAGCCAACGGCGGCGTCAGTAACCTGGGCATCGGCCTGGACAACTGATGACTCAACCCGCGCTGCCCGCGCAGGCTACAATGGAATAGAACCGAAACACGCATTGACTGGATAGTGTCATGAAACTCTCTGCCTTTGGTCGCAAGTTCACTGCCGATGCCGGCATCACCTCCCTGATGGATGATCTGGGAAATGCCATGGCGTCGGGCGAAGACATGATCATGATGGGCGGGGGAAACCCGGGGCACATTCCCGAAATCCAGCAGCGGGTGCAGCAGATCCTGGCGGAAATGAGTCAGAACGAGGGTGACGTTCGCCGTCTGGTGGGGATTTACGATCCGCCCCAGGGTGAGAAGCAGTTTATTGCGTCGCTGGCAGACATGCTCAACCGGGAGTATGACTGGGGGCTGAAACCTGAAAATATCGCGCTGACCAACGGCAGTCAGGCGGCGTTTTTCATGCTCTTCAACATGTTCGGCGGCGACTATGGTGACGGCCAGCGCAAGCACATCCTGCTGCCGCTGGCACCGGAATACATCGGTTATGCCGATGCCGGTATCGAGCCGGACCTGTTCCACGCAGTGCGTCCGGATATTTCCTTTACCGACGCCCACGAGTTCAAGTACCGGGTGGATTTCGACGCGGTGGAAGTGACCGGTGAAACCGGCGCCATCTGCGTCTCGCGGCCCACCAACCCCACCGGCAATGTGGTCACGGACGAGGAACTGGTGCGCCTGGAAGCCCTGGCCCGTCAGCACGATGTGCCTCTGATCGTCGATGGAGCCTACGGCACACCGTTTCCGAGCCTGCTGTTCACCGACGCCAATCCGACCTGGAACGACCAGATCATCCTGTGCCTGAGCCTCTCCAAGCTGGGCCTGCCCGCCGCGCGGACCGGTATCGTGATTGCCGAGGAATCAATCATCAAGGCGCTGTCCGGCATTAACGCCATCATGAATCTGGCCACTGGCAGCTTTGGTGCCATGCTGGCCGAGCCGCTGGTGCGTTCGGGAGAAATCCTCAGTCTCAGCCGCGATGTGGTCTGTCCGTTCTACAAGGCCAAGATGGAGCGGGCGGTGGCCACCTTCCATGACGCCATGGGCGAGGACGGTTGTCGGTGGTACATCCACAAGCCGGAAGGGGCGATGTTTCTCTGGCTCTGGTTCCCGGACCTGCCGATCTCCAGCCTGGAGCTATACCAGCGCCTGAAGGCGAGGGGCGTGCTGGTGGTGTCCGGGCACTATTTCTTCCCGGGTCTGCCCGAGGATGGCTGGCGCCACCGGCATGAATGCCTGCGGGTGACCTACTCCCAGGACGACGACCGGGTGGCCGAGGGGCTGCGGATCATCGCCGATGAGGTGAAAGCGGTATGGGCAGAGGTCGGCACTCAGTCCTGAAGCCGGGCCTCTTTGAGTTTCAGCTCGTATTCGCTGCCATCCGGCTCCACCTGACGTAACCGGACCAGCAGGTAGTCCTGGTCGGGGTCCAGCCATAGCAACGTCTGGCGTTTTGAATCCGCATCCCGGACTTTCTCCACCTTCAGCGGCTGGCCTTCCGGCTGGTCGACAACCGCGAACCGGTCCTCGTCATAGTCACCCTTGTCGATGACCGGGTAGGTAACCTCCCGCTTTCCGGACTTCAGATCCTGCCGCAGTTGTAACTGGTAGCCCAGTGGGTCCAGCGTGCCGGCTTTCAGTGTCAGGGTGAAGGGATCCCCTTCGTGGTCGCCGGTCGCGGTGCCGGCCTGCCAGTCAAAATCGATGGACTCGCTGCGGTCACGGATCATCAGTCCGGACAGTTCGTAGCGGTACCTGAGCGGAATAACCCGGCCGTTGTCCCAGCGAAACACCAGAGACTCATCGATGTCGGCAATGAAGGAGTCCACCCGGGTGCGGTACAGCCAGGTGTTGTCCTCCTGGCGTCGGAGGGAGCGTCGGCCTGCACCGCTGAGGCTGATGCCTTTGGACATGGAGGCCGAATAGGTTGCTGAAAAGGGCGTCAGAGTGTCCGGGCCTGCGGCGTCCTGGCCGTGGGCTGTTACGGAGGCCAGCGTCATCAGCAGCGCGGTCAGGCCGCAGCCCAGATGCCTGAAAACAAGGGAGGGGCGTTTCATCCGGAGACCTCGTGTGACCGTCAAATCCGTCGGGTGCCAGCATAAGAACGCTGGCACCCGGCCAGTGTAGCGATTCCGGGAAAGTAGCAGGATGACAATACGTTCAGTTGGCCGCCAGCTTCATGGGTTCGGCCAGGGCGGCACCGTCAAACAGCACGTCCTGTGCGCCAAGGCGGATACGGCCCTCGCAGAACCAGCGCACCACAATCGGGTATAGCAGATGTTCCTGCTGCTGGACACGTTCGGCAAGGGTGTCCGGCGTATCGTCCGCTAGCACCGGAACTTCGGCCTGAGCGATAACCGGGCCGCCGTCCAGTTCTTCGGTCACGAAGTGAATGGACACGCCGTGCAGGCTGTCGCCGGCATCAAGTACACGTTGGTGGGTGTTCAAGCCGGTGTAAGCCGGCAACAGGGACGGGTGTACGTTCAGCAACTTGCCGCGGAAGGCGCGGACGAAATCCTCGGTCAGGATGCGCATAAAGCCGGCCAGCACGATCAGGTCCGGGTCCAGGCGGCGCAGTTCGGCCATCAGGTGGGCGTCGAACTCCTCCCGGGACCCGTGCTGGGTGTGGTCGACCACGAACGTCTTGATGTGTGCCTGGGCTGCCCGCTCGAGGGCAAAGGCCTTGGGGCGATTGCTGCCGACGGCGATGATCTCGCCCGGAAAATCCCGTTCACGGCTGGCATCAATCAGGGCCTGCAGGTTGCTGCCGGTGCCTGAGGCCAGAACAACGATGGTTGGAAGCGGCGCTGGATCTGCCTTCATGACGACAGCATCCCCGGTGCGTAACGCACGGCCGGTTTGCTGTCGGCGCTGTCAGCGGCTTCCAGAACGCCAATCTGCCAGACGGTCTCGCCCATGGCGTTCAGCGTGTCCATGGCCAGCTGTTTCTGTTCCTCGGGCACGCAGACAATCATACCTGCACCGCAGTTGAAGGTGCGGTACATCTCTTCCGAAGCCACGCCGCCGGCCTCCTGCAGCCACTGGAACACCGGTGGCAGTTGCCAGCTTTCGGTATCAATGGTGGCCACGGTGCCATCCGGGAGAACCCGGGGAATGTTTTCCGGCAAGCCGCCACCGGTAATGTGCGACATGGCCCGGACGTCGACCTCGCGCATCAGTTGCAGCAGGTTTTTCACGTAGATGCGGGTCGGCGCCATCAGGGCGTTGGCCAGGGTGGTGTCGCCCATGGGCTGTTCCAGATCCGCCTCGCTCACCTCAATGATCTTGCGGATCAGTGAGTAACCGTTGGAGTGCGGGCCGGAGGAGCCGAGGGCCAGCAGGGCATCGCCGGGCCGGGCGCGGCTGCCATCAATGACCTCACTGCGTTCAACAACGCCGACGCAGAACCCGGCCAGGTCATAGTCGTCACCCTCGTACATGCCCGGCATCTCGGCGGTTTCGCCACCGACCAGGGCGCAGCCCGCCTGTGAGCAACCCTCGCCAATGCCCTCCACGACCTGGGCGGCCACGTCGACATTGAGTTTGCCGGTGGCGTAGTAGTCCAGGAAGAACAGCGGCTCCGCGCCGCCAACGACCAGGTCATTCACGCACATGGCGACCAGGTCGATACCAATGCTGTCGTGTTTCTGCAGTTGCATGGCCAGACGCAGCTTTGTCCCTACGCCATCGGTGCCGGATACCAGCACCGGTTCCCGGTAGCCTGCGGGAATCGATACCATCGCGCCGAAGCCACCGAGCCCGCCCAGTACTTCCGGGCG
Source organism: Marinobacter oulmenensis (assembly GCF_014201735.1). GTDB lineage: Bacteria > Pseudomonadota > Gammaproteobacteria > Pseudomonadales > Oleiphilaceae > Marinobacter > Marinobacter oulmenensis. The sequence goes on along the minus strand of NZ_JACHFE010000011.1, from coordinate 46,364 downwards.
CCGGGTACGGACCGCAGTGTTCTTGATGCGATCAACCAGCTCATTGCCGGCGTCAATATCAACGCCAGCATCGCGATAGGTAAGGGAGGGTTTCTGTTCGCTCATGGGATAGTAACCGTTGGCCAATGGGTCAGGCGGCGGATTTTAACAGTGCGCACCCCCGCTTGCTACTCTGGCAGGGAGTGATGGTGTATCCTGTGCGCGATTCTCGACAACCGCAGGGTGATACATGACTGGACCAGGACGCAGCATTCTCCGATGCCTGATTGGCGCCACACTGTTTGCGATCATGACAGTGGTCGCACCGGCCCAGGCTGTCACGGTTTCCGGCCTTTACGATGCCAGTGTGGCCATCGGCGGAACCGCGGGTGACGACCTGCAGGCCGGCTATGAGGAAGGTCTGCGCCGGGTCATGGTCAGGGTCTCGGGTACGGCAGAGGTCCTTGGAATGGACGGCATCGAGGGCGTTCTGGACGAGGCCGAGTCGCTGTTGCTCTCCTACCAGGTTCGCAGCGCCAACGGCGGTAACCGCCTGGAGATGAGTTTCGGCGCGGTCGGCGTCAACCGCGCGCTGGCCTCCATTGAGGCGCCCGTGTGGGGCGCCAACCGGCCGCTTACCCTGGCCTGGGTGGCGGTCCAGGAGCGGGGTGGGCGCTACCTGCTAACTGAAGCGGGCGCCAGTGAGCGTGCCAGCCAGTGGCAGCGTGCGTTCAAATGGGCAGCGGCCTCGCGAGGCCTGCCGGTTGCTTTCCCGCCGGAACAGGTTGCGTCTGATCGGGGGCTGCTATCTGATCTCTGGGGGCAGTTCACGGGCCGCATTCGGGATGCCTCGGAAACCATCTCCTACGGTGCGCTGGCCATGGTGCGGGTTCGCCGTTCCGGTGATCAGTGGCGGGCCGACTGGACTCATGACGGCATGGGTGAGGCCCGGGCTGACGATTCAGTCACTGCCTCCAGCCCGGCAGAGTTGGCCGATGCGGTGATTTCCCGCTGGGCTGAAGGTTATGCCAGTCGCTACGCCGTGTCCGCCGGTGATGTCGGGGAATCCCCGAAAGTGGACATTGTTCTGGACGGTGTGTCGTCACTGGCCGATTACGGCAAGGTCGGTGATGCGCTGGAGAATCTGACGCCGGTGGAGTCGGTGCATCCGTTGCGGGTGCGCGGGAGCCGGTTGACCGTGCAGGTGACATTCTCCGGTGAACTGGGTCAGCTCAAGGAATACATTGCGCTGGATCCCCGGTTCGTGGTCATGGAAGCACCAGTGACGGAAGCCGCCAAGACACCGGATAACGGTCCGGCTCAGCAGGTCGGCGCGCAGGGTAATGACGCGCCAGCGGCCCCGGAACCAGCGGAGTCGCAATCCGGCGGAACCGATGCTGGCAGTGAGCCCGCCAGCGAGAGTCCGGTGGCGTATGAGCCGATTGTGGAAGGGGATGAGGCAGACGCCGAGCAGGCGTTCGAGTCGCTCTACCAGGTCTTGCACTATCGCTGGCAGCCATCCGGACGGGTGGTTGACGATAACGCAGAGGGCTAACTCTCTGCGATGGAGGCAGCCAGGTGAAATCCGAACAGCTGCGATGGCTTCCCAATGCGCTGACGTTTCTGAGAATTGCGTTGGTTGTTCCCTTCGCCGGCGCACTTCTGCAGGGCAGCTACCGGTTGTCTCTGCTGATTTTCCTCGTGGCTGCCGTCACTGACGCACTGGATGGTTTTCTGGCCCGTTTCTTCAACTGGCGCTCACGTCTGGGCGCCATCGCGGATCCTCTCGCGGATAAATCCCTGCTGATCGTTGCCTACCTCATGCTGACGATCACCGGCGTTATCCCGGTCTGGCTGTTTGCGCTGGTGCTGGGGCGGGACCTGGTCATAGTTGCCGGCGCCCTGGCTTATCATTATGGTGTGGGCCGCTATGAGATGGCGCCCAGTCCGGTGGGCAAGCTCAATACGCTGATCCAGGTGGTGATTGTGCTGGCCATGATGGTATTCCTGGCGGGCTGGCCCATGCCGGCCTGGGTCATGACCGGCGGTGTCTGGCTGGTGGCTGCGTCTGCTCTGGTCAGCGGTGGTCACTATGTGTTTGTTTGGAGTGTCAGGGCCTGGAGGGCAAAACGGTTATGACGGCTGCGCAAATGGCCCTGGGAGTCAAACTCCGGGACGATGCCCGCTTCGATAATTTCCATGGCAACCGCAATCAGGACGCGGCCGAGCGGCTGGCCAGTGTCTGCGCCGAACCCGGAGGTCTGCCGGTCGTGGTGGTCTGCGGCGATGCCGATACCGGCAAGAGCCATCTGCTGCAGGCTGTCTGCCACAAGGGCGACCAGCTGGGGCGCTCGGTGGTGTGTATCAGTATTGAGGAATTGCTGCCCTTCGGTCCGGAGGCGTTGTCCGGACTGGATACCCATGACATTGTCTGCCTGGATGATCTGGACCGTATCGCCGGCCAGCCCCAGTGGGAAGAGGCGGTGTTCCACCTTTACAACCGCATTCTCGACCGAGGCGGCCTTCTGGTCGTTTCCCTCTCGGATGTGCCGGCCGCGTTTCCCTTCGGCCTTGCCGACCTGGGCTCCCGCCTGGCGCACGGTCTGGTTATTCAGCTCCGTGTCTATCGGGACGAGGACCGCACCCGGATACTGATGGCCCGGGCGGAGCAGCGGGGCATGGTGATGACCGATGAGGTCGCCGGTTTTATCATGCGGCGGGCGCCACGCCGGCTGGGTGACCTGCTGGCAATGCTGGATACCCTCGATGAAAATTCCCTGCAGGCCCAGCGTCGCCTGACCATTCCTTTTGTCAAAACCGTGATGGGCTGGTAAGGCCCGTGCGGAGATCAGGTGTTGTTATGAAATCCCAGGACAATGAACAACTGGACCAGGTTACGGATGTTCTGCTGACCATTGAGGTGGAGTTGCGTGAACTCGGTCTGTGGCAAGGGACGCCGCCGCCCGATGAGGCTTTCCAGAGCGACAAACCGTTCTGCATTGATACCATGGAGTTCCCGCAGTGGCTGCAGTTTGTCTTTCTCTTCCGGATGAAAATACTGGTCGAGAATGGTCACCCGCTACCCACCGTGTCTGGAATGGCTCCAATGGCCGAAGAGCATTTCCGGGGCCGTGAAGAATCCGGCGATGCCCTGGTCAGTGCCCTGGAGCAGATGGACCGGCTGCTTTCGAACTGAGTTGCGCGCCGCTCAGAGCAGGCGCATGGACAGGTCAACGGCGGTGACGTCTTTGGTCAGTGCGCCGATGGAAATGTAATCCACTCCCGTTTCCGCGACCGGTACCAGTGTCTCCTCGTTGATCCCTCCAGAGGCTTCCAGTTTTGCCCGGCCGCCAAGATCGCGCACCGCCGCGGCCATATCCTCCAGCGGGAATTCGTCCAGCATGATCACGTCTGCGCCGGCCTCCAGTGCCTGCTGCAGCTCTGCCATGGTTTCGGTTTCCACTTCCACGGGTTTGCCCGGTGCGATCCGTCGGGCTTCGGCCACGGCGTTGGCAATGGAGCCGCAGGCGAGGATGTGGTTTTCCTTGATCAGGAACGCGTCCCAGAGGCCTACCCGGTGGTTGTGGCAGCCGCCGCAGGTGACCGCATATTTCTCTGCCAGACGCAGGCCCGGCAGGGTTTTACGGGTGTCCAGAAGGCGCACGCCGGTATGGGCGACCCGGGCGGCGTAGCCGGCACAGCGGGTGGCCACGCCGGACAGGGTCTGCAACCAGTTCAGGGCGCTACGCTCGGCCGTCAGCAGGGAGCGGGCGGGCCCCTGCATGGTAAAGATGACCGAATCCGCCGGCATGTCCTGGCCATCTTCAAAGGCCCATTCCAGGGTGACGGCCGGGTCTATCTGACGGAAGACTTCTTCCACCCACGCACGGCCGGCCAGCCGGGCCGGCTCGCGGGTGATCACCTGGCCGCGGGCGCTCCGATCCGCCGGGATCAGTCGGGCGGTGATGTCGCCGTCGCCAATGTCCTCGCGCAGGCTGTGGGCAACGGTCTCAACTCGGGACTGGCGAAGCAGTTCGGGACTCATCATGGCGGTTTAACAGACACCTCTGGCATGGGATAGCGTGGAAAGACGGCAATTCTACCCCCGCGCCCGGCTTTCGCAAAACCGGATCCCGGGTAGTGGTAGACTGTGACGCAGTTCCCGCTTACACAAAAGGTGACAAACGTTGACACAAGGTGACGTGATACGACCGTATGATGTATCAGTACCGAAATCTCTTGGCTGATTTCATTCCGGAGCTATCCCATGGCACACGACAGTAAGGTTGTTCAGTTTTCAGGCCAGGGAGTGCCGCAACGATTTTCGCTTCCATCCGAGCTGGTTCGTCTTCGCGACACCTCGGGGCAGTTGCTGAAAACCGTTCTGGGCGAGTTTTTCGACCAGGCCGACGACACCCTGTTTTCGCTGGCAGATCGGGCCGCGTCCAATCAGGATCAGACGGCCTATTTCGATGCCATGCGCGAGCTCCGACTGCGCCGCAAGTCCATGACCGTGTCCGTGCTCCAGTATGTCAGCCAGGCATTCAACGAACTGGGTCGCTTCCGCCCCTCCGGGTCGGCCGGGTCGCTTGAGGAGGTTGACCAGGATTCCCTGGGGCTGGTGGACAACGCCGACCTGGAGCAGCAGGTAGCCATCGACAACCTCACCAACCGCCTGCGCAATCAATATCAGGAATCGGTGCGGATGCTGGCAGCCCGGGTGCGCCATCTGGCTCCGGATCTGGATCTGGCCGATGAGCAGATGCCGCTCAGCCCGGAAGTGATCTGTGGTGGGCTGGCCGAAGCCAGCTCTGATCTGGACATTGATATCCGCTCCAAGCTGGTGGTTCTCAAACTGTTTGAGCGCCTGCTGGTGGACAAGCTGGACCGACTCTACCGGGACTGCAACAAGCTGCTGGTATCGGCCGGTGTCCTGCCGGATATGAAACGGCCGCCCGTGGCTGGTGCGCCGCCTGTGTCTGCCCGTCCCCGTCCGTCACGTCCAGCTGCCGCCCGGCCAGCGGAAAGCAGTGATGACGAGGAAGGCGGCCAATCGCTTACATTTAACGAACTCAGTGCGCTTCTGCATCAACAGGGTGGTCCAGTGGTTGAAAGCAACGCCCGTGGTAAAGCACTGGCCACAAGTGATCTGCTGAGCCAGCTCGACGAGCTTCAGGTAGCAGCAAGCAATACCGAAACCGCCGGGGCTGTTCCTCTGCGGGAGCAACTCCAGCCGTTGCTTGGTGCTGCCTCCAGCGGTGATGTGTCGGTCGGCCAGGCTGACAGTGATGTCATTAATCTGGTGGCCATGCTGTTCGACTTCATTCTCGAAGACCGGCAACTGCACCCGGTCATGAAATCCCTGATTGGCCGGCTTCAGATTCCGGTCCTCAAAGTCGCTCTCAAGGATGCCAACTTCTTTAACCGGGGCGGCCATCCGGTACGCAAGCTGCTGAACGAGCTGGCGCTGGCCGCGATTGGCTGGTCGGAGAAGCGGGCCGGTGCCCGGGACCCCCTGCGTGAGAAAATCGAGCAGGTGGTCGATCGTATCCTGAACGAGTTTACCGAAGGGACCGAGCTGTTCCAGGAACTGCTTGAAGACTTTACCCATTTCATGGACCTCGATCGCCGTCGCCGGGAACTGGTGGAGCAGCGCCTGAAAGACGCCGAAGAGGGCCGGGCCAAGCAGGAACGGGCGAGCCAGGCGGCAGCAGAGGTGATCACTGACCACATCGCCGGCCGGGATGTGCCGGAGACCGTCCAGCAGATACTGAACGAACCCTGGACCCGCTATCTCCAGTGGGTGGCGCTGCGCTGGGGTGAGGGCACCGAGCAATGGCAGGAAGCCTGTGCAAAAACCGGCCGGCTGGTCTGGAGTGTTGATCCGTCACCGGTGTCTGATGAAACCCGGCAGCAGTTGCTGCGCTCCATTCCGGAGATCGTCGAGGAGTTTCGCGCAGCGCTACAGGAAATTTCCTGGGATCCGTTCGCCACGGATGCCGCCGTTCGGGATCTTGAACTGGCCCATGTGGACGTGTTCCAGAAACTGGTGACCGCCCCGGTTGAGCCGGCACCCGTTGAGCCAGTGGTGGCACCGGAAGCCGAGACCGAAGCTGAAGCACTGGCCCCGTTGGAGGAGCCCGTTACGGCCCCGGCCGACGAGGAGCCCGACCTGGATGTGCCGCAACTGGATGCCGCTCCGGCGGAGTTGCCGGAGGCACCGGAACCGGCCAAGGTCGTGGCAGAGGCTCCGACAGCCAAGATGGCCGAACCGGAAGAGGCGGCACCGGCGATCGACGAGAAGTGGCTGAATCAGGCTGACCGTCTGCGGGTTGGCTCCTGGGTGGAACTGCTCCGTGACGACCAGCGTTCGCGCTGCAAACTGGCGGCTTTCATCAAGGCTACCGGCAAGTACATTTTCGTCAATCGCAGTGGCGCGAAAGTGGCGGAATACCACCGCGAGGATCTGGCCCAGGCCCTGGCGGAAGGCGACATCACCCTCCTGGATGATGGTCTGATCTTTGACCGGGCGCTGGAATCCATTATCGATAACCTGCGCCACAACCGCCGGGACTGACCGCCCGGCCTGGACATGGCATCCCCGGGCACTTTGTGATTCAATCAGGCCATTGAATTTCCGTGCCCGTGGAGCCAATTTGACCACTGCTGACCTCCCTCCCTCCGATAGCCGGGCCCGGCCCCTGGCCGCTGACGCGGACGCACTGCGCCGGACCGGTCGCTTTCCCGACGCTCGCTGGTCACCTTCACCCAACTTTGGTGCCCGGCCGGACAACGCGGATATCTCCCTGCTGGTTGTGCATAACATCAGCCTGCCGCCCGGCCAGTTTGGTGGCCCCTATATTGAAGATTTTTTCCGCAACCGCCTCCAGCCGGATGTTCATCCCTATTTTGAAACCATTGCCGGGGTACAGGTCTCCGCCCACGCGCTGATCCGCCGGGATGGTGAGGTGGTCCAGTTTGTCAGTTGCCTGGACCGGGCCTGGCACGCCGGGCGGTCCTGCTTCCAGGGACAGGAAGAGTGCAACGATTTTGGTATTGGTATTGAACTGGAAGGTGCCGATGAGGTGCCCTACACCGATACACAGTACCGAACCCTGGCCCGGCTGGCGGAACTGATCATGGCGGCCTGGCCGGAGATCACGCCGGACCGGATCACCGGCCACAGTGATATTGCTCCGGGCAGGAAAACCGATCCGGGCCCGGCATTTGACTGGTCCCGTTTCCGGGCCTGTCTGTCGACACGGGAGATTGCCTGAATGAAGCTGGTCATCCTTTTGCTGGCCTACATGCTGCGCCGCCGCCTGGATAATCACGACCGCTGGAATGGCGATGCGGCCTGGCGCCGCTGGTTTGGCCGGGGTGTGTCGGTTGAGGCAGGGCGTGAAGACGCCATCGGACGGGGGCTGATGGCAATACTGGTGCCGGTACTGCTGTTGATACTCATCGCCTGGCTCGTCCGGGGAGCAGGGCTGGGGATTCTTCTGGCGCCTTTGGATCTTGTGGTGCTGGTCGCCCTGATGGGCGCGCCGGGCTGGCGCAGGGTACTGAATGATTACGCAGACGCCTGGGCCCGTGGCGACACCCAGGCTGCCTGGCACCACATTCAGGAGCGGCTGCCCGCCAGTGAGCGGGGGGCCGCACTCTCGCCGGAAGCCATGCATCTGGCCCTGTCGCGGGCGCTGATGACATCGGTGTTCAACCGTTATTTCCTCGTGGTCTTCTGGTACCTCATCGGTGGTCTGCCAGTGGCCCTGTTGGCTCGTGGGCTGGTGGCGCTGGCAGATCATTGGCCGGCAGCTCCTGCCCGGGAACGCTACCGCCGCGCGGCCCAATGGCTGGCCTGGATACCGGCTCGGCTGCTGTCCTGTACCTTTGGCGTGGCGGGGGATTTCGCCGGCTGGTCACGGGATATCCGCCGGGTCCTGCCCGGCTTCGGGCGCAGCACCGATGAGGTGCTGATCACAGCGGCCAACGGTTCGCTGACTGGCTATGCCCTGGACCCTGCTCGGTTTTCCGAAGTGCATCCGGAGCAGTGGCCGGATTTCGGTGGCCGCAGCCTTGCGGCGGTCCGGGATCTGCTTAACCGGAGTATGCTGGTCTGGATCTGTGTGATCGCGCTTCTGGTGATTGCCGGCGTCGCCTGATCCCTGAAAAAACACCGAGAATAACACTTAGTAGTGATTCAGCTTTCGCGACTTTGGACGATAATCCTAAAGAAGCCCGGGATTCCGGATGAATCCGGGGACTTCATAATAATAATCAGGATTTGGGTCAGCGCGAGGGCACTGTGAACTATCTGATCAAACCCGCTGTTACTCTGATGAACCGGCTCCCGCTGGTTTACAAGTTCAGTCTTATCAGCATTCTTTTTCTGGGGCCGATTCTTGTCCTGGCCTGGCTGGTAATCTCCGGGCTGAACCAGTCTGTCCAGACGCTGGATCGCGGCATGGATGGCCTGGAAGAGCTCCGGACGGTTGAGAACCTGCTGGCCGCGAGCCTGAGGTACCGCGACTACCAGGCGCCCGGCATCGTCAATGATGAGCCCGCCCTGTTGAGCCAGGCCGAAGAGGCCGCCAACGAGGTCAGTAACCTGCTGGCGGCGCTGGCGGAACCCCGGCGCTCGTTTGATACCTCCGGTTCCTGGCAGCAGCAGGTGCAGGATCTCCAGGGCGAATGGCAGACCCTGAGCGGCGCCGACAACTACCAGGGCAGCATTGATCCCCAGTTCCGGCTTTATCAGGAATTTGTCCAGAAAGTCCTGGCGTTGATACCCGCGACTATCGAAATCTCCGGGCTGACCCAGAGCGCTTCCGGTGAAAACCGCGCATTGCTCGGGCTGATCCGGACAAGCCTGCCGCAGGCCCGTTCTGATCTGGGCCGGGCCCGGTCCTATGGTATCCATGCCCTGGTGGGGGGGCAGGTGGGCTACAATCTGAGCGAGATTCTCAATGGGCTCTATGACGGTCTTACCAACCGGAGCTCGTTGCTGTCTCCGGCCCTGACGGTTGCCGGAGAAGCCTCGCCGGCACTGGCTCGGCGGTCTGGTTCAGTCATGGCCGCTGTGGATACCAGCCTGATTGAAGTACGGGATTCGCTGGATACCAACATCATCATGCCGATGCGCCTGGAAATGCCCTGGCAGGAGTTTGATGCCCTGGTGTCGGAACGCATGGCAGGCTTCGACACGCTGGCGACGGACATCTTCGATGTGGTCGGCTCCAACCTGAAAACCCGTCTGGATGACGAAACCGCCCAGCGAACCCTGCTGATTGCCTCCCTGGTGGCGGTGATGCTGGTGGTGGTCTATCTCTACATCGGTTTTTTCATGTCCATGCGAGGTGCCATCAATCGCTTCTCCAAAGCCGCCCGTAACGTGGCGGCCGGTGACATGACCACCCATATCCATCTGGACAATCGCGACGAGCTGGGCGAGCTGACCTCCGAGTTCAACAACATGACCGACCGGATCGCCGAGCTGATCCGGTCGGTGCGCGATACCGCGACGGATGTGGACCATCAGGCCAGCCAGGTCAACGATACGGCTGCCATCAACAGCGACGCGGTGGCCCGTCAGAAAGAGGAAAACGACCAGATCCGCGAAGCCATGGGACAGATGGTGTCTGCGGTGGATGAGGTGACCGAAAGCGCTCATCGGGTCGCGGAAAGTGCCGGCAGCGCCGAGCAGAACACCGAGACCGGTCGCCAGGTGGTGGCCGAAACCGTGGATACCATTCACCGGCTGGCCACCGAAATTGCCGGGGCTGTGGATGTGATTAACCGGGTCAGCACCGACAGCGACAACATCAGCCAGGTACTGGTTGAAATCAAGGCCATTGCCGAACAGACCAACCTGCTGGCATTGAATGCTGCTATTGAGGCTGCCCGGGCGGGTGAACAGGGGCGTGGTTTTGCCGTGGTCGCTGATGAAGTCCGCTCACTGTCACAGCGAACGCATAAATCCACCGAAGAGATCGAGGGCATGATTTCCCGACTTCAGGGTGGTGTGAAAGAGGCGGTGCAGGCGATGACCAGCAGTCACGACAGTACCGAACGCACGGTGACCAAATCCAGCGAGGTAACCGAGGCTCTGGACCGGATTGCCGAGGGCATTTCCGGCATCGTGGATATGAGTCACCAGATCGCTCAGGCGGCGGAGGAGCAGTCGGCGGTATCGAAAAACGTGGACGAGAACGTTGAGCGGATTGGCCAGCTGGGCCAGGAAACCGCCGACAATGCCAATGAAGCCCTGGAGTCCTCCAAGCGCATGTCGTCCCTGACGGCGTCACTCCAGAGGCTGGTGGAGGCCTTCAAGGTCTGAACCGCCCCCGGTAACCTGATCCGGCCCTCAGAGGCCGGATTTTTTTTGCTCCCAGAGAATTTCTCCGGAACCCTCGCGGCGGGCCAGAACCCGGGCGACCACAAACAGCAGGTCGGACAGCCGGTTCAGGTAGTGCCGGGAGGCGGTATTGATAGAATCCTCGTGGCCGAGTGCCACCACCACCCGTTCTGCACGGCGACAGACTGCCCGGGCCAGATGGCACTGGGCGGCAGCGGGAGAGCCGCCGGGCAGGATGAAGTTCTTAAGCGGTGGCAGGCCCTCGTTGTATTCGTCCAGTGTCTGTTCGAGCCAGTCGGTATGTGCTTCGCCGATCACCTGGCTGCCGGGGATGGCAAATTCCCCACCCAGATCAAACAGGTGGTGCTGAACCCGTCGCAGGGCCTCGACCAGCGGATCCGTGTCGTCCAGGGTCTCAATCAGCAGGCCAATGTGGCAGTTGAGCTCATCGGCGGTGCCCATGGCTTCCACTCGCTGGGCATTCTTGGCAATGCGGTTGCCATCGGCGAGGCCGGTGGAGCCGTCATCGCCGGTGCGGGTATAGATCTTTGACAGGCGGTTGCCCATGGTTAACTCCCGTTGGTCAGTGATCCGTCCAGTTGTTTTACCTGTTCGGTGAGCATTTGGTTCACCGGTGTGGCGATACCCAATTGCTGCCCCAGTGCGGTCAGGTAGCCATTGATGTAGTCGATCTCGGTTGGGCGTCCGGCCAGAACGTCTGCGCGCATGGACGAAGTGTTGCCGGCAGTGGCCCGGGCAACCTGCTCGATACTCTGGCGCAGCGATTCCGGCGACGGTGTCGACTGGCCCGCAGCCGCCATCAGGGTGGCGGTTTCCCGGCACAGTGGACCAATCCATTGCAGGAACATGGGCTGGCGGAGCAGGTCGCCATTGGGGCAGTCGAGCAGGGCCGTGAAGGGATTGATTCCGGCGTTGATCACCAGCTTGCGCCACAGGCGCGCCAGAATATCCGTTTCCGCGTGCACCGTCAGGCCGCTGCCTTGCAACTGTGCCACCACCTCGGCCAGCGCCTCGCCGCCTCTGCGGGTCAGCGCGCCAACGTGGGTTTCACCGGTGCCGGCGTGGATGGTCAGGTCGGGTTCCGGACGGTTGGCGCCTTCGGTGGTGGTGGCGGCCAGAATGGGGCGTTCGGGCCAGGTATCCGCTACCTGTTGCTGGCTGCCCAGGCCGTTCTGGAACAGGACCACCGGGGTGGTTTCCGGCAGTTGGGGAAGCGCGGCGGTCAGGGCCGGCAGGGTGTCGCCGGCCTTGGTGGTGACCAGAAGCAGGTCCGGGGTTTCGTTCGCGGCAAGCCAGGGAATGCGGACCGTGAAGGCTTCGCCCTGAAACGGCTGGAAGCGGTAACTCAGAGGGTGGTCCGGACGCCGGCCCGGGCGGGGCAGGAACACGACTGACCGCCCGGCCAGTCGTGCTGCCCACAGCCGACCCATAGAGCCGGCTCCGAGAATGGCCATCATCGGTGTTACATGGCCTCGATTTCGGCCCGCTGGCTGCTCAGGCGTTCCAGACTGCCCTGGGCATCGCGCAGCTTGTCACGCTCTTTCTCGACCACGTCCGCCGGGGCCTTGGCGGTGAACTTCTCGTTGTTCAGTTTGCCTTCGACACGGGCGATTTCCTTGTTCAGGCGCTCCAGTTCCTTGTCCAGGCGCTTGAGTTCGGCGTCCTTGTCGATCAGGCCGGCCATGGGCACCAGCACTTCCATCTCGCCCACCAGCTGGGTGGCGCTCATGGGGGCCTTGCCGCCCTCGAACCACTCCAGTTTCTCCAGCTTGGCCAGGGAGATCAGGAACTGACGGTTGTCGTCCAGGCGGCGCTGGTCCTCGGCGCTGCCGCCCTTGAGCAGTACCGGAATCTGTTTGGCCGGCGAGATGTTCATTTCGCCGCGGATGTTCCGTACCGCCATGATCACGCCCTTGAGCCATTCGATGTCGGCGGTCAGTGCCGCATCCTGCTTGCTCTCGTCCGGCTGCGGGAACGGCTGCAGCATGATGCTGTCGCCTTCCTTGCCGGCCAGGGGCGCGATGCGCTGCCAGATTTCCTCGGTAATGAACGGCATGATCGGGTGTGCCAGGCGCAGCACCGCCTCCAGTACCCGGACCAGGGTGCGGCGGGTGCCGCGCTTGGCTTCGGCACTGGCGCTGTCGTCGTTCAGTGCCGGCTTGGACAGCTCCAGGTACCAGTCGCAGTATTCGTTCCAGATGAACTCATACAGGGCGTAGGCGGCGAGGTCGAAGCGGTACTGGTCCAGGTGATGAATGACCTGCTGTTCGCAGTGCTGCAGTTCACTGATGATCCAGCGGTCCGCCAGGGACAGGGTGACCGGCTCGTCGTTGACGCCGCAGTCTTCCCCTTCGGTGTTCATCAGCACATAGCGGGCCGCGTTCCAGAGTTTGTTGCAGAAATTGCGGTAGCCTTCCAGGCGCTTCATGTCCCAGTTGATGTCACGGCCTGTGGTGGCCATGGCCGCCAGGGTGAAGCGCAGTGCATCGGTGCCGTGGGCGGTGATGCCTTCCGGGAATTCCTTCCTGGTGCGCTTGCCGATCTTTTCAGCCAGCTTGGGCTGCATCAGGTTGCCGGTGCGTTTTTCCAGGAGGTCGTCCAGGCTGATGCCATCAATCATGTCCAGCGGGTCAATCACGTTGCCCTTGGACTTGGACATCTTGTCGCCGTGCTCGTCCCGGATCAGACCGGTCACATAGACGGTGTGGAAAGGCACCTGAGGCTTGCCGTCCTCGTCCTTCATGAAATGCATGGTCATCATGATCATCCGGGCGACCCAGAAGAAGATGATGTCAAAACCGGTGACCAGCACATCGGTGGGATGGAAGGTTTTCAGGCGCTCGGTGATTTCCGGCCAGCCCAGGGTACCGAAGGTCCACAGGGCAGAGCTGAACCAGGTGTCCAGTACGTCTTCGTCCTGGCTCAGTTCGATGTCGGCGGCCAGGTTGTGCTTCTGGCGGACTTCATCTTCGCTGCGACCCACGTAGATGTTGCCCTCGGCGTCGTACCAGGCCGGAATGCGATGGCCCCACCACAGCTGACGGGAGATGCACCAGTCCTGGATGTCGCGCATCCAGGCGAAGTACATATTGTCGTACTGCTTGGGCACGAACTGGATGCGGCCGTCTTCCACGGCTTCGATGGCCGGCTTGGCCAGGGTCTTGGCGTCGGCGAACCACTGGTCGGTGAGCATGGGCTCGATGATCAGCCCGGAGCGGTCGCCACGGGGCACAGACAGTACGTGGTCTTCGATCTGCTCCACCAGGCCTTCGGCGTCCATGTCGGCGACGATCTGTTTGCGCGCGTCCTCGCGGGTCAGGCCGGCGTAGGTGGCGGGCATGGTGCCGTCAATCTCGGTGTTTTCGGTGCCGTCGGCATTGAACACTTCGGCCACGGCCCGGATATTGGCATCCTGGGTCATCACGTTGATCATTGGCAGGTTGTTGCGCTTGCCTACGGCGTAGTCGTTGAAATCGTGGGCCGGGGTGATCTTCACGCAGCCGGAGCCTTTTTCTGGGTCGGCGTGGTGGTCGGCAATCACGGGGATGCGGCGGTTCACCAGTGGCAGCAGTACGTGCTTGCCAATCAGGTGTTGATAGCGCTCGTCGTCCGGGTGTACGGCCACGGCGGTATCGCCCAGCATGGTTTCCGGGCGGGTGGTGGCGACGATGACATGGTCTTTGCCATCCCGGGTTTTCTCGCCGTCGGCCAGCGGGTAGCGCAGGTGCCAGAAAAAGCCCTTCTCTTCCTTGTTTTCCACTTCCAGGTCGGAAATGGCGGTGTGCAGTTTCGGGTCCCAGTTCACCAGACGCTTGCCGCGGTAGACCAGGTCTTCCTCATACAGGCGGATGAAGACTTCCTGCACGGCTTTGTAAAAGCCTTCGTCCATGGTGAAGCGTTCGTTGTCCCAGTCCACGGAGTTGCCGAGCCGGCGCATCTGGCGGGTGATGGTGCCGCCGGAATGTTCCTTCCACTCGTAGATGCGTTTAATGAATTCTTCCCGGCCGAGGTCGTGACGGGTTTTGCCTTCCTCGGCGGCCAGTTTGCGCTCGACGACCATCTGGGTGGCGATGCCGGCGTGGTCGGTGCCCACGGTCCACAATGCGTTACGGCCCTGCATGCGCTTGAAGCGGGTGAGGGTGTCCATGATGGTGTGCTGGAAGGCGTGGCCCATGTGGAGGCTGCCGGTCACGTTGGGTGGCGGGATGGCGATGCTGTAGGAATCGCCTTCTCCGCTGGGGCGGAAATAGCCTTTGGATTCCCAGTTTTCGTACCACTGGCGCTCGATGTTTTCTGGCTGGTAGGTTTTTTCCATGGGTTTCTGCAGTGACCGTTGTTGATGCTCTGGACGAAATTTTGAAAAGGCCGATTATACATGGTCGCTGCTGGTGCAGCTAACTGTGGGGTTGCTCTTGATATCAGGACTGGGAGTGTGGGGATAGCGGGTTTGGAGATGGCTTTCCAAAAACCGCTACGAGCCCCCGCAAGCGGGTCCGGCCAGCAATCATAGATTGCTGTCGTTCGGCTGCGCATGAAGCTTCGCTTCATAAACACTTGCCTCACCCATGTGCGCTTCTCTCAGGCCATCCCTGGCCTTCGAAATTTTTGGAAAGCCATCTCCAAACCCGCAGGTCTGATAGGAGTGCTATTCGCTTTGATCGCTACTCTTGGGACAGTCTTCGTAACTGGTGGGCAGGACCGCCAACTCACCGCCGCCGCATGTCGTGAACCTGCGCTTCAATTCCCATGGCCCGCAGTTGCTTGTAGTGTCCCCGGGCCTGGTTCAGCACGTTCGGGTCGTTGTGGGCGATCAGGGCCAGGCGGCGGTACTGGTGGGCGTCTTCCGGGAGGGTGGCAGACAGTACGATGACGGTGTCCCAGTCATCGCTGACCGGCGCGTGGGTGAGAACGCCGACCGGGTCCGGGCCGGGTGTGGCCGGGGCGGTGGATACGGTATGGGGGATGAAGGCTTCCGGGGTGAAGTTCCACAGCAGGTCATCCAGTTCCCGGGCGTGTTCTTCGGAATCACAGACGATGCAGACACGATCACCCTGTCGCCAGGCCTTGTCCACGAGTTTTGCGGCGTGGAGGTTCCTGGCGGCGGGGGTGTTCTGGGCCAGAATGTGGAACCAGTAACGCTGGTTCCGGGACTGCTGGCCCTGGCCGGAGGAGCCGGCAGCGGGGCTGCCGGATTCCGGTGAGGAGGGCTGGTTACCCTGCATGGGACATCAGGTAGTCGACCAGCAGCGGTACCGGGCGTCCGGTGGCGCCTTTGGCCTTGCCGGAGTTCCAGGCGGTGCCGGCGATGTCCAGGTGAGCCCAGCGGTAGTCTTTGGCAAACCGGCTGAGGAAGCAGGCAGCAGTGATGGTGCCTGCCGGGCGGCCGCCAATGTTCTGCATGTCGGCGAAGTTGCTGTCCAGTTGGCTCTGGTATTCGTCCCAGAGCGGCAGACGCCAGGCCCGGTCGCCGGTGCGTTCGCCCGCGGCCAGCAGTTCGTTGGCCAGGTCGTCGTTGTTGGACAGCAGGCCGGTGGCGTGGTTGCCCAGGGCAATGATGCAGGCGCCGGTGAGGGTGGCCATGTCCACCACGGCTGCCGGGTCGAATTTCTTCACGTAGGTGAGGGCATCACACAGCACCAGGCGCCCTTCGGCGTCGGTGTTGAGGATTTCGACGGTCATGCCGCTGAGGGTTTCCACGATGTCGCCCGGGCGAGTGGCTGCGCCGTCCGGCATGTTTTCGGCAGCCGCGACAACGGCGACCACGTTGATCTTCGGTTTGGTTTCCGCCAGTACCTGCATGGTGCCGAACACGGAGGCGGAGCCACCCATGTCGTACTTCATTTCATCCATGGCTTCGCCCGGCTTGAGGCTGATACCGCCACTGTCAAAGGTGATGCCTTTGCCAACCAGCACGTAGGGCTTGTCTTTGGCCTTGCCGCCCCGGTATTCCATCACGATCAGGCGTGGCGGCTGCTTGCTGCCCTTGCCGACGGCGAGAATGGTGTTCATGCCCATTTTTTCCATCTGCTTTTCATCAAGCACTTCGGTCTTGATGCAGTCGTGATCCTTGGCCAGCTTTTTGGCCTGATCGGCCAGCCAGGACGGATGGCAGACGTTGGGCGGGGTGTTGCCCAGGTCACGGGTGTAGTTCATGCCGCGGCCGGTGGCAACGCCCAGCTTGAGCGCGTCTTTGAGCGCCTTGCCCGCGCCGGAGGCCTGTACCGACACTTTTTTGAGTTTTGCGGACTCGGGCTTGTCACTCTTGAAGTCGGTAAAGGTGTAGAACTGCTCTTCCAGAATCCGGCCGATCACGTTCAGGCGTGCGGTTTCGGACGTCACCGCTTCGTCACCGGAGAAGGTGGTATCGGTGAGTGCAAGCAGGGCATTGCGGGACGGCCCGGTTTTCAGGGCACCGGCCGCAGCGGTGACCGCTTTACGGTAGTGGGCGGCGGTGCGCTCGTCATTCTTGCCGGTACCGACGATCAGCAGGCGGTGCCAGGGCTGATCGGTCAGTGGCAGTTGCCGCACGGTCGCGTTCTTGCCGGAGACGTCGCCCGCTTTTTCGAGTTGCTTTATCAGCCCTCCAAGAGCCTCATCCGCCTGGCGGGTGGATTCGGGCCAGTCGCCTTTCTCAGGCAGGCCGATAACCAGACAGTCGGCCTTTGTGGCGCTGATGTCTTTGCTGGTCAGAGTGACGTTCATGGCAACTCCTTTTCTCGAATAGGGGTTCGCGCTCTGGCGATGGTGCTGTCTAGGATTGGGGCTAGGGCCGGAATAATCAAGCCTCGGCTGCCTATGGTTACCATCGCTTTACGGTATTGCGCGGGTGGCTGTCATTCAGGGGCAAGGTTACATAGAATACGCGCAGTTTTCCGCAATCCTTCATGTTTCGTTGGCGTACCGCCGGAGAAGCTGACTTGACTATCGTTTTCCGTTATCTAATCCGCCAGATCATGGTCAGCATGCTCGCTGTCTCCGGCATTCTGCTGCTGGTGTTCATGAGCGGACGCTTCATCAAGTACCTGGGCCAGGCCGCCGAGGGCGACATCGCCGCCGGTGTCCTGTTCTCGATCATGGCCTATCGTTTTCCCGGGTTTCTGGAGCTGATCCTGCCGCTGGGGCTGTTTATTGGCATCCTGCTGGCCTATGGGCGCATGTACCTGGAAAGCGAGATGACGGTGCTGTTTGCCTGCGGTGTGAGTGACCGCCAGCTGGTGACCAAAACCCTGGCCGGGTCCCTGGTGGTCATGGTGGTGGTCGGTGCCATGAGTCTGGTGGTGTCGCCCTGGGGCATGAAGCAGGTGGAGCGGATCTTCAACGAGCAGAGCCAGGCCACCGAGTTCGAGATGCTGGCGCCCGGGCGTTTCCAGGATCTGACATCGGGCCAGCGGGTGACCTACACCGAATCCCTCAGCGACGACAAACGTCAGCTTCAGGGCGTGTTCATTGCCGAGTACGCCAAAAACGAGGAAGGGGTGACCCTGATTACCGCGGAGTCCGGCTCCCAGCTGGTAGACGAGAAAACCGGCAGCCGGTTTCTGGTGCTGGAAGAGGGTGGCCGTTTCCAGGTCAAGCCGGGGCAACTGGAATACAGCGAAACCCGTTTTGATGCCTATGGCCTGAAGATTCGTGGCGGCGAAGGCGAGGACGACGAGCTGGAGGAGGGCGTCAGCACCCTGGATCTGTGGCATTCCGACGACCCCGAGGATCGTGCGCTGTTGCACTGGCGGATTTCCCTGCCGCTGATTGTCCCCATCGTGACCCTGCTGGCAGTGCGCCTGAGCCGGGTGAACCCGCGCCAGGGACGGTTCTTCCATCTGTTGCCGGCGATGCTGGTGTACATCACCTATCTGGGGCTGCTGATTGTTGCCCGGGACCTTCTGGCTGACGGCAAGGTGCCCGAGTGGATCGGCATGCTCTGGGTGCACGCCCTGTTCCTGGCGCTGGCGCTTTGGCTTCAGTTCGGGCCGCCCTGGCTGCGCCGGCGGCGCCTGGAAAAAGAGGGGGCCGCCCATGCATAAGATTGATGGTTACATCATGCGCACCGTCGGCGGCGCCATGCTGCTGGTCATGCTGGTGGTGCTGTCGCTGGATGTGATCTTTGCGTTTATTGGCGAACTGGAAGACACCGAGCGCGGTTACCAGACCCTGCAGGCGCTCTGGTATGTGGCGCTGACGCTGCCGAGGCGAATCTATGATTACCTGCCGCTGGGCGCCTTCATGGGCTGTCTGGTGGGGCTGGGCACCATGGCCAGCTCCTCCGAACTGACGGTGATCCGGGCCGCCGGGGTGTCGCTCCGGCGCATTGTCTGGTCAGCCATGAAGCCGGCACTGATTGTGGTCCTGCTGGGCGTCGGTATCGGGGAATATGTGGCACCGGTCACCGAGCGCATTGCCCAGAGTGAAAAGGCCGTGGCCCTGGGGGCCGGGCGCAATGTGGCGTCTGCCCAGGGTGTCTGGCACCGGGAGGGCAATACCTTCATGCACCTGAACGCGGTGCAGCCCAACGGTGTCCTGCACGGGATTTCTCTGTTCCGGTTTGATGACGAGCGCCAGTTGCAGTCCGCGAGTTTCGCCCGCCGGGCTATTTACCAGGGCGATTACTGGCTGCTGCAGAATGTCACCACCACCCGTATCGGCGAGGAACGCACGGAGCGTGAGACCAGCAGTCAGCTCCGTTGGGAAACCGGGCTGTCGCCGGACGTGCTGAGTGTGCTGATTGTGAAACCGGAAAACCTGTCGATGTCCGGGCTGTATACGTACGCGACGTACCTGGGTGAACAGGGCCTCAGTGCCTCCCGCTACTGGCTGGCGTTCTGGAAGAAGGCACTGATGCCGCTGGGTACGGCGGTGATGGTGCTGGTGGCGATTTCGTTCGTGTTCGGCCCGCTGCGATCCGTCACCATGGGATTCCGGGTGTTTACCGGCCTGCTGGTGGGGCTGCTGTTCAAATACATGCAGGATCTGCTCGGGCCGATGAGTATGGTCTACGGCTTCAATCCGGTACTGGCGGTGCTGGCGCCGATCGTGATCAACGGTCTGGTGGGTGCTGCGCTGATGCGCCGGGCCGGTTAGCCGGCCCGGAGTTGCTGTCAGGCTTTCTTCGGTGCCTTTGGAAGCTGCACGACCACGCTGTTTGAGGCCCGGTCGGTCAGGGACAGGCCATTGATCGGGTAGAACAGGGCGATGATGGCGGGGATCGTAAGCAGCAGTGTCACGGCGCCCAGGTAGTGCGCGCCGAGCATGGTCAGGAAAACCACCAGGGCCGCAGTGCCATAGCGGAACAGGGACTGGGTCCAGCTCACTGAACTGCCATCCAGATTTTCGATGCGGATCTTCCATACCTGCATGCCCAGAGTCTGGCCGATGCGCGTCCAGAAGTAGGCGAAGAACAGGTAAAGCACCAGAAACAGCACGAAGGTCAGGCCCGGGTCCCCGGAGATCTGACCGGCTTCGGCCATCTGTTCGTATTTGTCCCAGCCCGTCATCCAGCCGGCAATCATGGTGTAGATCCAGGTGCAGACCAGCAGCACGGCAATGCTGATCAGACCGTCGTAGATAATGGCCAACGCGCGCTTGAGAGCAGTGGCTGGCGGAAGCAGTTCCTCGGCGTCATGAAAGCGTCGGGGCATTGGTTCTCCTGTGGGGTTTCACGTTTTTCCCGTTCTCGGCGTGTGCTAGAGTAGCGGATTTGCACACGCATGTAAGTAATCATGTTCAATCGCGGACCGGGCGGCGTCTCCGCCGGGTTTCTGAGAGGGTATCAAAGGGCTATGAAGACCGCTGAGTTGCGACAGGCTTTTCTCAAATATTTCGAACAGCAGGGCCATGCCATTGTGCCCAGCAGTTCACTGGTGCCGGCAGACGATCCCACGCTGCTGTTCACCAACGCAGGTATGAACCAGTTCAAGGACGTGTTCCTGGGCAGGGAAAAGCGCGACTACACGCGGGCAACCACTTCCCAGAAGTGCGTGCGCGCCGGCGGCAAGCACAACGACCTCGAAAACGTCGGTTATACCGCCCGCCATCACACCTTCTTTGAAATGCTGGGCAACTTCAGCTTTGGCGACTACTTCAAGCGCGAAGCCATCAACTTTGCCTGGACCTTCCTCACCGGTGAGCGGTGGCTGAACCTGCCCCAGGAAAAACTCTGGGTGACCGTGTACGCCGAAGACGATGAGGCGTTCGATATCTGGAACCAGGAGATCGGCGTTCCGGCGGACCGTATCGTGCGCATTGGTGATAACAAAGGCGCCCGTTTTGCCTCGGATAACTTCTGGCAGATGGGCGACACCGGCCCCTGTGGACCCTGCACCGAGATTTTCTACGATCACGGCCCGGATGTTGCCGGTGGCCCTCCCGGCAGCCCCGAGGAAGACGGCGACCGTTACATCGAGATCTGGAACGTGGTCTTCATGCAGTACAACCGCACGGCCGACGGCGAGATGATGAATCTGCCCAAGCCGTCCGTGGACACCGGCATGGGGCTGGAGCGGATCACCGCCGTGCTGCAGGGCGTGCACAGCAACTACGAGATTGACCTGTTCCAGGACCTGCTGAAAGCGGCCTCCGATCTGCTTGGCGGTGTGCCAACCAACGAAGCGTCCCTGCGGGTTGTGGCTGATCACATCCGTTCCTGTGCCTTCCTGATCGCCGACGGCGTGATGCCCTCCAACGAGGGCCGGGGCTTTGTGCTGCGCCGGATCATTCGCCGGGCAGCCCGGCATGGCAACAAGCTGGGCGCCAAAGACACCTTCTTCTACAAGCTGACCGCCGCGCTGGTTGATCTGATGGGCGAGGCCTATCCGCAACTGGTGGCCAGCCAGAAACAGATTGAAAAGGTGCTGCTGCAGGAAGAAGAGCAGTTTGCCAAGACCCTGGACAAGGGCCTGCGCCTGCTGGAGCAGGATATTGCCGAACTCAAGGGCACCGAAATCCCCGGCGAAACCGTGTTCACGCTGTATGACACCTACGGCTTCCCGGTGGACCTGACCAACGACATCGCCCGTGAGCGCGGCCTGACCCTGGATTACGAAGGCTATGAAAAGGCGATGGAAGCCCAGCGGGAGCGGGCCAGGGCGGCCAGCAAGTTCGGTATCGACTACAACGCCGCCGGTATCACTATCGAGGGCAAGACCGAGTTCACCGGCTACGATCACATCGATGGCCATGAGCGCATCCGCACCGTGCTCGTCGGTGGCGAGGAGCGCACAGCGGAAGCCGGCGACGAGTGTGTCGTCGTGCTTGAGCGGACCCCGTTCTATGCCGAGTCCGGTGGTCAGGTTGGCGATACCGGCCTGCTGACCTGGAGTGGTGGCCGCTTCCAGGTGACCGATACCCGCAAGGAAGGTGACAACCACCTGCACGTGGGCACCCTGGTCGAAGGCGAGATTTTCCCGGGGCTGGAAGTTGACGCCCGCATCGATCACGCCCGCCGCGAGCGGACCAAGCGCAACCACTCGGCGACGCACCTGCTGCACGCTGCATTGCGTAAGGTGCTGGGTGAGCATGTTTCCCAGAAAGGTTCCCTGGTGGATCCTGACAAGCTGCGTTTCGACTTCTCCCACTTCGAGGCCCTGACTCCCGAGGAACTCAAGGAAATCGAGCACCAGGTGAACGAGCAGATTCTTGAGAATACCCCGGTCGAGATCGACATCACCGACATGGAAAACGCCAAGGAAAAAGGCGCCATGGCGCTCTTTGGCGAGAAGTACGGTGATGAAGTGCGGGTACTGAGCATGGGTACCGAAAACTACTCGGTGGAACTGTGCGGCGGCACCCATGTCAGCCGGACCGGTGACATCGGCCTGTTCCGCATTACCTCGGAAAGCGGCATTTCCTCCGGCGTTCGCCGTATTGAAGCGGTGACCGGCTTCGGTGCCCTGGAATGGCTGGATGAAACCGAGAATACCCTGCGCGAAACTGCGCGGCTGGTGCGCGGAACCCGCGAATCTGTGGTCGAGAAGGTTCAGCAGGCCCTGGATCGCAACCGTCAGCTCGAGAAAGAAGTGGATGCTCTCAAGGCCAAACTGGCGAGCTCCGCCGGTACTGACCTGGCCAGCTCGGCCGTGGATGTTGGCGGCCTGAAAGTGGTCGCCGCTGAACTGGACGGCGCCGACCGCAAAGCTCTGATGGAAACTGCCGATCAGCTCAAGAACAAGCTGGGCGAAGGCGTTGTGGTACTGGCTACCGTGAGCGACGGCAAGGTGGTACTGATCGCCGGTGTCACCAAGTCTGCGACCGATCGCATCAAGGCCGGTGACCTGATGAAGCACCTGGCGGCTCAGGTGGATGGTAAGGGCGGCGGACGCCCCGACATGGCCCAGGGCGGTGGCAATGATCCCGGAAAGCTGGCGGATGCCCTGGCCGGGGTTCCGGGATGGGTTGAACAGAACCTGTCATAAAAGCTGTTTTCGGGACTGGGCGGCAGTTTATAATGCCGCCCGTTTTTTTGGATGGCGGGCGAAGACGCCTGCTGTGAATACCCGTTTCGGAGTTAGGGAAACATGGCTCTGCTGGTTCAGAAATTTGGTGGTACGTCCGTCGGCACAACCGAACGGATTGAAGCGGTGGCCGAGAAAGTGTGCCGGTTCCGCAAGGAAGGGCACGATGTGGTGGTGGTGGTCTCCGCCATGAGTGGCGAAACCAACCGCCTGATCGGGCTGGCCAATGAGATCATGCCCCAGCCCACGCCCCGTGAAATGGACGTGCTGGTGTCCACCGGTGAGCAGGTCACCATCGCGCTCTTGTCGATGGCGCTGCAGAAGCGCGGCTGCGATGCCCGTTCCTATACCGGTGGCCAGGTTCGGATCCTGACCGACAGCAGCCACACCAAGGCCCGGATCAAGCAGATCGACGAGCAGCGCATGCGCGAGGATCTCGACGGTGGCCGGGTGGTTGTGGTGGCCGGATTCCAGGGCATCGACGAACTGGGGAATATCACCACGCTCGGTCGTGGCGGCTCCGATACCACGGCGGTGGCGCTGGCCGCCGCCCTGAAAGCCGATGAGTGCCAGATCTATACCGACGTGGATGGCGTGTACACCACCGATCCGCGGGTAGTGGATGGGGCCCGCCGCCTGGAAAGAATCACCTTCGAGGAAATGCTGGAAATGGCCAGCCTCGGGTCCAAGGTGCTGCAGATTCGCGCGGTCGAGTTTGCGGGTAAATACAATGTTCCGTTACGGGTGCTGTCTTCCTTTGAGGAAGGCGAGGGAACCCTGATTACTTTTGAGGATGATAACGCCATGGAACAACCGGTTGTCTCCGGCATTGCTTTCAACCGTGATGAAGCGAAGCTCACCATTTCCGGAGTTCCTGACACTCCGGGCAGTGCACTGCGCATTCTCAAGCCGGTCAGTGATGCCAATATTGAAGTGGACATGATCGTCCAGAACGTGGGCCAGGATAACAAGACCGCGTTTACGTTTACCGTGCATCGCAACGACTTCAACCGGGCGCAGGAAGTGCTGGAGAAGATCGCCGCTGGCATCGGCGCCGGTGAAGTGGCTGGCGATACCCGTATTGCCAAAGTGAGCATTGTGGGTGTGGGCATGCGTTCCCACGCCGGTGTTGCCACCCGGATGTTTGAAGCCCTGTCTGACGAAGGCATTAACATCCAGATGATCTCCACCTCGGAGATCAAAGTGTCCGTAGTGATCGATGAAAAGTATCTGGAGCTGGCCGTTCGTGCGCTGCACGCTGCGTTTGAGCTGGATAAGCCGCCGGTACAGGAAAGTGCCTGGGGCTGAACGCCGCCCCATGACACCCATTGAAGAAATCTATGGAAAAACTTTCTTATATAAGTATTATTGCGGCTTCAACGTGACCGGTGATCCCATTATAAAAACAACCGGTACATAATAATGTTGTCGGAACAGGTAGCTTTGGATAGGGAGTAAGGGATATGTTGATTTTGACCCGCCGAGTCGGCGAGACCCTGATGATCGGTGACGAGATTACCGTCACTGTTCTGGGGGTGAAGGGCAACCAGGTACGCATCGGTGTGAACGCACCCAAAGACGTAGCGGTGCACCGTGAAGAAATCTATCAGCGGATTCAGACCGAAAAAGACGGCGACGAGCCGGAACCGGGTAATAGCTGATCAGCTGACAAGGCCGTGCGGGGCGACCCGGACGGCTTTTTTGTTTTCAGAGGAAAATCGATTCGAAAAATCTCGTGTCAACCCTATGAAAACAGAAAAATTATGGTAGTATACGCGCCGTTGTCACGGAGAGGTGGGTGAGTGGCTGAAACCAGTTCCCTGCTAAGGAACCGTACGAGCAATCGTACCGAGGGTTCGAATCCCTCCCTCTCCGCCATTTTTCCTTTTATGGAAAAAGACAGCGGGCAATAAGATGCGCGGCTGTAGCTCAGCTGGATAGAGTACCTGGCTACGAACCAGGCGGTCGGAGGTTCGAATCCTCCCAGCCGCGCCACTATTTTGGAACGCTCTTTCGTAACCCGCTGACATTGAGACTTTCTCTAAAGTCAGATGGGATTTGAACCGAAAGAGGTTCGACCGAAGCACGCGAAGAGTGCTGAGGAACGCCGGAGCGAAGCGAAGGCGACCCCGAAGGGGTGAGGGCCGAAGGCCCGAATAATCCTCCCAAAAGGCTAACTGCCAAATTGGAAAGGATGAAAAAGTTTCAAGCGGCTGTAGCTCAGCTGGATAGAGTACCTGGCTACGAACCAGGCGGTCGGAGGTTCGAATCCTCCCAGCCGCGCCATAATTGAAGTCGAAGCGCCTCAGTTTGTGTTCCCCACAGGCTGAGGCGTTTTGCTTTGTATGGCTGGGAGGATTTGAACCGAAAGAGGTTCGACCGTAGCGCACGAAGTGTGCGTAGGAACGCCGGCGCGATGCGACGGCGGCCCCGAAGGGGGAAGGGCCGTAGGCCCGCCTAATCCTCCCAGCCGCGCCATATTAAATAAAAAGCCCCGCCTTGTGCGGGGCTTTTTATTTACAGATCTCGCATTCTGACAGGGTTCGAACCGATAAAAGGTTCGACCTCAGCCCGCAAAGCGGGCTGAGGAACGCCGAAGCAACGCGGAGGCGGCCGATCACCACATCAAATCGTCCGGAATCTCGTACCCTGCATAAGGGTCGTCCTCGCCGGCGTCGTCCTGCTGACGATCATGCAGCACCACGATGGCGGCTTCGTCCCGCTCCATGATCTTGCGGGCCACCTTGTCCGGAACCACCTCGTAGTTCTCATCGCCCAGGCAGACAATGGCCAGCCGGCCGCGGGAGAGCTGATCCACCATGGTGTCGTCCACCAGGATTTTCTTGATCTTCCTGCCGTCCACGAACTGATACGAGGTTTCACCCCGGCTCCGGTCCAGGCGGTTGGTCTCGACAAGCTGGCGGATCTGGGCCTGGATGGCTTTCTTTTCCGCCTCCTGCTGGCGCTGGAGGTTCAGTTGCCGGTCCCGCTCGGCTTTATCCTCGCGGGCCTTGCGCGCCTGGATTTCAGCGTCGCTGACTTCGACCGCGCCTTTGGGCTGCTGCTTGCGCTTTTTGCGTTTTTCGCTGCGAATGGCCTTGGCCTTTTTTTCATCGGCCAGTCCGGCCTTCAATAACTGATCCTGCAGGGATGCCATCAATCACTCCGTTCATAAATGCCAACATATGAATTCGCTTGGTGTAGTATACGCCGGAACTCACACCTTCTATAACCGTCTGCCACGGTTGCCGGGAATTTCCTTTATGTCGTTCAAGCCGTTCGGGCTCTCGCCCTCCATGCTCCATAACCTCAGCCAGCTGGGATTCAGCCAGCCCACCGATATCCAGGCCGCAGCCTTGCCTCCCTGCCTTGCCGGGCAGGACGTCATTGCCATGGCGCGGACCGGCAGCGGCAAGACAGCGGCTTTCGGTATTGGCCTGATTGAGGCTCTGAAGCCGCGACTGTTTGCCGTTCAGGCGGTGGTGCTGTGTCCCACCCGGGAGCTGGCCGACCAGGTGACCAAGTCCCTGCGGGAGCTGGCGCGTGCCCGTGACAACATCAAAGTGCTGACGCTGTGTGGCGGTGTTCCCATCGGACCACAGATTGGCTCCCTGAGTCATGGAGCCCACATCGTGGTGGGCACGCCGGGGCGGGTGCAGGACCATCTGCGCAAAGGCACGCTGACCCTGGAAAAGATAACCACGGTGGTCCTGGATGAGGCGGACCGCATGCTGGACATGGGCTTTCAGGAGGCGGTCGAGGATATCCTCAGCCACACGCCGGACGGCCGGCAGACCCTGATGTTTTCCGCCACCTGGCCCCAGCCGATCCGGGAGCTCAGCGGCCGGTACCAGAAAGATCCGGTGGATGTCCGGGTGGCTGCGGGTGATGATCGTCCGGATATTGAGGAGCTGTTCTACGAGATTCCGGCCAGCGATACCGACCGGGGCATCATGGCCGCTCTGTCCCGGTGGCAGCCGGCGTCCTGCATCGTGTTCTGCAGTACCAAACAGCAGTGTGATGACACCGTGGAAACCCTGCGCGCCCATGGTTTTTCCGCATTGGCCCTGCATGGTGATCTGGAACAACGTGAGCGGGACAGCGTGCTGGTACGGTTTGGTAACCAGAGTTGTGCAGTGCTGGTGGCGACAGACGTGGCCGCCCGCGGGCTGGACATCAAAGCGCTGCCGCTGGTGATCAACGCCGAGCCGGCCCGCGACCCGGAAGTCCATACCCACCGGGTGGGGCGAACCGGCCGGGCAGGAGAGCCGGGCCGGGCGATTACCTTCTGCACGCCGGCGAAGGGGCACAAGATCACTCAACTGGAAAAAGCCCGGGGTGAAACGGTCACCTGGGGTGACAGTGATGAACTGATGGCCACGCCGGAGCAGCCGGTAGTACCCGCCATGCAGACGCTGTGCATTGCCGGCGGGCGCAAGGACAAGGTGCGCCCCGGTGATATTCTGGGCGCCCTGACCGGAGACGCGGGCCTGCCGGGCGATGCCGTTGGCAAGATCGACCGGTTTGAGTTCCAGAGCTTTGTTGCGGTGGAACGGTCCCAGGCCGGTAAAGCGCTCAAGCGTCTGGAAAAAGGAAAAATCAAAGGGCGGCGGATACCGGTCCGGTTTGCCTGAAACCCGCACGGCAGGCTGCCAGGCGGGCGCTCTGACGGCTGTGTTCAGCCTCGGAAAACCCGTATGGAAAACTGCCTTTTGGTTGCCGGGGCATGACTAAAACGGTAAATTATGCGGGATTTTGCCACCCGGTTTGCCTGCGTATGCCATAGGACTTTGGTCTTACGCAGTAAATTGGGTAAATAACATCCAACAATACAGGTAGCTGTTCGCTATGACAGATCTGATGTCACAAGCCGTCGACCTGATGATTGCGGGCATGGGGTTCGTGTTTGCGTTCCTCGTTGTTCTGGTCTTCGCAACGGGCCTGATGTCCAAGATTATTCTGCGGTTTGCCCCGCCAGAGCCGGCGACCCCGGCCTCAAGGCCACGTGCCAAGCCCAAGGCGCCGACGTCGGTTAACCCCGATACCGCCGAGGCCATAAAGAAGGCGATTGCACAATATCGGGCACGCCACAAGAAGTGACCCGAAACAAGAGAATAGAACCTTTTAACAGAAGGCTGACACGATGACTGACACCAAGAAACCGCTGGGGATTACGGACGTAATTCTGCGTGACGCCCACCAATCCCTGCTTGCCACCCGGATGCGGCTTGATGACATGCTGCCCATCGCCGAGAAGCTCGACAAGGTCGGCTTCTGGTCGCTTGAATCCTGGGGCGGTGCCACGTTTGATTCCTGCATCCGCTACCTGGGCGAAGACCCCTGGGAGCGTATCCGCGAACTCAAGAAAGCCATGCCCAACACGCCCCAGCAGATGCTGCTGCGTGGCCAGAACCTGCTGGGCTATCGCCATTACGCGGATGACGTGGTTGAGCGGTTTGTTGATCGTGCCGCTGAAAACGGCGTGGATGTGTTCCGTATTTTCGACGCGATGAACGATCCCCGTAACCTGGACACCGCCATCAAGGCCGTGCGCAAGACCGGCAAACACGCCCAGGGCACCATTTCCTACACCACCAGCCCGGTGCACACCATCGACATGTGGGTGGACCTGGCCAAGGAAATCGAGTCCATGGGTGCTGAGTCCATCGCCATCAAGGACATGGCCGGTCTGCTTAAACCGTATGTGGCCTACGAACTGGTCACCCGGCTGAAAAAAGAACTGAGTGTGCCCGTGCACATGCAGTGCCACGCGACCACCGGCATGTCCACCGCAACAGCACTGAAAGCGGCGGAAGCGGGCATCGACAACGTCGATACCGCCATTTCCTCCATGAGCATGACCTACGGCCACTCACCGACAGAATCTGTTGTGGCCATTCTGGAAGGCACTGACCGGGACACCGGTCTGGACTTGCACCTGCTTGAGGAAATCGCTGCCTACTTCCGCGAAGTGCGCAAGAAGTACGCGAAATTTGAAGGCAGTCTGCGGGGCGTGGATTCACGCATCCTGCTGGCTCAGGTGCCGGGTGGCATGCTGACCAACATGGAAAGCCAGCTCAAAGAGCAGAACGCCGCCGACAAATTTGACGACGTGCTGGCTGAAATTCCGAAAGTCCGCGAAGACCTGGGCTACATCCCGCTGGTCACGCCGACCTCCCAGATCGTAGGTACCCAGGCGGTACTGAACGTTCTGACCGGCGAGCGTTACAAGTCCATCTCCAAGGAAACCTCTGCCATCCTGAAAGGCGAATACGGCTCCGCGCCGGCGCCGTTCAACAAGGAACTGCAGGAGCGGGTACTGGATGGTGCCGAGCCGATCACCTGTCGTCCGGCGGACCTGCTTGAGCCGGAAATGGACAAGCTGACCGACGAACTGCAGAAGCTGGCCGACGAAAAAGGCTTCAAACTCGCCGAGAACTCCGTGGACGACGTGCTGACCTACGCGCTGTTCCCGCAGATCGGCCTGAAGTACCTGGAAAACCGGGACAACCCGGATGCCTTCGAGCCGGTACCGAGCGCCGACGACGTCGCTCCGGCGAAGAAAGCCGGTGGTCCGGAAACCTACACCGTCGAAGTGAACGGCCAGAAGTATGTGGTGGCTGTTTCCGAGGGAGGGGAGATTTCCCAGATCCAGGGTGAAGGTAGCGCGGATGCTTCCGCTGCACCGGCTGCGGCACCCGCTGCCGGCGAAGGTGAACCTCTGGTGGCGCCGCTGGGCGGCAACATCTTCAAGGTCCTGGTTTCCCCGGGTGACGCCGTGGAAGAGGGCGATGTTCTGATCATCCTCGAAGCCATGAAGATGGAAACCGAGGTTCGTGCACCCAAAGCCGGTACCATCGGCGAAGTCTTCATCAAGGTTGGTGACGCCGTCTCTCCCGACGATGAAATGCTGACAATCGCATAAGGGCCAGCATTCCATGGATAAATTAATGACGCTCTGGACAGGCAGTGGCCTGTTCAACATAGAAATCGGCCAGGTGATCATGATCGCCATTGGCCTTCTGCTGCTGTTCCTTGCGATTCGCAAGGGCTTTGAGCCACTGCTGCTGGTCCCGATCGGGTTCGGCGGTATCCTGGCGAATATCCCGGAGGCAGGGCTGGCCCTGTCTGCGGCGGAAAATGCCATCCATATGGCCAAACCGGAAGTGCTGGCCGCTCTGGCCGGCACCCTCGACGTGGGCTACCAGGCAACCCAGGCGGTGACGCCGGAGGTGATGGACACCTTCAAGCACGCCTACAAGGAAGCCAGCTCGGCCCAGGTGGCCATGGCCAACGGCCTGGCGTCGGACTATGGCTACGGCCACGGCATGCTTTACAACTTCTACCAGGTGGTTATCGGCAGTACCGTCGGCCCGCTGCTGATCTTCATGGGTGTGGGCGCGATGACCGACTTCGGTCCGCTGCTGGCCAACCCGAAGACGCTGCTGCTCGGTGCGGCCGCCCAGTTCGGCATCTTTGGCACCGTGCTTGGCGCGGCCCTGCTGGACTGGACCGGGGTACTGGACTTCAACATCATGGAAGCGGCTGCCATCGGCATCATCGGTGGTGCTGACGGCCCAACCTCCATCTACGTGTCCAGTGTTCTGGCGCCGCACCTGTTGGGTGCCATTGCGGTATCGGCCTACGCCTACATGGCCATGGTGCCGATGATCCAGCCGCCGATCATGAAAGCGCTGACCTCCGAGAAAGAGCGCCAGATCAAGATGAACCAGCTGCGCCCGGTGAGCAAGCGCGAGAAAATCGCCTTCCCGCTGGTGGTGCTGATCGCCGTGGTTCTGTTCCTGCCGGATGCGGCACCGCTGCTGGGCATGTTCTGCTTCGGTAACCTGATGCGTGAGTGTGGCGTGGTCGAGCGTCTGAGCGATACTGCCCAGAACGCCCTGATCAACATTGTCACCATCTTCCTGGGGCTGTCGGTGGGTTCCAAGCTGATGGCGGACAAGTTCCTGGATGCCCAGACCCTGGGTATCCTGGCGCTGGGTATCGTCGCGTTCGGTATCGGTACCGCCTGTGGCCTGCTGATGGCGAAGTTGATGAACAGGTTCACCAAGGAGCAGATCAACCCGCTGATTGGCTCTGCCGGTGTCTCTGCGGTGCCGATGGCGGCGCGGGTCTCCAACAAGGTGGGCCTGGAAGCCAACCCGCAGAACTTCCTGCTGATGCACGCCATGGGCCCGAACGTGGCCGGCGTTATCGGTTCTGCCGTGGCGGCCGGTGTGATGATCAAGCTTCTGGGCTGATCCGCACACTGCCGGAAAAACCCCGTCGGCTTCGGCCGGGCGGGGTTTTTTATTGTCTGGGCTCCGGGCCCCGGCAGTCGCTGGGGGTGATGCCGAATTCCCGACGGAAGGCGGTGGCGAAATTGGGGGCGCTGGTGTAGCCGGCCAGATCGGCGGCGGTTTCGACGCTGACCCGGTCACGCATCAGGGCCTCCCGGGCAACCCCCAGATAATGGCGGCGCAGATAATGCCCCAGGGCCTCGCCGTACTGTGCCCGGAAACGACGCTGCAGGTTGCTCAGGCTCATGCCCAGATGGCTGGCCAGATCGGCCTGGGTGGCATGCCGGGCGCGGCCACTGTCAATCAGGTTCATCAGCCGGACCAGCCTGCGATCGTGCAGGTTGCCGGCATCCGGCAGAGGCTCAAAGGCGGGCTGGGACCGGCTATGGACATGACTCAGGGCTTCACTGGCCAGGGAAAGAGCAAACCCGTTCAACTGCATCTGGTACAGCGGATTGCTGTACTCGGGAGGTTGATTGAACAGCTTCCAGGCGTTGAATAGCAACTGAGTGGACGGTGTCCAGTGGCATAAATGCGGCTTGGTACCATCGGTGGGCTCCAGTAAACGGCCGAGGCCGTGACGGACCAGCCACTGGGGCGTCAGTGACAGGGTCAGGGTTCGTTCGAAGCTTTCCGGCCGGCCCTGGCGCTCGAAGTGGTCAGCTCTGGGCATCACAACCACCAGCCCGGTACTGCCCGCGGACGGGCCGAGCTCGGTTTCCTGCTGGCCATAGCGCACCCGCGCTGCGCCATCCACCACCAGGGCAATCTTGACCCCGGCGGGCAGTTCCGCACGGCTGGTCAGTCCGAAGTGGTCCTGCACATCCGCCAGGCGAAGGCGCATGCCGGGTTCCAGTTCCGTCACCTTCATGTAGCCGGTCAGCAGGGGCGTTGCCTGTTGCGCCGGTGGTATCTCCAGTTGCTGATGATTCACCAGCGGTGCGGATAGTTTGCGCAGTTCACTGGCATCAATCCCGTGTGTGGATACCGATACTGTCACTGACCCCTCCTGGTGTGGGTTCCGGGCAAAGCGTGTTGGTTTGCATCTGGTGCTTTGGCAAAGCGATTCGCCGTATTCGCAAAGGCAGGGAAGACGGCGGGCTGGCATAATCTGCCGCCACAGTCGATATTGTAACGCATTATCATTCGCAATAAATGTCGGCGTCTGATGTATTGAACAAGGGAGCGCAAGATGGCGAATTCACGCAACGTATTCACTCAGACCCAGGGCAGACGGTTTTCCCGGGTGGCTGCAGGCAGTGCGCTGCTCATGCTGGGCCTCGGTCAGAATGCCCTGGCACAGTCCGATGAACCGGTCACCCGGCTGGATGCCATTACCGTGGAAGGTAACCGCTTTTACGAGATGGATGCCTCGGAAGCGACGGGTGGTTATGGCATCGAGTCGGCTACGGTAGGTACCAAAACCCCGGCGACCCTGCGTGACATTCCCCAGTCGGTCAGTGTGGTTACCCGCGAGGCAATTGAAGACCAGAACCTGAACACCCTGGACGAACTCGGCCGGAAAACACCGGGTATGCGGGTGCTGAGCAACGATAACGGGCGCTCGTCTATTTACGCCCGGGGTTACGAATACGACGAATACAACATCGATGGCCTGCCGGCGCCTATGGCGAGCATCAATGGCTCGGTACCATCGCTGTCAGCCATTGACCGGGTGGAGATCATGCGTGGCCCCTCCGGGCTGTTCAACAGCACCAGCGAGATGGGCGGTATCGTGAACCTGGTACGCAAGCGCCCGACCGATGAGTTTCAGGCGCACATCCAGGGCACGGCTGGTACCGAAGACCAGTACGGCGCCCAGATGGATGTGGCCGGCCCGCTCAATGAGAGCGGCAGTGTACGTGGCCGGGTGGTCGCGGACCGCACCGACCACGCCAGCTACGTGGATTACAACGACAACAAACAGAGCGATCTCTACGCAGCCGTGGATATTGATCTGACCGACAACACCACGCTGGGCCTGGGTGTGCTGCGCAACACCAAGGACATCGTGGTGGATAACGGCCGGCCCCTGGACAGCAATGGCGACCTGTTTTACAGCTCCCAGTCTGATTTCTACGGCGCCAAGTGGAATAACTTTGAAAGCGAGACCAACGACTGGTTTGCCGAGCTGACTCACAGCTTCGCTGGTGGCGGTTTCGGCCGCGTGGCGGCCCGTTATTCCGACCGCCATGCGAACTACAACTACGCCTTCGGTGGCAGCGCCCTGGATGCCAATCAGACACTGGGTGTCGCCGGTATCGGTGCTGAAGTGGACCAGGAAGCGCTGGCTGTGGACGCCAGTTACAGCAAGCCGTTTGAGGCATTTGGCAACGTCAGCGAATTCGTGGTGGGCACCGACTTCAAGAAGTACGACACCGACAATGCCTCCACCCGTACCCGCGGGCTGGCCAGTGGCGTTACCCGTAAAGAGCTGAACAACCTGGCGTATGTGGACATTCTGCAGGCAGGCCGGGACGGCACCGGCGGGTTCCGTTTCAGTGACTCCACCTCCCGGCTGCGGGAAACCGGGCTGTACGCCAAACTGACCCTGCGCCCGGTTGAAAGCCTGGCACTGATTGCCGGCGGCCGGGTCAGCCGTTACAAGGTGGAAGAAATTGATAACACCTCCGGCGACGGCCAGGATCGCAGCGATTCCGAAGTCACGCCCTATGCCGGCCTGGTGTTCGACCTGGATCGCCAGCACTCGCTGTACGCCAGCTATTCGCAGGTGTTCAAGCCGCAGACCAGCGTGGATGTTGATGGCGACCTGCTGGACCCGCGTGAAGGCGACCAGTATGAAGTGGGTGTGAAAGGCAGCTACTTCGGCGGCGACCTGAACGCCCGTGTGAGCGCTTTCCGCCTGTACGACGAAAATCGGGCGGCGCCGGTAACCGGCGAGAGCTACTCGGAAGCGGTGGGTGAAATGCGCATCGAGGGTGGCGAAGTGGAAATCAGCGGCAGCCTGACCGAGCAATGGGACCTGATCGCCGGCTACACCTACATGGATACTGACGTTCAGGAAGCGTCCAGTGCCCGTAATGACGGCGTGTTCCTGCTGATGCCCCAGAACCAGGTGAAACTGTGGACCCAGTACGGCTTCAACGGTGGCCAGCTCCATGGCCTGCGTATCGGCGGTGGTGTAACGGCCATGAGCCACTTTGAAGCCAGTGCCGGTATCGATGCCCCGGGATACGCCGTTGTGGATGCCATGATCGGTTACGACTTCAGCGAGAACCTGAGCGCCCAGTTGAACCTGAACAACCTGCTCGACCGAGAGTACTACAACCGGGTAGGTGGTGAGGGCACCTTCAACATGATGGGCGCCCCGGCCAATGCAGTTGCCACCGTGCGCTATGACTTCTAAACGCGCCTTTCAGACCCCGGCCTGGATGGCCGGGGTTCTGTGCCTGCTCATTATGTTTCCCGCCTTTTCTTTCAGCGCCACAGCCGGCGAGGTTGCCCTGCCGGGTACCCGGAGCTACGACCTGGCGTCGCCGGAGACGGGCCGCGATTACCGGATCGAGGTTGCCGAACCGGAAGGCCCGCCACCGGCACAGGGGTATCCGGTGCTTTACCTGCTGGACGGCAATGCCTATCTGCCATTGCTCCAGGTGGCCCGTGACACCCTGATGCGTTCCGGCCCCCGCGAAGGTAGCCCACTGCTGATTGTGGCCATCGGCTACCCCGACGCCGACCGCTTTGATTTCCAGCGCCGTGCGGCGGACTACACGCCACCGGACGCCGCACACAACCAGCCGGAACAGGGGCACGGCGGAGCGGATCGCTTTCTGGCTTTCATCAACCAGACCCTCAAGCCCGACATCGCCAGCCGGTACCCGATTGATCGAAGCCGGGAGGCGCTTCTGGGGCACTCCCTGGGCGGCTTGTTTACCCTGCATGTTCTGCTGACCGAGCCGGACAGCTTCGAGCGCTACATCGCCATCAGCCCATCGCTGTGGTGGTATGGCGACGACCCGTTGCAGCGGGTGTCAGCGTTACCGGAGCCAACCACCCGCGATGGCCGGGCGCCGAGCCTGTTGCTGGCTGTGGGTGGCCAGGAACAGACGCCCGATGCCGCCGAGCAGGGCACCCCCAAAGCGGACAAGATTCGCGCCCGGGCCATGGTGGATAACGTGGAGGAACTGTCTGGCTGGTTGCGTAGGCAACGCCCCCAATGGTCGATGGAAACGGCAATTTTTCCGGGGGAAGGGCACGGCAGTGTGATGTGGCCGGCTGCCCGCCGGGCCATGACGTTTATTCATCGGTAAGTGAAGGAATGCCCCGGGAGCAGGAGTTCTCGGGGCATTTTGGTTGAGGGGATTAAGCGAACTGCTTCTTGGGCTGAGTGCGGATGTGAGTGGTGTAAAGCACCAGACCCACCAGGGTCAGACCGCCAACCAGATTACCAAGGACCGTCGGAATCTCGTTCCACATGATGTACTGGTAGAGGGTGAAGTCCGCGCCCATCATCAGGCCAATCGGGAACAGGAACATGTTCACCACCGAGTGCTCAAAGCCGAGATAGAAGAACACGATGATCGGCATCCACATGGCCATGATCTTGCCTGACACACTGGTGGAGATCGTCGCACCGACCACGCCCATGGAAACCATCCAGTTACAGAACATGCCGCGCAGGAACAGCACGATCCAACCCGCCAGTCCCGCTTCCTGATAACCGACCGTACGGCTTTCGCCGACCGCCATGATCTTTTGCCCCACGTCATTGATGGCTTCGGACCCCGCCATGCTGAAGTTGAGATAGCCAAAGACGGCGATGAACAGGGCGCCCCCCAGGTTGCCAAGCGCGACCAGACCCCAGGTCTTGAGCATGCGGCCGAAAGTGACGCCAGGGCGTTTATCCAGCAAAGCCATTGGTACAAGAGTGAACACACCAGTGAGCAGGTCATAGCCCATCAGGTAGAGCATTGAAAAGCCGACCGGGAAAAGCAGCGCACCGAGCAGGAATGAGCCGGTCTGAACGGCGATGGTGATAGCGAAGATGACCGCGAGTGCCAGCGTGGCACCCGCCATGAAGGCGCGAATCAGGGTGTCGCGCGTACCCATGTATACTTTGGCTTCCCCGGCGTCCACCAGTTTGGTAACGAACTCTTTGGGTGCAATGTAAGACATGATATTTACCTCTTACCAGCGCTTGTAGGGAAGGAATTTGCCATCCATCGTGATCACGACACGGTCACCCTTCGGGTCTTCCACGCGATCCACGAACATCTTGTAGTCGATGGCACTCATGATGCCGTCGCCAAACTTTTCATGGATGACGTCCTTGACGCTCTGGCCGTAGATCATCATTGCTTCGTACAGACGGTAGATGAGCGGATCGGTTGGTACAGCAGGCCCCCATTGTTTGTGGGGACTGGTCTGCAACAGCTTTTCTACATCGTCACTCAGGTCGAGCAGGCGACAGAGGGTGCCTGCCTGTTCCTCGAGCATGGTGTTCATGCCATAGCAGCAGGAGGCGGTCCAGACGGGGGACATCCCGATTTCCTCTGCCAGTGTCTCCCAGGAATAGCCTTTGTCATTTTTGGCGTTCAGGATGGCGGCGGTCATGGTTTCGTGATTCATCATTGCCTCATTCCTCAGTCAGTCGGGTGAGTCATCCGTGTGCGTTATCGGTTCAGTTATCTGTTTTGGTGCGCCGCACCGATTGACGTTGGTATCCGTTGTGCGGCGACCTGTCCTGGTTACAGCAGGGGGCGTGCCAGATTGGGCATGTTTTTTAAATCCTTTATGTTCAATGATTTAAAGGTGGATGGCCTAAGAAGGATGATTGCGATATTTCGTAAAAAACGAGTTCTCGTGAATGCGAGGCACGAGTTCTCGTAAACTGGCATGAAGGTTGAAACCCGGGAAGGCTGTAGCCGGACAAGAGGAGACTGCTTTGACTGCCCTGGGATTTCCTTCAACAAACCGGGACTGGATTGAAACGTTGCCCGATCCCGCCCTGGTGGCGGATCCGAAGAGCGACTTGATCGAGACTGCCAACCAGCGCCTGCTGAAATTGCTGAGCGAGGCCGGGGATGATGCTACCGGCGCGTGCCTTTCAAGCCTGTTCAAGGGACAAATGCCACAACTGGTCAGCATCACTGACGAGGCGCTGGAACGGGGTACGGCCTGGAGCCGTGATTTGAGTCTGGTGACCGGCGATGAGCGGTCCATCGCCGTGGAACTGTCGCTGTCCGTGTTCATGGTTGCCGGTGAGCCCCGCCTGTTGATGCTGCTAAGGGATCTGGATGAGCTGAAAGCGCGGCGTGAACGGTATGAAATCAATACCTATCACCGGGACGGGCTGCTGCACTGGAAACGAATCGAAACCCTGTTCCAGGAGATCGAGCGAAAGAACCATCTGATTCTGGAAGCCGTTGGCGAAGGCATCTATGGCGTGGACGCTGAAGGTCGTGCCACTTTCCTGAATTCCGCCGCCGAGCGAATGCTGGGATGGAAGCGGGACGACCTCCTGGGGCTGAGCATGCACAAGGCGGTTCACCATAGCCACCGCGATGGCAGCCCTCACCACCGGGAATGCTGCCCGATCTACCGAGCCTTCCACGATGGCGCTATCCATCGCGTCAGTGATGATTACTTCTGGCGCCGCGATGGCACCTGCTTTCCGGTGGAGTACACGAGCACCCCGATTCTCGATAATGGCCAGTTGATCGGTGCGGTGGTGGTGTTCAGGGACATGACAGAACGTCGCCGTGCCGAAGACGAGTTGAAGCAGGCCATCGAAGAAGTCGAAAGCCTCAAACATCGCCTCGAAATGGAAAATGCCTACCTGCAGGAGGAAATCAGCGCCGGGCACAACTCGCACGAAATCGTTGGCTGCAGTTCGGCGATTTCGGCCATGACCGAGCGGATCGAGTTGGTGGCGCCGACCGATGCCAACGTACTGATCAGCGGCGAGTCGGGCACCGGCAAGGAGCTGGTTGCACGGGCCATTCATAATGCCAGTGGTCGGTCCGGCCGCCCCATGATCCGAGTGAACTGTGCTGCCATTCCTGCTGATCTGTTTGAAAGCGAGTTTTTCGGCCACATCAAAGGCGCGTTTACGGGCGCCGTCAGTGATCGGGTGGGCCGATTCGAACTGGCTGACGGCGGTACGCTGTTTCTGGACGAAGTCGGTGAAATTCCGCTCTCCCTTCAAAGCAAACTGCTGAGGGTTCTGCAGGAGCAGACGTTTGAGCGCCTTGGTGAAACCACGACGCGAAATGTGGATGTGCGGCTTATTGCGGCCACAAACCGCGACCTGCAGTCGGAAGTCAGCGCTGGTCGGTTCCGGGAGGACCTCTATTTCCGCCTGAATGTCTTTCCCATCGAATCCGCACCGCTGCGTAAACGGCCCGAAGACATTCCGCCTCTCGCCCAGCTTTTTCTGCGTAATGCCTGTCGAAAATTCAACCGCGAGCCCCTGGAGCTGAGCCGTGCCAACGTAGAGGCACTCAAACAGTACAGCTGGCCGGGCAATGTTCGGGAGCTGGAAAACGTGATCGAGAGGCAGGTGATTGTGACTCGTGGCCACAAGCTCAGTTTCGACCTGCCCAGAGACAACGCTCCCGAGGGCGTCACCATGGCCGCGGGAGACACCCCCTACCGCCCGGTGAATCGCCCCCTCACGGAGGACGAACGCCAAAGCAGTGAACGGCAGAACATGGTCAATGCGCTCTTGAGAACCAATGGCAAGATTTCGGGGGCTGGCGGGGCTGCCGAGCTACTCGGCATCAAACCGACCACATTGGCCTCCAGGCTGAAACGCCATGGCATTTGGGCCAGAGACTATCGTGATCAGTGCGATTGGGTTGGTTCAAGCGCTGCCAATCAGCAGCAGGGCAGACAAGCCCGAGAGCTGACAGCCAGTCAGTGAAAATCCCGGGAACTGACGGGCAGGGTGTGGATCAGGTGGCTGAGATCCGACAGCTTGCCCGCCATCACATGGACAATATCGCCTTCCCGTTCCAGTACGCCTTTGACGTGTAACAGCCGGGCGGTCAGCAGGGGTTTGCGCTGGCGCCGGGCGGTTTCCAGCCAGACCACCACATTCACGTTGCCGGTTTCGTCCTCCAGGGTCACAAAGGTGACCCCGGCGGCGGACCCGGGTCGCTGGCGGCCGGTCACCAGCCCGGCCACCTGAACCGGCAGGCCAGGTTTCAGGTTTTTGAGCTGTTCGGCGCTGTGACAGTGCTTCAGATGGCCCTGTTCCCGCAGCAGCGCCAGAGGGTGACGCCGAAGGCTCAGCCCCTGGCTACTGTAATCGGCCAGTATGTTCTGCCCTTCGGTGGGCTCGGGCAGGAAAGGCGCGGGTTCGGACTGGTAGTCGCCGGCGCTGTCTCCTGCGAACAGGGCCGCGGGTTCTTCGTGTTCCAGTAACTGCCAGTAGGCCTGGTGGCGGTTATCGGTGAATGCCGGCATGGCATTGGCCCCGGCCAGTAACTCCATATCCCTTTGATCCAGCAGAGCCAGGCGGCGCAATTCGGCAGCCGACCGGTAGCCACCGGCCGGCCGGTTCCGCTCAATGCCCTGCGCGCCCGGTGACGACAGACCCTGAATCAGCCGCAAACCCAGGCGCAGGCGGTTGTCGGCGCCTTCCAGGCTGTGCTCCCACTGGCTGTGGTTGACGTCTGGCGGCAGCACGATGACCTGATGGCGCCGGGCGTCCTGCACCAGTTGGGAGGGGGAATAGAAGCCCATGGGCTGGCTGTTGAGCAGGGCACAGTAGAAGGCTGCCGGATAATGGCGTTTGAGCCAGGCGGAGACATACACCAGCAGGGCAAAGCTGGCAGCGTGGGATTCCGGAAAACCGTAGCCACCGAAACCGCAGATCTGCTTGTACAGCCGTTCGGCAAAGTCTTCGCTGTGCCCGCGCTCTCTCATGCCCCGGATCAGCTTGTCCCGGAATGGGGAAAGATCGCCGTGGGATTTCCAGGCTGCCATGGCCCGGCGTAACTGGTCGGCCTCGCCAGCGCTGAAACCGGCGGCCACCATCGCCAGTTTGATGGCCTGTTCCTGGAAAATGGGCACACCGAGTGTGCGTTCCAGCACCTGTCGGATGGCATCGTTGGGGTAGTCCACAGGCTCCAGACCGTGCTTGCGCTGCAGGTAGGGATGCACCATGTCGCCCTGGATGGGGCCGGGCCGTACGATGGCCACTTCAATCACCAGGTCGTAATACGTCTCCGGTTTCAGCCGGGGCAGCATGTTGATCTGGGCACGGGATTCCACCTGAAACACGCCAATGCTATCGCCCTGTTGCAGCATGGCGTAGGTGGCGGGATCTTCCTGGGGAATATCCTGAATCTCGAAGGGCTCGCCCTTCAGTTCATTGACCAGTGCCAGCGCCTTGCGAATGGCGGTGAGCATGCCCAGCGCCAACACATCCACTTTCATAAGCCCCAGGCTTTCCAGGTCGTCCTTGTCCCACTGGATCACGGTGCGCCCTTCCATGGCGGCGTTTTCCACGGGCACCAGTTTCGCCAGTGGTCCGGCGCTGATGACAAAGCCGCCCACATGCTGGGAAAGATGGCGGGGAAAGCCCAAGAGGGTGTTCACCAGGGTGAAGAACTGGTCAGCCACTTTCGGGTTGCGGGTCAGGCCCTTGTCCAGAATCTGCTGGCGCCAGTTGGTGGCCCGGTCGCGCCAGTCGATGCCATCCAGCAGTTGTTCCACCAGGGCGGCATCAAAGCCCAGAGCCTTGCCCACATCGCGGATGGCGCTGCGGGGCCGGTAGCGGATCACCGTGGCGGCCAGGGCCGCGCGCTCCCGGCCGTAACGCTGGTAGATGTACTGGATGACTTCCTCGCGGCGCTGGTGTTCAAAGTCCACGTCGATGTCTGGCGGCTCGCCCCGGTCTTTGGAAATGAAACGCTCGAACAGCAGCTCCACGTTCGCCGGGTTCACCTCGGTAATGCCCAGGCAGTAACACACCGCCGAGTTGGCCGCCGAACCCCGGCCCTGGCACAGGATGCCCCGGCTGCGGGCAAAGGCGACGATGTCCTGGATGGTGAGGAAATAGTGCTCGTAGCGCATCTCGGAGATCAGCGCCAGCTCCTTGCGGATCAGTGCCTGAACCTTCATGGGTGTGCCGTCCGGGTAACGGCGGCGTTCGCCCTCGCGGGTCAGACGCTGCAGGAAGGCGGCCGGAGTTTCATGTTCTGGCACCAGATCGGGCGGGTATTCGTAGCGCAGGCTACCGGGCTCGAAGGTGCAGTCATCGGCAATGCTGAGGGTTTCCTTTAGCCAGGGCTCGGGGAACAGACGCTGTAACACCGGCATAGGCCGCAGGTAACGCTCGCCATTCTGGAACAGGTAGTGACCGGCAGTTTCCAGCGTACGGTGATGGCGCAGGGCGGTGAGCACATCCTGCAGTGGCTGGCGTTCCCGGCTGTGCATATGGACCTGCCCGTTGGCGACGACAGCACAACGCAGATGGTCGGCCAGCCAGCGAACCCGTGCCAGTTGCTGGTCTTCACCAGCCTCCAGCGTCCGGCTGGCGGTTATGCGCAGGCGGTGCTCAAACAGGCGCAGCAGCCATTCCCCGCAGGCCAGAGCCTGGTCTGCGTCAGCATCGAGGGGCGCCGGTGGTTGCCACAGGCACAGGCAGTCGCCCAGATCGTGGGTTTCCAGATCCTGAACGAACAGGCGGTACTGGCCCTTCTCGGCCCGCCGACGGCCGGTGGTGATCAACTGGCATAACTGGCCATAGCCCTTCCGGGTACGGGCCAGCAACACAAATTCCGGGGGCACGGCACCTGCCGGGGCATCGGCCAGGGCAAACCAGCTACCGGTGATCAGTTTGACCGGGCTGTCTTTCAGGGCTGCCCAGGCGCGCGGAATGCCCGCTACCGAACAGGCATCGGTAATGGCCAGCGCCCGGTAACCCAGTTCGGCCGCGCGCTCGGCCAGTTCCTGGGGGTGGGAAGCGCCGGTCAGGAAGGTGAAATTGCTGAAGCAGCAGAGTTCCGCGTAAGTCATGGATTAGCCAAACCAGCCATGGATAAACCAGGCATCCCGGATATCCCGGTAGACCCAGGCCACCTGCCCGCCTGGTAGCTGGGCAATGTAGTAATCCCGGTGTACCCGCTGGCCGTCCCACCAGCCGGCACTGATGCGTTCAGGCCCGGAGAACCAGGCAACCGGTTGTTGTTCCAGTGGGCAGGGGCCGGGCAACAGCCACAGGGGGCGCCGTGGCAGTGCCTGCCAGTTGCCGGCTGCTGAATGCGTGCGTTGCCGGACATCACTCGCGCACCAGGCAAATTCCGGCCGGTGGTCCGCCTGGGGTGACAGGCGGGTGAGGGCTTGTTCCCCAAGGCGCGCCTGCAGGCGGCTGATCAGAGTGTGCCAGGCTTCGTTCAGATCCTGGGATTCCCCCAGCAGGTCCTGTCCGCCGGGCGTTTCTCGGCCGGTAAACCGCCGCACGGCCAGCACCAGACTGGTGACCGGTGCGCGCAGTGGTTGCTGGTCCAGCTTCAGGCGGATCAGTTTTAAAAAGGTCTCCGCCCGGTGCTCCGGGCCGGTGGTGCGCAGGCGCAGGCGCGTGGGCTCCAGGTGCCGGTGCTTCAGTATCAGCAGAAGGGTGTCGGTGTCCTGCTGGCGCCAGCAGAGATCCTCTTCCAGCTCCGCCAGAATGCGTTGCAGGGCAAACAGCAGTCCCTGGGTGTGCTCCACCTCCTGAATGAAGTCCGCCTGCTGGCGAAACCGGTGGGGCGGTTGCCAGGGAGCGCGGGGATCCGGCCGGGTGCCCTGGATTTTCTGTGCATGCACCAGCAGCTCCGGCGACAACCGGCGAGCCAGTTCCTTTTGGGGCAGGGCAAACACTTCCCCCAGAGTGTTCAGGCCGAGACGGTTCAACCGCGTGCAGGCCGACGGCTCAAACTCTGCCGCCTGCAAGGGCAGTTGATTCAGGGCATGGCTGATGTGGCCCTTGTCAGCCGTGCATTCCCCTTTACCGGCCCGGGCCAGAAGACGGGCCGCCAGGGGCGTGTGGCCCAGGGCAGGCCAGGCGGTCAACTGGTGCTCGGCCAGCGCCTGCTCCACCGTTTGCCAGATGGCCGCCAGGCCGCCGTAAAGCCTCTGCAGACTGCTGACTTCCGCCCAGAGGCCGTCTGGCGATGCCAGGGTAATATGGGCCACATACCGGTACAGCCAGCGGGCCTGATCTTCCAGCAATCGGGTTTCCTGGGCCTGGTCTGCCTGCAACAGGCTCAGTTCCGGTGCCAGTCCCAGCGCGGTTTTCAGGCGAATACCGGGCTGAATGCCCAGATCCCGCGCCTGAGCGCAGGCCTGCAGGATGACCTGCCCGGAACCATCGGCAATCACCAGAGGCTTGTCGGTGGGCTGGTTGCGGCGGACGTGGTCCAGCATCAGGTGAGGGAAGTGCAGATAAAGCCAGAGCATGACGACTACCGTGACGTGCCGGGCCAGGGGCCAGAAACCACCCGCGGCGATTCCTGGACGCCGATGTCAGCCCGGTGGGCCATGGCCAGGGTGCAGCGCTGGCCGGGCCAACTGCCACGGCGCTTGAGGATATTGATCCTCAGTCCCTGTTGATCTGCCGGCATCAGCTCCAGGCGCAGAGCGGCCGGTGAGTTCTGTTCGGCGTGGTGTCTCTCACGGAACAGCACACAGACGTTATGCCCGGCTTCCGATGCCAGTTGCAGGCGCCGTACATCACGGCTGGCCAGTTTGCCTGGCCAGGCCAGAACCAGCCCGGTGACCGGTGAGCGCAGGCAGTTTTCCAGGGTCCACAGAAAGTCAGCAGCATCGCTGGTATGGATGACCACCACGTTGTCCAGCTCGACACCTTCCCGCGCCAGTGCCGGCGCGTAGGGGGTACTGGGCGGGTTCAGCCAGAAGACCGTCCGGCCGGAACCGGCCATGCGTTTCATCAGGGGCAGCACCAGTTGCAACTCTCCGATGCCGCAGACATCCAGCAGGCATTCGCTCAGTGCGCCCCTGGGCCAGCCAAGGCCGCCCAACTGGTTATCCAGCGCCTGGTAGCCTGTGGCTTCTGCCGGCTGAGTGATGGTGGTGTGTTGCCGGTGGCCCTGCCAGACGCGGGCATCCTGCAACAGGGTGGTCAGCAACTCGCTCATGAAAACCTCCGATACTGTTTAAATATACAGTATTCTGTGAGGGCCTGGATTGCAAGAACGGGTTGATAAAACCGCCGGTCGGTCCCACCTTGGTAAGTACACGGAACAATGGGAGGTAA
Organism: Marinobacter oulmenensis; assembly: GCF_014201735.1. Lineage (GTDB taxonomy): Bacteria > Pseudomonadota > Gammaproteobacteria > Pseudomonadales > Oleiphilaceae > Marinobacter > Marinobacter oulmenensis. The sequence goes on along the minus strand of NZ_JACHFE010000011.1, from coordinate 2,036 downwards.
AACATGAGTGATCTCAGCCAACAGGCCTGCTCGGCCTGCAGTGCAGACGCCCCCACAGTCACCGAATCTGAAAAGCAGGAGCTGCATCAGTCCGTGCCGGACTGGGACCTTGTCACTCTGGATGGCGAAGAACAGTTACAGCGTGTGTTCAAGTTCAAGAACTTTGCACAGGCTCAGGCATTCACCAACAAAGTGGCCGACCTGGCAGAAGCCGAGGGGCATCACCCCGCCATCCTGCTGGAATATGGTAAAACCACCGTACGCTGGTGGACCCATAAAATCGGAGGCCTTCACAAAAACGATTTCGTGATGGCCGCCCGTACAGACATTGCCTATCAGGAGATGCAGTAAGGCCCGGGCGGGCCTTACTGCCCCGCACCCCCGCAACAGGACACCCCATGGTAGAAAACCAGACCGATAACCCGCTGACGGTCAAACTGGGCAAGGAAGAACTGGTCATCCGCCGGCGCTATGAACTTGTCAGTATCGTGAATGACTTCTTCATCGCCGTCTGGTTTCTGATTGGCAGTATCCTGTTCCTCTTCCCCGAATACGAAACCGCCGCCGTCTGGCTGTTTATCATCGGCAGTTTCCAGTTCCTGATCCGACCCACCATCCGGCTGGTCAGCCATATCCACATACAGCGCATTCCGTCGAGTAACTGGGAATCCTAGAAGCCATCGTCTACGGGGCTACGGACGCCAAAGCCGCCTTTGCGAACCACGTGAGTATAGATCTCCGTGGTGCGTACGTCGGAGTGGCCGAGTAGTTTCTGGATGGTTCTGATGTCGTAGCCTGCTTCAAGCAGTCTAGTGGCAAAGCTGTGCCGGAATGTATGGCTACCTGCAGGTTTATGGATACTTGCCTTTTGTCTTTTAATGCCTGAGCGCGGATCAACAGACAAGTCGGAAGCAGGGAATACATATTGCCAGTCTGGCTCCTGGCAGGCACTGGGGTATTTCCGTGCTAGCCCTGCAGGCATATAGACTGAACCAAAGCCGTGAGCCAAATCGGCCTTGTGCAGGTGAAGGGCGGAATCGATTTGTTGCCACAATGGCTCCACCAGACGATCAGGCAATAAGGTGACTCGGTCTTTACCGCCTTTGCCATCCCGGACGATGATCTGTTGCATGCCAAAGTCCACATCCTTCACGCGTAGCCGGAGGGCTTCATTAATTCGTAAGCCCGAGCCGTACATCAGCATGGCAATCAGTTTGTGCTCGTCCTCCAGGTTGGTAATCACGCTGGCGGCTTCCTCCGGGCTGAATACCACCGGCAGCTTTTTGGGTTTCCTAGCCTTTTCATAATGGAGATCCTCAAGGGGAGTAGCTAGAAATTCACGGTATAGAAAGATCAGAGCGTTGAGTGCCACCCGTTGGGTGCCAACGCTGACATTGGCTTGTAGAACCAGATCAGACAGAAAAGCTTCTACTTCCGAAGTGCCCATGGTTTCCGGATGCCGACGCCCGTGAAAACGGATGAACCGCTTAATCCAGAAGATATAAGTCTTTTCAGTTTTGTAGGCCAGCCCGCGCAGACGAATGAAATTGCGAAGGCGATCCAGGAAACGGTTAGACTGCGAAGGAATGGGGGTACGGATATCCATATCCGGAGCCTCTGTTTTTGCTGTACTAATATACAGTATCTGGCTTGGTGGGATTGTCAAGTTTGGTGTTCCTGCCGGAGTTATACGAATGCATTCGTAAAACTCCCGGGAAATCGCGCTAACCTTCTGATAGTGTTAGAAAGGGAAAGGAATCGGGCGGAATTATACGCCCCAGAACGTTAGCAGGGGGGGCTCAACAAAGGGCGTATAACTCCTGCGGTAGCCGTGGAGTGGGGGAGTTAGGTATCTGTTTTCTGGAGAGAACTCTTCTCTTGCCCCTTCGTGGAATTATGGATTTATACGAATGCGTGATATACGAACGGGTTCGTATAACAAGCTGTTGAACTAAACCGCTTCGCGGTAGCGGTGAGACTGAGAATTTCCGCAGAGTGAGGGTAGTTGGCGGATACTTTTGAATGGCCCAGGTGGG
>NZ_JACHFE010000010.1 GCF_014201735.1 Marinobacter oulmenensis | reverse complement strand
ATACAAATAACGAGGAAATAACGTCTGAAATCCGAGATTTCTGCTGCTTTGAATCAACATCGGCAAAAATCACCGGTTATTCAGACCTTCCCTAGTTGAACTTTGGAGTCTTTGATCATGCGAGGTGTCGCATCTACGCTCCGACCCAGGGCTTTTTCATCAACCAGGTCCGAAAGGTCCCGGGAAAAGAGCTGCCACTTTCCCTGTTCATAACCGGGCCGGCTGAAAACATCCTTCGCTTCACCCCGATAGCCCTTCAGGTTGTATTGCAAAAGGCCCATATTCGGCGCACTGTTATCTGCCTCCGCCGGACGATGGCGGCGCACGCGCCCCGCAAGTTGAATAATGGAGCGATATGAGGATGGCTCTACGACAGCCCAGTCAAAATCATGGTCACGACCCACTTCTTCCACGGGAGTGGTGACCAAAATAAAAATCAGGTCCGTGCTATCGCCAGAATCCAAATGTTCCCGGATTTCCGGCTGCTGAAAAACACCTTCAGGATCATTTACCGGTCTATTCCTTTTTAGAACCTGGTCAAGATGTTTCTCTTGCTCATGCCTCAACAACAGAACTTGCTGGCTATGATAGGCCATCGTTCGAATTTCAACGTGCTCGAGCCATTCGGCGTCTAATAAGTATTCCGTTAGCTCGACGCAGGGCCGGATATTAGCGCAGCGCACCATACCAAAAGAGATGTTGCGTCCGGTTTGGGCATCTTGCTCATGATGTTCCAAGTGCTTGGAGAGGATCGCTTGTCGAATCGTGTTGAAAAACTCGTTCTGTCTCGATTCTTCCGATTCAGGCTCTGCCAGAGGAACAATCTCAGCTCGGCGTTTAACCGGCTCGTTACGCAGTTTTGACACCCGTTTGTCCACGAAATCCTTGTGCGCCAGCTGATAACGCGCAGTCGCATCCTTCCCCTGACTTACTGTCACCAGTTGGGTCTTGAACTCATCTGTCCAACCACATGCTACCTGGCTATTTTGATAACGACTGGCAGCAAAAACCGCCCAGCCTTTTTGGTAAGCCGTGAAGTAGCCGAGAGCGAGGTCGGGCGGGATGGTGGCGGAGGAAATCATTACCTTGCGCCCCAGCATACCTGCGAGATAAATCAGACGACCAATTGCCACCAGGTCCTCCCCAGTGAAATCATCAACTTCATCAATCACCAGATCTGATGACATCAAACGCAGACTCGGCAGAATATAACGGCCACCACGAGTCGTTTCCGTAGCGGCCATCATATGGTCGATAGTGCATGCCAAAACGGGCGCATAGAGCAAGGCGCGCTCTTTCCTTCCGGTCAGAACGGTTGTTAATTCTTCTTCCGGGAGCAGATCCTGCCAGCGATCATCGTCATCAAAGCCGTACAATTCATCTTGCTCATCCAAAAGTGGCTCGTAAGATTCCGAACCGAAAGCCTCAAGCTCTTGTAGCTGGTTTTCCTTCTCCTGCGGTTCTTTCGCCCCTTTATGCAGGTCCAGTATTGCGCGAGAGCCGATCAAAACCGCCAGCTCCTCTTCATTGAGGCCCACCCGTTCGCGGTATTCATCACCAGTTTGCAACGTCAGTGTCCTCAGCCCCAGCGCCAGAACAAACCGGAGACTTTGCTGGTCTTCGGACAACGCCTGCATAATTTTGGCATTGGCCAGCGTCTTTCCCCGCCCCGTACTGGCCATGTTTACAATAAAATAACCACTGACCTTGTCATCATTGTCTTGCCGATAGTTTTTGATGACAGAAACCGCTTTATCCTGCCAGCCAAACTGTTTTTTGATATCGGGGGATGCGCTCTTTGGTGGTTTCAGTTTCGGGACATCTTCTGCAACCGGTGTGTCGCGCTCAAATCGGGGCAGCATTCCGCAGGCACGGACCGCCACCTCAGAAACCTTAACCACATGCTCATCCAGTCGTTGCTTGAACTGGCCTTGATTAGGGCCATCACTGTGGGTGTTGGCAAACAAATTAACACTTACCGGCCACCTCACATCTTCTGGCTGGGATGAGTAGTAGTGATCACCCAGCATCAGGCAGAGCCGAGCATGATGGGCAATGGTCCGCCAACTGCCATCCTGCACCGCTGCGGCAAAAAGGGGTAAATGTTCCTGGAGCTGTCGGGCACGGTGGCTCAGTGCCTTTAACCAGTTTGAGGAGCGCGACAGCATCCCCTGCGGAAACGCAAAACAATCGGGCAGACGCTGATTGAACTCATCGGCATCAAAACGATTTTCGTAACCCCATTGCTGGCTGATACGCGCTAACAGCCGCTGAGGCTTTTCGTTGGTCTGATCTCCAAATTTACTCGTTTCTTCAGGCTTAGGAAGGCGATGGTGGGACAACACCAACCATAGCAAGACACTGGCTGCATCAGGTAGATTACAAAATGGCGAGCAATTATCAGAAACCCCAAGCAAACTGGCTTGCAGCTGTTGCTCGTCGATGGACTCGTTCAGGAATGGCTCAAGCCAGCTTTCATCCTGGCTCGGGTCTTTCCCGGCCTTGATCAAAGCCGTTAGCAGCAAACAGGAAATCCACTCATGACGCAGCGGGTCGCCCTTGAACCTGTTTTTTGATTCCGGGTTCAGCTTATCTTGAAACAACTTGGTGGCTTTGCCCCAATCATGCAGTAGCCCTGCCAGCCCCACAAAGGCTTTAATCAAGGGCAGGTATTTCCAGTTATTCTCTGCGTCGGACCACAATAAATCCTGTTCTGTCCGGTTAACCGGTACTTGGCCTTCCAGGTTGAATTGTTTTTTATTGCCAACAATCCAAAGCAGCTGTGTGCGAGAACGGGACCGAATCCAGTGGCAACTCACCGCCGTGCTTTTGCTGGCCGTTTTCCGCAACATCTTTCTTACGGTATCCAGCCCATCCTCAGTGATCAGCGTTTGCCAGGTGTTATCACCAATCCGATTGGCAAACGCGTCCAGCACTCGCCGGGTTTTCCGGATGGCATTTTTTTCGCATTGAGAGACAAAGGTGACCATCATAGGCCACGCTCCTCAATCATCTCCTGAGAATAATCTTTTAGCGCAATGCTTTTCACGGTGTCGAACATGAAGTCCAGAGCTTTGTGATCGATAAAGACCTGAAGTACCTGTTGCCGAAACTCCTGCTCCGTGGCATTTTCCTTGGCGCAAACAAAAGCCCAGGGCAAAATCAGAGCGTCTTTAATCAGGTCAGCCACATCAAACACGAGAGCACCCCTGCGGGTTTTCCCATGCATGACCGCAAAGCCATGAGGAATCCCTAAAACCCATAGACAGCAGGCAGCCAAGCCATAGGCAAGGTAATTGCCATGGTTCAAAAAGTCGTTGGCTTTATCCAGGGATTGATGTTGCCGGGTGAAGTTTGTTTGGCCGGAGGCATTAGCAGCGTATTTATAGAGAGCTTTGGTCAGTTGCGCCTCGGTCAACAATATGTCGGCAGGCTTGGCCGCATTCTCGGTACGCGATGCAAACACGTTAAGCGCTTTCTCGATTTCGCCATCCGTGATGTCGAACCCCTCTATCCTCAACTCACGATCGTTCTGCCAAATCTTCTGCAAGTATTCGATACGGGCATACTGGAACTGTTTCGCAACTGCTAACCGCTGCGTTTCATCAAACCAAAAGGCCAGCCAACCCTGGAGATATTCAGTCGGCCGGTACTCACTTTGTGGCGTCAGCCACTCCACCTCAGTTGCCATATAAAGTGGAGTCCCGCCACCACCACAGAATCCAACCAACACACCGGCCTGGGCAAGCATCCTCATGGCGGCCTGGGTAATGGACGTGCCATTACCCAACAGAAGAACGGTCGTGTTTGCGATAGGGATATTGAAGTATAAGTTATCCTTCTCAGTGTCAGTCAGGTACAGCACTCGCCCATCTTTTTGCATGACTCGGCAATATTCGAGGTAGTAAAGATTCGCTCGCCTGGAGTGCAATATTGCTTTCAAATCTGACGGTGAAAAATCGTCCATATGAATGCCTTCTGAACATTATCCAAGCCATGCGAGCACAGCAGTGCTGACTGGCTAACCGTACACCATGTGCTGCCCCAACAACTGCATCACCCAAACACAGTTTTTCAATAAATCCCCGCCATCCGCCGAACCCGATCCGCAACCTCTGCCCGCAACTCCGGCGGCCCCAGCACTTCCACATCCGGGCCATACCGCAGCACATCCATCACCAGCTCCCGGGAATCGGAATAGGGAAACGTTAGGTGGTAGCCGTCGTGTTGCCACTGTCCAGTCTGGTCCGGGTGCCAGGTTTCCTCGGCTACCCATTGCGCGGCGTGTTCGGAAAAACGCAGGTGGGCGGTGGCTTTCGGAGCGCCACCAAAGATGCCGAAACCGGAGGTAGTGAAGGCGTCCAGTTGATCGGGGCTGACTGATCTGGCGGGGGTGGACTGTATTTCCGGATCGATTATTCGATCCAGGGAAAACAGGCGGAGTTCATTGGCGGTTTCACACATGGCCAGCAAATACCAGTTGGAGCGGTAGTGGAGCAGTCTTTGGGGATGAACAAGGCGGGCTTTCTCACCACTGCCACTGCGGGCCTGGTAGAGAAACCGCAACCCTTTGCCTGAGAGCGTTGCCTGGGCGACCGGGTCAAAGGTCTGGTGGCTAGCACTCCGGGTTTGAATGGGCTGGATGCGTATGCGCTCACTGACCTTTTCGGCGTCGTGGCCGGATTCGCCCAATAATTGCTGGATTTTCTGCTTCAATGGCGCCAGGCGAGGGGCCACCAGGCCGGGTTGTACGTTTTCCAGCAGGTATTCACACGCAAGCAGTGCGTAGAGTTCGGCCGGGTTCATCCAGAAACCGGGTAGCTCGAACACCGGGGCGTGGGGGTTATACCGGTGGCCGTTGTCATCCCGGCAATATTCGAGTGGCGCGCCCAGTGAGTCACGCAGGAATTCAAAATCGCGGGTAATGGTGTTTCGGCTGGCTTCCAACTCGGACATGAACACCCGCATGGGAACGGGCCTGCGGGCATTCCTGAGCAGGTCGTGGATTCTGTAGATGCGGTCAAATCGGCTCACCGGCACTCCCTGCCAATCTGCTCTTCCGAAATGTAACTTCCCGCTACACTACTAAAACTGTGCCCTTCTTACTACCAGCGTCCCTGCAGTGTCGCCATCACCTGCCGGCTGCCCGCCCGGTTACGATGCTCGCAAAGGTAGATGCCCTGCCAGGTGCCCAGTGCCAGCTCGCCGTGGCTGACGGGGATGGTGAGCGAGGGGCCGATCACCACGTTCTTGATGTGGGAGGTGGTGTCGTCCGGCCCTTCCAGGGTGTGCTCGTAGTAGGGCGCGTTCTCCGGCACCATCACGTTGAAGTGGCGCTCCAGATCGCCCCGCACATCCGGGTCGGCGTTTTCATTGATCGCCAGGGAGGCTGAGGTGTGCTGGATAAACAGATGCAGTATACCCACTTCGCAGTTGGTGAGTTCCGGGCCCTTGGCCAGCACCTGGTCGGTGATCAGGTGAAAGCCCCGTGGAGACGGGGCCAGTTCTATCAGGTTCTGATGCCAGATCATTCAAACTCCCATTTCCGTTAGCCTTCGTCCCAGGGATGCACCGGCACCACTGCGTCATCCGCCAGCTGGTTTTCATAGGAGCTGCGGAAATAGTCCATGGCTTTCTCGGCTTCACCCAGTTCATCGAAGCGGGCCACGTGGTAAATGGCCTCGCCCTCGTTCACCAGGGGCAGGTTATTCACACAGATCACGATGCCGGAGCAGGGCGTGGTCACCGCCTCTTCGGTTTCACCAAACGGGTCCGCCACCATGGCCAACCGCTGGCCCTTGCGCACTTTCTGCCCCAGGCGGGCAACCGGGCGCATGATGCCATCAAGATCCGCCCTCACCCATTGCGAGTTGGCGGCGGTTTCGGAGCGTTTCCTCGGCGCCCGCGGCCCTTTTTTGGCAGGCACCATGGCCAGCTCGCGCATGACCCGGATCACGCCTTTGACGCCACTGCTGATCACCACGTCGTCAAAACGCAGGGCCTCACCTCCCTCAAAGGTGATCACCGGAATATCCTGGGAATCCGCGTAGGCGCGAAGACTGCCCTCCCGCAGGCTGGCATTGATGATAATCGGCGCCCCGAAGGCCTCGGCCATGCGGATGGTTTCCGGGTTTTTCAGCTCGGCACGGATCTGGGGCAGGTTGAAGCGATGGATGGCGCCAGTGTGCAGATCGATGATGTGACTGACGTTTTCCATGATCTGGGTGCGCAGCAGGTAAGCAATCCGGCCACCCAGAGAACCGGTTTCCGACCCCGGGAAGCACCGGTTCAGATCCCGACGGTCAGGCAGATAGCGGGTGCGCTGCACAAACCCGAAAATGTTGACGATGGGCACCGCCACCAGGGTGCCCCGCAGGTGGCGCAGCGCGGAGTTTTTCAGTACCCGACGGATAATCTCCACGCCGTTGATCTCATCGCCGTGAATGGCGCCACACACCATCAGCACGGGCCCGTCGCGGCGACCGTGCACCACTTCCACGGGAATGTGCAGCGGCGTATGCGTATAGAGCTTCGCCACCGGCACTTCCACCGTTTCCCGGGTGCCGGGCTGGACTTTGACGCCGGCGATTTCGAAAGGGGCTCTGGCCATGGGTTCAGCCCCTGCCCCGGGTGCGGGTCTTCCAGGGTTTGTGGTTTTTCTCGGTCCAGTTGATGATCATGCCGGCCACGTTCTTGCCGGTGGCATTCTCAATACCTTCCAGACCCGGGGAGGAGTTCACTTCCATCACCAGGGGGCCACGGCTGGAGCGAAGCAGGTCCACACCCGCCACGTTAAGGCCCATGGCCTTGGCGGCCATGATGGCGGTCTTGCGCTCTTCCGGGGTGATCCGCACCAGGCTGGCCGAACCGCCCCGGTGCAGATTGGACCGGAACTCGCCCTCGGCGCCCTGGCGCTTCATGGCCGCGATCACCTTGTCGCCCAGCACGAAACAGCGGATGTCGGCACCACCGGCTTCCTTGATGAATTCCTGGACGAGAATGTCGGCCTTCAGGCCCATGAACGCTTCGATCACGCTCTCAGCGGCTTTGCGGGTTTCCGCCAGCACAACGCCAATGCCCTGAGTGCCCTGCAGCAGCTTGATCACCACCGGCGCGCCGCCCACCATCTTGAGCAACTCGGGTACGTTATCCGGCTTGTTGGCAAAGCCGGTCACCGGCATGCCCAGGCCCTTGCGCGCCAGCAACTGCAGCGACCGCAGTTTGTCCCGCGCACGAGTAATGGCCACGGATTCGTTGACCGGGAACACCCCCATCATTTCGAACTGCCGCAGGACCGCTGTACCGTAGAAAGTCACCGAAGCACCAATGCGCGGAACCACCACATCGAACCCTTCCAGATACTCCTCGTGGTAACTGATCCGGGGGTCGGCGGAGGTAATGTTCATGGAGCAGTGCAGGCAGTCGATCACCTGCACCTCGTGTCCGCGATTGAGCCCCTCTTCAACCAGACGACGGGTTGAGTAGAGGTGTCGGTTTCGGGACAGTACAGCAATTTTCATAATCAGGTCCTCAGTGCCGGTTCCCCGGCAAGATAGGAAGCTTCAGGATAAATAATGGAGCGGCCGGCCATGGCCGTTCGTCCCAGCAGCATCCGGAACCGCATTGAGTCCCGGTTGGTCAGGGTCATTTCCACGGGCCAGCTCTGCTCGCCCAGCACAATGGTGGTCTGGATGACCAACCGCAACTCGCGGTGGCCGCCGGAGTCTGACACGTTGCGCTCGTCCAGCACCCGGGCATCACATTCCACCATCTGGTGCAGGTTGTTCTGAACCGGGTGAACCCAGAAACGGACACGGCGCTCTCCGTTGTCAGTATAGGGTTCCATACGGAAAGTGTGCAGGCACGATGTTCTGGCCCCGGTATCCACCTTGGCCTTGATACGGCTGATATCAAGGTCCGGCAGCCCCACCCATTCCCGCCACCCGAGAGACACTTTGTTATCCGCAGGCGTCGGCGGCGTGGTTTTAATCACTTTATTTTTGGGAGTCGACATCCGGATCGTCCTTTTTATTGATTGTATCCGGGCCAAGCAACTCCACCCGGAAGGGTTCGGAATGACTGCCGGCATAAACGCTGGTATGAGGAAACGGAATCTCTATGCCGTGTTCGTCCAGCGCTTTCTTGATGACAATCATCATGCCGCCTTTGCCTTCGAGGAAATCCTCACTGGCTACCCAGAAAGAAAACTGGAGATCCACCGACGAGGGGCCGAAACCGGTCACCAGTACAAAAGGCGCTGGCTCTTCCAGACAGACCGCATTCTGTTCCGCCAGTTTCAGCAGCAGGTCCCGGACCCGCTCAACGTCCTCGGCGTAGGCGATGCCAATCACCAGATCGATACGGCGGATCGGAAACCGAGAGCGGTTCACCACCGTCGTCTTGATCAGCGTCTCATTCGGGATCCGAACGTAGAGGTTGTCCGGTGTCCTCAGTTTGACACTCAGCAGATCAATGCCGACCACCTCACCGAGGACCGCGTCTGCCTCAATCATGTCACCGATCTCAAAGGGCTTTTCCATCACCAGGAATAACCCGCTGATGATATTGGAAGCGGATGTCTGCGAGGCAAACCCCACCGCGACCGTCAGTATGCCAGCAGCCCCCAGTACCACCTCAAGGGAAAATCCCGCTTCACGCAGCGCGGCCATGGCGAACAGCAGGAACACCAGATAGAAAACCAGGCGGCGGATCATCGCCTGGTGATGCAACGATGTACGCCGTGACACCAGTCGGCCCGCGCTCCGGGCCAACAGACCACCGACCAGCCCGCCCAGAATCAGAAGAAAACCGGCAGACAGCCATTGGCCCCAGGGAATATCACCAACAATCTCAGTCATGGTTGCATGTATGGCTTCAAACACTCCCGATACTCCCGGATCAACCGAACAGGTGGTCAAAGGCACGGACCAGCCGACCTTTCACCAGTTTTTCACGGGCGGGCGCAACCGGCTCACAATGACCGGCATCGGAAATCACCGCGGCATCAATACGCAGGCTTGCCGATCCCATGTCCGTATCACACTCCACCGTGACTCCCGGTGTCCACAGCTGGCCGGCCTGATTGCGATGGAGCGAGAGCAAAGGTGTGGGCAGACTGAAACGCTCCAGAAGCAGCGCTTCTTCGCGCCGGTTAATAATGGTGACGGGTGTCACCGCCCGCCAGGGGCGCTTGGGTACAGCCTCCAGCGACAACCGGCCATAGGTGGCGGAGGCAAAACAGAGCTCACCCTCCATGGTGTTCCGGCCCAGCCAGGTCATTGAGGGCGGCGCCAGAGGAAACTCGGTAAGCTCGTTCTGCTCATTGCCCACACAGACCTTTAGCCAGAGCGTAGTTCCCACATAGAGCACACAGCGCTGCCCGGCCGGGATGGTCAGTGGCTGATAGGGACGAATCACCGTGGGCCTGCCCGCCATGGCAGGCAGATAGTGCACCAGGCCGTCATCATCCGGGCTCCGGATAAACCGTTCGACAGCCACCTCCGACGACGGCAGGCTGTAACCGGTATGAGCCAGCCAGTCCGGCGCCTCGGCCTCCGGGTCGTAAGCCATCTGACGGACCTGCCATTCCACGTCCAGCAGGGTAACCCAGAACCTGACATGCCCCAACTGATGCTGCTGTGTCTGACCGGACACCAGCTGGTAGGGAGAGGCCCAGCAACCCGTGTTCTGACTCCCGGATGAATCCGTCATGCCCAGGGGCTGACTCCTTTTATGTTTGGCTTTCAACCATTCACTATAATCCAATCCGGCAAAGTCAGCGAATATACAAACCAATGATTTTTCGGCTGTAATTACCCTTATTCACCGTACAGACAACACGGACGATGCAATGACACAACTGGTCTGGTTCCGCAATGACCTCCGCCTGGCGGACAACCCTGCCCTGACCGCCGCCTGCAAAACCGGCGACCCGGTCCGCGCCTGCTTCGTTATCACTCCGGAGCAATGGCAGCAGCACGACTGGTCCCCCGCCCGGGTCCGCTTTGTGCTCGAACACGCCAATGCCCTGGCCCGCGCCCTGGCACGCCTGGGCATTCCGCTGACCTTCATTCACTGCCACTGGTTCAGCGAGAGCCTGGATGAGCTCACCGCCTTCTGCCGGGAACAGTGCATCAAGCAGGTGCATTTCAACGAGGAATACGGCATCAACGAACGCCGCCGGGACAAACAGCTTCGTGATCGGCTGGGCGGCCTTGGCATAAAGGTCAACAAATACCGGGACCAGTGCGCCGCACCCGTTGGCGAGGTTCTGACCCAGCAGGGCGGGCCCTACTCCGTGTTTACCCCCTTTTCCCGCAGTTGGCAGCGCTGGCTGGCCGATCACCAGCCCCCGGTCTACCCGGTCCCCGCAGCCGTGGGGCCGGAAGTGCAAGCGGAGCAGACCGACACCCTGCCCAAGCCTTTTGAGTCTGCCCCGGAGCCTCTGGTTGCCACCGGCGAGGACGCCGCGCACGATCAACTCCAGGCGTTCGTTTCAGAGCAGGCCGCCCGCTACAAGGACGAACGGGATTTCCCCGCCCGTGACGGCACCAGCCTGCTCTCGCCCTACCTCGCCAATGGTGTCCTGTCTGGTCGGCAATGCGTTCAGGCAGCGAAGGAAGCCGGCGGCGGCAGCGACGGACTGGCCACCTGGGTGAACGAGATCGCGTGGCGGGATTTTTACATCCACATCCTCTACCACTACCCGCGGGTGAGCATGAACCGGGCGTTCAAAACAGAAACCGAACGGCTGGAATGGAACCACCCGGGCGAGACTTTTGACGCCTGGAAGGAAGGCCGCACCGGTATACCGATTGTCGATGCGGCCATGCGCCAGCTACGGGCCACGGGCTGGATGCACAACCGCCTGCGGATGATTACTGCCATGTTCCTGACCAAAAACCTGTTTATCGACTGGAGACTGGGCGAGGCCTGGTTCATGCAGAACCTGGTGGACGGCTTTCTGGCGTCAAACAATGGCGGCTGGCAATGGAGTGCTTCGACCGGCACAGACGCCGCGCCCTATTTCCGGGTATTCAACCCGGTCACCCAGAGCGAGCGCTTTGATCCCGACGGCGAATTCATCCGCCATTGGGTGCCGGAGTTGGCGAAGCTGGACAGCAAGCGGATTCACGAGCCTTCGCGCAAGGGTGGAGTCATCCCGAAGGGGTATCCACGGCCCATTGTGGACCTGAAGGAGAGCCGGAAGGAGGCTATTGCGCGCTTTCAGGCTTTGAAAGACGGTTAACTTGTTGCTAGGGATTGCCGGGGCATGTCAGGAAGGACTGTCCAAAAACCGCTACGAGCACATCCATGTGCGCTTATTTCGGGCCATCCTTGGCCCTCAAAATTTTTGGTCAGTCCTTCCTGACACGCCCCTACTTTGTAGCGGCCTAAACATTCCCAAAGACGGCCATCCTAATAAGTCAAAACGACAGGGTTGGGGAAGCCTTTTCAAAAATCTGCGGAGCCATGGATGGCGGAGCCGAAGCGCCACAGGGATGTGCCGCAAGGAGCGCTTTTTGGAAAGGCATTCCCAATCCTGTCTCCACCGCACTTGCAGGCTAGTTTTTTTAAAGAAGAAACGGATAAATCAGCGGAAACAAACAGGACAGCCAGGGTCTTTCGCCAATTTCATCTCACGCCACCGCATCTGCCAGGCATCCAGAATCAGCAGGCGCCCCACCAGCGGCTCGCCAACGCCACTGATCACCTTGATGGCCTCCATGGCCTGGGCAGAACCAATCATACCCACCAGCGGGGCAATCACGCCGGCCTCGGAACAGGTCAGCTCCTCGTTGCCATCTTCCGGGTACAGGCAGTGATAACAGGGGCTGTCCTCACGCCGGGCATCAAAGACCGACAACTGCCCCTCCCCCCGGATCGCCGCACCAGACACCAGCGGCACTCGGGCAGCCTGACAGGCCCGGTTCAGGGCAAAGCGGGTACTGAAATTGTCCGTGCAATCCACCACCAGCGACGCTTGTTCCACCTGCCGGTTCAGGTCCGCTTTCTCCAGGCGCTGACAGATTGACGTGACCGAAACCCCCGGATTCAACGCTTTCACCCGGTCCGCCAGGCGCTCCGCCTTGGAGTCTCCCAGCCAGTCCTGCTGGAACCCGATCTGGCGCTGGAGGTTCGCCAGTTCCACGCTATCGTCATCCACCAGCGTCAGCTCGCCAACACCGGCCGCGCCCAGGTAAAGAGCAACGGGACACCCCAAACCACCGGCGCCCACAACCAGAACCCGCGCGGATTTGAGCGCCTGCTGGCCGGCCACATCAAACCGTGGCAACAGGATCTGCCGGCTGTAGCGCAGCAGTTCTTCATCACTCAGCATGAGCTGCCTCCTGTCCGGATAACCCGAGGGGTTTCTGTGCCAGGGTCAGACGGTCGTTACCGCCATAATCCTGCCGGGTTTCAATGGTGCGCCACCCATCCGAGACCAACAACGCCCGAACCGCCGCGCCTTGGTCATAGCCATGTTCCAGCATCAGCCAGCCATCGTCAGCCAGCCACCCAGGCGCCTGTGTTATCAGGAAACGGATGTCATCCAGACCGTCGGCACCGGAGACCAGCGCCGACGAAGGCTCGAAACGCACATCGCCCTCATTCAGGTGATGATCATTGTCGGCAATATAGGGCGGGTTGGAAATGATCAGATCAAACCGCTGCCGGGGGATCTGGCTGAACCAGTCACTTTCCAGCACGGTGACGGGCAGTTTGAGCGCCTCACTGTTCCGGCGGGCCAGCTCGACCGCCCCGGCAACCCGATCACTCGCCAGAATCCGCCAGTTCGGCTGTTCACTGGCCAGAGCCAGGGCGATGGCGCCCGTGCCGGTACCCAGATCCAGAACCGACGCCTGCTCCGGCAACGGCAGGGAGAGTGCCACTTCCACCAGACACTCGGTATCCGGGCGTGGAATCAGGGTGGTTTCATTCACCTGCAACGGCAGAGACCAGAATTCCTGCTCACCCAGCAGGTAGGCAACCGGCTGGCCCTGGGCCCGCCTGGCCACCAGCTCTCGAAAATGCTCTGAGGCCTGCGCCGGCACTTCCCGTTCGGGCCAGGCGCGAAAACCGGTTCGGGTCAGCCCCGAGGCATGGGCCAGCAACAGCTCGGCATCCAGTCGGGGCGATTCGCCACCGATGGCGGTTACGGCTTCTTTGAGGAGGGAGTCTACGGTGGCGACCGGCTCAGTGTTCATGGGCCAGTTCAGCCAGAAGTTCGGCCTGGTGTTCCTGTTGCAGCGGCACAATCACCGCGTCCAGATCACCGCCGATGACCTCATCCAGCTTGTACAGCGTCAGGTTGATGCGATGATCCGTCACCCGTCCCTGGGGGAAATTGTAGGTGCGGATGCGTTCGGAACGATCGCCACTGCCAACAAGACTCTTGCGGGTTTCCGCCAGGTCCCGGTCCTGCTTTTCCCGCTCCATGTTCTGCAGGCGGGAGGCCAGGAAGCTCATCGCCTTGGCCCGGTTCTTGTGCTGGGAGCGCTCTTCCTGGCACTCCACCACAATACCGGTGGGCAAATGAGTAATCCGGATGGCGGAGTCCGTCTTGTTAACGTGCTGACCACCGGCACCGGAGGCCCGGAAGGTGTCCACCCGCAGGTCGGCCTTGTTGATTTCGACCGCTTCCGCTTCATCGGCTTCCGGCATGACGGCCACGGTACAGGCGGAGGTATGAATACGCCCCTGGGATTCGGTTTCCGGAACCCGCTGGACACGATGGGCGCCGGATTCGAACTTGAGCGAACCGTAGACACCTTCGCCGGTCACCCGTGCGATCACTTCCTTATAGCCGCCATGCTCACCTTCGTTCTCGCTCAGCACTTCGATCTGCCAGCGGTGCTTTTCGGCGTAGCGGGAATACATGCGGAACAGGTCACCGGCGAAGATAGCCGCCTCGTCACCGCCGGTGCCGGCGCGAATTTCCAGGAACACGTTCTTGCCGTCGTGGGGATCCTTGGGCAGCATCAGCCGCTGCAGTTCCTCGTCCAGTTCCTCACTGCGGCTCTCGGCACTGGCCAGCTCTTCCTCGGCCATGGCGCGCATGTCGGCATCGCCATCCTTCGCCAGTTCCCGGGCGGCTTCAATATCGTCCAGCGAGGTACGCCAGGCATTGAAGCACTGGACTACCGGCTCGATCTCAGCAAACTCCCGGGACAGATCCCGGAACCGGTTCTGGTCGGCAATAATGGAGGCGTCGCTCAATAACGCGCTGACCTCCTCGAACCGCTCTACCAGCTGTTCGAGGCGGTATTGAATGGAAGGCTTCATAGTTTTTCCGTGGTGGTGGGCTCGTCAGCTTCCAGGGCGTCCAGCTGATAGAGCTCCCTCAGGCACTCGGTGACTTCCGCACGACCATCAACCATAGCCTTGCGGACCTGCACCGATGGCTGGTGCAGCAATTTGTTGGTGAGGCCACGGGCGAGGCCTCGCAGAACCGTCTCCGGATCGCCACCGTTGCGCAATGCCCGGAGCGCTTTTTCGGTCTCACTGTCACGCATGACTTCCGCGCGCTGGCGGAAAAGTTTGAGCGTGGACACCGCATCCAGAGCCCGGAGCTGTTCAAGAAAATCATCCACACCACTGCTGACCAGGTTCTCGGCCTCACGGGCCGCACCTTCGCGGGAACGGATGTTTTCCTCGATCACCAGCCGCAGATCGTCCACGGTGTACAGATAAACGTCGGCCAGCGAGGATACCTCGGGCTCGATATCCCGGGGCACCGCAATATCGACCATGAAATAGGGGCGGTGTTTGCGCTGTTTCAGGGCCCGTTCCACCGCACCCTTGCCCAGGATGGGCAGCGGGCTGGCAGTGGACGAAATGACGATATCGACATCCGCCAGATGCTCGGGGATTTCCGACAGCAGAATACCCTTGCCGCCATACTGCTCAGCCAGGGCCTGGGCCCGTTCCAGGGTGCGGTTGGCTACCAGGAACTGGTTCACACCGGCTTCCGAGAGATGCTGGGCCACCAGCTCAATGGTCTTGCCGGCTCCGACCAGCAACGCCTTGTTGCGGGACATGTCGGCAAAAATGTGGTGAGCCATACTGACCGCCGCGTAGGCCACAGAGACCGGGTTTTCGCCGATCGCCGTCTGGGTGCGCACGCGCTTGGCCACAGAGAAGGTATGTTCGAACAACCGCGACAGGAATGATCCGGTGGCGCCATGCTCACGTGCCAGAGCATAGGCATCCTTCAGTTGGCCGAGAATCTGCGGCTCGCCAAGGACCATGGAATCCAGCCCTGAGGCCACCCGCATCATATGGCGGACGGCGTCCGAATCCCGGTGCACGTAGAGTACGTTTTCGAGTTCGGCGGCTTCCAGATCATGGAACCCTGACAACCAGCGCAGTACCGAGGGCGCGCAGTCGTCGTCACCCGCCAGATAGAGTTCAGTGCGGTTGCAGGTGGACAGGATTGCAGCCTCGGTGGCGCCGGACGTTGCCCGCAGCTCCGAGAAAGCCTCCGCCATCCGTTCCGGCGTAAACGCCACACGCTCCCGGATTTCAACGGGGGCGGTTCGGTGATTGATTCCCAGTGTCAGCAAAGCCATCGTGCGGTCGAGAAACCCTGTGCCAGTCATGGATACTAACTCGCCATTCTAACGGCGAGAACTGCTCCCTGCCACCCGAAAACACAGAGCCTTCGGCAACTGCTGACAGGTTGGGCAAGTCCGGGAGCTTATGCCATTATAGAAGCCTGGCTATGGCGACAACCCGATCCATCTCAATTCCATGGCCATTTTCAGGGGGTCTCTCCAGACGTACCGCCGACCATTTACGGGAAGTTGCATGCAGAAACCAGCGTCGTACCCGGCCATTTGCCTGCTGGCCTTCACACTGGCAATGCTTCCGGGCTGTGCCAGCCTTTCCGGCCAGAACGAGAACGAATCGTCCGCACCCGACACCGAGAGCCCTCAACAACAGGCCTCCGATGTTGTGACGCCGGAGGCCCGCTACGGGGATTTCGAGCCGGACGTTCTCTACCAGTTGCTGGCCGCCGAGATTGCAGCCCAGCGTGGTCATTACAACATTACCCTGGCCAATTACCTTCAGGCCGCCCGACAGTCCCGTGATGTCGGTGTTGTCACCCGGGCCATGCGGATTGCCCAGTCACTGAATGTGGACCAGGCCCTGCAGGAGATGGCTGCCCTATGGCTGGAACTGGAACCTGAGAACCTGCAGCCCCACCGGATAGCCACCATTCAGGCGATCAAGAACGGTGACCTGAAAACCGCTCTGGACCATATGGAAACCATCATGAACCAGGGCGAAGACGCCGATTTCGACAGCCTGGCCGCCATGGCCGCAGGGCTACCGGAAAGCCAGCAAAAGGAGCTTCTGGAGCTCTACCGCCAGTTGGCAGAACGTCACCCTGACTCCGCAGAGATTGATTACAGCATTGCTCTGCTCCTGAAGATTACCGGCGAGCCGGAGCAGGCATTGGCGAGAGTCGACAACCTGCTGGAACGCCAACCAGACTTCCAACCCGCCATCGTGCTGCGCGGCGACCTGCTTTACCAGACCGGCCAGCCCGGCCAGGCGCTGGATTATCTGACCACCCATACCCGTCGGTTCCCGGAAAACCGGCCGATGGGCACGCTCTATGCCCGCATGCTGGTCAGCGAAGGCGAACTGCAGGCTGCCCAGGACGAATTTCACCGTATTCTCGAGCGCTACCCTGACGACGACAATCTGCGTCTGTCCCACGCGCTGGTCGCACTGGACAATGATCAGCCGGAGCTGGCCAGAAGCGAACTGGAGCGGCTGCTGGAGCGGGGACGGCACAGCAACCAGGCCAGCTACTACCTGGGCCGACTGGAAGAAGACGCCGGCAACGCCGATGATGCCATTGACTATTACCACAGCGTCAGTCAGGGCGACCTGTTTTTCCCGGCACTGGCCCGCGCCAGCGCTCTGCAGGCAGACACCGGGCGGCTTGATGACGCCCTGGCTCACCTGCAACGACTCCGGGACCAGCGCCCGCAGCAGGCCGAACGCCTGTGGCTGCTGGAAACCAACCTGCTCCTGGAGCAGGACATGCCGGAACCGGCACTGACCACCGTCAATCAGGCGCTGACCCGGTTCCCCGCCAACGTCGAGCTGCGCTACGCCCGGGCCATGCTGCTGGACAGCGAAGGAAAAACGGACCGTGCCATACAGGATCTGGAAGCCATTCTTGAGCAGCAACCGGATAATGCGGTCACCCTGAATGCGCTGGGCTACATACTGACCACCTCAACGGATCGTCTGGAGGAAGCCCGGGGCTATATAGAGGAAGCACTACGCCTGGACCCGGATAACCCGGCCATCCTCGACAGCCTGGGCTGGGTACTGTTCCGCCAGGGCGATACCGAGGGCGCGCTGCATTACCTGTCACAGGCCTGGGAATCCTACCCCGACCCGGAAGTGGCCGCTCACTACGGCGAGGCGCTCTGGGTCACCGGCAACCGCGAACAGGCCCGTCTTATCTGGGAACAGGGGCTGGAGCAGGCGCCGGATCACGGCATTCTGAGGGAGACCATCGACCGCCTGACTGCCGGGAGCGATGAATGACCCGCGCCCTGCTTGTACTGCTTTTCCCACTGATCGTTTTTTCAGGCTGTACCAGCATCCAGTTGGAACCGCTTCCGGAAGGCATGACCGACCAGCCGCCTGCAGACTGGGACAAGCGCACCCAAACCCTGCGGCAGTTCAGCCACTGGACCCTTTCCGGCAAGCTGGCCGTGCGACAGCCCAGCGACAGTGGCACTGCCGTTATCAATCGCTGGACTCAGCAGGGCCCTGCCTACCAACTGGACCTGTCCTCATCCTTCATGGGCATGGGCCGCACCCGCCTGGAAGGCGTACCGGGCATGATCGAACTGACCACATCCGGCGGTGACACCTATCGCTCCAGCGATCCCGGCGATCTGGTCGAGGCCGCCACCGGCTGGCAACTGCCCATCGACAGCCTGGCCTGGTGGATTCGCGGTCTGCCTGCCCCGGACGGCCAGCCACGGCTTCTGTTCAACCAGCAGCAGAAACTCGCCATCCTTGAACAGGACGGCTGGGAAATCCGCTATGACCGCTGGCACGGCTTTCTGGACGGCATGCCCGAACTGCCTTCCCGGATCACCGCCCTGAAGGGCGACAAACGGGTTCGGGTTGTGATTGCCAGTTGGCGCCGGGAGGAATAACCGGTGACCGACACCCTGACCCTGCCCTCGCCCGCCAAGCTCAACCTGTTCCTGCACATCACCGCGCGGCGGGCTGATGGCTACCATGAACTGCAGACCCTGTTCCAGTTCCTGGATTATGGCGATGATCTCCATTTCACCTCTGTGCCCGGTGAGCATGGCGCCAGACTGGCCCATTCACTGCCCGGAGTGTCGGATGCTGACAACCTCATCCTCAAAGCAGCGGAACTGTTAGCCGACAAGGCCAGCGGCCCCCTGCCCGGCGTCGTCATCGACATCGACAAGCGCCTGCCCATGGGTGGCGGTCTTGGCGGGGGCAGCTCCAACGCCGCCACCACCCTGCTGGGACTGAACCGGCTCTGGAGACTGAACCTCAACATAGACACACTGGCCGATATCGGGCTGGCGCTGGGCGCCGATGTGCCCGTTTTTGTCCGCGGCCACGCGGCCTTCGCTGAAGGCGTGGGTGAGCAACTGACACCTGCCACCCCGCCGGAAGACTGGTATCTCGTACTGAAACCAGCCTGCGAAATCAGTACCCGTGAGATTTTTTGCCACGAAGGGTTGACAAGGGACACCCCAAAAATCAAAATACGCCCCGCTTTTGAGGGAGACGCCTCGAGGTACCGAAACGACTGTGAGGATGTAGTTCGAAAACTGTATCCGGAGGTTAACCAGAGCCTGGAATGGCTTTCACAATTCGGACCTGCAAGATTAACCGGAACCGGGGCTTGCATTTTTGGACGTTTCCCGACAGAATCCGCAGCCCGGATTATCTGGGAAAGCAAACCCTCCGGCATCACGGGGTTCGTAGCTAAAGGGGTGAACCAATCACCTCTACACCAAAAGCTGACAGAGCTGAAATGATGCCAAAGAAGCACGATACTGGGGTGTCGCCAAGTGGTAAGGCAACGGGTTTTGATCCCGTCATGCGCAGGTTCGAGTCCTGCCACCCCAGCCACCTTTCTCCCGCTTCCTCTGAATCAAACGCCGATACTGAGAAGGATGCTGTCGTGTCCAAATTGATGATCTTTGCTGGCAACGCCAACCCTGAACTGGCCAAGGCGATTGCACAGAAGCTTCATATTCCCATGGGCCAGGCCACTGTTGGTCGCTTCAGCGACGGTGAAACCACCGTTGAGATCAACGAAAACGTTCGTGGCCACGATGTTTTCATCATCCAGCCCACCTGCTACCCCACCAACGACAACCTGATGGAACTGATCGTGATGGCCGACGCCCTGCGCCGCGCATCCGCCACGCGCATCACCGCCGTTATCCCGTATTACGGCTACGCCCGTCAGGATCGCCGGGTTCGCTCCACACGGGTAGCCATCAGCGCCAAAGTGGTCGCTGACATGATTTCCAGCATTGGCGTTGACCGCGTACTGACCGTTGACCTGCACGCGGACCAGATTCAGGGTTTCTTCGACATCCCGGTGGACAACATCTACGCCACCCCGGTCATGCTCGAAGACATTGAGAAGCAGCGCTTCGACAACTTTGTCGTGGTATCACCGGACGTGGGCGGCGTGGTGCGCGCACGGGCCGTTGCCAAACGCCTGGACGACGCGGATCTGGCCATTATCGACAAGCGTCGCCCGAAGGCGAACGTATCCCAGGTTATGCACATTATCGGTGACGTCCGGGACAAGACCTGCATCCTGGTGGACGACATCATCGACACCGCAGGCACCCTGTGCAAAGCCGCGAACGCCCTGAAAGAGCACGGCGCTTCCCGCGTGGTGGCCTACATCACCCACCCGGTACTCTCCGGCCCGGCCATTGATAACATCAATGCCTCACAGCTGGACGAACTGGTGGTCTGCGACACCATCCCGGTGGATGACAAAGTGCGCAAGTGTGATAGAATCCGCGTCCTCGGAATGGCCGGCCTGATGGCGGAATCCATTCGTCGCGTCAGCAACGAAGAGTCCATCAGCGCCATGTTCGAGGCCGAGTAAACCGCCAGCCAGCGGCTTTTACTCAAGATAACCGTATATCCGGCCGGGAGCCCAACAGGGCTCCCGGCTGTTTTCGTCGGTCGGAAAACTCCGGCCTTTATCAGGAACTCATCTGTACCGAGCCTGGTCGCGGGCCGCTCAGATGAAAAACGAGGTAATTACCATGTCTCAGGAATTTGTCATCGAAGCATTTCCTCGTGACGACCAGGGGAAAGGTGCGAGCCGCCGCCTGCGTCGCGAGGAGCGTAAAATCCCGGCCATCATCTACGGTGGCGGCAAAGATGCGACTCCGGTCTCGATCTGGCACAACGAGCTGAAGAAGTCCCTCGAAAACGAGGCTTTCTTCTCTCACATTCTGACCATCGAACTCGATGGCAAGAAAGAAAGTGTCATCCTGAAGGATCTGCAGCGTCACCCGTACAAGCCGATCCTGACCCACGCTGACTTCCTGCGTGTCGACAAGGATCACGAGATCCACGTCAACGTACCGCTGCACTTCCTGAACGAAGAGACCGCTCCGGCAGTCAAACTGGAAGGTGGCGTGGTATCCCACCAGATCACCGAAGTGGAAGTGATCTGTCTGCCGCAGGATCTGCCTGAGTTCATCGAGATCGATCTGACCGATATCGCCATGGACCAGGTTGTTCACCTGAGCGATCTGCAGATGCCGAAAGGCGTTCGCATTGCCGCCCTGCAGCAAGGCGAAGACCACGACCAGCCGGTACTGTCCATTCACCAGCCCAAAGGCGCCAAGGCTGATGATGCCGAAGACGCAGAAGGCGGTGAAGAGGAAGGCGGCGAGGAGTAATCGCTCCGGGGGCACTGGCGTATGGCACAGGATATTGTCATGGTGGTCGGACTGGGTAATCCCGGCTCCGACTACGAGAATACCCGCCACAACGCCGGCGCCCTGTTCGTCGAAGCCCTGGCCCGCGAAGCGGGTCAGGCGCTGCGCCCCGACAAAAAGTACCACGGGCTCTACGCCCGCATTCAGTGGCAGGGACTCGACCTGCACCTCCTGAACCCCACCACCTTCATGAATCGCAGCGGCACGGCCATCAAGGCCCTGGCAGATTTTTTCAAAATCGCCCCCGAGCAGATTCTGGTTGCCCACGACGAACTCGACCTTCCCCCGGGCACCGCCAAACTGAAAAAAGGTGGCGGCCACGGCGGCCACAACGGGCTCAGGGACACCATCGCCCATTTGGGCACCAAGGATTTCCAGCGCCTGCGCATCGGCATTGGCCACCCTGGCGACAGCCGACGGGTAACCGGCTACGTTCTGGGCCGACTGGGCAAGCAGGAAACCGAACAACTCAACGCGGTGATCGATGAGATCCTGCGGGTATTGCCGGAAGCCGCCAGCGGCAATCTGGCCCAGGCCATGAACCGCCTGCACAGCTTCAAGCCGGCCTGACACCCCCGGCCTCCCCCTACTCGCACCTGTACCCTTACCCCGGTATAATCCGCGCAAATTTTCCAGTTCCAGCAGAGGCACTCCATGGGATTCAACTGCGGCATCGTCGGCCTTCCCAACGTCGGCAAATCCACCCTGTTCAATGCGTTGACCAAATCCGGTATCGGCGCGGAAAACTTCCCCTTCTGCACCATTGAACCCAACGCAGGCGTCGTTCCCATGCCGGACCCCCGTCTGGACAAGCTGGCCGGGATCGTCAACCCCGAACGCGTGGTGCCCACCGCCATGGAGTTTGTGGATATCGCCGGCCTCGTGGAAGGTGCCTCCAAGGGCGAAGGCCTGGGCAACCAGTTCCTGGCCAACATCCGCCAGACCGACGCCATCGCCCACGTGGTTCGCTGCTTTGAAGACGGCAACGTCATCCACGTTGCCAACAAGGTGGACCCGGTTGCCGATATTGAGGTAATCAACACCGAGCTGGCCCTGGCCGACCTGGAAACCGTCGAGAAAGCCATCAAACGCGTCCAGCGCGTTGCCAAGAGCGGCGACAAGGAAGCCAAAGCCCAGCTGGAAATCTTCGAGAAACTGCTGCCGGTACTGAACGAAGGCAAGCCGGTGCGCAGCATGAACCTCGACCATGACAACATGGCCCTGATCCGGGAGCTCTGCCTGCTCACAGTCAAACCCACCATGTACATCGCCAACGTCAACGAGGATGGCTTCGAGAACAATCCCTACCTGGACCAGGTACGGGAAATCGCCGCCTCGGAGAATGCCGTGGTGGTACCGATCTGCAACAAGCTGGAAGCGGAAATTTCCGAGCTTGAGGACGACGAAAAAGCCATGTTCCTTGATGAGATGGGCATGGAGGAACCGGGCCTGGACCGCGTGATTCGCGCCGGTTACAACCTGCTGGGCCTGCAGACCTACTTCACCGCCGGCGTCAAGGAAGTCCGCGCCTGGACGGTCAGAATCGGCGCCACCGCGCCCCAGGCGGCGGCTGTCATCCACACGGACTTCGAACGCGGCTTCATCCGGGCGGAAGTGGTCAGCTACGAGGATTTTGTTCAGTACAACGGCGAACAGGGCGCCAAGGATGCCGGCAAATGGCGCCTGGAAGGCAAGGATTACATCGTCCAGGACGGTGACGTTATCCACTTCCGTTTTAACGTTTAAGGAGGCGCCTAAAATTTCGGGGAATTTTGGCGTTCAGGCCTTGACACCTTACGCCCAAATACCGAAAATACGCGCCTCGTTTGGGGCGATGCCCAGAGCGAAATGGCAAGGTAGCTCAGTTGGTTAGAGCACGGCACTCATAATGCCGGGGTCGGCGGTTCGACTCCGCCCCTTGCTACCAGAATTGGAAAGGGCCCTCGCGCAAGCGTGGGCCCTTTTTTATTGCCTGCCCCACCCCACCTGTAGACTCCGTGGTCATACGGCCGCCCCGACGGTATGATTCCCTGGATACCCCGCCACTTATCAAGGAGCCGTAATGAAAAGGACAATCTGCACACTGGTTTTTCTGGCCATGGCCGGTCCCATCCAGGCCACATCCTTCAATGATCCCGAACCGAAGCATTACTACTTCAGCTATCAAACCCAGCAAAACCGCATTGTTGAAAGCTCGGTGTGTAGCCGTTACAGCGGAATGGACTGGAAGGGATGCCGGAGGTATGCAAACTGGGTTTTCGCGAAAAAATGCTGAGACTACCGGTACGAACTCCGAAAAGCGAGTGGCGCCCACCGCGAACTGATCAAACAGGCTAAAGATCGATTCTGTGACGCCAAGCGTCGGATCAACGTCCTTTAAGCCCGGCTCTCAGTGACCCAAACATGACCGGGCACCATCCATGGCGCCCCTTCAGCCTGGGCATACCCTACTAACAATCACGCCGGGCCGGTGGCCGTCGTTTTGAAGGCCGAAACCCGGTCTTTCATTTCCGCCGCCAGGCGTGCCAACTCGTGACTGGCCTCAGAGGACTGTTTCGCACCCGAAAGGTTCTGACTGGACAGCTCGACAATGTGGGTCAGGTTGCCACTCACCTGCTCTGCGGCTACGGACTGCTCTTCGGAGGCACTGGCAATCTGCTCGCCCATCTGGACGATATGGTCAATGGCGTCATCCACCGCGTTTATGGTGCTGGCGATGTCCTCAATCAACTGCCGGTTTTCCTCTACACGCTCCAGGCCGGACTGCATAACGGACACCGCAGCCTTGCTCTCCTCGGTCAGGCTATCAATCACACCACCGATTTCAGCGGTTGAAGACTGGGTGCGCTGAGCCAGGGACCGGACTTCATCGGCCACCACAGAGAAGCCACGCCCGTGCTCACCTGCCCGGGCGGCTTCGATGGCGGCATTGAGGGCCAGCAGGTTGGTCTGGTCGGCAATGTCATTGATCACCACAGTGACCTTCTGGATATCGGCACTCTTGGCCTCAAGGGACTGTATCCGCTCGGCCACTTTCCGGATATCCTCCGACAGCTGACTCAGGGCTTCACGCCCCCGCTCACCACCAGTGCGCCCCTGGGCGCCCTTTTCTTTCGCGGATCGGGCCGCAGACTGAGCTTCGTCAGCGCTGCGGGCCACGTCAGAAGACGCGGCACTCATCTGGTTCATGGCCGTGGCAACCTGGTCAGTCTGATCAGACTGGGACTCAATGTTTCTCTCAACGCTGGCATTGGTGGCGGACAACTGTTCGGAGGCCGTTGCCACTTCATCGGCCACAGAAGACAAGCGTGTCACCACCTGATCAAATTCCTCCAGCATGACATTCAGGGAGCGGCCAAGATGGGCCAGCTCGTCCTTGCCCTCGACATTCAGGCGCTGGGTCAGGTCGGACTTGTCCGCGATGATGTCCATCACCCGGCGCATGGCGTGGATCGGGCGGGTGATTGAGCGGATGATCAGCAGGCTGGCAATAATCGCCAGCAGCCCCGCACCGGCGGCAATTGATGGATAGAGCACCAGGCTATGCGAGTATAACTCACCAACGGACTCCCTTTCCGAGGCAGCAACCTGAAGCTGAAGCTCAATCAGTTCACCAATCTTTTCAGCCACAGGGTCAATCGCACCGTACAGGGGGCCGTCAATGGTATTCAACTGCCCCTTGGCATTCGAAGGCATGAACTTCAACAGACTCTTGGCTTCCGCAATGGCTTTATTGGCCTGGACGAACAGCGCTTCGACCTCCGCGACAAGTTCACGCTCCCTTTCGGTAAGATTGGTTGCGGTATATTTCTGCCAACTGGCTTCTATAGAGGCCTCCGCCTCTTCAAGCTGTTTCAGCGCCTCTTTTGAGGAGATCACACCGGCATTGGCTTTGTTGATGGCATCAACCACAAACACAGCATCATCCGAAATTTCTTTGAGGTCTTTCAGTGGCACAATCCGATCATTATAAATGCTGGAGACACCTCGATTGATGTCAGAAAAAACAGTCAAAGCATAGATAGAAAGGCCCGCGATCGCGGTCAGGGGAACAAGGACAAGAGTGAAAAAACGGACTTTCAGGGAAACCTGGTTCAGGACATTCATAATGGTGGTGGCTCCGGTTGAACAGCGAACTCCTTCTCGCATTACGTCTTTGGCGCACAGCATAACCACAGCATTACAACTCCGTAACCTAAATTTGGTTATATCTTAAGCACCTTCCGCCTGCAGACAGGTGCACTTTCTGACACTGCCGGAAACCGTTAACCTTCACAGTCTGATGCCTATTTTGGATAGCCAACAATGCCAGAATCCCGGATTACCGCAGGCCTATGCCTGAACCGGCTTGAACGTATAAGCACCCATATCGAGAACAACTACCTGGCCCCCGGAAAACTGGCCGGCACCGTTACTCTGGTGGCCAGGAAAGGGGAAGTGGTCTGGACCCGGGCCCAGGGCCTCATGGATAGGGAGCGGGACAGACCCATGCAGCGCGACACGCTGTTCCGGGTTTACTCCATGACCAAACCGCTCACGGCCATCGCCATGATGCAGCTGTACGAGCAGGGCCGTTTTCTGCTGAGCGATCCGGTACACAAGTACATCCCGTCCTGGCGCAACCTGCAGGTGTATAAAGGTGGCGAGTATCCGGATTTCGAGACAGAACCGGCAAGCACCACCATGACCATCCGGGATCTGTTTACCCACACCTCCGGCCTGACCTACGGCTTTACCGAGAAGACCCCGGTGGATGCGGCCTACCGCAAGCTGAAACTGGACGGCAGCCCGATCCTGTCACTGGACAAACTGGTGGAACGACTGGCGGAGCTACCCCTGGAATTCCACCCCGGCACCGCCTGGAACTACTCCGTGTCCACGGATGTACTGGGCTACCTGGTTGAGTTGCTCTCGGGCCAGCCGCTGGATGAGTACTTCCAGCAACACATCCTGGACCCACTGGGGATGACCGACACCGGCTTCCACGTGCGGCCCGATCAGCAGGACCGGCTCGCCGCCTGCTATCTATACCAGCCGGGGGATACCCTGAAACTGCAGGACGACCCGGAACGTTCCCGCTACCTGAAACCGCCCCGGTTCCTCTCGGGCGGTGGCGGCCTGGTCTCCACCATCGACGACTATTTCCGCTTTGCCCAGGCACTCTGCCAGGGCGGCGAATACCAGGGCGAGCGCATCATCGGGCGCAAAACGCTCGAATTCATGTGCCGGAATCATCTGCCGGACGGCAAGGACCTGCCCGCCCTCTCCATTGGCGGATTCACCGAAACGCCCTACGCCGGCACCGGTTTCGGTCTGGGCTTTTCCGTCAAGACCGACGTCGCCCGGTCCCACTCGGTCGGTTCCGAAGGGGACTTTGGCTGGGGCGGTCTGGCCAGCACCAGTTTCGTGGTGGACCCCACCGAAGACCTGGTGATGATCTTCCTGACCCAGTTAATGCCCTCGTCCTCCTATCCGGTGCGACAGGAGTTCCGCGCCATGGTTTACGGCGCCCTGACCTGACGCCAGAGCTTGTGGCATACTCGATTCCCTGACCTCCAACAACAACCCTTAACAAGGAAGATCGTCATGAAGGCCGAAACCCTCGCGCTGCACGCCGGCTTCAAGAGTGACCCCACCACCAAGGCCGCGACCACGCCGATTTACCAGACCACGTCCTACACGTTCGACGACACCCAGCACGGTGCCGATCTGTTTGACCTGAAGGTTCAGGGCAACATCTACACCCGGATCATGAACCCGACCAACAGTGTTCTGGAAGAACGCATGGCAGCGCTGGAAGGTGGCGTTGGCGCGCTGGCCGTTGCCTCCGGCATGGCCGCTATCACCGATGCCCTGCAGACCATCTGCAAGGTGGGCAACAACATCGTCAGTACCAGCCAGCTGTACGGCGGCACCTACAACCTGTTCGCTCACTCCCTGCCCAACCAGGGCATCGATTGCCGGATGGTCGCCCATGACGACTTCGACGCGGTGGAGAAAGCCATCGACGACCAGACCCGCGCCCTGTTCTGTGAGTCCATCGGCAACCCGGCCGGCAACGTGGTCGACATCCAGAAATGGGCCGAGATCGCCCACCGGCACGGCATCCCCCTGATGGTGGACAACACCGTGGCCACGCCTTTCCTGTGCCGGCCGTTCGAGCATGGCGCCGACATCGTGATCCACTCGCTCACCAAGTACATCGGTGGCCACGGCACCACCGTCGCCGGCGTGGTGGTGGATTCCGGCAAGTTCGACTGGAAAGCCAGTGCCGACAAGTTCCCGATGCTGAACGAACCGGACCCGTCCTACCACGGCGTGGTCTATACCGAGGCCCTGGGCGAAGCCGCTTTCATCGGCCGCTGCCGGGTAGTGCCCCTGCGCAACACCGGCTCGGCGCTGTCCCCGTTCAACTCCTTCCTGATCATGCAGGGCCTGGAAACCCTGGCTCTGCGCATGGAGCGTCACTGCGAGAACAGCGAAAAGGTGGCGCAGTTCCTTCAGGATCATCCTGCGGTGGAGTGGGTGAACTACGCGGCTCTGGCCGACAGCCCCTACAAGGCCACCTGCGAGAAAATCTGTGGCGGCAAGGCCTCCGGCATCCTGAGCTTTGGCATTAAAGGCGGCCGCGAGGCCGGTGCGAAGTTCATCGACGCCCTGGACATGATCCTGCGACTGGTGAACATTGGCGATGCCAAATCCCTGGCTTGCCACCCGGCCACCACCACCCATCGCCAGCTCAACGCTGACGAGCTCAAGAGCGCCGGCGTGAGTGAAGACCTGGTGCGCCTGTCCATCGGCATTGAACACGTGGACGACATCATCGCTGATATCACCCAGGCCCTGGACAAGTCCCAGGCTTGATATTGCTCAACCGGGTACGACGAAAGTCGTGCCCGGTACCCCTGTGATTGCCCGTACCCGTCTTGTATCTGCACAGCCTGAGGATTACCCTTTAAAGTCCTCCATGCTTTAATCCGAGAGTCTCTGGCCAATGAGCGAAAGCGCAAAACCACGCGTCACCAGTGGTTCCAAATTCCGTAGCGAACACGGCTTTTCCGCCATCAAGGACGGGGTCAAGCAATCCCGCGCCGCCAACACGGAAGACAAACCACAGGAGCGCAAACCCAAATGGCTCAGAGCAAGGATGCCCGGCGGCGAACGTTACGAGGACGTGCGCCGCAACGTCAGTGAGCACCGGCTAAGCACCGTGTGCCAGGAATCCCACTGCCCCAACATCGGGGAATGCTGGACCGCCGGCACCGCTACCATCATGGTGATGGGCTCGGTGTGCACCCGCGCCTGCAAGTTCTGCGCGGTGGATACCGGCAACCCCAAAGGCTGGCTGGACGCGGACGAACCCGAAAACACCGCCAAATCCGTTGAGCTGATGGGCCTGCGTTACATCGTGCTGACCTCCGTCGACCGGGACGATCTCGACGACTTCGGGGCCGGCCACTACGCGGCCTGCGTCTCTGCCATCAAGCAGCGCACACCTGAAGTGGCCGTTGAGGCACTCACTCCGGATTTTGATGCCGTCATGCCCCTGGTCGAACAGGTGGTGGATTCCGGTCTGGACGTCTTCGCCCAGAACGTTGAAACCGTCAAGCGCCTGACCCGCCGGGTGCGGGACCCCAGAGCCGGCTACCAGAAAACCCTCGACGTACTGGCCCACGCCAAGCAGCATCGGCCTGACGTACTGACCAAGACCAGCCTGATGCTGGGCCTCGGAGAAACCGAGGAGGAAATCCTGGAAACCATGGATGACCTCCGCGCCATCGGCGTGGACATACTGACCCTCGGCCAGTACCTGCGCCCCACCTCCAACCACCTGCCCGTGGAGCGTTACGTAACGCCGGAGGAATTTAACCGATACCGAGATATCGGCCTGGAAAAAGGCTTCATGGAAGTGCCCTCCGGTCCCATGGTGCGGTCCAGTTACCGCGCCGACCGGGTATTTGACAAAAACAACCTGGGCCTGGCTGTACCCGAGGTGCCCAAACCCTCTGACGCCATGCAGATCCCGGTCAAAGCCATCGACTGAGACGTTCCATGCTGACCCTGCTTCGCAATATCCGCCTGAAGTACAAATTCTGGCTGCTGAATATTGTGGTGTTTGCAGTGCTCTGCCTGCTGGTGCTTTATGCCATGCAGGTTATTGCCGACTACACCAGCACGCCCTTCGCCCAGGTGTTTTCCGAGACAGCCTCGGGCTTCGCCGTGGTGGTGGCGGTGCTCATGCTGCTGGAAATGGCCGGCTCGCAGCTGCTGATTTCATTCATTGAGCGCCACATGAACCGGCTCAAGGACACCATGGTGTCCGTTCAGTCCAGCGGCAATCTGAGCCGGCGCGCCCATGTCGACTCCACCGACGAAATCGGTGAAATGGCCTCGGCATTCAATGCCATGCAGGACCGGACCGAATCGGTAGTCAAAAGCATGAAAACCGCCATGGACCACCTGAACCGGGAAGTGCGGGAACTGACCGAGGCCGCCGAGGCCCGTCGGGATGATCTGGCACGGCAGCAGGCCGGCGCGGACCGATCCTCGGAAGTGGTCGAAGCCATGCTCCAGAGTTTTGTCGGCATTGCCGAGCAGGCCGGCATTGCCAAGACCCTGTCCCACGAAGCCCGGGACACGGCTATTGCCGGTGGCCAGCAGGTCAGCCAGAGCGCCGACAGCATCCGCCGGCTGGCCGATATCGTCCGGACTTCGGCCAACAGCGTGGAATCCCTGGCCGAGAACAGCCAGGAAATCGGCCACACCATCACCGAGATCAAAGGCATCGCCGAGCAGACCAACCTGCTGGCCCTCAACGCCGCCATTGAGGCTGCCCGGGCCGGTGAGCAGGGCCGGGGCTTTGCCGTGGTCGCCGATGAGGTGCGTAGCCTTGCCCAACGGGTCCAGGACTCCACCGATCAGATCCAGACCACACTGGACCGGTTGCTTGCGGCCATGAACACCGCGGTCGAACAGATGACCGGCAGCTCCGAGGACGCCGACCGCTGTGTGGCCGAATCCGAACAGGGTCGTCAGGCGCTGGAGGCCATCAACGAGGTGGTTGGCCGGATTGATCACACCAACGAGGAAATCGCCAACCTGTCAGCCGAACAGACCGCTGGCACCGACGACGTGCTGGCCAATGTCCAGGGCATCCGGGATACCACCCAGAGCATGGTGACCCAGCTCTCGGAGAGTGCAGACATGGCCCGTCGCCTCAAGCAACTGATCGAATCCCTGGAAGAGGCGGCCTCCGAGGTCACAGTCGACTGAGGTTTGTGGCACACTCTGCACTCTCCAAACTGCAGGGTAGTAGTGCATGAACCGTATTGGCGCCTTTTACGACCGGATAATCCTCGCCCACCCCTGGCTTGTCCTGCTGGCTTTTGCGGCCCTGATGGTTCTGGCAGCCCTGAGGTTTGACCAGTTCCGGCTGGACGCCTCCGCCGAATCCCTGGTGCTGGAAAACGATCAGTCCCTGGAGGAATACCGGCAGGTGAACCGCACCTTCACCACCTCGGACGATTTCCTGGTGGTGACCTATACACCCGATGGCGAACTGTTCACCGACGCCGGCCTGAGCCGCCTGGCCGGTCTGCGGGACGAACTGGCAGCCCTGGAAGCCGTTGGTTCCACCAACAGCATTCTCAATATCCCGTTGCTGCATAGTCCGGACCTCACCCTCGACACCGTGGACACCGAGATCAAGACGCTGGATGAGGATCCGGTTGACCCGGCCACCGCCCGCCAGGCCCTGCTGGCCAACCCCATGTACCCGAATCTGCTGATCAGCGAGGACGGAAAAACCACCGCCATACAACTGAACCTGCCGACACCGTCCCGTTATTTTGACCTCCTGAACCAGCGCAACCAGCTCCGCGAGGCGGTCGACAGCGGTCAGGCCAGTGCCGCCGAACAGCAGGCGTACGAGCAGGTCAGCGACGAGTTCATCCGCTATACCGAAGAACTCGGCGCCACCCGGGACCGCACCATCAGCGAGGTGCGCAGCATTCTGGAGCCCTATCGCGATCAGGCCACCATCCACCTGGGCGGCGTGCCCATGATCGTGGCCGACATGATCCGCTTCATCGGCAACGACCTGTCCACCTTTGGCCTGGGTGTGCTCGCGTTTCTCCTGCTGACACTGGCCATCATCTTCCGCCAGTGGCGCTGGGTGGCGGTTCCCCTGGTCTGCTGCGGCACTACGGTCTGGCTGATGATCGGCTTTCTGGGCTGGACCCAGTGGCCGGTGACGGTCATCTCCTCCAACTTCATCTCGCT
Source organism: Marinobacter oulmenensis (assembly GCF_014201735.1). GTDB lineage: Bacteria > Pseudomonadota > Gammaproteobacteria > Pseudomonadales > Oleiphilaceae > Marinobacter > Marinobacter oulmenensis. Next base: position 85,948 of record NZ_JACHFE010000010.1, on the reverse strand, counting down.
GCTGCTGATCATGACCCTGTCACTCACCATCCACCTGATTGTGCGTTACCGGGAATTCCAGCATGACGAACCCCGGGCGGATGCTCGCCTGGTATTGAGAAACACGCTGCTGGCGATGATCAAGCCATGCTTCTATATGGCCCTGACGACCATTGTTGCCTTCGGCTCACTGACCTTCAGCGGCATCCGGCCGGTGATCGACTTTGGCTGGATGATGACCCTGGGGCTGACCGTCGCCTTCCTGATCACCTTCCTGCTGTTCCCTGCCCTGCTTCGACTGCTGCCCCCACCCCTGGACAGCCGCGTAAGCTCGGACCGGATTCCATTCACCGATGCCTTTGCCCGGTTCACCGAAAAATCCGGCGGCGCCGTCCTGCTGGGCTCCGGCGCCATTGCGGTCCTGTGCGTGATCGGGCTGAACCGGCTGACGGTGGAAAACAGCTTCATTGATTACTTCAAATCCTCGACCGAAATTCACCAGGGCATGGTGACCATTGATGACCGTCTTGGCGGGACCACGCCGCTGGACGTGGTGATTACGGACGAACCGGCTCCGGAGGCCGGCGGCGGTGACCCCTTCGCCAGCGACTGCGACCCGTTTGTGCAGGACTGTGGCGACGACGAATACCGCGACACCTGGTACACCTATCAGAAGATGCGCCAGCTCCGGGAAGTACACGACTACCTGGACAGCCTGCCGGAGACCGGCAAGGTCCTGTCCATTGCCACCACCCTCGACATCCTGGCCCGCGTGAACGGCGGTGAACCTCTCAATGCCCTGGAACTGGCGTTTGTCCCGGCGGCCGTACCGTCGGACCTGGAAGACATACTGCTGACCCCCTACATCTCGGAGGAGGCCGACAAGGCACGGTTCAGCATCCGCATCCTGGAAACCATGCCGGACCTGCGCCGGCAGGAGCTGCTGGACCGCATCCGCAACCATCTGACGGAAAACTTCGGCTATGAGCGGGAGCGGGTCCTGCTCTCGGGCATGACGGTGATGTACAACAACATGCTCCAGAGCCTGTTTGATTCACAGATCAAGACCATCGGGGTGGTGTTCGCGGCCATCGCGATCATGTTCCTGATCCTCTTCCGGTCCGTGAAGCTGGCCCTGGTAGGCATTGCACCGAACCTGATTGCGGCCGGGTCAGTCCTGGGGTTGATGGGGTGGCTGGGCATTCCGCTGGACATGATGACCATTACTGTGGCGGCCATTACCGTGGGTATCGCCGTGGACGACACCATCCACTATATTCACCGGTTCAGGACCGAGTTCGCCAAAGACGGTGACTACATTGCCACCATGCACCGATGTCACCGGAGCATTGGCCGGGCCATGTTCTATACCTCGCTGACGATCATTTCCGGCTTTTCCATCCTGGTGCTGTCGAATTTCATTCCGACCATCTATTTCGGACTGTTTACCGGTTTTGCCATGTTCATGGCATTACTGGGAGCGCTGACACTCCTGCCACGGCTGATTATTGCGGTTCGCGCATTTGGCTAGGCGGGGATTGAAATATCGGGAGGGGAACTCGCAGCCCCGCCTGAACCGGCGGGGCTGACGGAGAAGGTTACTGAGCCTGCTGGCCCTGGCCTTGCTGCTGCATCATCTGGCGCTGCTGTTGCTGCATCATCTGACGCTGCTTCTGCATCTGCTCCATGCGACGGTCCAGTTCGTCACGCTGCTCCTTGGTAAACACAGAGTCCACTTTCGCCTGCATCAGGGCAGACAGGGCCGCGATTTCACCGGTGACATTACCCAGCTCTTCCGCGGTATCACGGATAGCGTCCTCATCGTAATCCGCCTTGATCTCACCCTGGAGATCCTGCTGCAGGCTTTGGGCTTCCTGGCGAAGCTCGCCGATTTCGCCCTGCATTTCATCCACGATGCCACGAATTTCTTCCTGCTGGTCATCAGACAGGCCAACCATCTGGGCCAACTGGGATACCTGGTCAGGCTGACCACCCTGGGTTGCCTGCTGGGCAAACGCCGGCAGCGACAGAGTCGTGGCGACAAGGAAAGAACCGATAATTTTCTTCAGTTGCATGCGTTTCTCCAGAATCAACGTTGACGGCACCAAAACCGCCGGAATGTATTAATCGTTTATCGGCCCCACACCCTAAAACAATCCGGGGGTGTCTTTCACCCCGACATATCAGGGCTCAGCGGGGCTGTGCACAGCCATCCGGCGTCAGCCCGCGACACCGGCGGCTTATGGCGAGTATGAAAGTTTGGTCATTCCCCTGCATAATGGCGCTTTTCAAACGACACCGGAGCACATTCATGGCCATCAACTGGTTCCCCGGGCATATGCACAAGGCCCGGAAAGAGATCCGTAAAGTCATGCCACAGATGGACCTGATCATCGAGGTGGTGGACGCCCGGATCCCGTTCAGCAGCGAGAACCCGCTGGTGCCTTCCCTGCGTGGCGACACACCACTGATCAAGGTGCTCAACAAGCGTGACCTGGCCGACCCTGAAGTCACCAATCAGTGGCTGGCATGGCTGGAACAGGAGCGCGGCGTCAGAGCCCTCACATTGACCCACAATCAGCGTCAGGAGGCCATGAATATACTGAGCCTCGCCGAAGAGCTGACACCTCACCACGACCGCCAGAAAAGCGCCCTGCGGGTCATGATCCTGGGCATCCCAAACGTGGGCAAATCCACCCTGATCAATACGCTCGCCGGACGACCTGCTGCCAAAACCGGCAACGAGCCGGCAGTAACGCGTGCACAGCAGGCCATCAAATTGCCTGGCAACGTTCTTCTGTATGACACGCCCGGCTTTCTCTGGCCCAAGCTGTCGCCGGAGGCCTGCGGTTACCGGCTGGCGATTACCGGGGCTATTCGTAGCGCGGTGCTGGATTTTGAAGATGTGGCCCTGTTCGAGGCGGACTACCTGGTGGACGCCTACCCTGCGCTGATCACAGCCCGATACAGCCTGGACTCGGTGCCGGAGGATGGCCTGGCCCTGATGGATGCCATCGCCCGAAAACGCAACTTTCTGCGACGGGGTGGCGTGCCCGATTTATACAAGGTTTCCGAAATACTGCTCAATGAGTTCCGGGCCGGCAAGCTTGGCCGTATCTCCCTGGAAACCCCGTCAATGGTGGAAAAGGAACGGCAGGAGAACGAAAAAATGCCTTCAGACAAGGACTAGTCAGAGCACACCTGTTTTTTGTTATACTTGACACCAGTCAATGTAACAGGGGCAAAATGTTACAGCATTGGCACCTTCGGGATTCCGCAGTATGGCCTCATATCCGGAGACTCAGGGTGTCACATCCCGCGCACAGCTTCTTTCTGTTATGCCGGAATGTGAACGCACCGCACCATGACCGGTACGGCGCTTTATGGATCAACCGGATGGTTCATCGACTATGGCCCAGGCAATTCGACTCCAGCAAGCTTCTCCTCTCAAGGCCTCCTGCAACCAGTGTAGTCTCAGTAATCTGTGTCTTCCCCTGGCAGTTGAAGAGAACGATCTCGACAGTCTTGAAGACATCGTCCAGCAGGGCAAGATCTATAACCGGGGCGAGCATGTATTCGACCAGAGCACACCGGTACGGTCCTGCTTTGCGGTGAAGAGCGGCTCCATCAAGACCTCGATCATTACCGAAGGCGGTGATGAACAGGTGACCGGCTTTTTCATGCCCGGCGAACTGGTGGGTCTGGACAGCATGAGCAGTGAGACCTACGCCTGCACCGCCAAGGCCCTTGAACGCACCAGCGTCTGCGAATTTCCGGTGGACAAGCTTGAGGAACTGACCGGCAAGCTGCCGGAGCTGCAGCACCACATGTACCGGATGATGAGCCAGGAGATCCAGAACAGCCATCAACTGGCCATGCTGCTGAGCAAGAATACCGCCGAGGAGCGGATTGCCGCGCTGCTGCTGTCGCTGTCCAGCCGGTTCCGTCGCCGCCGGATGTCCCCAACCAACTTCAGCCTGCCGATGGCGCGAAACGACATCGCCAACTTCCTGGGGCTGGCCGTAGAGACTGTCAGCCGGGTATTCACCCGGTTCCAGAATCAGGGCATCATCCGGGCCCGTGGCCGGGAGGTCGAACTTCTGGACGTGGAAGCACTGCAGGTGGTAACCCGGGATTTTGCCCGCCAGGGCTGCCAGTAAGTATCTGACATCACCGGGCGGGACTCACACAGCCGGAAGGCTAGAGTCCCGCCGAAGCGCCATTCTTCTGCTTTGTACTGTTTCCTTCCTTTGACATCGCCACTTCTTCTGACAGCCAGGTCCGCCAGGGCAGTTGCTTGATACCAAAGGTGTTCTTGATCTTGGTGCACACCATGGTGGTGTTGACCGGCTCCAGGTGGCCCCAGTCCGGCAATTCATCCACCACCCGGATGCTTTCGGGGATGCCCGGCATGCCGGCAATCGCCAGCCCCAGTTCGTACAGGTTTACCTCTTCCGACCCCGCATACTGGTAGGTACCCCAGACTTCAGCACCACAATCCAACTGCAGCACGATCGCGGCCATCACCCGGGCCAGATCGCGCACTGCCACCGGCTGACCAAGGCAGCGCCCCGGTAAAGCCAGAGAATCCACCTTGCCGACGCTGTCATGCAGCTTGCGCACAAAACGTCCGAGACTCCAGCCGGTGCGCAGGAGGATATGGCGCGGCAAGGTGGACCTCAGCGCCTGCTCGCATTCCCATTGCCAGCGCCCCAGCTCATTGACCGGCTGTCCGGGATTGGATGCGATGTAAGCGCCCTGCTTGCGCCCGTCAAAGACGTAACAGGACGACAGCTGCAACATGGCCATGTCCCGCTCGGAAGCGTACCTGGCCAGCGCCAGAGGCAGCGAGAAAGCCGCTTCATGAACCACTTCCCGATGCACTTCCGCCACTTCCGGATCATCCAGCCAGAGCGCATTGACGATCAGGTCCGTGTCTTCGGGAATCCAGTTGTCCAGGCTGTCCAGATCCGCATTGGCCGGGTCGCTCACCAGCAGGGGGCTGACCCGCAGATGGGTCTGCCGGAGACGCTCCAGGAGCACCTTGCCAAGGGGACCATAATCATGAACAACAAGTACATGCACGTGGATTCAATGCCTCCGGACAATCACTGAGAGTTGGAATTAACGATAAACGCGGGGCACCCGGGCGGTGACCCCTGTCAGCAGTTCGTAACCAATGGTGCCGGCGCAGGCGGCCACCTCATCGACACTGACCGTCTCGCCCCAGAGTTCCACCCGGTCGCCCACATTGGCCTCGGGCGCGGCGCTCAGGTCCACCGCCAGCATATCCATGGACACCCGGCCCAGCAACCGGATACGACGGCCATTGATGGCTGCCGGCGTATCCGTTCCGGCATGACGGGGGTAACCGTCACCATAACCCACGGCAACCATACCCATGCGGGTCTCCCGGTCCGCTACCCAGTTGGCACCATAACCGATGGACTCGCCGGCCCTGACTGTACGCTCAGCAATCAGCGGCGCCTCAAGAGTCATCACGGGCCTGAGCCCCAACTCCGGGCCGGTCCTGCCGATCAATGGCGAGGCGCCGTAGAGCATGATCCCGGGGCGGCTCCACTCATAGAGTGGCTGGCCGGGGCGGAAATGGGCGGCGGAATTACCGACACTGCGTGCCAGCTCCGGCCAGGGCGCCACGGCGTCTGCGAAGCACCGGGTCTGGCGCTCGGTCATGGTGCTGTCCAGATCATCGGCACAGGCAAAATGGGTCACAAACCCAAGCAGGCCCTTCCGGAACGGCTCAAGCTCGGCCACCACCCCGGGCAACGCCTCCGGGCGGAAACCCAGGCGATTCATGCCGGTATTCACCTTCAGCCAGAATGACAGCCCTGACTGGCCGTCTCCGGCCAGCCACTGGAGCTGCTCCGGGCCATGCAGAACCGGCACAAAGCCCTGATGACGGCACTCGGCGAGATCGCCCGGCTCGTGCACACCCTGCAACAGCACAACCGGTTGCCTGAGACCGGCGTCACGAAGCGCCCGGGCCTCTTCAATACACGCCACGGCGTATTTACCAGCCTCGTCCGCCAGGGCCCGACCGACGTCGGCAATACCGTGGCCATAGCCGTCCGCTTTGACCACAGCCATGGCCCGGGTCTGGCCGGCGCGGGACTGCGCCAGACGGAAGTTATGCCGCAGGGCTTCGAGATTGATTCTGGCCAGGGTGGGACGGGACATCAGTAATCATCACCGTAGTCGGTGTAATCGCCATGAGCGAGATCCTCAAAACGCGTCAGGTGACCAATGAAGGCCAGGCGGGTGGTGCCGATAGGACCGTTACGCTGCTTGCCGATGATGATTTCGGCTATGCCCTTGTCGGTGGTGTCCTCGTTGTAAACCTCGTCCCGGTACACGAACATGATCACGTCCGCATCCTGCTCGATGGCCCCGGATTCCCGAAGATCCGAGTTGACCGGGCGCTTGTTCGGACGCTGCTCCAGACTGCGGTTGAGCTGTGACAGGGCCACCACCGGACAGTTGAGCTCTTTGGCAATGCCCTTGAGGGACCGGGAGATCTCGGAGATTTCCGCGGTACGGCCCTCGGTGTTGCCCGGCACCCGCATCAACTGCAGGTAGTCGACCATGATCAGGCCAATCTCACCGCCATTTTCCCGGGCCACCCGACGGGCACGGGCCCGCATTTCCGTGGGGCTCAGGCCAGGCGTGTCATCGATATAGAGCGGCTTGTCCTTGAGCAGGCTGACCGCCGAGGTCAGGCGCGGCCAGTCGTCTTCCTCAAGCTTGCCGCTCCGGATACGGGTCTGGTCAATACGCCCGAGCGACGACAGCATCCGCATGGCCAGGGCATCTGCCGGCATCTCCATACTGAACACCAGGATCGGCACACTGGCGCTGATCAGGGCGTTTTCGACGATGTTCATGGCGAAGGTGGTCTTACCCATGGAAGGACGGCCGGCCACGATGATCAGATCCGCCGGCTGCATGCCGGAGGTCTTCTCGTCCAGATCGGTGAAGCCGGTGGTCAGACCCGTGGTCGGCTCCCCGGACTCAAACAGCTCCTCGATGCGACTCAGGGTATTGGCCAGGATCGGATTGATGGCCTTGGGGCCGGAGCCCTCCTTGTTACGGGACTCGGCAATCTGGAATACCTTGCGCTCGGCTTCGTCCAGAATCTCGGTACTGTTACGTCCCTGGGGATTGAACGCAGAGTCGGTGATTTCGCCGGAAACATCCAGCAACTGGCGCAGTACCGACCGCTCCCGGACAATCTCGGCATAGGCCTTGATATTGGAGGCGCCCGGCGTTTTTTCCGCCAGCTCAGCCAGGTAGGCCAGGCCACCGGCATCCTCAAGATCCCCTGCCCGGTCCAGGAATTCCGAGAGCGTCACCACGTCCAGAGGCTCACTCTCGGCAGCCAGGCGCTCCACCGCGCCAAAGATCAGCCGATGATCCTGACGGTAGAAATCCACCGCCCCGATCATCTCCGCCACTTCGTCAAAACGGCGGTTATCCAGCATCAGGCCACCGAGCACCGCCTGCTCTGCTTCCACCGAGTGCGGCGGAACCTTGATACGGCTGGTTTCCGGGTCAAAAGAGGCGGGTTTCAGGTTCGGATTGGCCATGGGCACACGTCTTCGGCTACGGCCGACCGGACAGGGTTCCTGCTCCGATCAGGCTTGAGGTGAATATCGGGATACAAGAATACCAGAAAGCAACGGGCCCGAAACCGTCTCCGGTCCGGGCCCGTTTACCGGCGCCAGGGACGAATGCCCCGGACGCCTTGGGATGCACCACTAACTGGCGTCGGGTTTACTCGGAAACCACGGCCAGTTTGATGGTAGCGGCCACATCGGTGTGCAGCTGCAGTTCGATTTCGTACTCACCGGTAACCCGGATCGGGCCTTCCGGCAGACGAACTTCGCTCTTCTCGACTTCAGTGCCGCCGGCGGTAACCGCGTCAGCGATGTCGCGAACGCCGATGGAACCGAACAGTTTGCCTTCTTCACCAGACTTGGAAGTGATGGTGAAGGTCGCGCCTTCCAGAGCTTCGGCACGGGCCTGGGCAGCAGCCAGCCGTTCAGCAGCGGCTTTTTCCAGCTCGGCACGACGCTCTTCGAACGCCTTGACGTTGTCTGCTGTGGCAGGCACAGCTTTGCCCTGCGGCAGCAGGAAATTACGACCGTAACCGGCCTTAACCTTTACCTTGTCACCCAGGGATCCAAGGTTTGCTACTTTCTCGAGCAGAATAACTTCCATCTCGTTAACCTCTTCGTGCTTTATTCAGCCGACCCGGCGGGGGTTATACGCCTCCGGATATCCAGCCAGCTATCCACAAAAGCCATGACCAACAACAGCATCATCAGACTCGGACCCAGCAACAGCATGGCAATGTAGAAAACCACCAGCCACTGCCCGCTCCATTGTTTCTTACCAACCACACCGTGGACCAGACCCAGCCCCGCCATGAACAGCGGCGTCCCGGCGGCCCAGGCCAGCAACAACGAGTTGAGGCCCAGTACCGGCCCGATCACCATGGTGACCGCACACAGAATGGCAATCACCGGTGACAGCCGCAGGCTGTGGAATTCCTTGCGGAACCCGCCGGGGTTGTACAACCCCGCCTGCCAGGCTCTGGCCAGCATCACCATGCCCACGGCGGTGGCAAAGTAGGTCCCCGCCATGCTCGCGTTCATGGTATCCCGGATTATCTGCTCCAGGTCGCCGCCCAGTTCCCGGGCCACTTCTGCGTTGTACTGTTGGTAGAATTCCACACCAGCCTGAACGAGATCGTTCAGCAGTGCCGGATACATCAGGGGCATCATCAGCCCGGTCAGTATCGCCAGGAAGGCTCCCGATAACAGGGCCTTCTCCCAGGACATTGAGGCTCTCAGGATGGCGGTCATCAGCATGACCTCAAGCACCACCACCAGTGCCGTTGGGTCCTGGCCGTACAGCGCCCAACCCAAGGAGGGCAGCAATGCCCAGAGGCCAATGTTCAGCCCCTGACGGAGCCCAAGCCTGAGTATGACCAGGCCGACTACCGCTGCGCCAATCCAGAACAGCAGGGGCAAGGCAGTCGTTACTGCCGCAACCCCGCCGGCCTGCAGGGGACCGCGCATTACATACTGTGCCAGTGCACGCATGGTCCCGGGTCCTTGTCTATCTGTGCTTAGTGATCGTGGCTATCCGTATACGGCAGCAGTGCCAGGTAGCGGGCGCGTTTGATAGCGGTGGCCAGCTGACGCTGATAACGTGCTTTGGTGCCGGTGATGCGGCTGGGCACGATCTTGCCGGTTTCAGTGATGTAACCTTTCAGGGTGTCCAGATCCTTGTAATCGATCTCTTTAACACCTTCTGCCGTGAAGCGGCAGAACTTACGACGTCTGAAAAAACGAGCCATTACTTAACTCCTTAACTCCGGTTGATTACTCTTCTTCGCTCTCGGCCTGTGCCTTGGGGGCAGAGTCAGACTCGGCAGAACGACGCGGGCGCTCATCGCCTCCGCCGGAACGACGATCCTCACGGGACTCGGCGGCTTTCATCGGGGACAGATCGGTAACAGCCTCGTCGCGACGCAGGATCAGGTCACGGATGATGGCATCGTTGAACCGGAAGTTATGAGTCAGCTCGTCCATAGCGGCCTGTGAACATTCGATGTTCATCAGGACATAGTGAGCCTTGTGAATCTTGTTGATCGGGTAGGCCAGGTGACGACGGCCCCAATCTTCCAGGCGATGTACCTTGCCACCATCTTCGGTGATGACATTGGTATAACGCTCGATCATCGCGGGCACCTGCTCGCTCTGATCCGGATGTACCATGAATACGACTTCGTAGTGACGCATGAGTTCTCCCTACGGTTTGAACAGCTTTCTTCCCGGGCATGGACCCAAGGCATGAAAGCAAGGAGTTGACAGCCAGGCTGCCTGCTTCGGTTCTGCTTCCGGGCAAAGGCTTTGCAAACAAAGACCTGCCGAAAACAACGCTTCTTCCCTGCGCCTTTTCGGGCAATAAAAAAGCGCCCCTTCAAAAAGGGGTGCAGTATTCTAGGCGCATGGAAGGATTTGTGCAAGGCTCACAGGCCCTGCCGGAACTATCCCGTTCGCTGCCGGACCGCCTCATACAGGCACACCCCGGTGGCGACCGAGACATTGAGACTGTCGACATGTCCGGCCATGGGAATATTGATCAACTGATCGCAGTGTTCGCGGGTCAGGCGGCGCATGCCCTTGCCTTCCGCGCCCATCACCAGCGCGACCGGCCCTTTGAAATCCGCCTGATACAGGGTGGCTTTGGCCTCGCCGGCGGTCCCGATCAGCCAGACCCCCTGCTCCTTGATTTCACGGAGGAAGCGCGCCAGATTGGTGACCCGGACAAACGGCACCGTTTCCGCCGCGCCGCAAGCCACCTTTCTGGCGACAGGGGTCAGGGAGGCCGATTTGTCTTTGGGCACAACCACGGCCTGGACACCGGCCGCATCGGCCGTGCGCATGCAGGCACCAAGATTGTGAGGATCGGTCACGCCATCCAGAACCAGGAGAAACGGAGCCTGCTCCCGGGCCGCCAGCATGGCCAGCAGATCGTCTTCGGTCCATTCCCGGCTTTCGCCAACGGCTGCAACAATGCCCTGATGAACACCGGACACCCGGTCGTCCAGTTCGCGGCGATGCACCACCTGCCAGCGCACACCCAGACCATCCAGCGCATCCGTGATGGCCTTTACCCGTTTATCCTGCCGGCCGGTCTGAATCCAGACCTGCTGCAACCGCTCCGGCTGGCGCTTGAGGATGGCATCAACGGCATGCCACCCAAAGACATATTCCTGAGACACTCAATGCTTCCTGTACAGGTACTTAGTTTCCGGATTTCCGCTTTTTACCGCCCGAGGACTTGCCCTTGGCTGACTTGCGAGCGGCATCCCGGGCGGCCTCGGCCGCCAGGCGCTCCTTGGCGCTGCCCTTCTTGCCGGAGGAACCGGAGCGGGATTTCCCGCCTGACTTGCCGCCACGAGCGTTCTTGCCACGCTTGCCGGAATCCTTCTGCTGACGGCGGGAGACATCCAGCGCTTCCCGGTCAGCCTGGCGGCGCTGGGGCTCACTGACCAGCTCCAGATCAATCTTGCGATCATCCAGATCCACACGGACCACCCGCACCCGGACTTCGTCACCCAGGCGGAAGCTGACCGCCGTGCGCTCACCAATCAACCGGTGCTTGACGGCATCGTGATGGAAATAATCCCCATTGAGCGTGGACACATGCACCAGCCCCTCAATGAACAGGCCGGACAATTCAACAAAGAAGCCAAACGGCACGACCGCCGCAATCACCCCATTGAATTCCTCACCCACGCGATCCTTCAGAAACTCGCACTTGAGCCAGGCATTGACATCGCGGGTGGCGTCGTCGGCGCGCCGCTCCGTCATGGAGCAGTGTTCGCCCAACTGCTCCATGCGGGCATAGTCGTAGGGATAATTCGCCAGTTCACTGTCGGTGACTGACGGAGTAACTACGTCTTTCTTGACCTTCTTGTCATGAATCCGGGACTTGATGGCCCGATGCACGATCAGGTCCGGATAGCGACGGATCGGAGAGGTGAAGTGGGCATAACTGGCAAAGCCAAGGCCGAAGTGCCCGTGCTCTTCCGGGCTGTACACCGCCTGACTGAGCGAGCGCAGCATCACCATCTGGATAACGTGGGCGTCCGGACGGTCGGCCACTTCACGCAGTAACGCCTGGTAGTCCGCCGAAGTGGGCTTGTCGCCACCACCCAGTTGCAGCCCCAGCTCGCCGAGGAACAACCGGAGATTGCTCAGGCGCTCTTCGGAAGGCCCTTCATGCACCCGATACAGCGCCGGCACCTTGTGCTTCTTGAGGAAGCGCGCGGTCGCCACGTTGGCGCACAGCATGCACTCTTCGACAATCTTGTGGGCGTCGTTGCGGTGTACCGGCACAATCTCTTCAATCTTGCGGTCCGCATCGAAGACGATCTTGGTGTCGGTGGTTTCGAAATCGATGGCGCCCCGTTCGGTTCTGGCCGCACGCAGCAGTTTGTACAGATCATAGAGATCGTGCAGGTGCGGCAGCAGGTCCGCGTACTGCTCGCTCAGACGGTAGCCCGGCTCACTGTCCGGCCGCTCGAGTATGTCGCTGACCTTGTTGTAAGTCAGCCGTGCATGGCTGCGCATGACCGCCTGGTAAAAGGTGTAACTGCCAATATTCCCGTTCGGACCAATGGTCATATCCGCCACCACGCAGAGGCGCTCGACATCCGGGTTCAGCGAACAGAGCCCATTCGACAGTTTCTCCGGCAGCATGGGCACCACGTGGTCCGGGAAATAGACCGAATTGCCCCGCTGGATGGCCTCCTCGTCGAGTGGCGAGCCGGGGCGGACGTAATGGGACACGTCGGCAATGGCAACAACCAGCCGGTACCCGCCACGCTTGCGGCGCTCGCAATAAATGGCGTCGTCAAAATCCCGGGCGGTCTCATCATCAATGGTTACCAGCGGAAGATCCCGGAGATCCACCCGGTTTTCCTTGTCCTTCCCGGTGACCTCTTCCGGTATCGCGGCCGCCTGACGACCGACGGCGGGTGGCCAGCTATGGGGAATATCGTAGGAGCGGATGGCCACATCGATTTCCATACCCGGCGCCATATGCTCACCCAGAATCTCAATCACCTTACCTGTCGGCTGCATGCGAATCGTCGGCTGCCGGACGATCTCCACCACCACATACTGACCATGCACCGCCTTGCCGGTGTATTCCTCCGGCACCAGTATCTCCTGGCTCACACGGGCGTTCTCGGGCACCAAAAACGCAATACCGCTCTCCCGGAAAAACCGGCCGACAATCTGGTCGGTTTTGCGCTCAAGCACTTCAACAATCACACCCTCACGGCGGCCGCGGTCATCCACACGGTCGACCCGACCGGCGACCCGGTCGCCATGAAACACCTGACGCATCTGCCGGGCGGTCAGAAACAGGTCGGAGCTGCCGTCATCGGGGATGAGAAAACCGAAGCCATCCCGGTGCCCCATGACACGGCCGGTCACCAGTTCCGCCTCGTCAATGGGCAGATAGGCGCCCCGGCGATTACAGATCAACTGGCCGTCCCGGCACATGGCAATCAGCCGGCGCCGCAGTGCCTCAATCCCTTCGGGCGAGTTCTGGCCCAGTTCCTGGCACAGGGTTTCGTGAGTGGCGGGCGCCCCTCTTTCTTTCAGGTGACGGGTAATGAACTCCCGGCTCTGAATGGGGTTGTCGTATTTTTGCGCCTCACGGTCGGCGTGAGGATCATTGCTTTTTTTCTTCCTGGAAACCATTCGGATCCTTGTTTTAAAGGCCGCTCACCTGAGCGGCGGAATTCGTGTCTGAATTGAGTATAACGTTGGTATGAGTCGGCTGGCTAACAAGGGGCCAACGAATAGGCACAAATACAGCCCTCATATTTTTCAAAAAAATGTTTGACACCCCCCGAAGGAATTATTAAAGTACGCGCCATCGGTTGAGGGGCACTCCTCACCGACCAGTAACAGCCTTGAATTCAATCGGGAATTCAGTAAGATAAAGGCGGTTACGAGTCATCTGCCGAGGTGGCGAAATTGGTAGACGCGCTAGCTTCAGGTGCTAGTGGGGGCAACCCCGTGGAGGTTCAAGTCCTCTCCTCGGCACCACTTCTTCCCCCAAGAAGTGGCCTTGATACTCCCCGAATCAATTACAGCTCCCATACGATTACACACGTCAGCGCGATGATATTGTGCTGTTTTCTTGTGTCTGCTTGGTTACTACTCCGCCATCCATGGCTCCGCACGGTTTTAGAAAGGCCTACCTGATTGGCTCCGTCCAGCTTAGTTGCCCCTTCCGTGGCCAGATTCTCCCCAGCGCGGCACCATGCTCTGCTCCAGACCCAGATGATCCAGAATGCGGGCCACCATGAAATCCACCAGATCGTCAATGGATTCCGGCTTGTGATAGAACCCCGGGCTGGCCGGCATGATCACCGCGCCCATGCGGGTCAGCCTGAGCATGTTATCCAGATGCACTTCCGAGTAGGGGGATTCGCGCAGCACCAGAATCAGGGGCCGGCGCTCTTTGAGTGCGACATCCCCTGCCCGCTCAATCAGGTTATTGCTGGCACCGGTTGCCAGTGCCGACAGCGTGCCGGTGCTGCAGGGACAGATAACCAGCGGCGCTTTTTCTCCTGAGCCGGAGGCCGGTGGCGAAAACCACTCCTCACGACCAAACACGCAAACCTGACCCTCTCGGGCACCACTGAACTGCCGGAACGCTTCGGCCATCGCCGGCGTATTGCCTGGCAGAGTGAAATCCGTCTCGGTGGCAATCACTACCTGGGCCGCCTTGCTGACCATGACGTTGACCCGGCAACCCTGCGCCACCAGGCACTGCAGCAGTCGCAGCCCGTACTGGGCGCCGGAAGCACCGGTAAAGGCAAGGTTGATTACCGGAACATCAGCCACGATCTTTCTCCAGTTCTGCAACCAGTCTGCTGTGAATACCGCCGAAGCCACCGTTACTCATGATCACAATGTGGCAGGTTTCCGGCAACTGATCGAGTGCGGCGGCCACCAGAGCCTCCACCGAGGCCTCCATCCGGTGATTACCCGCCTCGCCATGGGCCTGATGCCAGTCATCCAGCAACTCCCCCAGCCAGGCCATTTCACCAAGGTTGCCCCAGAGCACCCGGTCGGCTGCCTCCGTACTCGGGATCAGCGTCTGGCGATGCACGCCCTGCTTCATGGTGTTTGAACGGGGCTCAATGATGGCCAGAATCGGCTCATCGCCCACCCGATGACGCAGGCCCTCGAGCGTACTGGCAATGGCGGTCGGGTGATGGGCAAAATCATCGTATACCCGGACTCCGCCCACATCGGCCAGCAGCTCCATGCGGCGTTTGACCCCGGAAAACCGGCACAGCGCAGACACCGCATGATCGGGCGTAACGCCCACGTGGCGGGCAGCGGCAATGGCCGAGAGGGCATTACGAACGTTGTGTTTCCCGGTCAATTGCCAGTTCAGGGTTGCCACCGGCTGTTCGTGATGGATCACCATGAAGCGGCTGCCATCCTCGGACAGCAACTCGGCCCGCCAGTCCGTGGTATGGGGCACTTCACTACCCACAGCGGTGTCCTGAACCCGGGTCCAGCATCCCAGTTCGAGCGCTTTATCCAGATGCCCATCCGCGGCCGGCCGGACAATCAGGCCCTGCCCTGGCACCGTCCGCACCAGATGGTGGAACTGGCGCTCAATGGCCTCGACACTGTCAAAGATATCGGCGTGGTCGTATTCCAGGTTATTCAGAATCAGGGTATCCGGGCGGTAATGGACAAACTTGGAGCGTTTGTCAAAAAAGGCACTGTCGTATTCGTCGGCCTCAATCACAAAGAAGTCACTGCTGCCCAGCCGGGCTGACACGGGAAAGTCCTTCGGTACGCCCCCGACCAGATAACCGGCATCAAACCCTGCCTGTTCCAGAATCCACAGCAGCATGGCGGTGGTGGTGGTCTTGCCGTGAGTACCCGCGACAGCCATCACCCACCGGTGACGCAATACCTCCCGTGCCAGCCACTCAGGGCCGGACATGTAATCAATGTGCTTGTTCAGCACCGCCTCAACTTCCGGATTACCGCGGGACATGGCATTGCCGATCAGCACCAGATCCGGCGCCGGGGAGAGATTCTGCGCACCATAGCCTTCCATCAGGGTGATTCCCTGAGCCTCCAGCTGAGTGCTCATGGGCGGGTAGACGCCCTGATCGGAACCGGTCACGGTATGCCCCAGCTCCCTGGCAATCACTGCCAGACTGCCCATGAACGTGCCACAGATCCCCAGGATATGGATATGCATGCGCAAATCGCCTCTGAATTGAAACCCGCCAAGCCTCTACCATACTTGTCGCAGGGTCAAGAGGCGGGTTGTCCTCATGAAAAAACGGCCTGTTTGGCGTATCATTCGCGCCATTGTTGAACCAGCAGGAGGCTTTAGCCCGAGATGGCTATCAAAAACGCATTTTACGCCCAGTCTGGCGGGGTAACCGCCGTTATCAATGCCAGCGCCGCTGGCGTTATCCAGACCGCCCGCAAGTATCCGGACCAGATCGGCAAGGTGTATGCCGGCCGTAATGGCATCATCGGTGCGTTGAAAGAAGAACTGATCGACACCAGCCTGGAATCGGACGAGTCCATTGAAGCACTGATCCACACCCCCGGCGGTGCTTTCGGGTCCTGCCGTCACAAACTCAAGAACATTTCCGAGAACGCCCGTGAATACGAGCGACTGATCGAAGTCTTCCGGGCCCATGACATCGGCTACTTCTTCTATAACGGTGGCGGTGATTCCCAGGATACGGCCTACAAGGTTTCCCAGATGGCCGAGCGCATGGGTTATCCGATCACCTGCATCGGCGTCCCCAAGACGGTCGACAACGACCTGCCCTTCACCGACTGCTGCCCGGGCTTTGGTTCCGTCGGCAAATACATTGCCACCTCCACGCTGGAAGCCAGCCTGGACATCAAGTCCATGTGCGACACCTCCACCAAGGTCTTCATCCTGGAAGTCATGGGGCGCCATGCCGGATGGATCGCCGCCGCCGGTGGCCTGGCCGGTGAACAGGAAGGCGACGCGCCGCATATCATTCTGTTCCCGGAAGTGCCCTTCAACCGCGAAAAATTCCTCGAGCGGGTGGATGAATCGGTGAAAAACCACGGCTACTGTGTCGTGGTTGCCTCCGAGGGCGCGCAATACGAGGATGGCCGCTTCCTGGCCGAATCCGGTGCCAAGGATGCCTTTGGCCACACCCAGCTTGGCGGTGTCGCTCCGGCTCTGGCAAACATGGTGAAACAGGCCCTGGGCCACAAGTACCACTGGGCGGTGGCCGACTATCTGCAGCGTAGCGCCCGGCACCTGGC
The DNA here is from genome assembly GCF_014201735.1 of Marinobacter oulmenensis. Classification (GTDB taxonomy): domain Bacteria; phylum Pseudomonadota; class Gammaproteobacteria; order Pseudomonadales; family Oleiphilaceae; genus Marinobacter; species Marinobacter oulmenensis. The sequence goes on along the minus strand of NZ_JACHFE010000010.1, from coordinate 69,059 downwards.
CTCCGCCACCGACGTTGAGCAGGCCTACGCCGTCGGCCAGGCGGCTGTCGAGATGGCGCTGGCCGGCAAACAGGCGCTGATGCCCGTCATCGTTCGGGAACAGTCCAGTCCCTACCGGTGGCGCATTGGCGAGGCTAACCTGAGCGAGGTGGCCAATCAGGAAAAGAAAATGCCGATCCACTTCATCACTGACGATGGCTACGGCATTACCAAGGACTGCAGGGAGTACCTCCAGCCGCTGATCTCCGGCGAGAGTTTCCCCCCGTTTGACAACGGCCTGCCCCGTGTCGCCCGGCTGAAAAACCAGCTAACCGAAAAGAAACTGAAGACCGAATTCAGTCTCTGATCCGCCAGCCCACAAAAAAAGCCCGGCCATGTGCCGGGCTTTTTTTATGTCACCACTGCGGGAAACTCAGCGAGCGTCGGCCGTTTCATTCCGGCGGACCCAGCCGGAGAACTCATCAAAACCGCCAATATACTCCCGGCCCACCAGAATCTGGGGAACGGTGTGTACCGGGCGCCCGATCTCCTCGGCAATATCCTGTTTGCTCATGCCCTTCTCGATCATATCCACCCAGGTGTAAGGCATGCCCCGGGATTCACACAGGTTTTTGGCCATCACGCAGAACGGGCAGCTCATCCGGCCATATATGGTGACTTGCTCCATGGTACCTCCTGACATACCAAAGTGGCGCTTCAGCGCTTACGAATTCATTGCCCCTATCTTGTCATCCTCATCGGTGATTGAAAATAAAAGCTGCCGATTACCTTGATAGCAACCGGCCATGCCGGGGGCCGCTTTCCGGCACCCGACAGAACCTTTAGGCTATGATGCCGTTGTTATATACACGGGGGCCGTTTCCTGTGAGGCTTGAACCTGACCCGGCATGAGGAGTTGCCATTGTCTTACCTGTTCCTGTTCCTGACATCGTTCGCGGCGGCCACTCTGTTGCCGGCGTACTCCGAAATCCTGCTCGGTACACTGGTGAATCAGGGACACCCACTGTTCTGGCTATGGTTCTGGGCGACGCTGGGGAATACGCTGGGATCGGTCGTCAATGGGGTTATCGGCCGGCAGGTCGACCGATTCAAGGACAAACGCTGGTTCCCGGTGAACGAAATCCAGTTGCACAAGGCTCGCAACCGGTTCAACAAATACGGTCAGTGGTCCCTGCTGCTTGGCTGGCTGCCCATTGGTGGCGATGCGCTGACTCTGGTGGGCGGCATCATGCGGGTACCCTGGCTGAACTTTGTCATCCTTGTGGCGATCGGCAAGGGGTTGCGCTACGCCTTCGTACTCTGGGTGGTACTTGAGGCAACCGGGGCATCCGTACGGTAATCGACGCGGGTGCGTCCGAGCCGCTCAACCAGTTGTGCCACCAGCCGCTGTTCCAGGTCGTCAACCGAGGCGTCCGGCTGGAAATCCCGCACCTGGCACATGGGCATGCCGGCGTAACCACAGGGGTTGATGCGACTGAACGGCTCCATGTCCATATTCACATTCAGCGCCAACCCGTGGAACGAACAACCACGGCGAACCCGGAGGCCCAGGGAGGCAATCTTGGCGCCATCGGTGTAGACGCCCGGAGCATCCGGACGTGGAGCCGCGTCGATACCCAGCGGTGCCAGAGCCCCCACAATTGACTGTTCGATGGTGTCCACCAGTGCCCGCACGCCCAGCTTGCGCCTTGGCAGATCAATCATCAGGTATACCACCAACTGGCCAGGCCCGTGGTAGGTCACCTGCCCGCCACGGTCCACCTGGATCACCGGGATATCACCCGGCAGGAGGATGTGCTCTGCCTTGCCAGCCTGGCCCTGGGTAAAGACCCGGGGATGCTCAAGGCACCAGATTTCATCAACGGTCGAGCGATCCCGGGAGGCGGTGAAATCTTTCATCGCCTCCCAGGTTTCCAGGTAGGGCTGCTGACCAAGAGAGCGGACAACCAGATCGGTCATCAGAGCACCATGTGAACGCGGCCGCTGGCCTTGAGTTCATCAAACAGGGCTTTCAGCTGTTCCTCGCCGGTGGCCACAATCTTCAATTGCACAGACGAGAACCGCCCCTTGCTGCTTCCGGTCACCGAAATGTCGGTCTCCTCGATGCCCGGTGCATGCTGCTCCACCACTTCCACCACAAACTCGGTGAAATCCGGGGCAGAGTCCCCGATGACCTTGATCACGTAATCACAGGGGAATTCTATTTTGGGTGCCTTCGGCTGTGTCATGCCGCCGCTGTCTCCCGGCCACTGGCCCTTAGTTGAAGAGTTGTACGAAAAAGAGCTTGATGGCGTCCCACAGGCGCTTGAACAGGCCGCCCTCAGGGACTTCGGTCAGTGCCAGGGCTGGCTCGTCCACCAGGGTCTCGCCATCCAGGGTCACCGTCACATTACCCAGCTCGTCGCCTACCTTAATGGGGGCCTTGATCACGGAATCAAGATCAACCACGGACTGGAGTTGCTCGCGGGAGCCGCGCGGGATAGTGACATAGACATCTTCCGGCAGGCCGACCGACAACTGGTCGCTCTCGCCACCCCAGACCCGGGCCTCCACCAGCTCCTGGCCGGCCCGGAACAGACGCTCGGTTTCGTAGTAGCGGAAGCCGTAGTTCAGCATCTTCTGCACTTCCTGGGCGCGCGCCTCGGAACTGTTGGTTCCCATGACCGTCGCAATCAGCCGGGTGTCCGCGCGCTTGGCTGACGCCACCAGGCAGTATCCCGCCTCTTCGGTATGGCCGGTCTTCAGGCCATCGACGCTGTCATCCCGCCACAGCAGGCTGTTGCGGTTGGGCTGGCGAATGTTGTTGTAGGTGAAGTGCTTCTTGGCGTAGAGGTCATAGTTATCGGGATAGTCCCGGATAATGGCCCTCGCCAGGATAGCCAGGTCATGAGCCGTGGAGTAATGCTCCTCGGCAGGCAGGCCGGTGGCATTCATGAAGTGGGTGTTTTTCATACCCAACTGCTGGGCCTGCTGGTTCATGATGTCCACGAAGGCATCCTCACTGCCGGCAATATATTCCGCCAGGGCCACCGAGGCATCGTTACCGGACTGGATGATCACCCCCTTGAGCAGGGTCTCCACCGGAACACTGGTGCCTTCCCGGACAAAGGTCCGGGAGCCGCCGGTGCGCCAGGCGTTGACACTGATGGGGACCATGTCAGACATGGATATGCGGCCCTCGTCGAGTTCACGCTCAACAATGTAGGCCGTCATCATCTTGGTCAGGCTGGCTGGCGGCAGGCGCTCATCGCTGTTGCTTTCCATGATGATTCTGCCACTGAGCGGGTCCATCAGAACCCACGAACTGCCGGCAATCTGCGGGGGTGACGGAATCAGTGCCGGCTGGGCCGACACCTGGCCCGCCAGCAGAATCAGTGAAAGCGCCAGGAGAAACGTGCGGGTGATCATATTGAAAGCCATGGATTGTGTCGTTTGTCGTCAGGTGGTGGTCTTGTTTGCCTGGGTTCAGGCAGCTCAGTGGGAATCGGTCAATACGATGGACTGGCCGAAACCCTGTGATTCCAGTAGGTTCTGGGCGTAGCGGGCCTCATCCTCGTTCTGAAAAGGTCCCACCTGTACCCGGTGGAACCGGCCCTTGCCCGTTGTCACTTCCCGCAGCCGGACCGGCTGGTCCAGTGCCCCCCGAGCCTGGTTCAGCAGCGCTTCGGCCGGATCCCGATTGCTGAAGGCGCCCAGTTGAACGAACAGACCTTCACGGTCAGGTTCGGTGCTGGCATCCGGTGCTTCTTCGGTCGGCACCTCCGGCTCGGCTTCCGCCACTGCCGCGCCTTTCGGATTGAACGGTTCACCGGCCAGAAACATCCGGCCATCCGGCTCTACGGTAATTGCAGCCACTTCCACATGGGCCGTCCCACGGGATTGGTAGCCGAGTTTCTTGGCCGCCGCGTAGGACAGGTCAATCAGACGGTCACCATGAAACGGCCCCCGGTCGTTAACCCGCACAATGACCGACCGGCCATTATCCAGGTTGGTTACCCGGGCATAACCGGGAATCCGCATGGATTTGTGAGCCGCCGACATGGCGTACATGTCGAATACTTCGCCGTTTGACGTGCGATGACCATGAAACTTTTCGCCGTACCAGCTGGCGGTGCCCCGGGCAACGTAGCCATCATTGCTGGGGAGGACACGGTAGCTTTTGCCCCAGACCGAGTAGGGGGACTTGTTACCACCAGAGCGTGGCGGCTCATATTGAGGCACGGCGTTAGCCAGGTCGCTGGCATCGAAATCTCCAGCCGGGGCCCTGTCCTGCTTGAGAGTATAGCGGGCCGAATGATCCACCGCCGGCGAGCCCGCACAACCTGCAAGCAACAGCACAACGGCCCCCATCAAGGCGCCTGTCAGCACACTCTTCGCCATACCCTGCTTTTACCCCGCGTGTTAAAACCTGTTGTCAGGGGTCACTGACACTCAATATTGTAACGGGTTCCCCCATGGAGTCACCATTAACACCCGGCCATCATCCCGGATGTCGGTCAGGCGGTAATCATCCGTCGGTGCGTATGCACCGACATCAGCACCCCGAACGCCGCCATCAGGGTCACACTGGAGGTGCCCCCATAACTGATCAGCGGAAGGGGCACACCGACCACCGGCAACAACCCGCTGACCATGCCAATGTTGACCACCACATAGATAAAAAACGTCATGGTCAGGGCACCGGCCACCAGGCGACTGAACGAATCCTGCGCCGTGACCGCGATATACAGGCAACGCAGAATGATCAGAAAGTACAGGCCGATCAGCAGCGACATACCAACAAAACCAAACTCCTCGGCCAGCACGGCCACGATGAAATCGGTATGGCTTTCCGGCAGGAACTCCAGATGGGACTGCGTCCCCTGAAGCCAGCCTTTGCCATCAAAACCGCCCGAGCCAATCGCCGTTTTTGACTGGATGATGTTCCAGCCCGCGCCCAGCGGGTCACTCTGGGGATCCAGCAAGGTCAGGACCCGCTGTTTCTGGTAATCCCGCATAACGAAAAACCACATCAGCGGTGCCGACACCGACACCAGGCCGAGAAACGCCGTGATCAGTTTCCAACTGATGCCCGCAAAGAACACCACAAACAGTCCGGCCATGCCAACCAGCAGGGAGGTCCCCAAATCCGGCTGCCGGATGATCAGCAGCATGGGCACCAGCACGATGGCCAGCCCAGCCATGACTCGCCCGAAGGTGGGCGGCAGATAATGCCGGGACAGATACCAGGCGGCCATCATCGGGACCAGCAGCTTCATGAATTCTGATGGCTGGAATCGGGGCAATCCCGGCAATGCCAGCCAGCGCTGCGCCCCCTTGGCCCCGACCCCCACCAGCAGAACCGCCACCAGAGCGATGACCCCGGCACCATACAGCCAGGGAGACCAGCGACGGAACACCGAGGGATCCAACTGCGCGAAAAAGATCAGCGTGGCAAACGCGACGGCAAACCGGATGCCCTGGGCTTTTACCACGTCGAGGTTTCTGTCGGCGCCGCTATAGAGGACAAACAGCCCGCCTGCCATCAACACCAGCAGCAGGCCAAGCAGCACCGGATCAATATGCATCGCCCGCCAAATGGTTTGTGGCGGAGACAGACGGCCGGTGGAAAAACTGCCTGTCAATCTGTTCAGGGCCATCAGTCCCCCCCTCCTGTCCCGGCCTGGGCGGCGCGGGCTTCTTCTTCCTGGGCCGGAAACTCTTTCAGCCAGGCATCAAACAGCTCCCGGGCCACGGGCGCGGCCACACCACTGCCACCACCGCCATTTTCAACAATCACCGCCACCGCAATTTCCGGTTTGTCCGTCGGGGCAAAGCCCACAAAAAGCGCGTGATCCCGGAGCCGCTCCCGAACCTCTTCGGCATCGTACTCTTCGTCCTGCTCCAGGCTGAACACCTGGGCGGTACCGGTTTTCCCGGCCATCCGGTAATCGGCATTCGCCCCGACCCGACGGGCGGTACCCCGGCGACCGTGCATGACTTCCTCCATGGAGTCGACCACAAATTCCCAGTCCTCCGGGTTCTCCAGCGTCAGCGGCTGATGGGTTTCCTCCGGCAGGAACTCAGCGACCGACCGCTCACCCTTGATATCCTTGAGCAGACGCGGCTCAACCCAGGTGCCCCGGTTGGCAATCAACGCCGTGGCGGTGGCAAGTTGCAACGGTGTCGCCAGGAAAAATCCCTGTCCGATCCCCATGTTTACCGAGTCACCGGGGTACCAGGGTTCGTTACGGTACGCCTGCTTCCAGTCCCTTGACGGCAGCAGGCCACTCAGAGCCCCGGAGACGTCCAGAGTGGCGTCCTCGCCAAAACCGAAGGCTGAGAGATAGCTGTGCATGGTGTCCACACCCATCTCTACCGACATTTCATAGAAGTAAACGTCGCATGACTGTGCCACCGCGTCCTTGAGGTCCACCCAGCCATGGCCGGTGCGCTTCCAGTCGCGGTAGCGCCGGCCGCCTTCTTTCAGTTGGAAGTATCCGGGATCCCAGATTTTCTTGCTGCGTGTCGTAGCGCCGCTGTCCAGGGCCGCGACCGCCAGCATCGGCTTGATGGTGGAGCCCGGCGGATACTGACCACGCAGGGCACGATTGAACAGGGGCTTGTCGATACTGGTGCTCAGCTCCCGGTAATCGTCCACGCTGATACCAGTCACGAATTTATTGGCATCAAAGCCGGGCACGCTGGCCAGCGCCAGGATGCCGCCGGTGGACGGTTCGATGGCGACAATGGCACCGCGGCGGCCTTCCAGCAATTCATAGGCTTTGCGCTGCAACCGCATATCCAGCTGCAACTGGATATCCTCGCCGGGAACCGGGGCTTCCCGTTCAAGCACACGCAGGATACGGCCGCGGGCATTGGTCTCCACATGCTGATAACCGACACTGCCATGCAGCAGTTGCTCATAGAACCGCTCAATACCGGACTTGCCGATGTAGTTGGTACCGGCGTAATTGACCGAATCAATCCGCTGCAGTTCCTCCCGGTTGATGCGGCCGACATAGCCCAGCACGTGGGCCGTCAGCTCGCTGTGGGGATAGTAACGGACCAGTTCGGCTTCCACTTCGACCCCCGGGAACTGGTGCCTGCGCACTGAGAAGCGGGCAATTTCCTCTTCGTTCAGGTCATAGCTCAGCGGGATCTCTTCGAATGGCCGGCGATACTCCTCCAAACGACGCTGGAATCTCGACAGGTCTTCCTCAGAGATTGAAATGATCTGCTGCAACTGCTCCAGGGTGCGAGGCATGTCATCGACGCGCTCCGGCACAATGGTCAGACTGAACACCGGGCGGTTTTCCGCCAGCAGTTGATTGTTACGGTCATACACCAGGCCACGAGGAGGCGGCACAGACTGCACCTGAACCCGGTTCTTGTCGGAAAGAGTGGTATAGGTGTCGTGTTCGACAATCTGGAGCTGGTACATACGGGCCAGCAGGCTGCCCAGCATCAGCACCACGAACGCCAGTGTGACCAGTGCCCGGCGCTGGAACAGCCGACGCTCCCCTGCGGTATCCTTGAATTCTCCCCAGGCCACGGAACCTCCTAGGACCTGTGATAGGGGTGATTACGGGTAATCGACCACGCGCGGTAAAGTTGCTCGGCAAGGACAATCCGCACCAGCGGGTGCGGCAGTGTCAGTGGCGACAGGGACCATTGCTGATCGGCACGCTGCCGACAGGCCTCGGCCAGACCATCGGGGCCGCCGACCAGAAAACACACATCGGCGCCGTCCAGTTGCCAGTTTTCCAGCTGTCCCGCCAGTTTTTCGGTTGACCACGGACGGCCGCCCACCTCCAGCGCAATCACCCGGTCACGTTCGCCCACCGCATTGAGGATGGCATCGCTTTCCCGTTGCATCAGGCGGGCAATATCCGGGTTTTTGCCTCGGTGGGCCATGGGAATTTCAGTCAGTTCGAGGGGGAGCTCCGGCGGCATCCGGCGAGCATATTCACTGTACCCCGCACTGACCCAGTCGGGCATTTTCTGCCCCACGCAGATCAGACGCAGACGCATGATTATTCGCGGCCTGCCACACCCAGGTCTGGAGCATCACGCCAGAAGCGCTCCAGATCATAGAACTCACGGGTCGCTGGCATCATCACATGAATGACCACATCGCCCAGATCCACCAGGATCCAGTCGCTGCCGCCACCGCCTTCGATATTGCTGGCGCGCACGCCGTTTTCCTGCGCCTCGGACACCACGGAATCGGCCAGTGACTTAACGTGCCGGTTGGAGTTGCCTGAGGCAATGACCATGAAATCGGTGACGCTTGTACGCTCCCGGACATCAATCACACTGATGTCCTGGGCCTTGATATTCTCAAGCGCATTCACCACCAGATCTTTCAGTTCTTCTGCCTGCATAATTACCCTGTTTTCCGGGACATGGCCGTTGCGGCTGCCCGCCAGTTGCTATTCAGACGCGATTGTATCACTAAACCCTGCGGTCGGGGCAGGCTCCATACAGGCCCAGCGCCTGAATCCGTTGCCAGACGGCATCCGGCGTCAGGTAACGGGGGGAGCGGCCATCCGCAATGCATTGACGGATGCCGGTTGCGGAGATCTCAAGCAGCGGCGGGTCCAGCTCCAGCACCAGGCCCGAAGGCTGTTGCCACAGGGCTTGCGGGCTTTGCGCCTGGCGTTCCCGAACGAGTCGCTGCGCCTCGCTGCCGGGAGCAAGATCCGCCCCCGGGCGTCGCACCACAACGATATGGGCCAGCTCCGGGATATCCCGCCACTCCCGCCAACGGTCGAAGGCGGCAAAGGCATCGGTGCCAACCACCATCACCAGGGGTTCATCCCGCCCCAGCTCAGAGCGCAACTGGCGCAGGGTATCGGCCGTATAGGAAGCACCGGCCCTACGCAGCTCCCGCTCATCAAGACCAAGAGCCGACTCACCGTCAATGGCCAGCCGGATCAGCTCCAGTCGCTGCTCCGCGCCGGCACCGGTATCACCCCGGTGTGGCGGAATATGGCAAGGCACCAGATCAACCCGCTCCACGCCCAGGCTGTCACCAACCTCGAGCGCCAGGCGCAGATGACCGTGGTGAATCGGATCAAAGGTGCCGCCGTAAATAACATGCATGGCATCAGGTCCGGATATGGCCGTCGCCAAACACCACGTATTTCTGCGAGGTCAGCCCCTCGAGGCCGACCGGCCCGCGGGCATGGAGCTTGTCGGTGGAAATGCCGATCTCAGCCCCCAGCCCGTACTCGAAACCATCCGCAAAGCGCGTGGAGGCGTTCACCATGACTGAACTGGAATCCACCTCGGTCAGGAACCGGCGCGCCCGGGTGTAATTTTCGGTAATAATGCTCTCAGTGTGCTGCGAACTGTAGCGGGCAATGTGGTCAATGGCGCCATCCAGGCCCTCAACCACCCGCACCGCCAGGATCGGTGCCAGATACTCGGCTTGCCAGTCCTGCTCCGTGGCCTGGTCTATCCCCTCAAGCACCTGCCGTGTCCGGTCGCACCCCCGCAGCTCAACGCCTTTTTCAGCAAACTGCTGCGCCAGCAGGGGCAGGATATCGGCCGCGATTTCCTCATCGACCAGCAGCGTTTCCATGGTATTGCAGGTGCCATAACGCTGGGTTTTTGCATTGACCGCAACTTTCAGGGCCTTTTCAGGATCGGCATGACTGTCAATGTAGACATGGCACACGCCATCCAGGTGTTTGATCACCGGCACCCGGGCGTCACGGCTGATCCGTTCGATCAGCCCCTTGCCGCCCCGGGGCACGATGACATCCACATATTCCGGCATGGTGATCAGCTCGCCCACGGCGGCCCGGTCCGTCGTGCTAACTACCTGAACCGCCGTCTCCGGCAGCCCGGCCGAGACCAGACCGCGAGCCAGGCAGGCAGCAATGGCCTGATTGGAGTGAATGGCCTCGGAGCCCCCACGCAAAATAGTCGCATTGCCTGACTTCAGGCACAGACTCGCCGCCTCTACGGTCACATTCGGCCGAGATTCGTAAATGATGCCGATAACACCAAGAGGCACCCGCATCTTGCCCACCTGGATGCCGGACGGGCGATAGGTCATGCCGGTAATCTCACCCACCGGATCCGGCAGGGAAGCCACCTGTCGCAGTCCCTCAATCATGGTATCGATGCGGGCCGGTGTCAGTTCCAGGCGGTCCAGCATGGCCTCTTCAAGGCCATTGGCCCGGCCGTTTTCCAGATCTTTATGATTGGCGCTAGCCAGTTCCTCCCGGGAGTCATCAAGCAGATCAGCGGTTGCCAGGAGCGCCTGGTTGCGCACGGCCGTTGATGATCGCGCGACGTCCCGGGCCGCGGCCCTGGCCTGCTGGCCAAGCTCTACCATGTAGGCTGCAACATCCATTGGATTACCTTTCAGTTTCGCGAGCGTTTTTATTGATGGGCGACTACTTTACCTTTCCCGTTTCAAGTACGCACCCCAAACGCCTATTATAGGGGTCTACATTCAATGATCGCCCTTCAGGGAACGACCCCATGCCTCAGCTGGCCGAACACACACTACCCGACCAGGTTTCAAGAGCCGGCCTGGCACTGCTGGCGCTAACCAGCGGGCTGTGCCTGTTTCTGGGTGAGCCACTGAGTGCTGCGGTTGCTGCCGCTGGCGCCGGGCTTTGTCTGACCGGAACGCCACTCAACCGGTTCCGGCATTCCAGGCCCTGGCCCCAGGTCCGCATTGCCCTGTTCACAGTGCTGGTCATCGGCCTGCTCATGGCCCTGTGGCTCGGCCCCTGGTCCCTGAGCCACTGGCTGTACGTGCTGCCGCTGGTGACCTTTGCCGTCATGCCAGAACGTATTGCGGCCATAACCCTGGCGGCGCTGGTGGCGGTGATATTGATCATGACCCAATGGCTGGTCACTCTGCCAGAACGTCATCAGATGGTGACAGCATTCGCACTCACCGCCCTGCTTGCCACTCTGTTTGTTTTCCTGCGGGAGTATCGCGCCCGGCAGCTGGCGCCGCTGCGGCGGACCGATGAGCTCACCTGCGCCGCCAGCCGCGAATACCTCTCTGCTGACCTGCACAAGGAAATACAGCGCAGCGAACGCGAGGGCAGCAATCTGTCAGTTATCATGATCGGTCTGGACAATTCGGCCGACCAGGCCGAACCGGATGAGGACATCCAGGCCATGCTGCCGCGGGTTGGCCGTTACCTGCACTCGCATTTGCGCGATTTTGACACCTGCTACCGGGTCAATGGCCTCGAATTCCTGGCAATCCTGCCCGGCGTCAACACCAGCGATGCCCAGCGCACGGCAGAACAGATCCGCAAGGGCGTCAGCGCCATGATGACCACCCAGGGACTGAGACTGAACGTCAGTACCGGAGTGTCGGGCCTGAATATCGGTGATGACGCCCGGAGCCTGCAAAGCAACGCCAGCAATGCCCTGCGACGGGCCCGACAGCAGAACAATCACCGCGCCGCGCCACAGGGCCCGGAGGACATCCAGCGATGACAGAAACCCGCTTGAGGACCTGGACCCATTCCGGCGGTTACGGATTGGCAGCCCTGTTTGTCCTGATACTGGCACTACAGAACCTGCGTTACGGGTTCTATGATCTGTTTTACCTGGCTCTGGTGATGTCGCTGCTTCTGCTGGCCGGGCTGATCTATACCCTGTTTTCCCGACGCCAGCAGCTCTCGGCACCTGGCCATTCCATCATACTGGCAGCCACCAGCAGCCTGCTGGTGGCTGCCGCCCTGGTCATGAAGGCTCCCGGACTCAGTCACTGGTCCATGCCACTGATCATGCTCAACCTCCTGATCCTTCCCCTACGCAGAGGCGTAGTGCTTTCATGCCTGCTGATCATTCCGTCGGCAATCCTGGCATGGCAGAGTTCCCCTGCTGCAGACGCCCTGTTCACCACCACCGGACTAATACTCCTGCTGGCGGTCACAGCCCTGTATGTCTGGCACTATGACCACATGGCCCAGTCCGCTCAGGACCTTGCGCTCACTGACCCGGTCACTGGCGCACAGAATCCACGATTTCTGGACGAAAACCTGCAAAAGGAAATCAGTCGTTCTATGACAACCGGGCACCCGCTCTCATTGATCTGTCTGGGCCTGGACCACAGCGCGGAAATCCAGAAACTGCATGGTACCGGCGGGCTTCAAACCCTGTTAAGAAACATGACCCGGGAGCTCTTTGCCATCATCCGGGCCGGCGACTCCCTGTACAGCACCTCGGACTCGGAGTTTTTTCTGATCCTGCCCTTTACTCCCGAGGAAGGCGTGCGGGTCATTGCCGAACGAATCCGCCGTATCATCAGTGAGCAGGACTGGCCGGCCGTGGGCATCGTCTCGATCAGTCTTGGCTGCACCACACGCATTGATGAAGACACCAGGGCCGACACGCTCAGAGCCAGGGCTGAGCAGGCCATGGCCGAAGCACGCCAGCGCAACGCCGATACCGCCTGGTTCAGCCAGGGAGAAACATCCAGGGCATGACCGGAGACTGGCTGGAGACCTTCACCGCCTGGGTGGGCAGCCACCCGGACTGGCTGATCATGGCCCTGTTTGCCACCGCGCTGGTGGAATCCCTGGCCATTGCCGGACTGATTGTTCCCGGGGTCGCCATCCTGTTTGCACTGGCGGCCCTGGCCGGAAAAACCGGCATTGGCCTGGGTGAAGCCCTGCTCTGGGCCGGGCTCGGGGCCATTGTTGGCGACCTGCTGAGCTTTGCTATCGGCCGACGGCTGAAGGACCGGCTGCACGCAATCTGGCCATTCAGCCGTTACCCCGCCATGATCGCCAATGGCGAATCCTTTTTCCGGGCCCATGGCGGCAAGAGCATACTGATCGGACGCTTCGTTGGCCCCATCCGGCCAGTCATGCCCCTGGTTGCAGGTGCCCTGCAGATGCCCTGGCAACGTTTTGTCGGTTTCAACCTGCTCTCGGCCACGGCCTGGGCACCGGCTTACGTACTGCCTGGTTTTTTTGTTGGCTCGGCCATGTCCGGAAGCGTCCAGCCACCGCCGCACTTCTATCCGATCCTGGCTGCCGCCGGTGCCGTACTGGTATTGATCTACGCCCTGCTGTTGCGACTGCGCCTGGGCGTAGGCGAAGGCAGTCCGTTCTATCAATGGCTTGAGCAGCGCATGGCGGGCTATGACGCCACTCACCGATTCTGGCGCCTCTATACCAATGAACGGCCAAGCCGCCGTGGGGAATTCCCCCTGCCCTCGCTGATGTTGGCCATCGCAGCACTGTCACTGTTCCTGATCCTGGGCCAGTTGACCCCGGTCAGTGATCTTCTGCAGCAACTGGACCAGCGGGTACTCAACTGGTTCAGTCTGCTAAGACAGCCCCTGCTTGATCCGCCCATGATCCTGCTCACCATGCTGGGCGATCCCCCGGTACTGATCGCGGGCGCTATTCTGGCGTCCCTGAGTCTGGGCTTCCGTGGCTACTACGCAGCCGCTGCGCACATTGCTGTCGCCGCTGCGGTGACCACCATCCTGGTGTGGTTACTCAAGGCCGGTTTCGCGGTGCCAAGGCCGGAAGCCGTGCTGCATCCGCCCTTATCCGGCGCCTTTCCCAGCGGCCATACCACCGGTATAACAGTGGCCGCCACCCTGCTGGCCAGCTTTATCGCCGCAGAGGGAACCAACCGCCAGCGCTGGCAGACCTACGTTCTGCTCTCTGCGCCTCTGGTGCCGGTCGCCTTGAGCCGACTTTACCTCGGGGTGCACTGGTTCACGGATGTGCTGGGGGGACTGTGTCTGGGGCTGGCGATCACCGGGCTGGCACGAGCCAGTTACAGCCGTTTTGACCGCGTTCCCATCCGTGCGGACGCTAGCACCTGGCTGGCCCTGCTGGCCTGGCTGCTGTTCGCTTTACTCTATATCCGAAGCGAATGGGTCGGGGCGCTGGCCCGTTACGCGCCACTTTAGTTGCCTTCCAGTTCCTCAACCAGAGCCTGAAGCCGGTCCAGGCGCTCAACGGGGTCCTGCAACTCCATCAGGGACTGCTTCTGGTCGGCGTCCAGGGGTAACAGTTCGGTCAGTCGCCAGCCGACATCCCGCGCATCTGTGAAATCCACCGCCATCTGCAGCTCGTCCACCACGGGATGGCGACACAGCGCCTCCAGAAGCGGAGGCAAATCCTGGTACTGGGGCGGAATACCGGACTCCGGCTCCGGTTCCAGGTCCCTCAGAACACCCAGATGCAGCCCGTCAGCCTGTTGCCGGCTGCTCTCAACGCGGACTTTGGCATCGCCCTCCACAGTAATCCCCAGCAGCCCGTTGTCCATCTGCTGAAAATCGATGATCCGGACATAGGTGCCGATATCGTGGAAGGTCGCCCGGCGACCGGCCTCTGCCCCTTCCCGAAGCAGGAGCACAACAAACCCGGTGCCGTCTTTTAAACAACGGGTCAGCATGTCCAGATAACGGGTCTCGAACAGTTGGAGCGGCAGACGCCCGCCGGGCAGGACTACCGATCCAAGGGGAAACAGGGGGACTTCGTTAGGGCTATGGCTCACGGCAGACTCAGACTCCGGCTGTTTTCATCGTATGGAGAGCAGGGCTTTGACCTCATCCACCCGCTCACGGGCTTCGTTGAGCAACTGCAGGCCGCTGGAGGCATGCAGGTCCGGCTTCCCGAGCCGATGCCAGGCCGGCACCTGCTCGAAGGCCGGCACGGCGACCCCGGGCTCGTCGGTCGCGCCCAAGGCATGCAATTGTGCAACAATCACCACATCGGCCAGAGACGGCTCAGCCTGATTCCCTTCATAGTGCCAGTCCCAGGCATGGCGGGCCACTTCCACGAAGGCATCCGAGAAGGCCCAGGCATCCAGAACCGCCCCGCCCATATCAGCACGCAGTTCGTTGATCGCGTGCTGAAGATTGTCCTCATTGGCAAACAGCGCTGTATGGTGCTCGGCATGAACCAGTACCGGCACCACGCCAATATCATGCAGCAGACCGGCCAGCATGGCCTCCTCCGAGTCAATCCGGGTCAGATGATCCGCCAGCACCCGTGACAGGGCTGCCACCTCCCGGGAATGCTGCCACAGCCGATCCATTTCCCGCTGCAGTTGCGGCTGGCGGGTTTTGAACACCTCCCTCATGGCGAACAGCGTCACCAGCTGCCGGGTGGTATGGGTGCCTAGGCGCACCACAGCCTCGCGCACATTCCGAACATCGTTGTAACCGCGGTAGATCGGACTGTTGCAGGCCCGTATCAGCTTGGCTGCCATGGACGGATCGGCCGACACCGCCGTGGCCACATCGCCCGCTGTGGAGTTTTCCCGATCAACCACACGCCGGACCTTCCAGGCAACATCGGGCACACTCGGCAGACGAACCTGGTTGGAGCGCAACTCGGAGTAGAACTCCATCAGCATATGCTGCTCGGCGCTTCCGTCAGTGCCATCGTCCCCGGAGTGCACTTCTGTCTGAACCACCGGCGCGCTGCCCAGCAGGTCGTTGAGAATGTCCTGATCAATGACCAGAAACTCACAGGGCTGAACCGCCTTGACGTCATACATCCGGGGCTGAAGCCGGGCCACCGGTGTCAGGGCCCGGTCGGTATCAGCTTCAATCGTGTCTTTTCGTCCGTCCATGGACTCGAGTTCCACCACGCCGGAGATCAGGAAATAATCCAGTCCGTCCTTGACGCCGCGCTCCATCACGCGCTGTCCGGCACCATAACTGCGCCGTTCGGCACGGCTTGCAAGCAGCACCAGTTGATCATCCGTCAGGCGTCCCAGTGGTTTGAACGCCCTGAGACGACGTAGTGGCAGGCTTGGACGGCCTCCCATAGGCAACTCCCTATCAATGGTTTACGAATACACCGATAAATTGTTACACAGTGTAAACGCACGGCGATAAAACAGCCATGCGACGGGCGTTGAATCTGTTATCCTGACAGGTTCACAGTCATTGTTTTGGAAGAGAGCAGCAACCATGCCCCAGTATCGTTCCCACACCTCGACCGGCGGCCGTAATATGGCCGGTGCCCGGGCGCTCTGGCGCGCCACGGGCATGCAGAACGAGGATTTTGGCAAGCCGATCATTGCCGTGGCCAATTCCTTTACCCAGTTTGTGCCGGGCCATGTGCACCTGAAGGATCTTGGCCAGCTGGTCTGTCGCGAAATCGAATCTGCCGGCGGCGTTGCCAAGGAATTCAATACCATTGCCGTGGACGATGGCATCGCCATGGGCCACGACGGCATGCTCTATTCCCTGCCATCCCGGGAGATCATCGCGGATTCCGTGGAGTACATGGTCAACGCCCACTGCGCCGACGCGCTGGTGTGCATCTCCAACTGCGACAAGATCACACCGGGCATGCTGATGGCCGCCATGCGACTGAACATTCCGGTCATCTTCGTGTCCGGTGGTCCCATGGAGGCCGGCAAAACCAAGCTGTCCGAGCACAAGCTTGATCTGGTGGATGCCATGGTCATCGCCGCGGATCCGGGCGCCAGCGACGAGCAGGTCGAAGAGTACGAACGCAGCGCCTGCCCCACCTGCGGCTCCTGCTCGGGCATGTTCACCGCCAACTCGATGAACTGCCTGACCGAGGCCATCGGCCTGGCCCTGCCCGGCAACGGCTCCATGCTGGCCACCCACGCAGACCGGGAACGCCTGTTCCTGCAGGCTGGCCGCCAGATCGTCGCCAACGCCAAGCGCTATTACGAGCAGAACGATGCCAGCGTCCTTCCGCGCAGCATCGCTTCGTTCGAATCCTTCGAGAACGCCATGACGATGGACATCGCCATGGGTGGGTCCACCAACACCATCCTGCACCTGCTGGCGGCAGCCCAGGAAGGCGGCGTTGATTTCACCGTATCCCATATTGATCACCTGTCACGGCATGTGCCGCAACTGTGCAAGGTGGCTCCGAACTCGCCGCTGTATCACATGGAAGACGTCCATCGGGCCGGCGGCATCATGGGCATCCTGGGTGAGCTCGAGCGGGGCGGACTGATCAACACCAACCTGCCGACCGTTCACAGCAAAACCATGAAGGAAGCTCTGGAGACCTGGGACATCATGCGTTCGCCGTCGCCGGAAGTGGTCGAGTTCTACAAGGCCGGGCCGGCCGGCATCCCCAGCCAGACTGCCTTCAGCCAGAATACCCGGTGGCCGTCGCTGGACGGTGATCGCGAAAACGGCTGCATCCGCTCCGTTGACCACGCCTACTCCAGCGAAGGCGGCCTTGCCGTTCTCTACGGCAACATTGCCCTCAACGGCTGCGTGGTCAAAACCGCCGGTGTTGACGACAGCATCCTGGTGTTCGAGGGCAAGGCCCGGGTATTTGAAAGCCAGGACGCGGCCGTAAAAGGCATCCTGGAGGATGAAGTAAAATCCGGCGAAGTGGTCATTATCCGCTACGAAGGGCCCAAGGGCGGCCCAGGCATGCAGGAGATGCTGTACCCGACCAGCTACCTGAAATCCAAGGGTCTGGGCAAGGAATGTGCCTTACTGACGGATGGCCGTTTCTCCGGTGGCACCTCCGGGCTCTCTATCGGCCACGCCTCTCCGGAGGCAGCTGCCGGTGGCGCCATTGGCCTGATCGAAACCGGTGACACCATCCTGATCGACATCCCCAACCGCACCATTGACGTGCAGTTGAGCAATGAGGAGCTGCAGAAGCGCCGCGAAGAACGGGATGCCAAGGGCTGGAAGCCGGAACTGCCGCGGGACCGCAAGGTTTCCGCAGCGCTCAAGGCCTATGCCCTGCTGGCCACCAGTGCTGACAAGGGCGCGGTCCGGGACCTGGAAAAACTGGACTGACCCGCCTATTCAGCTCAGCCTGAAAAAAAGCCCGCCGGATGCGTTCCGGCGGGCTTTTTCAGTCCTGATGCTCGTGAGCTTCCTCCCCGAATTCCCGGATAAAGATGCCCCAGAACGCCATGAACAACGCGGCCACCAAAGGCCCCATGACAAACCCGTTGATACCGAAAAGCACGATACCGCCGAGGGTGGACAGCAGCACCAGGTAATCCGGCATTTTGGTATCACGACCGACAAAGATCGGGCGCAAAAGATTATCCGCCAGACCGATCACTACCACACCGTAACCGGTCAGCACAGCCGCTGACACAGTGTCTCCCACCGCCGCCAGGTAGATGGCCGCCGGCACCCAGACAATGGCGGCGCCAACAGCTGGCAGCAGTGACACCACCGCCATCACCACGCCCCAGAGCAAGGCTCCGGTAATGCCCAGAATCCAGAAAATGAGCCCACCCAGAGCACCCTGGATAATGGCGATCAGCAGGTTGCCCTTGACCGTGGCCCGGGTCACCTCCGCAAACTTGGCAAACAGCAGGCGCTCGCGCTCATCCCCCAACGGCAGGGCGCGAATCAGCAGGTCCACCAGCTTCTGGCCATCCCGGATCAGGAAGAACGCCACATACACCATCAGTGCCAGCGCCAGGAAAAACTGAAAAGTATTCTGGCCAATGCCCAGTGCCTGCTTCGCCAGAATCTGACTGCCGCCAAGGAAGGCATTGACCGCTTTATCCCGCAATTCGCCGAAATTCACATCAAACTGGGCCAGAAACGACTGAATCGCAGGAAATGACTGGTTGACCTGATCAATGTACTCGCCCGGGCGAATGTCGCCGGCCTGGATTTTCTGGTACAGCCCCACCCCTTCAGAAATCAGCGCGGCTCCCAGCCCCAACACCGGGATGACAACGATGGTGATACACAGGAACAGGGTAATCAGGGCATTGATGTTGGGCCGGTCACCCAGGCGGCGCGACAGCATGCGCTCGAACGGATGAAAGATCAGGGCGATGGCAACCGCCCAGAAGATCGGCCCGAAAAAAGGCTTCATCAGAAGTACAAAGGCCAGGGAGACGCCCACCAGCATGGCGAGAAAGGTCCGTGTCTCGAGTTTTGCGTACATATTCCGCAGGGTCCTGTTTCGGGGGACTTGAGTACCGGCTAACGGCGCGACAGCCCGGCAGGCGGCGTGGCCAGCCAAGCCAGCTTCGGGTTATAGTGTACTGTTATTGTTTTCCAATTAAGCCATCGGGTTGCAACTTTTGGAGACTTTTACTGTCGAAACCGCATTGCAGGCCGCCACTGAACTGCAACGGGTTCTGGCTGCCCGCACCCACAGACGCAAGGTCATGGGGCAGGAAGTCGAAGTGCCCGGCCAGTTGGGTGAGGCACTGCAATTGCCCAAAATTATCCGTCGTCTGGGCGGAAAACAGCAACGTCTGCGCGATCAGGGTCTGGACGATTTTCAGGAACTCTGGCCGACGCTGTCACCTGCAACCCGACAACGGGTACTTGATGCCATCGGCTGGTACGACCCCAAGGAACTGGAATGGGACGACAAACGGTCAAACCGTCGCCCAGTGGTCGGACCTGACGACGAGTACGTATAAACACTTCTGCAACCAGCCGGGTAACGACCCGGAACTGTAACACTCAGCAATTAGGGTTGTACGAATCAGGAGGATTTCTATGACACAAAACAACTACTACACCGCCATCCTGGCTGAACGTAGCGCGGTGCCGACACTGCTTTGCGGCCACTGCCATTCCATTCTCTCCCGGGCCCGGATCTTCCGGAACGAGGGAGACCAGCACCAGGACATCGAATGCCAGGTCATCGGCCTGTGTTCTGCCGATGACTGCCGTGCCGTGAATTGCTGCGACGAAGCCATGGAAAAACTGGAAAACCCCGAGCAACTGCTCGACATCGCGTCCTGAAGCGGACGCTGCCACCGGCCCCGGCGGGCATTGCCCGCGCCCCAGGCCGGCGCTGGCAGGCCAACCCCGGCAACTACCTATCCCTTCTCCCGTAATGAACATATCAACGGCGGCAGAAAGCGACTATAATCGGCGCTAACCAAGCATTGCGTCGATGTTGCCAGCAATGCCTTACCCGCCGAATACCGAGTAATTTCATGTCAGAATTGTCTTTTGCCGAACTGGGGCTCGATCCAGTTGTACTGGAAGCTGTGGCCTCTGTCGGCTATGAAACACCCTCGCCCATCCAGGCACAGTCCATTCCGGCCCTGCTGGCCGGCAATCACCTGCTGGGCGTGGCCCAGACCGGCACCGGCAAAACCGCCGCGTTTGCCCTGCCGCTGCTGAGCCGCATTGATGCCTCCATCGCCGAACCACAGATCCTGGTTCTGGCCCCCACACGGGAACTGGCCATCCAGGTCGCCGAGGCATTCACCACCTATGCCAGCAAGTTCCGCGATTTCCATGTACTGCCCATTTACGGCGGTCAGGATTTTTCACCCCAGATCCGGGGCCTCAAGCGGGGCGCCCAGGTCATCGTGGGTACGCCGGGCCGTTTGCTGGATCACCTGCGCAAAGGCACGCTCAGGCTCAACAACCTGCAGGCACTGGTGCTGGATGAAGCCGACGAAATGCTGCGCATGGGCTTTATCGACGATGTAGAAACCATCCTGTCGAAAACCCCGGAAAACTGCCAGCGTGCGCTCTTCTCAGCCACCATGCCGCCACAGATCAAGAAGGTGGCCCAGACGTACCTGAGCAACGCCACAGAAGTGCGTATCGAGAGCGAGTCCCGCACCGTCGAGCGCATCGCCCAGTTCGTGCTGCCGGTCTATGCCGAGCGCAAACTGGACGCCCTGACCCGGATTCTGGAAGTCGAGCCCTTCGACGGCGCCATTATTTTCGTGCGCACCAAAGCCGAAACCACCGTCCTGGCCGAAAAGCTGTCAGCACGGGGCCACGCGGTTGCGCCCCTGAACGGCGACCTGAACCAACGGCAGCGTGAGCAGACCGTTGAGGAACTCAAACGGGGCAAGCGCGACATCATCATCGCCACGGATGTAGCCGCCCGCGGGCTGGACGTTCCCCGAATCACCCACGTCATAAACTACGACGTACCCTACGATCCGGAAGCCTATATCCACCGGGTGGGCCGTACCGGCCGTGCCGGTCGGTCGGGCAAGGCCATCCTGCTGGTCACGCCCCGCGAGCGCAGCTGGCTGCGTACTCTCGAGCGCGCGACCAACTCGCCCATGGAGCCGTATGAGCTGCCGTCACCGGCTGAACTCCAGAAGATGCGCGTCCAGCAGTTTGAAGAGCAACTGATGAGCTTCGCGGACGATCCTCGCCTGGGCAAAGCCATTGCTTTGCTGGACGACATTGCCGAACGCAATGACATGGACATGGCCATGGTTGCCGGCACGCTG
This sequence comes from Marinobacter oulmenensis, assembly GCF_014201735.1. Taxonomy (GTDB): domain Bacteria; phylum Pseudomonadota; class Gammaproteobacteria; order Pseudomonadales; family Oleiphilaceae; genus Marinobacter; species Marinobacter oulmenensis. Next base: position 47,906 of record NZ_JACHFE010000010.1, on the reverse strand, counting down.
GCCTGCTGGGTGGAGGCGTCGCAACCGGACTCCCTGCCGCTGCAGGCACCGGAAGCACTGCCGGAGGTCTCCAGCAAGCCGCGACGCGATCGCAATGGGCCGCCCAAGGGCAAGAAAAACTTCCGCAAGGGCCCTCCGGGCAAGAACGCCCGTAAAGGTGGTAAGCCCGGCGGCTTTGCCAAGGGTGGTAAAGGTCGGCCCGGTGGCAAGCCGTCCGGCAAAGGCCCGAAGCGCGGCTGATCCCGCTCCGGGCCGAACAATCAGCGCCGCCGGTCAGGCCGGCTGGCGGCGTTGGTAGACAACAAAACTGTAGTCATACGGGTTGTTGTCCGAGGCCGTGAAATCCTCACGGCCCATTTCCTCCCATTCGGCCCAGTCCACTTCCGGAAAGAACGCATCCCCTTCAACATCGGCGTGGACCAGTGTCACGTACATGCGATCCACCATGGGCAGCGCTTCGGCATAGATCTGCCCGCCGCCGATGATCATGACTTCCTCACCACCGTCCAGCTCGGCCTGGGCTTCGGCCATTGTCAGCGCCTCGGGCAAGGTCTTTGCGGCCATGGTGCCGGCAGGGGCCTGCCATTCCGGATTTCTGGAGATCACCACGTTCATGCGCCCCGGCAGTGGCCGGCCGATGGAGTCCCAGGTTTTCCGGCCCATGATGATGGGCTTGCCCATGGTGGCCTGTTTGAAGTACTTCAGATCCCCCGGCAGGTACCAGGGAAGCTTGTTGTTCCGGCCGATGACCCGGTTCTGGGCCATGGCGACGATCAACGCTTTTCTCATCGGTTTACGTCCTGTTTTGCAGCCTTCCATTTTCCGGCATTACTGCTGACTTGCGAATACCGATGGGTTGAAGACGGCTTTCCAAAAAACGCTCCTTACGGCCCATCCCTGGGGCGCTTCGGCTCCGCCATCCCTGGCTCCGCAGATTTTTGGAAAGCCGTCTCCAACCCATCTCGATAACCCTTGGGCGTTTGCCGTTTCGTGACAAGCTCCTCAACTGCCAGACCTGTCGGTTCCGGCGCTCCGCACAGTGTATCTCAGCGGATGGGAGGGCAGGTCTTCCGGAAATGTGCGGAGCCATGGATGGCGGAGCCCAAGCCGCACATGGACGTCTTGAGGCGTTTTCCGGAAGACCTGCCCTCCCATCTGCATCGCGCCAAACCAGAGGTCTGGAGCGGAAAGCAGACGCTAGATGGCAATCGGCGCCTTGATCACAGGATGCGGCTCGTAACCCTCGAATTCGAAATCCTCGAGCTGGTAATCGAAAATGGACTCGGGCCGGCGCTTGATCACCAGTTTCGGCAGCCCCCGGGGCTCCCGCTTGAGCTGTTCGAAGACGATGTCATCGGTCAGGTGGTTCTGGTACAGATGGCAGTCACCGAAGGTATGCACGAATTCGCCGACGTCCAGATCACACTGCTGCGCGATCATATGGGTCAGCAGGGCGTAGCTGGCGATGTTGAAGGGCACGCCCAGGAACAGATCGGCACTGCGCTGATACAACTGGCACGACAGCCTGCCATCGGCCACATAGAACTGGAACAGGCAATGGCAGGGCGCCAGCGCCATCCGGCCTTCGCGTACGTTGTCCTGGGGGCCAATGGACTCATCCGGTAACTCCGCCGGATTCCAGGCTGAAACAATCAGCCGCCGGGAATTCGGTTTGGTGCGGATCTGCTCGATCACCTCGCTGATCTGATCCACCGTGCTGCCATCCGGACACTGCCAGCTACGCCACTGTTTGCCGTAGATCGGACCCAGATCACCGTTTTCCAACGCCCATTCATTCCAGATGGACACCTTGCGCTCTTTCAGCCAGGAGTTATCGGTGGAGCCGTTCAGAAACCAGAGCAGTTCATAGATGATGCTGCGCAGATGTACTTTCTTGGTGGTCAGCAACGGGAACCCCTCCTGGAGGTTGAACCGCAACTGCCGGCCAAACACCGAACGGGTGCCCACACCGGTGCGGTCCCCTTTGTCGGTTCCGTTATCGACCACGTCCTGCATGAGATCGAGGTAGGCTTTCATCAGGTCTTTCTCCGGTAGGCAATGATCATCAGGATAACGCCGGCTGCGATCATTGGGGTGGACAGCACCTGCCCCATGGTCAGCCAGTCAAAGGCCAGGTAGCCCAGTTGGGGATCCGGCTCACGGACGAATTCCACTAGGAAGCGGAACACACCGTAACCAATCAGGAACAGGCCGGACACGGCCATCCTGGGCCTGGGTCTGGCGGAGAACCACCAGAGGATGGCGAACAGGGCGACGCCTTCGAGGGCGAACTGGTAGAGCTGTGATGGATGCCGGGCCAGGCTGTCCGGAGCCTGGGGGAAGACCATCGCCCAGGGAACATCCGTCGGTTTGCCCCACAGCTCGCCATTAATGAAGTTACCGATGCGGCCAGCCCCAAGGCCGACCGGCACCAGCGGGGCGACAAAGTCGGCGATCCGCCAGAACCCGGCACCGGTCTTGCGACCGTACCACCAGAACGCCAGCATGACCCCCAGCAGCCCCCCGTGGAAGGACATACCGCCTTCCCACACCCGGAGCAGCCAGAGCGGGTCCGCCAGGAAAACATCGAAGTTATAGAAAAGCACGTAGCCAAACCGGCCGCCCAGGATCACACCCAGTGCCATGTAGAACAGCAGATCCCCTACCTGCTGTTCGTTAAGCGGCGACCAGGGTTTGTGACTGCGAACGCGGCCAAGCCACCAGCCGGCAGCAAAGCCAACCAGATAGGTCAGGCCATACCAGTGGACCTGGATAGGCCCGAGTGACAGGGCCACCGGATCGAGTTGCGGGTATTGCAGCATGAAGCCTCTCTCAGCTCAGCAGGAATCGGAGTCCGACCAGAATCAGTACACAGGCGAATATCCGCTTGAGCAGGCGGGCATCCAGCCGGTGCGCCAGTCTGGCACCAAAACGGGCGAAAAAGACGCTGGTGGCAACGATGCCCACCAGAGCCGGCACATAGATAAAACCAACGCTCAGGTCGGGCAGTCCCTCGTGGCCCCAGCCCGCCCAGATATTACCGGCGGCACCGGAGGCGGCAATGGGAAAACCGATGGCCGCCGAGGTGGCGACTGTGTGTTGCATGCGCACGTTGCACCAGCTCAGATAGGGCACGGTGATGGTGCCCCCGCCGATACCGAAAATGGCGGACACCCAACCGATAAAAGCACCGGCCACACCAAGCCCTGCACGCCCCGGAACATCGCGGCCGGGTTTCGGATTGGCTTCCAGCAGCATCTTGGTGGCCACCAGGATCACGAAGATGCCGATGATCAGTTCCAGAGCCGCGCCACTGAGCAGGGCAGCCGTCCAGGCACCCAGAACGGCGCCACCAACCACACCAACGGTCATCGGCCGAAACAGGTCCCAGCGAACCGCTCCGTGCATATGATGGGTTCGTATAGAGCTGATGGAGGTGAATACGATGGTTGACAGGGAGGTGCCCACTGCCAGGTGGGCCGCCACATCGGGACTGATACCCTGCAGACCAAAACTGAAGATCAGTACCGGCACAATGACCAGGCCGCCACCGATACCAAACAGGCCAGCCATGGTACCGGCCAGCGCGCCCAGTAACAGGTACAATAGAATTACGCCAAACAGAGTCATGGTGTCGGTCGTTTCCGGTGCAAATGAACCGGTATGATACGCACACTTGCTTCGCTCGTCACTGCAACACAGGATGGCCACCCCCTATGTGCCTGATCGCCTTTTCGGTCAACCAGAACCGCCACTTTCCACTGGTGGTTGCCGCCAACCGGGATGAGTTTTTCCGCCGCCCGACCGCCGGCATGGACTGGTGGACGCCAGCGCAGGGCGAACCAGTCCTGGCCGGCCGGGACCTGGAATCCGGCGGCACCTGGCTGGCCATCACCCCCCGCGGAGAGGTCACCGCAGTCACCAACGTGCGCGAAGGCAGCGCGGAGCCCGGGCAGCGCAGTCGCGGCGAATTGCCCCTGCGGGCGCTGGCCTCCGATACGGACACCCTGCAGGCAAGCCTGGACCAGAAAGCCAACGCTTACTCCGGCTTCAACCTGGTCCGCCTGAGCACCACCGGAGGCTGGTACTACAGCAACCGGGACGCCCATCCCGGACGCCATCTGTACCGGGGCATTTACGGACTGAGCAATCACCTGCTACAGACCCCCTGGCCCAAGCTGTTGCGTCTGCGCTCGGCATTTACCAAGACCCTGGAGCAGGCCGAAGGCTCCCCGCAGGCGCTGCATGAACAGTTGCTCGAGCTGCTCCAGGACACAACCCCGGCGCCTGATGACCAGTTGCCCGACACCGGAGTGGGCCTGGCCACCGAACGCTTCCTGTCGTCGCCGTTTATCAAGGGTGACGACTACGGCACCCGGGCCACCACCCTGTTTACCCTGAGCCAGGACGGCGCCATTCATGTCACCGAGCAGTCCTGGGGACCGGGAGCGGCGCCACTGGAAACACGCCAGTTCCACTGGCAGCGATAGCCCGGGGACTCTGATATACTCGCGCCAACACTGAAAACCCGAACCGGAGGGCGTCCATGGCGGACCAAGACAACAGCCGCACATCCATCGCCGACTTTGAGAAATCCCTGGACGAGCTTGAGACGCTGGTCCGTGACCTGGAGCAGGGCGAACTGTCCCTGGAGCAGTCTCTGGCGGCCTTTGAACGCGGCGTCAAGCTGACCCGTCAATGCCAGAGCGCACTGAAGTCCGCCGAGCAACGGGTGGAACAGCTGGTCCAGACCAGCGACGGCTCACTGGAAACCCGGCCGTTTTCCGAAAGCGACGCCGACTGATGGCCCAGCAGACGTTTGCCATCGAGGATTATCTCGAACAATGCCGCAAGCAGGTGGATGCCGAACTGGATCGCAGTATCAGTGCCGCGTCCGCCTCAGAGCGACTGCAGGCGGCCATGCGCTACAGCGTCCTGGGTGGCGGCAAGCGTATTCGCCCTGCCCTGTGCCTGGCTGCGGCCCGCGCGGTGGCCGGCAGTGAGACGGCCGCCACCCTGCCCGCCTGTGCCCTGGAACTGGTGCATGCCTACTCCCTGATCCATGATGATCTGCCCGCCATGGATGACGACGACCTGCGCCGGGGCCGGCCCACCACCCACATTGCCTTTGACGAAGCCACTGCCATCCTGGCCGGCGATGCATTGCAGACACTGGCCTTCCGGCTGCTATCTGACGCACCGTCGCTGTCCGACAACCAACGCATCGCCATGATACGGACCCTGGCCGACGCCAGTGGCCACAGTGGCATGGTCGGCGGCCAGGCCATTGATCTGGAATCGGTTGGCCGGCAACTGACCGTGGCGCAGCTGGAAACCATGCACCGACACAAGACCGGTGCACTGATCGAAGCCAGCGTTCGGCTGGGCGCGCTCACCAACCCCGAAATCACCCGGGACCGGACCGAAGCGCTGGCCCGATTCGCCAGCGCACTCGGACTGGCATTTCAGGTTCAGGACGACCTGCTGGACATCGAGGGCGATACCGAGGTGATTGGCAAACGCCAGGGCTCAGACGCAGCCCGGGAGAAACCGACCTATCCTGCCCTGCTGGGGCTGGACGGTGCCCGGCAGCGACTAAGCGACCTGCTGGGCCAATGCCATCAGGCGCTGGAGGACTTTGGCCCGGAAGCCGGGCCCCTGATCGCCATGGCGGATTACGTGGTGGCCCGAACCCACTAACACCCCGTATCTACCAAAACGCGGCATTTTGCGGCATCCGGACAGACAGGGGTATGAAACGGCCCCACCTGATCCCTTATAATGCCAGCCAGAACTTATTTTCCGACGAAGACCCGAGCCGATGCAGGACACCTACATATTCCGGGAGATTCCGTCGAAGCGGCCCCAGACGCCGCTCCTCGACAGAATTGAAACGCCATCCCAGCTGCGGGAACTGCCTGCCGAACAGCTCACGCAACTGGCCAGGGAACTGCGTGCGTTCCTGCTCTGGTCGGTTGGCCAGAGCGGCGGTCATTTCGGCGCCGGCCTGGGCGTCCTGGAACTGACCGTGGCCCTGCATTACGTCTTCAATACTCCCGAAGACCGACTGGTCTGGGATGTGGGCCATCAGGCCTATCCCCACAAGATTCTCACCGGCCGCCGGGAACAGATGAACAGCATTCGCCGCAAGGATGGTCTGGCCGGGTTCCCGAAACGGAGCGAAAGCGAGTACGACACCTTTGGCGTCGGCCACTCCTCCACCTCCATCAGCGCCGCACTGGGCATGGCCATTGCCGCCAAGCTCCAGGATACCGGCCGCAAGAGCATCGCGGTGATCGGTGACGGCGCCATGACGGCGGGCATGGCCTTTGAGGCGCTGACCCATGCCGGGCACCTGAACGCCAACATGCTGGTGATCCTCAATGATAACGACATGTCGATCTCCCACAACGTCGGGGGACTGTCGAACTACTTCGCCAAGCTGCTGTCCAGCCGCACCTACAACCAGGTCCGGGACAGCGGCAAGAAGGTTCTGCGCGGCACACCGCTGATGACCCTGGCAAAGAAAACCGAGGAGCACTTCAAGGGCCTGATCGCACCGGGCACACTGTTTGAGGAACTGGGCTTCAATTACATCGGCCCGGTGGACGGCCATGACCTGCCCCTGCTGCTGGAAACCCTGGAAAACATCCGTGAACTGGAGGGCCCCCAGTTCCTGCACGTGGTCACCACCAAAGGCAAGGGCTTCGCCCCGGCAGAAGCCGATCCGGTGGGCTACCATGCCATCAACAAGATCGAGCCGCAGCCGGCCTCAACGTCTGGACCGGCCAAAGCCAAAACGCCCAAGTATGCCAACGTGTTCGGCCAGTGGCTGTGCGACGCCGCAGAGCAGGACGAACGGATTGTCGGCATCACCCCGGCCATGTGCGAAGGGTCAGACCTTCTGGCCTTTTCCAAACGCTTCCCTGACCGCTACTTTGACGTCGCGATTGCCGAACAGCATGCCGTCACCCTGGCCGCCGGACTGGCCTGTGATGGCGCCAAGCCGGTGGTGGCCATCTACTCGACTTTCCTGCAGCGGGCCTACGATCAGCTCGTTCACGATGTGGCCGTACAGGATCTGGACGTACTCTTTGCCATTGACCGGGCCGGCCTGGTGGGTGAAGACGGCCCAACCCATGCCGGCGCCTTTGATATCAGCTACCTGCGCTGTATCCCGAAGATGCTCGTCATGACCCCGTCGGACGAGAACGAGACCCGTCAGCTACTGCAGACCGGCCTGCATTTCGAGGGACCGGCAGCGGTTCGTTACCCCAGGGGCACCGGCCCTGGAGCCCGGATCGAGCCGGCCCTTACTCCCATGCCCATTGGCAAGGGCCGCAGGATGCGTGATGGCCGGCGGATTGCCGTATTGAACTTCGGTACCCTGCTGGCACCGGCCCTGGAAGCAGCCGAGGCTCTGGATGCGACAGTGGCGGACATGCGGTTCGTCAAACCACTAGATGAAGCGCTGGTGATGGAACTGGCCGAGCAGCACGAGCTGCTGGTCACTCTGGAGGAAAATGTCGTGGCCGGGGGTGCCGGCAGTGCCGTGACGGAATTCCTGAACGCCAGCCAGGTCAGCATCCCGGTACTGCAACTGGGCCTGCCAGACCGCTTTGTGGATCACGGCAAGCACGGCGAACAGCTCCGTGAATGCGGACTGGACGCCGAGGGCATCCACGACGCCATTGCCCGGCGCCTGGCGCAACTGGACAGCCAGTCACTGGCTCAGACCGGATCGTCGTCCTGATGGGTCTCCAGCCAGTGGCCCAGCTTGCTCTGCTTGGTATTCAGATAATGTTCGTTGTGGGGGTTGCGCCCCACATGCAGCGGCACCCGCTCGGCAATACGGATTCCGTATTCCTCCAGCGCGCGCACCTTGCGGGGATTGTTGGTCATCAGCCGCAGGCCTGAAATGCCCAGGTGCCCCAGCATGTCACGGCACATGCTGTAGTCCCGCATATCGGCCGCGAAGCCCAGTTGTACATTGGCCTCAACGGTATCCGCGCCCTCATCCTGCAGACGGTAGGCCCGGATCTTGTTCAGCAAACCGATACCACGGCCTTCCTGACGCAGGTACAAGAGAACGCCCCGGCCCTCACGGGCGATGCTGCGCAGGGCCTCTTCCAACTGATAACCACAGTCACAACGCATGCTGTACAGGGCATCACCGGTCAGGCACTCGGAGTGGGTTCGCGCCAGAACAGGCTCATCGCCGCTGATATCCCCCAGGGTCAACGCCACATGCTCTTTACCGGTGTCGGGCTCTTCAAAGCCATGCATGTCGAAAACGCCGAAAGGGGTGGGCAAACGGCAGGTCTCAATGTAACGAACAGCCACTGTACATCCTCGTGGTTCTGACAATGTGGGCGGGCATTCTACCACGGGGGGCCGGCACGGCGTAGCGCCGTTAACACCTACGCCGCTGTTCTGCATCAGGCCTCGGGTACACGCCAGTGGCCGGAACGTCCGCCGGTTTTCTCCAGCAGCTGGACGGCCTCCAGCACCATGCCACGGTCCACCGCCTTGCACATATCGTAAAGGGTCAGGCCCGCAATACTGGCCGCCGTCAGCGCTTCCATCTCCACACCGGTCTGCCCGGAGAGTTTGCACCGGGCGACAATCCTGACCGATCGGCCGTCCTCGCCAGGTGCCAGGTCGACCTTGACCGACGTGAGATTCAGGGCGTGGCACAGGGGAATCAGCTCGGAGGTTTTCTTCGCCGCCATGATGCCGGCAATCCTCGCGGTCGCCAGCACATCCCCTTTCGGGTGTTCGCCCGCCATGATCATCCGCAGGGTTTCCGGCTCCATCCGGAGCACGGCCTGAGCCCTGGCTTCTCTTTCCGTGACGGCCTTGTCGGTCACGTCGACCATCCGGGCTTCACCCCGGTCATCCAGATGCGTCAGCTTACTCATTGGCCTCTCCCGATAAACAAAACTTGCCTGAAGGCGTCAGCGCCACCAGAAACCGATACCGGCGATCCCCTGCCCGCCCATTTGCCGGGCCTGCAGTTCCTGGTCCGCGGTCATGCCACCCAGCGCGAAGACCGGCACAGTGGCACCAGCGACCAGCTGCTGGAAGACCTGCCAGCCCATTCCCGGCTCATCCGGATGGCTTGGCGTTGGCAACACAGGGCCGAGCACCGCGTAATCCGCTGACAGTTTTTGCGCCTGTTCGAGTTGCCCGGCATCGTGACAGGACACCCCCAGCAGGAAATGCTCAGGTACCGGACGTTCATCAAACTCCCTGGCCACGGCCCAGGGAAGATGCACCCCGGCAGCTCCCGGCAGGGCTTCCAGCAATTCGGGCCGGCCATGAAGTATCAACCGGCTACCGCGCTCGGAGGCCAGGGGCAACACCTGCTGCGCCAGCACCTGGTAACCCTCAGGAGACAGACCGGGGGCACGTAGCATCAACAGTTCGGGCGCGCCCTGTGCCAATCGCTGCTGCAGATGTCCGACGGCCTCAGCAACCGGTTCCATGTCACCGGTGATCGCCAACCGGTTGGGCAGTCGAAGAGCCCGGATGATGGGCCGGTTGGCGGCAGGAAAGTCCGCGTCCGCCAGGTCTTCCGGTGCCAGCCACTCAATTGGCTGCCCTTCCCGGCCAAAGGGCTCCCCGGTGGCCGTGGCAGTCTGCCAGACATCCAGAAACACCTGCTTGTCACCGTAATCGTGACGGATGCCGATGACCGGCTCCAGCCCGGACTCTGGCACCCGAAGGCCGGTTTCCTCGGCAATCTCCCGAACCAGAGCCTGCTGGACCGTTTCACCGGGTTCCACCTTGCCCCCGGGGAATTCCAGCAGTCCACCCTGATGCACGTGCTCGGGCCGCCTGGCAATCAGCACCCTGCCGTCGCGGACAATCACCGCGACAGCCACATGGACAACTCGTTGCGCCCCGGCGGCCGGGGCCTTGCTGTCAGGTGCGGTATTCGGCATTGATGGTCACATAATCGTGGGAGAAATCGCAGGTCCAGACCGTTTCATGGACATCGCCCCGGTGAAGATCAATGGCAATGGTGATCTCTTCACGGTCCATCACCGCCTGCCCACGAGCTTCGGTGTAGTCATCGGCACGGCCTCCTTCACGAACAAGACAGACATCGCCCAGGTGGATGGTCACCGCGTTCAGGTCCAGCCCCTCGACACCGGCCCGGCCCACAGCTGCCAGAATACGCCCCCAGTTGGGGTCGGAGGCGTAGAGCGCCGTCTTGACCAGCGGCGAGTGCGCGACCGTGTAGGCAACATCCAGGGCTTCCGACTGACTGGCGGCACCATGGACGTCGATGGTGACAAACTTGGTGGCACCCTCACCGTCACGAACAATGGCATGAGCCAGTTCCAGGTAGACCTCTTTCAGCGCCGCGCGAAGCGCCGGCATCAACGGGCTGTCTGCGGTGATTTCCGGGCCGCCATACTGGCCCGAGGCCATCAGCATGCAGGCGTCATTGGTGGAGGTGTCGCCATCAATGGTGATGCGATTGAAGGAGCTTTCCCCCAGTTCCGAAGACAGGCGCTGCAGAGCGTCCGGAGCAATCAGAGCGTCAGTGGCAATAAAGCCGAGCATGGTCGCCATGTTCGGCCGAATCATGCCCGCGCCTTTACTTATCCCGGAAATGGTCACCTGATGACCGCCGAGGTCCACCCGGCGGGTGGCGCCCTTGGGCCGGGTATCGGTGGTCATGATGCCGCTTGCGGCCTCCGCCCAGCGGTCCTCACGGGTATCGGCCAGCGCGTCGGGGAGCGCTTTGACAATTCGATCAACCGGCAGGGGCTCACCGATGACGCCGGTGGAGAACGGCAGGACTGATTCGGTCGCCACCTTCGCCTGTCCGGCCAGGGACTCACAGCACTGCAGGGCATCGGCCATGCCCTGCTCACCGGTGCCTGCGTTGGCATTACCGGTATTGATCAGCAGGTAGCGCGGTGCTTCGGAGGCCAGATGGCGACGGCTGACAACCACCGGTGCGGCACAGAACTGGTTACGGGTAAAAATACCGGCCACACGGGTGCCCGGCGCCAGCTCAAACACCACCAGATCCTTGCGGCCCGGTTTTTTGATACCGGCACTTGCAATGCCAAGGCTGACACCACTGACCGGGAAAAATTCGGGTAAGGTTCCGGGACCTACCGCCATGACTGCCTCCTCACATTCTCCAGAACTGGAACGACAAAACCCGCAGGACCGCCACTCCGGGGCAGTCTGCGGGTTCCTGTATAGCTCGTGGTGACCGGGTTTAACTCACCTTGCCACAACACTGTTTGTATTTCTTGCCGGAGCCACAGGGGCAGGGCTCATTGCGGCCAACCTTACGCTCCTGACGGACGAAGGTCTCCGGCGTGGCAGAAGAACCGGCCTGGGCATTGCCCTGCTCATCGTCCTCGTCCGCCTGCTCTCTGGCGGCAGCGCTGGTCTGTTCATGCTGCAGCTTGGCTCTGGCCATTTCCCGGGCGAGCTCCTCGCGACGACGACGCTCGATTTCCTCCATTTCCTCGCGGCTCTGTACCCGGACATGGCAGAGAATCCGGGTGATGTCGCGCTTCATGGTATCGAGCATGTCCTCGAACAGGTTGAACGCCTCGCGCTTGTACTCCTGCTTCGGGTTTTTCTGTGCATACCCACGCAGGTGGATGCCCCGGCGCAGATGATCCATGTTCGAGAGATGTTCCTTCCACAGGGTATCCAGAACCTGCAGGAAGGCCTGCTTCTCGAACTTGCGCATGGCTTCGGCACCGGCAATTTCTTCCTTCGAACGGTACTCGGCCACGATGGCGTCCAGAATTTTCTCGCGCAGCTTCTCTTCGTAAAGCTTATTGTCCTCATCCAGCCACTGCTGGACCGGCAGCTCGATGGCCATCTCGGACTGAAGGTGGGATTCCAGTCCGGCCACGTCCCACTGCTCGGGCATGCTTTGCGGCGGGATGAAATCGCTGACCACGGAATCGACCACATCGGCACGGATGGTATCGACCATTTCGGAGATGTCCTCCGATGCCATGACCTCGTTACGCTGGTCGTAGATCACCGTGCGCTGGTCGTTGGCGACATCGTCATATTCGAGCAGGGTCTTACGCATGTCGAAGTTACGGCCTTCAACCTTGCGCTGGGACTTCTCGATGGCGTTGGTGACCATCCGGTGCTCGATGGCCTCGCCTTTCTTCATGCCCATGGCCTGCATGAGGTTCTTCACACGCTCTGGCGCGAAGATCCGCATCAGGTTGTCTTCCAGTGACAGGAAGAAGCGGGAGGAACCGGGGTCACCCTGACGACCGGCACGGCCACGCAGCTGGTTGTCGATACGACGGGACTCATGGCGCTCGGTACCCACAATGTGCAGGCCGCCGGCCTCCAGCACCTGGTTGTGCCGTTCGCTCCACTCGGCCTTGACCCGAGCGATGTCTTCCTCGGTCGGGTTTTCCAGTGCGGCAACCTCGAATTCCCAGTTACCCCCCAGCACGATATCGGTACCACGGCCCGCCATGTTGGTGGCGATGGTCACCGCGCCGGGCCGACCGGCCTGGGCAATGATCAGGGCTTCGGAATCGTGCTGCTTGGCGTTCAGGATCTTGTGCTCGATGCCGGTTTTTTTCAGCAGCATCGACAGCAGTTCCGAGGCTTCAACGGATGCCGTACCCACCAGCACCGGCCGACCATCGGCGGTGACATCCTTGATCTCATCGATGATGGCGTGAAATTTTTCCTCCTGGGTCAGGTACACCAGGTCGTTGTAGTCAATCCGCTGGATCGGCTTGTTAGGCGGAATGACCACCACGTCCAGGCCATAGATCTGGCGGAACTCGAACGCTTCGGTATCGGCGGTACCCGTCATACCCGCCAGCTTGTCATACAGGCGGAAGTAGTTCTGGAAGGTGGTGGACGCCAGCGTCTGGCTTTCGGCCTGAATCTTGAGCCCTTCTTTCGCCTCTATGGCCTGGTGCAGACCCTCACTCCAGCGACGGCCCGGCATGGTCCGGCCGGTGTGCTCGTCCACGATCACCACCTGACCGTTCTGGACGATGTAATCTACGTCCGGCTGGAACAGATGATGGGCACGCAGGCCGGAATGAACGTGATGCAACAGGCTCAGGTTGGCGGCCGAATACAGGCTCTCGCCCTCTTTCAGCAGGCCGCGGCTGAGCAGCAGTTCTTCGACTTTTTCGTGGCCGGCTTCGGTCAGCTCCACCTGACGCGATTTCTCATCGATGGTGAAATCGCCGGTGGGCTCGCCACCTTCTTCATCAACCTCGCCTTTTTCCAGGCTTGGAATCAGGGCGTTGATCTCCTGATACATCCTGGAGGAGTCCTCCGCCGCGCCGGAGATGATCAACGGCGTGCGGGCCTCATCAATAAGGATGGAATCCACTTCGTCGACAATGGCGAAGTTGAGGGGACGCTGGGCTTTCTCCTCAATGCTGAACGCCATGTTGTCGCGCAGATAATCGAAACCGAATTCGTTGTTGGTGCCGTAGGTGATGTCGGCCTGGTAGGCGGCCTTTTTCTCTTCGGCTGACTGACCGGCAACCACGACGCCTACCTGGAGACCCAGGAAGCGGTAAAGACGGCCCATCCATTCAGCATCCCGGCGGGCCAGGTAATCGTTCACTGTCACAACGTGCACGCCCTTACCCGACAGGGCATTGAGGTAGACCGGCGCGGTCGCTACCAGGGTCTTGCCTTCCCCGGTCTTCATCTCGGAGATCCGGCCCTCGTGCAGCGTGATACCACCAATCAACTGTACGTCGAAGTGGCGCATGCCCATCACCCGGCGACTGGCCTCGCGAACGGTGGCAAAAGCCTCCGGCATCACCGCATCCAGGCTCTCGCCATCGTCCAGGCGACGGCGGAATTCCGCCGTCTTGCCTTGCAACTCGGTATCCGACAATGCGCCAAACTGTTCCTCAAGGTCATTGATGCGCGCAACAACCTTGCGCATCCTCTTGATTTCCCTGGCATTCTTACTGCCGAACATCTTCGTTGCAAGCTTTGTGAACATAGACCACTGCTTCTTAAGTTAAACGGAGTGAAGCAGGCATTCTAACCTTATTTAACGACAGGACAAAAGGTAGAGGCCCGCAGAGACAGGCTTCTGTTATGCTGATGTCATTTCCCGGGCAGGCAAACCCTGACCCGGACTCTCTGGGTGCACGAAGAACTGACAGGTAATGAACGACAACAGCGATCACAGAAAGGTTTTCGGTTCCGGTGGTGGCGGTACCGGCGCCCGCCTGCAGGGCCTGATTGAACGTGCGGAACTGCACAGCCGGGCAGAACAGTTGGTGATGTCGGCCATTCCGGACGGACTGGCCCCGGGCACACGTTTTGTCAGTTATCGGGAAGGGGAACTGGTGCTCTCCACCGACAATGCCGGCAAGGCGACGCAACTGCGTTTCCGCCAGCACGAAATCATGGCGGCGCTGAGGCAGCATGAACCTTTCCAGTATGCCTGGAAGGTCCGCATCAAAGTGAGCCCGCCGCGCTTCCGACACACCCGAAAGCCGGAAAAGGCACCGCTCAGTAACGAAAATGCCCGGCTCCTCAAAGAGGAAGCCGGGCACACGAAGGATAAAGCTCTACGCGAGGTTCTCGAAAAACTCGCAAGCCACGTCCGGGACTGAGGCGTCCTGCCTCAGGCCTGAGCCGCCAGCACGGGTTTCATATAGGAAATCGGGGCCGTGGCTTCGTCATCGAAGGTGACCACTTCCCACGCATCCTCTTCCGCCCGAAGCTTGCGCAGCAGCTTGTTGTTCAGGTCGTGACCGGATTTCACACCGCGGAACTCACCAATCAGGCTGTTACCAAGCAGGTACAGATCACCGATGGCGTCCAGGACCTTGTGCTTGACGAACTCGTCGTCGTAGCGCAGGCCGTCTTCGTTCAGGATCTTGTAGTCGTCAACAACAACGGCGTTGTCGACACTGCCACCCAGCGCCAGGTTCATCGACCGCAGTTTCTCGATGTCACGCATGAAACCGAAGGTCCGTGCGCGCGACACTTCCTTGACGAAGGAGGTGCTGGAGAAATCCACGGTCGCTGTCTGGGCCCGACCCTTGAAGACCGGGTGATCGAAGTCGATACCAAAGCTCACCTTGAAGCCTTCAAACGGCAGGAAGGTGGCTTTCTTGTCGTCTTCCTCGATGGTCACTTCCCGCTTGATGCGGATAAAGCGCTTGGCCGCTTCCTGCTCGGCAATACCAGCCGACTGCAGCAGGAACACGAACGGACCGGCAGAACCATCCATGATGGGCACTTCCGCCGCGCTCAGTTCCACATAGCAGTTATCGATACCGAGACCCGCCATGGCAGAGAGCAGGTGCTCTACCGTTGCCACACGGACACCGTCTTTTACCAGCGTCGTGGACAGCATGGTCTCGCCAACATTCTCCGCGCAGGCCCGGATTTCAACGACCGGATCCAGGTCCGCCCTGCGGAAAATGATCCCCGAGTCGACAGGAGCCGGCTTCAGGGTGAGGTACACCTTCTCCCCGGAGTGCAGGCCAACACCAGTCGCACGAATGGTGTTTTTGAGTGTCCGTTGCTTGATCATCGGTTCATCATTCCGTCACAAAAAAGCGATATTCTCGACAAAAATCTTGCCGGCGAGAATATCAGAATTCCAGACTGAGTACCATTTAACCAGAATGACTTTCATTAAATACGTGACATAGTCATCGGTTATGGTCAGTCCGCCTTATCTCAATTCGAGCAATAAGACGAAAGTTTATCAGTCTGCCTGACGACGCAGGAATGCGGGAATATCGAGATAGTCCACGCCCTGCTCTTCTTTTTCCTTGCTCTGGTCCAGCGCGACATTGCCCTGGGACACGGCGCGCCTGCGCAGTACCGCCGGACGGTCAAGCTGGTTGTAGTCGGTGGTGCCGTCGAGTGTCCGGGTGTTGTCCACTACCTTGGTGGGCTTTTCCCGATCGCCGCCGAGGCCAGTGGCCACAACGGTCACTTTCAGCTCGTCGGTCATTTCCGGATCGATCACGGTACCTACAACCACTGTCGCGGACTCGGAGGCAAACTCGCGCACAATATCGCCAACCTCGGAGAATTCGCCCAGGTTGAGATCCATACCCGCAGTGATGTTGACCAGGATGCCCTTGGCGCCCTGCAGGTTGATGTCCTCGAGCAGCGGGCTGCGAATGGCGGCCTCGGCGGCTTCCTGAGCCCGGTTCTCGCCAGTGGCGCGGGCGGTACCCATCATCGCCATGCCCATCTCGGACATTACGGTTTTCACATCCGCAAAGTCGACGTTGATCATGCCGTTGCGGGTAATCAGGTCAGCAATACCCTGAACCGCGCCCAGCAGAACATCGTTGGCAGAGGCAAAGGCATCCAGCAGGCTGGTTTTCTTGCCCATCACCGCCAGCAGTTTTTCGTTCGGGATGGTGATCAGGGAGTCGACATTCTCTTCGAGTTCCTGGAGACCGGCTTCGGCAACGCTCATGCGCTTGCCACCTTCAAACTGGAACGGCTTGGTGACGACCGCTACGGTCAGGATGCCCAGTTCGCGCGCCACTTCAGCCACGATAGGCGCAGCGCCGGTGCCGGTACCGCCGCCCATGCCGGCGGTGATGAAGACCATGTCGGAACCGCTCAGGGCCTCGGCAATACGGTCCCGGTCTTCCAGAGCGGACTGGCGCCCGATCTCAGGATTGGCACCTGCGCCCAGCCCCTTGGTGATCGCACCGCCAAGCTGGATAACCTGACGAGCGTCCAGGTCAGTAAGTGCCTGGGCATCGGTATTGGCGCAGATAAACTCCACGCCTTCCACGTCGCTGTTGAGCATGTGGCGTACGGCGTTACCACCGCCACCGCCAACACCGACGACTTTTATAACTGCGTTTTGCTGAACATTATCAACTAGTTCAAACATTTCCCCTACTCCTTCGTGCTGTGACCGGTCTATCCGCACCGGTTGTACAGATCATTGTGTCGTTTTCGAGATACCTTCGTGTACAGCTTCCTGATTACCGATCAGAAATGACCGGTGAACCAGGCTTTCATACGCTCAACCAGTGAGGGAGCATCCTCACCCTTGAGCGGCGGTTCCTGGCCAAGATCCATTTGCCGGAACCCGTGAATCAACAAGCCCACTCCGGTGGAGTAAATCGGGTTGTTGACCACTTCCGTCATACCGGCGACAGCCTGCGGACTGGCAAGCCGTACCGGCATGTGGAAGATCTCCTCGGCAAGCTCCACCACGCCCTCCATGGTGGACGAGCCGCCGGTGATCACGATGCCTGCCGGGATCATGTCCTCGAATCCCGAGCGGCGCAGTTCGGACTGCACCAGGGTGAACAGCTCTTCATAACGGGGCTCAACCACCTCAGCCAGGGCCTGGCGGGACAGATCCCGGGGCGCCCGGTCGCCGACACTCGGCACCTTGATGGTTTCGTCCGCGCCGGCCAGCTGTGTCAGCGCGCAGGCATACTTGATCTTGATTTCTTCGGCGTTCTGCGTCGGCGTGCGCAGCGCCATGGCGATGTCATTGGTCACCTGATCACCGGCGATCGGGATCACCGCGGTGTGACGAATCGCGCCGCCGGTGAACACGGCGATATCGGTGGTGCCACCGCCGATGTCCACCACGCAGACCCCCAGCTCCTTTTCATCCTCCGTGAGGATGGCGTGGCTGGAGGCCAGCTGTTCCAGGATGATGTCGTCCACTTCCAGGCCACAGCGCTTGACGCATTTTTCAATGTTCTGGGCAGCATTGACGGCACAGGTCACCAGGTGGACCTTCGCTTCCAGGCGCACCCCGGACATGCCCATGGGCTCTTTGATGCCCTCCTGGTTATCGATGACAAACTCCTGGGGCAGGATGTGCAGAATTTTCTGGTCCGCCGGAATCGCCACCGCCTGGGCTGCGTCAATCACCCGGTCAATGTCGGCCTGAGTCACTTCCCGGTCCCGGATCGCAACGATCCCGTGAGAATTCAGGCTCTTGATATGGCTACCGGCGATACCGGCATAGACCGAATGAATCCGGCAGCCTGCCATCAACTCGGCTTCCTCCACCGCGCGCTGAATGGCCTGCACCGTGGTTTCGATATTGACCACCACGCCACGCTTGAGACCGCGGGACGGATGGGAACCGATACCGACCACTTCGATGGTGCCATCCATCTTGCGTTTGCCGACGATCGCCACCACTTTCGAGGTGCCGATATCCAGGCCGACAATCATGTTTTCCGTATCAACCGATGACATGTGTTTCACCAAACCCCAGGTTCGAGTTAATCATTATCAGGATTTCGGAGCGGCTCCGGCCGCATCCGCCTTCCACTGCACCGCCACCCCATTGGAGTAGCGGGCATCAATCCGGCTGACTTCGTCGACTCTCGAAGCCAGACGGTCTTCATAAACCGTGATGAACCGCTCGAAGCGCTTCTGTACCTGGTCCCGCCCCAGCACCACTTCGATACCGTTGCTCAGGCTCAGGGTCCAGGCGCCCCGCTGTTCCAGTTCCAGGCTGGCAAACCCCAGCCCGTAGTCCACCAGCCGCTCGCTCATGCTGCGCGCCATATCAATGACTTCGCGGACCCGCTCATCCGGCCCCGCCAGTCGCGGCAGGCTTCCCGCCACTTCCGGATTCGGGGGCGAAAACAGCTCGCCCGAGCGGCTGACCAGCCGACCATCCGTCCAGTACGCCAGCGGCTTGCGTTCCCGTATGTCAATTTCCAGTCGGCCCGGCCAGACCCGTTTGACTGCAGCCGAGGCCACCCATGGGCGCTGCTCCAGTTCGGCCTTGATTTCCGCCAGGTCGGTGGCGAAATAGCTTTTACCAATCCAGGCGCTGGCCGCCCGTTCAATGCCGACCCGGCTTTCACCCACAAAGTTGCCATCGACATCCACCGCCAGGATCTGCTGATCCATCGCGGCCAGCAGCCGGTCCCCGGCCCATGGCAGCATTGCCGCCAGCAACAACACCGTCAGCCCCAGGCCCACCTGCAGCCAGGGCACGGCCGAGAGCACCGCTTTCAACACCCCGAACCGGTCCCGCCCTGGCTCCAGGGAGGTTGCTCCCCTTCGCCGGGGCGGCTCGGGCGGTACCGCCCGACTCCGGATCAGCAGTGTTTCAAGCATGCACGTCCTCCGTCAGGGTATCCCTGAGTATGCGCACCACCAGTTCCTCAAAACTGATGCCCGCGGCTCTTGCCGCCATGGGCACCAGGCTGTGATCGGTCATACCCGGCACGGTGTTCACTTCCAGGAGCCAGAATTCGCCATCCGCGTCCTGCATGATGTCCACCCGGCCCCAGGTACGGCAGCCAACAACCCGAAAGGCTTCCAGAGCCAGCTGTTGCAGCCGCAGCTCATCCTCCGGCGCAAGGCCGCAGGGAATCCGGTAGTTGGTGTCGTCAGTCAGGTATTTGGCGTCATAATCGTAGAAATCATGGTCCGTACTCAGTCCGATGGCCGGCAACGCCCGGTCCTGCAACAGGCTGACCGTGAACTCGGGGCCTTCAACCCACTTCTCCACGAGCACCAAGTCATCGAGCTCCGCTGCGCCCCGGTAGGCCTCAGCCAGCTCCGCCGCGTTATAGACCTTGCGGATACCGATGCTGGAGCCTTCATGAGCCGGTTTTACACTCAGCGGCACGCCCAGCGCGGACACCACGTCAGCCGCTTCCGCCTCGGACGTCATGGCCCGGAAAGGCGGTGTCGGCAGACCACAGCCCTCAAACACGTACTTGGTCCGCAGCTTGTCCATGGCCAGGGCCGAGGCCAGTACCTGACTGCCGGTATAGGGAATGTCGGCCTGCCCCAGAATTGCCTGGATGGTACCGTCTTCTCCGCCCCGGCCATGCAGGGCAATGAACACCCGGTCAAAATCGGGGGCCTCCACTGTCCGCAGAAGACAGCCCTGGACGTCAACCCCATGGGCATCGACACCCGCCGTCTGAAGTGCGCTGAGCACCGCCCGGCCACTTTTCAGGGACACATCCCGCTCGGCGGAATCGCCACCCATGAACACAGCAACACGCCCAAGCGCCTTCACCAGTTCCGGTGGTGCCTGATAATCCTGTGCGGCGGTATGCATCGGTTCACTCATCGGTTGTCACTCCCGCCGCGGCCAGCCGCGCAGCAACACCGCCGACATCACCGGCCCCCTGGGTAATCAGGAGATCGCCATCCTGCAGGATGTTCGCCAGCAGATGTTCAATACCGTCATTACTCTCCACGAACACCGGTTCCACCTTGCCACGCTGCCGGATACTGCGGCACAGGGCCCGGCCATCGGCTCCCGGGATCGCCGGCTCACCTGCCGGATACACATCCATGAGCAGCAGGCCGTCGACCTCGGACAGCACTCGCACAAAGTCCTCGTACAGATCCCGTGTCCGGGTATACCGGTGCGGTTGATACAGCATCACCAGCCGGCGGCCGGGCCAGGCTTCACGGGCCGCCCGGATAACCGCTTCCACTTCCGTGGGATGGTGTCCGTAATCGTCCACCAGGGTCGCCGAGCCCTCCGACAACTGGTACTCGCCATAGATCTGGAATCGGCGACCAACGCCGGCAAACCCGGCCAGTCCCCGGCAGATGGCCTGATCATCGACACCTTCGTCCGTGGCCACGGCAATGGTGGCCAGTGCATTCAGCACGTTATGCCGGCCCGGCATGCGCAGCTCAACGCTCAGGTCCGGGCGGCCACCGGGGCGACGGACGACAAAACGGGTTTTCAGGCCATCGGAGACAATCTCTTCGGCCCGATAGTCGGCCTCCGGGTTATCGATGCCGTAGGTGATGATGGCCCGGGAGATACGGGGGATGATCTCGCGAACATAGGCATCATCGACACACATCACCGCCACGCCATAGAAAGGCAGGTTGTGCAGAAACTCCACAAACGTCTGCTTGAGTTTCTCGACATCACCGCCGTAGGTGTCCATGTGGTCGGCTTCAATGTTGGTCACCACAGAGATCACCGGCGTGAGGTGCAGGAACGACGCATCGCTCTCGTCAGCCTCTGCCACCAGGTACCGGGAGCCGCCCAGCTGGGCATTGGTGCCGGCACTGTTCAGCTTGCCGCCGATGACAAATGTCGGGTCCAGACCGGCTTCGCCCAGCACCGAGGCGATGAGGCTGGTAGTAGTGGTCTTGCCATGGGTTCCGGCCACCGCGATGCCGTGACGGTAACGCATGATCTCCGCCAGCATCTCGGCACGCGGCACAATGGGCACACGCCGGGAACGGGCCGCCGAGACCTCCGGGTTATCCTCGGAAACGGCGGACGAAACCACGACCACGTCCGCCTTGTCGCTGTTGCCGGCGCGATGGCCGATATGCACCTCAACGCCCATTGCCCGCAGGCGACCGGTGACCGCACTGTCCTTGATATCGGACCCGGACACTTCATAGCCCTGGTTCTTCAGAACCTCGGCAATACCACTCATACCAGCGCCACCAACACCCACGAAATGGATGTGGCGGATCCGGCGCATTTCGGGCACCTGATAGACCAGTGGCGGATTGGTTGCATCAGCCATTGGCGGCCTCCAGACAGTAATTCACGACTCTCTCCGTTGCATCAGGGCGGGCCAGCGAGCGGGCGGCCTTCGCCATATTCATCACTTTTTCACGGTTGCCAGACAGTTCCCCAAGACTCTCGGCCAGACCCTCAGGCGTCAGTTGTGGCTGGGGTACCATCAGGGCGCCACCGGCTTTCACCATGTGCTGACCGTTATGGGTCTGGTGGTCATCGACCGCATGAGGGAAAGGCACCAGAATGGCCCCGACGCCCACGGCGCACAGCTCGGAAATGGTCAGGGCGCCAGCACGACACAGCACCAGGTCCGCCCATTCGTAGGCTTCTGCCATATCGGCAATAAATGGCTCGACCGACGCCTGTACACCTGCTTTTTCGTAGGCGGCACGGGCATCCTCCAGATTTTTCTCACCACACTGGTGGCGCACCTCCGGCCGTTGTTCCGGGGACATCAGGGCCAGAGCCTCGGGCACCTGCTCATTGAACACCCGGGCGCCCAGACTGCCGCCTACAACCAGCAACCGCATGGCCCCCTCGCGCCGGGCCAGACGCTGCTCCGGTTCCGGCAATGCGGCCAGGTCATGGCGCACCGGGTTACCGGTACAGCGGGTCACGACCTGTTCACCAAAACTGCCGGGAAACGCCTCCAGCACCGTGCCGGCGAAACGGGTCAGCCAGCGGTTGGTCATGCCGGCAATGGCGTTCTGTTCATGAATCACCAGTGGCCGCTTCTGCATCCAGGCTGCGACGCCTCCGGGGCCGGTCACGAAGCCGCCCATGCCAATCACACAATCCGGCTGGATCCGGCGTAACAGGGTCCAGGCTTCGCCCAGCGCCCGCATCAGCCGGAAGGGAGCCGCCAGCAATGCCAGTTTGCCTTTGCCACGCAGCCCGGAAATATGAATCAGCGACAGAGGTATATCGGTCTGGCCGATCAGACGCTCTTCCATGCCGCCGCTGGCTCCCAGCCAATGCACGTCGTGCCCCTGAGCCTGCAGCGCCCGGGCCGTGGCAAGCGCCGGGAACACGTGCCCACCGGTACCGCCAGCCATGATCAGAAAACGCCGGGGGGTGGTCATGACGCACCTCCCCGTTTTTGGGGCGCTGTCGCCGACATCCGCAGCCGGTCCAGCCGCTCCATTTCCACCCGTGCCAGTACACCAATACACACGCAGGTCACCATCAGGCTGGAGCCGCCGTAACTCACCAGGGGCAGAGTCAGCCCCTTGGTCGGCAGCAACCCGGTGCTGACCGCCATGTTGATACCGGCCTGCAGACCAATCAGCAGGGAAATGCCATAGCTGAAGCAGGCACCAAAGGGCATGCCGTTTTTTTCTGCCCGACGGGCAATGGTGAAACCGCTGACCACCAGTGCGGTGAACAGCATCACTACCAGCAGTGAACCCAGCAGACCGAATTCCTCGGCGATGATGGCGAAGATAAAGTCCGTGTGGGCCTCCGGCAGATAGAACAGTTTCTGCACGGAGTTACCCAGGCCCACGCCCGACCATTCACCCCGGCCAAAGGCAATCAGCGACTGGGTCAACTGGTAACCACTGTCAAACTGGTCTTTCCACGGATCCAGATAACTGACCACCCGCTTCAGACGATAGGGCTGGGTAACGACCAGCAGTGTTCCCAGCCCCGCCAGAATGGCGATCAGGGGCATGAACCGGGTCAACCGGACCCCACTCAGGAAGATCATGCCGGCGGCGGCGCTGACCAGTACCACGGTGGCGCCGAAGTCCGGCTGAATCACCAGCAGCATGGAGGCCAGACCAAGCACCAGCAACGGTTTCAGGAAACCGGGCCAGGTATTCAGCAGTTCCTCGCGGCGGCGCACAACATAGCCGGCCAGATAGGCGATCAGGCACAGCTTCGCCACCTCGGATACCTGGACATTGAACAGCCCCATGGGAATCCAGCGGGTGGAGCCGTTAACGGTCCGGCCCAGTGGGGTCAGCACCAGAATCAGCACCAGCAGGCCGACGCCCAGAAGCAGCCAGCCACTGCGTTCCCACCAGGCGATAGGCACATTGACGGCAACCAGTGCAGCCAGACAGCCAAGCAAGGCGAAGATCACCTGGCGAATGACGTAGTAATAGGCGTTGTCGACGGTAGCTGCGGCCATATCCATGGAGGCCGAGGAAATCATCACCACGCCGACCACCAGCAACGCCACCGACGTCACCACCAGTACCGGCAGCGGCTGAATCTCGCCCCGCCGGATCAACTGACCGTGTGCATTCATGGTCATGGCCATCAGCGCGCCTCCACCAGTGAACGGAAACAGTCACCCCGCTCACCGTAATCACGGAACATGTCGAAGCTGGCGCAGGCCGGAGAAAACAGAACCCGATCCCCTTCATGGGCCTGCTCTGCTGCGGCCGACACGGCATCGGCGAGGGACTCCGCCTGGGTGACCGGCACGCGCTTCGCGATCGCCTGTTCCATCAGCCCGGCATCACGCCCGATCAGCACAACCGACCGGCAGCAGCTGGCAACCGGTTCCTGCAGAGGATGAAAATCGGCGCCTTTGCCTTCACCACCGGCAATCAACACGATCCTGCCATGATCGGGCACCAGGCTTTCGATGGCCGCCACGGTGGCGCCCACATTGGTACCCTTGGAATCATTGATGTAATCCACCCCGTTGAGGGTGCGCACGAACTCACACCGGTGCGGCAATCCCCGGAAGGCACGGGCCACCTCCAGCATGACGTCCATGGGCAACCCGGCCGCATGCCCCAGTGCCAGTGCCGCCATGACATTACTGAGGTTGTGAAGCCCCATCAGCTTCAGCTCACTGGCCAGCAACAGGTTGTCCAGGCCGAACGTGATCCAGGTGCCGTGCTCGTCATCCCGGGTACTGAAGGTTTCGGGATTGACCCGGTTGAAGCCGAAACACAGGAACCGGATGCTGTCCATGGCCATGGGCGTGCTCAGGGCGTCATCCAGGTTCACGATGGCATTCCGGCAGCCCCGGTAAATGCGTTGCTTGGCCTGGTAATAGGCCATCTTGTCGGGATAACGGTCCATGTGGTCATCGCTGACATTCAGCACGGTGGCCGCCAGCGCGCCCAGCTCCTCGGTGGTTTCCAGCTGGAAACTGGACAGCTCCAGAACATAGAGATCCGCCCCCTGCCCCAGAAGGTCCAGGGCCGGCGTACCGATGTTGCCGCCCACCTGGACCCGGCGCCCGGCTGCCCGGGCCATGTCGCCCACCAGTGTGGTTACCGTGGTTTTTCCGTTCGAACCGGTGATGGCAATAATCGGGGCGTCCGCTGCCTCGGCAAACAGATCAATATCGCCGCGAATGCGCGCGCCCTGCTCTGCTGCCGCCTTGATAGCCGGCTCGGCAATACTGATGCCGGGGCTGACCACCAGTTCGTTGAAACCGCTGAACCGTTCGGCCTCAAATTCCCCCAGGTAAACCGGCACATCCGGCCACCGTGAGCGCAGCTCATCGAGCCCCGGCGGCTGCAGGCGACTGTCGGCTACAGCCACCTCCCGCCCCTGTCCGGACAGATGGCGCACGCAGGAAAGCCCGGTCTTACCGAGCCCTACGATCAATGTGCGACGATCCGAAACAATGACACTCATAGCCGACGTAATGCCCTATCGTATCTTCAGACTGGCCAGGCCAATCAGTACAAGAACAACGGTAATGACCCAGAATCGCACGATGACGCGCGGCTCGGGCCAGCCTTTAAGCTCAAAATGGTGGTGCAACGGCGCCATCCGGAAAATCCGCCGGCCGGTGAGCCGGAAGGACAGCACCTGAAGAATCACCGAAATGGTCTCCATCACGAACACACCGCCCATGATGAACAGCACAATTTCCTGGCGGACGATGACCGAGACCACCCCAAGGGCCGCCCCGAGCGCGAGGGCGCCAACGTCCCCCATGAACACCTGAGCCGGATAGGTGTTGAACCAGAGAAAGCCCAGCCCCGCGCCCACCAGTGAGCCGCAGAAAATAATCAGTTCCCCGGTGCCCGGCAGGTGAGGAATCAGCAGATAATTGGCGAACTGAACGTGGCCTGAGAGATAGGCAAAGATCGCCAGCGCTCCGGCCACCATCACGGTAGGCATGATCGCCAGCCCATCCAGACCGTCGGTCAGGTTCACCGCGTTACTACTCCCGACAATCACGAAATACGTCAGCAGGATGAACATCACGGGGCCAAGGGTCAGGGACACGTTCTTCAGGAACGGCAGATACAGCGAGGTTTCCTGGGGCAGCGCCGAACTGAAATAGAGCACCACTGCCGCGGTCGCCCCGATCACTGACTGCCAGAAGTATTTCCATCGGCCCGGCAACCCCCGGGGGTTGCGCTCAACGACCTTGCGGTAGTCGTCGATCCAGCCAATGGCACCGAACAGGAGGGTGACCAGCAGGGAAACCCAGACATACCGGTTGCTCAGATCCGCCCACAGCAGGGTGGAAATGGCAATCGCCACCAGAATCAGCGCACCGCCCATGGTCGGCGTACCCGCCTTGCTCAAATGCGTCTGCGGGCCGTCATCCCGCACCGCCTGACCGATCTGGTACTGGCTGAGCTTGCGGATCATCAGGGGCCCGATCAGCAGCGAAATCAGCAGGGCGGTCAGAATGCCCAGTATTCCGCGCAGGGTCAGGTACTGAAACACCGTCAGTGCGGAAAAATATTGAGAAAGAACCTCTGTCAGCCAGAGCAGCATGTGCTTGTCACCTTCTTCCGAATCCCATCCACCACCAGATCCATGGCGGAACTGCGGGAGCCCTTGACCAGAATCGTCATCGGCCCGGTCGTTTGTTCAACCAGGGCGGCAACGGCCTGCTCATGACTCTGCAACTGTTCTGTTTGTTTACCGAAACCTTCGGCGTAACCTCTGGCTCCGGCCCCAACGGTCAGCAGACGCTCAATCCCTTTATCACGGGCATAGGCGCCTACTTCACGATGCAGGAGAGCCGACTGTTCGCCCAGCTCTCCCATGCCACCCAGCACCGCTATCCGCTGACCGGAATAGGCGGCCAGGACATCCAGCGCCGCGCGCATGGATGCCGGGTTGGCGTTATAACTGTCATCGATCACGGTCAGCTCATCGGTCAGCCTGAACACCTGTAACCGCCCGCCCACCGGCTGCAGACCAGCCAGGCCCTGGAGGATCTGATCATCTTCGGCACCCAGTGCCCGACAGGCAGCGACGGCCAGCATGGCGTTCATGGCATTGTGAGCGCCGGGCAACGGCACGCGGAAATGACAGCGCCACCCCTGCGGGCCTTCAGCCTTTATCTCCAGCCCCTGATCCGTACTGGCGACCAGCTCCGCGCGGTAATCCGCATCGGGATGAGCCTGGCAGGAGACACTGCGCACGGTCCGGTCACCGGCCCGCTGGCGCCACTGATCGAAAGCGGGGTCGTCACGGTTGAGAACAACCACGCCATCGACGCCGACACCCTCAATAATCTCGCCCTTGGCCAGGACAACGTTCTGATAGCTGCCAAAGCCTTCGAGATGGGCCTGGCCAGCATTGGTCAGAATCGCCACTTTCGGCTTCACCACAGCCACAGTGTGCGCAATCTCGCCCAACCCGCTGGCACCCAGCTCAACGGCGCCATAGCGATGTTCCGGTGACAGCCGGAACATCGTCAGCGGTACTCCGATGTGGTTATTCAGATTGCCTTCCGTCGCCAGGGTTGGCCCCATACGCGCCAGGATTGCAGCCGCCATCTGACGCACCGTTGTCTTGCCACTGCTGCCAGTCACCGCGACCAGTTCCGCCTGGCTCTGATCCCGGTTGGCTGACGCCAGTGCGGCCAGGGCTTCGACGGTATCGCCCACCACCAGCTGTGGCAGATCCACCGACGCATCAGCGGTATCCACAACGGCCGCCACAGCCCCCGATGCCCTGGCCTGGGCCAGGAAACGGTGGCCATCAAAACGCTCACCCCGAAGCGCCACAAACAGCTGCCCCGGTGCCACCGAGCGGGTATCGGTGCTGATCCCTTCGAACAGGCATTCGTCCGCCGACAGGGCCGGGCCTGCCAGCGTCGCCGCCAGCCATTCCCGGACCTCGGTCAGCGAAAGGGCGCGCATCATGCCACACCTCCGTTCAGGTGCAAGCGGCTACGCACCTGTTCGGCATCACTGAACGGCAGGCGTTGGCCGCCAACATCCTGGTAGGCTTCATGCCCTTTACCGGCAATCAGCACAAGGTCTCCCGGCTCAACACTGTCAATCGCCCAGGCAATGGCGGTGGCCCGGTCATGAATCACCTGGTAGGCGCCCGGGCCTGAGAAGCCTGCGGCGATATCCCGTACGATGCGCTCCGGATCTTCCGTGCGTGGATTGTCATCGGTCACGATCACCACATCGGCGCCCTGCTCGGCTTCACGGGCCATTTCGGCACGCTTGCCGGTATCGCGATCGCCGCCACACCCAAACACACAGATCAGCCTGCCAGTCACGTGAGGGCGCAGCGCCGCCAGCGCATTGGCCAGCGCGTCTGCCGTATGGGCGTAATCCACCACGACCTGACACCCCTGACTATCGGTAAAGCGTTCCAGCCTGCCCGGTGGCGGCACCAGGCGCGTGGCGGCATCCGTTGCCCGCTCCAGGGGAACGCCCAGGGTAAGAACGGTGGCCATCGCCGCAAGCACGTTCGAGGCGTTGAAACTGCCCAGCAGCGGCACCTGCAATTCAAACGGTCCCCACTGGCCATCCACCTGTGCCCGGAATCCGGTTTCAACCGGCTCGAATTCCCGCAACCAGAGCTCAACCTGGGCCTCGTGCAGGCTGTAGCGGACCCGGTCACACTGACCTTCCAGTTGCTCGTGGAGCTGGCGCCCAAATGGGTCATCCGCGTTGATCACGGCGAAGTGAAGGTCCTCACGAAGAAACAGCTGGGCCTTGGCCTCGCCATAGGCCGCCATGCTGCCGTGGTAGTCCAGGTGATCCCGAGTCAGGTTGGTGAAAACGGCACCGGTCATGTGAACCCGGTCAATGCGCCCCTGATCCAGCGCATGCGACGAAACCTCCATTACGGCCGCACGCCCGCCATCAGCGTGTATTTGATGCAGCACGCGATTGATCTGGACCACATCCGGCGTGGTGTGGCTGGCCGGCTGCATATGACCGGGCATGCCGTAACCCAGAGTCCCCAGAACGCCACAAGGCGTCCCCGTGTCTCTCAGAAGCTGGGAAATGTAATGGGTCACCGAGGTTTTGCCGTTGGTTCCGGTGACGCCGATCATTCTCAGGTGCCGGGAGGGATGCTCAAAGAAACGGGCGGCAATGCGCCCGAGCTGCCCTTTCAGGCCTTCAACCGGAACCACCAGGGCACTGTGGTGTTCGTAGCAGGGCCCGGCGCTGTCCACTTCGAGAATAATGGCCGTTGCCCCGGCATCGATGGCCTGATCCACGTACCGGTCGGCCGGCGAGTTTGCACCCGAGAGCGCGACGAAAGCATCGCCAGGCCCAACGTTCCGGCTGTCCGTCTGCAGACCGTGAACCGCAACATCGAATACCGATGGGACGTCGACAATCCCCTGGAGCAACGCGTTGATGGATGTGATGCACATGGCGTTAACCTCTCTCTCCGGATGACGCCTGGGACACTTTCGCCCCGTCGACATCCAGTTCGGGCTTCACATTAAGCAGTCGCAGTGCGTCACCCATAACCCGGGCAAACACCGGAGCGGCCACTTCGCCGCCGTAGTATTGCCCGGACTGCGGCGCATCAACGGCCACAACCGTTACAATCTGCGGGTGATCAATCGGTGCCATGCCCGCAAATATGGCCTTGTACTCGTTATCCTCGTAGCCACTGGCACCCACCAGGTGTACAGTGCCGGTCTTGCCACCGGCGCTGTACAGCCCCGGCTGGGCCCGGCCACCGGTACCCCGGGCCACCACGCCCCTGAGCATTTCCCGGACCTGGGCCGCCACATGCTCGGACAGGACCCGCCGGCCCTGGGGCTGTTCCTCTTCCCGAATCAGACTGACCGGATAGCGGATGCCGCCATTGGCAATCACCATATAGGCTTGGGCCAGTTGCAGGGCATTAACGCTCAGGCCGTAGCCATAGGACAGCGTGGCCTCTTCCACCGGGCGCCATTTCATGCGCGCCGGCAGGACGCCAACAACCTCACCCGGGAAACCGATACCGGTGGCCTGCCCCAGTCCCAGCCGCGAATAGAACGAGCGCAGAGCCTCGCCGCCAAGGTCGTTGGCAATCTTGGAGGCGCCCACGTTGCTGGATTTGACAATGATTTCGCCCAGGTCAATCGGGCCATAATTCCGGTGATCCCGGATGGTGTAGCGACCGAACCGCCGATAACCGGGCGTAGTATCGACGATGGTATCCGGCTTGTACTTGCCGGACTCCAGTGCTGCGGCCACGGTAAAGGGTTTCATGGTGGAGCCTGGCTCAAACAGATCCGTGATGGCCTTGTTCCGCAGATTCTCCGCCACCAGCTGCGACCGGTCATTCGGGTTGTAGGAGCCCTGATTCACCATGGCCAGAACCTCGCCGCTGTCCACGTCGAGCATCACCAGCGTGCCGCCGCGAGCCTCGTGTGCCGCCACCACGGCCTTCAGTTCACGGTAAGCCAGATACTGCAGGCGAAGGTCAATGCTCAGCTCCAGATCGCGGCCCGGACGGGCATCACGCACCAGATTCAGGTCCTTGACCACCCGGCCCCGGTTGTCCTTGATGACACGCTTGCGGCCAGGCTCACCGGACAGCCACTGGTTGTAGGCCAGCTCAATGCCTTCCTGGCCATGTTCATCAATGTTGGTGAAACCGACGACGTGAGCGGTCACTTCGCCAGCCGGGTAATAGCGACGGTATTCCTGCCGGCCATAGATCCCGGCAATATCGAGCGCCAGCGCGTCCCGCGCCACCGCTGGCTGAACCTTCCGGCGCAGGTAGATAAACTCCCGACCGGAATAATCCCGCAGGCGCTGCCTGAGGCTGGCCTCATCCATCTCCAGCATGCCGGCGAGCGAGGTCAGCCCGGGGTCGTCCGGGTCGGTTTGCGAGGGATTCGCCCAGATCGTCTGTACCGGCGTGCTCACGGCCAGAGGCTCGCCGTAACGGTCCGTGATTACTCCACGATGAGCATCGATGCTCTCCATCCGGATGGTACGGACATCCCCCTGCTTGCGCAGAAAGTCATTTTCAACAACCTGAAGGTCCACCAGACGCCAGCCGATGCCCGCCATAACCAGCAGGAACACGCCCAGCACAGACGCAAAACGCCAGGCCTTTAGGCCTGACGCCAAACGCTGCTTCCAGCTGTTGGTTCCCTTTCCCTGATCGGTCATCGATCACCCTGAGCGTCGGTTGTCGTTATTGTCCTGCCGCCGTCGGCGACATCAGGGGCACCAGCACGATATCCTCGCGTCCCGGCACAACCATGCCGAAGCGTTCGGCTGCCAGCTTTTCCACCCGCCCGTGCGCACTCAGTGCGCTCTGTTCCAGCAACAACTGACTCCATTCACGCTGATAGGCGTCCCTCTGCTCCTGCAGCGCTGTCAGGCTGTTGAACAGATCCCGGTTCTGGTGGGCGCTGGCGACAACACCGATGGCGGATGCGGCCAGCACCAGGACCAGAGCCAGAGTGACCAGCACCTTTGGCTCGCGCAGGGCCGCAAACACCTGCCTGGACAGGCGCACAGCCGTGGCAACACCGTCTCTTACGCGCTGCTTGTTTATCCGGCCGGTCCTGACCGGTTGTTCAATGGCTACCGCGCCCATGGCGTCGCACTCCCCGCGATCCGTTAGTTGACTGTTCGTTCCAGCACCCGCATGACTGCACTGCGGGCCCTGACATTTTCCTGAATTTCGTGTTCATCGGCTTTCAGCGCCTTGCTGACAAGCCGGTACCCGGAAGCTTCCTGATCGGCCGTCACCGGGATGCCCTTGGGAATTTTCGGCCCACGGGCCAGATCCCTCATGAAGCGCTTGACCAGCCTGTCTTCAAGGGAATGGAAACTGATTACCACAAGCCGGCCACCGGGCGCCAGACGATCCACCGCGGCTTTCAAACCGACCTCCAGATCCTCAAGCTCCCGGTTGATGAATATCCGGATAGCCTGAAATGTCCGGGTCGCCGGATGCTTGTGTTTCTCTTTTTTCGGAACAGCCTCGGCCACCAGTTCCGATAACTGCCGGGTGGTTTCCAGCGGCTCCTCCTGCCGGCGCTCAACAATCCGCCGGGCGATTCGCCGGGAGAACCGCTCCTCACCGTATCGCCAGATCACACCCGCAATGTCCTGTTCGTCGGCTTCCGCCAGCCAGCGTGCGGCACTGGGCTCCTGCTCCGGGTTCATGCGCATGTCCAGGGGACCATCACGCATAAACGAAAAGCCCCTGGCAGCGTCATCAAGCTGCGGGGAGGAGACGCCCAGATCCATCAACACACCCTCGACCCCAGGCCACTGTTTCTCGTCCAGAGCATCACCGAGTTCCGCAAACGACCCGTGAAACCAGACGAACCGCTCATCGGACGATGCCATCGAACGGGCTTCACGAATGGCTTCAGGATCCTTATCAATGGCCATAAGCCGTCCATCTGCGCCCAGACGCTCCAGAATGAGCCGGCTGTGACCGCCCCGACCGAAGGTGGCATCCACATACCGCCCTGCCGGATCAGTAACGAGGTAATCCACAGCCAGATCCAGGAGTACCGAGCGATGACCAAAAGGCTTCGGCTCCCGGTCGTTGTCGGCCGCGCTCATAGCGACAGGGCCTCCATTTCCGGCGGCATGTCCTCGTCATCCGAGGACTCATCCAGCCATGCCAGCCAGCGCTCTTCACTCCAGAGCTCAAGCTTTTTGCCCAGACCGATCAGCATCAGCTTTTTCTCCAACTGGGCGTGGGCACGCAATGTCGGCGGCACCAGAATACGGCCAGCCGAATCCAGCTCCATCTGTGCCGCATTCCCCAGCAACAGACGCTGCAACCGTCTGGCGGCTTTATTCATGTTGGGCAGAGCTTCAATTTTCGGCCGAAGCTCTTCCCACTCCGGCTCGGGGTACAACAGCAGACAGCGCTCTTCATCAGCATTGGCTGTCAGAACAATACGGCCACCACAAAGCTGTGCGAGTTCCTCTCGCACCTTTGCGGGGATCGCGAGGCGACCCTTTGCGTCCATATTGATGGCATGACTGCCAAGAAAGTTGCTCATTTATGCCGTGTCCAAGGCTGAAAATTCCACTATTAACCACTAGAAACCACTTTTTCCCACTTGTGCACACTATAGAAACACGCAAATCACAATGCAAGCGACGCTGACAGCGTCACACGAGAAAAACTTCTTTCCAGGACAACAACTTAGAGAAGGGAGATCGAGTGGAGGCGCAAAACCTCACAAAGAATGGGAGAAAAAACAATTACCTGCAAAAGACTCTAAAGACAGAGTCTAGAATGCAAGAATTTTTGGATATAAAAACCGCCCGAAGAGAATAGACGGTCATTGGAAGGAAAAATCGAGCTCGCCGGTAAGCCGGGTTCTGTCTTGGACAGTCATTCATCTAGGGTCTGCGTCACCACAGACCTCAAGCGACCTACCCGAGTCCAGCGCGGGCCACGCCATCGGACTCCTATTTGGCCTTGCTCCAGGTGGGGTTTACCATCGCCGTGGACTGTTGCCAGCCACGCGGTGCGCTCTTACCGCACCGTTTCACCCTTACCGGCGCCCGAAGGCGCTTAGGCGGTATGCTTTCTGTTGCACTTTCCGTCGGCTCGCGCCGCCCAGGCGTTACCTGGCACCTTGCCCTGTGGAGCCCGGACTTTCCTCCCCCGGCCGAAACCGGCGGCGACTGTCTGGCGAGCTCGATCGGGACAATACTCTGGCCGGTGCCACCATGCAAGCCCGGCGTGACCGGCCATTCTTTAATTCCCGCCCGCGTCCTTGATTGCCAGCGCCCGCTGGTACAGCTCGTTTTTGCCCAGACCACTGACCTCAGCCACAATCCGCGCGGCCTTTTTCACTGGCAATTCGCGAATCAGAAGCGACAGCAGGCGATCAGAGTCCAGTGTTGCAGCACCTTCCCGATCAACCGGGTCAGCACCATGCACCATCACCACAAACTCGCCACGGGCACCATTGGGGTCTGCCTTCAGGTCTTCCAGCACCGATGCGACTGACCCACTATAAAATGTTTCGAAGGTCTTGGTGAGTTCGCGGCCAAGCACGCACTCACGCTCCCGTCCAAAAACATCGACCAGATCAGCCAACAGATCCAGGATGCGATGTGGGGACTCGTACAGCACCAGCGTTGCCGTCAGGTCGCGAAATTCCTCCAGCGCAGCCTTGCGTCCCGACCGCTTGGCTGGCAGAAACCCGGCAAACAGGAACCGATCGGTCGGCAGACCAGCGGCCGACAGCCCCGCCACCAGGGCACAGGCGCCAGGCACCGGACAGACACGCAGACCGGCAGCACGCGCCTCCCGCACGAGCACATAGCCCGGATCGGAGATCAGGGGTGTACCCGCATCTGAAACCAGCGCAACGTCCTCGCCAGCGAGCAGCGCGTCAATGACCCGGACAAACCGGTCCCGCTCGTTGTGATCATGCAGGGCGATCATCGGCTTGCTGATGCCCAGATGCTGGAGCAGCTTGCCGGTGTGCCGGGTATCCTCGGCTGCCACCCGATCTGCACGGGTCAGGACCTGGCCGGCCCTTTCGGAAAGGTCACCCAGATTGCCAATGGGCGTGGCGACAATATAAAGAACGCCACCGGAAGAACCGGATAATTGCTGCTCCGACATGATCTGCCTCGGGAATCAGATGGTAAACGGGACACGAGACACTGGCTGTGACATCCGCGTCATGTGAATCGGGCCGGGAGCTGGTAAACTTGCCAGCTAATGCCTGGCACCACAAGCCCAATCATCCGGAGACAAAGAGCCTGCCATGACAAAATCAAGCAGCATCCTGCCCAAACCGGCCATTGTGACCCTGATTGTCCTGCTTCTGGGCGGTTGCGCGGGCATCGACCTGAACCAACACGTTGCCCAGACGCCTGAGCAGGCCCTTGCACTGGCACAGGACGAGAGCGAACCGGCAAATGCCCAGCGTTTTCTGCTACGGATGGCCAGCGAGTTCCAGGACCGGGGCAACCACCAGGGAGCCCGAACCCTGCTCCGCAGCAGTCAACTGGATAACTTGCCCCAGCCCCTGGAAAATCAGCGGCGCCTGCTCGCGATGGCCAGTGCCATCGAACTGGAGGATGC
Organism: Marinobacter oulmenensis; assembly: GCF_014201735.1. Taxonomy (GTDB): domain Bacteria; phylum Pseudomonadota; class Gammaproteobacteria; order Pseudomonadales; family Oleiphilaceae; genus Marinobacter; species Marinobacter oulmenensis. Next base: position 13,168 of record NZ_JACHFE010000010.1, on the reverse strand, counting down.
GGACTGGGCCCGGACCCTGACCGCCGACGCGGCGGCGGATGACTTTCTTCGCTACCCGGACAACCTGCTGGCAAAAGCGGCCAGGCTGCAGGCAAACACCCAAGCACTTGCTGGCGAACCGGTTGCCGCCGCCTCGACCCTGATCCTGCTCGGCCAGACCGATGGCGGTATCGCGCCGCAGGCACTGCATGACCAGATCTGGCAATACCTGAAAAGCGCCGGCCGCTCAGACATCGAGCAGACCGCCGACCAGGCCATCGGCTTTGAAACCGAAGGCTGGCTAAAACTCGCATCAGACCTGCAGGCTCCCGATACCAGTCTGGATGACCGCGGGCGTATCGTCCGGCGCTGGCAGAATCAGTGGCCCAGCCATCCGGCAGCCCAGGTGCCGCCCACCGAGCTGGCACTACTGGCTGACCTCGCCACGTCCCGACCAGAACACATTGTCCTTGCACTGCCATTCCAGGGCCCTCTGTCCGCGGCCGGCAAGGCCATACGGGACGGTTTCCTGGCAGCCTATTACAGCGATGAAACCGTCGACCGCGAGGAAACCGACATCCGCGTTCTGGACACCTCCGACGCTTCATTTGCGGAACATTATCGGGAACTGGTCAACACCCGCACTGACCTGATTGTTGGCCCTCTGGAAAAGGAAGCACTGGCCGGACTGTCAGCGATGAACACCCTGCCCGTTCCCGTCCTTGGCCTGAACTATCTCCCGGAGGACAAGGAGCCGCCCAGCGGGCTCTATCAGTACGGCCTTTCGGCAGAAGACGAAGCCAGGCAAATTGCTGACCGGCTGGCACAGAAGCAATTGCGGAACCTTCTGGTACTGATCCCGGAGGGCGGCTGGGGCGACCGGGTATTGAAGGCCCTTCAAACGCGAGCAAACGAACGTCAACTGCGGCTACTGGATGTTCAACGCTTTTCGGGGGAGGACAACCTCCGCACCGTGACGGCCGATCTGCTGGGCATTACCCGGTCCCGGGATCGTGCCATTGGGGTCGAACGGACCATCGGCATGAATGTGGAATTCGAACCGCGCCGTCGTCAGGATGCCCAGAGCATCGTACTGGTGGCGTCCCCAACCATTGCCCGCCAGTTCAAACCTCTGTTTGCGTTTTACTATGGCGGCGACCTACCGGTTTATTCACCCTCCATCATCTATGAGGGCAGCCCCAACCCGACCCGCGACCGGGACCTGAACCGGATCACTTTCACTGACATCCCATGGGTACTTGAACCCGAGCTCCCGCTTCGCTCGGCAGCCAGCCAGCACCTTCCCGGAAAAGTAAACGGCCAGCTTGGCCGACTGTTTGCCATGGGGGCTGACGCCTGGCAGCTCAGCAAGCGCCTGGTACTGCTGCAACGCATCGACGATGCCTCCATTGACGGCATGACCGGCGTCCTCACCATGACCCCCGAGGGCGCCATCCATCGCCAGCAACTCTGGGCCAGGATAAAAGGCGGCGTTCCCGAGTTGCTCAGTTCAGAATTGCCGGCGGAGGAACAGCGGGAAACCGAAACCCAAACTCAGTAAGAGACATCAGGAGTGCCATGGAAGGCAGAAAAGAGATTGGAAACCATTACGAGGGTGTGGCTGCGCGCTACCTGGCCCGAAAAGGCGTTCGGATACTGGAACACAACGTGTTCAGCCGGGGCGGCGAGATTGACCTGATCGGCATGGATGGCGACGTACTGGTCTTCTTTGAAGTGCGCTACCGCAAGCAGGAGGCACTCGTAGATCCAGTCAGTTCGATTTCATGGAAAAAACAAAAGAGTCTGCTGCGGGCCGCCGCCTATTATCTGCACCGCAACGGCCTCTGGAACGTCCTGAGCCGTATTGACGTGGTCGGCATCAGCCCAGGCCGTCGCAGCCGCTACCAGGTACACTGGATAAAGAACGCGATACAAGCGAGTTGATTCAACGACATGACCGACACCGGACAGAAAATCAGTCAATGGTTTGCCAGCCATATGGAGCATACAGCCGAGGCCGCCAGCACGGTTAGCCCGGCCATCGAAAAGGCCGCCGATGCCTGTGTCGCCACCCTGCTCCAGGATGGAAAAATCATCACCTGCGCCAATGGCAACGCCAATGTGCTGGCTCAGTACTTCTGCACCGCCCTACTGTCCCGCTTTGACCAGGAGCGTCCCGCCCTGCCGGCCATCAACCTGGGTGCGGATGCCACCACCTACTCCGCCATCTGCCGGGACAACCGGTTCAACGACACCTTCTCCCGCCAGGTACGGGCTATTGGCAAGCCGGGCGACCTGCTTCTTGTTGTGGTGGACGATGGCCACAAGGCAAACCTGATCCAGGCCATACAAGCTGCCCATGACCGGGAAATGATGATTGTGGTGCTCAGTGCCCGGGCCAAATCCGACATAACCTCACTGATGCACCCGGATGACCATGAGCTCGCGCTTAATGATCTGCCACCCAACGAGGCCACACCGATACTACTACTGATCCTGAACGCCATCTGTGACCTCATCGACCACAAGCTCTTCGGCGGCTGATCAATACCACCAGCCGTTCAGATACAAAAAAAGCCGGGAATTCCCGGCTTTTTTGTTACTTGACCACTTTGAGTGTGGGTCGACCGCTGGGTCTTTCTTCTGGCCCATCGGTATCATCCGGCCCTTCTCCCGGTCCCTCCGGATCCGGCGAACCCGGCTCACTGCCGAATACCATGCCCTCACCATTCTCCTTGGCGTAAATAGCAATGACGGCCTGAAGCGGAATAAACACCTGCATGGGAACACCGCCGAAACGGGCACTGAATTCCAGCGCACCATTGCCGATGACCAGACCACGAACCGCACCGGGGCTGATGTTCAGGACAATCTGGCCATTGGCTACGTGTTCCGTCGGCACCTGGACTCCCTGGACACCGGCATCCACCACGATGTAAGGAGTGCAGTCGTTGTCCAGAATCCACTCATTCAGGGAGCGGACCAGATAGGGCCGACTGGAGGTCATGGTTATCGTCATATCAGGCACTGGCTAAACTCCCACTTCGCCTGCCGGGAAAGCACCGGTCAGTTGCGAATGTCCTCTTCCAGATCGGAGAGGCTCGCCTTGAAGCCTTCCCGGGCGAAGATGCTTTCCATGTACTTCTGTATCGGCTTCGCCTGCTTTTCATCCAGCTCAATCCCCAGGGACGGCAGACGCCACAGGATCGGGGCAATACAGCAATCAACGATGGTGAATTCCTCAGACAGGAAAAACGGCAGCTCACCAAACAGCGGAGCGGTGGCCAGCAGGCTTTCCTTGAATTCCTTCCGGGCCGCTTCCGACGCCTTGGCATTGGGCTGAGCCAGAATCTGGTCGACCAGACCGCACCAATCTTTCTGGATCCGATGCATCATCAGTCGGCTGTTGGCCCGGGCTACCGGATAAACCGGCAACAGCGGCGGATGGGGAAAACGCTCATCCAGGTATTCCATCATGATGTTTGGCTCATACAGAACCAGATCACGATCCACCAGCGTCGGCAGGGCGTTGTACGGGTTCAGATCCGCCAACTCCGCCGGCGGGTTATCCGGATCCACATCCACGATATCAACGGTAACACCCTTCTCTGCCAGCACAATGCGCACCCGGTGGCTGTAGTGACTGGTGGGATCAGAGAAAAATGTCATTGATGACCGTTTGGTCACAACGCCCATAAAGTTACCTCACGATTCTAAAAACCGAAACATTCCAGAAAACGCAAAAACCAGCGGACCCATAGGGCCCGCTGGATATCAGCGGCAGGGGATTATACCCCAAATCTTCAGTGTACGTCTTTCCAGTACTCGCGATTGAGCAGGTAGGCAAAGACGAAGAAGATAGCCACAAAGATCAGCACGAACAAACCAAGGCGCTCACGCTCCACCTTGATCGGGTCGGCCATGTACGACAGGAAGTTGGTCAGATCCCACATGGCCTGATCAAATTCCGGGCCGCTCATGGAGCCTTCGATGGCGTAGTTTGCACAGACATCCGAGTGCATTACGTTGCCGCTGAGCGGATCGATGGACGGCTCTGTGCCAATATGCGGTTTTTCTGCACACAGGCCCTGAAGACCAACCAGTACGTGCGGCATCCCCACCTTGTCAAAGACAACGTTGTTGACGCCCAGTGGCCGGCTCTCGTCCTTGTAGAAACCGCGCAGATAGGAGTATACCCAGTCGGTACCACGCAGACGGGCCTCCAGAGTCAGGTCGGGTGGCGGCGCACCAAACCAGTCTGCAGCCATATCCTTGTTCATGGAATTCTTCATCAGCTCACCGATCTTGGCACCGGTAAAGATGAGATTTTCCTCGTACAGCTCAATGGGGATCTCAAGGTCTTCGGCCACCCGCTTGTAGCGGGCGTATTCCGCCGAGTGACAGCCCATGCAGTAGTTGGTGAACAGTGCCGCACCACGCTGCAGGGATTCCTTGTTGGTATGATCCGGCTCCATGGAGTCGAGTGCGGCTCCGCCGCCGGCTGCCAGCCCCATGGCCGGCAGGATCGCGAAAACGAGACCAAAAATCAGCTTTCTCATTATCCTGTCACCCTCTCTGGTACTGGCTTGGTTTTCTCCATGCGTGTGTAGAACGGCATGAGAATGAAGTACAGGAAGTACACCACAGTCAGGATCTGAGCCACCATGGTACGACCTTCAGTGGCCGGAACCAGACCGAGATACCCCAGGATAACGAAGCTGATGGCGAATACCGTCAGGGAGATTTTGCTCAGCCAGCCTTTGTAGCGGATGGAGCGAACCGGGCTCCGGTCCAGCCAGGGCAGGACGAACAGAATGGCAATGGCACCACCCATAACAACAACGCCCCAGAACTTGGCCGGCAGACCAAGGAAGTCCACGGTGACCGCACGCAGCATGGCGTAGAACGGGGTGAAGTACCATACAGGCGCAATGTGGGCCGGGGTCTTCAGCGGGTTGGCGGGTTCAAAGTTCGGTTTCTCAAGGAACAGGCCGCCCATTTCCGGGAAGTAGAACACCACAATGAAGAAGATAAAGAAGAACACCGCAACACCGACCAGGTCGTGCACGCTGTAGTACGGGTGGAACGGGATGCCGTCTTTGGGGATACCGTTCTCGTCCTTGTTCTTCTTGATATCAATGCCGTCCGGGTTGTTGGAACCGACTTCATGCAGTGCCAGGATGTGCAGCACCACCAGACCCAGCAGAACGATCGGCAAAGCCACCACGTGCAGGGCGAAGAAGCGGTTCAGGGTGATACCGGAAATCAGGTAGTCGCCACGAATCCACAGGGACAGGTCATCGCCAATGACAGGAATGGCACCAAAGAGGTTGACGATAACCTGGGCACCCCAGTAAGACATCTGCCCCCAGGGCAGCAGGTAACCCATGAAAGCTTCGGCCATCAGCACCAGGTAGATCAGCATGCCGAAGATCCAGATCAGCTCACGCGGCTTCTGGTAGGAGCCGTACATCAGGCCCCGGAACATGTGGAGATAGACAACGATGAAGAAGGCAGAAGCACCCGTAGAGTGCAGGTAGCGGAGCAGCCAACCCCACTCGACATCACGCATGATGTATTCGACCGAGTTGAATGCACCCTCAGCGGTCGGGTTGTAGCTCATGGTCAGCCAGATGCCGGTTACCAGTTGGTTAACCAGAACGAGCATGGCCAGGGAGCCAAAGAAGTACCACACGTTAAAGTTCTTGGGCGCGTAATACTTTGCCAGGTGTTTATTCCAGGCATCGACGATTGGCAGACGTTCATCCACCCAATTCAACAGTTTCTGCATTACGCTGCCTCCGGATCCAGACCAACAGTGAGGGTCGAATCGTCATCAAAACGATACGGTGGCACCTCAAGGTTCAGTGGCGCTGGCTGGCCCTGGTAAACCCGCCCTGCCAGGTCGTAACGGGACCCGTGACACGGACAGAACAGACCACCCAACCAGTTTTCCCCGAGATCGGCAGGAGCCACCTCAGGACGATAGGAAGGCACACAACCCAGATGGGTACACAGACCGACATAGATACCGAACTCCGGCCGGATGGCGCGAAGAGGGCCGTCGATGTAGGACGGCTGCTGCGGCTCTTCGGACTGGGGATCCTTGACCACATCGTTCAGTTTCTCAATGTTTTCCAACATTGTGTCGGTACGCCGGATTATCCAGACCGGCTTACCCCGCCACTCGATAGTGACTTGCTGACCCGGTTCGATCTTGTCGACATTGACTGTAACCGGTGCACCAGCTGCTTCGGCTTTCGCGCTGGGGTTCCACGAACCCACGAAAGGAACCGCTGCACCGACGACGCCGACACCACCTACCACGGACGTGGCACCGATCAGGAATCGGCGCCGGCCTTGGCTCACGTCGCCATTACTCATTATGGTTTTCTCCCATCAGGCGAGGCACAGAGTCGGCTTGCCGGCACTGCGCTTCGAAAAGGACTTCACAACCCAAAAATGTAAGCGCTGAAATGGTAATGAAATTGCACTGTCCTTACAAGCAGGAAAGGTCCGGACACCGGCTCAAGACTGCGCCAGATCAAAATTTTTCAGGAGCATACGGATATAAAAAAACCCGGCTACTGAGGCCGGGTTTTGGGAACGATGACCGGGGTTCCGATCAACGTTTGGAGTACTGCGGACGCTTACGCGCTTTACGCAGACCGATTTTCTTACGCTCAACGCGACGGGCGTCGCGGGTCACGTAACCGGCCTTGCGCAGAGCCGGACGCAGAGTCTCATCATAATCCATCAGGGCGCGAGTCAGGCCGTGACGGATAGCGCCAGCCTGGCCACTGGTACCGCCACCGGAAACAGTGATCTTGATATCGAAACGATCCATGGAATCGGCAACCACCAGCGGCTGACGAACGATCATTTGCAGAGTCTCACGACCAAAGAAATCTTCGATGGTGCGACCGTTGATGGAGATGTTACCGCTTCCCGGCTTGATAAAAACCCGAGCCGAGGATGATTTGCGGCGACCAGTACCGTAATTTTGTGCTACAGACATATCCGCCTTCCGTTAGATGTCGAGTTCTTTGGGCTGCTGGGCTGCGTGAGGGTGCTCAGCGCCTGCGTAGACTTTCAGCTTCTTGAACATGGCACGGCCGAGCGGGCCTTTCGGAAGCATGCCTTTGACAGACTTCTGAACGATTTGCTCGGGAGCCTTGTCTACCAGCTTCTCGAAATTGATGGACTTGATTCCACCCGGAAAGCCGGTGTGGCTGTAGTACATCTTTGCAGATGCCTTATTGCCGGTTACCTGCACCTGGCTGGCATTGATTACAACGATGTAGTCACCAGTGTCCACGTGAGGGGTATACTCAGGCTTATGCTTGCCCCGCAGACGACGGGCGATTTCGGTTGACAGACGACCCAGCGTCTTGCCGGCTGCGTCTACAACGTACCAGTCACGTTTTACTGTTTCTGGTTTCGCACTCAGAGTCTTCATTGATTCCGCCTTGAACGCTATATAAGAAACGTTAAAAACCACCACCGGTACATGCAAGGCATCCGGAGGAGGTCATACCTGTAATGTTGCGGCGTTGACACCATTCGGGGCTGAGATAGTGGCATCGCCTTGAAAAGCCAGGGCGCGAAGTATACTCGAAGCTCCCGGGAAAACCAACCCCATAATCCGGTGTTTCGCCTATCCCCTATGTCAGGGCCGGCACCAGTCGTTCCGGGCCCTGCCGGTACAGGCGGCAGGTATTAGCAAGAAGGATTTCTGAAAGCGTCTCTGCCGGAGTGTCCCGCAACTGGCACAGGGCGTCAAAGATCCTGGGCAGGTAGACCGGCGAATTCTCGCCCTTTGCAACCCCTGAGGGAGCCATGTCAGGCGCATCAGTCTCAAGAACCAGCGCATCTGCGGGCAGCCGGGCGATCGCGTCCCGCGTTTTTCGCGCCCGGTCATGGGTGATAACACCGCCCACACCAATATAACAGCCGATATCCACCAGTTTGACTGCCTGCTGGTAGCTGCCGGAAAAACCATGAACGAGCGCAGGCCCGGACCAGTTGAGTTGCCGGAGGATCGAATGCACCTGATCATGGGTCCGGACCGAGTGGATAACCAGCGGCCAGTCCTGTTCTGCCGCCAGACGAACCTGGGCCCGGAACCACTCTTTCTGCACTTCCAGGTCGCCCCGAATCGCGTCCAGACCACACTCCCCTAGCGCCAGGCAACCCTGGGGGCGTTGGGCAAGCCGGTCCCGCAGCTGGTCCAGATCGCTGGGCGAATGCTCCTGAACAAACCAGGGGTGGATACCCAGACAGAACCAGATGCCATTCTTCGGGTTCGCAACCCCGCTTACCCGGTCCCAGTCATGCTGACGAACGCCGGGAATCACCATCGCCCCCAAACCACGTCTGCGGGCCTCCTGCCACTCGGCGCCTCTGTGATCGGCGAAGCGCGGAAAATCAAAATGGCAGTGGGCATCCACCAGAGGCGTCATTGCATCGCTCCCGGCCGGGATCAGTGCTCCCGGGTCTTGTGGAACTGAATATCCGGATACCGTTCCTGGGCGAGATTCAGGTTGACCATGGTGGGAGCAATGTAAGCCAGCCGGTCAGCCCCATCCAGGGCCAGATTTTCCTGGCTCTTGCGCTGGAACTCATCCAGTTTGCGCTCGTCATCACAGGTCACCCAGCGTGCCGTGGCCACGTTGATTGGCTCATACACCGCTTCAACCTTGTACTCACTTTTCAGGCGGCTGACGACAACGTCAAATTGCAGCACGCCAACCGCGCCCACGATCAGATCGTTGTTCTTCAGCGGACGGAAAACCTGTACGGCCCCTTCCTCGGACAGCTGGATCAAGCCCTTCTGCAATTGCTTGGCCTTGAGGGGATCCTTGAGCTGGATGCGCCGGAACAGTTCCGGGGCAAAGTTCGGGATACCGGTGAACTTCATGTCTTCGCCGGCGGTAAAGGTATCACCGAGCTGAATGGTGCCGTGGTTGTGAAGACCGATGATGTCGCCGGCGATCGCTTCGTCGGCATGCTCGCGGTCGCCCGCCATGAAGGTCAGCGCATCGGAAAACCGGACGTCCTTGCCAATCCGGACATGGCGCGCCTTCATTCCCTGGCGGTAACGTCCCGAGACAATTCGGAGGAAGGCCACCCGGTCCCGGTGCTGCGGGTCCATGTTTGCCTGGATCTTGAACACAAACCCGGAAAAACCGTCTTCCACAGGATCGACTTTGCGCTTGTCCGTCTCGCGGCCCTGTGGCTCGGGCGCCCATTCAACCAAACCGTCGAGCATGTGATCGACACCAAAGTTACCAAGTGCCGTACCAAAGAAGACAGGCGTCAGCTCACCAGCGAGAAAGGCTTCCTGGTCAAACTCGTGGGAAGCGCCCTTGACCAGTTCGATCTCATCCCGGAGGTCGCCGGCATAGGCGCCGATCACCTCATCCAGCTCCGGGTTGTCGAGCCCCGAGATCACCCGGCGCTCCTGGATGGTATGGCCCTGTCCGGACTGATAGAGAATGACTTCATCCCGGAGCAGGTGATACACCCCCTTAAAGCCCTTGCCCATGCCTATAGGCCAGGTGATGGGCGCGCAGGCGATCTTCAGTACTTCCTCCACCTCATCCATGAGTTCAACCGGGTCCCGGGTGTCCCGGTCGAGTTTGTTCATAAAGGTCAGGATGGGTGTATCGCGCAGGCGGGTAACCTCCATCAGCTTGATGGTCCGGTCCTCGACACCCTTGGCGCTGTCAATCACCATCAGACAGGAGTCCACAGCGGTCAACGTCCGATAGGTATCCTCGGAGAAGTCCTCGTGCCCCGGCGTATCCAGCAGGTTGACCAGCTTGTCACCATAGGGAAACTGCATGACGGAAGTGGTGACCGAGATGCCCCGCTCCTTTTCCATCTCCATCCAGTCCGATTTGGCGTGCTGCCCGGACTTCTTGCCCTTCACCGTACCCGCTTTCTGAATAGCCTGCCCGTACAGCAGAACCTTTTCGGTAATCGTGGTCTTACCGGCGTCGGGGTGCGAGATGATCGCGAAGGTGCGGCGTTTGGCCACTTCCTGGGGTAGGTCAGACATAAACAATGGTAACCAGTGATTGGGTGGAAAACACAGTATTATAAGGCCTGAGAGGTACTCAGGTGAACCTCAGCGCCATAACACGGGCATCCTCACGCAGGGAGCCGGAGGGGTAATAACCAGGGCGCCGTCCAATGTCCTCAAAGCCCTCGCGCTCATAAAGGCGTGCGGCAGTGTCGTTGCTTTCGCGAACCTCAAGGATCATCTGAACAATGCCATCATGTAGAGCTTCTGCCATGGTCCGACGCAGGAGGTACCGACCGGCGCCATAACCACGCAAATCGGGATGCACGCAGATATTCATCAGGTGGGCCTCATCCACCACATAGCTGATCACGGCGTAGCCTTTCAGCTCCCCTCCGTGATCCAGCGCCCACAGGCGGTAGTCGTTACGGAAACAGTCCCGAAATACCGCCTCCGACCAGGGATGGGAATAACCCCGACGCTCAATCTCCAGAACCGCAGGCAGATCGCCTCGCTCCAGAGGACGGATATCACAACCTCCAAGGACGACACTCCGGACATCCGCAGTGCTCATCGGCGATGATCAACCAGTGGCCGAATCCGTGACCAGAGCTCCCGCTTCAGCCCGGGATCCGCTGCCAGCTTCGCCAGATTGGCCGGAAACGCCACGTCTGGCAGTTTGGCGATCGCACCGGACAGCCAGTCACCGGGATCGCCCAGCACGACAACGGAACGCTCTGTACAGTCACCCAAATATTCAGAAGCCAGATCAATCAGATGGGATGACCGGTTCAGCTCAATGCGGGAGTTGTTAAAAAGAGGCCAGTGCAGAGGGGCCAGCTCCTCCGGCTGCCCTTCTCCCAGCGCTTTCATGATGTTCCGCGCAAGCGCCACCTGAAGGGAGACGCTGCTGTCCTCGGAGAGACACCCAAGCAGTAAGATCTTGTCGCCGGCCCAGGCCTGCAGTATCAGCTTGCCGGGCACAGTCTCCGAATGCGAAGCCTGCGTCGACACCGGCTCCGGTTCCAGGGACTCATTGACCGGGGGCGCGACCTCCGCCACCGGGTCCGGCTCCGCTGCTGACGTCTGAACCGGGGATTCAGACGGGCCGCGACTCTCATCCATCAGCGCCTGAAGGCGATTGATCCGGTCGCGGTCCCGGCCGTCAGCCTTTTCCCCGGATTTGCGCTGCCGGGCAGCCGGTTGCACAACCGGGGCCTCAGCCACAGGCTCAGCTACCGTGTCCGAGACCGAAAAATCGAATTCGGGGCTGGGCGCGGCACCCGGCAACGGGTCCCGGGCGTACCACATACGCACACCTGCCACGCCGAGATAGAACTGTCGTTCTGCTTCCGTCCGAATCACAACCGCTCCCAATCAGACGTCTGCAACCTGGGGATGCTGGCGAATGCCTCCCCGGGTTATCAGGTTCAGGGCTTCAATATAGGCCTTGGCCGACGCGATGATGACATCGGTGTCGGAGCCGACACCGTTAACAATGCGACCGCCCCGCTCAAGCCGAACGGTCACCTCACCCTGGGCATCGGTACCGCTGGTAATGGCGTTAACCGAATAGAGCTGCAGATTACAGCCGGAATCTGCCAGCGATTCAATCGCAGAGAAGGTTGCATCCACCGGGCCACTGCCCTCCGCTTCCACGGTATGCTCCTTGCCGTCCATCAGGATGGTCAGGGAGGCCTTGGGCACCACCCCGGTTTCCGAACAGACTCTCATACAGACCAGTTCATAGGGCCCGTCTTCTTCCTTCTGCCGTGTATCACTGGCAATGGCCTGCAGGTCCTCGTCGAAAATCTCATGTTTCAGATCGGCGAGGGCCTTGAAACGGGTAAAGGCTTCGTTGAGCTCGGACTCCGTCTCGAATTTAATCCCCAGTTCCAGCAAGCGGGATCGGAACGCATTCCGACCGGAATGCTTGCCCAGCACCAGGCTGTTGGTGTGCCAGCCAACGTCCTGGGCCCGCATGATTTCATAGGTCTCACGGTGTTTGAGTACACCATCCTGATGAATACCCGATTCATGGGCAAAGGCGTTGGCGCCGACAATGGCCTTGTTCGGCTGTACCGGGAAACCGGTAATGGTCGACACCAGGCGGGAAGCCGGCACGATGTGCTGGGTATCAATGCGGGTGTCGATATTGAACAGATCCTGACGGGTGCGCACCGCCATGACAATTTCCTCGAGCGACGCATTCCCGGCCCGCTCACCCAGGCCGTTAATCGTGCACTCCACCTGACGGGCACCTCCGGTCACAGCAGCCAGGGAATTAGCCACCGCCAGGCCCAGGTCGTTATGACAGTGAACGGAAAAAATGGCTTTATCGGCATTGGGTATCCGGGTCATCAGTTGCCGGATGGTTTCCCCGAACTGCTCGGGAATCGCATAACCAACAGTATCCGGGATATTGATGGTACGGGCACCGGCATCAATCGTGGCCTCGATGATACGGCACAGGAAGTCCAGGTCCGAACGCCCGGCATCCTCACAGGAAAACTCGACGTCATCGACATGGTTGCGAGCCCGTTTGACCGCCCGAACCGCCTGCTCCACCACTTGGTCCGGCGCCATCTGGAGTTTGTGCTTCATGTGGATCGGGGAGGTGGCAATAAAGGTGTGAATCCGGCCCCTTTCGGCAGGCTGAATGGCTTCGGCGGCCCGATCGATATCCTTGTCCAGAGCCCGGGACAGGCTGCAGATGGTGGACTCCCGGACAGACTCGGCAATACCTTTGACCGCTTCAAAATCGCCCTGACTGGCGACCGCGAACCCGGCCTCAATAACGTCCACGCGCAACCTTTCCAGCGCCTTCGCAATACGGAGTTTTTCCGCCTTGTTCATGGTTGCGCCGGGACTTTGCTCGCCATCACGGAGCGTGGTATCGAAAATGACCAGGTGTTCTTGTGCGGCCATCGGAGGGCTCCCATCTGCAGGTTGGAATGGTTTTCGGGGCAGTATATCACTTCTCTTTACCACACGGCGGCCTGGAGACGGAGCGCATTTCTGCGGTCATAAAAAAAGCCCCGGCAGCTTTCGCTGTCGGGGCTTTTAGGTATTAGGAGCCTGACGATGACCTACTCTCGCATGGGCCATGCCACACTACCATCGGCGCAGATCTGTTTCACTTCTGAGTTCGGGATGGGATCA
>NZ_JACHFE010000009.1 GCF_014201735.1 Marinobacter oulmenensis | reverse complement strand
TAGTGCTTGAAGCGAGGCATCTGACAGCTCCTTGTCTGTTTGCCTGATCCTACCAAACCCGAGGGGGATTTCGAGTTTTTCTACAGCCTCAACGCCCGCAGCATGCGCGGCTTTGGAATGGAGACAAAGCCGCAATGGAAAAGACGTCGCCGTGCCTGCGTTGGTTGTATCTTCTCACTTTAGTTGCAGGGGAAAGCATCATGTAGCGCCAAGGCAACCAGAGTAGCTTCATCCAGATGGTGAAGTTTGGGGTTATCTTCCAAAAACTTTACTACTACTTTCGCTAGTTGCTCGTTGAGAGCGCTTGGTGGGCGGCAGGATTTGAGGCTTTCAAGTTCTCCGGATGCCATATCAGCAGTAACCGTAGAATAATCAGAGACACCAGCAACATATCCCAAACAATAACCCATTTCGATAAGAGCAGAGATTGGGTTTTCATTCGCTTTTTTGGCATCAGACGTAACGATCTGACATTGGCTTAGAATTTTCTCCGCCCCAGCTTGTGCCAAAGCCGGGGTCAAGAGGAACAGAATCATTAAGGGCTTGAGTAGATTCATTTTCATAACCTTAATTTTCCGACATAACGCCCGGGGCACGCGCCGGTTTGGAACTGCAAAGCAGTGAAAAAACCTGTCGCTGTGTAGCCGATTTTTAGCTTCATAATCCACCGACGGACCGCTTAAACTCTTCTCGGTGCTTCTTGCGGTCAGCCAACTCAGCCAGCAAGAACGCCAAGCACTGATCAATTAGCCTTGCCTGATTGAGACACTGCTCTTCCGAAAGACTGTGGATTCCCTCGCTCAAGGCCCCATACAGGCGGCCCAGGGGGTTCAATCCATCTGGTTTGAGATGAGCTGGCACGGCATCATTCGCGATCTTTATTTTCTCAGCCATTGGGCAGTTCGTACCCAACTCTTCTAGTGCTGCGAGGGTTTCGGTTCCGGAAGATGACGCAGCGGCGTCTTCCCGGACTAATTCCAGCAATCTCCCGATGTTGTCCTCAACCAATCGACGATAATATGCAAACGCTCCGATCCCATAGGCATTGGCTAGGCAGGCAATTGCTTTCTCATAATTCGCAGCGTCATCCGCCATAAACCTTTGAACATGCCGATTCCTAGGCAGCCTAGGTCTGGGGTATTGGCCTACCTTTTCAACATCTACATGTTCATCAGTGACGAATTGGACGACGTAATACCGCCTAGAGGCACGCCGACACGTCAAGCAGGTGAACTCGAAATATGACCTGCCAGTATCAAGTCGAGGGACTGCCATACGAGAACCACCTCCCCTGGGCCGAATGTCTCCAAATGGCCGGCGTTCTTCACAGAAATCACAGTGATCATCAATCTGCTGAATATGTAAGCTTGTTCGATTGACCGAAGGCCGCCCATAGCGCCTCCGCGCATACAGCGGAGCAGATTCCAGGAAATCTTTGATCTCCTGATCGGTCAGTTCAGGCAATGCTTCCTTTGTGTGATCTGTCATCGGGTTTCCAAAATGTGAAGCCAAAAGCAGCTAGGCAGCGCGCTTTAACATTGCAGAAATTTGGCTGCATCATTATTACTGACCTTGAACCATCAATCACGCTGCACATGAATATAAAACAATAGCTTAGCCGAGCATTGCCATCTCCGCTATGTAATCGTTCAGCGCCTGCAATTTGCTCCGCCAATCACACTGGATGAAATGGCTGTGATTGGCCTTGAGGCTCTGGCGGAAAGCCCTGACTCGGATGTTCGCTTTTGTTTAGCAGCGGACCGATCGAGCCGTCCGGTGGAGGCCGCAGGCCGGCAGGTCAGGAATTGGTGGGCCTAAGAAATAGAGATGGAAACTTATTTCTCTCGGCCCGGCCAACCCATCGTCAATGCGATTGGAGAGTCATTCAACGGCAGACTCTGCCAGGAATGCTTGGACGAGAACTGATTCCCGTCACTGACCGATACCGAGCAGAAGATTGACTTATGGAGAACGTTCTATAATCAAGTCAGGCTTCACTCTGCACGAATCGTTGTTAAATACCTGAAACATAACCCTCAGGACCTACACCAGAACGAAGCCTCCTAGCTATCTCAGCATCCATGGAAGCGTATCCATGCGAACAAGTTGAGCACGCTAACTAGTTGACACTGGATGGCAATGGCTCTGAAACCATAGAAAGCACTAAAATAACGATAGCATGCTAACATTAAGCAGGGAGCGGAAAGACTCGGAAAAGGGAATCACCCCCAGTGGCACAGCTGGAACTGGGGGTATATTTGGGGGTATAAAACAAACGACATAAATTTATACAACTTATATTTCAATACGTTAATTAGATAATCGATACCTGCCGGGGGTACCATCCAGTCGTCACATTGCCCCCACGACCAGATGGGGCCGATCCTCCAGAGTCGGGAAGACACTACCCACCGCAGCACCGATCAGTGTCTTGATCATCCGTTCCCGAATGGGTCAGTCAATTTAGTAGCAAACTGACACTGGCTCCTGTCGGGATTATTTACAACCTTCCCGCATGCCGCCGTTATCATCTGTCTTAATGCCCTAACCCAACTGGGATAACCCAACCAGGGCATGTTTATTGCCGCTGGAAACGGAACAGGGATTTCAGGCAACAACAGAACAGCCAGAGGGGACGGCACAGATGATTCCATTCCGGTTTTCTTACCAGTCATGGCGGTTGGCCCGCCGTATCAGTCAAGCAGCCAGCGTTTTCAGCATAATTCTCGCCATGGTGTTTATGGCAGTGCCGGCCCGGGCCCTGGTCATTGATGCCAATCCGGGTGCCGATTACAGCTCGGCCCAGGCCCTGAATGGCTGGTTTGACCTGGGCTTCAGCGCGGACATTGGTGACGAAACCGGGCTCAACACCTCCCTGAGCATTCCTCATGTCACCGTGGACGCCAGTCAGGCCGGTTACGGGCTGACGCACTGGTACTCCTTTGAAGTGGCGAAGACCTCCACGGTGATCCTCGATGTGGATTACGGCGCAGAGTACGTGGTTGAAGACGAAAGCCACCCGGATGACATCACCGATACCTTCATGTCTCTGCTGGACTGGGACCGCAACACGCTGGCCGAAAATGACGACCACTCCCCCATCTTTGGCCCGGTGGCTGGAGCCGGCGGCTCTATCCACCACTACGACTCTTTCATCCAGGCGCTGCTGGATCCGGGCCGCTACTACGTTGCCATCCGACAGTTCAACAGCGCCCCGTTCCAGGCCCAGAACGGGTATGTCCTTCAGGCTTCGGTCACCCACCCGGTGCCGGAACCCCCGGCTGCTTTCCTGCTCCTGATCGCGCTTGGCGGCCTCTGGGTCCGGAGGCGCAACTGCAGACAGGCGCACCAAACCGGCACTTGCGCACCCAAATAGCGCACAATTTCCCAATTTCAAATGCCTGCAACTGTTTGCACCGCCCTGTTTGTGGCCTTCAAAGCCCTGCGCCGGGGCGGTTTCAGGGCCGCCAACCTGTAACCGCCAAATTCTGGCACGTATTTTTCTTAGAGTTCCTGTGAGTTCTCGAAGCCGGTCATTGACCGTAAGCCTTCATACATAGAGACGCTTCTTTTGAAGCGAACAGGTGCAGAAGCCTGGGTTCTCGCGTTAGCGCGAGCACTCGGGCTTTTTTTTTGGGGATAGAAAAATGCTTGACCAGGTAGTGGTCGGATTACTGGCATCCACCTGCGGAACCTACAGTTACGTGGGCCGTAGCATTCTGGCCGGGCTTCGACACGCCATCAATGAAATCAACGCGGACCCGGCGTTCGACTTCACGCTCGACGCCAGGGAATACGACCCCGAAGGGGAACTTCAGAACTACATCACCGGTGTCGACCAGTTGCTGGGCCAGGGAGCCCGCCACATTTTCGGGACCACCACCTCTTCCAGCCGGAAAGAAATCATCCCGGACCTGGAACGCACCGGCAGCCTGCTCTGGTACCCCTGCCCCTACGAGGGTTACGAGTGCAGCCAGAATGTGCTCTACCTGGGTGCCTGCCCCAGCCAGAATCTGCTGCCCCTGCTGAGCTACGCCATCTCCGGCTTTGGTCCCGACGCCTACCTAGTCGGCTCGAACTATATCTGGGGCTGGGAGAGTAACCGCATTGCCCGGGAACTGCTCGAACTGGCCGATGGCACCGTGCACGCGGAAAAATACTATCGCTTCGGCGATACGGATTTTGACACGCTGATCGATGGCATCATCCATCAGCGGCCATCGTTCATACTCAACAACCTGGTGGGCGAGTCCTCCTACCATTTCCTGAATCAACTGAACGAGGCCTGCCGGGAACACGGGCTGCGGCTGCCGGTACTGAGCTGCAACTTCACCGAATCCGAGCTGGCGCAGATCCAGACACCGGACGCCATCCAGCTGCTCTCCTGCGGCGCCTTTTTCGAGGGTGTGGATCCGGACTTTGTCGCCCGGCAGCACCGGCGCCACGGCATTCAGCCCATCTCCCACTGTTACACCACTGCTTATGTCTCCATGCACCTGTTTGCAAACGCCGTTCGGGCGGTGGGTCACGATCATCCGGAGGCCATTTCGGAGACTCTGGCAAATCTGAATGTGCCAACCGTCCTCGGCCGGCTTCAGATGTCGGAACACAACAATCACTTTGCCCTTCCGTGCCATATCGCCGAAGCGGGTCCCCGTCACTTCCGGCTGGTTCACACCGAAAACCAGGCCATTCCTGCGGATCCCTACCTGGTACAGAGCGATTTCGATGCTTTCCGGAACCTGGCAACCGACCGCCAACAACGCAATTTCCTGAGGTTAGTGAAATGACTGACAACAATGTGGCCCTGACCAGCCGGAAGAAAGTCCTGCTGGTGGATTGCGACGATCGACTGACCGAGCAGCTTGGCAAAAGCCTCAAACGTCTCGGCATGGATACCACAACGCTTCCGGAAGGGGCACAGGACATTCCGGCTGACATCACCAGTGTCATCGTGGAAATCGATGAACTGCAGAGCCGGCAGTTGGTGGAGCACGCCAGACAAACAGGTCTGCCCATCATCGCCCTGTCCAAACACGAAACCCTGTCGCGCATCGAGAGCGCCATTGCCATTGGCGCGACCGCCATGCTCAACCGGCCGGTCACCCAGAGTTCTGTCTACACCACCCTGATGATGGCACAGGGACTGCGGGAGCAGATCAACACTCTGGAAGCCGAGAACGCCCGCCAGGCTCAGCGTCTTGAACAGCGCCCCAGACTTGCCCGGGCTGTGGCCCATCTCATGCTGGAACTGGGACTGAATGAATCCGACGCCTATGAGCGCATCCGTCTGCTTTCCATGAAGCTGAACGTGAGCATCGAGCAGATCTGTTCCGACATTGAGCGGGAGTCACTGGTCAAGGGAGTGAGGAACTGAACATGTCGGGTTTCGACCTCATCAAACGCCTGTTCCGGCACAAGTCCGTGGCTTTCTCCCTGATCGTGATCCTGGTGGTGGTCGCCGCCGCCCTGATGGCGTCCTGGATTGCCCCCTACGACCCCAACAAACAGTTCTATGACGGCCTGACCATGGAAGGCGCACCACTGCCACCCAACAGCCGGTTCCTGCTGGGCACGGACCTGCTCGGGCGCGACCTGCTGTCCCGCCTGATCTACGGCGCCCAGACTTCCCTGATTATCGGCATCGCCGCCAACGGCATCGCCATCCTGATCGGCACGCTGGTCGGCGTCACTGCCGGCTTTGTCCGGGGCTGGGTGGGCAACCTGCTGATGCGCCTGACCGACCTGATGATGGCTTTCCCCGCCCTGCTGCTGGCCATCGCCCTGGCCGCCATACTCGAACCCAGCCTCTGGATCGTTGCGCTGGTGATCGCCATGGTGAACTGGGTTCAAGTGGCCCGGGTGATCTACTCCGAAACCATCGCCATTGCCTCCCGGGAGTTCATTGCCGTGGAACGGACCCTGGGTGCCAGCACCCTGCGGATTCTTTTTTCCCACCTGCTGCCGCATTTGCTGCCCACGATCATGGTCTGGGCAACCCTCGGCATCTCCACCACGGTGCTGCTCGAAGCCACCCTGTCGTTCCTGGGTGTCGGCGTCCAGCCGCCCACGCCCAGCTGGGGCAACATCATTTTCGAGAGCCAGACCTATTTCACCTCGGCGTTCTGGCTGGTGCTGTTCCCGGGCGTTCTGATCGTTCTGCTGTCACTGAGCTTCAACCTCGTGGGCGATGCACTGCGGGATGAACTGGATCCATCGCTGAAAGGAAGAGACTGATGGCTGTCTATATTCTCCGCCGCCTGGCCTATGCGGTACTGATCCTGCTGGGTGTGTCATTCATCACCTACCTGCTGCTATACCTGATTCCGGCAGACCCGGCCCGGCAACTGGCCGGGCGCAGCGCCACCCCGGAAACAGTCGCCAACATCCGCGCCCAGCTCGGGCTGGACCTGCCCTTTTACCAGCAGTATTTCCGTTACCTGTGGGATCTTCTGCAGGGGGATCTGGGCCGCTCATACATCCAGCGTACCGAAGTCTCGGCGCTGATCGGCTCCCGCCTGGTTGCCAGCTCCGAACTGCTGGTCTGGGGTATTGGTTTTGAACTGCTGATTGGCATCAGCCTGGGCGTACTGGCAGCCCTGAAGCGGAATACGGCGGTTGACCGGGCGCTGATGACCCTGTCATTCGTGGGGGTCTCCTCGCCCCATTTCATTGCCTCCATGCTGTTTCTGTACCTGTTCGCGGTGAACCTGGACTGGTTCCCCCTGGGCGGCTACGGCACCGTTCATCACATCCTGTTGCCGGCCCTCACCCTTGGCCTGCTTGGCAGTGGCTGGTACTCCCGGATGGTGCGTTCATCCATGATCGAAGTCCTGCAGCAGGACTTTATCCGCACCGCGCGTTCCAAGGGACTGACCCGGGCCCGGGTTATTTTCCGGCACGTGCTGCCCAACGCCATCATCCCGGTGATCCCGATGGTGGCCATCGACATCGGCATTTTCATTGGCGGTCTTGTGGTCGTCGAGTCGGTGTTCGGCTGGCCGGGCCTCGGGCAGCTCGCCTGGCAGGCCATTCAGCGCGTCGACATCCCGGTCATTGTCGGCGTCACCATGATCTCTGCCGTCTTCATTGTCTTCGCCAACCTGCTGGCAGACCTGCTGGTTCCACTCGTCGATCCGCGGATCAACCTCGATAAAACCTGAGAGCAGTACCCACAACGAAGAAACCGTACCCCAAGGAGCAAGATCCATGCTGTTAAAAACCCGAAAGCGCCTTCTGGCCAGTGCCATTACCTCCATGCTGATAGCAACCGGAGTGTCTGCCGAACCCAACAAAGGCGGCGACATCATCGTGACCTACCAGAACGACGTCGCCACCCTCGACCCAGCCATCGGTTACGACTGGCAGAACTGGTCAATGATCAAGAGCCTGTTCGACGGCCTGATGGATTACGATCCGGGCACCACCGACCTGCGCACCGACCTTGCCGAAAGCTATTTGCTTTCTGAGGATGGCAAGACCTACACCTTCAAGCTGCGCAAGGGCGTCACCTTCCACAACGGCCGGGAAATGACCGCCGAGGACGTGAAATATTCCCTGGAGCGGACTGCCAATCCGGACACCAAGAGCCCCGGTGCTGGCTTCTTCTCCCCCATCGTGGGTTATGACGCGGTCGCCGCCGGCGAGACCACCGAGCTGGCGGGCGTGACCGTCATTGACGACTATACCGTGGCCATCGAACTGACCGCGCCCAACGCCACCTTCCTGCATGTGATGGGGCTCAACTTCGCCTCGGTGGTGCCCAAAGAGGCGGTCGAAGAATACGGTGAGGACTTCGGCAAACACCCGGTTGGCACCGGCGCCTATGAGCTGGCCGACTGGACCCTGGGCCAGAAACTGACGTTCGAGAAGAACGACGACTATTTCCGGGACGGCGTCCCCTACGTGGATACCATCACCTTTGAAATCGGCCAGGAACCGCTGGTCGCCCTTCAGCGCCTGGAACGGGACGAAGTGGATATCGCCGGCGATGGCATTCCACCGGCCAAGTTCCTGCAGTTCAAGAACGACCCGCGTTTCCAGGACCTGATGGTCACCGGCAACCAGTTGCACACCGGCTACCTCACCCTGAATGTGACCATGCCTCCACTGGATGACCTAAAGGTTCGCCAGGCCATCAACATGGCCATCAACAAGGACCGGATCGTGCGCATTATCAACGGTCGCGCCACTCCGGCCAACCAGCCCCTGCCCCCGGCGATGCCCGGTTACGATGAAGACTACGAAGGCTTCAGCTTCGATCCGGAGGCCGCCAGGTCACTGCTGGCGGAAGCCGGCTACCCCGACGGTTTTGAAACCGAACTGTTCGTGATGAATACCGATCCCCAGCCCCGTATTGCCCAGGCCATGCAGCAGGATCTGGCCAACATCGGCATTACCGCCAACATCCGTTCACTGGCACAGGCCAACGTGATCGCCGCTGGCGGCGTCAAGGACCAGGCTCCGATGATCTGGTCAGGCGGCATGGCGTGGATTGCCGACTTCCCGGATCCTTCAAACTTCTGGGGCCCGATTCTCGGCTGCGACGGCGCGGTTCCCGGTGGCTGGAACTGGGCCTGGTACTGCAACGAGGAACTGGATGCCCTGGGCGCCAAAGCCGATGCCATGGCTGACCCGGACCGGCAGGAAGAACGCGCGGAACTCTGGGGCAGTGTCTTTACCCAGGCCATGGATGACGCCCCCTGGGTGCCGATCTTCAACGAGCAGCGAGTCACCGTTCATTCCAAGCGCATGGGTGGCGACGATGCCCTGTATGTGGACCCGGTCCACGTCCCGGTCAACTACGACTACATCTGGGTGAAATAAATGTGTGACAACGGTTTAGTGAAAACCATCCATGGGCATCACCATCACCATGGCTGGGATAACAGCCTGGAACCGGTTACCAGAGTGGCCCCCGGGGCCACTCTGGAGCTGGAATGCAAGGACTCCGGAAACGGTCATTTCACGCCAGCGTCGACCACCGACGCCGTCGCATCCATGCCGTTTGACAAGATCAACCCGGTCACCGGGCCGGTCTTTGTCGAGGGCGCCGAACCCGGTGACATCCTGAAAATCACCATCGACAGTTTCCGACCCTCCGGCTTCGGGTGGACAGCCAACATTCCCGGCTTTGGTCTGCTGGCAGACCAGTTCAAGGATCCGGCACTGGCATTGTGGAACTACGACACCTCCAGCATGGCCCCGGCCATGTTCGGTGACCATGCCCGGGTGCCGCTCAAGCCATTTGCCGGAACCATCGGCCTGGCACTGGCGGAACCGGGGCTGCATTCGGTGGTTCCTCCCCGCCGGGTTGGCGGCAACCTGGACATCCGGGACCTGAACGCAGGCTCAACCCTGTACCTGCCGGTGGAAGTGGCCGGGGCCCTGCTGTCCATCGGCGACACCCACGCGGCTCAGGGCGACGGTGAAATCTGTGGCACCGCTATTGAAAGCGCCATGGACATCACCGTCACGGTGGACCTGATCAAGGACACCTCGCTGGCCATGCCCCGTTTCTCCACCGCGGGACCGGTCACCCGCCACCTGGACAAGGACGGCTACGAGGTCTTTACCGGCATCGGCCCGGACCTGCTCCAGGCGGCCCGTGACGCGGTCAGTGGCGCCGTGGATTGGGTCGCCCGGGAGCAGCGCATGCCCGTTGAGCAGGCCTACATGCTCTGTTCAGTATGCGGCGATCTGCGAATCAGCGAGATAGTGGATGTGCCCAACCATGTGGTGTCGTTCTATGTGCCCAGAGTGGTCTTTAACTAGGAGGTAAAAATGACAGTCCCTGCATCAGCAAATGTCAGGCAGACGCTGTTATCGGTTGAGAATCTGAGCATTGAGTTTGGTCAGGGACCGTCCCGAAAACGAGTGGTCGATGACCTGAGTTTCCATATCCAGCCCGGGGAAACTCTGTGTATCGCCGGTGAGTCCGGGAGCGGGAAATCGCTCTCGGCACTGGCCATCATGGGCCTGCTTCCGAAGATGGCCCGGTTACCCAGCGGGGCCATCCTTTATGACAACCAGGACCTCCTGAGCCAGTCAGAACGTGAGATGCAGGCCATCCGGGGCCAACGCATCGGCATGATCTTCCAGGAACCCATGACCTCACTGAACCCGATTATGCGCATTGGCGATCAGATGATGGAGACCCTGAAACGCCATCGCATCGCCACTGGCGAGGCGGCCTGGCAGCGCATACGAGCCATGCTGGATGCGGTGAAGATCCCGAAGGTTTCCGAACGCCTTCGCCAGTACCCCCATGAACTCTCCGGCGGCCTCCGCCAACGGGTGATGATCGCCATGGCCATGCTGTGCAGCCCCCGGATCCTGATTGCGGATGAACCGACCACGGCACTGGATGTGACCATCCAGGCGCAGATACTGGAACTGATCCGGGAGCTTCAGCAGGAATACGACACCGGTGTGCTGATGATAACCCATGACATGGGCGTGGTGGCCGAGATGGCTGACGACGTAGTCGTGATGAACCGGGGCCTGGTGGAGGAAACCGCCCCGATCCGCACGCTGTTCTCCAGCCCCGCGGCGGACTACACCCGCAAACTCCTGGCCGCGGTGCCCCGGCTAGGCACCGCTCCCCCGCTGGAGGAGCGCCCTGAAAAACCGGCCGTTCTGGAAGTGGAGGCACTGAATGTCCGCTACCCCATGCGCAAGAAATCGCTGTTTGAGCCAGCCACCGAGGTTCACGCCGTCAACGACGTGAACTTCGAACTCTATGAAGGGGAAACCCTGGGACTGGTGGGCGAAAGCGGTTGTGGCAAGTCCACCACCGGTCGGGCACTGATGAGCATGCTCAATTTTGAAGGATCCATAAAGGTCCGCGGGCGCGACATCCGGGGACTGAAAGGCAGCGCCCTGAAGGCGGTCCGGCAGGATATCCAGATGGTCTTTCAGGATCCGTTTGCCGCGCTCAATCCCCGCAAGACCATCGCCGAACTGGTGGGCGAACCACTGCTGATCCACGGCCGGGGGAGCGCGGAAGAACGCACGGCCCAGGTGGCCGAACTGCTCGGTAAAGTCGGCCTGCCCGAGGCTGACGTCATGACCCGTTATCCGCACCAGTTCTCCGGTGGTCAGCGACAGCGCATCTGTATCGCCCGGTCCCTGGCGCTCAACCCCCAGATCATTGTGGCCGATGAGCCCGTCTCCGCTCTGGACGTATCGGTGCAGTCACAGGTTCTTGATCTGATGGAGGACCTGCAACGTCAATACAATCTCAGCTATCTGTTCATCTCCCACGACATGGCCGTGGTTGAGCGCCTGTGCCACCGGGTGGCCGTGATGTTCGGCGGCCGGATTGTCGAGATCGGCACACGGGATCAGGTACTGCACAACCCGCAGCACCCTTACACCAAACGCCTGCTTTCCGCGGTGCCCATACCGGCACTGGACAGCAAACGGGATTTCAGAAGCCTGCTGGCCGACAGTCAGGCCCCCGACCCGATTCGCCCCAAAGGTCAGGCCATCGCACCGAGTCAGTATGACGAGGTTGCCCGGGGCCACTGGGTCGCCATCGAGGCCTGATCACGCCGGACGACAAACGGTTGAACCGAGCAACGCCCACAATATGGAATAACCAAAAAACTTTATGGAATAAGTGAGCCAACTCAAGTTATCCTGTTCCCTCCTTACCTATACTTCTGACAGTCATCAATCCGGAGGGAACACCATGTCAATGAAACCCATGGCGGCAGCCCTGCTGCTCTCAGCCTTCCCGGTTCTGGCAACGGCAACGCCGGCTGAACCGACAACCGACGAGCTGGTCTCCGAGGCCCGGGCCCTGGTCAAGAACTTTGGCGGGACACTCAAGCAGGCGCTTCAACAGGCGGTCAAGGATGGCGGACTGGCCAATGGCATTGCCGCGTGCAACACCCTGGCCCCGGAGATCGCGGCACAGAACAGTCAGGGAAGCTGGGAAATCGCCCGAACCAGCCTGAAGCTGCGCAATCCGGACAATGTGCCGACTGAATGGCAGCAGCTTCAGCTGCAGGCAATGGATGCGCAACCGGTAAGGGACGGTAAACCAGTGGAAGTTTGGCAGGTGTCAGACGCCGAAGGGCAGCCGCGCTTTCAGTACATGAGCGCCATTCCCACCCAGGGTATGTGCCTGAAATGCCATGGAACCTCCATTGACCCGAAAGTGCAGGCAAAACTGAAGGAACTCTACCCCCGGGACCAGGCCACCGGCTTTTCCGAGGGTGAGCTGCGCGGTGCCTTCGTGGTGACCTATCAGCCCTGAGCCACACCACCTGACAGACAGCGGCTGCAGAAGGCATCCAGATCCCGGACCTCCTCCAGGCAGACACTGTGCTCCATGCCATAACGGTGGTACTCCGGCTGGTAGCCCTGCTGCTCCAGGGTGGTAACGGCCGCCCGGCCCAGGGCCTCCGGCACAATCGGGTCGTGGCTGCCATGCCCGATGAACACCGGCAGGCCCTCATTCGCCGGGGAGCGCTGGATGGAGCCGGCGGTGGCGTAGTAGGTGGACAACGCAAACAACCCGGCCAGCCGCTGCGGATAACTCAGGGCCAGTTCATAGGCAACGGCTCCGCCCTGGGAGAAACCACCCACCAGAATGCGCTCCGGTGCGATCCCCTTTTCCCGTTCCTGATCGATCAGTCGGCCGGCCTGTTCTGCTGACACCCTCAACTGCTTCTCATCCACTTCCCGGTCAATGTTCATCGCCAGAATGTCGTACCAGGCAGGCATGCGCATGCCACCATTGACCGTCACCGGCATTTCCGGTGCGTGAGGGAAGATAAACCGAACGGCATGCTCACGGGCAAACGCCAGCTCTGGCACCAGAGGCTCGAAATCATGACCACTGGCTCCCAGGCCATGCAACCAGATGACACTGGCATCCGGGTTTTCACCGGTCTCGATAATCAGACTTTCCAGGGAAGACATTGGCGACTCCTGCAGACAAATGGATGCCAGAGGATACCAGAACCGGAACACCGGCGTTTACCCTGAGACATCTGCAAAGCCCGGATGCCGGCTGGGATCAAGTGTCAGCCATTCCCTGCGGCAATTGGCCGCTTGGCAATGGCTCTGCAGCAGTTATATGTAGATAATATAGTCAGTAATAAGGATTCATTGGCAAGACGTTCTGGCCACCAAACACCGATGGAGAGACTTCAAAGCAATCCACTGGCGCTCAGCCCCATACCATGACGGCTGCCTGCTATACACGCTTCAAAATTCGGATATGATGGACAGGCATTTACTCATGCCGCATGGCTGGATTCATGGATATTTTTGAGCAGAAAAGACGCATTACCACCATCGCCATTGTGGCCGTGGTAATGACCGGCGTAACCATCGCGGCTATCGTCGCTATCCCGCTCATCAACACGCTACACAACAACGCCGTCGAATCCGCTGCCAGTGTGGCACGGGCCAAGGCCCGTAACCTCCATACCCTGTTTGACCAGCACCAGGACCTGGCACGCCAGACCGCCAGCCGCTCGGAGCTGGCCGCAGCCATGGCAGATTACGCGCAAGGGAAGATGTCCCTGACTGCTCTCAAGACCTTTTCGGAACCCCGCCTGAGTGATGCTATCGCCCCCCTCGATAATCTGGCGGCGCTCATCCGTTATGATCGTGAAGGTCATGAAGTGATCCGTCTTGGCCCACTGGCCGGAGTTCTGCCCGAGAACATCCAACCCTCCATCCGGCTGGATATCCGCAACTTCCCGCTGGCTGAAACGCCGGACGCGGATACACCGCTGATGCTGGCCAGCAGCCCGATAACCCGGAACGAGCGGGTCGTCGGTCGTGATCTGCTGCTGTTTTCCCTGACCCCGCTCAAGGGCGTATTCCTGAACGAGAATGAAACAGGCATCGGGGTCTGCCTGATGAAACGGGATATGTCCCGACGAGTGGCACTGAACGAAACCACGGGAAAGATGGAAATCACACCACCTGAGCTCTGTCTAGCCATGCGCGAGGGCGTCGACAAGCCCGAGGAACTGGAGCATTTTCACGCACGGCTTGATGACGGCACCGACGTACTGTCATTCGTCAACAGGGTGGACGGCTACGACTGGCAATTACACATGCATCAGACCGTGGATGCCATTTTCGGGGGTGTGGAACGGCAGATCATGCTCAGCGCCGCAGCCATTCTGGCATTGTCCGCCGTCGGGGGGCTGGGGGTCTGGCTTTCCATCGGGCCGGTTACCACGGCACTCGTCCGGCAAACGGCCGAAATCGCGCGGTCAACGGAGGAACTGCGCCTGGCGCATCAGGTATTCGTCCATACCCACGAGGCGATGATCGTTGCCAATGCGGACCTGCAAATCATTCGGGCAAACCCGGCATTCACTGAAATCACGGGCATCGACTTAAAAGACCTCGAAAACCGGAGCATCAGCGAGTTCCTCGACGCCGGGCGCAGAAAGCACCCGTTGCCCGAGCAACTGAAGCAGAGGCTGATTGCCGAGAATGCCTGGCAGGGTGAAGTCTGGCTGAAAACCCTGAACGGCCAGAGCCGCCCTTACCTGCTGACCATGTCACCGGTCCGGAACGAGCGTGGACAGATCCAGCAGTTGGTTCTTGCCTTCAGTGATATCAGCGAGCGGATCCGGGCCGAGGCACAGATGCTGCGCCAAGCCAACCACGACCCACTGACCGGACTGCCCAACCGGATGGCCCTCAACCTGCATCTGAAGCAGGCCATAGAACAGGCCCGCCGTGATCACGGACAGTTTGCGGTTATTTATCTCGACCTGGACCGTTTCAAGCCGGTGAATGACACCCTCGGGCACCAGGCCGGGGACGAGCTTTTGCAGCATGTCGCCAGACGCCTGGAGCACTGCATTCGCCGGGAGGACATTGTCGGCCGGCGCGGGGGCGATGAGTTTCTCATTGTGTCCGGGCCTCTGGATCGCCCGGAAGATGTCGAGTTGATTGCAGAAAAGACCGTTATCGTACTGAACCAGCCGTTCCGCGTTCAGGGGCAGGATGTCCAGATCGGGGTATCCGTGGGCGTGGCACTCTTTCCCGATGACGGCCAGACGGCCGAGGAACTGCTGAACCGGGCCGATATGGCCATGTATCAGGTCAAAGGCTCCGGGCGTAACAACGTGGCCTATGCCTGAACCTCTCAGGACTGTTCATATTCCCGGACCAGTTCCGACAGGAAATACATGCCGGCAGAGCTGAGAAAACACCGGCCCGGGCCGGCTCGGAACAGCAGGTTGCGCTTGTCCAGATAATCCACCGCTTCGCTCACCCCTTTTTCAAACCGGGCCGCGCGCAGTATGTCCTGGTACTCGTCATCCGTTGACAGCGCCTGCAGGTCCTCCTCGTTCAGTCCCGCGTCCGGCCGGCCAAGATAGTCCAGGTCACGCCCGCTACGGGCAAAGTAACGCCCAATCAGCAGCAGGACCACCTGCACGCGAAAGGCATTCTCATCGTGCTCCTCGTTGTCCTCGTCACTGCTTTCCTTGAGGTAGAAAAAGGCCCCATCCTCGTTGAACACCAGCTCGCTGCCCAGGTGCTCATAGAGGGTTCGGAAATGACTCAGATGATTGTACAGCAGGTTGTAGTGAGGGTTGGCCACCAGTTCGGAGCGGTTTTCGTCCCAGAGATCACGCACAATCACCCGCCCGGACTGGAATTCCCGGTAGATGGCAGCGCTGTGGGCCGGCAGAACGTCCTCAAAACCGTCACGGCCAGTGGCCGGAGTCTGTTCAGGGTTGGGCGGGGTCTGATCAGCGTATTCAGTCATCGTCTATCTCTGTCTCTGATTCAAGCCGGCGTTTACGGTAAACAAACTGCTCCGGAACTTCCTGTTCCCCTTCCGTCAGCTCCAGCGTCCGGAACCGGTTGGTGGTGGCAACCCGGAAACCCTCCGGTGGATGGTTCAGCAGGCGGTTCAGCGCCGCCAGCAGATCGGGGAAACGGTAACCGGGCATAAAGCCGTCCAGGCGGCCATGAAGCTCCCGCACCAGATCGCCGGTCGGACGCAACCGGAGTGTCTCGAGCCAGTCGTAGAGCTGACGGATCCGCTGCAGGTCCACATGGGTCTGGCGGGCACTGCCTTCCACTTCCTGCAACACGGGAATCTCGTTCTGCCGTCGCAGGTCCGAAAGCCTCAGCGCCAGCTCGCTGAACATCAACTGGTAATAGCTCGTTGAGGATCCGAAGGCATAGTGTTTTGGCCTTGCCTGCGCCCTCAGCCCCAGCAGGAAGCCCGTGCCCCGTGCGAATTCGCCTCCCTCCAGCCATTTCCGGCGCATGCTGAGGGTTTCGGTTTCGCCCTTGAGCTCCCTGAGCTGGGCATAGAAGTGCTCCATGGCGTTGTACTGCACCATCCCCCGCCGGGTCTTGCGCAGAAAATGCTCCACTTCCCGGGCAACCGCCTGAATGGGCTTGTAAAGAGCGTTAAGACTGAGCGAGGAACGAAACAGTTGGTCCGCCAGCTCATGGTCGCCGTGGCTCTCCAGTTGCGCAACCATGGCCTCCAGGGTTTCAAACAGGTTGCTGCCGTCGGCAAGCCGTGTGTCTGGATTGAGAAACACCAACGTGGGCTTGATGTGGCGTTCATACAGGGTCACGATCTGTTCGAACAGGTTCTGCCGGAACTCCGGGAACCTGTCCGGCACCCGGCTGGCATCGCCCGACATGTCCGCCAGTTGGGTGCTGATGCTCTGCATGCGGATCACGTTCTGGCGAAGAAGACCTATAAGCTGGCTTACCCGCTCGTTCAGATCATCCCTGAGTTCGGTGAAATCAGGATCGGATTCACTGAAGGTGCTCAGTTCCAGCCGGTCACGGACGTCCCGGAGGGTCACCAGATGGCCCCTGAGACGGGCGTCGGTCAACTCCTGGTAGAGCGAGGCGTTGCAGGCCCGCATCAGGTTCAGCAGAGCCTCCTGAAACACCAGCCGGCGTTCGCCATCGGCCTTGACGATGTCGATCACCAGCCCGGACCGGAACAGGTTGTCGGTATTCAGTGCCAGTCGCACCCGGTCCCGGTCCGCCCGGCCCAGATTACGACTGTACTCCATCACTTCCGCCACCAGATCGCTTTCAAGCACGTAGCGCTGCTCCCTGCGATCCATCCGCTCAATCAGGCGGAACAGAATCCGGGGATGGTCAAACAGCAGCCGGGTGGTATCCAGCGTACTGAAGCGTTTACTCATCGGCCGGCTCCAGCAGGTTATCCTGGCTCTGATCCACCCAGTGGCTGACCGGCTGGTCGCCGGTAAAGCCTTCGGCTCCGCCCCAGAACACCAGACTGCGCTGGGGGCTGTAAGGCCGGCGTGTGCGCATCTGCCCCACTTCCAGATGTCGCCCGATGAGATAAATCACTTCCGCGCTGGCGCTGTGGGTGGCGGCGGCAAAAAGATTGAAGCCCTGGTTGCCCAGGCGCTCAAGCAACCCCGGCACCTGCGAGATATCAACACTGGCCAGCTCATCCAGCACCAGCGGGAACGACAGTTCCACACCCGGGTACAGTACCCGGCGCAGCAGCCGGTACACCAGCTCCAGATTGATCAGGGCGGTGGTTGAGGTGGACTGGCCCTTGCGATCAAGGCCGGTGGCGTTCTCCTTGCGGGTGCGGTAGGAAATACCGGTAATGACCCGGTCCATGGTCAGGCGTTTGCTGCCATCCTGCTCGCCAAAAAAGTCCGCCACGAACACCCGCAACCGGTCATAGAAGGCATCCGACTGCAACTGGTTGCCATAGGGGTCGATGTTATTGGCTTCTTCCACCAGGTTCCGGAACTTCGGATCGGTGTGGATATCCACCCGGATTTCCACCAGATCGTTGATCTGCACGCCCTCCAGTTCCCGGTTAAGCTGGGCTTCAAACCGGGCAATGTGTTCATGGTTCGATTTCAGGGCCTGGCGATAGCTGGCCACCGTTTCGTTGTGAATGGCCACCTGTTCCTGATAGACCTTCCACTCTTCAGCCAGCCCCGCAAACAGGTCGGACAACCGACGGAAAGCATCCCGGATGGCCGATGGTGCCGGGCCATCCTTCTGGAGTTCGCCATCGGTATCCTCGAGCAGGCCCTGAAGAACAAACCGGGTCAGATGGGTGGTGATGTTCCGCCGCAGCGCTTCCAGATCGTCAAGGCGGGTCTGCAGATCGTCAAAGGCGGCAACCGAGACCTGTTCGGTGGCCATGACCTCCTCACACTGGGCGGCCTTGAGCTGCGGAAACCGGTGCTCGACGGTACTGACACTGCGCCGGAGCTGATCAAGCTCTGCCTGGCGCTCTTCGACACGATCCTTTTCAGCCCGGGCCCGGGCCGCTTTTTCCTGAACCGCATCCAGTCGCTCCTGCTCCAGCCCCGCCTGCTCTTCAATTCGGGCCAGGGCCTGCTCCGCGGCGTCTTTCTCGGAACTGGCATCACGCAACCGGGTTTCAGCCCCGGGGAACCGTTTGAGGGTGTCGAGATCCTTCTGTGTCGCCTGGATCTCCTTTTCCGTCCGCTCGATCAGCTTCGGTCGGTCCTGAGGCTGGTCGCCGGTTTCCGCCAGTTCCGCGCGCTCCCGCTCCAGACCATGGATTTCCCCCTGCAGGTGCTGCCGGCGGGCGGCATAATCCTCTTGCTGGGCGGGCACAGCCGGATAATGGGTATCGAACCACTGATAGCCATCACTTTGTGCTTTCAGCAGGCTGGAAAAGGCTTCGATAGCCTGACGGGCATGGTCATCCAGCGCCTCGCCGGGGCTGGCCTGGGTCAGTCGCTGGTCAATTGCCCGCAGAGGGGCAGCGACCGAATCGTCCAGTTGATTGGCCAACTGCCACTGCTGGCGGCTTTCCCGTTGCCCCAGATCGGTCAGTTGCTGCTCCAGCTCCTGCCGTTTGCGATCAATCTGCTCCAGGCGGACTTCTGCCTGGGCGGCACTTTTAAGCGCGCCGAGATGTGACTGTTTGCGCTCCAGTTCTTCGTTCAGCACGTCCTCGATTTCCCGCAGGCTCATATCGCCATACTGGGATGCCAGCAGTTCACCGTCGCGCTGATCCTGTTCCGCCCGCTTCAGGCTGCGCTCAGCAGATTTGATTTCACCCTTGAGACTACCGGCTTCCTGTTCCAGTTTTTTCAGGGACTGCGCCAGGTGCCGGACGGCGTCGTTGTGCTCCTGAAACTGACGGACAGCGGATTCTCTGCGCTGGGCCGAGTCCTTCAGGGCGTCCGACAGCCCCTCCCGGAAAGCGGCAAACACCTGCTGGCTTTCCAGCAGCTGGTGATAATCCTGATAGTCCTGGCTCAGGCGGTCGAACTGCGGGCGCTCCCGTTCAATGCGGTTGAGCTGGGTCTGGCGCTCACGGAGCTCCTCGTGCCGGTTGAGGAATTCGTCGATGTTGAAGTCGAAGGCGTCATCGGAAAACTTCTTGTCTGCCTCAACGATGCTGGCGACGGCATTCGCCATGGCCTGATCGTCCGCCTTCATTTCAAAGAGCAGCAGGATGAGGGTTCGCAGTGACTGGACCCGTCGCTCATCCGATTCACCCAGCGGCAAGACCGAGTAACGCACGGCATCGGCATCCATCAACTCGCTGCTGTAAAGCATGGTCCGGAGCCTGGCCGGATCGTTCACAAAACGGGTGTCCTTCGACAGCTTTTTGACCGCTTCCGAGACCTTTTTAAGGGACAGGTCCGCCCTGGCCTGGCCAATCCCGTCGGGGTCGTCCCCATCCCAGAACAGCGGCCGCAACTGGTCATAACTGACCGGGGCGAAAATCCGGCCGTAGCTGAGCTGGCTGCTGTTGTCCCGGTAAAGAATCTGGCAGTGAACCCCTGCCGGATTCTCGGCTTCCATGATCAGAAAACTGAACTGACTGGGAAAATAGTGCTGATAGCTCTCTTCGTTGGAATAGAAACTGCCGGCGCTGGCATTACGGAACGCGAACTTCTTGCGGCTTTTCCGGAAATTGTTCTCCGGCAACAGGAACAGACGCAGGGAGTTGAGCAGGCTGGACTTACCCAGATTTCCCGGCCCCAGAATCAGGCCGTGGTTATCCACCGGAATTTCCACGTAACAGAACCCCGCGGAGTCCACCAGCACCAGCCGGCGTATCCCGAAGGTAAAGACGTTCTCTGCCGCCCGAGTATCAGTCATGCGGATCTCTCTCCTGTTCCATGCAATTACCTGTTGCCGGGCCGTTTCAGCACGGGCGTTGCCAGCCCAAAGGTGTCAGCACGGCCTGGCAGGAAAAGCGCCATGGTAGCAGAGAAATGCCGCTGCAGTGACCTCAACGCCACCGGGACAGGACATGGGATTGGCGCCATCCATGGCGTGCAGATCAGCTCCTGGACAGTCGGAACTGCTCGATGGTTTTGTGCAGGGTTTCAGCCATGGACAGCAGGTCCCCGGCGATCCGGGCAGTCTCCTGGGCGTCGCTGGAGGTCTGCTCCGCTGAACGGCTGATTTCGATCACGTTGTGGTTGATGGATTCGGACACTTCGCTCTGTTCGTTCGCCGCGTTTTCCATCTCCTCATTCAGCCCGGTGATTTCCCGGACGGCGGCGGCAATGGTCTGCAGCTCGTTTTCCACTTTCAGGATCGCGTCCACCTGATCCTGGGCCAGTTCGGAGGCATGACGCATGGTGCCGACACAGTCCACCACCTCACTCTTCAGGCCATTGATGGTTTTCCGGATCTCCTCGGTGGAATCCTGGGTGCGGGAAGCCAGCGCCCGCACCTCATCGGCCACCACCGAGAAACCACGGCCCTGTTCACCAGCACGGGCCGCCTCGATGGCCGCGTTCAGCGCCAGTAGGTTGGTCTGGTCAGCAATCTCGGAAATCAGTTCCAGCCGGTCCGCCATTTCGGTGGTGCGCTGATCCAGTTGCTCAATCCGCTGGGCACCGGCCTGCACTTCATTGTTGAGTGATTCAATACCCTGCACGGCGGTGCGTGCCATCTGCTCGCCATTTTCCGCCGCGCGGGTGGTGTCACCGGATTTGCGGGCGGTATTGACGGCATTTTCACGCACCTGGACGGCAGACGCCGCCATTTCGGTAGTGGCGCTGGCCACCTGATCGGTGTTGTCTTTCTGTGCCAGAACTTCCCGCTCAGTGGTTTCCGCCTTGCCTGAAATGGATCTGGCGGCGGTCTCTACCTGTGCGGCACTCTGCTGAACCGTGAGCATGCTTTCGCGGATTTTTGCCACCATGCGATTGAAGGCACGGGCCACGGTACCGATTTCGTCGTTCCGGCTTACTTCCAGCTCGATGGAAAGATCGGAATTACGGGAGATTTCGTCCATACGGTCGTGCAGACGACGCAGACGGGAAAACACCAGTTTGCCGAGGAAAATGGTCGTCAGCGCGAAGATCACCACAAAAATCAGGATCTGGATACCACCATTGAACAACAACTGGTTTTGCAGTCGGGCATCACTGGCGGCCAGGGAATAATCGACCCGGATGGCACCGAGAATATCGCCCTCTTCTGCCTGGTGGCAGCCAAGACAGTTCACGCCCTGGTAGTTGGCGCTGGCAACCACCGGCTCAACCAGGGTATAGACCCGGCCTTCCTCGTTGCGGGAATAATGCTCCACCCGCTCGCCTTTCAGGGCCCGGTTCTCCAGTTCACCCTGGCTCTGCTCATCAATGTTGCCGTCGCCGTACAGGGCCTTCAACAGCTCACTGCGGATGACCCGAACATCCAGCACATCGTCAGGCGCGGTCACCTTTTCCCGCAGCATATCCCGGTTACCGATGGTGCCGGTCACCATCATGGTGTTCAGACCGTCAAAAAAGGATTTGGCCAGCCCATCCACATACTTGTGGGAATATTCTTCAACGTGGGCCCGCTGGGAGTAGGCGCCGTAGGCAATCGTGAAAACCAGGATAATGATAAACGCTGCGGCCAGTGCCGCCAGCAGCAGAAATCGGATGGAATAATGTTTTTTCATGACGCCCCGGCTTTGTGATCAGAGAGTTGCGACCTGATAGGAATGACGGCCAAGTGACGGATAACTTTATAGCGCGACGCCATTTTTTACATGACACAGGTCATACCGACAGCCGGCAACAGCCATTTACTGCAATTTTGCTGCCACCTCCGCCATAAATCTGGCCCGGCATTTGCAAAGTCAAAGAATAAACACATTCCCCGACAGATTCCCGGCAACTCTTTTCCGCCGGTGGAGGTAAATCAACCATGTCTTTGCTGGCATCGCTCATACAGGCAAGCGGCCGCTTTCAGCAGGCCATGGACAGTCGTCAGTCCGCGAAACCGGCCAGCGAGCAGGCCCAGACGACCACGACCAAGGCACCCGAAGCAGCCGGCACACCGGGCGACGACCGCTTCACTCCGTCCGGGCGGGATCAGGACAGCGAAGGCAGCCTGAAAACCCGAAACCTGTCAGTGGCGGAATACAAACAGACCATCGCCCAGGATCTGTCCCATGTTCGGGAAACCCTGCGGCACAAGCTTGCCGAGTACAATCTGAACCCGTCCACCGCCCTGAATGTCACCAAAGGAGAGGGTGGCCGCACCCAGGTCGAGGGCACGCTGCCGGATGCCGTCCGTGCCCGTATCGAACAGGACCTGAACAACAACCGGAGCTTTCAGGAGTCCTTCAGCCGGCTGAGCACCAACGAACCGACCCTGCACTTTGTGGATAACGCCCTGAAACTGAATCAGGCCTACGGCGTGCACAACTCCCTGCTGGACGCACTGGTCAGCGAAAATCAGCAGTTCAATGGCCTGCAGGACCTTGTCCACCGGTATGACAACCTCAAACGTAACGCCGGTGGCACGGAGATCAGCGCAGAGGACGCCCGACGTTACGCCTTCAACCTGAACACCCGGGCCTGAGGCCCGGGCAGAACATCATACCCTGAAGGGTTCCGGGTCACCCTTGCCGACCCGCACGATTTCCGGCACTTCGCCGGTGAAGTTGACCACCGTGGTTGCTTCCATGCCACAGTTCCCGCCGTCAATGATCAGATCCACTTCGTGTTCGAGGCGGTCACGGATGTCTTCCGGATCGGTCATCGGATCCTCTTCCCCTGGCATGATCAGGGTACTGCTCATGATTGGCTCACCCAGTTCGCCCAACAGTTCACGAACGATCTCGTTATCCGGGAC
This sequence comes from Marinobacter oulmenensis, assembly GCF_014201735.1. GTDB lineage: Bacteria > Pseudomonadota > Gammaproteobacteria > Pseudomonadales > Oleiphilaceae > Marinobacter > Marinobacter oulmenensis. Next base: position 145,927 of record NZ_JACHFE010000009.1, on the reverse strand, counting down.
CCGCACGCCAATGGAGCGACGTTTGGGATGCAGCAGCCGACGTGGGACCTCGCTGGTGGCATCGAGGATGAACGTGTAGGGGCCTGGCGTGAAGGTCTTGAGCAGTCGGTACTGGGTGTTGTCGACCTTGGCATAGACCCCAATGTCGGACAGATCCCGGCACACCAGCGTAAAGTTGTGCTTGTCGTCCAACCGCCGGATACGCTTGATCCGGTCCGTGGCCTGCTTGTCTCCCAGGTGACAACCGATGGCGTAGCCCGAATCGGTGGGGTAGACCACCACGCCCCCCTGACGGAGGATCTCCACAGCCTGCTTGATCAGACGTTTCTGGGGTGTCTCCGGGTGAATCTGGAAAAACTGGCTCATACATCTGCTCCCTGTTTCAGTTTGTCATCCATGGCCTGATCGCCCTTGGAACCGCCCATACAGTTCGGGGATTCCGGTGATGCCTGGCCACTGCTTTCCCATTCCTCCGGTGTATAGAGATGCAGTGCCAGTGCATGAACCGGCCCTGCCAGTTCTTCAGCCAATACCCGGTATATGCCCTGATGACGTTTGACCTTCATCTGCCCGGCAAAGGCCGGCGAGACCAGGGTCACCTTGAAATGCGTTTCCGAATCCGGCGGCACCGAGTGCATGTGACTCTCGTTTTCCACCACCAGCTCCCGAACATCGTAGGCCTCGCGGAGCCTGGCTTCGATCGCGTTCTGAACCTTCATCGTCATCCAACCTGTACGGTGTGTGTGCTTGCCAGTTTACTACACAATGGGGCGCAGCCCCGAACCTTGACAGCCTACCACTAAAGCGCCACATTGCCTGCCCACCCGCACAACACCAGACTCCATGCATCTTTATATTGCCGAAAAACCAAGTCTCGGACGGGCCATTGCCGCTGCCCTGCCCGGCCCTCACCAGAAAGGCCAGGGCTGGATCCGCTGTGGCAAAGGCAGCCAGGCGGCCACGGTCACCTGGTGCATCGGCCATCTTCTGGAACCGGCGGAACCCGCCCGTTACGATCCGAGCTGGAAAAGCTGGCGCCTGGAACACCTGCCACTGCTACCCAAGCAGTGGCTGCTGATGCCCAGGGACAGCGTCAAGCAACAACTGACGGTGCTCAAAGCCCTGATCCGACAGGCCGAGATCATCACCCACGCCGGCGACCCGGATCGGGAAGGCCAGTTGCTGGTTGACGAAGTCCTGGAACACGCCGGCGCGAAGGTTCCGGTGAAACGCATCCTGATCAATGACCTGACCCCGGCGGCGGTCACCAGGGCCGTGAACAGTCCCAGGGATAACAGCGAATTCCGGCAACTGTCGCTGTCGGCCCAGGCCCGCCAGCAGGCTGACTGGCTCTACGGCATCAACCTCACCCGCTTTTACACGCTCAGTTACCAGCAACAGGGTGAGCAGGGTGTCTACTCGGTTGGCAGGGTCCAGACGCCGGTGCTGGGCCTGGTGGTTGAACGGGATAATGCGATTGAACATTTCCAGGCGAAACCCTGGTACCGGGTGGAAGCACAATTCCATGCCCGGGAACCGGATGTCGACCAGCGACCGTTCATCGCCCGCTGGCTGCCCGATGAAAATTACAGCCAATACCTGGATGAAGAGAACCGGCTGCTGGACCCGTCGGTTGCACAGGCCATTGCTGCCAGTGTCGAAGGACGCCCGGGCCAGATCGTCGAATCCCGTTTCCGGGATCGGCGGGAAGCACCGCCCCTGCCCCTGTCGCTGTCGGTACTGCAGATTGAAGCCGGTCGTTTGTATGGCATGGCAGCCCGGGAGGTCCTCGATACAGCCCAGTCTCTTTACGAACGCCATCAACTGATCACCTATCCCCGCTCGGACTGCCGTTACCTGCCCGAGGATCAGCGCCAGCAGGCAAGCCAGGTTATGCAGGCCATCAGCCGGGTTGCCCCGGCACTCGAACCACTACTGGGCAACCTGGATAGCGGACGGAAATCCTCTGCCTGGAATGACCGCAAGGTGGATGCCCACCACGCGATCATTCCCACGACCCGAGGCAGCACCCGGGCCCTGAGCGATGCCGAACAGAAGATCTATGGCCTGGTCAGCCGTTATTACCTGATGCAGTTTGCGCCGGATGCCATTCACCGGGAGGGGCGTCTGACCGTGCAGGTTCAGGAGCACCGTTTTCGGGCCACCGAAACAGCCGTCGCCAGCCCCGGGTGGAAGACCCTGCAGATTCACAAACGGGATACCAGCGAGCCGGCGGAGAAAGCCCCCCTGCCCCGTTTGGACAAAAACGAACCGGTGGTCTGCAGCCAATGTGCAGCCAACGAACGCCAGACCCGGCCACCCCAGCCTTTCACCGACGCCACCCTGCTTCAGGCCATGACCAACATTGCCCGGTTCGTGGCCGATCCTGAACTGCGCAAGACCCTGAGGGAAACCGATGGGCTGGGTACCGAAGCTACCCGGGCCAGTATCATCGAAACCCTGTTCAAGCGCGAATACCTGTACCGGGAAAAACGCTTTATCCGGGCAACGGCCAAAGGCAAAGACCTGATCGCCGCGCTTCCGGACGCGGTGCGCACCCCGGACCGGACCGCCCGATGGGAATCAACGCTGGAGGCCATCCGCTCCGGGGAGGCAGACGCCGGTCTGTTTCTGACCAACCTGCGAACAGAAATTCAGGAGCTGATCCATCGCGCGCCCTCGGGGCAGGAACACACCGGCCCCCGGCAAGGCGTGCACTGCCCCAAGTGCCGGGCACCCATGGTCGAGAGAGAAGGCAAGTTCGGCGCCTTTTTCGCCTGCACACGGTACCCCAAATGCAAAGGCACACGGCCCATTGAGGACAATGCCCCGGAGGACGGCACCGGACAGAAACCCATTCCCTGCCCGCACTGTTTTTCCCCACTGGTACGCAGACGCAGCAAAAAAGGCTGGTTCTGGGGCTGCAGTAATTTCCCGGCCTGCCGACAAACACTGGATGACAACAACGGAAAACCGGCGCCCAGGTGATGTAATTTTACCTATGGGTGCTGAAGAGTGCCCGCTTTTCTGAAATAATCGTCCGGTAATGGCGTCTGTTTTCTGTACACACCGTACACTTCATGTACAGACTCAGACATCATAGGATAATTCGATCAAAGGTCAGGCTTGATGCGCATTGCTCTGCTTGAAGACGAACTTGAACAGGCGCAGAACATCCAGGCGGTTCTCTCGGAACGAGGCCATGTCTGTGACAGTTTCCCCACAGGCCAGTCGTTCCTGGGGGCGGTACTGCATCGCAGCTACGACCTGATGATTCTGGACTGGCAGATTCCGGACATGACCGGCATTGCTGTGCTCGAGAATGTCCGGGCCAACCTGAACTGGCCGCTGCCGGCCATCTTTCTGACCCAGCGCGACAGTGAAACCGATATCGTGCGGGCACTTGATGCCGGTGCCGATGACTACATCGCCAAACCGGCCCGGGCAGCGGAACTGGTGGCCCGTATCAATGCCCTGGCGCGCAGGAGCAACCCGGAAACCGACAAGGAAGTACTGGTGTATGGGCCATTCGAGGTCAACACTCATCAGCGCAGCATCGAGTTACACGGCGAGCCCTTGACCCTTACGGACAAAGATTTTGACCTTACGCTGTTTCTTTTCCAGAACCAGGGTCGGCTGCTGACCCGGGAGATGCTGCTTGAGCGCGTGTGGGGACTGACCCGGGACATCAACACCCGGACCGTCGATACCCACATGAGCCGCCTGCGCCGCCGGCTGGGACTCAATCCGGAGAACGGATTCCGCATCAAGACCATCTATCAACGGGGTTATCGGCTTGAGGCCATTAAGCCCTCAGACGAAACCCCTACCGAGTCAGCCCAGACCGCCGATGCCTGAGTTCGTTCGCCGCTGCGCCCTGCTCCTGGTTCTTGCCCTGGCGCCTGCCATCGCGCTGGCAGGGCTCTCCATTGCCCGTGGCTCGGCATTGCCGAACAACACGAGCGGTGCCGGCGTCACGCCTACCTGGCACTACACCATGGCCGAGGGCGACAGTGTTGACGCCGTCGCCGGAAAGCTGCTGGCCAGAAACCGTTCAGCCGCCCAACTGCTTCGTTTCAACGGCCTCAGTTCAGCCAGCGAACTGGAGGCCGGTGACCAGCTCAATATCCCTCTATCCTGGCTTGACCGCCAGCAGCAGCCGGCAAGCGTGGTATCGCTGACCGGAAACGTCTATCACATCTCCGGCAGCACCGGTCGCAAGCAGACCCTGCGCCGGGACACAGGCATCAATGTCGGTGATGAAATCCTCTCGGAAGCCGGCTCGGCAACGGTCAGACTGGCCGACGGTTCAGAGCTGCGCCTGTCCCCCCATTCAAGGCTGATGTTCAACCGCCTGACCCACTACGGATCGGCAGGGCTGGTGGATACCAGCCTTCGACTGCGTAAGGGCGAAGTGCACAGCCGGGTTGAGCCGATTACCACCAAAGGCGGCCATTTCGAGATTCGCACCCCCAATGCGGTTGCCTCCGTCAAAGGCACGGTGTTCTCCATGCAGACCCGGAGCACTGGCAGCGACGTTCAGGTAACCGATGGCGCTGTGGACTTTGGCCCCCCGGGCAAAACCCGCCGGATCCCGGCCGGTTATGGCGCCAGCGTCTCCACCGCGGGCAGCCGTGACCTGAGCATCCGCCAGTTGCCCCCGGCCCCCACACTGGACCCGATACCGGAGGTTCTGAACCAGCTGCCGGCCGAATTGACCTGGCAGGAAGACTGGCCAAGCCGCTATCGCCTGGACATTTTCAACCAGGAAACCGGTAGCTGGATACAGAGCCGGGAAGTTTCCGGCAACCGCTACGACATCAGTAAACTCGATAACGGTCGCTACGAGATCCAGTTGGCGGCCATGGACAACAGTGGTTTGACAGGCATGCCGGCCACCCGGGAAATTACCGTGGATCTGAAGGCCCGGGAGCCTACACTGATCGCCCCGGCCAACGGCGACGAACTCGATGACGACATGCCGGAATTCCGCTGGGATCTGAACGGAACCAACGAAGTAGCGCGGGTAGAAGTCGCTCAGACGCCGGCGTTTGAAGAGCTGGTCGCCTCCAGCGAATGGGCTCCTGAAACCTCGGCTCTGCCTTCCCAGCCCCTGTCGCCCGGCAAGTATTACTGGCGCGTGGTCAGTGAAGCCGGCGGTGATTCCGTGGCCCGATCGCCGGCACGGGAGCTTGTCATCAACGGGATGCTGCCACCGGTGCGTATCATCAGCATCAATTATCTGGAGTCCCAGGTCCGGGCCTTCTGGGAAAAAGTGGACACCGCCAGCGGCTACCGGCTCCAACTGTCCCAGGAACCGGGTTTCCAGAATATCATCAAGGAAGCGGACGTGACCGGCACCACGGCCGCCTTGCGCCTGATTCCCGGAAGAAGGTACTTTGTCCGGGTCAAGGCTCTGACCGACGGACCACTGGCCAGCCGATGGGGGCCGGGCAGAGAGCTGTACCTCGAATAATCATAGATCAGGGAAGCACAAGCAAGACGCATGAAAAGGGACTGGCTCGCTGTCACAATCATTTTCTGGTCCCTGAGCCTGGTCGCCATCGGCTATATGCTGGCGCTCACCGGATCCCAGCACCCACTGGCCTCCGGGCTTCTCTGGGCCCTGATCATCCTGACCGTCATCCATGGCATCCGGCTTGCCAAAATAGACCGTTTTCTCAAACGCCGACTGGACAAACATTGCCCGCGCGCCCAACCTCTCACTGAAAGAACCCGCCGCCCAGCAACCCAGCAGTTTGCTGACCCAGTTCCGCGCCCTGTTTCAGCCTGAAGGCTGGCTGTTGGCGGAAGGCGACAGTGTCATCGAGCACCGGGACATGTCGCTGGCGGAGGCACCGCCGTTACCACACGCCGGTCGCTGGCAGCACCAGCAACAGCAGAGCTGGATTCGCCTGCAACGGGGCGGCACCAGTTATCTGCTCGGGTTGTCATTGCGTAACGACCTGAGCCGCGAGGTTATCCAGCGCTATCTGCAGCACCTGACGTTGGGCAATGAACGCCACCGCTGCCCTACCGATCGCCCCGAAAAGCACATTTCCGCCCGGGTGGAACGGGTCAGGCTTGCCACAGACCGGCTGACCCGGATGCAGTCGTTCATGCGTCACAGCTTCGAACACATGCCCGACGGTATCATCGTCACTGATCAACTCGGCGCCATCCGCTTTGCCAACCAGCACATTGAACGCTGGTTCCATGAACCCATGCCCAGCATCTGCGGCATGCCCCTGGTCACCCTGCTGCAGGGGCACGATCCGCGGGAAGGCGTGCCCTGGCACGAAACCGTCTCCGAAACCCTGACCCAGCAGGAAAGCCGCACCGTCGATCTAAAACTTCATGGCAAGGACTTTCTGATCCATTTTGCGCCTTTTGAGCTGCCGGAAACCGGCCAGTTGGGCATCATTGCCAATATTTCCGATATTTCGGAACTGCGCGAACAGCAACGGCAGCACCGTGAAGCGATCGACTTCATCTCCCACGACGTGCGCTCGCCCCTGGTGTCCCAGCTTGCCCTGATTGAGCAACTGAAACGGGACCCCAGCCACGTCGATGAGCACCAGATAGAGCAGTTGGGCGTTCTGGCCCGACGCAGTTACCAACTGGCCGAAGAGTTTGTGCAGCTGGCGCGCGCCGAACAGCTGACCGAAACCCGCTTTTACGACTGTGAACTGCTGGCCATCGTGGAGAATGCCCGCGACAGTGTCTGCGAGCAGGCCATGAAAAAATCCATCAACCTGCAACTGAACGGAACTGAGGACCTGTGGCTGCGGGGTAATGCCGAATTGCTGGAGCGGGCCATCATCAACCTGCTGACCAATGCCGTGCAATACAGCCCCGAGCACTCAAACATCACCATCGAGGTATATCGGGCCGGGCACCTGGCCTGCTTTGCCGTGGCTGACGAGGGAGTGGGCATTGACCCCAGCGAACTGCCCTACCTGTTCGACCGCTATCACCGCCAGAAAAGCAGTGAACTGGCTGGCCCCCATGGCGCCGGGCTGGGCCTGTCGTTTGTTCGCACGGTGATCGAAAAACACCATGGTGAGATTGCCGTGGACTCGACACCACACGAAGGCGCCACCTTCACCCTGAAGCTGCCCATGGCCGACCCCATGATTTGATGGCAAAGCCGGGTGGCCGGGGCTAATCTGAAGTTACTGGACATAACCCGAAAAAGGAGTCGTTTCGTGATACTGACAAGAACCCTCACTGCCCTGCTGGCCGCTGCGCTTCTGGCTGGCTGCGCACCCAGCCCGATCAAGCATACCGAAGGCACCTCTGCCGTCACACAGATCAACATGTGGTCCTACAAAGGCAAACTGGAAACCACCAACTATGCGGTGGACACTTTCATTCCGGTGAACAGCCAGGTGGAAATCCTGGACACCAGTGGCAAGGCGATTGCCTTCCGGGTGCAGGAGACCGGGCAGCAGGTCACGCTGGTCAACATTGCCAAATACACCAAACTGTCCATCGATGAGATCTACGACCGTTACTTTGGCAGTCAGCCGGTCAGTCTGAGCGGATTCAGCAAACTGGAGCGTGATGCTATTGAGGAAGGCGGTATCGCCGAAGGCATGTCAAAAGAGGCCGTCCTGATTGCCCGGGGCTATCCGCCCGCCCACGAAACGCCGTCGCTGGAAAGTGACAGCTGGCGATTCTGGCAATCCCGCTTCGACACCATTGAAGTCCGGTTTGAAGACGGCAAGGTTTCGGACATCATTGAATAATCCGGGCGCGGGCGGCACTGCGGTGCCGCCCGTGCCTACTTCAGTTTGGGCGGGGTGTCGGACATCTCCTTGGGTTTTGTCCGCCACTTGATCTTCACTTCCACTTCCTGCTTGTCTCCGCCGTCGCTGGCCCTGACAGAAACCTGCAACAGGTTCTTCGGGCTCAGAACCAGATCCCCCTCGCTCTCCTGAAATTCCAGTTGGCCCTTTTTTACTGCGTTCGCCAGGGTGACCAGCAGGTCCCGGGTGGCTTGCCGGTCCAACAGGGAATCGTGGCTGAATTTGGTTTTCGACTTCATTGACTCGCTCCAACCAGCCGGCCCTTGCGACCGGGCTTGAATACTTTGGCCCGAGGATAGTCCCCGCTCAGGCCGACAACACCGCGCTTGCGATCAATCAGGGTGACACCCACGCCATGGCCCTCCAGACCTTCCCGCTTCCGGGAATGGGCATCCAGAGTGATATCCGCCTCAATGTGCACAAGCCCGTTTTTCAGGCTGATCCGCTGGCCACCGTGCTGATTGATGTGACCATGCACCAGCACCTGGATGCCCGCCTTCCTGGCACCTTTTACGCCTCTGTCGGTCAGCGGGAGATCCGCTTTGCGGTACTTGGTCCGGAAGGTATTGGCCAGCGGACTGTAATAGAAGCTGAACAGGTTCTGGGTCATCAGGTTTTTCTTGAAGGCACGGTTGGCATGTTTCACCCCGCGTTTGGCCAGCAGGCTCGCCATATGATCGTCCAGCCCGGCATGCAGGAACAGGAAAGCGCCCCGCTGGCGCACCAGCTTCATCTTTCTGAAAAACCAGCTGAATTCGCCTGACTCCTTGAGGAACAGCGACCGGCACTTCATGGCGGCAGCGTAAACCTGCCGCAGTGTCAGGCCAGCATTCTGACAGTGGCGCTCAAAACTGCCCATTTTGGATTCCATCTTGCGCATTTCGCGCTCGATGCCTTCCGGCGTCAGGAACCCGGCGGCAAAAAAGGGAAAGTTATCGAACCAGTCCGAATCCGGAAACAGCAGGTCGCGGCAGGCCTCCTCCGGTGGTATCCCCTCCTCCCAGCGGGTGCTGGCAAGGTACTGGTCAAACACCTCCCGGAACAGCGGGATCACCTTTCGGCCCATCCGGACAAACAGATGCTGGCTGCCGGTATCCGCCTCCCGCTCCAGCACCAGCAGCCCCATCAGCAGGCGAAGATCGTGGTTACCTGCCAGCAGTGTGACGTCCGCTTTCAGTCTGTAGAGATGCGCAAGGCTGCGCAGAAGATCCAGATTGCTGGGTCCCTTGTCCAGACAATCTCCGCCGATAATGATTTCCGCCTTGCGGCCAAAGCGGGTGAGCTCGTAATCACAGAGACTGGCACCATCCCGTTCGATCACACCGGCGGCAATCAAGGACGCTTCGAACGCCTCGGCATCGGCATGGGGATCGGAGATGAAGACCACCGTTTTCTTTGGCCATTCGAAGCTGTCTTTCTGTGATCGCCGCAGAAAAGTAGCCAGAGCCTGGTCGTCATTGACCGACGCCTCATCGTCGGGCCATGCGCCCCACGCACGGGGCATCCGGTCGAGCACCGCCTGGTGGTATTTGTGGTCACGAACCTTCGGAATGAACGCTGATCTCGCCATGGCGTGTGTCTTCTAGTCAGTCGGGTCGTTGGCCGTCGGCCGTCGCTTCCAGTTGCCGTAGAGGCGGACCCAGTTCCGTTTCTGCTTCTCGATCACCACGGGGTGGCCGTAAAACATGCTTAACCGGCTAATATCCGAAAACTCTATGACATTTAGATGATAGCTCGCGTGGCGCAGCGATGCGCCGTGCCCGATGACCAACTGGACGCGCCGGTCGGCCGAGAACACCGGCAAGGTCCGCAAATGGCCGGCAACGCGTTCGCCGGCTTCCAGTAGCGACTCGGCGCCGTCGAAAGGCAGACGGAAATCGCTCGCCGACTTCCAGCCCGGCGGCAGGGACTCAAAGCGCGGGTCCTGATCAACAATCCGCTCGATTTCGTCGGTACTCAGATTGGCAACAGCACCGACACTGCGCTCACACAGGGCCGGAAAACTTCTGAGTTGCGGCCTGTCGGGGAAAAAACGCGCCAGTTCCCGGGCATAGATGCCCGCCGTCTGCCAGGCTCTGAGCAGGGTCGAGCAGTGAATTTCCGGTTCCGGCTGATACCCCGATTGCTCCAGCCACTGGCCGAAGGCCCGGGCTTCGCAGGCCACCTGCACCATGCCATCGGGTGTCAGAGGATAGGGCTGAAGGGCACTCGGGGTATTGGGCAACTGCTCGTACGCCCCATGCCGGATCAGCGCCAGCGCAGCCATCAGAGCACACCCCTGCCCTGCATCAACTGAATGGCGCGATCAAAGTCCACTTTACCGGTCAGACACAGCACCTCCACTCCCGGCAGGTTCTCGACATAGCGGCTCAGGGGCTGGCGTTTCTCCGGGGGAAAAGTGCCTTCCTCATCCTGATAGAACGGGCCCGGGCTCTTGCGCAGTCCCTCGAGAATCTCCGGGGTTTCATGAATATCCGCTGGTACCAGTTGGGTGGGCACGGAAGCATCACGGCTCCAGTCCAGCAGGATCAGCCGACGGAGGTTGCCGGAAGCGGCGGTCCGCCCCTCGCCATAGACCTCGGGAATCATAACGTCGGATTTCTGCTCAAAGTCCCAGAGTTCATCGGAAGTCATCGCGGCAAAACGGGCCTGGTCATCCGGGGATAACAGACCCGCCAGTCGCTCCGAATGCAGCAGGGTCCCGGGGTTTACCCGGGGGTACTTGGCCAGGCCCAGCAACCGGACCCGGCCCTGTTCGGGCCGGAACAGGATCCGGTCATTGGAGAGAAAGCGTGTTTTATCAACCTCCAGAGCCCGCAACATCAGCGTGGATTTACCACCACCGGAACCCGCAGCGATGGCCGTGGCCTGCCCATTGATTTCAAAGGCCGAGGCGTGTCCCAGAAGGTAGCCTTCACGCTGGTGCTGGTTCAGGAACTGATTGTTGATAAAGTTGACCACCTGAGCACGGTTGGCACACAGATCGCCGATCGCCATCGGCTCCTCAAGCGACTGGAACATGACCATGCCGGTGCGCAACTTATGGATCCAGCGGCCGTCAGAGACATCAAAGTATGCCTCCTTGGCCCCCCGGGAACCGCCCTTGGAACGCTTGACCGGCGCCCAGTCTTTGCCCTCGATGCCCGGCTCGTCGTTAATCAGGAAAATCCGCTGCTCTGCCTGGCCGTTGCGGGCGCTGGTCAGTCCGGAGTAATAATCACGGAGGTACGCCACAATCGCCGGAGAGTCGGACACTACCCGGAAGCGAATGCCCACGAAGACCAGTGTCAGTTCCGAGCAGCAACGCGCCCTGGCACTGGCCAGCGCCGACTCATCCACAATATCGATCATTCATTTTTCCCAAAATCATTCAGTACGTAGTCTACCAGTTGCTCTGCTGCGTCGATGCCGCAACCTTTGCGCGCACCGCTGAAGCCACCAAAAGCTGATACTTCAAAGACCACCGGCCCCTGATCGGTCAGAGCAATGTCGACGGTGGTGAAGGTCAGCTCAAAACAGGCCTGGGCCCTGCGCCCCAGCTCAATGAGCTCGGCACTTGCCTGATAGGGCTCGTAACGGCCACCACTGTGGATGGTTGTATTCCAGGCACCGGCATCACCCACGCGGGCGTAGGTACACAGATACTCTCCGCCGAGAAACACCATGCCCAGGTCCTGCCCGCCCAGATGAACAAACTTCTGCAGATAGAACAGGCCATGCTCCGCGCGAAACCGGCTGAGCTTCTCCCTGTTGGCGCCGGGGCCGTCGCGGGCGTCCAGAACCATCATTCCGCGCGCCTTGGTCGAATAAAGCGGCTTGAGGATCGCCTTGCCAAATTCGTCCAGAATGGCCAGTGCCGCCTCAGCATTTTCTGTCACCCGGGTTGTCGGCAGAGCGACTCCGGCTCTGGCCAGAGCTGAGGTGCCCTCCAGCCGATTGATCAACCTGCCAATCTGTTGCGGTGAACTGAAGCAGCGCACACCATCCGCCTCAAGGGCCGACAGCATCCGGATCCTGTCATCCGCGGCCGGAGAATAGACCTCACTGATTTTTTTGACAATCACCCCGTCCAATTCATTCAGGACAAGGTCGCCAAAGCGCAGGCGGCCAGTCTCAAGTTCCAGTACGACCTCCGCCATATCCACGACACAGCGGAACCCCGTACGCGCTTCCAGATGATCGGCCAACACCTCGGTAGACCACTTGCCCGGTGTCCCTATCACCGCCACACGTCTGTCAGTCACTGAAAATCTCCTCGATGGATAACCGGAATTGATCGGCTTTCTCCGGTGTCAGGGAAGCCACCGTTTCCAGCAGGTAAAACGAACGAAAGGCCAACCGCCTCGCAAAACTTCGGTCATAGATAAAACGGGTCGAGGTGGCGAAGGAGCGAGCCAGCGCAATCGCCAGGCGGGCATCAAACCCGGTATCACCACTGCGCCGGGCAAACCGCCTGGCGAATTCATAAATCTGTACGATCAGCGCCATCATTTGTGTTCGCGGGCCTGTATCCAGCACCGGCAAGCGGTAAATGGAGACCATGAGCACAGACAGGTCCTGGACGTAGTCCGAATAGGATGCCCGGTGCAGATCGATGAAGTAGACCCGCCCAGTGAGCTCATCGTAGAGCAGGTTATCCACATTGAAGTCACCATGGATCAGCACCGAAAAAGGCGCCCGCAGTCGGGATTCGATGGCATCCACCTGATCAACCAGCTCATCAAAGCCGGGCCGGCCCATGCCACAGATACGCTGGGGTTGCGAAAACAGCGACGGGTGCGTCTTTCTCGTTTCCGGCATCCGGCTGCGCAACTGGTTCATATACCCAGGCTCAGCCCGTTCCCGGGTTCGCGAGTTCTTCCAGATTTTGCGCAGTGTGCGGAGCAGTTCATCCATCAGCAACCCGGCGCTTTGCCACTGACTGTTGAGGAGCATCGATTCCAGTGTCTGGCCCGGCAGGTGCTCAATGACCATGGAACCCAGTTCGTCATCGCTCCCCACCTGATGGGAAAGCACCTTCGGCGCGACCTTGGGATAGACCTGTTGCCACTGATCCACCCCGGAAATCTCCTCCCGGACTTTCTGCGCCTGGCCTTCCTTGTAGACTGCCATCACATGACTGCCTGGCGCGTGCTCTGCCTTCAGGGCCGCTATGGTACTGCCACTGCGGGTAAGGGCCAGGCGCTCCACCCCGAATTCCCCGGCCTCCGGAGAAAACGCGTGGGCCGCGTTTTTCAGCTGCTTGTAGTTCTGAAGCCTGACCGCAGGACCGAAATTGGCCGCCAGCAACGCATCGGCCAGGTCATTCAGAAGGTGTATCAGCCGGCCGGTCTGGAAGGTGAACACGGAAGCCGCTTCAGAAAAGGCATGCCCGCCGGCATCGTCCCTGCCAACCGCCAGTTCATCCAGCGTCTTGCGCAAGCGGGAGGCACGGCGGCCCAGCTTCAGTCCCTGGCGGGTATTGGCATCGTCGGGGTGGATAACGACAAGTGCGAGGGATTTACGAACCCGCCGGGTCAGTTTTGCGTAGGCCTTGCGTGGTTTTTCCGGAAGGTCCGCCAAGCCCTGGATGTCAGCCAGCTCAAGGCCCCCCTGCCCGAGTTGATCCAGTATCCGGGCCAAACGCTCGAGGGACTTTGATTGCTGGTAACGCACCCCGTCGACCTTGGCACGGCGCACATCCAGAGCAACCGACAGTTCCACTTTTTCAAGCAGGGTTTTGCGATAACCACGGCGGTCCATCAGCCGCTGGGCAGCGGCCCCGCCCGGATGGGTCAGATAACGTTCCGCCAGGTCGAAGTGATTTTCCACTTCAAATCGCAGAAAATAGAGCTGCTCCAGAGTTGATGCGTTGATGGTCTTTCTAACCTTTTGCGGAACCTTTGGATGACGCACACTATAAGCGACTCGGGGACGCAATGCTAAGAGCGCCCCTGTGAAACCTTTATGACAAGGGTAACCGGATCCATGCCCCAGAACCGCCTCCGCCGCAACGGAATCAACCTTCCCCGAGGCCTGTCCAGAGGCAACGACCTGCGCCTGGCCCGTTACCGCAAAGCGCCTGAACTGGGGCCCCGGATCCTGTTTTTCAGTGGCGGGACTGCGTTGCGCAGTTTTTCACAGGTTCTGGCGGAATATACCCATAACTCCATCCATCTTGTCACCCCCTTCGACTCCGGCGGCAGTTCCGCCGAGCTTCGCAAGGCGTTTGCCATGCCCGCCGTGGGCGATCTGCGAGCCCGCCTGCTGTCGCTGGCCGACAATTCAGTCACCGGCCATCCGGATATCGCCGCGCTTTTCTCCCACCGTCTGGGTGGTAAAGGCAACAGGACCGAACCGGAAAAAAACCTTCAGGAACTGGCGGAAGGTCGGCACCGGCTACTCAAAGCCATTGCCGAGCCCATGCGGTCCCTGATCCAGAGTTACATACGGGAGTTCAGCGAACAGAAGCCCGAGGACTTTCACCTCTCCGGCGCAAGCGTGGGCAATCTTATCCTGACCGGTGGCTATCTCCTGCACAACCGATCACTGGACCCCATCGCGTTTCTGTTCAGTCAGTTGATCAAGACACGGGGCACGGTCCGGACCACCACCGATGCTGATCTTCAACTTCAGGTGTCGCTACAGAACGGCCGGACCATCACCGGCCAGCACCGGTTTACCGGCAAGGAAACCGCAGAAATCGACTCGCCCATCGATACCATCCGGCTGACCGGAGAAGCGGAGGATGTGGACGCCCGGGGCGAATCAAAGGTGTGCAAGGAAACCCGTAAACTGATTGATTCGGCGGAACTGCTGGTTTTTCCGCCGGGCAGTTTCTACAGCAGCGTCATCGCCAATCTTTTACCCAAAGGTGTTACCAAGGCGCTGAACAGGAACCCGGCGCCCCGTGTTTATGTTCCCAGCCTGGGAACCGATCTGGAAACCCTCGGTATGACACTGGCCGATCAGGTGGCGGTGCTTGGTGATCATCTTGGGGAACGCAAAGAGGGGGACGGCAAAGGCCGCCCCGCGGTTGATTTCCTGTTGCTTGATTCGCGACTGCTGGCGATATCGGAGAGCCAGGCACGACAGATCCAGCAGTCGATGGGCGTACAGATCGTGGATGTAGACCTGGCCTGTGAGCCAGCGGACCTCAACCGCTATGACGACAGCAAACTGGCTGAGGCACTGCTGGCACTGACCTAAAGCCGAAATGATCAATATTTGATCGAATTTTCAAATACTTCCTGTCTGATTTCTGGAAAATAAAAAAGTTCAGCAAAAACCGTTGACACCCCCAGGAACGCTCTGTACTATGCGCTCCACGTTGATCGGGACACACACCGGCCAACAAAAAGTTTGATGCGGGGTGGAGCAGTCTGGTAGCTCGTCGGGCTCATAACCCGAAGGTCGTTGGTTCGAATCCAGCCCCCGCTACCACACAGAAAAAGGCAGGTCGGTTTCAACTGACCTGCCTTTTTTATTGCCTTGCCAATAGGCCAGCAAGCGCTCCTTTTACCTGCGACGGAACCGGACTGCCCCTCTACTCGAACAGATCTCCCGGGTAGTACAGGTCTCTGGAATTCCCTTCCCCGGTCTCACGATATTCCCCAACTGTATCGAGCACCTCACGCACTGGCCTGAACGAACGCCGATGCTCGGGCGTCACACCCAGTCGCCTGAGCGCGTCAAGATGCACCGGCGTTGGGTACCCTTTATGGCCAGCCAGCCCTAACCCCGGATACTGCTCATCCAGAACCTGCATTTCGCGATCCCGGGTTACCTTGGCCAGAATCGAGGCAGCACTGATCGCCGGCACCCGGTTGTCCCCCTTAACCACCGGCTCCGACGGCCAGCGCCACTTTGGGCAGCGGTTGCCGTCGACAAGAACGTACTCCGGCGCGACAGCGAGCCCGGCCACCGCGCGCTCCATGGCGAGCATGGTGGCCTGGTAGATATTCAACTGATCAATCTCCCAGGACTCACAACGCCCGAGACTCCAGGCAGCGGCATGCTCGACAATTTCATCGTAAAGCCGAAGGCGCTTTTTTTCCGACAACTTCTTTGAGTCCATCAAGCCCGCTATGGGCCGATCAGGATCCAGGATCACTGCCGCGGTAACCACTGCGCCTACCAGGGGGCCACGCCCAACCTCGTCCACGCCGGCCAACAGCGAGCCCCTGTAGGCACACTCAAATGGGGGTAACGGACTAGCGGCCATCCCGGCCCTCCAACAGGTCAGAGATAGCACTGGCGGCGCGCTCATCCGCATTCTGCCGCAGGGTTTCATGCAAGTCGGCAAAAGCCTTGTGCAGACGGCCGCGTTCCTGCTCGTTTTCCAGGCGCTCAAGCACAGCCGCCCCCAGAGCT
Organism: Marinobacter oulmenensis; assembly: GCF_014201735.1. Taxonomy (GTDB): domain Bacteria; phylum Pseudomonadota; class Gammaproteobacteria; order Pseudomonadales; family Oleiphilaceae; genus Marinobacter; species Marinobacter oulmenensis. The sequence continues at coordinate 129,764 of NZ_JACHFE010000009.1, read as the reverse complement.
TCAGGCGTCGCCTCATCCTGCAGCAACTCGGGCACCAGAGGGGTTCTTGCCAGCAGATTGGGAAGTGCCACCCAGGGGACGTTGACCAGATGCGACACCACACGATAACTGAAACTACTCAACCGGTACCCCACCACCATGGGCTTTTTCAGCAGCATGGCTTCGAGTGTGGCGGTTCCAGACGCTAGCAGCACCACGTCACTGGCGGCCATCACTTCCCGGGACCGTCCTCTGACCAGAGTAACCGGCAACTGCACGTCCAGATCATCCACCAACTGACGTATCTGCTGCTCCCGTTCACGGTTAACGCAGGGGATCACCAGTTGCAAATCCTGGCGCCGCTCCTGCAGCCAGCGGGAGGCCTCCAGGAACAGCGAGCCCAGCCTCGACACTTCGCCGGAGCGACTGCCTGGCAGGACCGCCAGGACCGGCCGGGCGATATCCAGCCCGAGATCGTAACGGGCACCGGCGGTATCGGGCTCCATGGGAATGCGGTCAGCCAGGGGATGGCCGACAAACGCAACGGGAACCTGATGCTCCTCGTAAAAGCGGGCCTCGAACGGAAACAGGGTCAGCATCAGATTCACCGAGCGGGCAATCTTGAAAATACGCTTTTGACGCCACGCCCAGACCGACGGACTGACGTAGTGAACGGAGGGAATGCCGGCTTCCCGGCAACGGCGCTCAATCGCGAGGGTAAAATCGGGGGAATCTATACCAATCACCACATCCGGAAGATTGGCAAAAAAATAATCGAGCAGGCGCGCCCGGATCCGGAAGAGTTCTGGAAGGCGTCCCAGTACCTCGACCAGCCCCATAACCGAGAGTCGCTCCATGGGGACCAGCGAGTGAAAACCTTCCGCGACCATCTCATCACCGCCAATGCCGACAAAGCGGGCCCGAGGGTAACGCTTGCGAAGTGAACGGATAAGTCCGGAGCCAAGAATATCGCCGGACGCCTCGCCGGCAACAATGGCAATGGTCATGGACCGGTTGCTGATAACAGCGGGCTGGGAAGAAGTCACCGGCAGGCTCCTGCCGGATCAGCGGATAATTCCGCGATCCGTCTTCCGCAATGAATCCAGAAGGGGGGCAATTTCCGGGATATCGGCGAAGCGCTGTTCCAGCTCTTCCAGTGCCTGCTCAGAAGTCAGACCCTGGCGATAGATGACCTTGTAGGCCCGGCGCAACGCCAACAGCGTGTCTTTGCCGAAACCACGGCGCTTGAGCCCCTCGACATTCATGCCATGGGGTTCCGCGGACTGGCCGCTGGCCATGACGTACGCTGGAATATCCTTGAGCACAATGCTGCCTCCGGCCGCCATGCTGTGAGGGCCAATGCGACAGAACTGGTGCACCATTGTGCCACCACCAAGAATCGCCCAGTCGCCCACGGTGACATGGCCAGCCAGCGTGGCACAGTTGGCGAGAATGGCATCATCACCCACAACGCAGTCGTGGGCAACGTGCACATAGGCCATCAGCAGGTTGCGATTGCCAATGCGGGTTTCACCGCGGTCCTGGATCGTGCCGCGGTGAACGGTGCAGTTCTCGCGGATCACGTTGTCGTCACCGATGACCAGTGTGGTTGGCTCGCCGGCGTACTTCTTGTCCTGGCATTCTTCCCCGATACTGGAAAACTGGAAGATCCGGTTGTTCCGGCCAATGATAGTCGGGCCTTTGACCACGACGTGAGAGAGGATCTCGGTGCCTTCACCGATTTCAACCCCGGGACCGATATAGGTCCAGGGACCAACTTTGACGTTCTTCGCCAGCTTGGCTGATGGGTCTACAATTGCCTGGGGATGAACACCCGACCAGTCGTCTGTTGCCATCAAACTTCTCTCTCAGCGGTCAGAATTTCTGCCACACACACCACTTCGCCATCCACCAGTGCACGGCAGTTGAACCGCCAGATGCCACGTTTGCCTGAGACAAACTCGGACTCCATGTCCAAACGATCCCCCGGCAGCACCGGGCGCTTGAAGCGGACCTTGCTGGAACCAGCGAGGTATTGTACCACGCCATCCGAGGGCTTACGGCCGACTGTCACGAACCCGAGAACACCGGACAACTGGGCCATGGCCTCGATGAGCAGCACACCCGGCATGATCGGATTGTTGGGAAAATGACCGGTAAAAAACGGCTCATTGAACGAGATGTTCTTGTATCCCTTGATCGACTTCCCTGACTCGACCTCGGTTACCCGGTCCACCAGCAAAAACGGATAACGATGCGGCAGATATTCCAGAATTTCATCAATGTACATCATGTTTTGTCGGCCTCAGCCCTTTGTTTTCTTCTCAAGTTCTCGCACACGCCGCGCCAGGGCATCCAGTTGCCGGAAACGCACCGCATTCTTTCGCCAGCTCCGGTTGTTATCCGCACTGGTGCCGGAGGAATAAACGCCCGGTTCCCGGATATCACCGGTAACCAGTGTCATACCGGTCAGGTGAACGTGATCTGCAATGTCCAGATGGCCGGCAACACCGGACGCCCCACCAAATACACAATGGCGACCAACGCGCGTACTGCCGGCAACGCCAACCAGGGCGGCCATGGCGCTGTGGTCACCGATCTGAACGTTATGGGCCACCTGGATCAGGTTATCGAGTTTGACACCATCGCCAATGATGGTGTTTTCCAGAGCGCCCCGGTCAATCGTGGTATTGGCGCCAACCTCAACGTCATCCCCCAGCACCACTCCACCTAACTGGGCGATGCGATGCCAGACACCCTGCTCATTGGCAAAACCGAAACCGTCGGACCCCACCACGGCGCCACTGAGAATATGGCAGCGACGCCCTACAACCACGTCATGAGCCAGGGTTACCCGGGGGCGCAGGATGGAATGATCACCTATGCTGGTGCGGGCACCAACAATGGAGCCGGCTCCCACGACAACGTGGGCGCCTATGCAGGCACCGGCCTCGACAACCGCATGCGGTCCGATGCTGGCAGTTTCATCCACCGTCGCAGTGTCATCGACCACCGCTGCAGGATGAATACCGGCTGGCGCCACCGGCGCTGGATCAAACCAGTGGCTCAGGCGAGCATAACCCAGATAGGGATTGTCCAGTAACAGGACATTGGTCGGACAATCCGCGGCAGCCTCCGGCGAAAGGATCACCGCGGAAGCGTGGGTGTCGGTCAGGTACTTGGCATAGGCCGGGTTTGCCAGGAAACTGATCTGCCCCGGCCCGGCGGCACCCAGGGTGGCGACGCTGGAAATCAGCGTGTCGGGATCTCCCCGGAGCTTGGCTCCCAACGCATCGGCAATCTCTCCCAGCCGATAGGACTTGTCTGTCATCGCCGTCTCCAGTACCGGGGCCGGGGAGCCCCACATTGATCAGTTGTTCAGTTTTTCCAGCAGTTGGTCGGTCAGGTTCATTTCGGGGTTCACATACACCACCGCATCACTCGGCAGGATTAGATCAAGATCGTGCTCTTCCATCAGTTCCTGGACCGCCGCGTCCATCTCCGGCCGTTCGTTTTCCACGAACGTTTGTTTACGCTGAGCGACGGCCTGATCCAGGCGCTGCTTCATCGTATTAAATTCCTGAACCTTTTGCTGGAACTGACCGGTCAATTCCTGACGTTCGCTCTCGTTCATCATGGCGCCGTCTTTCTGCAGCCGGTCACGAAGCTTGCGGGCTTCCTCCTGCGCCTCACGGACGCGGGCTTCATCGCCACTGAAGTCCTGCTGCAACTGCTCACTGAAAGACTTGGCATCGTTGGAGGAAAACAACGCCTGGCGCAGGTCTACGACCCCAATCCGGGTTTCTGCGCTTACCTGTACGGAAAACGCCATCAGCAGGGCCGTGCCCAGAACGGTGAGAATGCGGGTCATGTCAGTCTCCTTGAATTTTTATCGTGCTTTCCGCAGGCGTCAGAACGTCTGACCCAGCGAGAACTGGAATACCTGGGTATCGTCTTCCGCCTGGTCATTCAGAGGCTTGGCCAGGCTGAATGCCAGCGGGCCAACCGCCGTGATCCACTGGAAACTTACACCGGCTGCCGCGCGGATTTCACCCAGATCCGGATCGTAAGCCGGCTCACTGTCGGTATCAAATACCTGGCCAGCGTCGACAAACAGGGAAGTACGCATGGAGCGGGTATCACCGGCAAAGGGGGTAGGCACAATGAACTCCATACCAGCTTCGGTCAGCAGGTTGCCGCCGAACGGATCCTCATCGCCATCGTAATTGCTGACCACCGTATTCCCCAGGGAATTGGCTTCGTAGCCACGAACCGAACCAAAGCCGCCGGCGTAGTAGTGCTCATAGAATGGCATACGGGACCGATCGCCATAGCCGTCGCCGTAGCCAATTTCACCACGCAGCCGCACGACCCAACGCTGACTATCGGTCAGCGGGAAGTAATAGTTGGTCTTGTAACTGGTTTTGTAGAACGTCAGGTCACTGCCGGGAACCGCCACATCCAGCGACAGGGAATGGCTGTATCCGTCGGTCGGCAGAACCCCGCGGTTGAGGGTGCTACGCCGCCAGCTGCCGGACAGGAAGTAGTTAACGAAGGAATTGCCTTCCTCTTCCATGAACTCCAGCACTTCGGTCGAGGTGTAGCGACCATCTTTTACCTTGGACTGTGTCACGCCCAGACCAAAGTTGATGCGGGTAAAGGCATCCGTCGGGTAACCGAAGGTCAGCTTGGCACCATACTCATCCAGCAGGTAGGAAGAGATGTCCTCTTCGTCGTAATCGGTCTGGCGACCGAAGACGCTGAAGCCACGGCTGACGCCATCCACGGTGTAATAGGGATCGGTGTAGGAGATATTGGCGCTCTTCACCGAATCGCTGACATTGACACCGAAGGAAGCCCGCTTACCGGTCCCGAAGAAATTGTTCTCGGAAACGGAGGCCCCGAGAATGATGCCGGAGCTCTGTGAGAAGCCAACAGAGGCAGACAGACTGCCTGTCGGCTGCTCCTGCACGGAATAGTTTACATCCACCAGATCGTCGGTGCCGGGAACCGGCACGGTATCCACTTCAACCGTCTGGAAAAAGCCGAGGCGGTCAAGCTGATCCTTGGAGAACTCGATGCGGTCAGTGGAGGCGACGCCGCCCTCCATCTGTGTCATTTCCTGGCGCAACACCTCGTCCTTGGTGGAGACATTGCCCTCAAAGTTAATCCGGCGCACATAGGCGCGCTTGCCCGGTTCCACGTAAAAGGTGACGGTCGCAGTGTCTTCGCCATCCGGCTCGGGTACCGCGTCAACGTTGGCAAAAGCATACCCCTCGCGTCCCAGACGGTAGGACAGGGATTCCGAGATGGAGGTCATCTTGGCCCTGGAGAATACGTCGCCTTCCTCCACCGGAATCAGCTTGCGCAGTTCCTCCTCGCCGACAATCAGGTCACCACGCAGCCGGATATCGGATATGGTGTACTGCTTGCCTTCGTTGATGGAAATGGCAATGAAGACCTGCTGTTTATCCGGCGAGATCGAGACCTGGCTGGATTCAACATTGAAATCGAGGTAACCACGGTCAAGGTAGTAGGACCTCAGGGTTTCGAGATCACCACTGAGGCGCTCACGGGCGTACTTGTCCTTGTTGGTCAGCGAGTTCCACCAACTGCTGGTACGCAACTCGAACAGGTCGGTCAGTTCCTCTTCGGAGAAATCCCGGTTGCCGATAATGTTGATGTGCTGGATGGATGCCACCGAACCTTCATTGATGTCCAGGTGGATAGCCACCCGGTTCTGCGGCTGGGGTTCTGCGGTGGCGGTCACCCTTGCGTTGTAACGCCCCTGGGCGATGTAGGAACGCAGGATTTCCAGTTCCAGGCGTTCCAGGGTCGCGCGCTGGAACACTTCGCCTTCCTGCATACCGGCGTCCGACAGTGCATCCAGCAGCATATCGCTTTCGATGTTGTCGTTGCCTTCAATCTCGATGGATGAAATGGAGGGACGTTCTTCCACATTCACGATCAGCACGTTGCCGTCGCGAGCCACCTCAATATCGGTAAAAAGGCCGCTGCGGAACAACTCCTTGATCGCCGATGCGAGACGAGTCTCATCGATCTGCTGGCCGATATTGACCGGAAATGAGGAAAACACCGAACCTGCCGACACCCTCTGAAGGCCCTCGACCTCAATATCCGCAACCGTAAATTCATCCGCCAAGGCTGGCTTCATACCGGTTGCATTAATCGCAAGGCCAATGGCTACAGCTAGAAGGGAACGTCTCATTCGGTTATATCGCCTGGTTAATGTGCGGTAAAGAGCTGGCAATTCTCACAATCGCATCAGGTCGTTGTAAAGAGCAAACATCATTAAAGTCAGAATCAAAGCCATACCAATTCGTAATCCAATGGCCTGCGCCTGCTCGGACACCGGCCTCCCGCGAATGGCTTCGATGGTGTAATAAACAATATGGCCACCGTCCAGAACCGGCACCGGCAGCAGGTTGAGGATACCCAGACTGACGCTCAGATAGGCCAGAAAGCGGATAAAATCCTCGAAACCGGAACTTACACTGGCCTCAGCCACCCTTGCAATGGTGATCGGGCCACTCAGGTTCCTGGGTGACAACAGACCGGTGATCATCTTCTCAATGGCCACCAGAGTCAAACGGGTATCCGCCCAGGTTTCATTCAGAGCGTTAGGAATCGCCGCCAGGGGCCCGAAGCGGACCTCACGCTGGAACTCCTCCGGCCAATCCACGGAGGCGGCTCCGGCGCCCACAAAACCGATCTCCCGGCCGTTTTCAAGCGTGCGGGATTCCGGGCGCACCGCCAGATTCCGGGTTTCGCCATTCCTTTCAATGGTCAATTCAAGCGTCTTCTCGGGAGCGCCCTGGATGTGCTCCACCAGGTCATACCAGTCAGCTACCGGCTCACCATCGACCGCGACAATACGATCACCCGGCTCAAGTCCCGCCGCTTTCGCCCGGCCATTGTCGGTCACCTGGCCCAGAACAGCAGGCACCTCCGGGCGCCAGGGCGAAATACCAAACTCTGCCAGAGGGTCCGGCGTTTCCTCATTCAGGCTCCAGCCCTGCAGAGCCCCGGTTAACGTGCCCCGTGCCCCGCGGTCTTCCGACACCTCAAGCGACACCTGACCCTGCTCACCGGTACGTTCCAGCAGGCGCATGTTCACATCCCGCCACGATGTCACCCGGTGACCATCGACCGCGTGAATCTCCATGCCGCGCTGCAAGCCAACCCTGTCAGCCACACTGTCCGGGCTAACCTGCCCCACGACCGGAGCCAGGGTAGTCACACCAACCACGCTCAACAGCCAGTAGGCAAAAATCGCAAAGATAAAGTTTGCCAGAGGACCGGCCGAGGCGATCGCGATGCGCTGCAGGGGCGGCTTGGAGGTAAAAGCCTGATCCCGCAGCTCTTCGGGCACCGGCCCTTCCCTCTCATCCAGCATCTTGACGTAGCCACCGAGGGGAATCGCTGCAATTGCGTATTCCGTACCCTGCCGGTCATACCAGGAGAACAGAGGCTTGCCGAAGCCCACAGAAAACCGCAGAACCTTGACACCACACCGGCGGGCGACCCAGAAATGTCCATACTCGTGGAGCGTTACCAGGATGCCCAGCGTCAACGCCAGTGCCAACAACGTCTGAATGATCTGCATAGGTTATACGGTTCCTCGCCAGAGACTCGGGGATATGCCGGATTCAGACCGCAAGACGGTGCACCTGTTCCCGGGCCACCGCCCTGGCCTCGGCATCCTTGGCAAAGATAATGTCAAAGCTGTCAGCCGGAGTGACGTCCACCGCCAGCATCGTGCGCTCTATGATAACGGGGATATCGGCAAAGCACAGCCCGCCATCCAGAAAGGCTCCGACCGCGACTTCATTGGCCGCATTCAGAACGGCCGGCGCGGTGCCACCCCGGGCAAAAGCCTCGGCAGCCAGTCGCAGGCAGGGAAAGCGGTCCAGGTCCGGGCGCTCGAAATGGAAACGCCCAATGGCAAACAGATCCAGGGACGGTACGCCCGCATCAATACGCTCCGGCCAGGCCAGGCCATTGGCAATCGGGGTGCGCATATCCGGACTACCCAACTGGGCCAGAACCGAGCCGTCGGCGTATTCCACCATGGAATGGATAATACTCTCCGGATGCACATGAACCTCCACGGTTTCCGGGGAGGTATTGAACAACCAGCAGGCCTCGATCAGTTCCAGCCCCTTGTTCATCAGGGTCGCCGAGTCCACCGAAATCTTCCGGCCCATGGACCAGTTCGGGTGGGCACAGGCCTGGCTCGGCGTTACGTCACGAAGGGCCCTGGCGGAGAGCTCACGGAACGGTCCCCCGGAAGCCGTAAGGAGAATCCGTTTGATTCCCGCAGCCTCGGGATCACGAACCTTGTCGGCCGGCAGGCACTGGAAAATGGCATTGTGCTCGGAGTCAATAGGGAGCAGTTCAGCACCGCATTCCGTCACCGCATCCATCAGTAGCTGCCCGGACATGACCAGAGCTTCCTTGTTGGCCAGCAGCACCCGCTTTCCTGCGCGAACGGCGGCCAGCGTGGGAGCCAGTCCCGCCGCTCCGACAATCGCCGACATAACTGTATCCGAACCAGCACCAGCGGCCACTTCACAGAGCCCTTCCTCACCGGAGAGCACGCGTATTTCGGGGCAGTCCACCAACAGGCCGGAAAGCTCTTCCGCTGCCAGGGGATCGGCCATGACGGCCACCTCCGGAAGGAATTCACGGCACAGGGCCGCCAGTTCCCGGGCCCGGCTCCCAGCCGTCAGTGCCTGTACCTCAAAACGGTCCGGATGCCGCCGGATCACATCCAGTGTGCTCAGGCCAATGGAGCCGGTTGCCCCAAGAACGGTTACGCTGCGCTTGTCCGCCATCACCAGTAACCCGTTTCGAGCCAGCCCAGCAACGTGACAATCAGTGCGAACACCGGGATAGCTGCGGTCAGACTGTCAATGCGATCCATGATACCTCCGTGCCCGGGCAATAAATGGCTGCTGTCTTTAATGCCGCGGAAACGCTTGAGCATGCTTTCCAGGAGATCCCCGAGAACCGACACCAGGCCCGTGGCCAGGCTGGCCACAACCAGCAGGAAGGTCTGGCTCCAGCCTGCCTCTGCAATCGTCCCCGCCGCGATCGCAAGGACCGCAACAGCCGTCAGACCACCCCAGACGCCCGCCCAGGACTTGCCCGGACTGACCCTGGGAGCCAGTTTCGCCCGTCCAAAGGCCTTGCCGGCAAAGTAAGCGCCGATATCCGCAACCCACACCACGAGGAATATGTAGAGAATCGCCAGCAGGCTGTTATCAAAAACACCAAACTGCAGTTCACCGATACGCAGGTGATTCAGACCGACCCAGGCAGGCAAAAGCACCGCCAGCCCCATAACGCCCCGGGGGATCCGGCCGCCCCAGCTATTCGCGCCCTCTGGATAACGGGACACGAGCCGGAAACAGAGCAGCCACCAGGCCAGAGCCAGCCACAGCATCGCCACCTTGGGCACGTTAACCAGCAGAACCATCAGTGCCGCCACCATCAGGGCATAAGCCACGCGACTGGCCTGACCGGTCATACCGGACATATTTGCCCACTCCCAGGCGCCCAGTGTGATCGCCACACCGGTAAACAGGGCAAAACCAAGAGGCGGCAGGAAGAAGATCCCGCCAATGGCAATGGGGGCCAGGATCAGAGCAGTGATGATTCGGGTTTTGAGCACGGTTCGGGTCGCTTTATCGCGTTGTTATTCGGAAAGATGGGCAGTGATCTGGTCGTCGGTCTGGCCAAACCTTCGCTTGCGACCACTGTAGGCCAAAAGCGCCTCCCGCATCTGCTCGGCCTTGAAGTCCGGCCAGTAGACCTGGGAAAAGTAGAACTCGGTGTAGGCGAGATGCCAGAGGAGGAAATTGCTGATGCGCTGCTCGCCGGCCGTACGAATCAGCAGATCCGGCATGGGAAGGTCGCCGATAGACAGATGTTGCTGGATGACATCCTCGGTGATATCCGCCGGACTCAACTCGCCCGACTGGACCTGCCGGGCCACCGCCTGGGTGGCTTGAGTGATGTCCCAGTGACCACCGTAATTGGCAGCAATTACCAGGGTCATACCGGTATTGTGTCGGGTCAGTTCCTCGGCCTTCGCCATATGATCCTGAATGGCCGGACTGAAAGCGGAACGGTCACCAATCATGCGCAGCCGCAGGTTGTTCCGGTGCAGCTTTCGCACCTCCCTTTCAAGGGCTATGAGAAACAGGCGCATGAGGGCCGACACCTCATCCTTGGGGCGGCGCCAGTTTTCACTGGAAAACGCGAACAGCGTGAGGACTTCAACGCCTTCCCGGGCGCAGGTCTCAACCACGGCCTTGACCGAATCCACACCGGCCTTATGGCCCGCCACTCCCTTAAGCTTATGGGCCTTCGCCCACCGGTTGTTGCCATCCATGATAATGGCGACATGCCGGGGACGGGTGCCTGCCGCCACCGGTATCTGCGCGGTTGGTTTTGCCGTCATGAAGTCCTCTGTGCGACGGGGCCGCCCGTCGCCATTACCCGTTGAGTGTAAGGGCGGTCAGACCGCCATCAGGTCTTCTTCCTTGGCCTTGAGCGCCTTATCGACTTCAGCAATGTACTTGTCAGTCAGCTTCTGGATCTCCTCCTCGGCACCACGCTCCTCGTCCTCGGTGATTTCCTTCTCTTTGAGCAGTTCCTTCACTGTGCTGTTGGCATCGCGCCGGGCACTGCGGATGGCAACGCGCGCGTGCTCGGCGTCGGCCTTGGCCTGCTTGACCATCTCCTTCCGGCTTTCCTCGGTCAGCATGGGCATGGGCACACGGATCACATCACCGGTGGAGGACGGGTTCAGGCCCAGATCCGACATCATGATCGCTTTCTCGATGGTCGGGATCATGGTTTTTTCCCAGGGTGACACTGCCAGCGTCCGGTTGTCTTCAACATTGACGCTCGCCACCTGCTTGAGTGGCGTTTCCTGGCCGTAATAGCTCACCATCACACTGTCCAGAATGGCCGGATGCGCGCGGCCGGTACGGATTTTCTTGAATGCCGAGAACAGGTTCTCAACACCCTTCTGCATCTTTTTGTCGGCTTCTGATTTGATGTCATCAATCACGTCAGCATCCTCGCTGTTATTCGATCAGTGTACCTTCTTTCTCACCCGTCACGATGCGGGTCAGGACGCCGGGCCGGTTCATATCGAACACCCGCAGCGGCATGCCATGATCCCGGGCCAGACAGATGGCGGTAAGATCCATCACGCCAAGCTTCTTGTCCAGTACTTCATCGTAGGTGAGATAGTCGTATTTTTGTGCAGACGGGTCGATATTGGGATCAGCCGAATAGACTCCGTCCACCTTGGTGGCCTTCAGGACCGCGTCAGCCTCAATCTCGATGCCACGCAGGCAGGCGGCTGAGTCTGTGGTAAAGAAGGGATTGCCGGTGCCGGCACTAAAAATCACCACGTCGCCTTCTTTCAGATCCCGCACCGCACGACGGCGATCATAGTGCTCAACGATACCGCTCATCGGGATCGCTGACATGACCCGTGTCCGGATGTTCGAGCGCTCCAGGGCATCACGCATGGCCAGGCCGTTCATCATGGTGGCCAGCATTCCCATGTGATCACCGGTTACCCGGTCCAGGCCCGCTGCGTTCAGGGCCGCGCCCCGGAACAGGTTGCCACCACCGATAACCAGCGCCACCTGTACACCAATACCGACCAGCGCGCCGATTTCCAGCGCCATGCGGTCAAGTACTTTGGGATCAATACCGAAACCGTGATCACCCGTCAGCGCTTCACCACTGAGCTTGAGCAGAACACGTTTGTATCTGGGCTGGTTTTTCGACGCTGTCGGCATGGCGATCCCCTTTTTCGTCTGATGGTTGTCCGCGTATGCGGTCTTCAGGCCTGTATCTGACATACTCCTCACAAAAGGGGTATCTCAGATACAAGCCCGCCACGAAAGTCAGGGAAACTCCCGACTGACGTGGCAGACTCGGGTAACGCCGCCACTGTCGTGACGGCGCTTCGAAGGGGATCAGGCCTTGCCAGTACCTGCTGCAGCAGCAACTTCGGCTGCGAAATCCACTTCTTCTTTCTCGATACCTTCGCCCACTTCCAGGCGAACGAAACCGACCAGCTCGCCGCCGGCAGACTTGATGAGTTCACCAACGGTCTGATCCGGATTCTTGACGAACGGCTGTTCAACAAGGCTGTTTTCCTTGAGGAACTTCTTGATACGGCCACCCATCATCTTCTCAACGATCTCGGCAGGCTTGCCTTCCATATCCGGCTGAGCCTTGATGATGGCCTTTTCTTTTTCCAGCTCGTCTTCCGGCATGTCTTCCGGCTTGCCAACGCGCGGGTTAACCGCAGCAGCGTGCATGGCAACGTCACGGGCCACTTCCGGATCGCCGGCGCTCAGAGCGACAACGGAGGCGATCTTGCTGTTGCTGTGAACGTAGCCGCCGACAACCGGACCTTCAACTTTCACGATACGGCGAACGGTGATGTTCTCACCGATTTTCTGGACCAGCTCTTTACGCTTGGTTTCCAGTTCACCGTCCATCAGTTTTTCAACGTCGGTCTCGCCGTTGCTGAATGCAACGTCCAGAACTTCGTTGGCAAAGGTCATGAAGTTGTCATCACGAGCAACAAAGTCGGTCTCGGAGTTGACTTCCAGGATGTAAGCAACGGTGTTGTCGTCGGAGATCTTGATCAGGGAAACGCCTTCAGCGGCGGTACGGCCGGCTTTCTTGGCAGCCTTCAGACCTGAAGACTTGCGCAGCTCTTCGATAGCCGCCTCAACACTGCCTTCAGCTTCTACCAGTGCTTTTTTGCATTCCATCATGCCAAGACCGGTACGCTCACGCAGCTCTTTGACCATTGCAGCGGTAATTGCAGCCATGTTCAATCCTCTTTAACTTGTCCGAATTCGGTGGGGCAGGTGTACCCGGGCACCCCGGGTACACACTGAAGTTCAATTATGAAACCGGTGTGACCTTATTCGGCCGCCGGCTCAGCGCCTTCGGCACCTTCACTGACTTCAACAAACTCGTCCGCACCGGAGCCGGCGGACTGGGCTGCGTCGATGCAGGAATCCGCAACCGCTTTCACGTAGATCTGGATGGCGCGAATGGCGTCATCGTTACCCGGGATCACGTAGTCCACGCCGTCCGGATCGCTGTTGGTATCAACAACACCAATAACCGGGATACCCAGCTTGTTGGCTTCTTTGATAGCAATCCGCTCGTGGTCCACGTCGATCACGAACATGGCATCCGGCAGGCCGCCCATGTCCTTGATACCGCCGATGGAGCGCTCCAGGCGTTCCATTTCGCGGGTGCGATCCAGGGCTTCTTTCTTGGTCAGCTTGTCGAACGTACCGTCCTGGCTCTGGGCTTCCAGGTCACGATAGCGACGGATGGACTGACGAATGGTCTTGTAGTTGGTCAGCATGCCGCCGAGCCAGCGATGGTTCACGTAAGGCTGACCGGCACGCAGTGCCTCTTCCTTAATGATCTTGGCGGCGGAACGCTTGGTACCGACGAACAGAATCTTGTTCTTGTTCTCTGCCAGCTGCTGAATGAACTTCAGAGCCTCTTCCATGGCAGGAACAGTCTGCTCGAGGTTGATGATATGAATCTTGTTGCGGGCACCGAAAATGAACTTGGACATTTTCGGGTTCCAGTAACGGGTCTGGTGACCGAAGTGAGCACCTGCCTTGAGCAGGTCACGCATATTTACCTGAGCCATGATAGTTACCTTCTTTAGCTTCGGGTTAGTCCTCCACGCGTCCAATTACCCCAACCTCGCCCCTTATAAGCAGGAGCAGGCACCCTGGGATAACGTGCCGACACGTGTGCGAATTTGCTGGATCTTTGCCAGCGGGCGCGTTTATACCACAAACACCCCTGACAACGCCATTATTTTTGGCGACCGGCTTCCTTGTACCGGAACCGCGCGGCCCTTAAAATGGTGGTTTGACGCAAATCAACAGGAAGCCCGATGCAGGTAACGATCAAGACCCCGGAAGAAATTGAGAAAATGCGCGTGGCCGGCCGTCTGGCGGCCAACGTCCTGGAAATGCTGGATGAGCACGTCAAGCCTGGCGTGACCACCGAAGAGCTGGACCGTCTCGCTCACGACTATATTGTGAATGAGCAGAAAGCGGTGCCCGCCCCTCTCAACTACAAGGGGTTCCCGAAATCCATCTGCACCTCGGTCAATCACGTGGTCTGCCACGGCATTCCAACAGAAAAGAAGGTGCTCAAGCACGGCGACATCATCAATATCGATGTGACCGTCATCAAGGATGGCTATCACGGCGACACCAGCAAGATGTGGGTGGTCGGTAAACCCAAACCCGGCACCGAGCGCCTTATCCAGATTACCCAGGAATGCCTCTATAAAGGCATTGAACTGGTCAAGCCCGGCACCCGTCTTGGCGATATTGGCCACGTAATCCAGGAGCACGCCGAAAAACATCGCTATTCCGTGGTCCGGGACTTCTGCGGGCATGGCATCGGCAAGGGCTTCCATGAGGACCCCCAGGTCATGCACTACGGCAAGGCAGGCACCGGCTTCGAACTCAAGGAAGGCATGACTTTCACCATTGAGCCGATGATCAACCAGGGCAAATACCAGACCAAGGTGCTCGGCGATGGCTGGACCGCGGTGACCAAGGACCACAAACTGTCGGCCCAGTGGGAACACACCATTCTGGTCACTGCCGACGGCTATGAAGTGCTGACCAAACGATCGGAAGAGTCTTTCTAAGTGGACCGAAGCGAGCTGGAATCCCGGATCAGCAACGACGTTTCCCCGGTTCTGGCCGCGCGGGAATTGCTCCGGGAAAGCTACAACGCCGATGCCGAGGCCTTCCGCCAGGGCGCAGATGTCCGAGCGCTGGTGCAGGCCCGGGCAGACACTGTCGATACGGTTCTTCGGCTGGTCTGGAATCGCTATCCTTTCGCCAACTCCCCTGATGTCGCTCTGGTCGCCGTGGGGGGCTATGGCCGCGGCGAACTGCACCCACATTCCGATATCGACCTGCTGATTCTCACCCGTAACGGTATAGAGGAAGCCTGGCAGGAAGACCTGAGAGCCTTTGTCACCCTTCTGTGGGACCTCAAGCTGGATATTGGTCACAGCGTGCGCAGCCTGGCCGAATCCATTGCAGCAGCCCGGGACGACATCACCATTCTGACCAACCTGCTGGAAACCCGGACGATTGCCGGCCCGGACGCCCTGCGTGCGGAGCTCGGCGGGAAAGTCTATTCCGACGAGGTCATGTCGGATCACGATTACTTCCTGGCCAAACGGGACGAACAGCAGCAGCGTCACCGCAAGTACGGTGACACCGAATACAACCTGGAGCCCAACGTTAAAGGGTCGCCGGGGGCACTGCGTGACATCCAGACCATCGGCTGGATCACCAAACGCCATTTCGGCCTGCAGAACATTGCCGACCTTACCAGCTTCAGCATCCTGACCCAGGAAGAACATGACATCCTGCACCGGGGCGAAACTTTCCTCTGGCGCCTGCGCTACGGTCTGCAACTGATCGCCGACCGCAACGAAAACCGCCTGCTGTTCGACCACCAGCGGGCCCTGGCCGATATGCTGGGTTACCGGGATGAGGATGAGCGCCTGGCAGTCGAGTTGATGATGCAGCAGTACTACCGCAGCGTCCTCGCCCTGGCAGAGCTGACGGATGTCATCCTGCAGTACTACGACGAAGCCATCCTAGGTGCCGGCGATGAAGACGAAATCCGACCGCTGAACAAGCGCTTCCAGATCCGCAATCGCTACATTGAAGCGGTCAACAACCAGGTCTTTGCCTACGCGCCCTACGCGATCATGGAAATCTTCGTGCTGATGGCCCAGCACCCCGAGATCAAGGGGATCCGGGCAACCACGATCCGTTCGCTGCGGGCGCACCGCCACCTCATCGATGACGCCTTCCGCTCGGATCTGGCGGTCACCACCCTGTTTATGGAACTGCTACGCACGCCCCACGCGCTGGACCAGAGCCTGTCTGCAATGAAGAAGTACAATGTTCTGGGGCGCTATCTGCCGGAATTCGGGCAGATTATCGGCCAGATGCAGCACGACCTGTTCCATATTTTTACGGTGGACGCCCACACCATGCGGGTGATCCGAAACATGGTGCGGCTGAACAGTGGTGAGGCCAGCCCCGAGTACCCGCTGGCGTCCCGGCTGATACACCGCCTGCCGAAACTGGAAACCCTGTTCATTGCCGGCCTGTACCACGACGTCGCCAAAGGCCGGGGCGGAGACCATTCGGAACTGGGCGCCATTGACGCCGAGGCGTTCTGCCAGCGCCATCACCTGAGTGAGCGCGACACCCAACTGGTGTCCTGGCTGGTGGAAAACCACCTGCTGATGTCCATGACCGCCCAGCGCAAGGACATCTCTGATCCGGACATCATCCAGGCCTTCGCTCGCGCCGTACCCAGTCAGGCACACCTGGATTACCTGTATATCCTGACCGTCTGCGACATCAGCGCCACCAACCCGAAGCTCTGGAACACTTGGCGAGCGTCGCTTCTACGCCAGCTCTATATCGAGACCAAGCGGGCACTGCGCCGGGGCACCGATACCCCCGTCAACCGTCAGGACTGGATCCGGGCGACAAGAGAAGAGGCGAGGGAAATCCTGCTTGCCCAGAATATGACCGATGAGCAGATTGACCGGGTCTGGAATACCGTGGATGACGAATACTTTCTGCAGGATTCCACCGTGGACATCGCCTGGCAGACAGCGGCCATCATCCGCCACGGCGATGACCCGGACCCGCTGGTCCTGATTCGCGATACCCGGGGCGGCCCGACCGACGGCTACTCCCAGATCATCATCTATATGAAAGACCGGGTTGCGCTGTTTGCAGCCACAACCGCGGTGCTTGAACAGCTTAACCTCAACATCGTGGATGCCCGGATCAGCGCAACCGAGGACGGCCCCTACTCCATCAGTTCCTACGTGGTTCTGGACGAACAGGGACAGCCCCTGGGCGTCGACCCTGACCGCAAGGAGCGCGTCAGGAGCCGGCTCATCGAGGAACTGGATGATCCGGATGACTACCCGGACATCATTCACCGGCGCACCCCGAGGCAGCTCAAACACTTTGCCTTCCCGACGGAAGTCACCTTCTCCAACGACACGGTCAACCAGCGGACGGTCATGGAAGTGGTCACCCCCGACCGCCCGGGTCTTCTGGCACGCATCGGCCAGGTTCTGCTGGAGCATCGGGTCAGGCTCACTAACGCAAAAATCGCCACGCTGGGGGAACGCGTCGAGGACGTATTCTTTATCACCGACGAGCACGGTGGACAGCTTCGGGATCCGGGTATCTGCCGGGATCTGCAACAGGACCTCTGCAAAATGCTGGACGATATTCAATGAACCGGAACCTGGACCGACTCCATCCCTACCCGTTCGAAAAGCTGGCCAGACTCAAGGCTGGCATCCAGGAACCGGAACATCTGGCGCCCATATCACTGGGTATTGGTGAGCCGAAACATCCGTCACCGGCTTTCGTAAAACAGGTCATTGCTGACAACCTGGACAAGCTCGCCAACTATCCCACAACCCGGGGTACTGACGAACTTAGAGAAGCCATTGCCGGCTGGGCAAGCCGTCGCTTCAGTCTGACGCCGGGCACCCTTGACCCGGCACGCCACGTGGTTCCGGTCAACGGCACGCGGGAGGCCATTTTTGCACTGGTACAGGCACTGGTGGACAACAGCAGGCCAGCCGCCAAGGTGGTCAGCCCCAATCCGTTCTACCAGATCTATGAAGGCGCGGCGTTCCTGGCCGGCGCCGATCCGGTCTATCTGTCCTGCGATGCCGATAACGGTTTCATCCCGGACTTTGACGCGGTTCCAGACAGCATCTGGCAGGATTGTCAGATTCTGTTCCTGTGCTCACCGGGCAATCCGAGTGGCGCGGTCATTCCCCGGGAAACACTGACCCGGGTGATCGAACTCGCGGACAGGCACGACTTCATCATTGCCTCCGATGAATGCTATTCGGAGCTTTACCCGGATGAGAGCCAGCCTCCGGAGGGACTGTTGCAGACCTGCGCAGCTATCGGCCGGTACGATTTCCGGCGCTGCCTGGTATTCCACAGCCTGTCCAAACGCAGCAATCTGCCGGGACTGCGTTCCGGCTTTGTGGCCGGGGACGCGGACCTGCTCGCCGGTTACCTGAAATACCGGACCTACCACGGCTGCGCCATGCCGGTCCACAATCAACTGGCCAGCATTGCCGCCTGGAACGACGAAGACCACGTCCGGGAGAACCGCGCGGCCTACCGCGACAAATTCGAAGCCGTGGTGCCCATCCTGCGGGAAGTCATGAATGTGGATTACCCGGACGCCGGCTTCTACCTCTGGCCGGAAACACCGATGAGCGACGAGACCTTCGCCCGTGAACTGTCCGCCCAACAGAACGTACACGTACTGCCCGGCCGCTACCTTTCAAGAACGGTGGACGGCCACAATCCCGGCGAAAACCGCGTCCGCATGGCCCTGGTTGCACCACTGGAGGAATGCGTGGAAGCCGCAAGACGCATCGTGACTTTCGTTAAATCCCAAAACGCCTGAGAGCAGAAAAACGGCCCATGAAACTGTACGGCATCAGAAACTGCGACACCGTGAAAAAAGCCCGGAAGTGGCTGGAAGAAAACGGCATTGACTATGAATTCCACGATTTCAAAAAAGACGGTCTGAGCGACGACCAGCTCCGTCAGTGGGAACAGGCCGTTGGCTGGGAAACTCTCGTTAACCGGCGCGGAACCACCTGGCGCAAACTGCCGGAGGAGGTGCGTGATAGCATGGACGCAGACACGGCACACCAGGTCATGCTGGAGAATCCCTCCATCATCAAGCGGCCAGTTGTCGAACGCGCAGACAACGCCATCTCCGTGGGCTTTAACGCAGACACATGGGCAAAGTGGACCCACTGAACACGCCCGTCACATCCAATTTCAGATTCAACTTGAACAGGAGCAAGCACCCGATGAGTTTTGCATTCGGCATTGGTATCGGCACCCAGAATAATCAGGGCGAATGGCTGGAAGTCTTTTACCAGCAGCCTGTCATGACCCCGGACAAGGCACTGGTTGACGTGCTTGAAAGCACCGTCGGATACCAGGGTGGCAACCAGGCCATCAGCGCCTCCGCCGATCAACTGAACCAACTGGCCACCAGCCTGCGCCAGGTTGGCGAAACCGACCAGGCCCGTCTGGCAGAGGCTGCTGCAGGCAGCAAGCGCCCGGTCGTGGTGACCATCCTGGCCACGGACGATACCGCCTCCAGTACGCCGGAGGTTTACCTCAAGCTGCACCTGATCTCCCACCGACAGGCCAAGCCCCACGGCCTCAAGCTGGACGGCATTTTCGGCCTGCTGCCGAACCTGGCGTGGACCAGCGAAGGCGCCATCGACCTGAACGAATTGTCCGAGCGCCAACTGCAGGCACGGATTGAGGGCCGCACGCTGGAAGTCAAATCCGTGGACAAGTTCCCGCAGATGACCGATTACGTCGTGCCCAAGGGCGTGCGCATCGCCGATACTGCCCGTGTCCGCCTGGGCGCCTATGTGGGCGAAGGGACAACCGTGATGCACGAGGGCTTCATTAACTTCAACGCCGGCACCGAAGGCACCTCCATGATCGAAGGCCGTATTTCAGCCGGCGTCCTGATCGGCAAGGGCTCCGACCTGGGCGGTGGCTGCTCCACCATGGGCACCCTGTCCGGTGGCGGCAACATCATCATATCCGTGGGTGAAAACTGCCTGCTCGGCGCCAACGCCGGCATCGGCATTCCTCTCGGAGATCGTTGCACCGTGGAAGCCGGCCTGTACCTGACCGCCGGCACCAAGGTCGCCCTGCTGGACGACCACAATCAGCTGGTGGAACTGGTCAAGGCCCGCGATCTGGCTGGCAAGGACGACCTGCTGTTCCGTCGCAACAGCCAGACAGGTGCGGTGGAATGCAAAACCAACAAGACTGCCATTGAACTGAACGACGAACTGCACGCCAACAACTGATGACGCCCATGACCCTATCCCCGACCCTGGAACTTGCCCGTGATCTGATCAGCCGGCGTTCGGTAACACCGGACGATGCGGGCTGCCAGGAGCTGATGATGTCTCGCCTGGCCCCCCTGGGCTTTAACGGTGAGAACCTGCGGTTCGGTGACGTCGACAACCTCTGGGCCCGAAAGGGCTCCGAGGGGCCGGTACTGGCCTTCGCCGGCCACACCGACGTGGTGCCCACCGGTCCCGAGGGCAACTGGGCGCATCCGCCGTTTGACCCCACGTTCCGCGACGGCTACCTCTATGGCCGGGGCGCAGCAGACATGAAAGGCAGCCTGGCGGCCTTTATCACCGCCTGCGAGCGCTTTCTGGCCAAACACCAGCCACGGGGCTCCATTGCCCTGCTGATTACCAGCGATGAAGAAGGCCCGGCAAAGGACGGCACAGTCAGGGTGGTGGAGACCCTGGAGGCGCGCAATGAGAAGATCGACTGGTGCCTGATCGGTGAACCGTCATCAACTCACGAAGTGGGCGACACCATCAAGAACGGTCGACGCGGCTCCCTGCACGGCTACCTCACGGTCCATGGTACTCAGGGCCATGTGGCCTACCCGCACCTGGCTGAGAACCCGGTGCATCTCGTGGCACCTGCCCTGGATGCCCTGGCCCGGGAATTCTGGGACAGCGGCAATGACTTTTTCCCGCCCACAACCTTTCAGGTGACGCGGATTGAGTCCGGCATGGGCAGCAATGTGATTCCCGGCGAGTGCCTGGTGCATTTCAATTTCCGCTACTGCACGGAAAACACGGCGGAAAGCCTTGAGGAACGGGTTGTGGCCATACTGGATCGCCACAATCTGAAGTACGACCTGCAATGGCATCTGAGCGGCCGCCCTTTCCTGACCGACAAGGGGGCTTTGGTGTCAGCCAGTCAGGATGCCATCCGCACGGTAACCGGCCGGGAGACGGAGCTGTCCACGTCCGGCGGGACGTCCGATGGCCGATTCATCGCGCCCACCGGCGCACAGGTGGTCGAACTCGGCCCCCTGAATGCCACCATCCACAAAGTGGACGAGTGCGTGAAAGCCGAGGACCTGGACACGCTTTCAGAGATCTATGAGCGCATCCTGGTGAACCTGTTGGCTTAGCCACGGCTTCCCCCTCATCCCGTGAGGGGAATAAAACGTTCAGTAATGAGGAGGAGGTGTTTCATCCTCCTCTTTTTTTACATTGGACGGGGAAATGTCCTTCAACTGCTTGTGCAGCAATTGCTTGGCGTGCCACAACTCCCGGATGTCCAACTCCTGCTGCGCCACCTGCTCACTGAGCGTATGGATGACGTCATCCTGGAACGCCAACCGGGTTTCCAGTTCTGCCAGCCTGTCTTCAAGCGTCTTTTTACTCATGGGGTTTGGTCAGCCCTTTATGCAATCTGGTATCATGCCGCCTTTTGCCGCCGGGCATCCTTGTTGCCCGGAGGTCATCACCGGCCGGACGCCCATGTTACCTGATGTCCGGCTGTTTATCGTTAGCGTCAAACCATGGAGACTATTCATCCAATGCGTAATCCAGCCAAGGCGATCCTTGTTTCCGTCCTGATCGCAATTCCGGCACCTCTTGTCCTCGGCGTTCTGCTTACATCCACGCCGGACGCCCTTCGCCTGCTGGCCCTTGGCGAGCCCCTTGAGGCACTGGGCAGTGGCAGCGGTATCGCGGCCTATGTCTTTGCCGTGGTCATTTTTGCCATCGTCGGTGTCCTGTCCATCCTCGTGGCTGGCAAACAGACAGCAGCCTCCAGTAACCAGAGCCGTAACCAGGCACCTCGCCAGAATCGTCAACCACGCAATAACCAGCCCGAGGACGACGATCTGGACGATGACTCCCCTGAGGGTGATGAAGAGGGCACCGTCAAGTGGTTCAATGTCAAGAAAGGCTTTGGCTTTATCGTCCGCGACGGGGGCGACGAGGTCTTCGTGCACTTCCGTGCCATTCGCGGCCGCGGCCGTCGTGTGCTGCGCCAGGGACAACTGGTGCGCTTCGATGTGGTGGAGGCGGAGAAAGGCCTGCAGGCCAACAACGTGTCCATACTGAGCGACTGATCGTCGCTTCCTGCCCCAATAGTCCAACGACTAGGCTAGGAGTGAAATACCTCCTAGCCACCGATACCCCGAAAGTTCCAACACAATTCTGCGCTGCTGACTGAAGATATCTGGCGGCCGGCCAATCGTGTAGTGTAGTGAACTGGATCATCCGCTAGGCACTGGGTCGTGCGGCGCTCTCTGAGCCCCTGCCGCCGGCGAATGCCAGTTGGGGGCTGGCTTTCCCGGTTTTCAGTTGCAGGCGTGTGAGTATCTGGTCATCCGCCCCGGCATAGATCAGCCGGAAGCGCAGGTAGCCACCACCGAGCAGGTAGTGCTCGCCGACGTCCAGGTCTGACATCGGAGGGATGCGTCCGGTGCGCTCATAGTACTCGGCTCGTTCGCGTTCCTCATCGGTCAGATGAATACCCCGTTTATCCTCCCAGAAGATGCTGTCATCCAGAATATGCTTCTTGGCCACCAACTCCCGGAGATAAGCGATCACCTCCGCTTCTCCTGCCCACTCCGGCAGGAAGCCGGCGATTGAGTCGTGGACGTATTCATCCATCATTACTGCAACGGGCTCGGGTGGCGTGCCAAGTTCAGGGTAGAATTCATCGATTCGTCGCCAATCCTTGGCGGCGGAGGGATCGCCGCCGGTTTTCAGAATGATCCAGTCAGCCTCGTCTCCCGGGTTCCCTCTACTGTAACGACGGCGTTTTTCGCGTATTTCCTGCCACTCCGAAAACCGCTCCAGTTCCTCCTGGAACTTGCGATAACCGGAGGCAAGGTTGTTCCGGTCGTACTGGGAGGCAAGCCGATAGCTTCTCAGAGTAGTCACACCTCCGGCCCGATGGTTGTTCAGACGCCATTCTATGGCCCGGCGCCAATGTTCACGGACAATAGTCCCGGTTTCGCCGGACTTCACCTGGCATTGGTTGATGTAGGCGTTGAAGTCTCGGATGGTCTCCGGGGCGATTTTAAAGCCGTCCTGATCGTCAGATAACGCCTGTTCCAGTTTCAGCGGAACACCCGCCAAGCGGGCTTTCCGGTACATCACTGCCAGCGGAATACGGGAGATCATATCCCGCCCGATGTTATCGGTGCCTTTGCCCTGTTCGCCGGGACTGTAGCCCCCGCCGATGTCCGAATGCACACCGGGGAAGACGATTTCCTCGCCATTGCTGGCAATGGAATGATCATTGTATATGGAGTCCAGCGGGAAGGACTGGCGGTTCTCATGCGCAGAAACCAGATGAACGCACTGGGCTACATTCGGTGGAATGGCCAGTGAAATCTCGGCGTCTGCCCAGGCGCCATGACCATCAGCGGTGGGCACCATGTTGGCGATGCCGACTGATGCCACCGTATCGAAGATGCCCAGAAAATCGAAGGTCGCCGGGAAGCCTCCGAGGGTTAGCCCCTGGCTCGCCTTTCCGGTCAGACTGGCATCCAGTTCACAGAGCTTGACCAGCCAGTTGGAGAAGGTTCGGGCTTCGGCGGCGCCACGGGAAAACCCGAACGCAGACAGATACACGTTTTTGACGATGCCGGGCTCTTTGTTGGCAGGCGCGCTGAATCCATCACTCATATGATTGGCAATGGCACGGTGTAGCCGCCTGAGCCAGCTTGCGAGGGTCAGCGGAATCGTCTGTTGCTGTTGTTGAATCCCGTACTTGTTATAGGAAGTCCGGGCCAGCGGATCACTTTGCAGGGCGCTCGCATCCAGGTTGCCTGAGTCGCTCACTCGCTGGACTTCCTGGTTGTCGATCAGCATCGATTTGAGGAAGTAACGGTGTACGGCATTGATGACCTGGGCCAATCCCCAAAGAATGCGCACTTCCCCCAGACGCCCCGTGCCACCTCCGAGAGTCTTGTCGAAAAAACCTTCTCCGGAATCTCCGACCTGACTGAATGCCGTGCCGACACCAGGTGTGTAGATACGGAAAAAGTTATCGTAGTCGGCCAGGTTGGCCTGCCAGTCGGTCTCTGGTGGCAGTACGCCAGGCACGCTCATGCCAGGGAAGGTATTGTAGAGTCTGGCAACATTGGACTCGCTGTGATCATTGCGGCTGATGCTGTCGCCGTAATTGTTGCCGGTACCATCAAAGAAGGTGCCGATGAAGAGGTTGGTGTCGCAGGGGGATAGGGCAGAAGAGGTCGTTTCTCTTTGCTCATAGAGATTATCTAAATCCTTAATTTCTAAATGTGAAAAGAAGGAGCTTCTGTTAGCAGGGTTTCTATATCCTTCACTTATTGTTTTGGCCAGTGTTGAGTTCATGGTCTGGCCTCCTCAAGAATACGAATCTCCTTTTTGTCGTTTTCAATGTAACGCACGAGGTAGTTTTGGAGCAGTTCGTGGAATTGAGGGTCTTCGGGCCCAGAATACTGATCCAAGTCTTTGGTTCTTGTTCGCTTGAATACTCCCCAGTAAGTCTTCCGAGTTTCTATGGGGTTTTCGCTCAGTTCATCTAAAGCTTCTTGATTGCGACCGAGTCGTTCTCTTACCAGTTGAAGATCCCTGTCTATGATTTTTCTTCGGTATTCATCCGAAGGCTCCGGCCACCCTTTTACGTCGCCGGGAAAATCTTCATGGGGTGGGTCCAGGTCGCTGACGACCACCTTCGCCTGTTTCTCGGGCAGGAACTGCACCCACAGTGTGCCGCGGGCGGGTGTCTCGTATTCCGGAATGTTAACGGAAATGGTGTGTTTGACGGTGCCCTCGGCCTGGCGTTTGGCAAGGTTGGCCGAACGTTCGTCGGTGGTTTCGCCCTCCAGCGGATAGCGGACAATGACGTTGACGGTCATGCCTTCGTGCCATTTTTCGGGAACCTGATAACAGCACTGGATACCACCGGCACTGTACGGGGTGATGGACATGCCGGTGCCCCGGTTTTCGGGGTTGCTGGGATCTTCAACCGCGAAGGCACTGATACCCTTGCCAGCATAGTCAACACCTGTAACGTTCAGAGTGACGGCGTTCCCGCTCTCGCTTGGGCCACAACCAGAGAGAACGAGGATGGCCACCATTGCAAAGATCCGGCGTAGGTTAAAATGCATTGGGACACACTCCTTGTTGTCTCTGGGTATGGGATGAACAGTTCCTTGTCTCTGGATAATAACGACGGGATAGCGGCAAGGCTTCAGGTTTCATGATGGTGTCCTGGCCGATAGGCGGCCTGCCGACAACACTCTAACTGCTGGGCGTAGGTGTCAACAGGTAATGCTGTTTTGTCCAGTGTCTCTTCGATCCAGCCATAAAGCTCTGAGGGTTTATCAAAACTCTGGAAGATTGCTGGCTCGTTACGTCGAAGACCATCAGCGAGGGCATCAATCCGGTTCATATCGAGCAAGGTCGACACCTGATGTTCGTTGAGTTCGAGAGAGCCGGGTAAGGGAGGAGTGGGTGTTTCAGTGTGTGGTCCCAGATCCAATGTGTACCATAAGCCATCCCGCGCAACATAGCTCCAATTCAACATACCTCCGGTTAAATGGGCTTTTTGGGCTGGTGTAAGCATGGCCATAACCTGCGGAAGCCTTCGGTTATCGGACAGGCGTAGCAGATAACGCTCTTTTTGGATTGTGATAAAACGAAAGGCAGCCAGCCTTTGCCAAAGACCTTCCATCGATTCTTTTGAAACAATCATGCTGAGCATTGGATTACCCTCGGTTTCTTTCCGCAACTGCTGAACAGTCTGGAGTTTGTCCTCGGTAATACGCAGCAGCAGCGGAGAGACCGCCAATACCCGTTCACTGGTGTTGGGGGCGTCCTGATAGAGTGACAGCCATTGCGTGTTGTTAAATAGAGATCTGACCATCGCAAGTGCGGTGTTATATCGAAAAGCCGCATCGACTAATAAATAGACATTTGCATCATCGCCAGAGCCAAGCCAGTGCTTGATTGACGATATAGTCTGAGCTTCCCAGTCAGGAGGGTACTGATCTATTAGCTGCATGGGGTTCAACCTACGCTGACAACAGGCGTTCCGTTTGAAAGGTTTTTCAACAGACATTCGACACAGATGCTTTCAGGCATTTGAGGCATTGAAACGCTCAACTGGGTCGGCCCGCCAAAGCTCTTCATCGCCCCTTTCACGTTCACCTTGCCCGGGGCATGAAGCTCGATATTGCCATCCTTGATCCGCACATAGGCGCCGCCGCTGACCAGCAGGATTTCCTTGGCGGCGGCCAGGTCGATTTTGTCCTCGCTGGAGGTGATGTTCAGGTCTTTGCGGGCGGTGGTTTCCAGGTTGTCGGATTGGGCCTGTACCTGCACCTTGCCCCGGGCCGCAAACAGCTTGATGCCGGCCTTTTGCACGAACAGCGACAGGGCTTCGGAGATGGAAGCCACCAGGCTTTTGCCGGTGGCGATGTTGACGTCTTCGCCCGAGGCCACGCTCAGGGATTTGCCCTGGGCCAGGTGGCTGGATTCCGGGGTGCTCATTGTGATGCCCGCCGGTGAGGCCATGTGCAGCCAGGGGGCTTTCATTCTGGCCGCTTCACCCCGTCCGCCGCTGTCGCTGGCGCCGGCGGCGCTGCTCTGGTCGCTGTCGGTGAGTTGTTCGCTGGTGCCGTAGGTGTCGTCGGCGTCGTCTCCGGCCTGTTTGAGGTAGGCGGTGGCGTTTAGGGCCTCGGCGTTGTGGTCAGCTGCACTCTGGCTGAGGCTGTCGCTCAGTTGCCAGGCGCTCTGGATCTGCTGTCGGGCTGGAGTAAGATCAAGTTGGTCGCCGCTGGCACCGATCTGGCCCCAACTGGTCAGGTACAGGCCTTCGTTGGCCCGGATGGCGCCGTAGGCGTCGGTGCGCAGTTCAAAGCCGGTGCCCCGGAAGCCGCCCCGGTGGTTGCCGTTCTGGTGGATCAGGTAGCCCAGGTTGAGCTGGCTCTTTTCGTTTTCGGAGTTCAGGCGCACCCGTTCCTGGTCGGTGGCGTCGTCAAAGACCAGTTCGTTGTACTGGCTGCCCTTGTAGGTTTTGCTTTTGAACCCGGAGAGCAGGCCGTGGCTGTGCCAGTCGGGTTGCTGTTCGCCGTTGTAGACCCGGCCGGTGATCAGGGGGCGGTCGGCGTCGCCTTCGAGGAAGTCGACGATGACTTCCTGGCCGATGCGGGGCACGAACACGCCACCCCAGCCGGGGCCGGCGTTGGGCTGGGCCACCCGTAGCCAGACGCCGGCCTGTTCGTTGTGCTGGCCCTGGCGGTCCCAGTGGAACTGTACACGGACGCGGTTGAGGGCGTCGGTGTGAATTTCTTCGCCTTCGGGGCCGACCACGGTGGCGGTCTGGGGGCCGCCGATCACCGGGCGTTTGTGGAGTATGGGCGAACGGTAGGGCTGGGTGCGGCGTTGGGCCTGCAGTTCCACCAGGAAGTGGCCGCTGCCGGCGTTGTTGATGTCGTCCGGGCTGTCGTTATCCAGGCCCTGGGCCCGCTTGGCGGCGTCGATTTGGGGCTTGAGGCTGCCGGGTAAGGTGTTCAGGTGGGCCGAGACCGGCAGGGCGTTCTCGGCGTGGACGGTGACGCCGAGTATCAGGAACTGGCGTTCGGCTTCGCCACCGGTGTCGTGGCGGGGGTGCTGGCTGAGTTCGAACCAGCGCCCGGCGTCGAGTTGCCGGACACCGCCGGCACCCCGGAAGCGTTTGGCCTGGGATTCGTGGGCTTCGAGGCGGTTGGCACTCAGGCGTTCGCCGCGGTCGTGGCCGTAGTAATAGTATTCGCCGGCGTAGTCGTAGACTTCGGCGTCCGGCAGGTTGCCCTGGTCATGCAGGGTGCTCAGGCCGGTGCGTTTGGTCAGGGACGGTTGTTTGTAGTCGAAGGTGCCGATACTGACGCGGGTGGGCTGCTGCTGGCGTACGCCGCCCCACTGGGTGAGGGCATCTTCTTGTTCGGTAGCGGCCTGGCGGTGGAAGCGGATAACCCGGGGCTGGACCGGGGCGGTGGTGTCGACGTCGTCGGTGATGACCAGGCGGTGGCCGTCGAAGTGGTTCGATTCCTGATCTTCATTGTCTTCGCCGCTCCCATTACCGGAGTGCTCGAAGTAGTACCACAGGCCTTCTTCTTCCATCAGGCGGCTGACGAACTGGAAGTCGCTTTCCCGGTACTGCACGCAGTAGCTGCGGGCCGGGTACTCTCTTCGCAGGTCGAAGCGGTAGCCGCCCCGGGCCAGGTCGTGGCCGTCAAAGACCTGGCTGAGGATGTCCACCACCGAGCGGTTCTGGAAGATGCGGCTGTTGCGCCCGAGCTTGAGCATCTCGAGCCAGGGCACCAGGGTGAGCTGGTAGTAGGTCACGCCGCCGTCTTCACCCAGTAGGGCGGCTTCGGAGACCAGCCCGTGCAGGTGGCGGTAGCCGCCATCGGCCTGTAAAACCGACAGGCGGGCCGGCTGGGCCATCAGAGTTTTGAGTTCAATATCGCCCTGCTGGGAGAAGCAGTCCAGAGTGTAGCGAAAGGGTTCGCTGACGCGCTGTTCGCCTATGAGGCGGTGGGGCAACAACGGCGCGCCGACCGACAGGCGCAGCAGGCGCTGGGACTGAGAGAGTTCGGTGTTGAAAATGTCCGAGAGAGAATGAGGGAGCGTACCTGACTCTTCCATGAGCACTTTCCATCCTTAGAGTTTTGTTCTCAGACAGCCTGCCTTGGCCGCCAAGCCATAGTATATCGACCTACAAAGATAGCCAAACCAACCAGATCTCAAATTTAATCACTTGCAACACTTAGGAGATCAGATCCAGCTCAGTTCCAGACCACTTTCTGTTCCCCCCGGTGGTCCAAGCGCCACCATTTTTCATCCTCGACCGGATCACCCTCCTGCCAGTCCCCCGGACTGCAACGCACTTCACGGTCCAGCACACGCCAGGCGCTCCGCGCACATTCCAGATCGCTATGCCACGGCAACCGTTCGCCCTCCAGCACAACCGACGTGAAGCGCTTACCAAACGCGCCCGGGTAGAGAGTGATACGCAGACGCTCGCTGCCATACCGGCCTGCCCCCTTCACAACCCCATTCAGGTCACTGTCATTCAGCTCCAGATGGTCCAGCTGGCCGGATAGCCAGCCTGAGACATCACCTGACTCCAGATCACGAATATAGATTTCCAGATCCTGCACCCGAGGTATCTCCCTGCTCCTGATCGTCAAAGCCGTCATAGTGGACCGGGTGGGGGCCCGCTGCAAGCAGTCGCTGGAGTTCCTCCTCCAGATCCGCCAGAGACAGGGTGTCCGGCTCTTCTGTCCGCTGACCTTCCAGTTGCTCCGGGCGCCGTTCCGACAGGGGCTCGTGCTGAACGGTAGCACCCCGGGCCAGGGCGACCAGTGCCTGACGATCGGCTTCACGATGACGAGCCTCCAGCATCTGGCTCTGGGAGGTGCCATGCACCACCAGCCATCCATGCCGCGCCGCCGCCCGGCACAGCCATTTCAGCATGATACCGGGCGTCATTCCGCGGTCTCGAGCCACTGCCGCCACATGATCCAGCAGGTCCGGGCGCAGTTGCAGATTCCAGCGCTTTTCAATCACGGGTTGATGCAGACTCAGAATGGACCGGCACTGCATCCGGCTGCTGGAAGGCAATGGAATGATTTCAGGCTGCCGCCCGGTCATCCGGGCCAGTCGAAGATAATCCGCTTCCCGGGCAAAACCATGCCGCCCCAGCGCCAGCACCGGGCCACCCCATTGAGCGAGCAGCCGGGCAATGGCACTGCCAGGCCACACCATCAATTCCAGCAGGTCCGAAGGCGATACCTGGTCCAGCACCAGTACCGGCCAGTGACCAACGCCTTCACCAGACTCCACATAGCGGGCAACGCAGTCGCGAACGGACGTGTCATGACGGGGATTGACTGACACGCTGTCAAAACCGGGGGCAGAACGCAGCACCTGAAGCCAACTGGTCTTGCCACTGCCTTCCGGGCCAGTGACCCAGACCAGAACCGAGGGATCACTGGTCAGTGTCACGGCCAGATCTTCAGCGAGCATCAACCAGGCGGGGTCGGTCAATGCGATCGGAACAGTGTCCGGGGCTTCCGGTAACATACTAGCGGGTTTCTCTGGCCAGGACTGCACCAGTTCCAGAACCGCCACATAGGCTTTGTCCTGCAAGCGTTCACAGCAGCAGGCCAGGGTTCTGAGCATGTTCAGCCAGTTAAGCCACTCGGCGCCGGTAATCTCTCTGGCCCGGGAGATCCAGTACAGCAACTGGGAGGACAGCTGCCCTTCGTTGTGTACCTCGGTGACCAACGGCTGCTCGCCCTGGATGGTACGAACCAGCTCGTCGATATCCACCGACTCGCTGCGCAGAAAAGGGATGATTCCCGGGGCGGTATCAAGCAGGGCCAGCAGAAAGTCCTCTACCGTCACCACCGCGCCACCCCGATGCAACACGCTCTCACGCGCCTGCCGGAGCGCAGCCTGGCACTCCGGCGCCAGACATGCCTGCCAGTCTTCCATGAACTACTCCTCATCCATGAGTCTTCGAAGGGACATCGTCCTGATGCCGTGGGTAATGAGCCCTGAACGCTCGCCATTCAGAGGCGTCTTTGACTGAGCGGATTCTAGAACGAAAGCCCCACCCCGGCAATGCTATTTGCCGGTGGCAGAGCTTTTGGCATTACCAGGTCCCGGTATTCTCCATGCTCACCCAGGGCTCCCTCGGTTCGAGGGCATCCCCTTTCTGGAGCAGTTCGATGGAAATGTTGTCCGGGGTGCGGACAAACGCCATGTGACCGTCCCGAGGCGGGCGATTAATGGTCACTCCATTGGCCTGGAGTTTTTCGCACAGGGCATAGATGTCGTCCACCCGGTAGGCCAGGTGCCCGAAGTTGCGGCCACCCGTGTACTCTTCCGGATCCCAGTTGTAGGTCAACTCGATCATGGGCGCCCTATCTTCCCGGGCACGAGCCTCATCCTCCGGCGCAGCCAGGAAAACGAGGGTGAAGCGCCCCTTGTCACTGCTTTTTCGGCTGATCTCCACCATGCCCAGCAGGTCACAGAAAAAATGCAGCGTCTCATCGAGATTACTGACCCGAATCATGGTGTGCAGATATTGCATGAATGCCTCCGTCAGGAATTTCGGTCCAGTTTACACCCTCCGGGCGGAGGCGGTCAGGGGGCTATTCCGGTGTATTCGTCAACCAGATGCATTGGTAAGGCTTTAGCGTAAGCACACCGGATAGGTCATCAATCTGCAGTCCGGAAATCAGGTCCCGCCACTGATCGGTGCCAATTAGGTTGATATCCCCGAGTGCCACCTGCTGCACCTCGCCGCTGATGTTGTGAATACAGAAAATGGACTGTTCCCGCCGCATGCTCTGGCGCCAGAACCCGAAAATCTGCAGACCCAGATGCAGGGTAAACTGCGTGGCATTGGGGTGGAACGCTGGCTGGTCACGACGAATGCCAATCAGCCGTTTAAGCTCATGGAACACCTTGCCGTGGTGGCTGAGCGGATCATCCAGCGTCGATTCCAGGGTATCGATCTGCCACTGACTGCGGTTAATGGAACGCAAACGGCCGGTGTGCTCCACCCGGACCTGATCATTCTCGGTCCCGAGCAGACTGTGAATGTAAAACGCCGGGATCCCTTCCAGGGCGAGCATGACGGTATGGGCACAGAGGAAACGCTGCAACTGCCAGTGGTCGGAACCACCTTCTGCCGTGCCCTTGAGGGCATCCCAGAGTGTGATGTTGATTTCATAAGCCTGATCCCGCCCGTCGGGCGCACGCCGGTAGGAGACCCGACCGCCAAAGGATTCCATGGTATTGATCAGACGCTGTTTCTCGTCCTCGGTCAGCAGACCGTCCGTGGGACGCAGTCCGATGCCATCATGGGACGCGATGAAGTTCAGATAAGTGGTCCCCATCTGTGCCGGAGGCATGCTCATCAGCCAGGTTTTCAGGTGACGGCAGTTGCCGGTGACCAGCGTGTTCAACAGCAGCGGCGGCAGGGAAAAATTGTAGATGGCATGGGCTTCGTTGGCGTTACCGAAGTAGGTCAGGTTTTCCCGGTTGGGCACGTTGGTTTCCGTAATCACCATGGCGCCCGGGGCGTACTCCTCGATCAGCAACCGGAGGATCTTGATCAGCTCATGGGTCTGTTGCAGATGGATACAGGAGGTGCCAATTTCCTTCCAGAGGAAGGCCACCGCATCCATCCGGAAGATTCGGACCCCACAATCCATGTAATGGCGGATAATGCCCACAAACTCCAGAAGCACCTCCGGGTTGGCGAAGTTCAGGTCCACCTGGTCTTCACTGAAGGTACACCAGACCCAGCGTTCGCCGTCCTCGGTTTGAACAGGCGTCAACAGCGGCGATGTCCGTGGCCGAACGACCATGCTCACATCGGTTTTCGGGTCCGCCTCAAAAAAATAGTCCCTGCCCGGATTCACCCGCTTGCGAAAGTTCTCAAACCACCGACTACGGGATGAGACATGATTGATCACAAGGTCCGACATCAGCGTGTAGTCCCGGGCAATGGCCCGGATGTCATCCCAGTCCCCATGGGATTCGTTGACCGCCATGTAATCCATGACGGCAAAGCCATCGTCCGAGCTGTACGGAAAAAACGGCAGAACATGCACCATCGACAAGGTGTCCCGCAGGCAGTCATCCAGAAAGCGCTTGAGGGTAACCAGCGGCTTTTCCCCGGCCTGCTGAACCGTATCGGCGTAGGTGATCAGAAGGACATCGGCTTCATTCCAGAGATTCTGATGCGCCGGGGGCGTCTCCGCATCGGGCGCCAGGTCCAACCTGTCGAGGATTCTGCCGGCGAGATAGTCGCAATCCAGGGCCGGATACACGACATCCAGCATGGCCTGAAGCTTGTCATGCAGCGTGCGGGTCATGGGCGGTATTCCTCGTTGTCCAGTTCTACGGCCTCCAGCAGTTGCTCCCGGATATCCGGTAAGGCACTGGTCACGCGATTCCAACTGGGGATAAAGGGCGTATCCATCGGATGTTCGAGAAAGTAGGCGCCGGCCCTCATGACGTTCTGGGCAAAGAGTTCCACCGCCTTTTCCTCTTTATGCCGATCAAAGGACAGGCCGTTCATGATGGCATCGTTCTCGTAAGTCTCGACGAAATCCAGGGCCATGCGGAAGTAGGTTGCCTTGAGGGTGCGGAATTTCTCATTGGAGAACACCTCACCATTGGTGGCCAGTTTCCTGAACAGGGCCTTGGAGATGTCCACGCTCATTTTGGACAGGCCCTTGGAGGCATCCGCCGGCGACAGATCCTGATGCTTGTGGTCGTATACATCGGCAATGTCGACCTGGCACAGACGATTGGTGGCGTAGTTGCGCTTCATCTCGGAAAGCACGCCGATCTCCAGCCCCCAGTCGCTGGGAATCCGCAGGTCGTTGATCACGTCGGTCCGAAAGGAGAATTCACCGGCCAGCGGGTAACGGTAGCTGTCCAGATAATCGAGGAAGTCACTGGGGCCGCAGACTTTCTTCAGGGCCCGGATCAGGGGCGTTACCAGCAGCCGGCTGACCCGGCCGTTCATTTTCTGGTCCGCCACGCGCGCGTAATAACCCTTGCAGAACTGATAGTTGAACCCGGGATGGGCCACCGGGTAGATCAGCCGGGCCAACAGGTCTCTGGAATAGGTCACGATGTCGCAATCGTGCAGGGCCACCGACTCACTCACCCCGGAAGCCAGGACATAACCGAAGCAGTACCAGACATTACGCCCTTTCCCCATTTCCGTCGGAGCCAGCCCCTGCTCCCGAAGGGTCATGTCCAGTTTGCGCAGTCGTGGTCCGTCATTCCAGAGCACACGGAACGGCTGGGGAAGCTCGGAGAAGTACTCCAGCGCATAGCGGTATTCGCGCTCGTTGGCTTTATCGAGCCCGATCACGACCTCATCCAGGTAAGGCACCTGGGCCAGCTCCTGAACGATGTTTTTCAAAGCCGGCCCTTCCAGTTCGGAAAACAGGGAGGGCAGCACCAGCGACATGGGGCGGGACTTGCGGAATTTCATCAGGTCCTGTTCCAGATCCCCGACGGGGCGCCGGACCAGGTTGTGCAGGGTGGTTATGATGCCGTTCTGGTAAAAGTCGCCCATGGCGGCTCTCCTTTGTCAGTAGCCGTACTCGAACAACAGGTTCAGTACACATTCATTCCAGCCCTCGGGGCCGGGCTTGAGCGAACGCATGGGCCGGCTTGAAGCCGGCAGTTCAAGCTGGTCGCTGTTGACGCCCCGGATGACCACCGGGATGTCCGCTTCTTCCAGCATACGCTGGTCATTCGGGCTGTCACCCAGGGCGATGGACACCAGTGGTGTATCGCCATAATGTTCGCGGTATCGTTCAAGCAGGAAACGGGCACCGTCTGCCTTGTCAAAGCGCCCCATGGCGTGCAGGAACCGACCACCCTGCACCAGTCGGAGGCCATCCCCCTTCAGCGCGGTCCGGAAATCGACCAGTTCCTCATCGGATCCTTCCCATAGCAGCGGCTCTGTCCCGAGCCGCTGTTTCGCCTGCTCGGCCCCGTGGGCGGAAAGGCCGGTCAGTTGTACGAGTTCGTCAACCGACATATCGTGAAAGCACCGAAAATGAGCGCCCGCCTCTCTGCGCACCAAAAGTGAGCGAATAACTTCCTCGTGGCTGGCACCGAAATGAACCACTTCGTCGTCGTCATTGCCCAGACATCCCTGGGGAATCACCACCGCTGCACCATTCTCGACAATAAACGGGGCTCTTAGCCCCATCGTTCGCTGCAATTCCGATATCTCTGCCGCAGTTTTGCTGGAGTTCAGTATCAGCGGAATGCCATGGCCACACAGCCGGGATACAGCCGGCATAGCCGCCCGCCAACTGTAGCTGTGATGATCCAGAAGGGTGCCATCCAGATCCGTGAAAACAATGAGACGTGGTTGCATTTGACCAGCCTGCCCTTCAACCTGAGTTACTACAGTATGATTCAAGAAACAGGCCAGAGTATGACCCCCGACACATTCAGGATAGAACATCGGTACCTGGAGTTGCCGGACAGCTTCTACACCGTCCAGCCACCAAAGCCCGTGAGTGGTGCCCGGGTCGTCTGCTTCAATCACAAGCTGGCCGACACCATGGGATTTCATGTCCGCAACGAACAGGACTGGGCCGGTGTCGGCGCCGGCAGAGAACTGCTTGAAGGCATGGAACCGGTTGCCATGAAATACACCGGACACCAGTTTGGCATGTACAACCCGGAGCTGGGTGACGGCCGGGGGCTGCTGCTCTGGGAAACCGTCGGACCGGACGGCACCCGATGGGACTGGCACTTGAAGGGGGCCGGCACAACGCCCTATTCCCGCTTCGGCGATGGCCGGGCCGTTCTGCGCTCCACGATCCGCGAATACCTGTGTTCCGAAGCCATGAACGGCCTGGGCATTGCCACCACCCGCGCCCTGTTTATGGTCAGTGCCACAGACCCGGTCCGGCGGGAATCCATTGAAACCGCGGCCACGCTCATGAGAGTGGCTCACAGTCATATCCGTTTCGGGCATTTCGAGTTCGCCGCTTACCATGAGGGCCCGAACGCCATCGAAACCCTCATCGAACACGTCATCGCCCTGCACTACCCTCACCTGATTGAGCTACCCCGGGAACAGCGACACCAGCGCTGGTTTGCAGAAGTCGTTGAGCGCACCGCCCGGCTGATTGCCGACTGGCAGACCGTCGGCTTCTGCCACGGAGTGATGAACAGCGACAACATGTCCATCATCGGCGATACCTTCGACTACGGCCCCTATGCTTTCCTGGACGATTTCGACGCCGGATTTGTCTGCAATCATAGCGATCACGAAGGCCGCTACGCCTACAACCGCCAACCCCAGGTGGGCTTCACCAACTGCCAGTACCTGGCCAACGCCCTGTTACCGGCAATGGGTGAGGACAAAGTCCGGGAAGGACTGAAGCAGTACGAAGCGGCCTACAACCAGCGGTTCGAACAGAACATGCGGGACAAGCTGGGCCTGGCGGAGCCGGAGGACAATGACCTGCGGCTGATCATGGATACCCTGACCATGCTGCATGAACACAGCGTGGACTACACCCGGTTCTTCCGGGCCCTGTCCAACCTCCATCGCCACGGCACATCACCCGTGCGGGATCTGTTCATCGACCGCAGCGTCGCGGACGAGTGGCTTGAACGTTATGAGGAAAGACTGACCCGGGAAAACCGCGCCCACGACGAGCGCGAATACGCCATGCGCGGGGTAAACCCGAAGTACATCCTGCGCAACTACCTGGCCCAGCAGGTCATCATGGAAGCGGCCAACGGCGACTACGGCCCAATGAAAGAACTAATTGCTGTACTTGAGAAGCCGTTTGACGAACAGCCAGAGTTCGAACACTACGCGGCGCTGCCCCCGGAATGGGGCAAGCACCTGAACATCAGCTGTTCGTCCTGACCAGTGCATCGTCATCTTTGGGCGGCGCCAGGGCATCCAGCCGGGCGCCGTGCTTCATCATGAACAGTACGAGCAGGATTGCGGGAACGCCCATCAAACCGGCAAGAGCAAAAAACTCGGCGTAGCCAAAATCGGCCACGACAATCCCCGAAAAGCCACCCAGGAATTTGCCCGGCAAGGTCATCAGTGAGCTGAACAGCGCGTACTGCGTAGCGGTGAACGAAGCGCTGGTCATACTGGAGAGCCAGGCAATCAGCGCGACATTGGCAATGCCGCCGGATAGATTATCGGCGCTGACCACCACCGCAAGCGTCGCCACATCCGGTGGGTACTGGGCCAGAACAACGAACAACAGGTTGGTAGCGGCCGTCATGATGGCGCCGGCCAGCAGGATCTTGCGCACCCCGTAACGCACCACCAGCACGCCACCCAGTAACGAGCCGGCGATGGTCATGAAGAAGCCGAAGATTTTGGTGACATTGGCAACCTGGGTTTTGGAGAAGCCC
The DNA here is from genome assembly GCF_014201735.1 of Marinobacter oulmenensis. Lineage (GTDB taxonomy): Bacteria > Pseudomonadota > Gammaproteobacteria > Pseudomonadales > Oleiphilaceae > Marinobacter > Marinobacter oulmenensis. Next base: position 92,764 of record NZ_JACHFE010000009.1, on the reverse strand, counting down.
ATGAAATCCAGATAGAAGGGGTTGGCCATCACACCCATCGCAATGTCGGATATCCGATAGACCGCCACCAGCACCAGAATGTTAATGGCCAGCTCCCGATACCGGCGGAAAAAATCCAGGAAGGGCCCGGCAATGGCAGCATAGAACCAGCCCGCAAACCGGGCCAGAGCAGGTGGAAGGTGAGCCCGCCGGTCAGCTTCGGCTTTCACTTTTTCGGCAATATCACTGGCGGCGGCAAAGTGATTCACCGCGGGTTCCCGCGACACCAGAACCGTCAGTGCCCCGACTCCGACCAACGCAGCCATCACCTGATAGGACACCGTCCAGGAGAAATACTCGGCCAGGTACAAGGCCCCGGCGCCAGCTACCAGCAACGCCAGGCGGTAGCCAAAAATATAGGTGGCCGCCAACGCCGCCTGCAGCCGCTCTTCGGCAATCTCGATTCGATAGGCATCAATAGCCACATCCTGAGTCGCGGAAGAAAACGCCACCAACAGACCACAGAGCGCGAGGGTTTCCGTCGCGCTGACCGGATCCACCGTCGCCATCAGGTAAAGCCCGGTGGCAATACCCGACTGCGCCAGCAGGATCCAGCTGCGCCGCTTGCCAAACAGTCGGTCCAGGACCGGGAGTTTCAGTCGATCGACAACGGGCGCCCAGAACACCTTGATCGAGTAGGTAATACCCAGCCAACTGAAAAATCCGATGGTGGCCGTCTCCACGCCGACGTCGGCCAGCCGGGCATTGAGCGTGGAGAACACCAGAAGAAACGGCAGCCCGGCGGAGAACCCCAGAAACAGCAGGGCAATCACCTGCCACCGGGTGTAGACGTAGAGCGTCTCTTTCAACAGGGCCAGGCGGTCAGGGGAGAAAATATCAGGCCTCCGGAATTAATCGCGGAAGTTGTTGAACTGCAGCGGAATATCCAGCTCGGCTTCTCTCAGCATGGCGATGGCCTGCTGCAGGTCGTCGCGCTTTTTGCCAGTTACCCGCACCTTGTCGCCCTGGATGCTGGCCTGAACCTTCATCTTCTGGTCCTTGATCATCTTCACGATTTTCTTGGCCATGTCGGTTTCGATGCCCTGCTTGAGGGTGTAATGCTGCTTGATCAGTTTGCCGGCCTTGCTGTCGCCTTCCTCAGCCAGGGCACGTGGGTCAATCTGGCGTTTGGCGAAGGCCATCCGCAGCATTTCTTTAAGCTGTTCCAGCTGGAACTCCTGCTCAGCGCTGACCGTGATGGTCTTGTCGCTCAACTCGAAGTCGGCGTCCACGTTCTTGAAATCCCAGCGATTGCCCAGGTCCCGCTTGGCCTGGTCCACCGCGTTGGTGACTTCGTGCATGTCGGTTTCGGATACGATGTCGAAGGAAGGCATGGTCGTTCAATCTCCAGAAGAGCCCGTCGCAATGCGGGGCAGTATCGCATGATTAAAACAGAAACGCCCAGCATCTGCCGGGCGTTTCATAAAGCGCCCCCTTTCCTGAGGAAAGGGGGGTTATAGCCTTTGCGGTTTAAAGCTTGCGGCCCTTGCTCGCCGCAATCCGAAGGCGCAGGGCGTTGAGCTTGATGAAGCCTTCCGCGTCTTTCTGATCGTACGCACCTTCATCTTCCTCGAAAGTGGCGATCTTCTCGTCAAACAGCGAATCGTCAGACTTACGGCCAACCACTTCAACGTTGCCCTTGTACAGTTTCAGCCGAACGGTGCCATTCACGTATTCCTGGGTGGTATCAATCAGCGCCTGCAGAGCCTCACGCTCCGGTGACCACCAGTAACCGTTGTAGATCACCTCGGCGTAGCGCGGCATGATGCTGTCCTTCAGGTGGGCCACTTCCCGGTCCAGGGTGATGGACTCAATAGCCCTGTGTGCACGCAGCATGATGGTGCCGCCCGGCGTTTCGTAACAGCCACGGGACTTCATGCCCACGTAACGGTTCTCGACAATATCGATCCGGCCAATACCGTTGGCTCCGGCCACCTTGTTCAGGTGTTCCAGCACCTCGTGAGGCTTCATGTCCTGGCCATCAACGGCCACGATGTCGCCTTTTTTGTAGGAGAGCTCAATGTAGGTGGGCTCATCCGGCGCCTGCTCCGGAGAGACACTCCAGCGCCACATGTCTTCCTCGGCTTCGGCCCAGGGATCCTCCAGGTTGATGCCCTCGTAGGAGATGTGCAGCAGGTTGGCATCCATGGAGTACGGGCTCTTGCCTTTCTTTTTCTCCACCGGGATATTGCGCTCATCACAGTAGGCCATGAGCTTTTCGCGGGAGTTCAGGTCCCACTCACGCCACGGCGCAATCACCTTGACACCCGGCTTCAGTGCGTAGGCACCCAGCTCGAAACGGACCTGGTCGTTACCCTTGCCGGTGGCGCCGTGGGAAATAGCGTCAGCGCCGGTTTCGTTGGCAATCTCGATCAGTCGGCGGGAGATCAGCGGGCGGGCAATAGAGGTACCCAGCAGGTACTCGCCCTCATAGATGGCATTGGCGCGGAACATCGGGAATACATAGTCGCGAACGTATTCCTCGCGCAGGTCCTCGATGTAGATTTCCTTGACACCCAGCGCCTCGGCTTTCGCCCGCGCCGGCTCCACTTCCTCACCCTGGCCGATGTCAGCGGTGAAGGTCACCACCTCACAATCGTAGGTATCCTGCAACCACCGTACGATGACGGAAGTATCCAGGCCACCGGAATAGGCCAGAACCACCTTTTTGATATCAGACATGCCCTTGCTCCAGACTGAACAGAATGGATGTATTGAAAATAAGGGCGGTATTGTACGGGAGTACGGGGGGATTGGCTATCGGGGGAATCCCCTCACCCTCCTGCGCAGGCGGCAGGAGAGTGAGAAACAGAAGGATTAAACAGCTGCCTGCTGGGCCTGGCTGTTAACCGCTTCCTCACGGATGCCGTCCCAGCCTTCCTTGACCGAACGCAGCAGGTCCAGAACCTCATCCAGCTTGGCGACATCGTTCTTGACGCTGGCATCCAGCAGGGTGCGCTCCATGTAGTCGTAAAGCGCTTCCAGCCGTGGCGACAACTCACCCCCCTTTTCGAAATCGAGGAAGGCACGCAGGCCGCCGATGATTTCGATGGCTTTGTTGATCAGTTGGGCCTTGCCCGCATAATCCTTCGCCTGCATCCGGGCCTTGGCCATATTAATGCGCTCAATGGCACCGTTATACAGAAGCTGAATCAGCTTGTGCGGATCCGCATCGGTGATGCTGGTCTGGGTATTAACACGCTGATATGCCTGCAATCCGTTCATAACTAACCTCTTTTACCGTGTTACCGGTTTTCTTTGTCCCCGAACTCGCCGGCCCGGAAAGCTGATAACTTTATTCGCTGTTGCTCGGTGCCAATGATGCCAGTTGCTGACTGACATAATCCCGTGTGCTGTTAAGCTGTGAGATCAACGAGTCCGCTGAACTGAACTGACTGACCAACCGCTCACGATAAGCCGCGATACGCTCTTCAAGCCGGGCCTGGTTTTCCTGGATTTCCTCCAGATCACGGTTCAGACTCTCGGTCCGCGAGGAAAACACACCCTCGCTACCAACCATTCGGGTTACCGTATCAACCGTGCGCTCACCAACCCCTTCAACGAAGGTAATGGAACCCCGATCCCCCGTCTGGTCTCCAAGAATCCGGACCTGCAGGCCGGAAGCGCCGCCCTCACCGGAATTCAGGAACAGAACCTGGCCATCCCCTCTTGCGACGCGACCATCAATCGTACCGGCTATATCTACGCCGTCAGTGCTGGTATTACTCCCCAATCCAAACGTAGCTGCGTCTTCCGCCGATTCCAGCACCACACTCGATTCAGAACCGTACCGGGAGGAGGTAAACGTCAGATTGCCGTCATCATCAAGCGCTGCCTGGACTGAGACGCCTGCCGCATTCAATGCATTATTGCCATCCAGTTGCGCCTGAATATCATCCAGCAATGCCTGCTGGGAAATATTGGTTCCCTGCGTCAGTTTCAGGTCGACTGACAGGTTGCCATTGACCTTGAGCGAGAGCTCGTCATTGGCATCACTGATTGAGAAGTCATCGCCAAGGGCAGCACCGGCCGTAAGCTGACCACGAGTGGCGGCCTGGGTAACATTGATATCGTATGTACCCGCTTCGGTATCCAGGCCACTGCGAACAAATTCCACCTGACCATCGCTGGTTCGCCCTTGCTCGGCGAACAGTGCGGTCACATCGTCCGGGTATGCTTTGAGCATCTTTTCAAACTGGGCGCGGTCAAACTCAAGCCCACCGGTCTCCCAGTCGGTCGTGATCCCCACATCAGCAAGACTGCGAACCCTGGCATTTTCCATGCCCGGCACCACACGGGTCAAAATGCTTCGCAACTCATTCTGGATGTTGCGGACGGTGGAATCACCCGTCAGCAATCCGCCAACACCGGACTCGGCATCGTAACCAGCCAGGCCATCAATGGTGGACTGAAGAGCGTTGAACTGTTCAACAAAGCTCTGAACCCGATCGCTCACCGCACCAAAATCCTGAGTCACCTTGACCGTCGAGGTTCCTTCCGCGGTGATATCAAACGTCAGACCATCAATCACATTCTCAAAGGTATTACTGGACCGGGTGACCTGAATACCGTTGATCTCCATCACCGCGTCACTGGCGGCGATGGTTTCTGTCAGCCCGGAATCCGCATCCATACCGCTATTGAAAGCAAAACGGGACAGGCCCAGGTTATCCGTATTGGTACCACCATCGTCATCAGTAACAGAGATACTGACCGCATTGGCGGTCCCTGTTTCATCCGCTGACATGACAAGCTGGAACCCATTCCCTGTGTCAATGACACCGGCAGACACACCTGCATTAGCCTCGTTAATCGCATTGGCCAGGCCCTGTAGCGTGTCGTTACTCGAGTCAATGGTGATGCTGGTGACCTTGTCACCCACAGACAGTTCGAGCGTACCCTGACCGACACTTGTGGAGTCCCGGTCAGCAAACACATCACGGGAGGCCAGTGCCTGAGCTGACGCCAAACTGGTGACATCGACGGTATAAGTGCCCCGGCTGGCCCTGGAGCTATCCACCGATACGCCGATGTCTTCATTGGAGGAGGAGGCAGAGAAGGCCTTGAGGTTATCGGCAGAACTCAGTTGACGCATCGGTAGCCGAAGTTCCGTTACGGCGCTACGTAGCTGTCCATAGGCGGACAGCATCGCCTCGGCTTTCTGCGTCTTGCCCGCCAGCCGCTCTTCCGTCGGTTTGCGCTCGGCAGCGACCAACTGGTCCACAAGATCCGAATTCAAAACCCCGGACCCGATTCCCAACGATGAAATACCTGCCATAACCAAGCCTCCTCAAGGGGGCGAATCTCTTTACTAACCCGTTTAACGACAGGAAGCGGCAAAACTTTACCGCCGTCCGTAAAAATCCGTACCTATCCCCAAAACCAGAAACACCGCCGGCTCCCGAGGAGGCGGCGGTGCTGAAATACCGTTGATAACATAACCGCTCAAGCGGCAAGCTTTTACACTTTAATGTTGAACAACGTCAGCGGTTCATCCTGCTGCAATTTTTCTGCCAACCTCAAAGCCACTTCATCCGGAATCTGGCGAATCACTTCCTGGGTCTGCTGATCCACTACCTTAACGATAGTCTGCCCCAGCTCGTTATCCACCTCAAACTGAAGGTCCCGCTGCACGTTCTGCACGAAATCATTCAGTTGACTCACCGCTTCACCAAGGTCTTCCCTCTGATCCTCACTGCGATCTTTCAGTTGTTCGGCCCTGGATGTTTCGCTGGCCGCACGGGGACTCTCAACCTGGCGGGCTCCCGGAGATGAAGCTGCAGGGTCGGAGGCAATCCTGCCTTCGGCCTGAGATGACGACAGTGCCCTCGCCGGAGACTGACCGCCGGAGCGGATCAGCCGTAGGTCCGGATTGTTCAGGTTAACGTCATTCATAGCTTTACCTCGCTACTCTAACGGCGGAAAGCCGGAACCCTGAGGTTCCGGCTATTACCGCGTGCCCCTTACTGCAGGAGGGACAGAACCTGCTGCGGCCGGGCGTTAGCCTGGGCCAGTACGGAGATACCGGCCTGCTGCAGCACCTGAGACTTGGCCAGCTTGGCGGTCTCGGAGGCAAAGTCAGCGTCCAGGATTCGGCTATTGGAGGCGCTGAGGTTCTCTACGGAAGTCTGCAAGTTATTGATTGTAGACTCAAACCGGTTCTGAACCGCACCCAGCTGACTCCGAATTTCGTTGACGCTGCCCAGGGCTGAGTCAATCCGCATGATGGCGTTGTTTGCATCAGATACGGTGTTGACGCTCAGGTCGTCCAGGCTGCCAGAGCCATCGTCTTCCAGTGTCATATTGTATGTTTCAGACTCAATAGCGGTCTCAACGGCGGTGCTTGCAGCAGACGCATTGGCGGCGTCCAGCTCCTGAATGTAATCGCCTGAAGCGGTAATCTTGACGTTGTCGCTGTCGTCAACCTCCGCGTAAAGCCCCCCAATGCCTGCACCATTGATTTGGTCTGCCACATATTGAGCCTGCTCGGTAGCCGTTGCGCCGGTACCAATCGCATCATCCATGGCTTCGAACGTCACCACAACCGGATCGGAACCGCCAACACTGAAGGCGGCAAAACCACTGGCATCAGTAGCTGCACCAAACGCGCTGACAGACTGCGCAGAAGAAACAACGTCGCCAATCTGAGAAGAGCGTGAACCATCACTGAGGTCGACACTGATGGTTTCGCCGGCGTTGGCACCTACCTGGAAGGTCTGCTTGCCGAAGTTACCGTCCAGTACTTTCTGGCCGTTGAAGGAAGTCTGGGCGGCGATGCGGTCAATCTCAGCCACACGCTGCTCAACTTCATCATTCAGTGCAGCACGGTCAGATGAGCTGTTGGAAGCGTTCGCTGCCTGCACAGCCAGCTCACGGATTCGCTGAAGGTTGTTGGTGATTTCGTCCAGCGCGCCTTCAGTGGTCTGGGCCAGAGAGATACCGTCGTTGGCGTTACGGGTTGCAACGTTCTGACCGGTGATCTGGGCCTGAAAACGAGTGGAGATAGCCAGACCAGCAGCGTCATCTTTTGCTGAGTTGATGCGCAGGCCGGAAGACAGACGTTGAAGCGCCTGGTCGTTCATGGACTGAGACTTGTTCAGCTGGTTCTGAGCAGAGATTGATGCGACGTTTGTATTGATACCGAGAGCCATAGTGCTTCTCCTTAAAAACTACGAGTTTTGCTTGGTGAAGGCCTGCGCCCCGGTTTCGGAGAGGGGGTGCCGCGCCCTGTTATCTGACTTAACGGCGCCCCCTCGGGTATCTTTAGAGTTTATTCCAGAAAAAATGTAACAGCGCGTAACAGCCGCTATTTGGCCCCGCGGGAGTCCAGCGGCATCTCTCCAGTAAACTCGGGGTCCGGATTATAGAGTGTCCGCAACGCCCATGGATCCTCGCTTACCGGCAGCTTACTGAACATGACACGCTCAAAATGAGCCGGAAGTTCAACCAGAAACGCCTTAAAGTTCTCTTTCCATTTCTGGAGAAACGCATTCAGTTCCTTGTTCTCACAGGCCATCCCATGACAAAGCCCCACATAGAGAAAATGCTTTACACTCCCCGAAAGCAACTGATGTGCATATACGAAGGCCCTACTCGCAGCCTCTCCTTTCGGAGGCCGGATCTCGGACACCTGTTGCCGGATCTCATTGACAACCTCGCAGAGGTCACGGCGCCCGTTAAGCCGGGCACTCCGCAGCAGCCGTTCAAACTGGTTACACATTCTGGACAGTTCACGATGAAGTCCAGGCAGGACCTGCTCAAGCAAGCTTTCGGGGAGAGTCTCTGAAACTTCTTTGATCATGTCGTGGTCGAAACCGGTCGAACCGGCCACTTCGCCCAAACAGTCGAAGCGTGCCTGTAAATCCTCGCTCGGCAACCATTCCACTCCCGCAATAACCGCCCCTTCAGCGCAGTTAAACACATCAAACGGGCGATTCCCGACTTTCAGACTGTGGATCAGGTCCTCGACGGAGCGTTTCGCCGAGTAGTAGTCACCGCGGGTCAGCACCGTACCGCCATTAACGGCAGGAACCTCGAATGTCTTTTTCCTGTTGATGCTTTTCGCCGGGTTTTTAGCGTTCTCTCGTATCCTCTGGGCTATATCGGACTCGTTTTTACGGCCGTAAATGGAGTGGTCGGCATGATCATGGTCTTCACTTTCAAACCCGTAATCGGTCCCGAACAGATAGACTTCCCGAACTCCCATAGCATGAGAAATCGCCAGTGCCGCGTTGGTTACCGTAGGGTTGCAACCATTGAACGTCGATTTTTCCAGACCCAGCGCATAGGGCAACCCGTTATCAAACTTGAAGAAATAGAACGTGTCACCAAAAAGCGTGGGCACTTTCGGGTTAACCTCATTCACAGCCAGCAGAGTAATCTGCTTTAAAAGCTCCTGGTCGAACGCAGAGTGGAAACGATACACAACATGGCCGGGATCAAGCTCAACCTGAAAATCAGGAATGATACCTGCGCCCAGTAGGCCGCCAAGACCTGTCCCGGCACTAATAACCGTGACCTGGTCTCTTATCTTTTTGATATCGTCGATGCGTTTGTCTATTGACGGCCCACTACCAACGACAATAACCGGCTTATTGATGACCTTGCCGGGGGCCCGGGCTACATAGGCGCCCCCGGCGTTAAAGTTGTGGGACGTGTTTTTAAGGCGTATCAGTTCGTTGTCATAGTCGATCCAGTTCGTGGAGACCACGGATAGGTCTTTCGCGGTATCCAGCACACCGCGCGCAATTTCCACATCAGCCAGATGGTTGTAATAGGTAGAGAAGAACGGATAGAAGGGCACGTCCTTGGTCATTGACCGGGACACAAGCTCACGCACCTCTTCCTGACTGTCGGCCTTCCCAATCGCGAAGGTCAGCGAGCGCCCCTTGCGAGCGAACCTGGAGCAGATTGCCGCCCAGTCCACGGTGTATAGGCTGACGGCAAATTTCTCCGGTTCTCGCTCAATTACGATCCCATTAATAATCGGAGCGTTTTTCGTCAGCCAGTCAATGTGGTAGCCCAGCCCCACCCCAAGAAACACAATGGAAGGAAAGAAGTTCCCACGAATGTAGCCGGTAAAAGCCCGGCCACCGATAGGGCTGGCGAGAATCGTATCCTGCAGAAGCCTGTTGACGAAGGTCTTCTTGCGATAGTTGTCCGCACTTGGGGGAGCAAACGTCTGGATCCGGCGTTCCTCCGGGTTTTCCCTTAAGACCCCCTTCGCTTCGTCCAGGGAAAATTCCCTGGCCAGCCCACGGTAGCAGGATTTCCCGTAGGCGATCATATCCACGTCGTTCTGGCCCGGAGTGACTACGAGCTCCACGTTCTCGAGGTTGATGGTGGCCAACATCTGATACACGGCTGGATGGTTCTTCTGGAAATAACTGAGGTTCGCCTGCATTCGGCGCATCAGTTGTTCCGTCTGGTCAGTGCCATCGGCGTCCTGTCTTTTCTTACCCATCCAGTTTCTCCCATTTTTGGTAACAACGGCCTATTCTGCCACAGCCCCCGCTTGCCATTCATCGGCCGGCAGGCGGCAAACATTTACCGCCACAGCGGAATTTTGACGCCCGAAAACACCATCAACCGACACCAAACCAGAAAAAACAAACTTAAGTCACTGCTTTTAAATATAAAAAACAAATAGTGGCACACCTTTCGCTTTAGCTTGCTCAAACGTGAATTCGGATGGCAACAGCAATTCGAACAGCTCGCGCCATGACGCAGGAGGAAAGGCAATGCCTCAAATCATCAACACCAACATCGCATCCCTGAATGCACAACGGAACCTGAATGCCTCACAGGGAGACGCTAACGTTGCCCTTCAGCGTCTTTCTTCCGGCCTCAGGATCAATTCTGCCAAGGATGACGCGGCCGGGCTGGCCATCTCCGAACGGTTCCAGTCCCAGATTACGGGTCTACAGATGGCGCAACGGAATGCCAATGACGGCATCTCCCTTTCCCAGACGGCTGAGGGGGCTCTGGACGAAGTTGCCAATAACCTGCAGCGAATCCGGGAACTGGCGGTCCAGTCTGCCAACGCCACGAACAGCAACTCGGACCGTGATGCACTGAACCAGGAAGTGCAGCAGCGTCTCGAAGAGATTAATAGGATCGCCTCACAAACGTCCTTTAACGGACTGAAGGTTCTGGACGGAACCTTCCGGACCCAAACCTTCCAGGTCGGTGCCAACACCGGGGAAACCATTGGCGTTAGTGGCCTGGATACCCGCGGCAGCCAGATCGGCGCGGTCATCGACCAGACGCAACTATTCTCTGAACTGGCACTGGGGCCGGCTTCTGCTACAAGCAACTTTGCCGCCACCGCATTTGATGGCGGCGTTTCTGGCGAAATTGAAGTCTCTATCGGCAGTGGTGCCAGCCCGGAAGGCGTGGGACGCATCTATATCGACAATGCTCAGAGCCGGGATGATTTTATCTCCCAGTTCCGTGAGCAGGTCCGCAACAACCCGGACATCAATGGACTCACCATTGAGCCGGTCTCCGGATCTGCTACAGGCTTCACCATCGGAAACAGCCTTGACGATGGTTACACCCTGAACTCGTCGACCTTCAACACGGCTTTCAATAACATGGCGGTGAGCGGGGCCAGCAACTCCACAACCATCGAAGAATACTTCGAGGAAGGTAACACCATTACCTTCGATGTGGACATCACCAATCCCGATACCGGCGAATCGGTGGGCATAGAAGTGCGCGATGCCACCTCTATTAATGACATCGTTGCTCAGGTTAACGCGGAGTCCAACCGGACCGGTGTCTCGGCCAACCTGGATTCCAGCAACACCAACATCATTTTCTCATCCCAGTTCGATACCTCGTTCAACGTGGCGATAACCGGTGATGCAGGTGGCAACCCGATCGACATCACCGTCGAAGGGGATAAAGATACGGATACCCTGTCTGCAGATTTCCTGGATGTTTCCACAAAAGAAGGGGCGGACCGGGCGATGATTGCCGTTGACTACGCCATCGACGCCATCAACGGTTTCCGGGCGGAGCTGGGTGCGGTACAGAACCGATTCGAATCCACCATCCAGAACCTGAGCACAACCTCGGAAAACCTGTCGGCATCCAATAGCCGCATCCGGGACGCCGATTTTGCCGCTGAAACGGCAGAACTGGCCCGGACCCAGGTCCTCCAGCAGGCAGGCCTGTCTGTGTTGTCCCAGGCCAATGCCCGGCCGCAGCAGGTGTTGCAGTTGCTGCAGGGGTAAGACCTGAAAAACAACGTTTTTGAATTGTCTAAGGGCTCCACAAGGGGCCCTTTTTTCATTCCTGAAGCATCAGTGACAATGAGATGATCACGATGCTCCCGGCCGGCGCCTAAAGCCTGGACGTCGGCCGCCAGAACGTCGAATCCGCCAGTTGGAGATCCGAGGGCTCATCAACCTCGAGCCAGCCGTTATCAGTAAGCGCGGCCTTCACCTCCCACCCACCGTTGATCAGCAGTTGCAGAAAGGTTGTCATGTACATGGTGTCCCTGCACTCGCCCGCATAGCTCACATTCGGTTCCAGCCCCTTCCAGAACTGGACAAAATCCTGCACTCGGTCTTTTCGAACCTTGATCAACCCCAAGTATTGGGCCTGGACCTCTTCCACGGATCCTGGCACACGGCCAAGCTCCGTGATCCGGCCGTTGTCGTCCATACGAAAGCTCTCGGCATCCGACAGAGGGTCATCCATTCGGGCCAACCAGTAGTCATGCCAGGCCCTGTCCGCCGCCACGCAAACCGGGGCATCACAGGCAAGCACCTTTGCCAGTACCCGAGGTTCATACACGATGTCGCCATAGGCAATCAGCAAATCGCTGTCCCCTTGCATCGCTTCTAAAGCACAGAACAGGGTGTGTACCATGTTGGTCTGCTCGAAACGCGCATTATGGTGCAGAGTGACCGGCAAATCCGTCAGGGTCTCCGAGCGATACCCGCCCACCAGGTGGACGTCCGAAATACCAGCCTGGGATAGCACCTCCAACTGCCAATGAACCATTGGCTGTCCGGCCAGTTCCACCAGGCATTTCGGCCGGGAATCCGTGAGTGGACGCAGTCGGGTTCCCTGCCCCGCCGCGAGAATGATCGCTCTCATGACTGCCTCACATCTTGCTGATTGAGCAACGCTTGAATACGCGCCAGATCTTCCTGACGGAATTCAGGCTCCCGCTCCGGGTGCCACATCCAACCCTCCCAGGGCATTTCCTTGTGGCGGATTGCCTCGATCAGACCGTCATCCGCCCGGGCCAACATATGAAATTCCTCCGGCAATGTCACAAACCCCAGGTTATGGTAGCTATTCACTTCCCCACTATAGGGTCCGGACACCCTGTGCCGCGTCGCTACATGGCCTTCGACGGGAACCAGGGTTCCTCCCCTGAGCACGCCGAGAAACTGCATGCCACGACAAATCCCCAAGACAGGTAGGCGGCGGCGTTCTGCGTAAAGACACAGGGTTCTCTCTGTGTCATCCCGCTCAGGACAGTCGCCGATGTCATTACCGCCAGACAATACGATACCTGCCGGGGTGATAGCGTTGAGCCACTCCGAGAGCGCGTCAAACTGACAGTTGGCGAGGCCATTGGGCACCGGGAAAGGCTGGAAGCCGGCGCGCCGAAGGAACGCAACCAAGCGCTGATCCAGCGCATCGCGACGCTCCCCACGGGCCGTGACGACATCCACCCGCTGACTTACCGCCAGTGGCTTCATGCCAGCACCTCGACCTGCCGGCAGGCGCAGTCGATATGCAGCCGTCTCGCTCCGGCCCATTTTCGATACAGGCTTTCCCCCGCCCCGATGATGGCGGGTATACCCTGCTCTCCTGCCCGGATCGCCATATGGGAATTGACACCACCCCACGCGGTGATCAGGCCAGCGATGGGGTAGGCAAATAACCAATCGAACCCGGGATCCGCATTTGGTATGCACACGATTACGCCCTCCAGGGCATCGCGGCCTGCCTCAGCCTTCACAGGGGCGGTCACCGACTTCTGGGTGATGAAGTTCGGGGAAGAATCCGGCCACTGGAATCCCCAGACGTCCTCACTAGCGCTAATCACTGGTGGCAAAGACGTTCTCAGTGTGTCCTCATACCGTTTTCGGCCCTGAGAAATACTGGCCCCAATCAGCCCGACCGGGTCCATGGCACCAACATAGAGTTCCCGGAATACCCCCAGATCGACAAACGCCATGTCGTCCCTTGAGAAACCCAGCTGCTCTCCGTAGCGACCGATAAGCGCAAGAGCGTCGGACAGATTCCGGCTGAACTGGAACTTGGCCAACTCCCGCAACTCGATGCCCGCCTCAAGGAAATCGAAAAGCTCTACCGGCTCGATCCCAAGGCCATGCTCAATCAGCAGCTCGCGTAGCTGACGCATTTGGGGAAGGGTCAGGGAAAACGGCTGCGATGGCGGCGGCACTGCAATATCCTGTGACCAATCGAAATACCGCTCGGGCGCTTCGTCATAACGTGCCGACTGGATGTCGTAGGTGCCTGGCCTAAGGTGCCCGTACCGGGACAGGAAGGTGGCGCGATCCAGCACCGCGCGGTCCCTTGCCATCTGCCCGCTCACGGTCGATACGCTCGCCAAAAACGTATCGTAATCGCGCTGGGTCAGGATTCCGACGGTCACCAGCGAACGCAGCATCTGGACAGCGATAAAACCGGCCCTTGCCAGGCCCGCAAATGGCAGGGTGCCATAGCGTTTTGCATCTTCCAAAAGCCAGTAGATGCGTTCGACCGGATCCGCGTCTGATGCGTACAGCGCCTCCCTCCGTCGGTTCAGGGTCTCCAGTTTGGCGGCGTCCTTTTTCCAGAGCCCATCCGAGGGGTCCAGAACCCGATTGGTCAGCGTCCTCAGGCTTCTAGCCAGGGCGTCACAGTCCGGTCGTGAAAAGCCGTGGGCGCGCAGCTTTTGCAGGCGATCGGGCAAATCCAGCGTATAGCAGGAATAGACAATCTCGAACTCGACTTTGTCATGCAGGGTCGGTTCCCCCTCCAGCCGGTCAATGTAATAGTCAACCAAACGATCGGCCAGGCCATCGTCCAGTTCGGCGGGAATGAAAGAATTGAAGGACACCCGGACGTCCACGTAGGGCATGCCATAAAAGTGCTGAATCAGTGGGAAGCTGCGCAGGTTACGGTAGCCGTAGTTGTGTCGTTGGTACGCCCAGATCGAATCGGTGACCAGCTCCCGGTAGAGGGACAGCGCAAGCGGCCTGGGACGGATACCAATGATCTCCGCCGGGTTCCAGTCCGGCATCACCCCGAATACGGACCGGCTCCCAATCAAATGAGGGTGCCTACCCACCCCACGGGCCACCTTCTGGGCGATCCACTCCAGGCGCTCTTTCTGTTGATCAGGGGACTCGGGCGCGACTGCGAGTGCAAGGGGCCTGGCCTGCAGGAGCCACACGAGTTCCGCTCCATCCCCGGAACGGCTGATTGCAAACTCGCAATCCACCGCTGTCTGGCCCATTAACGCCAGCACCTCCTCCACCAGCACGATGACAGGCCGCAGTTCATCCGGCGTGTGCCGACAGCACAACGCCGCTTGCTGCCAGACCAGGCCTCCCTGACCACCAGTCACCGCGTCGGTAGAGGCTCCCTCCATCCAGTTGATGACCCGGTACGGAGAGCAGGTATTCGGATCATGACTAAAGACTACGCCTGCACGAATGACCTCTTTCAGCATGGGCTGAATCAGTATCTGATCATTCCCGTCGGGCTCGCCATACGACCGAATGACCGCCTCCACCGCCGGCTCCAGAGAATCGGCGCGGACATCCTTGACGGACAGATAGGCTCCCGCCAGCGAAGATCCCTCACCGTCCTCGGACAGACTGCTGGAACGCACAATCCAGGGTTCGTCACCCAGTGTGCTCACTACCCGCCGCCGACAGGCTGCGGCGTCCAGCCGCCATTGGTCCACGGTGAAGTACACCAGCGGTGCCACATACGCCGTTCTGATTCGGGAGCGCAGTCGCTCCAACGTCTCGGCCTTGGTCCCGAACCGAAGCGTCATTGTGTTACTGCCCCCGGTTTCGAGCAGACCAGGCCCGCGTCAGGTAAGTAGCGGAGATCATGGTCTCATCCTGGATCCGCTCCTCGACAAAGGCCAGGAAGCGGGCGAAACCCGCCTCCCCCAACTGAACCCGTAAATCGTTCACGGACTTCCAAACACCGATGTAGCTTTCCGGGCTCATCTCAATAACGTGACGACCTTCCAGATAAACCACATCGTTAAAGTAGGGCGAATCCCAGAGTCGCTGGGTCAGGCCCTCCGTGATGCCGGAGCGTCCGGAGGACTTGCGCTTGAGATCCGGTTTCAGGGATTTCAAATAGTCCTCGATCTCCACCAGAAGCGGATTCACCTCAATCAGCCTCGGGTTCCAGATAGCAACAAACCGGCCCCCAGGGCGCAGCACACGATGAAACTCCGCCGTCGCACGGTCAAAATCGGCCCAGTGGAAACTCGATGCCATACTCAGCCAGTCGCAACTGTTATCAGTCAGTGGCACGTTTTCGGCACTGCCCTCCAACCACTGTATGGGGAGCCCCTGGGAGTCAGCCTCTCCATGGAAGCGCATATCCTCATTGGGCTCCACGGCGGTCAGAGAACGAACCCCCTGCCTGAACACCTGACGGGACCAGATGCCGGTCCCTGCCCCGACATCGGCCGCATCCAGCTCTGAAACCGGTTTATCCATCAGCCCCAAAAGCCCATCCAGCACGGAAGGACAGTAATCTGGACGGTACAATGAGTAGTTCTTGGCCAATCCAGTAAACTCACCCGGTTTTAGCAGTCCGGTCATTCCTACCTCGCTTCAATGTGCCGAATAATGGCACCGACAATGGAGTCCACGGCTGGATAGTCTTCTTCGGTGACATGAAGATCAGGGGCTTTCGGCAGATCCACATCCAGATCCAGACCCGCTACCTGCGTAAGCTCTCCCGACCGGTAGCTCCGATAGATCGACTTGGGATCGCGCCGCTCCAGTTCGTTTAACGGCACATCGAGGAAAACCTCCAGATACCCTGGCAGATTTTCCCGATTCCACCGGTGGACCTCTTCAAAAAGGGATATGGTGGCGATGATGACGGTCTGCCCTTGACGGGCCATGAGCTGACACAGACGGGCGTAGGTCAACGCAAGCGCGCGTCGCCCTTCCATATCATAGCCCGCCCCGCGGGCTGTCAGAGGTTGGAACACCTCGCGCAACTCATCGCCATCAAGCAGGGTGACGCTGACACCCGCCCAAAGTAGACGATCACACAGCGCCTGCGCCACGGTCGACTTGCCAGCGCCAGACAGGCCGGTAATCCAGATAACCCTGCCAGGAGAAACGGTCGCATCGGTACCGGTCACAAAGCTATCCCCCATATACTCTCCGCCGACGCTCGCCGCCGCGGCTCAACTCTTGGCCATCGGCGAGCGTGCCGGTGACGGCCGCGCCATTGTGGACCAAGCACTCCTCACCCAACTTAATGTGATCCATCACCGTCGCCCCCATACCGACGGTAGTCCTGCGACCGATACCACACCACCCAGCCACCAACGCTCCGGGCGCGAGATGGGCAAAATCCGCTACCTGACCGTCATGGCAAAGCTGGGCTGCCTGGTTGACAATCACGCCGGTCCCCACGCGGCAGCGGGGACCGATCACAGAGCCCGCCAGCACGCAGGTTGCTGCGCCTATAGACACAGCCTCGCCGATAATTGCAGAGGGATGCACCAGGGGCGGTAACTCGAACCCTGTTTCCTGGAGCAAGTTGACTACCCGTTCCCGTGGCCGGTTATCTGTCTGTCCGCCAACACCGACAAAGGCAAGGCGGGGCACCTCCGAGTCCGGCGAATAGAGAAAGTCCGCCAGCCTGGCAACTCGGTCCACTACATGCCGGCCGGGCAATACTTCCGTCCCCAGGTCAAGGACATCATCAATCGCTCCCACGACACTCACGCCCAACTGGGCCAGCGCATCCATGACCACCGCTGAGTGGCCTCCACCACCAAAAACGATGGCTTCCCTTCCAGCCAGGCGGTATAGATAGTCATTTCGGTCAAAGTGCGGCAGGTCCTGATCGGGCGCTTTCGACAATTGCTGCTGCGCAAAATATCGTTCGACAGAGGCCACATCAGTCACGCCCGAAGCTTCCAGGTCCTCGAGCTTGACGCCCAACTGCTTCGCGCGTTTTCGTGCCCGGGCTGTGATCCTCCATTGACCAGTGACGGAAGCGTCAGACTCCGGCGACGGTGGCCTGCCAGCAGCCTCACCGACACCCTCAACCCAAAGACTGGCCACGACCTGACCGACCGACACCACACCATCTGCCGCTAACGAGAGATCCCGAATGGTGCCGGTGACTTCGGCTTCAATATCAATCGTCGACTTGGTGGTCTCAATGGTGAAAAGTAGATCCCCCTCACTCACCCGTTGGCCGTTTTCGACGCACACCTCAACCACTCTGGCCTGGTCGTCATTGGTGTTTGCCCTGGGAATGACCACATCGATCGTTTTCGTCACGTTCCCGCCTTTTAGGTTTGCTCAAACAACTGGATCGCCTTTTCGACGATTCGATCTACCGATGGCAGCGCACGGTCCTCATAGACCCGGGAATTGGGGATGGGGTGGGGGTTGGCGGCTACGAACCCCATGGGTTTCCCCAGGCGCGCCAACAAACGGGCACACTCTCCACCGAATCCGTAGCCGTTAGTGCCTTCTTCAATGACCAGGACTCTCTCGGCTGACTGCAATTCACGAACCAGTGACATCTCGTCTAGAGGCCAGATCTGCTGCACCGGGACGACCTTGCAATAGACCTCTTCCTCCTGGGACAGCCTGTGCGCAGCCTGCACAGAAAACTCGACCATTGTGCCATAGCACACCAGGGCGACGTCAGGCTTCTCGGGGGCGACAGGCAAGGCATCCACGAAGCGCGCGTAAAGTATTTTCTGCTCGACAAACAGTACCGGCGTTTCCAGGGCAAACGCCTCGCGAAGCAATGCTCCCGGATCAGTGTATGAATTAACCGCCAGCACCGTAAGCCCTGGAACACCACAGAACATCTTTTCAAGGCTCTGGGAGTGGGTCGCCCCATACCCCCTGTACCCTCCCATGGGTGTGCGAATGACCAGGGGAACCTGCACCTGGTTGTTATAGACCCAAGGCAGCTTGGTCGCGTGATTAACAATCTGGTCCGCGCACAATGTCACGAAATCCCCAAACATGATCTCCACCACGGTCGGCAGCCCCCGCATAGCCCTGCCCGCGGCAATACCCACAATCGCGGCCTCACTAATGGGGGTGGTCAGCACCCGTTCGCCAAATCGCTTGCTCAGGCCGCGGCTAACCTTGAAGGCACCGCCGTATGGGTCAAGGATGTCCTCCCCCCAGAACATGATCCGATCATCGGCGGCCATCATTTCCGCTAAAGCCGAGTTCAGGCAGTCAATGACCCGTCGTTTACGGGGGAGGCCTCGGCCTGCGCCAGGGCCTCCCTGATAATCGTCTTGCATCGTTGCTCCAGGCGTAGGGGCGTATCCACCAGCCGTTCGTTAAGTCTCACAGGGTCTCGTTGCTGCAGTGCCGCCATCTGCTCGGGGCTGCGGGTATCATCACCTTTGCTGTGCGGTCCCAGCCGCACGGACCGGATGTGCCAGAAACAGGGAGAGCCACCGTTACGAATGCGTGATATCAAGTCACTGGCCGTGGCGTGCAAGGCCATAACCTCGGAGGTGTCCGAGTAAGCGCTTTCAAGGCCGAAGGCCTCTGCTCTTGCCTGTGCATTCCCTGAAAAGACCAGTTCCGAAGGCGTTGTCTGGGCTACCCCATTGTCCTCAAGCACAAACAGTACCGGTAGTTGCCACAAAGCTGCCAGATTAAGGCATTCGTACACAACGCCCTGGCCGAGGGTACCATCACCAAGGAAAACGACCGTCACCGCCCCTTCCGCCTTCCCGGCCATGGCCGTACCAAGCGCCAGCGGGACGATGCCACCCTGAACTCCATTGCTGTGAAAGCGGTGCCAGCAGATGTGCTGGCTGCCGCCACGCCCGGCACACACACCCAGTTCTCGTCCCATAATCTCAGCGAAAAGCTCCGCGACCTTACCGCAATAGGCGAGGAAATGGCCGTGACAGCGGTGGTTGCTCCAGACCGTATCGATGTTCCGGTCGAGCGCCTCCATGATGGCTACCGCGTTGGCCTCCTGCCCCAGACAGGTATGGGTGGTTCCAAACACCGCATTCTGGGAGAACAGATCCAGCAGCGTGGTTTCAAACTCCCGGATCAGACGCATCTGGAAATACAGACGTTCCGCCTGAGTGAGTGACAGTCCCAGATGGTCTGCATTGAACCGGTCACCACTAGTCATCAGTGGAGATCCAGTAAGGACCAAAGGGTGCCATGGGCCTGACAAGCGCCGGGGCTTGCGCATAATCCGGAACCGCATCCAAAAACGACCAGTCGTACCCCAGTGAATGATAAAGCTCGGGTAACCCTGTCTTGACAAACATGCACGCAGACAACCGCTGCTTCCAGCTTGGCCACGCCCGAAAGGTTTCCCCCTCGGTTTGATCCGGTGCGGACCGGTGCTGGTGCAGGCGACCTGAACCGAATATCGCTGCCAGTTCGTCTTCTGACGGCAGTCGGTCACCCTTGGAAATCACGGACACCAGGCGGGAGAAACTCCCACTGTCGCCGCAGACATCCTCCATGGCGAAGGTTGGGTAGCGATGCATCAGACGGGCGTCTTTTTCGAGCTCATACAGCGCTCCGACACTGGCCACGAATGCCATCACCTCCGGATCCGTCAGTGAAACCCCGAACTCCTTGCTGAATGGCCACAGGTCATCGAAATTTGACACAATAGTGTAGTGCAACTGCTGCCCGATATGCGGAACGAACTCCATGAGAAACCGGAACAACGCCGTGCGGGAATCCAGCCATGTCACCGGATGCCTGACAACGTTGGCCACCGGAATATGGGGAGCCTGATCGAAGAGAGCGGCATGCCTGGCCACCTGATAGCGATGGACGTTGCCAGAATAGCACTTGGCATTATCTCTTACGTTGGATCGAAGAAAGCCCTCAACGGACGTGGACTGGCGTTCAAACCATTCCCGGTGGATGCATTCAATCAGCTCGTCCCGCGAATACTCGCTGGACTCATAGTCGGTCAGGCTGTTGGTTCCATGCGAGCACTCAAAACCTTCCAGTTTTTCCAGACTTCTCGACAACCAACGGGACGCGGTGCATCCGCGAGTACAAACAACAAAAAAATTCATTTGTTCTCACTCTGTATAGAGATCAACGCGCCCACTGGAACCGCTCCATCAGCGATTCAGGCAAGCCATCGTTGACCCACTGAATCTGTGGCCTGGACAAGATATCCCGCCATTCATCGTTTCGACCCGAGCGAAAATAGTTGTGGTTCTTCCCATCGTGTTCGGGTGGCACCTCAATCTCATCGACATCGGAGACATTGTAAAACCGGTAAATTCGGCGGAAGAAAGCAACCCGGTCCGCTTTCATTTCGCTATGCTGGATCACCAGGAAGCGGGTATCCCCGCACCCCCTATCGGCGATATCAGTCCATCCGCGGACCCAGTCCACCAACATAGGGTATGTATGCTCAAGGTGATAAGCCAGCTTCCAGGCAAACGGTTGATTAAGGTAATCATCGGGTAAGCCATGGGCCCGAAAATAGGACGGGTTGCCGGCAACATGATTGTCGATAAAGTGAACCAACGAAACAACGACCTGGCGCGGATCGCGGACGTTGACAACAACCTTGTCGAGCGCAGCATTCAGAATCCTGACATTGAGCGCGTCCGGGTGTGCATGCGAGTAGGCCACTGCGCAGTCATCACGCATGCTGCCCAAAGCCACCGGGGAGAGTACCTCGTACTGATTCCAGACGCCGCCCGACACACGCCGGCAAACTGGCAGGTCCAGCGCATTCGCCAGGCCGTTTCGCAAGAAGGTGGTTGCCGCCTGGACCAAAGCCAAGATCAAAATCGGGCTTTCCGTTGGCCGCTTTGCCAGTCGTTTCATGGTCTGGTCTCAGCCCGTTTTCCTAATCCGATGCAACTATCCCTCCAAATATTAACCTGACCGGGGACGAAAAGTCCTATTGTGAAAACGAGATAGTCCTGTTGCAGGAGACCGGGCTAGCGCCGAAATCATCCCCACCAAGGTGCCACGTTGAGTAAGACTGAAAGCATCGAAACCGTGCCAGTCTAATCTCTGCTGGCCTCACCCCAGAATTCTTAGCGGTTTCACCCTGAAAAATCCCGCAAGGTACATATCGGCATTGGAGAACATGCTATGAAGCTATCCAGTGGCGCTGATGAGCGACTTTCCTTTGGGCTGAAGCTACTACAGCTATCAAGCCTGACAGGAGTCGTCATTTTTCGTATTATGACCGGGTTCCAAAAGGGGCTCTGCTTATCTTTTTGAGCATCTTAAGACCAGCAGCAACGCTCATCAACCCTCTCTACCTGTTAACAATGAGCCATTCTACCTGTTAACAACGAGCCATAGTCAAACCATGAAACGAGTTCTTGTCACCGGCGCTGGTGGTTATATTGGTAGCGTTCTAGTCCCCAAACTACTGGAAAATGGTTTCGCCGTGCGAGCCGTTGACCGTTTCTTTTTTGGCATAGATGTACTGACCGAGGCTCCACACCTTGAGATCATTCGGGAAGATTCCCGTCACTTGTCCGAAGAGCACTTCCGACACGTTGACGCTGTGATCGACCTGGTTGCCATATCGAACGACCCATCCGGGGAACTGTATGAGGCTGCCACCTGGCAGAT
This sequence comes from Marinobacter oulmenensis, assembly GCF_014201735.1. Lineage (GTDB taxonomy): Bacteria > Pseudomonadota > Gammaproteobacteria > Pseudomonadales > Oleiphilaceae > Marinobacter > Marinobacter oulmenensis. The sequence goes on along the minus strand of NZ_JACHFE010000009.1, from coordinate 70,889 downwards.
CAACCACGCAGGGCGCGCGCGAACAGCTCGACTCGCCCGTGAGGCCGGAGTAGACCGGTATATACTCCCGTCCAGTTGCAGCATCTATGGCTTTCAAAGCCAGACCGTCGACGAATCCTCACCGACAAACCCACTGACCGTCTATGCCCGTGCAAATGAATGTGCCGAGCGTGATACCCTCAAGCTGGCAAGTGACCGGTTTGTGGTGACCGTACTGCGACAGGCCACAGTATTCGGCTTCAGTCCTAGAATGCGGTTTGACCTCGCTATTAACGGCATGACGTATGGCGCGTTTGCCAATCGCCGCTTGCCGCTGATGCGTGATGGCACCCAGTACCGGCCAATGGTTCATGTGCAAGACACGACCGATCTCATGCTGCTCCTGCTCGGCGCGGCCCCCAGACTGATCAACGGCGAAATTTTCAATGTGGGGAGCACTGACAACACCTACCAGCTTGGAAAACTTGGAAAAGAGATCGCCGCTACCGTCTCTGAGTTAATTGATGCTCCAGTTGATGTCGAGTGGTACGGCGAACCGGATTGCCGAAGCTACCAGGTCAGTTTTGGGAAGGTTGAAAAAACGCTGGGCTGGCATGCCCGCATGAATGCGGCACAAGGATGCCGTGAAATCGTGGAAAAGCTCAGTTCCGGTAAACTCAAGAGTACAGATCAGACCATCACGCTAAATTGGTATCAGGAACTCAGCCGATGGCACCAAATTATCAAAGACGTTGAAATGTATGGCGGTATTCTGGACATAGATCGAGAGGGAAAATGAAGGGGATCATTCTCGCAGGGGGCACAGGTAGCCGACTTCATCCGATTACCAAAAGCGTGTCCAAGCAGTTGCTGCCTATCTATGACAAGCCCATGATCTACTATCCCTTGTCGGTCCTGATGCTTGCCGGTATCAGGGACATTCTGATCATAACCACACCGGATGACCAGGCGGCATTTCAACGCTTGCTGGGCACAGGGGAACAATTCGGCCTGAACCTGACTTATGCGGAACAAGCCAGGCCGGCCGGCATTGCCCAGGCTTTCCAAATCGGAGCAGACTTCATTGGCAATTCTCCGGTCTGCCTGATCTTGGGCGACAATATTTTCTATGGTCAGGGGTTCTCTCCAAAACTTCTCAAAGCAGCGGCGCTTCAATCGGGAGCAACCATTTTCGGCTATCAGGTAAAGGATCCAGAGCGATTTGGTGTGGTCGAGTTTGATCAGGACCGAAAGGTCATCTCCCTGGAAGAAAAACCTGCAGTGCCAAAATCCCACTACGCCATCACGGGGCTCTACTTCTATGACAATGATGTTGTTGAGGTTGCCCGGGAAGTTGCACCGTCAATAAGGGGGGAACTGGAAATCACAGCAATCAACAAAGCCTACCTGGCCCAAAACGCCCTGACCATTGAGATTCTTGGCAGGGGATTCGCCTGGCTGGACACAGGTACGCATGAAAGCCTGCTGGAAGCTGCACAGTTTGTTGAAACCATAGAAAAGCGCCAGGGCTATAAGATCGCCTGCCTCGAAGAAATTGCCTTTCAGAAAAGCTGGATCACTCGGGAACAGTTGCTTGCCGCGGCCAGCAGTCTGGAGAACACTGTCTACGGACAATATCTAAAAGACCTGGCGGAAGAAGCATGATTACAGTAACCCGCCCGTTCATTCCCGATCGGCGCAGACTGCAGCACTATCTGGATAAGGCGTGCGATAGCGCGTGGCTGACCAACAATGGCCCGCTGGTAGCGGAACTAACCGAACGCCTGGAGGACTTTCTGGCGGTTCGAAACCTCCTGCTGGTCGCCAACGGCACCATCGCCCTGCAGGTGGCTTTCAAGGCCCTCGCCATCCAGGGCGAGGCTATCACTACACCGTTTACCTTCGTTGCTACGGCCAGCGCGCTGAAATGGCAAGGCATCACCCCCCGGTTTGCCGACATTGACCGACAATCCCTGACCCTGGACCCGTCCTGTGTTGCGGCTGCCATTTCTCCAAAGACCAGCGCTATTGTACCCGTTAACGTGTACGGCCTCCCTTGCCACCACAACAGACTCGAGCAAATTGCACGAGAATACCGGCTCAAGCTGATCTACGATGCCTCTCACACCTTTGGCGCCCGCCACGGTGGACGAAGCCTTATGGCGCTGGGCGACGCCGCAACAATGAGTTTCCATGCGACAAAGCTGTTCCACACCGTCGAAGGAGGAGCCATTACCTTCCGGGATCGCGATATCTTCGAACGAGCTCGGAAGAGCATCAACTTTGGTGACGCCACCCCAAACCGGAGCGACGTGGACGCCTTGGGCATCAACGGAAAAATGAGCGAAATCCACGCTGCCTTCGGCCTGGCCAACCTGGACGTTATTGATCAGATCATCCAGCGACGACAGGCCATCAACTTGGAATACCGCAGACTTCTGTCTCAGGACCTTGTTTTTTCGGTGCCCGAAGATCAAGACAATGTATCCTATTGCCCTGTCCTGCTTCCCTCTGAGGAGTGTACCAAAAACGTCATTGCGGCACTTGAGGCATCCAGTATCCACGCCAGGCGCTACTTCAGTCCGGCCCTTCACGAAACCCGTGAATTCGGTGACGGAAGCCAATGTCCAGTAGCCAGCGATGTCGCGCGGCGCATCCTTTGCCTGCCACTATATCCAGATCTGGAACTTGCTGAGGTCAAACGCATTTCCGAGATCGTAAAAGCGGCACTGAACTGAGCCTTCGAAACAGGTAAAAATGCGAGCTGCCGGGTCTTCCCTAAGGTTTGGAGCTGACCAAAAGGTCAGCCAAGCAGGCGGTCTATCCGACGCTTCAGGTTGGCCCCAAAAAACCGGACAGCCGCAAGCTGAAACCACTCCTTTAGACTGATTTCCCGCAAATGCTTTTCCAGAAGCTTCAACTTGAAGACCTTTGCTTCATCCTGATGCCCGATGCGCTTGTAATACTTATAGAGCCAGAAAAACGAGTTACTTTGTTCATCCAGCTTGTCCGATTCATGCAGAGGGGAAAAAATACCGCCCGGGTGCAACCGATACATAGAGGGCTTGATATCCTTAATATAGGCCGAGGCCCCATACTGCCCCAACATTGAAGCCAGAAATACATCGCCGAGATGAACCTTCTTAAGTTCTGGTGGGAACTCCTTCAGGACATTACGGAATAATACCGACTGTGTAACGGGACCCGCCCATCCACATCGTAACTCACGGGCGGAAAAGTCGCGTTTGTAATATTCAGGCAAGTGGGTCGTGGACAGGAGCTGCCCTTTCGTATCTATGGTGTGGATATCATGAGTCGTCAGCACAAAATCAGGATGGGCTTCCAGGAAACTCACCTGTTTTTCAAGCTTATCCGGATCAGTCCAGTAGTCGTCTCCCTCACACCGGGTAATGTAGTCCCCCACCATCTCCCCGTGCAGGTAATCCACATACGGACGCCTCCCCTGTGATCGCTGGTTCTCCTCCGGCAGTATTAACCGAATCAGGTTGGGGTAGCGCTCCTGGTAGGCGCGCAGAACAGCCCGCGTGTCGTCGGTGGAGCAATCGTCATAGCAAAAAATGCGATAGGGAAAGCTCGTTTTCTGAGCCAGGAATCCGTGAAGGGTTTGCTCAATGAAAGAGCCGTGATTGTATGCGATGCACGCGATCGAAACCTTAGGCGCGGCGCCTTCCGGCCACCGGCCGATGATGGTTCGCTCCTCCGGTATGCCGTCAAAATCCAAAGCCGCCACTCGTTCTGCCCCTCCTCCAGGACAAGGTCTAATGTTTAACGCACAGTAACCAGATGGCTCAGTTCAACAGGAAAAGGCCGGATAACATTCACTGAATGACTGTAAAGGACGACAAGTGAGCAAACAGATCCATACCATCCCACCAGGTTGAAAAGTCGAGCGCGGTCCCGACAGGAACAACACGCTCCATACCCCTTATCGGCGCAGTATTCATAAGGTTTAACAGCCGTTCCCGCTCAATGCCCCAGTAACCCAAGGTCTGGCAACGACTATCCAGAACCGTCAGTTCCTCCAGATCGTCGATATCCACCAGATAGCACAGCCCTTGCCCGGGGTGGTGGTTCAGTGCCTCCGGGATGGCGCCGGACAGAGGCAGGATGTTGAAGCTCCCCAGACGTACGGGAGCATCGCATGCTCCGGTTGCCTGTAACCATTGCGCGACCACCAGGTGTTCATTCTGCCGGCCTGATGGCCAGGTTTCACGATCAGCAAGCGCCCCAACAGCAGACCAGAGCGCTTCACGGTTTGCGGTCGAGCCAAGCCAGAACAGGATCCGTGGTGACGAACAGGCCATCTGGGAATAGCTTTGAATGTCCCGCCATAACCTTTCCGCCAGCGTGCTGAGATCGGCGGCGCTCAGGTGATCACCGTCAATAACCGCCGCAGAGTAGCGATCCGCGAATGGGATATCACGACAACGGGGCTTACATGGCAAACGCCGGATCGCCTGAACAGCGTCGTCGCCGCCCCAGATGATCCGTGCATCGGCACGCAGGCTGAGGAACGAGGCCGCCGGGTCATCGTGGGGAAAGGTCACGAACGCGTTCTGTTTCTTGATCGATTGATACTCCGGCCTCGCAAACTGTTCGTTCAATAACTCCAGAAGTATGTCGGTCACATCAGTGGACTGAGTGGAGAGACGCACGACATTGGCATTGCCCATCAGCAGCGAGCACACCCAACTGTAGACAAACAGAGTGTCCACGTTCGCCGGCGCGAAATGCATCACCAACCCCAGAGCACGTCGCACGACACCCGGCGAACCGGCATCAGATCTCTGTTCAAGCTGCTTTAGATGACTGTCCCGAAGCCAGAACCCCAGCGCCACCAACTCCGGGTGCTGCCTCGCCATCGGATGGCGCAGCAAAGCACCGGACAGATCCCGGCAAAAAGCCAGCCGGCCCGGATCAAAACATCCGGACAGGTTATTGTCGTCCAGCGTGTCCGGGTGCTGGCCAGCCAATAACATCAGTGCCATCACAGGCCTCCCTGATGGGTGTCACTGCACCCTCTCACCTCGGCCCGGGGCAAGCGCCCAAGAACCTGAAAGTAACGACCTTTACGCCCGCAGGGACAATCATCCTCGCCCAGAAGCACCCCACGGTCCTCAGTAAGCAGGCTGTGGCCGGGATAGCTGAATGGCAACACCGACAAGACCTGCAGCAAGCCAGGCTGGCCCACCGGCAAAGGGCCAAGGCCCTCTGTGCTTCGCACCACGACATCGGCAAACACCGGGGCATGGAGGTGACCCTGCTCGCATTCCACAAAAATGGACCCGACCTGTTCGGCCATGCCGTAGAAATTTGTCACCTGCTGCACGCCCAACGACCGCTGTGTCCGGTTTCTGAATTCATCGTGCCCGACTTTCTGGTCTTCCAGTTTCTTCCAGCCACCACTGTGCAGCAGGACGCCCTCGGCAAGCCCCAGGCTTCGTCCCTCCGCCTCCAATGCCAATATCAGGTGCAGCCAGACGATATAGGTGAAACCGAAAACCAGCACCGGCTGCCCGGCATATTTCTCCAGAAACCCGTCAATGGCCTCCCAGTCAGGCTGCATGGTTTCATCCAGGGCGTAGGTATGATCCCGGCCGAAGAAAGACAGGCCCTGAATCCCCGCCCCCCGGGCCGTGTATAGACTGCGATCCTTCAACACGGCCGGGCTGTCCACAATCAGCATGGGCAAACGGGCCTTGCCGACAACGCCCTGGAGAATCTTTACCAGTCCCTTGGACTGTAACTGGCTGGTCCGCCGATCCAGGAAGACGCGCGCAGGCGACTGCCCCGTCGTACCCGACGACTGAAGCGTTTTGAAGATCTCACCATCATCCACGCTTTTGAGCGACAGAAGCTTGAAGAGCCGTACCGCGAGATACGGAAGATCCTCAAGCCCGGAAGCAGGTTCCGAATCAAACCCCTGCCGCGCAACCCGTTCGTATTCCGGGCAGGCAGACCGATGATGCCGATCCAGCCAGGACAACAACGGTATGATCAGCGCTTGTTTGTCCGCCTGACTCAGAACATAGGGGTCGGCAGACCAGAGCGCCTCCAGGCCTCTGTCAAAAGTTTCCCCGTCTTCGAAAGTGGTATCACTCATCAAACAGACGCTCCACAGCCGGATAATCCGGTTTGCCATTGGCATGAGTCGGAAGGTCGGCAACCGTCAACACCGTCACGACGGAGGCATTCAACCCGAGGGTATTGGCCAGCCATGCCCTGTGCTCAGAGACATCTCCGATACCGTCAGCCACAAGCGCGACCTTCAGCCCTTCATCTGAGCCAACGGCGTAGGCCCTGTACCCGTTAGCGGAAAGAATCTGTTCCACATCGTCCAGAGCAATACGCTGACCGAACAGTTTGATGAAACGACGAATGCGCCCACTGACGTGGAAATCCCCTTCGTCATCAAACCAGGCCAGATCCCCGGTCGACAGCCAGGACATCCGCGGGAATTCAGCCAGGTCCGAAACAGACTCTGCGTATCCCAGCATCACGTTCGGCCCCCGATAGTACAATTCCCCTTCCTCGCCGGGTGTGCCGATGTCCGAGCCATCGTCGCGGCACAGCCGGAACTCGCCTTCCGGGATGGCGCACCCTATAGCGCCCGGCTTGATGTGAGCGTGATCATTGTAGGCCATCCGGGCGGTCGCTTCTGTCTGCCCGTACATGACAAAGAACTGCCGCCCCGTCTCCTGCGCCCACGACGCCAGGGTCTCGACCTTGTCCGCCGCCAGCCTGCCGCCAGCCTGGGTGCAGTACCGCAGGGAAGGCAGTTCCATGGACGTAAAACGCAGACGCAGAAGCATCTCCCAGGTGAAAGGGACACCGGCCAGGCTGGTGACGCCATGCTGTCGAAAACGGTCCCAGAAATCCCGGCTGATCACAGAATCCCTGTTGAGCACAATGCAGGCTCCGGATCGGAGATGACTGTTAACTATCGAAAGGCCATAGGAATACTGAAACGGCAGGGTCGTGATCGCCGTGTCCGTGGCGCGAATGGGCAGATAATCACAGATGGAAGCCGCATTGGCGTCGAGGTTGCCGAAGGACAGCGCCACCTGCTTGGGCGACCCGGTTGAACCGGAAGTCGACAACAGGACCGCCAGATTTTCAGCCAGCGTCAACTGGCGATCATGGCAATGCGTGACCAGCGCTTCACGGATCAACACATTGGGCTGATACAGTGATATCAGGGCTTCCAGATATTCCGCCGATAGTCCCTGGTCCACCAGCAGCGCACAGTGCCCGCCGCTGAGGGCTGCCAGGTATGCCACCACCGTGTCCAGGGTATTATCGGCCTGGATCAGGATGAGAGATTTCCAGCCTGGCAGTTCCGACTGGAGACGCAAAACCGCCTCATCGAGTTGCCGATAGGACAACGACCGCTGATCATCAATCAGTGCGGTGCGTGCGCCAAATGAGGAGAGGTTTTCAAAAAACATGCTGTCTCCTAAAGCCGCAAGCCACCGTCGACCGACAGGATCTGGCCCGTGGTATAAGAGGCCCGTGGAGAGAGCAGAAATATCACCATGTCGGCCACTTCGTCGGCTGTACCCGCTCGATTGAGGAGTGTGTGACCAAGCACCTGCTCCCGCCTTGCGTCCTCGTACCCTGCCGTCATGGCCGTATCAATAAACCCGGGCGCAACCGCGTTCACCCGTATATTGAAACTCGCCAGTTCCCGCGCCGCCGAACGCGTCAGCGAACTCACCGCGCCTTTACTCATGGCATAGGCGGCCTGGCCGGCGCTGCCCTGCTCGCCCACCTGGGATGCCAGATTGACAATACTGCCCGACCTGTGACGCATCATCAGCCTGCTGGCCAACTGCAGATGCAGGAAAGCGGCCAGACTGTTCACCTCGAACTGTTGCCGGACATCCGCCAGCCGGGTCATCGCCAGGGCGCCTTCCGCCATAACCCCGGCGCCGTTGACCAGCCCATCCATGCCATCAGACTGCAACTCCCGGAACGCTGACCTGACCGCACTTTCGTCCGTGACGTCGTAATTCATGACCTCTGCGCGTGATCCGAGTTCGGACGCCAAAGCATCCAGCCTCTCCTGCTGCCGGCCCGCCAGAATGACCGTGCCACCAGCCTGGTGGCATAACCTTGCCACAGCAGCACCGATGCCACCGGACGCACCGGTGATCAGGATTCGTTTATCCGACAGTTCCATCCCGAAATCAGTCAAACGTCACCCCGTATTTGCCGAGTATCTCTCTCGCCTTGGCAACACTGCTCATATCAATGATGTCATCGGTATCCATCATCACATCAAACCGGCTTTCCAGCTCCGCTACCAGTGTCATGTGAGCGATGGAGTCCCACTGCGGAATGCTGTTGTAAGCCAGAGTATCGGTCACCTGCTCCGCCGGAATGGCCAAAGCCGTGGCGAAACCATCGACGAGTACTTGCTGGTTGCTGCTCATTCGTTACCTTTTTAAATGACAATTCGCGATATCAGCGGCGCACGGGACGGCTCAGAAAGGCCTTGATGGGCGCCGACGACACCTCATAATCTTCAGGACCAAGCGCGATCCGGACCAGGCCGGACTGGTGCTCAACTTCACGATACCCCAGTTTCCGGTTGTAACGCAGTGCGGCCTCATTGTCCTCCTTGACGGTTGCCTGCAATTCGCTCGCCCCAAGCTGGCCAAAGCAGTAATCGTTCATCAGAAGCGTGGGCGCAAAGGCCAGGATATTGCCCCGATACGCAAGATCTGCAATGTAAAGCCCGGGCTCCACCCGACTGGCGGCATCCAGAGGCACTCCCTCGTCCACCGACTTGATAGAGGCCACACCAATGGGCTTGTCGCGATACAGGATAAGCCATTGTCGCTGACAGGGATCCGACTGCAGCCGGTCAAACCAGGCGCTTTGCTGCTCAGGGGAGATCGTCTCCTGCGACAGCATATGTTGCCGGGTTTCGGGATCGTTTCGCCAGTTTCTGATCATTTCCAGATCGTCCCGCGCGACATCGCGCAGCGTGACCTGATAGCCAGAAAGTGTGACGGGCGGCTTCACCTCCCGGTCAGTCATCAAAATACCCCCAGTCTGTGGGTGTTCCCCGGGTAACATCCTGACTCAGGCGCCGCCCCATCAGATCCTCGTAGTATCGCGGGGGCAGTCCGGCCCCTGGTCGAATACGGCGAACGTCGCCCTCCGTTATACGATGCCCGGCCTTGAGGTCCCGCACGAAATAGATGGAACGGCGAAAGCTCCGGTTACTGTCCTCGGCCGAGACTCTCTCGAACCCCGGCGTTCCAACCGCCAACCAGGCATCCCGCGTCTCGCGGCACAGGCGCTCCAGCTCCTCCGGCTCGATGGAAAACCCGCTGTCAGGGCTCTGATCCTCCCGACTGAGCATAAAGTGTTTCTCGATCAGACACGCGCCCAGCGCCACGGCTGCCACCGAAGCCGTGGTTCCCAGCGTGTGGTCGGACAGCCCTGGCACCACATCAAACCGCTTGCCCAACTCCGGGACCTGAGCCAGGTTCGCCTGTTCCATAGGAGCCGGGTAACTGCTGACACAGTGCAAAAGAACCAGTTGCTTGCAGCCAGCGCCTCTGGCCGTTGCCACTGCATCGGCAATCTCCTGCTCACTGGCCATACCGGTCGACATGATCATGGGCTTGCCGGTCCGCGCAACGTAGGCTACCAGAGGCAGGTCCGTAAGCTCGAATGAAGCGATTTTGTAGGCCGGAGCGTCAAGGTCTTCCAGCAGGTCAACAGCCGTCTCATCGAAAGGCGTTGAAAACACGGTGAGCCCCAACTGGCGGGCATGGTCGAACAGGGCCTGATGCCACTCGAAGGGCGTATGCGCCCACTGAAACAGGTCGTAAAGGCGATAGCCATCCCACAGCCCGCCTGTGATCCGGAATTCCGGCCGGTCGCTGTCGAGGGTCATGGTGTCGGCGGTGTAGGTCTGCAGTTTGATAGCATGGGCCCCGCGCCGCTTGGCTTCATCAATGGTGGCAAGCGCGCGTTCAAGAGAACCGTTGTGATTGGCTGACAGCTCGGCCACGATATAGGGCGGATGGCCCGGGCCAATGGCGACACCATCAATCGTTACCGTTTCCATCTCTTCGGCTCCTTGCTAAACAACTCAATCAAACCTCGCAGCATGTTCCGCCTCCCGGTGTTCCGCCATCATCCTGTCGGCAACACGGTCCGCACCCAGGCCGTCCACCGCAGCGGCTGCACGTTCGACCATCCTGAAATAACGCCCGGGATCCGCCTGCATGGAGTCCACAAAGCTCTTCACCGCCTGCGCAAGATCAGGCAGATCCGCCACCTCCGCAAGCCCCTGCTCGGTCATGGTCTGAAGCACACCTCGCTGATTATCAGCAATGGCCACAACCAGGGATGGCAGGCCCAGGCAACACCTTTCCCAGCTTGTGGCGCCCGCGGCACCAATCGCCAGGTCGGATAGCGCCATACGTTCGGCCATATTCGTCGCACCGACAGTCACTGTGGCCTTGAACGGCAACGCCCGAACCTGCTCATGCACAGCCGCCAGGCACGATGCCGAAGGCCCCATGACCACGTCCACCTGGGTATCGGCCGGCAACTGGCAGTCACCGAGAGCCGAAAGCACTTTCCCGGTGACATTATCGGGATCGGATCCCCCGAGGGTCACCAGTATTCGACCAACCCGAGCGGTCCGGCTCGCCGGCGGACGACGCTCGCGCCATTGCCTGAATTCATCCCGTAACAAGGCATACCGGGTTCCGGTCAGAGTGACACAGGCACCGGGAACCCACGCCGAGTAGCGTTCCGGCACGCGTCCGGGGTTCTGGTCCAATAGCAACTGGCAGTCATGATCCCGGTCGGCCAGATCATCAATAACCATCAGGCTACCGACTTCTGGCGCCAGAACGCGCTCCCACCGGGCATCCAGAGCGTAGTGATCAACCACCAGCCACCGGGGCGCCACCTCCGCCGCAATGGCACGGGTCTCTTCAGCATCCTGCAGCCAGGGCACTCCGAGCCAGGCAGCGTGAGGCGGGCCATCATAGTCAGAGTCTGAAGACCCCCCGGTTCCAAAGGGGGGCAACAACCAGAGATCATGCCCTCTGGCCCGGATCCAGTCCGCCATGTCGCCATCCTGTTCACGACACACAAACCCGCAATGCCAACCTTTCCGGACCAGTGCATCGGCCAGCGTCAGGCACCGCATCACGTGCCCGGTCCCCATGAGCCGCGAGGCATCGGCCCGGAATAGCACCTCCAGAGCCATCAGTCCCGGCGCTCCAGCGCCTGAAAGACCAGTTCCGCAGTGAGCCAGTCTTCTTCGGTATCGATATCCTGGACCCGGTATCGCGGGAGTACGATCGGAATACTGTGCTTGTCAAACATAGTCAGCCGGCTGAGCCAGGCGTCGGCTCGCCCCCAGTAAAACTGGCCAGCATCATGAAAGGCCTCTTCCAGGTCCTGGGACCGCTGACCGATCATCTCCGGGAACATTGGCGCAACGCCCTGCGCCCCCGGCATCACACTCAATGCCCTCTGCACAGGAAAGGGAAAGCTGGTTACCGAGAAAGCGAACTGTTTTTCCGGGGCACCTTTGAGTCTCTCGAGACCAGCCGACAGGCTCTCAGGCTGAAGAAGCGGGGCCGTGGCATACAGACAACAGACATAGTGGGGGCTCTCACCTGCCGCTATCACGGACTCCAGCGCGTGCCGGACGACAGGGGCTGTCCCCGCCCAGTCGTCCGCCAGCTCGGCAGGACGCAGAAACGGAACCTCGGCGCCATATTCCGTAGCGACGGACGCGATTTCCGGGTCATCCGTGCTAATGATGACCCGATCAAAACAACCGCTGGCCATGGCCGTCTCGATGGACCACGCCAGCATCGGCTTGCCACAAAAGGGGCGGATGTTTTTCCGGGGGATACGCTTGCTTCCGCCCCGGGCGGGAATAATCGCTATATTCAACTCAGACTCTCTGTCAGCGCGTGAATCACCTGTTCCTGTTCATCGGCAGACAGCTCTGGAAATAAAGGCAGCGTCAGCACTCGCTGGTAAAACGCTTCGGCGACGGGGAAATCCCCAACCTGGAACCCGAGGCGACGATAGTAAGGCTGCAGGTGTATCGGAATGTAATGAACATTCACGCCAATGCCCCGGGCTATCATCGCGTCATAAACCCGGGCCCGGTCATGCTCCATCAGCTCAACCGGATAAAGATGCCAGGCGCTTCGTGCATACACGGGCTCCCGAGGGAGACGCAGCGGCAAATGTTCCAGCGCTTCGGTATATCGCCGCGCCCGCTCAGCCCGGGCCTGAATGAAATGATCAACGCGATTCAGTTGGGAACGGCCCAGGGCCGCATGGAGATCGCTGAGGCGGTAGTTATAGCCCAGCGCCACCTGCTGATAGTACCAGGGACCTTCGGACTCGCCTTCCATCAGGTCGGTGTCACGGGTCACGCCATGGCTGGCATAAAGACGGGCCCGCCGGGCCAGTTCAGAATCCCGGGTGAGCACCGCCCCGCCCTCAGCCGAGGTGATTGATTTGACCGGATGAAAACTGAAGATCGTCGCATCCGACCAGGAACTGTCGCCCACAGCCCTGCCCTGATACTTCCCTCCCAGCGCGTGGCTGGCGTCCTCAATCAGGCGAATGCCGTCCGCGTGCGTCAGTTGCCTGATGGATTCCATATCACAGCTAAGCCCACCGTAGTGAACCACAACAAGGACTTTAGGAAGCGTCCCCTGCCGCCGGGCCTGGTCCAGCTTGGCAGCAAGCGCCTCCAGGCTGATGTTCCGGGTGACAGGGTCAATATCCACAAAGCCAACGTCCGCGCCGCAATACCGGGCGCAGTTGGCAGAAGCAACAAAAGAGTTTGTTGAGGTCCAGACCGTATCACCGGGCCCGACCCCCAAAGCCAGACAGGCAACATGCAAGGCCGAGGTTCCGCTATTGAGCGCCACGGCATAAGAGGCACCGGCATAGCCACACAAGGCCTGCTCAAAAAGGGGAACCTGTTCTCCCTGGGTCAGGAACTGGTTTTCCAGCACGTCCACCACGGCGTCAACGTCCGCCGATGAAACCTGATGACGACCGTAGGGAATCATTCCAGCTTCTCAGAACAGGGGCGTGAACGGTCTGATGACATCAAAGCTCACCAAGTTCGCTGTAGTACTGATCAATCCACGCCTGCAACTGCTCTGGCGTCATCCACTCGGTATTATTATCGCTGGAATACACGAAACCTTCCGGCACCCGTTTGCCGTCCTTGATCCGTTCCTTGCAGGTTCCCAGACTGTGGAGGTTGGGCAGAATCTTGAAGTGTTCCGGGTACTCATAGGTAAAGTGCGAATCTTCACAGCCAATCATCTGCTCATGCAGCTTTTCCCCGGCCCGGATGCCCACGACTTCCAGACGGGCGTCCGGCGCAATCAGCCGCGCCAGGTCCACGACCTTCATGGACGGGATTTTTTTGACGTAAATCTCACCACCCAGCATGTCTTCAAAGGCATGCCAGACCAGCTCAACCCCTTGATCGAGACTGATCATGAAGCGGGTCATTCTCGGGTCGGTGATCGGGAGCACACCGGAATCCCGGATCGACATAAAGAAAGGAATAACCGATCCTCTCGACCCCATCACGTTGCCGTAGCGCACGACCGAAAACTTTGTACTCTGGTCGCCCGTGTAAGAGTTGCCAGCCACGAACAGTTTGTCGGATGCCAGCTTGGTGGCGCCGTAAAGATTCACCGGGCTTGACGCCTTATCCGTCGAAAGCGCCACCACTCCTTTCACTTTTTTATCAATCGCGGCATCAATGACATTCATGGCCCCGATGATATTGGTCTTCACACTCTCGAAAGGATTGTACTCGGCGGTTGGCACGATCTTGGTGGCAGCGGCATGCACCACATAATCCACGCCATCCAGGGCCCGGTAGAGCCTGTCTTTATCCCTCACATCCCCAATGAAGAACCGGAGCCGGTCATCGCCCTGATATTTCTGTGCCATTTCCCACTGTTTCATTTCATCACGGGAAAACACGATGATTTTCTTGGGGTTGTACCTGGCAAGCGTCATCGGCACAAACTTCTGTCCAAAAGAACCTGTGCCGCCGGTTACCAAGATAGATTTGTTCTCAAACATTAAAATCCTTCAGCCAACCAAGGGAATACATCGACATACTATACGCCCGAGTATACTGCCAAAAACCCCGACAGACCCAACTTTGAACTTTCACCTCCTGTTCTGCCCCGGAAAACCGGTCTCAAAAAGGCGGGCTCTCAGTTCACGGCGACAATCCGAAAACTGGCACACCTTTCGCAAAGACTCTTCCAAACCCCGGCAAAACGTCAAAAAAACTGCAGACTTTTGCCGCCTTGGATTCAGGCTGGTAACGAGGTGTTCCATGCACGTTCAACATCAAGAAACGCAACTCCCCCGCTCCGAGAAAGCCCGCGCGGCTCGGCTGGTTCTTCAGGCCAATCTGGCGTACGGCGAGTCCAACAGCAACGGCGTCACCTACGGCCAGCGCCTGAAAGCCCGCAGTGAGTGCCGGGAGTATCTCCAACAGGCCCTGACTCTGGAGCCGGATAACGCCGCCGCTCTGGGCCTGCTTGGCCGTGTGGAAATGGATGACGGCCAACTGGAAAAAGCACACGCACTGTTCAACGCCAGCCTGAACAGCCAGCCAGCCCAGGCCCAGCAGTACGCGAACCTTGGCTACTGGGCTTTGAAAAACGAACGCCCGGCCCTGGCGGAAGAGTATTTCCTCAAGGCCCTGGAGTGTGACCGGCAATCCGCCGCCGCCTTCTGCGGTATCGCCCACGCCAAACGCCTCCAGGGTCAATACGATGTCGCCTACCTGCACTACCGTACCCTGCTGCGCTCCGGCACCGAATGGGATTCCATCTATTCCGGCATGCTGACCTGCGCGCAGCACCTGCAGATCCACAAAGCAGACGCGGAACTGGCCGAGGATGCCCTGGCCTTGCTGAGTAAGGACGGCCTCCCCCATCAGGAACTGGGCCGCTTTGTCGGTGCGATCATCGAGCACGAATACGACCTGGCCAACCCGGACGCTCAGGTTAATCTGGAAGAGGCAGCGGAAGACCAGCTACTGCTGCTGGCCCTGCGCAAAACCCTGATGCCGAGTCCTGCTGTCGAGGAACTGGTGGTTCTGCTACGCCGGGCGGTGATGTCGGAAGTCGCCCAGAGTGCCAGCCTGCGCGACGAGCTTCAGAACCTTGTTCTGGCAATCGGCGAGTATGCAGAGCGCACCGGTTATGCGTTGCCGGCAGAAGACGATGAGGAAAGACTGGCTGCGACCATCAACGACAGCGTTATGGCCCAGTTTGCCCTGAACGAGCCCCAGGAAGCCCTGATCGGCTCACTGATGATCAGCGCCATGTACGGAGCCCTGTTCCATCAGGACTTCGCCGTTCAACTCGGCCAGTGGAACCTGGTCGACTGGCCGCTCGGTATGCAGCCCCTGATGGCCGCCAGCTATTACAACCGGGCGGAAGAGGAAGCCATCAAACAGAATTTTGACGAAAAAGCGGAAGAACTCTGCCTGGAGAAGACCGATGTTCCCCAGGCCTGGCCCTCCTGGAGCCGACTGGCCTATCGCACGGAAACCAGCCTGAAGGCCATTATGAAACAGGAACTGGGCCTGAACACCGCTGATCTGCCAGACACCCTGCGCATCATGGTCTGCGGCGCCCGTTCGGGGCAGCGCGCCATGGAACTCGCCCAGTATCTGGACGATGTGGAGGTGATTGCCGTGGATGAATCCCTGGCCAATATCGCCAAGGGTACCCGCATGGCCATGGCCCAGAACATGGAGAACATTGTCTTCTGGCCCTGGTCTATCGCCCAGCGATTCGTTGCTGACGGGCACCAGGTCCACTGGATTGAGGTCGGGCGCCTGCCCTCGCCTGCCATGACCAGTCTGTCACTGGCCAACCTGGTCAATGACGCCACACTCGCAGGCGCCGTGGTTCACATGCACACCGGCATGGACGAGCAGACCGCCGGCGACAGGCAGATCCGGCAGCTCATTGAGGAACACCGGCTCGAGCCCACCCGCACCAGCCTGAGACAACTGCGCCGTATGGTTCTGTCAAACAGGCAGGACACGCTGTGGGCGGATCTTCTGCAAGAAGATGACTTCTACAGCCTGGGGGGATGCCGTGACCGCTGGTTCCGCCCGCAGGACGCCGGCCAACTGGAAAACCTGCTGGGCATGGTCAGCAACGAAGTGGACTGGAAGCTCATCAAGGCCCGGGATGAAGACGGCCACAGCCTTGCAACCCAGCCGGTTCAGCGCCAGATTCAGGCCGAGGCTCTGGGCAGCGAAGTCCAGAGCCTGCTGGGACAACATGTAAGCGTTTACTTCCAGCGCCGTCGTTAAGACGGCATCAGAAGTAAGGAATCAACGACTCGCCATAAAGATGCAGGTCCTCCAGGACCTGCATCTTTTCTGCGGTGAGGTCCGGGTTAGCCGCCAGGCGCTGTAATTCGTGGCCGAAGGTCTCCAGCGAGCGCCACCCTTTCTTGGGCTGCATCAGCCGCTGACTGCGGAACTGTTCCCAGCGTTCACGTTCTTCACCTTCCAGGGTTGCCGGATAATTCCGCGCTCGGTAGCGGAACAGCATTTCCGGCAACCGGTCGTCTTCGAAACGCAGCGTGCCGGCATCCTCTCCCAGGGTTTCCGGGGAACGGCCCAGAAGCCAGTCCAGTTTTTCCCGGTCACCACGGCTGATAAAGCCGCCAGCATATAACTGCTCGTCCGGATCGGTCAGATCATTGCCGTCAAACGGCTGACCGAACGCTTCAGCGATACGTGCCGGGAGATCCGGCGCCTTGCGCAGCTTGGCCAGATTGGCCCGCATCACATCCCCGTCCAATTCCAGTGTGGCCAGTTTCTCTACGGACAGCGTGGACAGCATATTGGCCGGCGCCAGCACCGGGCATTTGTTCAACTGAACGCCCTTGAGGGGAAAACGGCTAATGTCTTCCCCCAGATCGGCCTGTGAAGTAAACACCCGCTCACGGATTTCCTCAGCACTGGCGGCGATCAGTTCGGAAGGGTCTTCACGAAGATCGTAAACAATCACTTCGTTCTTGTTGCTGGGATGATCCGCCACCGGCGCAACCAGAGCACAGCATCCCCGGCGGGCCGGGTATTTGCCCGAGATGTGGAACACCGGCTTCATCGTGCCAGTATCCAGCATCTGCCGGGCAGAGTGCTTGTCCTTGTTGTTCAGAACAAAATCAAACAGCTTCGGCTGCTTTTCCCGGATCAGCTTCGCCAGGGCAATCGTGGCTTCCACATCCGACATGGCATCGTGTGCCGCTTCGTGGGCGATGCCGTTGGCAGCCGTCAACTCTTCGAGTTTGAAGCTCGGGCTACCGTCCTCTTTCTTTGGCCACTCAATGCCTTCCGGGCGCAACGCCCAGGTCAGGCGAACCATATCGATGATGTCCCAGCGGGAATTGCCGTTCTGCCATTCCCGGGCATAGGGGTCCCGCAGATTCCGGTAAAGAGTATGACGGGTCACTTCGTCATCAAAACGAAGGCTGTTGTAGCCCACCACACAGGTGCCCGGCTGACTGAAGGCCTCGTTGATCCGGGCTATGAATTCCGCTTCCGGGCAACCTTCAGAGGCCGCTTTCTGCGGAGTTATGCCGGTAATCAGGCAGGCCTCCGGCGAAGGCAGGTAATCATCCGACGGCTGGCAGTAGATAACCAGCGGGTCTTCGATGATGTTCAGATCCGCATCGGTACGCACACCAGCAAACTGGGCCGGGTGGTCATGGACGGGGTCCACACCGAAGGTTTCATAGTCGTGCCAGTAAAAAGAGCGGATCAAGGGAAACTCCTGAGTCAGCAAATGAAGCAAATTCTGCGGGCCGCGGCAAAACATTGCAAATTCACAATGTCGCGGCTATCTACATGTATTTTTTGGCTGGTATACTCCCAAACTTTATAATGGTCAGGATGGCAGAATGAATACTCATATTCTCATCTGCGATGACTCGTCTCTCGCCAGAAAACAGATGGCCCGGGCTCTCCCTGAAGGTCTGGCCAGCGACGTCCTTTTCGCCGAAGGTGGCGAAGACGCCCTGCAGATGCTGCGTGAAGGCCAGGCAGACCTCCTGTTCCTGGACCTGAACATGCCTGGCCTTGATGGCTATCAGGTTCTGGAGCACATCCGCAAAGAAGATCTGAAAGTCCTGACCATCGTCGTCTCCGGCGACATCCAGCCAGAAGCCCGCGAACGCGTACGCAAACTGGGCGCCATTGACTTCATCAAAAAGCCGACGGATACCGCCTCTGTATCCGGCCTGTTGGAAGAATATGGTTTTTACCGACTCGGGGAACTGGAAACCTCTGCCCTCCGCGATTCCAGCCTGCACAATCGGCAATCAAACCAGCGCGAAATCTCCGTCAGCCTGAACGACTACCTTCAGGAGATCGCCAATGTGGCCATGGGACGGTCATCTGACCTCCTGGCCCGACTGCTCAACGTCTTTGTGAAACAGCCCGTACCCAAAGTTGATTTTATCGCCAACTCCGAGCTGCACATGGCCATATCCGCCGCACAAAAGGAAAACGAATATTCCGCGGTATGCCAGGGCTTTACGGGGGCGGGTATCGCTGGCGAAGCATTACTGCTTTTTGAGGATGCCTCCTTCAAGGATATGGCAGAACTACTGCACTACGATGTCCTGGAAGGCGAATCGGTCAATGTCGAAGTATTGATGGACATGTCCAGCATTCTGTTCGGCGCATTCCTGAATGGCATTGGCGACCAGCTGGACCTCAAACTCGGCCTTGGGCACCCGACTGTTCTGGGCCAGCACCGCCCGATCAACGAACTGCTGGAATATCACAACAAGCGCGAAGAAAGGCTACTCTGCATCGAGATCGCCTATACCATCGAGAAGCGCGACATTCGCTGTGACATGCTGGTTCTGCTAACAGAAGATTCCATCGCCTTCCTGGAAAAGAATCTCCAATACCTGGTGGAGTAACCATGGCTTTCAAGAATCCGCAAACCGATTCGTTCCACTGGCTGGTGGACATGCTCGAGACAGTTGAAGTCGGTCTGGTGGTGCTGGATCTGGACTTTCGGGTGCAGGCCTGGAATGGCTTCATGGAAAATCACAGCGGCATCACATCCAGCCAGATCAATGATCGGGTTCTGTTCGAGGTTTTCCCGGATATCCCCGAAGGCTGGCTGACCCGCAAGGTCGACGCCGTAGCCATGCTGAATACCCGCGCCTTCACCTCGTGGGAACAGCGCCCTTACCTGTTCAAGTTCCGAAACACCCGCCCCATTACGGGTACCGAAGAATACATGTTCCAGAACCTGACCATCAGCCCGCTCAGCGGCCCGACCGGTGAGGTAGACCGGGTTTGCCTGCTGGTTTACGACGTCACTGAATTTGCCAGCAGCAAGCGGGCGCTGGAACGGGCCAATGACAAGCTGGCAACGCTGAGCATTACTGACCGCCTGACCGGCCTGCTTAACCGCGGCGCCTGGGAAAACCTGGTGGATGCTGAGTATGAACGCTTTCGCCGCTATGGGCAGTCAGCAACACTGGTCATGTTCGATATCGATCACTTTAAAAAGGTTAACGACACCCACGGCCATCTGGCCGGCGATGAAGTCATCCGTCATACCGCCCAGGTCACCCTGTCCAACATTCGCCAGACCGACAGCGCGGGCCGTTACGGGGGCGAAGAGTTTGGCGTCATCCTGCCGGAAACCGATGCCGAAGGCGCAAGAATCATCTGCGAACGAATCCGGACAGCTATTGAGGAAAGCACCGTCAAAACAACAACGGGCGACATTCGATATACCATCAGTGTGGGCATCTCCCAACTGGAGGAGGGGCCGGAAAACTACATGCAGTGGTTACAGAAAGCGGATGAGGGCCTGTACGAGGCCAAGGAAGGCGGGCGAAACCGGGTGGTGGTGGTTTAAAACCCTGCCCCTCCGGGAGAGGCAGGGCCAAAGGCATTATTCCTGCCAGCTTTGCACGGCTTCCTTACCGTACTTATCACGCCACTCATTCAGAGTCTTGTGATTGCCGCCGCGGGTTTTGACCACTTCCCCGGTGTGGGGGTTTTTGTAGGTCTTCAGCGGGCGCTTGGCGCGGGTGCCGGAGGCAGCCTCGGCCTTGGTACCGGCAATGGAAGGATCAATGGCAGACAGGATCTGCAGCACATCCTTCGGGGCCTTATTGTATTCCTTCATCAAATCCCGAACCTTGTTTTCAAACTCCAGTTCGGATTTCAACGCCTGATCCTGTTCAAGCTTTTCCAGCTCGGATGCCAATTGTTCCATCAATTGCTTTTTCTGGTAGTAATCGTTGATCTTTGCCATGAAAGATAACCTTATATGTAAAAATACTTAAATAAATAGCGAATTGAACAAACAGCAAACTGATAGTAATAAATATTTCAGGAATTAGCAAAGTTATTTAGTCTTCGTGACTCCCGTCACAAATAAATTAGAGCCAACGGTTTAAAAGATCCGCTTTAAATATTTTTAATTAAGCCGTGTTACTTTATCCCAACTGTCGGACGCCATCGCTCCCTGCGTTCCGTTACACCAGACAAGGTCCGCCATATCAGTGGTTGGGTTATAACCGGTATGCGCGTCCTTCAGAAGATTAACCACCGCCTCACAATCAAACCCGCGGCTGGCACCCGCCAGACAATTCAGAATGTCTTCCACCTCCGGCCATGGCAGTGAGATTTCGCGGGCCATCATGATCCTCGGGTGATTGGTTCCCTGAGGATCATCACCAATCAACAGTTCTTCATAAAGCTTCTCACCAGGGCGAAGGCCTGAAAAGACGATCTCGATGTCACCTTCCGGATCGTCTTCGGTTTTCTCATCCAGCCCCATCAGGTGAATCATTTTTCGGGCCAGATCCACAATCCGGACCGGTTCTCCCATATCCAGGACGAACACCTCGCCGCCCTGCCCCATGCTGCCTGCCTGGAGGACCAACTGACTGGCCTCGGGAATGGTCATGAAATAGCGAATGATGTCCGGATGAGTCACCGTCACCGGCCCGCCTTCCCGAATCTGCTCCCGGAACAGCGGTACAACCGAGCCTGACGACCCCAGTACATTGCCAAAGCGCACCATCGAGAAGACCGTCTCCTGCTGTCGCTGGGCAAGCGCCTGTAGCACGAGCTCAGCCAGCCGCTTGCTGGCGCCCATTACATTGGTGGGCCGTACGGCCTTGTCAGTGGACACCAGCACAAAACGCTCGACACCGGCGGCAATAGCCGCTTCCGCCGCATACCAGGTGCCAAACACATTGTTCTGCACGCCCTCAATCACGTTGTGCTCCACCAGCGGCACATGCTTGTAGGCGGCAGCGTGATAGACCGTCTGCACACCGAAGGAGCGCATCACCACTTCGCAGCGCCGGCGATGGGTCACACTGCCCAGCAGCGGCTGAATCTCCACGCCCAGCGCTTCCGCCTCATTGATCGACTGAAGTTCCCGCTCAATACTGTAGAGCGAGAATTCCGACTGGTCGAAAAGCACCAGCAGGCCGGGGCGATGGCGGATAATCTGCCGACACAGTTCCGAGCCAATAGACCCACCAGCCCCAGTCACCATCACGGCGCGTCCGGTCAGGGTTTCGGCCACCTGGGCATTGTCCGGGCGCACCGGATCGCGGCCCAAAAGATCCTCAATTTCCAGGTCACGGATATCATTGATGCGCTTCTGACCGGCCACCAGCTCACCCATGCTAGGCACCGTCTGGACCGGCACCGACAGAGGCTCCAACTGGCGCATCAGCCGCTTACGGTCCACTGTGGAATCGGCATCCAGAGCCAGCAACAGGCGCTCAGCCCGATGACTGCGAATGGCCTTTTCAATGAAGCTGATATCGTAAACCGGCAGGCCGTTAATCAGGGTTTCATGATTGGACGACTGAAAGCCAATAAACGCCATCGGGCGGAACCTGGCACCCTGCTGCAGTGCCTGGCAAAGCTGCAAAGCCGTTTCCCCGGCGCCAACAATAATCACCCGCTCCCGGTTCTTGCGATCCTTCGCAGAAGGCCTGGCCACCAGCATGCGAACGCCCATGCGGCTACCGGAGACAAAGATAAACGCCAGGGCGCCATAAATGATGGGCACGGAACGAGGAACCAGAACTTCCAGCCAGTATCCCAACAGAATCAGGATGCCCACTGAGCCAATCACCCCAATACTGACAGTGATGAAGGCCCGGTCATTCAGATAGCGCACAACCGCGCGGTAGAGACCTAGGCGCACGAATACGATAATGGTAAAAGCAACGGTCAGTCCGCAAACCAATAACTGCTCCGTACCCGTCAGCCAGAGCGCCTTGTCCAGCCGCAGTGCATAGGCCGCCCACAGGGAAAAGGACAACGCCACCACATCCGCCACCACGGAAATCATGCGTTTGTAGAAGCGCGGCAAATTCAGAAATTTCTGGAACATCCAATCAGGCCCTGACAGTGGTCATCTCAACTGAGTGTAGAGGATAGAAAGACGAGCGGGGGTTACAATCACCGGCCGACAAGCCGGCCGACGATTTCCTTGATGGCCCGGCTACTGCCATCCAGTGCCTCCGTATCCGGCATCCAGAGGCGCCAGGCCGGGCCTTCTCTCACTTCGTGATCCGTGGCGGCCGGAATCACCTCCAGGCCCTGCCGTTCAAACAGGCCCTGGGCTCGAGGCATATGTAGCGCCGAGGTCACCAGCAATATCCGGTTGATCCCCCGCTCCTCAAGTATATCGGCGGTAAAATCCGCATTCTGAGTGGTATTCCGGCTTTTTTCTTCCAATACCATGGCGTTGTCCGGCACACCGAGAGCCTTCATGAAACGGCGCATGGCTTCCGCGGATGAAGTGGTACTGAAACGGGCATCATGGCCACCGGTCAGCACGACTATGGGAGCTTTGCTGGCATGGTACAAACGGGCACCATGCCATTCCCGATCAGACGCCGCGCCCAGGTTCGGATAGGGGCGGTAAAAGCCCAGCGGACGGGTGCCGCCACCGAGCACCACAATGGCCTCGGCCTGCGGCATAGCACTTACATTAACCGGTGGATTCAGGTTCTCCAGATAACCGCGGATCGCATAGCTGGTCACCGGCAGCGACCAAGCCCAGAGCCAGATCAGCGCCAAAGCACCCAGCACCAGTGCCAGCCGTTTTCTTCCAAACAGTCCCAGAGCCAGCGCCAGCAGACCGCCCAGCAGGGACGAGCCAAGCGGCGACAGGATCATGATGACAATCTTGGAAACGATAAACACCGGGAAATGCTCCTAGAATGGCCAGAAGACCGGAATCAGTGCCAACGCCACACAGGCAACCAGCAAGGACAGGGGAATACCCAGCCGCATATAGTCGGTAAACCGGTACCGACCCGGCCCGTACACCATCAGATTGGTCTGGTACCCGAGCGGCGTGATAAACGAAGCGGAAGCGGCGAACATCACAGCAACGGCATAAGGCAGAAAGCTGACGCCCAGTTGCTCCGACACCGCCAGGGCAATGGGAAACATCAGTACCGCAGCAGCATTATTGGTGATCAGCTCGGTAAACAACGTGGTCAGGCCATAGATCATGATCAGCGCCAACCAAGGCGTCAGCGGCCCCATCCCCAGCAATCCATCTGCGATCCATTCGGCAGCTCCGGTGTCTGTCATTGCGTTGCCCAGGGCAAAGGAGGCGGCAATGATCACCAGAACAGGCAAATCCACACTGCGACGGGCACGGCTAGCCGTCAGGCATCCCGAAACGATCATCGCCCCGGCCGCCAGGAAGGCCGCCTCCATGATGGACAATATCCCCGTGGCGCTCAGCAACACCATCACCGCTAGAATCGCAAGCGCTCTGGGAGCTTTACGAAAGTCGGGAGGGGTGGAATCGTTCAGGGCACTCACCAGCAGGAAGTCACGACGGAACCGGTACTGCTCCTCAAACTGGTGACTGGCCTCCAGCAGCAGGGTATCCCCCATCTTGAAGGTGATATCCCCAAGCTTACCGGGGACGCGCCGTCCCTCCCGGGAGACCGACAGGATCACTGCATTGAACCTGGTCCGGAACCGACTGTCACGAATGGTCATCCCCAGGGCCGGGAATTCCGGCCCGAGTACCACCTCCACCAGACAACGCTGGTGGTTTTCCATCTCAAGCTTGTGAACACTGCCATTGGCCGGTTTCAGGCCATGGATCCGCCGCAGTTCGCTGGCGCACTCCGGTGCCCCGACGAAATACAGCCGGTCTCCGGCCTGCAGGGTTCTGTCCGGCTCCACGGCGGTAATCAGGCGACCGCCCCGGTTAATCTCCGTCAGGTATCCATAACTCAGCGCCCGGAGTCCGGCCTGGGCGATGGTCCGGCCTTCCAGGGGGCCAGGCATCACCTCGACTTCCACACCGTATTCCCGGACCAGGTCCAGCTCTTCCGTCAACCCGCCCCTGTCCGGGAGCAGACGGGGCGCAAAAAACACAAGAAACGCCCCACCGACCAACAGAAGGGGTACGCCCACCCACGCCAACTCAAAGAGCCCGAGTTGAATACCCTGCTGGCTCTGCAGCAAGCCGTCCACCACCAGGTTGGTGCTGGTACCAATCAGGGTACAGGTACCGCCAAGAATCGCGGCGTAACTCAAAGGCAGTAACAACCGTGAAGCCGGAATACCCAGACGCTGCGCCCAATCCTGAATCGCCGGGATAAACATGGCCACGACGGCAGTATTGTTCATAAATCCGGAGAGGAGCCCCGTCGGCGCGATCATGCGTAACTGGGCGCCATGCTGGCTTGTAGGGTGTCCCAGTAGTTTTCGGGCAAGCCACTGAATGGCACCGGTCTCCTTAAGGCCGGAGGCCACCACATAAAGCGTCGCAATCGTAATCACGCCGGGATTACCAAAACCCGCCAGTGCCTCTACCGGCCCGAGAACACCGGTAATCAGCAGCAGAGCCAGGGCCGACATCAAGATCAGATCAGCCGATACACGCGTAAGGGACAAAGCGGAGAGTACGCCTGCCAGGGTCAGCAGCGTCAGTGCGGCCTGCCAATCCATTAGTCAGGTCTCCTGTAATTCAACGCTCCCGCTGCTCCAAAGTTCATTCATTGCGAGCGATCAGGTGCTGATTGACCATGAAATCAATGAGGCGATCCACACACTCATCCACCGACAGGACACTGGTATCCAGCCTCACCTCGGGATGAGGCGGCGCTTCGTAGGGTGAATCAATACCGGTGAAATGCCGAATTTCCCCGGAGCGTGCTTTTCGATAGAGCCCTTTGGGATCACGGTCTTCACAGGTGGCCAGCGGTGTGTCCATGAAAACCTCAATGAACTCACCAGCCGGAAACAGCTTGCGAACCAGGCGCCGGTCACTGATAAAAGGCGAGATAAACGCGCTGAGAACAATCAGCCCGGCATCGGCAAACAGTTTGCTGACCTCGCCAATCCGCCGGATGTTCTCAACGCGATCTGAATCCGAAAACCCCAGATCCTTGCACAGGCCGTGGCGAACGTTATCACCGTCCAACAGAAAGGTGTGGTAACCCCGTTCATGCAGGGCCACGTCCAGGGCATTCGCGATGGTGGATTTTCCGGAACCACTCAATCCGGTAAACCAGAGCAGGCAGGGGTTCTGGTTCTTGTTCCTGGCCCGTTCGGCCCGGGTTACCTTGTGGTCGTGCCAGACAATATCGTTCATTCTTTGTTACATCACTACTCTGGAGAATTGTCACGAACACCCCGGTTAAGGCTTCATTTCGTGTCGTTATTCAGTCACTGCCAAAAAGATCCCGAGTATAGACCTTGTCGTCTACATCCTTCAGATTCTCACTGCGGCGATTGGCCACAATCACATCCGCCTCTTGCTTGAAGGCCTCCAGATCGCGAATAACCCGGGAATGGAAAAACTCGTCTTCAGCCAGTTCCGGCTCATAGACAATCACTTCAATCCCTTTCGCCTTGATGCGCTTCATGATGCCCTGAATGGCGGACGCCCGGAAATTATCGGAGCCGGACTTCATCACCAGGCGATACACCCCCACCACTTTCGGATTGCGACGCAGGATATCATCGGCAATAAAGTCCTTACGGGTGCGGTTGGCATCCACAATCGCGCGGATCAGGTTATTGGGCACATCCTCATAGTTGGCCAGCAACTGCTTGGTGTCTTTCGGGAGGCAATAGCCGCCGTAACCGAAGGAGGGGTTGTTGTAGTGGTCGCCAATGCGTGGGTCCAGGCCCACACCATCAATAATCTGCCGGCTATTCAGTCCGTGGCGGGCCGCATAGGTATCCAGCTCATTGAAGTAGGCTACCCGCATGGCAAGGTAGGTATTGGAAAACAGTTTGATGGCTTCCGCTTCGGTGCTGTCTGTAAACAGTACCGGGGCATCTTCTTTCAACGCACCCTGCTTCAGCAGCCCGGCAAAGATTTCGGCACGTTCGGAGCGCTCGCCCACGATAATACGCGAGGGGTGCAGATTGTCGTAAAGCGCCTTGCCTTCACGGAGAAACTCCGGGGAAAAGATGATGTTATTGGATTCGAACCGTTCACAGATCTCCCGGGTGTAACCAACCGGTACCGTGGACTTGATCACCATCACGGCCTGTGGATTGATTGCCATCACATCCTGAATCACAGACTCCACAGTTTGGGTGTTGAAGTAGTTGGTTTGTGGGTCATAGTCCGTCGGCGTGGCAATCACCACATAATCCGCACCTTGATAAGCCTGCGCCTTGTCCAGAGTGGCAGTGAAGGTCAGTGCTTTATTCGCCAGAAAATCGGAAATCTCCGCATCAATAATCGGGCTCTTGCGGTTATTCAGCAGCTCAACTTTTTCGGAATCGATGTCCAGAGCAACCACTTCATTATGCTGGGCCAGCAACATGGCATTGGACAGCCCCACATAGCCGGTACCCGCGATGGCGATTTTCATGATCATCCTCTCGTAGAAAACTTTTAATACTTAACTGTCGATCTAACCTGTGGCACCCAACATAACCTCTGTAATCACCGCACAGGTTTTGGTTATCTCCGCTTCCGTCAATGTAGGATGCACCAGAAACATCAAACTGGTCTCCCCAAGCTCCCGGGCGATAGGCAAGGGGGCTTCCGGCCGCAGGCCGGTACCGTCGAAGGCCTTTTCCAGATACACCTCCGAGCATGAGCCAGAGAAACAAGGTACACCCGCGTCGACAATGGCTTGCTGAATACGATCCCGGCTCCAACCTTCTGCCAACTGTTCGGGCTCTACAAACACATAACATTTGTAAGCACCGTGCTCCATGTGTTCCACCACATCCGGCACCCGCAGACCGGGCAGTTCGCGGGCGGTGTTCCAGATGCATTCGGCGTTGGCTAGGCGTTGCTGATGCCATTCGGGCATGCGTTGCAGTTGAATGCGGCCGATCACGCCCTGCATTTCCGTCATCCGCCAGTTAGTGCCGAAGCTTTCATGCAACCAGCGGAACCCTGGCGGGTGTTCCCGTTCGTATACGGCATCCCAGCTTTTACCATGGTCCTTATAGGCCCACATGCGCTTCCACAGGGTTTCATCATTCGTGGTCACCATGCCACCTTCGCCACCAGTGGTCATAATCTTGTCCTGACAGAACGACCAGCAACCCACATGGCCAAGAGCCCCCACCGAACTACCCTTGTAACGGGCACCGTGGGCCTGGGCACAGTCTTCAATCACGGACAGGCCGCACTCCTCGGCCAGTTCCATGAAGCCGTCCATTTCACAGGGCCAGCCGGCCAGGTGCACACAAAGGACGGCTTTGGTACGTGGAGTAATTACCTTGCGAACCGCGGCGGGAGTAATGTTCTGGCAGTGCCGGCCCACATCGGCAAACACCGGCGTGGCACCAGCTGTGACGATGCTGGAAACCGATGCAAGAAATGTACGGGAGGTAACCACCACCTCATCGCCCGGGCCAATATCTAAACCCTTCAAGGCCAAGTCCAGCGCAACGGTGCCGTTAGCCAGAGCGATAGCGTAATCAGCATCCGCAAAAGCCGCGAATTCCCGCTCAAACTCCCGGCATTCCTGGCCGGTCCAGTAGTTCACTTTGTTGGAGAGCAGCACATCACGTACGGCGTTGGCCTCTTCATCGGTGAAGGAGGGCCAGGGGGAGAAGGGTCCGTTCAACATTAGAAAGCGATTCCAGCGAGTGCTTTAAGAGTTTCTGACAAGCGGTTTGGCCGGGTTACCGATCACAACACTACCTGGCGCCACATTTTTAGTAACGACAGCGCCCATTCCAACAGTGGCCCCCTCACCTATCACAATCGGGCTGCCTGGCTGGCCCTGTTTGATGATAGCCCCAGTGCCAATGTAAGCATTGTCCTCAATAACCACGTTACCGTTACACTTCACTGCCGGCGCGAAAGTCACGTAGTCACCGATCACGCAATCATGAGCCACATAGCTGTATATGTTTGCATGAAATGACTGGCCAATCGTGATGTTCGAGGTCAGCGTGACGAAAGGACAAAGTATGCTAGCAGACCCAATCTGAACCTCATCCAACACCACGTTGTTGGGTGAGTTAACGGAGGCGGGCTTGATCCCATCAGAATAACAACGCTCCTCGATCTCACGGCGAGTCTTGGCATCTGCAATAGCGACTGAAACTCGCTTTTCTTCAGCCTCATGCTTGAGGAAGTCGGAGTATGTCAAAACTCGTACGCCGTTGACTTTCACAAGCTCAGGATTATCGTCGATAAATACCAGCTCACAGTCATCAGAGGCAAACATCTCTCGGGCAACCGGCATCACCTCACGGCCAAACCCACTTGCACCGTATATTCCGACCAACTTCCCAGCCATATCACTCTCCTGATTGATTTTGATTCCCGGAAAATTTCGACATCGTAGCCTCGCCTTCCCCGCTAATACCGTCGCGAATCAATACCTTTTTCACGGTGAGGAAAAGAATTTTCAGGTCCAGTAGAAACGACTGGTTGTCCACGTACCACACATCCAGCTTGAACTTGTCTTCCCAGGAAAGTGCATTACGGCCATTCACCTGTGCCCAACCGGTTACACCTGGGCACACATCATGACGGCGATACTGCTCTTCGGAGTACAACGGCAGATACTCCATCAGCAGCGGGCGTGGGCCAACCAAGCTCATCTCACCTTTCAGTACGTTCCACAGTTCCGGAAGCTCATCCAGACTCGTGGACCGCAAAAAGCGACCAAACGCTGTCATCCGTTGGTCATCGGGAAGCGGGTTACCTTGCTTGTCAACCGCATCCAGCATGGTCCGGAATTTAATCATCAGGAACGGCTTGCCGCCTTTGCCGGGACGGGTTTGGCGAAAGAGAATGGGGGAGCCTAGTTTGCGATGAATTAAAATCCCAACAACTAAAATAACCGGAAACAGCAACATGATTGCAAACAGTGCGCAGAGCACATCAAAAAGTCGCTTGATCACTGTACGGCTCCAGTTACCCAATCCAACCACTCATTCGCCATCTTGTCACGATCAAACTCCCGCTCAGCTAAAGCTTTGGCCCTTTTTCCCATAACCAGCAGTTGGTCACGTTGTGCAGCCGCCTGTTCCAAGGCATCAGCGAAGGCAACGGGATCTGCCGGCGGTACAGCATAGCCACATTGTTCCTGTTCTATCATTTCCGCCAACCAACCGGGGTAGTTATTCAAAACAGGCACCCCCGCTGCGATGTAATCGAAAAATTTGTTGGGTGAGGTGCCGTAATAAAACGCGGGCACATTGGCTAAAATTTGCATGCCGATGTCCGTTGCTCGCATAAGGCCCGCCAGTTCGCTCTTCTTAACCGGATCATGGAATACGACATTGTCGAGGCCGTTACGTTCTGCCTTGGCCATTAGAGCCGGTTTGAGTTTACCGGAACCTATCAGCAAAAACTTGATATCGTCACGTCCTCGCTTTTTCAATTCACCTGCAGCGTCCAAGACGGCATCCAAACCATTTGCAATACCATGAGTGCCGGCAAATATGGCCATCAAATCCGTATCAGCGATTCCATGCGGGCGCCATGGTTTGGCCGAATCTGTGAAAATGTCCAGATCACAACCGTTAGGCACCATAGCTACCCTTTCCGAGGGCACGTTACGCTTTGTAATGCCCTCCACAATACCTGGGGACAAACCTACCAACCTATGTGCGGAACGATAGCTTGACCACTCCAACCCCTCCATCACCCAGAGCACGACCGGGTTGTTAATAACGCCCATTTCACGAGGTAATTCCGGCCACAAATCCCGCACTTCAAACACAAAGGGCTTACGCCTTAGCCAGCGGGCAAAAATACCAGGAATACCAGCCGTTAGTGGTGTAGTCGTCGCAAATACTAAGTCGTACTTTTCGGTCAGTGCAATCCAGATACTACGAAACGCAAAAGACAAGAACGTCCACACACGCTTCATAAAACCGTCATTATTCGAATAGGCCAGGTCAAGCTCAATAACATCAATGCCGCCTACCAATCCTCTGCGTTTACCTCCCGTGAATTCACCTTCGAGGCCTGTGGTACCTGTAGTATTGCTACCGCACACCATGGTTACACTATGACCACGCTCTACGAGCTTCCGAGCCATGGCATAAGAGCGGATCGCGCCCGCGCCTTTCGGCGTGACAAAGTGCTGGTGGAAATATAGAACTCTCAAACTGTATTCCAGGTTAGTTCAGTGGACAGGCAACCAGCGTCGGCCACCTCAATTTCAAGAACCGGCAATTTCGTCTTACGACCGTAATAATGAGACTCGTAGCCATCAACGATTTCGCAACGAACAATCTCGATGGTACTGGTAATTGCAATAGTCAGATCTTCGTTCTTTGCAGCAAGGCCTTTTAGCTCCCAATTGCCAGGCTCTAATCGCCATCGCAGCACTGCATTGCTGGAGAAACCGTCAATATCGTCCTTAACAGTTAACTTTTCCTTGCCAAGCAACACCTTCCGAGTATGAACCGCCCCTTTATAATCGCGATACCCTGCAAGAACCGACAGCCCTTCATATGTTTCATCCAGAGGCTGGAATCGACTCGTTTTCAGCCACTCGCCAAATAAGAATCGGCTAAGTCGCGGCATCTGATCGCGACCATCAAACTGGATGGTATTGTGGCTCCCAACACCCGGGAAATAGGATTGCCAAGGCTCTTCGGTGTTGTAGCTAAAAGATCCCCCATCCCGGAAGATGTTGCGCCCGCCTAACCAAACATCGAGGTGAAGTGCATCGGCCTGGCCAGGGCGGAAACGAAAACGTGGGTAATGGAACAACACGAAACAATGATTTTTACGCATTATTGCGTAGCCACCATCATCGAACTGCACATTGCCAGGGCATTCTGCTACCGCCTCTGGCAGCTCAAGACCCAACAACCTCAACGGAGCGTCCCATTCTCCAGGATCAGAAATCGCCCTTTGCCGCAAAAACAGCACGTTAGCTAATTGCGCAGAAGGACGAAAATCGCGATAGTCCACCGCCGCAAGGGGCAGTAATCTAGCGCCATCGTTAGCGCCAAGATTAGGCACATCACCGCCCGGCCGTAGCAATGCCGTCAACCACTCTGTAGCCGCCCTCGCTTTGCTGTACCAATGGCGGGAAAATTCCGGCAATTGGAGTGTTTTCCGCCACACCTCTACCATTGAGAGGGTATCCAGCATCACTCTGTGATAGTTCACAGAGTACTGGCTGAAGCTGCCATCCTGCTCTATCAGACGGCGCGCCCGGTTTTCCAGCCACCTCCTGCCTTTTTTTTCCCAGCTCGTGCCCTGCGAAATGCCATGGATGGCAAGCCAGCTTCCACCGATAAACAGTGCAGCGGCCTCAGAAGTACCATGGTTGTTATCCTGGGCAATCGCATACTGAATGGTTGGCGCAATACGCTTCAGGTGTATTTCAACCAGTTCCAGCAGGCCCTTTTCTGGCCTACAACTTTGCCCAAGAACAATGGCTGCCATCGCCAAATGCATAACCCGGATAGAGGCCTCCTGCCCACATTTCCAGTTCGGACCACAGTAGGATGGGTTCTCTTGTACCCAGCTCTCCAACCAAGATTCCAACTTTTGCAAGGCTTCCGTGCGGCCTGCTTGGGCCTCTCTGGCAAAACCAAGCACCCAATCAAAACGGGAAAGCTCCCAGATTCCTTTTATGTCGCCTGCATCACTATTGAAATCCCGAATCGCATGCCAGGGTCTATCGCGGTCCGGGAAGCACTTGCCCGTCAACACGCTCTTATGCCAGTCAGGAACACTCTCGCGACTTACCTCAATGTGACCGAACGCCAGAGGAAAGTATCGAAATTCATCCCAACTATTTACTGGCCATTCTGTTCTTGAGAAAAAACGCCCGCCAGGTACACCTGCTTTCAAATCCTTTACACCATTAATCCCCAGTTGAACCCCCAAACGGAATGAAAGTGCTCTAAAAACATTCAAAACACCAAGGCAACGCACCATTTTGATTTTGGAGACGACAGAAGCCATTCAGCGAGTCTCCGGGCAGGAACGGGTTTTCGAAAACTCCACTAATCTGCTACAAGCCCGCTGGTCATGCACCGTCCCAAAGCGATTAGTAAACAAAGCACAAAAGAAATTTATCAAATATATACAACCCTATATCTTTGTCTTTTTTTTAGCTTTGACATTCTCAAATTCTTCTAGGAAAGGGGCTACCATTTTATCCACAGTGCCAAATTCTTGATACCAGCGATAAGATGCATCCCCCATCCTCAACAACTCATCTTTATGAGACAATATGTACTCAAGATGCCGTGTCAGACTGTCAATATCGTCGACTAACCAGCCGGTCTCACCTGACTCTATATTAAAATGCTCTCCACCAGATATGGCCGATCTCAACGTGAGGAAAGGGACTCCATGACCAAGCGACTCCAAGACCGATAGTCCGGCCTGGCAAGGAGAACAGCTAACCAAAGCTCTACTATATATTTCCGCTTTTTCAACTTCATCAGTTATGCGACCAAAGAACGTGACACACTGATCGATGCCTAGCTTCTTCGCAAGATCCACTAAGCGCTCATATTCAGGGCCATCACCAACGACATCTACTCCAAATTCATGACGAATATCCGGATTTTTCTCCGCAAGCTCAGCGAAAGACTCAAAGACATACCTTAAACCTTTCCTTTCGTTTAAGGTTCCAATACATAGAATCTTATTTCTCAACGCTCCCTGGTTCAGACAATAAAAATTGGAGTCGACGTGAACCGTATTTATTGCAACTCGAACCTTATGCCTAAGTGAATTTGGAACCAAAGGGACTGGAAAATTGCTATAAAAAAAAGTTCGCTTTGTGAAAAGAATGACAGAATTCCTGAGCACCCTAATCAACTTATTTTCCGAACCTAACCCCTTAGCTGAAGATGTACCAATACCCCATGTAAAAACAGCATTAGAACTTATCAAAGACTTCCATAAAGACATCATGCGGAGATTTTGCATGTGCACAACAACATCGAATTTATCAAATGGTATATAAGGAACACATATAAACCCCCATTTTCGCTTCATAGGTACCGAAAAATCTTTGAAACTATATTCACCCGCAACGCCGGGATGAAATATAGTTAAATCAACACCAGATTCAAGAAGTTTTTTAAAGAAAACAACTCTATAATGGTGAAGTGGGTGATCCAATACGAAGCATATCTTTAACTTTTGATTTGCCATAATTTTTACGTAACATTAAAAGCGAAACCACGCCACAAGATAGCGTCCAAGATTCGGCTGGAAGCGTTCCCATCACCATAGGGATTATGCGCCAAACTCATCTTCTGATAGGTATTCTCATCATCCAACAAAGCCTGAACCCGCTCGAAAATACGCTCAACATTCGTGCCAACCAACTCAACAGTACCTGCATCCACAGCTTCAGGCCGTTCAGTAGTGTCACGCATAACCAGAACCGGCTTACCCAGTGAAGGCGCTTCCTCCTGAATACCACCGGAATCGGTCAGAATCAGATAAGAACGGCTCATTAGGTACACAAACGGCAGATAGTCCAGCGGTTCTATCAAGTGCACATTTTTCAACCCTTTCAGTAAACGATTTACTGGCTCCCGCACATTGGGGTTCAGGTGTACCGGGTACACGATGTCAACATCTGGAAAGGCACGGGCCGTTCGGTTCAGGGCTTCACAGATACGCTCGAACCCTCCTCCAAAGCTCTCTCGGCGGTGACCGGTAACCAAAACCATACGCCTTTCGGGATTCAAAAATGGAAACTGGTCCGCCAAAGAGCCTGCCAGTTCAGAATCCTTATCAAAACGCTCAACAATCCGGAAGAGGGCGTCGATCACTGTGTTGCCGGTAACATGTACCTTCTCATCAGCAACGCCCTCAGCCAGTAGGTTATCGGCAGATCTCTGCGTGGGGGCAAAATGCACTGCTGCCAGCGCCCCAGTCAGCTTTCGGTTGGCCTCTTCCGGCCAGGGGGAATACAGGTTACCTGTACGCAAACCGGCTTCCACATGCCCCACCGGAATCTGCTGATAATACGCTGCCAGTGTCGCGGCGAAAGTAGTGGCGGTATCTCCATGGACCAGCACCAAGTCTGGCTTCGCTTCTGCCAGAACGCTCCGCATGCCCTGGAGAATACCGGTAGTCACATCCGTTAGGTCTTGGCCGGGCTTCATAATGCTCAGGTCATAATCCGGTACCAGAGAAAATAAGGACAACACCTGGTCCAGCATTTCCCGGTGCTGACCGGTTACGCACAATACCGATTCAAACCGATCATCATCCTGCAGCGCCAACACCACTGGGGCCATTTTAATGGCTTCAGGCCGCGTTCCAAAAACAGCTAAAACTTTCACTAAATCCCCTTTTTAAGCTCGCCCGCTTGCTACCACATCAATAATAAATTCAGCTGGTTTTCCGGAAAAGTCTAACCCTTTGAATTCCCGATGCGCGACCATAACAACGCAAATGTCAGCCTGCTCGATGGCTTCATCGCTGCTCACCAGCGAAGCTCTGGTTAGTGACGCAGGAGCAACCTCAATATTCGGTTCAACAACCATCAAAGAACCTGCCAGGGATTGTGCCAACTGTTCCGCAATTGCCAAGGAAGGGCTTTCACGAAGATCATCAATATCTGGCTTGAATGCAAGCCCAAATATCGCCACTCTTACATCCTTTGATGTACGATCAGAGTGCTGCTGCAAGAACTCGCCTATGGCTGATTTGACCTTGTCTATTACCCACTGTGGCTTGGAATCATTTACCTCCCTAGCCATGCGAATTAATCGCGCCTGCTCCGGAGTTTCGCTGACAATAAACCACGGATCCACAGCAATACAGTGCCCGCCAACGCCCGGCCCAGGTTTCAGTATATCAACGCGTGGGTGTCGATTTGCCAGGTCAATAAGCTCCCACACATCGATGTCGAGCTTGTCGCAAATCAGCGATAACTCATTAGCAAAGGCGATATTCACGTCTCGGAAACTATTTTCGGTAAGCTTGGCCATCTCCGCTGTTCGCGCGGTAGTGGTAATACACTCACCTTCCACAAAAATGTCGTAAAGACGACATGCGGCTTCCGAGCAAGCTGGAGTCAAACCGCCGATTACCCGGTCGTTGGCGACCAGCTCCCCTATGACATGGCCAGGCAGGACCCTTTCAGGACAGTGGGCAATGCGAATGTCCGAGCGCTCCCCGTTCTTTTGCGGAAACGTCAGGTCCGGTCTTGCTTCCGCCAACCAGTCAGCAAGCTGTTCCGTCGCCCCAACAGGAGAGGTGGATTCCAAAATCACCAAGTTCCCTTTTTCAAGAACCGGAGCGATCGACTTGGCCGCGGATTCGATATATCTCAAATCCGGAACATGAGTTTTGCCTGCTTCCGTCTTGAATGGCGTAGGCACTGCCACCAAAAAGGCATCTGCCGGCTCGGCCTCAAGTGTGGCCCGGAGGTAACCCTCGCTCACAGCAGCGTGGACAATCATATCCAGATCTGGCTCGACAATATGAATGTCGCCTTTATTTATGGTATCCACAACGTTTGGGTCGACGTCCAAACCAATCACCTTACACTTTCTAGACGCTATTACGGCTGCCGTTGGAAGGCCGATATAACCTAACCCAACCATACAAATTTTAGAATAATGCATAAAAACCCTTTGGACTTAATACGTTGGTAAAATAAGGATATTGAAAACCATTTTACTTTGAGATTTAAAGGCCATAAACAAGATGCGATACTACAGCGCTCGTAATCAGTTCCTTGCTGGATACATAGGCACCTAAAATAAGGGGAGACAACAAATTGAAAATCCAATTTCTGGTGAATTCTTCTGGCATTGAGGCTTCAAAAAAATAGGGATATTTCTCTGACCAGAAATTGGTCAACAAACCAACTAAGAATAGCACCTGTTTTTGGAATCTGGACCAATCATCATCGATAGTACTCTCAGTATCATACGTAGGAGCGTAACCTGAAAAAGAGGGGCGAGGGTTCGTATTCAGCTCCAGTAGTAGCAAATAAACCTATCATACTCAGAATATCAACTCATAAAAAGTATATTCTGATAAGGCGCAAACTCGGTAATGCTCGAAAACATTTTCACGAAGCAGAACCCTAATGAAGCCGTCAAAAACAAGTATTTATAAGCGCCTCTGAAAAAATTAAGGGAAAGAGCAATCAACAATGGAAAAAATCCACTCGAAAACATATCCAAACTCCGAGCCCCCATTGTCGGAACGTCAATAGTAATAGCGAACAAAAGTACGCCATAGACAAATACAACACCCACACAAAAAAGCTCTTTGCTCCTATAAAACACTCTATCCTTGAAAAGGATAAAGATAACAGATACAGAGGTGTAAATTAGGCCAGTCAAGGATATAAGACTAGCTTGTGCTTGGGCTTCACTAGCATAACCTGCAAGCTTCCTGGCCAAGGATTCTGAGACTATAGAAAAGTTCTCTGAAATAAAAACCACGAACGTCGAGAAGTCAAAAAACAAAGAAAAAATCAAAACTAAAAAAAATACCGGGAGAACAACTTTCTTCGATAACTTAAAAAAAAGGTAAAAAAAGTATAGAGGCAAAGAAACAATAGCATACGACTGAACACCGAAAGCCAAAAAGCAGACAAATACAAACGATAGAAAACTGCGATTTATCAGAGGAACTATGGTAAACAACAAAATTGCTGAAGCCAGTCCGTTCCTAAGCTGCCCCATATCCTTAACAAACCCGAACGCTATATAGGCTACAACGGCGACAATAAAATATGGAGTCCATTTCTGAAAAAAATAGAACTTGATTGAAATACTAAGTGTAGCTATAAAAAAGACAAAAAACTCGTAAGGAAATTCCAGAAACTTTGATAGTGAGCTTAAACTAGCCCATATGAACTCAGAACCTGTTACCCCCTTTCCCGTATTAAAGAATGGTACCGAAAAATCGGAAAAGCTTACTGAGTCGTATAGATGCTTGTAGCCAAAATAATCTATAGACCCATACTTAAACCCTGCTATAAATACTAAAAAAGCATAAAAATAAATAAAAAGAAGCCCACCACCTACACGAAATCCTTTTATAAAATTCAGTAATGATGAGAAGATCCCCGCCAACAATATTGCCCAATAAACCGCCATAACTTTGTATAATCCGTGGCTTTAAAGAGTACTCTAAATAAATTCCATTAGCATTCTGAATTCAAACAATAACTAGAACTAGTGCTCGGGGATATTCACACAAAGAAACTTCTTCTGATGTTCCTGTAGCCCAAGTTTTCTCTAGACCGATTAGTCAGCTATTAAACCACTCAGTTGATATCTGTTTAAACATCCGTGCAAAGCTCGTTGCTTTCGCGTAGCACTGGTGCAGCAAGCAGTTTGTATTCACCTTCGTGCCACGTTGGGATGGACAGCATTGGTCGCAAAAAAACACAACAGCACCTCCCCAATGTGCCGATGCTACTCGGCCCTAAATGTCCTGGTTGCCGGCTATCATTATCCCGAAGACGAAAAGGAAAAGTAGTCTCCGATGATCTTGTAGGTTGCGTCTTCATCCAAAAGCAAGGGATAGAATAGGTCGGTGCTAGCAAATATCTGCGATAATCATGTTAAGAGCCTTTACCGATGGAGCCAACACTATGGCAATTAGAGCTACTTAAATTTGACGATTGAGATAAGGATATATTTCGATTACTTCCTGACTTGATTGCCAATCCATGTCGCTATTTTCGCGCCTCTGGCTTGTCCAACAATGCCATTTCCCTTTTCATTATTGCAACTCAAAGCATCGTATTCAAAATAATTCATAATCAAGTTGGCAATCTGCGTTGAATCATAAGGATCTATAAAAAAAACTTTTTGATTCGTAAACTGTGATTTCATATCATCAATATCCGAGGTTATGACCGGCAACCCACAAGCCAACGCTTCAGTTACGGCATTACAGCTTCCCTCCGATAGAGTCGGTAAAACAAATATATCTGAAGCGTTAAGCCAAACAGGTAATTGACTATTTGATACTGGCCCTGCGTGCAAAACCTTTTCTCCCGTCGGCACCTGTTTGCCCCTACCCATAAATATGCCATAAACGTTATCCAGTTGATTCAAAGCTTTCAATAACCTCAAAGGCCCCTTTCTTTCAATAAAATGGCCAGTGAATGCAACTATCTTGGCATCGATTGGTAAGTTTAGAGTTCGTCTGCACTCAGCACGATCTAGCTTTTTGAATCTTTTCGGATCCGCTTCGTTAGGTGCTAACAATATTTTTTCCGGACTCGCGCCCAATGCTAATATTTCGTCCCTCAGCCTAGACGAAACGCATACAATCCCCGTCAATTCCTGAATAATCCATTTTGCTAGTTCCCGCCTTTCCTTTGTAAGTGATTGAAAGGAAATCGATTCCCCAATGTCACCGAAGGATGGCAAGTTATATTTCATTCCGGCTAGCGCTGCCGAATAGGCACCGGAAAACAGGAACTTACCGTAAAAAATCTCATGATCGATGTCGTTCATCAGCACCTTGTTAGCGGATTTTACGAAGCTGTTTTGAGAGATAGACGAAAGATCAAATGGGCCGAGCTTTTTATTTGAAAAAGTCAGATATTTTGGCCGATGTATTCTATTAATACCTTGTAGTGAAAGGCTTCTATCTTTTCTATACTTCAAGGATTTCAGGTGATTCACCAGTGATATTGGGGCAACAACCTTTACCGACAATTCACATTCGCACCACTGCCGAACCAGGTTTTCCACAAACGCTCCTCTCTCCGGAAGTCGATCTGACGGAAAACTTGGTGTGACTACGGTTATACTCTTTATCGAAATATCTGACAAAACTATGCCCACGTAAAATGAGATTTTTTTGGTGATGATAGGTTTATTAAAACACCTGCTGTACCGCCCCTAAAAGCTTGCTTTAGCAGTGTTTCAAGAACGGCAAAACATCAAAAAGGTTTCTCACACACTCATAAACCGAGTGATTGAGTAATTCAGTAATCAATCTATTAAGGAAAATTTACCGCTATCGCACGGAAGCGCGTCGGCTTGGATATACTAAGT
The DNA here is from genome assembly GCF_014201735.1 of Marinobacter oulmenensis. Taxonomy (GTDB): domain Bacteria; phylum Pseudomonadota; class Gammaproteobacteria; order Pseudomonadales; family Oleiphilaceae; genus Marinobacter; species Marinobacter oulmenensis. The sequence continues at coordinate 31,336 of NZ_JACHFE010000009.1, read as the reverse complement.
GAGATAATGAGCGATGCTGTGATTGGTTGTTAAATTCACCGGAGGGAATCCTATTTCATGTAGAAAAACTGATATTGCTATTTTCGGCGCCGTCGATACCCATAGATCCCTAAATGAACAAGAACTTCATAGACGCCCAATAACGCCTGAAAAACCAGTGGAGAAAGCAATATACGTTGCGAGAAGCTTGAATACTTGTACAATTCCGATTTTTTCAGATTAACAATAAACTCCCAGTTCTTCGCCACCACGCCGCCTTTCAATAAACTCTGAATTTTTTCACAAAAGACAGGCGTAACCTCTTTCAACTCAAGATCATTAATCTGGACGAACCTTTCTATATCACAGACAAGGGTCTCATACGCCAGCAAATATTTAGTGAGGGGTTTATCAACATCGCTACGATTTATAGCATCCCGGTATATATTCACTAACACCTCTGATGTGCTCACTACATTAGACATCAGAGCAATTTTATACCAGAGATTCCAGTCTTCGTAAGTGTCAAGCGTTTCGCTAAAACAACAAGCCTTCAGCAACAAGTCACGCCTGACAACCGTTGAAGATGAGTTATTTATCGTCGCTTTCCGCTTCCTGCAGGCCCGGAAATATTCCCTACTGCTCAACTCCGTCAGACCATTTCCTACAATTTTTGTTCGCGTATTAGTCCTATCGATCAACGTAAAAGACGCTGTATACATTCCCGCTCTGGGGTACTTCTGAATCATTCCGTAAATATTACTCAGAAAGAGTGGTTCCCATTCATCATCTGCGTCAAGAAAAGCGATATATTTTGACTTTGATTTTTCTATTCCTAGGTTTCTAGCGGACGAAACCCCTCCGTTAGATTTCCTAAACGATTTCAGTCGATCATCTGAAAACTCTTCAAGCTCATGAAGTCCCTCATCGGTAGAACCATCATCAACGACAATCAGCTCAAAATCAGAATACTTCTGCCGCAAAACTGACCTAATACTTCTCTTTATATGAGGTTTTTTGTTGAAGAGGGGTATTACAACACTGAAAAAGGGGCCTTTTTCCATTATGAAACCTTAGAAACGTACACTTAAATCAGCAACTCAAATGACCACACCGTACTTCCACGAAGCCTTGTAAATACGAGAGTAGTCCAGAACATATCCATGGGTGTCAACTCGATTGGGGGAGTCCGGGAGAAAATCCAAATGTTTGTTTGGGAATATATTGAGAAAAGGCAGTCATCCGTTCCGTTCTCACCAGAATGGAGGCACAATAACGAGTGCTTTTTCAGCTATATTCATGTCAACCTTTTCATCTAGGCCTCAGTCAACAAGCATATGTTTATCTCGCTGCAATCTATTCACGCAATTTTCTGGGTACATTTTTACTCAATGACACTCGTCCTTTATCCATAAAATTGTACTTTTTATCATTGGTAGCATAAGTTTCTTTATAACCTAAAGCTTTGGCTAGGACTTTTACTTTAAAGTTACTCCCACCATAAGGATAGGATAACTTAGTTACCTTTTTCCCGAGTTCATGCTCAATTCTAGCCTTTGACTCTTTCAGTTCGAATATAATGGTGGAGAGATCTTGACTAGGCAAAAAAACATGAGAAACGCAATGAGAACCTATTTCTACTAATGGGTGTTTTGCAAGCTCTCGAAGGTCTTGCCAAGTCACAAAAATGTTTTCTACATACTCTTCTCTTCCACCACCATTTTCTAAAAAAAAGCTATCAATATGATTATTTCTTTCCCTTAACGACAAGTATTTTAATTGTTTATGCACCATCCCAAAGAATTCTTCCTTTACGCTAACATCTTCGAGAAGGAGCGATTTTCCTTCATAAGACAATGCACTATTTCTCTCTAGGAAGTTACTTAATTCAACTTCATAGGGATAAACACTTTTATCCAAAAACCCTGTGGTTATAAAAAAAATCAGCTTTACATTATATTTCTCAAGTAGCGGCAATAAATTTTTAACACTTTTATAACCGTCGTCCGCAGTCAACAAAACGTTACGATTGTTTTTCAGGCATTTCTCGACTGAAAATACCGTATCGATATTTTTTTTGTTTGCCGCGAGCCTATTTCCTACTGAATACGGAATATCGTGTAAGTAAACTATCAACTTAATCTACCCTAAAGTACAAAACAACTGGCCTTTCACCATACGTTATTTCAGTTAGAGATATTTCTTTCAAATAATTATCTTTTTCTTCTCTATAATCTTCTACAAGATAAACATTGTAATCTGGAGTCCATCGCATAAGCAATTTGGCGACACTCTCAACGTCCACCTTAGCTTCTCTCAATTGTTTAGGATGTATCTCAAGCAACAATTTAGGTTTACATCTTTTTATTGTTTCTTCTAAACCAACTAAAGCGAGGCGCTCTGCACCTTCCACATCAAGCTTTATAAAGTCAGGAGCTATACTTAACCTTCTACAATATGAATCTATTGAGATAGTCTGAGATATAGTCTTTGTGTTCGAGTTATTCTCATAAAGTATAGAGTTTGTCGTAGGATTTCCATCTATATGCGGAATAAAACTTAAAAGATCACCATCTTTATCTGACACTGCGCACTGTATAAAATATACTGAACACTCATAACTATTTAATTTTAACGAACTCTGAGCTAAGGGAATCAACACTGGGTCTAACTCGAAGGCATGAACCGCACCTCTGCTATCCAGAAGCTGTGAGCTTAGAACGGTAAAATAACCTTGATTGGCTCCAATATCAAAAACCACGTAATCTTTCTCGATTTCATCGCAAAACAAACGAGATATACATGGTTCATGTGGGCGCCCTCCAAAATACCTTGGATAGAACCAATTTTTAGATATATAGTGCCTCGTATCAAAGTTCACTTGTATTTCATTGACACTAATACGAAGATGATTTTTAAACTTGGTCGCTAAATTAATAAGTTTACGTTTCATATTTAATTTTCCATTTTGATAAATCCCTGCCCGTGATCTCCTCAAGTTGGCAGACATCATCATAAAACACATCCACTAGATTATTTCTTACCGGGACACTCACATCCTCCAGGCTCTCTATTCTCCTTGAAGATAACTTATCCTTCGTTCGAAGGATAAGATTAATTAATGGCAGAGCTTTTGACCACGTTTCAATTTTTCGCTGGCTTCGGGATTTAAATCGACCCGCAGCATTTACTTTCTTATGCAATATGTCTGGCGTGTAATCTTTGCTTATTTCGGTAAACTCACAAATTTCTTCAAAAAACTTCTCAGGTTCATCTCTGAGCTGTTCCAAAAATAGTATTTTTATTTGCTCTTTTGGAAAAAACTCTAAGAACCGACGATAATGCATCGCATACATTCCTGGCTCAATCCAGTTCTCAAAAAGATCATAATTTTCAAATAGTTCATCAAACTTAAAGTTGAATCTATCTTTTTTCTTCTCATGCCAATAATGGGAAAATGCTCGCTCAACAGGGTTTCGTGCGGTAAGCACTATCTTAGCATCTGGATTATACTTACTTATTCTCTCAGGCGCGCACTTGCTTCTTATGTATGTGTAAGTAGGATCAAATCTTATTTTCTCTTCGTCGTTCTTAAAAAAACCTTCATACCAAGCTTCACCTTTATGGTAATTAATATCAAAAAAATGAATTGTATCGGTTGCCGGGGCATTTATATCGGGATGATGCTTCAAAGCTTGATAAATCCAAGTCGTCGCACTTTTTTGAGGTCCGACATGGAATATACTCGTTTTTTTACTCAAAGGCGACTCCAAGTATTGACAGGTTAATGAGAGCACAAACAAAATAGTATGCAGAACCCGTGAACTTTATATTTTCTTTCTTAATTATATAAGCTTGCAAAGTTATATTTAAAATCAACACTGAGATAAGGGTTCCTAATGCTGCACCCAAAACTCCCAACTTGGGAATAAAAATTATATTTAGCAAAACCATTAGCGCCAAGGATGCAATAGTGCTAAGTAAAGTGAAGGACGCATGGCCCTGCAACATCAAAAACCTACCGTTCGGCCCAAACGCGTTCTGATTCAAAAATGCTAAGCCCAAAATCAACAAGAGAGGATAACTTTCTCTATAGTCTCCGAACATTGACAAAATTTGCTCCCCAAAGATCAAGAAAATTGATAGTATAAAAATCGCTATCGTCGAGGAGAAAAACTTGTTGTAGTTGTACTCTTTTACAATTTCAGTTGTTTCCTTATTGCTTAGTGCATACTTGAGCCTTGGAGCAAGTAGCGGACTTAACAAGTTGTTTCCTAGTGATATTACGAATGCTAATTTGGCGGCTACAGCGTATTCCGCCACAAATGCGGTGGAGAGGAAAGCCCCCACCATGATTAAATCAAGTTTTTCCAACCCCTGGTGCAGGACCTTGGTGAACATCAATTTAATTGCGTATATTACATCGTCCCGGGTCGCTTTGCTGGGTTCTTCGCCCGTCGGGCCTGACACCCTGGTGTGAACAATAAAATATTGCACCAAGGAGAGTGCTGTAGGGATTATTATATATGAAAAAAAATAGGCTATTGAATCCTTATTAAGAACAAAAAGAGATAGCAAAATTAAAATCTTAAGCCCACTATTTGTCAATTGTATTTTAATCGTGGTGTCAGAAAACTTATTAGCCTGAAAGAATGCGCCATACATAGTGGTAGCAACAACCCCAAAAGTATTGACACTAAACAGGGAAATCCAAAACCATTCGTTGTCGAGTTCTTTGTGTACAAATAAATGCCAACACGCAATAAAAACAAGTTCAGCTAAAGCGACGGCCAAGAAGCTGTACTTATGCGTGAACGCTAGTAGGCTTTTACCGTAAAGTTTCGTTTTTGACTCGCTATGGCTAGAAAGCTTAAAAAGTATTGTTTTGTCGAACCCTAAAGTGGCCAATATTGCGATATAGGCAAAAATGGATTGGAAGAACACCATCTCACCATAGGTTTCTTTTCCAAAGAGTCTATTTATCAGTGAAACACTTAAAAATCCGGCAAACATTGTGATTGCCTGGTTTGCCAAGCTCCAGTAAATCACGCTCTTGTAATTTTTAAACATAGTTTCCTTAACGGAGCTGGAATTAAGGTAGCCACCTTTGCGCTTTTCCAAAGTCTCTATAAACCCCGAGGCGTCATGCAGGGAATCGAAAGTGCCGAGTCCAACCAAGCGAAGCCCCGACCCAGCAATTCAACATTTAAGCCGCCCTGCTCCAGATAGGCTTGGTTGATGCTCGTAATTTCCAGTTCGCCACGGTCTGAGGGTTTTACCTGCTTGGTAAATTTGACTACGTGGTTATAGTAGAAATACAAACCTGTTACGGCTTAGTCTGATTTTGGGCTAGCTGATTTTTCTTCGATGAAGATGGCGCAATCGTTGTCGTCGAACTCTACTGCACCAAAACGTTCTAGGTCGGTGACTTGGTAGCAGAATGCGGTTGCGCCTTTTCCCGTTTCGCAGGGGCTTGCAGCCTATTGATGTGACCCTGGCCGTGGTAGATGTGTAGCCCACTACCAGGCATACGCTGTCGTTGCCTAAGAATTCTTCGCCAATAATGAAGGCCAGGGCAAGGCCGTACGTGCCTGGCTGGCTGCGTTGCGGAAGTTAGATTGATGCCCCATTCGAGGCCATCATTGAACAGCCGCCGGTTACGAGTAGTTTCATGTTTTATCGAGTATCGGTGTTTGGTTTTGACCTGAAAATTCAGCCTCGCCCAGGACTTTCAGCTTTTCTTTCAGGGCTTGCCTAGCGTGTTGTTCTCGATGAACCAGGCGGATATCTTTTGGCTTTTCCTTCATTTCCGTCACAAACTCCACCAACCCACACTGGTCAGCATGCGCCGAGTAACCACCAATCATTTCCGCTCTGGCACGGATGGCGAGCTTTTTGTCATCCAGCCACACATAGCCGTTGTCTGAACCGTAACGTTGTATGTCTCGGCCGGGGGTGCCTTCGGCCCAGTAGGGCTGTAGCTCGCGGTAGGCGGCGGTGAATTTAGCCGCCAGGGGCGAATCGAGTATTTACTAGCCCCGTTTTTTCATTGCCTGACGCACCTGGCTGCCAAACTCAGCCACAAACGCCGCGAAGATACCCAGCATGAGGCCGAGAACGATGCCCAGGGCCAGAATTAGCTTCATTGAAGGCCCGCTATCGGTATTGTCGGATTTGCTGGCCAGTGATAGCACCTCTGCCGGTTCCCCTGTGGCGGCTTTCTGCTGCAGCTCGGTGCGGGTTTCTATGGCCTGGGCAGCCACCAGGCTTTCCGGGGAGCGGGATTCGAGAATGGCGTTCATGGCCTGAATCTGCTGCTCCAGCAGATTCGTCCGCTGGGCCAGACGTTCATTCTGGGCGTTTATAATAAGGCCGGCGAGCAGCCTATGTGCCTCACGAACGCTCTCTTCCGAAAGATTTGTGCCAGGGGAGATCAGCCTGATCAGTTGCGTGTCTTCGACGGCTTCAGCACGGATGGTGCCAGGCCAACCATCTTGCTCCTGGTTGAACTGCTCACGGGCAATGGGCAGCCAGTGGGAGTTTATCTTCGCCAGCAGTGTTGGCACCCGGCCATCAACCCTCATCTGGTTATCACCCGTGGGCTCAGAATCACCCAGAACCGGCAATACGGAGAGCTGTAGGGTCGTGGTGTATTGAGAGGTCTCCTCGTGTCCTCGCAGCAGCACAAAAGCCAATGCTGCGACCATCACCAGTACAAATACGGCGTAAAACACCCGCCTGTGGCGAATAAAGGTGGTCGCGAGGTCTACCAAGCTGATTTCATCATCGTAATACGGATGTGGTGGCTGCTGCTTTTGGTCCGTCATCAAAGCTCCTGATCGCCCTTTACTCACGCTACCGCCCCACCGACCCGTTCACAGTGCTTTCTGGCGCTTGCGCGAATTGTGTTGATAGGCCGTGTCTAAGACAGCCATTGAAAATTATGGCGCAATTCTACGGGATGCGCCTGTTTGGGCAAGGGGGCCGATGAAGAAAGGCAGGGGTTTGTGTATGTTTTGGTAACGGGTGAGACTGATTACGTTTTAAGGGTGGAAACAGGTACGCTAACCTGCTGTTGCTTCTGCATAAAGCTGATGAGCACGATGGCGCGCTCCTCGCCATCGTAGGCCTGGAAAATGGCACTGATCCCTTTGAAGGGGCCATTTTCCAGCTCCACCGCCTGCCCCTTACGGATGTCGCCCAGCTCTGACACTTTGTCCATGCCAGCCTTGATCTGCTCAATCACCGCATCTTCAATGGGCGCGGGCTTTCCAGCAAAGTGGACCACCCGCAACACGCCGTAGGTGGAGCGCAGCTTGGCCCACACGGCGTTGGTTTGCTCAAGATTAATAAAAATGTAACCGGGGAACAGAGGCTCCAGCTTTTTAACGCGCTTGCCGCCCCTTACTTTTTCCACCTGGATTTTCGGATAGAAGCAGGGTACGTCCTGATTCTGGAGGTTGTGCAGGGCCCGGTCGCCCTGCGCGGGTTTGTGTTGCAGTACGTACCAGGTCATTCCTTAAAAATACCAGTTACCGGCGGCAATGAAATTCGGGTTCAGAACATCTTCCTTGCCATACAGCAAAGGGTGGCCGTCTGTGGACTGCACCTTTCCGCCAGCTGCCAGCAACACCGCATGGGCTGCGGCGGTGTCCCACTCGCTGGTCGGCCCCATGCGGGGGTAAATGTCGGCATGGCCTTCGGCAATGCGGCAGAATTTAAGGGAACTGCCGGCCTGGACGGTTTCATGGGCACCAAGAGCGTCTATAAATGCTTTGGTTTCGGCATTCAAATGGTTCTTGCTGGCCACCACCCGCAGCGTTTCCTTGGGCTCCGCCACGCGGATCTGGTGGGTTCGGCCGGTACGGTCTCGTTTGAACGCACCTTCACCAGATGCACCCCAGTAGGCTTCCTTCAGCGCGGGCGCAGTCACCACACCCAGAACCGGCTCACCCTCTTCAATCAGCGCAATGTTCACCGTGAACTCCCCGCTGCGCTGTGTGAAGTCCCGTGTGCCGTCAATGGGATCAATCAGCCAGAACCGATGCCAGTGCTGGCGTTCCTCCCAGGGAGCCGCCGCGCTTTCCTCGGACAGAATGGGGATGTCACGGCTTATCCTGCGCAAACCGTGAACAATCACCTCATGGCTGGCAACGTCAGCCGCAGTAATAGGACTTTTATCGTCCTTGTAGTTCACCTTGAAGTCAGACTGGTAGATGTGGAGAACCTTTTCACTGGCCTCATCCGCCACCTTGATCACGTCCGGAAGTATGGAGCTGTAGTGCATGTCTGCGCCCTTTGTCAGTTGAGCCCGGTATGGTACTAAATCTCCACTTCTTCAAACAGTTCCGGCACTTCGGCATGCCACCCCAGGCGCTCCTCAATGCGCTTGCGCATGGTGTCACTGGCGACGGGTTCACCATGGGTCACATACACCTGCGCAGGCTTCAGACTGCCCTGCTTCAGCCACGCCAGGATCTCATTGAAATCCCCATGGGCAGACATGGAATCCAGATTGTGAATCTCGGCTTTTACCGGCCAGTACTCGCCGTGGATCTTCACCTTGTCAGCACCATTCACCAGCGCATCGCCCCGGGTGCCGGGCGCCTGGAAACCTGCAAACACGATACTGTTGCGGGGGTTGGGTAGCAGGGCCTTCAGGTGGTGCAGCACCCGGCCGCCAGATGCCATGCCACTGGCAGAGACAATAATGCAGGGATAACGCACCATGCCGAGTTCGATGGATTCATCCACGGTGCGGACAAACTTGGTGCTGTTGTCGATCATTTCACACTGGCTGTTGTTGAGCCTGTGCTCCTTATGATGTCGGCAGAATATCTCGGTTGCCTTGATAGCCATCGGGCTGTTCAGGAATACCGGCAGTTTGGGTATCCGGCCGGCCTTCATCAGTTTGTGGATCACATAAAGCAGCATCTGCGCCCGGCCAACCGCAAACGCGGGCATCAGCACAATACCGCCCCGGCCCGCGGTTTCCGTGATGATTTTTTCGAGTTCGCCTTCCGGGTCGCTTTCGCCGTGTTCCCGGTCCCCATAGGTGGACTCGCACACCAGTACATCCGCTTTGGCAATCGGCTCCGGGGGCCGCATGATGATGTCGTCCTGACGCCCCACGTCGCCGCTGAATACAACCGTTCGGCCAGAACTCTGATGGGCTACATGCACGCAGGCTGAGCCCAGGATATGCCCCGCCGGCGTAAACTCGACTTCAAAGCCTTTTACCGGCTCGAAGGTTTCGTGGTAATGCAGGGACTCAAAATGCTTGAGGGCTTCCCAGGCGTCCTTTTCGGTGAAAAGAGGTTCGGGATGCTCATGCTTGGAGAATTTCTTCCGGTGCGCGTATTTGGCGTCCTCTTCCTGCAGAAAACCGGCGTCCGGTAGCAGTACCTTGCACAGCTCGTGGGTAGCCTTGGTGCAGTATATTTTCCCTTTGAAACCGTTTTTGACCAGTGCCGGCAGGTAACCGGAGTGGTCGATATGGGCGTGAGTCAGAACCACCGCATTGATGGTGGATGGGTCCACCGGGAACGCAGCCCAGTTGCGCCGGCGAAGCGTCTTGACCCCCTGATACATACCACAGTCCACCAGAAGCCGGTGTTTGTCATCAGATAGCAGGTAACGTGAGCCGGTAACCGTGCCGGTACCACCAAGGAAGCGAAGTTTCATGTAAAATCCTTGTCCGGAATGTGTTATTTCAGCATACCGCAAAACCGCCGGTGAGTTCAGAGAAGGAACCGGCGCTTTTTTGACCTTTGGCAAGATCCGGATAGCGTGTGCCGTTTAGGCTTTAATCTTCGGTGTGGCAGCGGCTTAGGGCTCAGGGAATCATGAAAAAACATCTTGTACTGGCACTGGGATTAATGGTCTCACCCATCGCGTTTGCACAATCCGCCTACGATGCGCTGGAACGTGTTAAAACCATCATGGATGACGACCAGCTTCGCCAGGAAAGCTACGAATCCGGCCATGAGCGGATCCGCTTTTGCGGCTACTGCCATGGTGAGGATGGCAACAGTGTGCGGGACTACATTCCGAACCTCGCCGACCAGCACCCGCTGTATCTTTTCAATCAGTTCGAGAAATTCGGCGATGGCCGGCGGGACCACTACGTGATGACCAAGCTGGCGCAGACGCTGTCACTGGAAGAACGCATTGATATCGCCGTCTACTACAGCCAGCAGGAAGCCAAATCCCGCACTCCGGACAGCCCTTCACTGGCTGCCGAGGGCGAAGTGATCTTCAAGCGCTACTGCACCGCCTGCCACGGCGAGGAAGGTGGCGGCTTCAAGGACATGCCGCGACTGGCGGGGCAACCGGCGGAATACCTGGAAAGCCGGCTGGTTCGCTTCAAGAAAATGGAACCGGGTGACGATACTACGCCGATGATTGGGATTACCGACGCGTTGTCTGAGGAAGACTTCGAGCGGTTGGCGGAATATCTGCAAACGTTGTAACCGATGACATTAAAGGCTCTGTAGGCCCGCACTTTCGCGTCAGATCACTGTGCAGTGCTTAGGTGCATAGTTTGCCTGCCAGCCTGAAGCACCGGAAGGTTCAATCACGCAGGACCAGCTACCGCTGGCTGACCGCTCGTAACGAACAATTACTCCTGACAACCCAGCCTGTATAGTGCCGCCCATGGTCACTTCAATGTGACCCGATCCGTCAGGATTGAGGGTCGCGATCTGTGTGGTCATGGTGCCGGAAGTAAGCTCTGACGGGGTGTAGCCTAGTGACTCATTATCAACCGAAATTCCATTTCCCAAAACTGTTTCAAACGCGGACCGGTACGCCCCCAGTTCGCCAACAACCCGTTTTACTTCAGTTTTTGAAATTGCGCTTTTATATGCGGGGATCGAAAGCATAGCGAGTATGCCGATAAGTCCAATCACAAGAAGTATCTCAATCAATGTAAAACCGCGATTTTCGTTTAGCATCTTTCTGTTTGACCTATCTAGCCAGAGTAATAACAATGCAAACGAAGCAAGATCTACACCACCCTTCCTGAGCAATACCAGTATTTTCTTGCCATTCACCCACGTGGGTAACTACCATGAAGCCAAAACCGTGGTTTTGCCCCCTCCCTCAATTCCTCATAATAATATCTTTGGTCTGCACGCATCGTACCGTAATAGGAATAGACCTCCCACCACCACATAAAGATGAATATAGACATAACCCCTGCCAGAAAAACACCCAGCAACCTTTTCGACCGCCAAAGCGCTCGAGGATAGACCGGCTTTGGAAACTCAGGCGAAGCGGGTGTAACCAGTGCCCAGAAACCAATCAAAACAAAAAAACCAACCAGCATTGATCCCGGCGCCATAAAAACCGCCGACACACCGGCATGAAACAATGCAGCTGAGACTGATGCAGTGAACCCAACCAGAAGAGCCTGCCCCTCAGAATCGCCGGACGAAAGCAGACTGGCTCGACTCAGCCAAAAAAAACGAATCACACTCAAAACCAGGGCCAACATGAGCAGAATCATGATCCAGCCATATTCTGCTGCCCACATCAAATACATATTATGTGGGTGCCCAAATTTTGGGCCGTTTTCATAGGCACTGGTAATCGGATCATGAGCAATCCAAGCTTGAGGCCCCATTCCAAAAGGAAAATTTTCCATACTCATTTTCCAGGCTTCAGAAAACAAAGTAATACGTCCACTGCTTTTTAGCTTCATCTCATCCAAATTCAAATTACCGGCCCCATCAAAAAAAACAAACGGGATCAGTAAAGAAAGAACAACCCAGATCACACCCCCTGACAAGAAAATCGCGAACATAGCTTTCAACCAAGGAATACTTGACCTGCCAAAAAGCAAAAACACCAGAAACATGCTAAAAACAATTCCAAGGATTGATCCTCTTGCGGCAGAAATGATCAAAATCCACCACCAAAATCCACATCCCAAAATTACAAAAGCCTTCCAGAGCGCAGACTGCCTCAAGGGGCCAATCAAAAGTGAGAGTGGCACTATAGGCAAACACCAGGTCGCGACATGACTCCAGTACCTTATGTTAACGAAGCCCCACGGGATGTAATCCACAAGATCAGAAACACCATCAAATGTCGCAAACAAATAGATATTTATTGAAGCGAGCCCGTAAAAAGCGCATAGCATAGACAAACCGGAGATATAGAGCACGCAATAAGACTTAACTTGCCCCCTAGCAGATAGAGCTGCCCCGGTGATACAGGCCCCGAAGAAGAATAGCGCATACATGCCAGGCTCTACCCATGAATGTTGCTGCATTCGGAACGGATAAGAGGCAATGAGAAAGCCGAGGCTCATCACCGAAACTGGGCCAAGAATATAAGCAGTTCTGAGATAGCTCGAATGGGAAAAAGACAAGAGCACCAAGAGAAAACCAGCAGAAAATGCGCCTATGACAAAAACCAGGAAAAATCGCTGGGCCTCGTAGTTTGCCAGCCCTCCTCCTAAAAGGTCAGAAAATAGGACCTGCACGAGACCAACAAGAGCAATGAAACCAACAGCGGCATTTTCTAGGCGCAGACCTGAACGCATGGAAAATTCCTCAGCGAGGACCTTCATTATCAAAACCAAAGGGAACAAATGCACAAACAGAGTCTGAAGGACAGAATATGGATAAAACCAAGCCACGGACTAAGCAAAAAAGCCAACCAATATAAATTAGCCCTTCATCTATTCGGTCGAGTGAAAACAAAAAACCCGGAAACAGTACCTGCTTCCGGGTTTATACATGTCAACTCAAGACCAAATTAGGACTTGGTGCATCCGCTGGGCAGGTATTTCTGCTCCATATCAGAATCAGTAGTTATACATTGCCACGTAGACTCACCAGTTGTCGCATCAACTGTCCTTTTGAGCCGGATAGTGTTGCCAGACAATGCAGAAGCAACATCAGAAGTTTTGAATGTTGCTACGATATCGCCATCTTCATTAGACGGGTTCGCAATAGCCAAGGTATCAACGTAAGTACCACTGTCTCGAACCCCGAGATCGCTAAGTTGTTGCCCGGAAGTCGTGCCATCAGGAAACGCACCGTTTACTAAAATGTACTCTTCGATCGGAGTTTTCGCACCACCCAGGAGGTTAACTGCCTCGGCAGCCTGGGAGCGTGCGATGTAATCCTGATACTGCGGAATGGCAATCGCAGCCAGGATGCCGATGATCGCCACAACGATCATCAGTTCGATCAGGGTGAAACCCTTCTGACCGTGATTCATCTGAATATCCTTCATAATATCGACCTCTGACATTGTCGTTTTCCAGTTTACGGCCCCGGCCGCCGGAGCTTTTCCCTGTAGCCGCATTGGGCGTCGTCTACGGTGAAGCAGTCACCGTGCCAATTGCAAATTCCTGTTAAAAACCATGCGCGTTTCATGAACTTAAAGCACCCCGTGACACCTATCACACTCTTTTTACGGTACATTTCTGGCCTCAGAGGGTCCATGAGTGACATTTTTTGTCACCTTCACCTCGCCCATTTCGACAGGCCCTCAACGGCGACACACTTTTGAGAAACGTCAAGGCTGTGACCCAGGCGGCTTTCCAAACCTTGCCGGGACATCTAAACTCTGTTTCATAAACCGGGTTTCAGCGACTTATAAAACTTTCCTCAGAGACTTTATGGCGAGCAACACTCACAATGTGACGCTGACGGGCCTGGCCCGTCGATTTGTGGATGACGGGCTACTGGACGAAGACACCGCCAGGGATGCATTCGTCAAAGCCTCCCAGAATCGCATCCCCCTGATCACGTACCTTACCCAGAACCAGCTTGCCGACAGCGCCAAAATGGCTTTTTCGGCCGCCATGGAGTTTGGCGTTTCCTTTCTGGACCTGGACGCCTTCATGCCGGAGATGCTCCCGGAAAAGGCGGTCGATGAAAAGCTCGTTCGAAAACACAACGCCCTGCCCCTTTACCGCCGGGGTAACCGGCTGTTTATTGCGGTATCAGACCCTACCAATATCCAGGCCCTTGATGAGATCAAGTTCAACACCGGCCTGAGCACCGATGCCATTCTGGTTGATGATACAAAGCTGAAGAGCGCCATTGATCGGTACCTGGAATCCCAGGACACCACCATGGGTGACCTGGACGACGCCGATCTGGAAGATGTCGAAACCGAAGGCGGCGAGCAGGAAACTGACGATGCGGTTGTCACACCCACGGAAGCTGACGATGCTCCGATCGTTAAATATGTGAACAAGATGCTGCTGGATGCCATTCGTACCGGTGCGTCAGACATCCACTTCGAACCCTATGAAAAGGTCTACCGGGTGCGCTACCGCACAGACGGTGTACTCAAGGAGATCTCCCGCCCGAACATCAAGCTCGCCCCGAAGATCGCTGCTCGCGTCAAGATCATGTCCCAACTGGATATTTCCGAACGGCGGGTACCCCAGGACGGCCGGATCAAGATGAAGCTGTCCAAGACCAAGGCCATTGATTTCCGGGTTAACACGCTGCCCACGCTCTGGGGCGAGAAAATCGTTCTGCGGATACTGGATCCCACCCAGGCGCAGATGGGTATCGATGTTCTGGGCTATGAGGAAGACCAGAAAGAACTGTACCTGGAAGCACTCGCCCAGCCCCAGGGGATGATTCTTGTAACCGGGCCGACCGGCTCTGGTAAGACCGTATCACTCTATACCGGCCTGAATATTCTCAATACCGCCGAGGTGAATATTTCCACGGCGGAGGACCCGGCTGAGATCAACCTGGAAGGCATCAACCAGGTCAACGTGAATAACAAGGTGGGCCTGGGCTTCGCGGAAGCACTGCGCGCCTTCCTGCGCCAGGACCCGGACGTGATCATGGTAGGCGAGATCCGGGACCTGGAAACGGCCAATATCGCCATCAAGGCTGCCCAGACCGGGCACCTGGTGCTCTCCACGCTGCACACCAACAGCGCGGCGGAAACCCTGACCCGGATGATGAACATGGGGGTTCCCGCGTTCAACATTGCCACCTCGGTCAGCCTGATTATTGCCCAGCGACTGGGCCGGCGCCTGTGCAAGAGTTGCAAGGAGCCACTGGATGCGCCCAGGGAAACACTTTTGAAGGAAGGGTTCACAGAAGAACAGATTGATACAGGCTTCACGTTGTACCAGCCCAAGGGCTGTGATAAATGCAATGGGGGTTACAAAGGCCGCGTGGGCATCTACGAGGTTGTGAAGGTGACCAGTGAGCTGGCGAACATGATTATGGAAGAGGCCAGTTCCATCCAGATTGCAAAGCAGGCTCAGGCGGAAGGTTTCCGCACCCTACGGCAGTCCGCACTCCGGAAGGTGATGGAGGGCGTAACCAGCCTTGAGGAAGCCAACCGTGTGACGAAGGATTAGGCATGGCAGAGAAAGCACAGAAACTCGAGGCGTACGTCTGGGAAGGCAAGGACCGCAAGGGCAACAAAACCAGGGGCGAGATGGCGGGCTCCAATCTCTCGCTGGTGAAGGCCCAGTTGCGAAAGCAGGGGATTATTCCCAGCAAGGTCAAGAAGAAGCCAAAGCCCCTGTTCGGCGGCAAGAAAAAAATCACACCTTTCGACATTGCCATGCTTACACGGCAACTGGCCACCATGATGAAGGCTGGCGTGCCACTGGTGCAGAGTTTTGACATTGTCGCCGACGGGCTTGAGAACAAGGGCCTGCAGGAACTGGTGATGAGTATCCGGAATGACATTTCCTCCGGTACCAACTTCGCCTCTGCATTACGCAAACACCCCCGCCACTTTGACGATCTTTACTGCAACCTGGTGGATTCCGGCGAGAAAGCCGGTGCCCTGGAGCAGATGCTTGAGCGTGTGGCCACCTACCTTGAGAAAACCGAGAACCTCAAGAAAAAGGTCAAGAAGGCGATGACCTACCCCATTGCCGTTATCATTGTGGCAATTATTGTTACCGCGATCCTGCTGGTGAAGGTTGTGCCCCAGTTTGAGGCTCTATTCCAGGGGTTTGGAGCTGACTTGCCGGTATTTACACAGATGGTGGTTAATTTATCCGAATGGATGCAGAAATGGTGGTTTGTGGTGCTTCTGGGCATCGTCGGCTTCATATTTGTCTTCCGGGAAGCCAATCGGCGATCACAGAAGTTCTCTGACACTGTAGACAAATATGTCTTAAAGCTCCCAATTATGGGCGAGATCCTCGATAAATCTGCCGTCGCCAAATTCGGCCGGGTGCTCTCCACCACCTTCGCGGCCGGCGTGCCACTGGTGGACGCCCTGGACTCCGTGGCTGGCGCCACCGGTAACGCGGTCTACCGGGACGCGGTGGACAGAATCAAGAATGAAGTATCCAGCGGTACCCAGTTACAGGCCTCCATGCGCAACCAGGACCTGTTCCCTGTGATGGCAGTACAGTTGACTGCGATCGGTGAGGAATCCGGTAACCTGGATGAGATGCTGGCCAAGGTCGCCGAGCATTACGAATCCGTGGTGGATGACATGGTCGATAACCTGACAGCCCTGATGGAGCCCATGATTATGGCAGTGCTGGGCGTGCTGGTGGGTGGCCTGATTATTGCCATGTACCTGCCAATCTTCCAGATGGGTCAGGTTGTTGGTTGATGCTGTCATTGGAAGCGTTTCTGTCGACACCCTGGATTTTCTACCCGGCGATTATCATTTTTTCGCTGTGTATTGGCAGCTTTCTGAACGTCGTGATCCTGCGCCTGCCCCGGATGATGCACCAGCAGTGGCGCTGCCAGTGCGAGGAGTTTCTGGAACTGCCTGAAGGCAGTCGCTCCGGCGAAACCCAGGTAACTCTCTCAAAGCCCGCATCCACCTGCCCTTCCTGCGGGCATCGGATTCGCGCCCGGGAGAATATACCGGTTGTCAGCTGGCTCCTGCTGGGCGGGAAGTGTGCATCCTGCAAAGCCCGCATTTCTGCCCGCTATCCGGTGATTGAAGCCCTGACGGCCGTGTTTGCGCTGATCACAGTGGTGCTGATCGGCCCGTCGGTGACGGCGCTCTGGTCACTGTTGCTGGTTTACGCGCTGATCGCCCTGACCGTTATTGATTTCGATACCCAACTGCTGCCGGACAGCATTACCCTGCCGCTGATGTGGCTGGGCCTGGTGCTCAACTATTTCGGTCTGTTTACCGACTTCAACAGCGCCTTCTGGGGGGCCGTGGCCGGTTATCTTTCGCTGTGGTCTGTGTACTGGCTGTTCAAGCTGGTGACCGGCAAGGAGGGCATGGGCCACGGCGACTTCAAGCTGCTGGCAGCCCTGGGCGCATGGCTGGGCTGGCAGTTGCTGCCGGCGGTTATTCTGTTGTCTTCCGTGGTGGGCGCCGTTGTGGGCATCAGCCTGATGGTGTTCCGCCAGCATGGCCGGGAAGTGCCCATTCCCTTTGGGCCGTATCTGGCCGCTGCCGGCCTGCTCTGCCTCTGGTTTGGCACAGAGATTCAGGTGTTCTGGTTCCGCTTTCTCGGTGTTTGATCTGTGAACTCCCCATTCCACATCGTCGGCCTTACCGGCGGCATTGGTTCCGGCAAATCTACGGTCGTGCGGATGTTCGGGGACCTTGGTGTGCACTGGGTGGATGCCGATGATATCTCACGCCAGGTTGTGGAACCCGGAATGCCCGCGCTGACCGAAATCCGGAAGCATTTCGGCCCACAGGCCCTCACAGAAGCCGGCGCACTGGACAGGGCCTGGCTACGTCAAAAAATATTTGAAGATCCTGCGGAAAAGAGCTGGCTCGAGGGCCTGCTGCACCCGATGATCCGGGAGGAGCTGGTGCGGCAGCTGTCGCAGCCGCCATCGCCCTATACCCTGCCCTACGTACTGCTGGTATCGCCGCTGTTGCTGGAGACGGACCAGCACAAACTGGTGGACAGGGTTCTTGTGGTGGATGTGCCAGAGTCCGTACAGATGGAGCGCACCATGGCGCGGGATGACAATTCCCGAGAACAGGTCGAGCGCATCATGGCGGCCCAGATGACCCGGACAGAGCGCACTGCCCGGGCAAGCGCTATAATCAATAACAACTGCCCACTCCCTGAGGTTGAGCGCCAGGTTCGTGACTTGCATGACCAGTTGTTGGCCGAATTCGGTTAGAAAGTGTCTGCTGCCCTGCGCCCTTGTTTTCCCGACGTTTCTCCACGGCGCGGAGCCGGTTTTTCTGTGGCAGGAAACGCCCGTACCCGAATTATTATCCCCTGACACCCTCCCCTCTTCGTTTTACACCTACGAGCCGGAAGACATTCAGGGGGAGCCCCGGGATTCGCTCTGGCTGGACTTCAGCAACTGGGTGATACACCAGGAACGCCAGCATGGTGAGACTATCCAGGCTCTGGGTGCCTGGGCAGACCGAACCCTGTCGGCTTCCAGCCATTCTCTGCCGAACAATGAAAGCTACCTTCGCCTGGGACTGGCCACGGAATCCGAGTATGGTGACCCGGCGCAGTTCGAGCCCGAGGTACGTT
The DNA here is from genome assembly GCF_014201735.1 of Marinobacter oulmenensis. Taxonomy (GTDB): domain Bacteria; phylum Pseudomonadota; class Gammaproteobacteria; order Pseudomonadales; family Oleiphilaceae; genus Marinobacter; species Marinobacter oulmenensis. Next base: position 12,915 of record NZ_JACHFE010000009.1, on the reverse strand, counting down.
TTCGTCTGGATGTGCCGACGGCCAGAAAAAAGTTCCGGCTGATTATCGACAGCGAAAGCGAAGACCAGATTCCCCTGTCAGAGCGGGAACGCGACCGGCAACTGACCGACGCCGACCGGACCGATACCGAGACCCTCGGTGCCCTGCGTTACCTGAGTCAGGTTGGTGATGCCATCAACCTGTCCTCGGACCTGGGCGGACGGCTTCGGTTTCCGCCGGAAATGTTCTGGCGACTGAAAGCCGGCAGCTCCTGGCAAATCACCAGTGACTGGAACATGGCCGTTGAACAGCGGGTGTACTACTACCACACCGAGGGCTGGGGCGCGCGCTCCTGGCTGGGTGCGGAGCGCCCCATCGGCAATGGCTGGTCATTTTCCACGTCTTCGGAACTGGAATGGCTACACGACGAGCGCAAGTTTGAAGCGGCGCAGATTGCCAGCGTCCATAAACGACTGAACAACCACTCCCGGATAAGGCCCCGTATTGGCATACTGGGCGAGAGCCAGCCGTCCTGGCGGACTACATCCTACTTCGCAGACCTGACCTGGCGTTACCGGCTCTACGAGGACTGGCTTTACGCCGAACTTGTCCCGGCCTTGACGTTTCCGAGGGATGAGGATTTCAAGGACCAGGGGTCCGTGCTGTTTCGAATCGAAATGTATTTTGCCGGGACCATTGATCGGGATTGATAGCAACGATATGCCCAAACACCCCCACAAAAGCAAACCCGCCAATGAGGCGTTAACCCTGCAGCCGGTGGCCTATACCGACTCCTGCTTCAAGGAAAAGTTCGGGGTGCCACGCCAGCCCGGCCTCACCCGGTACGCCCGGGCGGAACTGGTGATTGCGCCACCCTATGACCGGGAAGATGCGTTCCGGGGCCTGGATTCCGCCAGTCACGTGTGGCTGATCTTCCAGTTCCATGAAGCGGTTCGGGCCGAGTGGCGGCCGGTGGTCAGGCCACCCCGGCTCGGCGGCAACAAAAAACTGGGCGTGTTCGCCACTCGTTCGCCGTTTCGCCCCAACAGTCTGGGTATGTCTGTGGTTTGCAATGAAGGCCTTGTTCGCCGTGACGACGGCCGGCTAGCCCTGAAAATCCGTGACCATGACCTGATCGATGGCACCCCTATTCTTGATATCAAGCCCTACCTTCCGTTTGCCGATGCGGTGCCCGACGCTTCCCTTGGTTGGGCGGACGCCCCGCCATCGGATCCGCTACCGGTTGAGTTTTGCCCCGAGGCGACGGCACAACTGGCCAGCCTTCCACAAAGCCACTATCCGGACCTGAAGGCCCTGATAGAGGATGTGCTCTGCCAGGACCCCCGGCCATCCTTCCGACGGGGACGTGATGAAGACCGGATTTATGGGGCCCGCCTTTACGATCTGAACGTCCGTTTCCGTTTCATGACGGGACCGGTGAATAAGTATGTTCAAGTGATTTCGGTCTGCTAAACTGGCGCTGTTTAGTTAGTAGTCGACACAGGGAATTTGTGCCTTGCCTCCTATGGTTAACTTGCTGGTTCCACTCTGCCTGATCCTGGTTGGCGCAGTGGCATTACTGTTACGCGCCCGGGCCGTGCAGAACCGTCGGCTGAAAAAACTGACTGACAACCTTGGTCAGTTGGATATTGATACCCTCGCCGAACCGCCCACGCCCATCAGCCGGCGAAATGACCAGGATGCGGTATCGGAACTCGAGCAGGCAGTAAATGACATGCGCCTGCGCCTGTTGAACGAAGCGCGGGCATTGCAGCAAACGGTTCGGGAAACCCGCGAGCGCAAGACCGAAGCGGAACACGCCAACAACGCCAAGACCCTGTTCCTGGCCAACGTGAGCCACGAACTGCGCATTCCGCTCCAATCCATCTCCGGTTACGCCACACTACTGACCGACACCGCCCTGGACCAGGAACAGCGGGAGTACGTCAATACCGTCATCAGTGCCTCGGAAAGCCTTTCCGCCATCATCCGCGACCTGCTGGACATCTCCAGCGTGGAAGCCGGCAAGCTGGATCTGACCCAGGCCCCTGTGGATCTGCGCGATACGCTGAACGATGTGGTGCACATGCTCGGCAACCGGGCCCGGGAAAAGGGGCTGGCACTGGAAGTCCGGATTGATGAAACCCTGCCCTGGGCCGTCACCGGGGACCCGGTGCGCCTACGCCAGATCATGCTGAACCTGTTGTCCAATGCCATCAAATTTACCGACTCCGGGCACGTATTGATGAGCATTGAGGTTCTCGGCCGCGATGGCGATCAGGTAAGGCTTCGGCTTTCGGTGGAGGACACTGGCATCGGCATCAGTCCCGACAATATTCAACACATCTATGACCCTTATGTCACCTTCGGCAACCGGGCCCAGGGCCAACTGCCCGGCGCCGGTCTCGGCCTGACCATCTGCAAGCAACTGGTGGAACTGATGGGCGGCTCTCTCAATGTGGAAAGCAGCCCCGGTGAAGGCTCAACTTTCTGGCTGGAACTCAACCTGGGCGAGGCCACTGACGGCATCCCCAGGGCCCGGCCCGACTCCAGCCAGGTTCAGGGCCGCCGCCTGCTGGTGCTGGATGCCTATGCCCTGTCCCGTAAAATCACCCTGGAAGTCCTGTCCCGCTACCCGGTCCATATTGATGCCGTTGGCACGGCCGGTGAGGCCCTCGCGGCCCTGGGCCAGGCGGCGGATGCCAATGCCCCTTACCACGCGGTGATCATGGACGGATTCGTGCCCGATATGGAATCCGAACTGCTGTGCCGGCAAATCCGGGGGAATCCACAATGGCAGGACCTGAAACTGCTGATCCTGTCGTCCAACCCACAACGGGGAGACGCAGAACACTTCCGGGAAGTGGGCGCTGATGCCTTCCTGAGTAAAACCCTGAGGGAATCCTATCTGGTGCCTTTGCTGAATCAGTTGTTCACGGACTCCGAGCAGGCCGCCCACCGTTTCCTGACACGGTTCTCACTACAACCGGCCTCTGAGCCGGGCCAGCGTAAACAGGAATTGCCCTGCGGCAATATGCGGGTTCTGCTGGTGGAGGATAACCCGGTGAATCGCACGCTAACCCAGCGCATGCTGGAAAAGCTGGGATGCGATGTAATGACCGCAAACGATGGCAAGGCCGCATCACGGCTTTGGCAATGGCACACATTCGACCTGGTGTTGATGGACTGCGTGATGCCCCAGATGGATGGTTTTGAAGCCACCCGCGAGCTACGTGACTGGGAGCTGCGCCATCATCGTGAACGCGTCCCGGTAGTGGCCCTGACCGCCAGTGCCACCGAGCAGGATGAAGACAAGTGCCGCCAGGCGGGCATGAATTCGCTGCTGGCAAAGCCGGTCAACAATGACATGCTGCGGGCCGTTTTGGAGCAGTACTGCCCCACCTGTGAAGAGCCCTGAAGCCAGCCTGAACAAAGCCCAGGCAGCTTGCCGCCGCCTTAAAGTCATTTAAGTTGTGCTGGGCTGAGCCTATGGTTACCATCCGATGCAATCACCAACCAGAACCACCACAGCAACAGAAGGTGCAATGATGAAACTGACCCGCATTTCCGCACTGGCGCTCTCACTGGCGGCGGCACCGGTGTTTGCCGCAGATCTCGACCTGAGCCTGACCGATGAATCCGTTAAGGGCCAGGTCAACCTCCAGGAGGTTCTTCCGGAAGGCCTGCAGATGGGCGCTGGCTACACCTATCACGAAGGTAGCCGTCACATCGCGAACTTTGATTTCCACGCCACCGGCCGCACAGCCGTAGGCAACCTTCCGACCACCGCCGGCCTTGGTGTCCGCACCGTGGGCTGGGATGATGACGATGGCGCCGACGGCGGCGCAGCGGGACTGGGTGGTTTTGCCACCATGAACATCCCGGCTGTCCCCGGACTGTCTTTCAGCGGTGCAGCCTACTATGCGCCCAGCATCCTGTCGTTTGGCGACTCTGAGGATATGACCAACCTCGAGCTGCGTGGCAGCTACCGGGTCATCCGCAATGCAGAGGTCTTTGCCGGCTACCGCTATCTGAACACGGATCTGGATAACCACGGCTCATCCGACCTGGATCTGGATGACGGTCTGATGGCTGGCATCAAAATCTTCTTCTGATCCGCACCTGGCCCCGGGGAATGTGACCCCCGGGGCATCTGTGTCCGTATAACCTGTTATAATTCAAACCTGTTTGTATGAGAGGGTTGTTATGACACTGGTTTCACGGGCACTATTCCTTGCTGTCCCACTTTTTCTGTTTGCCATCGCCGGTGCACTGCACACGCCGCCTCCCGGCGGTAGTGATGAGGCAGACCTCGCTCTTGACTCCCTGCCTCCTCTGCCCGCATGGGCGAAGGCTCCGCTGCCGGATTTCACCGGCCACCGGGATGTTACCGAACGCAAGGTTGCCTTCTTCTCGTTCCTGTATCCACGAATTGTGCTGGCCAACTCCCGGATTCTGATCGAACGCGACTACCTGGAGCACCTGGCGGGCAAGGACACACTGAACCAGGACGAGCAGCAATGGCTCGACGGTCAGGCCAAGCGCCTGCGCGTGAAAGCCAGCTCAGGGAGCACCGCCCAGTTTGATCTGCTGCGCAAACGACTGGATATTATTCCCCCGTCACTGATCATGGCACAGGCCGCAAACGAATCTGCCTGGGGAACCTCCCGTTTTGCCACCCAGGGCTACAATCTGTTCGGGCAGTGGTGCTTCTCCAGGGGTTGCGGGTTGGTCCCCCAGTCCAGAGTGCAAGGCGCCGATCATGAAGTCGCGAAGTTCTCATCTCCCTATTTCTCGCTACGGTCCTATATTCAGAATCTGAACCGTCATCCGGCCTATCAGCACGTCCGGGACATCCGCCTTGAGGATCGCAGAACCAACCGCGCCCTGTCCGGGATTGATCTGGCGGGCGGCCTGGAAAGCTATTCCGAACGTGGCGACGAATACATCCGAGAAATCCGGGCGATGATTCGCCACAACAACCTCACGTTCTACGATGAAAAATTCCTCAAACTTTTGGGGGACAGGACGCCACAACGTTTTTCTGAACTGGCATCAGCCGGCGCCGCTGCGATGTTGCTGCCAGGTGAGGGCCAGCAGACGGCCCATCCCTTTGAAGGTTAGTCCGACGCCCGTTAAACAACAATGAACCAGTGAGATTGTCCCGATGCTTGATTTTCTGCCCGCGCCACTGAAGGGAAGCCTGGCGATTGCGTTGATCTTCCTGAATACCCTGGTGTTGTTCCCGTTCCTGCTGTTACTGGGGGTTATCAAACTGGTTGTCCCGTTCAATGGGTTCCGGAAAGTCTGCACGGTTATCCTCAATCACATCGCCTGGTACTGGATTGGCTTCAACAATCTGTTGATGAAGATCTTCCATAAAGTGCACTGGGACGTTCGCGGCGCGGAGCATCTGAGCCGACAGCACTGGTATTTTGTCACCTGCAACCACCAGAGCTGGGCCGATATTCCGGCCATTCAGTACGTACTCAACAGCCGGATCCCGTTACTGAAGTTTTTCCTGAAAAAGCAGCTGATCTACGTGCCTCTGCTGGGCATCGCCTGGTGGGCACTGGACTTTCCGTTCATGCACCGCCATACCAAGGAGCAGATCGCCAAGCGCCCCGAGCTGAAAGGCAAGGACATTGCCGCCACCCAGGCCGCGTGCGAGAAGTTCCGCTATACCCCGGTGACCATCTTCAATTTCATGGAAGGCACACGGTTCACACCGGAAAAGCACCGGCGGCAGAACTCACCCTATAAGAATCTGCTCAAACCCCGTGCCGGAGGAACCGCGTTTGTGTTCGGCGCCATGGGCGAAATGATTCACACGATGCTGGATGTCACCATTGTGTATCCGGCTGGCCGGCCCGGAATATGGGATTACCTGAGCGGCCGGGTACGCCGCATTATCATCGATATACGGGTCCGGGAAGTTCCTGAACAGTTCCTGGGAATGAACTATGAAAACGACCGGGAAATGCGGGTGGCATTCCAGCGCTGGATCAGCCAGCTCTGGGAAGAGAAAGATCAGCGGATCGAAGCGTTGAAAGCCGAAGGCTGAGTCTTCGACGTGCTTTACAGCAGCCCGACCTCCCGGGCCCGGACAATGGCCTGGGTGCGGGACTTGACGCCCAGCTTGGCATTGATCCGGCGGGCATGGGTTTTGACCGTATGCAGGGAAATATGCAGACGGTCCGCAATGTCCTGATTGGACAGCCCCTGTGCGATAAGCTCCAGTACACCCTGTTCCCGGTCACTGATGGGCTCGGCAAGTGGAGCTGCTGCTCCAGCCACTGTCTCACAGCCAAACAGATGCCCCAGGGCTCGGGTGAAATCCGTATCGGGAAGATAATGGAAACTTTTCTCCATCACCGGGGCCAGTTCATCCCGCAATTCAGCGAACGGGCTGATGAAGTGCTCCCCTTCAGCCTGCTGAACCACGGTTTCAAGCTGTTTTCTCGCCGCGGCCGGGCCTTTTTCCTCCATTAATATCAGCACTTCCAGCAGGCCGGTGTGGAGCTGAAGTCCCCAGGGTAGGAAATCACCGTAACTCCGGGTGATCGACTCGAGGTGATGGCGCGCCCGCACCAGCTCACCACCGGCGATATCCACCCGCACACGCAGGCATTCCAGCAGACCGGGCATACTCGGAAACAGTTCCGGAACACAGCCCTGGCTCCGGTAGGGTTCAATTTTTTCCAGTGCATGCAGGGCACTTTCCATCTGGCCACTGGCCAGCCAGCAACTGGCCTTCAGGGCTTCAAGGACCGGCAAATACAGGGCTTCATCAACCTGCCACGCGTGCATGGTTCGCTCAGCCCTGCCGATCCAGACAAACGCATCTTCCATTCGGCCCTGAGCCTTGCACATCAGTACCCGAACTGCCATCGCCAACAGCAGCCCAAGGTCACGGGTTTTCTCCGCATGGCGGGTACTGGCTACCAGCAACCGGTCCACTTCGTGGAGGCGACCCTGATGCCAGAGCACCAGTACCAGGTTCAACTGCAGCCGGGTTTCGCCAATTCTGGCGGGGCGGCTGAGTTCGTTCATCGCCGTGTCCAGGCCGGTCCGCAACAATTGTTCCGCATAGCCGAGGGCGCCTTTGCCCAACTCGATACGGGCATGACCGTAGACAGACAGGGCTTCAGAGCCGGAATCACCGGCCTCCCGCGCTAGCCTGGCGGCCACTTTGTTGGCTTCACGGGCGTCGTGGAAGCGCGCCGCCGCACACAGTGCACTGGAACGGACAATCTGCGTGACCAGTTCCGCCTGAGGCGAGAGACCACCAATCGCCAGGGCCTGGTCGGCCATCTCAAGTGCCGGCATCACATACCCTTCACCACGCAGGATAAAGGCTTTTAAAGCCAGTATCCGCGCTTCCTGCTGAGCCTGGTCCTCGGTGCTGAAGCCCTCCAGCAACTGGCGGGCCTGGCGGAACTGGCCGCCAATGGCGTGCACCCAGCCATACACGATCCTCAGGCGGGCACTGCGATCCAGCAGGTGATTGGGCAGGCTTTTACGAAGAATCAACAGTGAGGCGGTGTCCTGGCCCAGGAGCAGGGATTCTGTGCCTTCAGACGCGATCTGAATGACTTCCTCATGGTCACCGGAGAGCAGCGCATATTTCAGGGCCTCCGGGAACTGGTTGCGATAGGCAAACCAGCGGCTGGCCAGCAACATGCGAGTGGTATAACCCGACATGGTGGGCGTCTGCAACCAGGCCTGCAGCAGGGGATTGAGCCGGAACCATCGGCCCCGGCCAGCCACCTGTCGGAACGGCAGGCCTCTTTCAAAGGCGCTGGATGGGGTCAGCCCGGCGTCCGGAAGCGTGGGTTCCAGGGCCATGAAGAGTTCATCAGAACAGCTGTCAAGTTCCGCCATGGCACGCAGTGATGACAGCTGTGTGGGGGTAATCTGGGCCAGCACCGCATCTTTGATGAAGCGATCAATAAACGGGTTTTCCTGCAGCGGCGTTCTTTCCGGACTACGCAGCAGTTCCCGGCGATACAGGACCAGAGGTGTCGGCCAGCCTTCAGTCATCGTGTACAGGCTGTCAATGGCCACACTGGTGATCAGGCTCGACGACTCCACATCACGGAAAAATTCGAAGGTTTCAGAGCGGCTAAACTCCAGTTGGTCCTGGCCCAGCCAGCGGTGTTGGCCATCCTGTTCCAACGTATGGTTCTCCAGGGACACGGGAAGTCGGGAGCAGAACGCAATAGCCATACCGTCCGGCAGGTTGGCCACCAGTTGGCCCAAAAGGCCGGTGACGGACGGGTTGGTCAGATGGTGAACATTGTCAATAACCAGCACTTCCCGGGCCGTGACATCACGGGATTTGGCCACCAGCATGAAGGCCAGATAATCCTCGAAAGTACCACCGTTCTGGTTCCCGGATACCGCCGGATCGGGCTGATCCAGCGCCGATGCCAGTAATGTCAGGAATCGTGAGGGGGCGTTATCACCGGGATTCAGGGTAATCCAGCGCGTCCGGTCAATGCCGCTATCGTCTCCACTCAGAGCACTGACCAGCGCATGCGTTTTGCCATAGCCCGCCGGAGCCTCAACGAGCAGCAGCGACCCCGGTACCAGATTGTCACGTATGAGCTGATTCAGTTCTGGCCGGGCCTTACTGTGGGACGGCAGAGCCGGCATCTGCAGCCGGTGTCCTACAAGATCACGCACCCGCCCACCTGGATGCAGGCCGGTATTCGCTGTCTGGAATTCGTCGTTGGCTGCAGAGCCTTCGTTATAGGATTTCAACGCACTGCCCCATTATGGAATCCGGCAGATACCGCCGAAGCGGCATAGCCCTTCCCTGGTGGAACCCTCAGGGAGAGTTCGCCTTTAGTATTAGTTATCGTGGAAAGAGGTTAAACCATTGCAGGGGTAGGCTGCAAAAAAACAAAGGGCCCCGATACGGGCTGCGAAGCAATGGAGGAACGGTCACCTTCTCAGTCAAAACGTATGGAAAGACGCCATAACGCCACAGACACACTTATGGCACAATGCGGTAACCGTTTCATAGAACAAGGATGTACCATGAAGCCAGCCATTTTCCCCTTAATCCTCTCCGCCGTTACGCTGACCGCCTGCTCCCTGGGCAAAGCCACCCCCGATAACCAAGAGGCCGTGGATGCCGTGCTCAAGCGAACCCAGGCACACCTGATCTATGTGAAAGGCGGCAGCTTTGAGATGGGGGATTTCGGGCCGAAAGATCCCCGAGGCTACTTACCTTGGAGTTTCAACCAGGACGACAAACACCTCCACAAGGTCACACTGGATGGCTATTACATCATGGACCGTCAGGTGTCCTACGCGGACTATGACACCTACACAGAAGCCACCGGCCAGCCTAAGATCAATACCGATAACAGCAGCAGCCACACACGAGCCCCGAACGTGCCGGCAGGCGTGGACTGGTACCAGGCCAGGGATTATTGCCACTGGCTGTCCGAGCAGAGTGGCCGGCCCTATGCGCTACCGACCGAGGCTCAATGGGAGTATGCCGCTCGCAGCCGGGGGAAAATGATGCCGTACGCCACCGATGATGGTATTTTGCGGAAAGGGAAGAATTACCCGACTCGCGAAGAACGGCGGAAGGCGAGCCCGGCGGATGATCGTTATGCACCGTATCCGGTGGCAAAAAAATACCCACCCAACCCGCTTGGGGTCTACCAGATGGGGCTCAATGGCTATGAATGGGTCAGCGACTGGTACGGGGCAGATTACTACGAACACTCACCGGAGCTTAACCCAACTGGTCCTGAGTCGGGCAAGCTCAAAGTACGCCGCGGGGGAGAAACAGCCGGCAGTTTCCTGGGGATGGTGACGGTCATCCGATCACCTTACAATCCCGATCTGGCACTCATACCACCAAAGGAATCTGATCATCCGGAAAAATATGCCGGCATGAAACAAACTGCGCTAATGAGTACGTTCCGGTGTGTAGTCAATCAAGCCCAATGATCGTTCTGGGAACGAAGTCCTGAGCGTCTTATACCGTTCGAACCATCTACCCGACACGGCACTGCGTTTCGTTAAAACAAGGGCGATCGAAGCTTGGTGCGGTGTCATCCTGTGCTAGATAATCCGTCATGTCATTCCGAACGATGGGCGTACCTTTGGAAGCCATGGGGCGTAGATGTTCGTAAAAGCGCTGCAGATTGCCATCAAAGTCCGTATAGAAAAAAGAGACGATAGGCCAATCGACTTCGCCTATATCCAGGAATGCCTGAACGCGGCGTTTCCCCTCTTCGCTGCTAATGATGGGACCACCAATGGTTGGTATAACCCGCTGCATGATATTGTCGAATTCCGCCTGGGACTGTACCCAGGTGAAGATCTGTATGATCGCTTTTTTCCGGGCCGTCAAGATTCCTGCCTTCCAGAAAGAAGAATCCCGTGGATCCCATTCCTGCCCTCTAGGGTCAACGATATCCGCCGCATTGGCTTGTATTAACTGATGGATCAATTGCCCCTTGGTATCGGGAGAGGTGTATTTCAGTAGATCCGGGTTGGTATCGATTCGCTCAGCCAACCGGGCGCGCCGATCTGCAGCCTCTATACCAGACTCAAGTTGCTCCCATGTGTTTTGGGCATAGTTTGCGACTTGGCGCGTTGTTTCCAGCATATATTCCTTTAACTCTTCGCCGGATTCTAAAGCCAGGGACACAATAGTGGACAACGTCTCAAAGGCCTCATCATCAATAAAGTCCAGCCGCTCATAATTGATGTTCTTGAGTTGGTAAGCCACCCATTGAGCGAACTCCCAGATCAGGTCGGCATCGACTTCCAGCGTTAGCTTGCCTTTGGCCCCTACCCCGAAGCAAAAGCCTGCCTTCGCCAGAATGCGGAACTTGCCGAGATTCACGCCGGCAAAGGCCATCATGTAGCCGCCGGGCGGTTCATAGCAGTCGATGGAGCCTTTGGCCTGGCAGAAGGATACTTGATCAGAGGGTGTTGCACTTAGTTATTGAGAACGCGGGGTTTTGGTTAGGGCAAGCTGGCTTTACCATCGGCACAACCTACATCATTACCGCTTACTACAAACAATTGATTTTACTTCTGATTTAAACAAGTAGCCCAGATCTGAGGCTGGGCTTTCGAGTGTTTAAAAAGCTCTGATTATGCCCATTTTTTTAAAGAATAAACCTTTAACACCTCAGACATAATAACCATTATTATTAATACAATTGCACTAACGCCTCCAAATAAATTAAAAAATGGAAGCATGATAGAGAGCGAAGGCACTGAAAAAATTAATCGGAACGGCGTTTGCATATAGCATAGAGCCTTAACTTTGCTTTTCATTAACAAGAACATGATCAAACTAGCCAAAATAGATAGTTCAAGCAGCCATGAGAAAAGCACCATTCCACCAGAAACAACTCCACCATGAGAGGATATATTCTCTAACGTAGAAATAAAATCAGTAGCGTATGGAAAATTCCCCAGGCGATAGCTATTTACTGAGTAAATAGCTATATGCAGAAAATCAAAAAGTGCCCATATATAAAAAACCATTCTGTGTCTATTAAAATTCTTCATGCGTTTAACCTACGGATTTTGACTATCAACAAATTCAAATTCTTCCCGACGAACTGCGGGCTGCCAATGCCAAGATTTACCACTGCGATGCCAGTCATCGGGGCCTTCTAGATAAGTTTGAGTTATGACTCTTGTATCACCATAAGTATGTGTCACTGAAACTAAACCTTGTTCTGTAAGTGCTCGCGTTTCACTGGCACTTAAAGCTGTCCAAGTTTGAGTAACATCTTGCACAGTCCCTTCAAAATCTTTTCCATCCGAACCCCAAAGGCGACCTTCATCACCGATAGTTTCAGTTCTTTTAACTAACATTTGGAAAAAATTACGAATACCCCTTTTATTTACATCCGTTGTTACCCATTTTCCTGGCCCTGCTGTTTTTTGCTCCTTTTGTGCATCATCAAGGCGATCAAGAATCGTCAGTTTCAGGGTTTCGGGGGTCCGGGTCAGGATTTTCCGGGTTATACCATCGCCATCGGCACGTCCTTCAAAGACCTCGCCTTCCGCAGTTTCGACACGGTAACTGGCATAGGGAAGCGCCTCACCCGACTCTTTGTCGGTCAGGGTGAAAAACTGTTCATAGGGTCCCGGGGAATCCGGAAGTTCCTCGAAGCTGGTAGACAGACTGCCAGGCCCAGAGAAGTTGTGCTGGGCACCCTTGAAATCCGCGGTACCCGGGCAGTGCACCTCGATGTCGCCATTCTCAATGCGGATGTAACCGCCGCCACTCTGCAACAGGATGCCTTGCTCGGCGCTGACCTTGATGACACCTTCGGTAGACGTGACCTGGACGCCTTTCTCTGCCGTCAGCTCCATGGCGTCACTCTGGGCCTGCACCTGCACCTTGCCTCTGGCCGCAAACAGCTTGATGCCGGCCTTCTGCACGAACAGCGACAGGGCTTCGGAGATGGAGGCCACCAGGCTTTTGCCGGTGGCGATGTTGACGTCTTCGCCCGTGGCCACGCTCAGGGATTTGCCCTGGGCCAGGTGGCTGGATTCCGGGGTGCTCATTGTGATGCCGGCCGGTGAGGCCAGGTGCAGCCAGGGGGCTTTCATCCTTGCGGCTTCGCCCCGGCCACCGCTGTCACTGGCGCCAGCGGCGCTGCTCTGGTCACTGTCGGTGAGCTGTTCGCTGGTGCCGTAGCTGTCGTCAGCGTCGTCTCCGGCCTGTTTGAGGTAGGCGGTGGCGTTTAGGGCCTCGGCGTTGTGGTCAGCGGCACTCTGGCTGAGGCTGTCGCTCAGTTGCCAGGCGCTCTGGATCTGTTGTCTCGCCGGGCTGAGGTCGAGCTGGTCGCCGCTGGCGCCGATCTGGCCCCAACTGGTGAGGTACAGGCCTTCGTTGGCCCGGATGGCGCCGTAGGCGTCGGTGCGCAGTTCAAAGCC
>NZ_JACHFE010000008.1 GCF_014201735.1 Marinobacter oulmenensis | reverse complement strand
CCCACCTGGGCCATTCAAAAGTATCCGCCAACTACCCTCACTCTGCGGAAATTCTCAGTCTCACCGCTACCGCGAAGCGGTTTAGTTCAACAGCTAATTCAACGACAAATGACGTCTATCCAGAACGCGCCTATCCCCGCGCCAACACCAAAGCTACTCGCCATTTTTCGCTCTATATCAGAAACCTACTGATTATTTACAGTAGCTCTCCTCGAAATAGGCGTCAATTGTCGGGTTTGCCTCAGATCACCAATTCGCTTATTTACAGGCATCAAAAACTAAAGCGCATACTTTTCAATGCCTTGAGAGCCATAACGGCAAGACTCAAGGAGTTTTGCGTCAGTTGTCGTATAGCTCCGACTTTAAGGTGTAATTCTTCTACGCTCGGCCTAGCCCAATGACACCCTCGCAACATCTGTTCTGCCAATAAAAAAACCGCCCGAAGGCGGTTTTTTTAGCTCACTGCAAAGTCACCGAATCATTCCCACTCAATCGTGGCCGGCGGCTTGGACGACACATCGTAAGTCACCCGGGAAACACCGGAAATCTCGTTGATAATCCGGTTGGAGACGGTTTCCAGCAGTTCGTACGGCAGGCGCGCCCAGCGCGCGGTCATGAAGTCCACCGTTTCCACGGCGCGCACGGCGATCACGTATTCGTAGCGGCGGGCGTCACCCACCACGCCGACGGATTTGACCGGCAGGAATACCGCAAAGGCCTGGCTGGTTTTGTGGTACAGGTCGGCCCGGTGCAGCTCTTCCAGGAAGATGGCATCGGCGCGGCGCAGGATCTCGGCGTATTCTTTCTTCACCTCACCCAGGATACGTACGCCCAGGCCCGGCCCCGGGAACGGGTGGCGGTAGACCATGTCGTACGGCAGGCCCAGTTCCAGGCCAATCTTGCGCACCTCGTCCTTGAACAGCTCGCGCAGGGGTTCCACCAGCTTGAGCTTCATGGTTTCCGGCAGACCGCCCACGTTATGGTGGGACTTGATCACATGGGCCTTGCCGGTTTTGGAGGCGGCGGATTCGATCACATCCGGGTAGATGGTGCCCTGGGCCAGCCAATTCACATCCTTGATGTTGGCAGCCTCATCATCGAACACGTCAATGAAGGTGTTGCCGATGATCTTGCGCTTCTGCTCGGGGTCGTCCACGCCCTTGAGCTTGGAGAGGAACAGGTCTTCGGCATCCACTCGGATGACTTTTACACCCATGTTGCTGGAGAACATGTCCATCACCTGGTCGCCTTCGTGCAGGCGCAGCAGGCCATTGTCCACGAACACGCAGGTGAGCTGGTCGCCAATCGCCTTGTGCAGCAGTGCGGCCGTCACCGAGGAATCCACACCGCCAGAGAGGCCCAGCAGGACTTTCTCGCCACCCACCTGCTCGCGAATCTGGCGAACGGCATCATCAACAATCTTGGCCGGGGTCCAGAGCGCCTCGCACTGGCAGATGGTCAGCACGAAGTGCTCCAGAATCCGCTTGCCCTGCAGGGTGTGCGTCACCTCCGGGTGGAACTGAACACCGAATAGCTTGCGCTCCAGGTCCTGCATGGCGGCAATCGGGGCACTCTCGGTGGAGGCCAGCAGTTCAAAGCCTTCCGGCATGGCGACCACTTTATCGCCGTGACTCATCCAGACATCCAGCAGGGAATCGCCGGCCGGGGTCAGGTGATCGGTGATATCCGCCAGCAGCGGGCCCTTCGCCCGCACCTTGACCTGGGCATAACCAAACTCACGTTTCTCGGAGCTGGCCACCCGGCCACCCATCTGTTCCGCCATAGTCTGCATGCCATAGCAGATACCCAGGATGGGAATGCCGCGTTCAAACAGGCCTTCCGGTGCCCGCGGCCCACCCAGCTGGGTCACGGATTCCGGGCCGCCGGCCAGGACAATGCCTTTGGGGTTGAAATCGTTCAGCTCTTCATCGCTGATATCGAAGGGTTTGATTTCACAGTACACACCGATTTCCCGAACACGGCGGGCAATCAGCTGCGTGTACTGGGAGCCGAAATCGAGAATCAGGATGCGGTGGTCGTGGATGTTCTGGGCCATGGAGTCCTCGGCAGTCAACAAACAGCGCGGCCCGGAAAACCGGGCCGCATCAGATCAGGTATGGATTAACCAATTCGGTAGTTGGGCGATTCCTTGGTGATGGTCACGTCGTGTACGTGACTCTCCCGCATACCGGCATTGGTAATGCGCACAAATTCCGGCTTGGTGCGCATCTCATCCATGGTGGCGCTGCCAGTGTAGCCCATGGAGGCGCGAATGCCGCCCACCAGCTGGTGCACGATGTTGCGCATCGGGCCCTTGCAGGCCACCCGGCCTTCAATGCCTTCCGGCACCAGTTTATCAACGCCTTTGCTGGCGTCCTGGAAGTACCGGTCACTGGAGCCCTGCCCCATGGCGCCCAGGGAGCCCATGCCGCGATAGGCTTTGTAGCTGCGGCCCTGGAACAGTTCGACTTCGCCCGGTGCTTCATCGGTACCGGCCAGCAGGCTGCCGATCATCACGCAGTGGGCGCCGGCTGCCAGTGCCTTGGCGATGTCACCGGAGAACCGTACACCGCCGTCTGCGATCAGCGGAACGCCACGGTCTTTGAGAGCGGCCGCCACGTTGGAAACGGCGGAAATCTGGGGCACGCCAATACCAGCCACAATACGGGTTGTACAGATGGAACCGGGGCCAATGCCGACTTTCACCGCATCCGCGCCGGCGTCGGCCAGTGCGAGGGCTGCGTCAGAGGTCGCGATGTTTCCGCCGATCACCTGCACCTGCGGGTAATGCTCTTTCACCCAGCGAACCCGCTCGATCACGCCACGGGAATGGCCATGAGCGGTGTCGACAACGATCACGTCCACGCCGGCTTCGGCCAGTGCAGCAATGCGCTCTTCGGTATCGCCACCGGTGCTGACAGCCGCGCCCACACGCAGACGGCCCTGCTCATCCTTGCACGCCAGGGGGTAGTCCTTGGCTTTCTGGATGTCCTTGACGGTGATCAGCCCACGCAGTTCAAAACCGTCGTTCACCACTAGCACTTTCTCGATGCGGTGACGGTGCAGCAGCGCCTTGACCTCTTCAACGTCAGCCCCTTCCTTGACGGTGATCAGCTTTTCCTTGGGTGTCATGATGTCCCGAACCAGCGTGTCCATCCGGCTTTCAAAGCGGATATCACGGCCGGTCACAATGCCGATCAGGTCGTTACCGTCCACCACCGGCAGGCCGGAGATGTTGTTGGCCATGGTGATGTCCACCAGCTCACGTACGGTGGTATCCGGAGACACCGTGATGGGATCCTTCACCACGCCGCTCTCAAATTTCTTGACCTTGCGAACCGCGGCCGCCTGTTGCTGGGCCGACATGTTCTTGTGCATGATGCCGATGCCGCCTTCCTGAGCCATTGCGATGGCCAGTTCCGCCTCGGTGACGGTATCCATGGCCGCCGAAACCAGCGGAATATTGAGTTTGATATTCTTGGTCAGGTGCGTCTGCAGGTCGACCTGATGGGGCAGAACCTCGGAATATCCGGGCACAAGGAGAACATCGTCGAATGTGAGGGCTTCTTCGGCAATACGCAGCATTGGGATCCGCCTTTTGAACGTGCTAAGTTGAGAACTTGCGCGCCGCATAAGCAACGATGCGGCAAAGCAAAATCCTTAATCGGCCTATTATAGAGTCATGCCTGATTACAGTAAACCGCAGGGTTTATTGCCGTTTGTTTGCATCTGATTGAAATTCCGATAATTTTAACCTCCCCCTTCGGCTATTGCGTATGAATGACCAGCACCCTTCCGGTCTGCAGACCGGCTATCCCGATGCCCGGCCCAGGGCACTGTCTGTCAGCGAACTCAACCGCCAGGCCCGGCACCTGCTGGAATCCAGTTTCATGCAGGTCTGGGTGGAGGGAGAAATCTCCGGGCTGTCCCGGCCGTCATCCGGCCACTGGTATTTCACCCTCAAGGATGAAAAGTGCCAGATCCGCTGCGCCATGTTCCGGGGTGCCAACCGCCGCCTGCGCTCCGCGCCCAGAGACGGCGACCAGATCCGCATCCGCGGCAAGGTCACGCTCTACGAAAACCGGGGCGATTTCCAGATCATTGTCGAACACCTGGAACCCGCCGGTCTGGGCCAGTTGCAGCAGGCGTTCGAGGCCCTGAAGATGAAGCTTCAGGCCGAGGGTCTGTTTGATCCGGCGCGCAAGAAACCGGTGCCGACCACCCCCAGGCACATCGGCGTGATCACCTCCCCGACCGGCGCGGCCATCCACGACATCCTGACAGTACTGGCGCGCCGCTGCCCGGCGATACCGGTCACCCTCTACCCCACAGCGGTCCAGGGCCAGGCTGCCACCGCCGAGATTGTCGGCGCGATTGAACGTGCCCAGGCCCATGGCGTGGCAGATGTACTGATCATCGGCCGGGGCGGCGGTTCCCTGGAAGACCTCTGGTGCTTCAACGAGGAAGCCGTTGCCCGCGCCATTGCGGCCTGCCCCATCGCGACAGTGAGCGCGGTGGGCCACGAAGTGGATGTAAGTATTTCGGATTTTGTGGCGGACCTAAGGGCGCCCACGCCTTCGGCCGCTGCCGAGAAGGTATCCCCGGACCAGCGGGAATGGCTGGCACGGCTGGATGGCCAGTCCACCCGGCTGGCCCAGGCGACAGACCGCTACCTGCAGCGCCAGCATACCCGGCTGGAGCACCTTTCGGCCCGCCTTCGGGACCCACGCAGGGAGCTTCAGGAAAAGGCCCAGCGCATGGACGAACTGGATACGCGCCTGCACCGGAGCCTGAAGCAACGCCTGGAAGCCCACCGGGTGCGCACCGGTCACCTGCAGCAACGGCTGGCCATGCAGTCTCCCCGGCGGGCGCTGGATACCGCCGGTGAGCGCGTCCAGCAGCTTGACGAGCGCCTGGCCAAAGCCTTCCAGAGCCGCCTGCAGCACCAGCAGGAGCAGCTTCAGCACATTGCCCAGAACCTGCAACTGGTCAGTCCGCTGGCGACCCTGGGCCGTGGTTATTCCATTGTCAGGGATGATGACAACACGATTGTCCGCAATGCCGAACAGCTCTCCCCGGGCCAGACCATACGGGCCCACTTCGGCCAGGGCAACGTCTCCGCCGAGGTGACTGAGATCAATTCGAATAACGATAAACTGTTAACAATCGAGTGACTACGACTAGGGTCTACTACCCAAATTGGCGTATTTTTCTACAGTTATTGTTAACAAACATAGAACAATATACGCACAACAGAGGGGAGAGCCCATGAGTTACAACAGTGAGTTCCGCCGGTCGATCGACCAGCGGGATGACTTCTGGCGCGAGCAGGCTGAGCAAATCGACTGGATCGAACCGCCCAAGACGATCTGGCAGCCGCTGGACAACGGCCATGGTGAGTGGTTCCCCGATGGTGTGATGAACACCAGTGACGTGGCACTGGACGCCAACATCCGGGCCGGCCGTGGCGACCAGACTGCCCTGATTTACGATTCCCCGGTGACCAACAGCCAGCAGACCTTCACCTACAACGAACTGCGGGACGAAGTGGCCCGTGTCGCCGGCGCCCTGCGTGACCAGAACGTCGGCAAGGGTAACCGCGTCATCATCTACATGCCGATGATTCCCCAGGCCGCCATTGCCATGCTGGCCTGCGCCCGCCTGGGTGCCATTCATTCGGTGGTGTTCGGCGGCTTTGCCTCTCACGAACTGGCGGTGCGCATCGATGACGCCAAGCCCAAGGCGCTGATCACCGCGTCCTGCGGCATCGAAATCTCACGGGTCATTGAATACAAGCCGCTGGTCGACAAGGCCATCGAAGAAGCCAACCACAAGCCGGATACCTGCGTGGTCTATCAAAGGCCACAGGCCACCGCCACCCTGCAGGAAGGCCGGGACGTGGAGTGGAACGACATGGTCGCCAACGCCCAGCCAGCCGATCCGGTGCCGGTCAAATCCACTGATCCGCTGTACATTCTGTACACCTCCGGCACCACCGGTAAGCCCAAGGGCGTGGTGCGGGACAACGGCGGCCACGCGGTGGCGCTGAAGTACAGCATGAAACTGGTTTACGACGCCGATCCGGGCGACGTGTTCTGGGCAGCCTCGGACGTGGGCTGGGTGGTTGGCCACAGCTACATTGTCTACGCCCCGCTGTTCAACGGCTGCACCACCATCCTGTACGAAGGCAAGCCGGTGAAAACACCGGATTCCGGCGCCTTCTGGCGCGTGGTTCAGGACCACAAGGTAAACATGCTTTTCACGGCCCCGACCGCCTTCCGCGCCGTGCGCAAGGAAGACCCGGAAGCCGACCAGTTGGCCAAGTACGATGTCTCGTCCCTCAAGCGCATCTTCCTGGCGGGCGAGCGCCTGGACCCGCCCACCTACGAGTGGCTCAAGGAACACACCGGCCTGCCCGTGCTCGACCACTGGTGGCAGACCGAGACCGGCTGGGCCATCTGCTGTAATCCGATTGGCATTGAGCCCATGGACACCAAGCCGGGCTCTGCCACGGTGCCCTCCCCCGGCTTCAACGTTCAGGTCGTGGACCCGGACGGCCACCAGGTCGCCGCCGGCGAACAGGGCCAGGTAGCGGTCAAACTGCCGCTGCCACCGTCCTGCCTGATGACGGTCTGGGGTGACGACGAGCGCTTCCAGAACAGTTACCTCAAGACCATTCCCGGCTTCTACACCTCCGGTGACGGCGGGTTTGTCGACGATGACGGCTATGTGTTCATCATGGGCCGCACCGATGATGTCATCAACGTGGCGGGCCACCGCCTGTCCACCGGCGAAATGGAGGAAGTCGTCGCCTCCCATCCGGCCATCGCCGAATGCTGTGTGGTGGGTGCCCAGGATGAGCTCAAGGGTCAGATTCCCATCGGCCTGGTACTGATGAAAGACGGCGCCACCATCGACCAGGATGAACTCGAAGAGGAACTGGTGGAGATGGTCCGCGACAAGATCGGCGCCATCGCCTGCTTCCGCCGGGCCATTGTGGTCGAACGGCTGCCCAAGACCCGTTCCGGCAAGATCCTGCGGCGGGTGATCCGCCAGATTGCCAACGGTGAGGAGTACAACGTGCCGAGCACCATTGACGATCCGGCCATCCTGGACGAGATCAGCTCCAAGTTCAGCCAGTAGTTCGCACCCTACTTTCACGACAAAACCGGAGGCCGGCTGCCGAAAGGCAGTCGGCCTCTTTGTGTCAGGGTGATGACAAGTTCTTGTTTTTTAGCTATTTAAAACGGGCGATTGGTCACAAAAAAAACAATTGACGGTCCCCGCATCCGGTCTATACTGAAAATTGCTGTGACTTTCCGCAGCGGTATTTTGTGAATGTGTTACAACGTCCTGCCCAGGCTCTTCGTTGCCCTTCCTCAGTACTCTACGGATCTTCCAGCGCAGACCATGTCCCGTGAGGGCAGTTTCCAGTTATACAGATACAGGATAGATCGATGTCCGACACCAAAACCGGCCATGTTAAGTGGTTCAACGAATCCAAGGGCTTTGGCTTCATCGCCCAGGAAGGCGGCAGTGACGTTTTTGTTCACTACAGTGCAATCAACGCAAGCGGTTTCCGCACTCTGGCTGAAGGCCAGCAGGTGCAGTTCACCGTAACCCAGGGA
This sequence comes from Marinobacter oulmenensis, assembly GCF_014201735.1. Lineage (GTDB taxonomy): Bacteria > Pseudomonadota > Gammaproteobacteria > Pseudomonadales > Oleiphilaceae > Marinobacter > Marinobacter oulmenensis. Next base: position 172,858 of record NZ_JACHFE010000008.1, on the reverse strand, counting down.
CCGAAAGGCCCACAGGCGGAGAACGTTACGCCTCTGTAAGGGGTTGTCGTTAGCCGTCGGATGCCCCTCACGGGCAGCCGAAATAAAAGCCGGCCTCGCGCCGGCTTTGCTGTTACTGGCCGGTCAGAAAATTGCCGATCCTGGCCTTGTCTTCCTCCACCACCATGGGCTCGGAATCGTCTTTCAGGCTGACACCGGATAACTGCCGGCTGATCGAACCTTTCATTAACGCTTCCAGCCGGAACGCTGCCGCCCCGTACCCCAGACCTTCCGGCCGGATATTGGAAATACAGTTGCGGGCGTCGTCGTGCAGGCCCTGGCGGGGCGCGTAGGTCAGATAGGCTCCCAGGCTGTCGGGGGAACTGAGCCCCGGCCGTTCGCCGATCAGCATCACCAGCAGTCGGGCATTGAGCCTTTCGCCGATGTCATCACCCAGGGCCACCCGGGCCTGATTGGCGATCACCACCGGTGCCACCGACCAGTGGTTGTCCGCCGCCACCTTCAATAACCGTTCCAGCATCGCCAGGCCATGATCCTGCACGGCCCGCGCCGACAGACCATCCGCCAGCACAATGGCCAGATCCGGCGGCGGAGCATCCGGCCCCGCCCCCATCTTTTCGAGGCAGCCAACGGACCGCTCGGACAGTTGCCGGCCAAGATCCGGGCGGGTCAGGTACGTCACCCGGTCCGGCGCCTGGCTTTCCACTTCACAGCAGGGCACTCCGAGGCGGTCGACGCCATCAACCAGCGCCGCGCCGTCCAGGGCGGTATGCACAGCATCCCGGGCCTTGGCATGGGCGAGCTGGAATTCCAGGTGGGCCCGGGTTGGCTGGCTGGCACCGGCGTGGCCCAGCGCGATGCGGGCGCGGGTGATGCGCCGGAGGTCCTGCCAGGGGTCAGCAACGGCGGGATTCCTTTCCACAGGGTCTGTCATGTGTCCACCTTTCCGATTGCGGATTCAATGGCCGTTCCGAAGGCTTCCGGCAGCTGGCTGCCCGGTGCCAGCGCACCGGCCCCCGAATCCATAATGGCCATTCGCTGCAGCCATTGTTCGAATTCCGGGGTGGGCCGCAGGCCGAGCAGGTTGCGCAGGTACAGCGCATCGTGAAACGACGTGCTCTGGTAATTGAGCATGATGTCGTCAGCGCCGGGAATGCCCATGATGAAATTCACCCCGGCCGTGCCCAGCATGGTCAGCAGGGCGTCCATGTCGTCCTGGTCGGCTTCGGCATGGTTGGTGTAACAGATGTCACAGCCCATGGGCACACCCAGTAACTTGCCACAGAAGTGATCCTCCAGCCCGGCCCGGATAATCTGTTTTCCGTCATAGAGGTATTCGGGGCCGATAAAGCCCACCACGGTATTGACCAGGAAGGGGTTATATCGACGGGCCACGGCATGGGCACGGGCTTCGAGCGTCTGCTGATCGGCACCGTGATGGGCATCCGCCGACAGGGCGCTGCCCTGCCCGGTTTCAAAATACATCAGGTTCTGGCCCCGGGTGCCGCGGTTAAGGCTGAGCCCGGCCTGATACCCCTGCTCAAGCAGGTCCAGCGAGACCCCAAAGCTACGATTGGCGGCTTCGGTGCCTGCAATCGACTGGAACACCAGGTCCACCGGCTTGCCCCGCTCAATCAGTTCAATGGTGGAGGTGATGTGCGTCAGCACGCAGGACTGGGTGGGAATGTCGTATTGCCGGATCACTGAATCCAGCATGTCCAGCAGGTCCCCGATGGCCGCGAAGTTGTCGGAGACCGGGTTGATACCGATCATGGCATCGCCGTTGCCGTACAGCAGGCCATCGAGCACGCTGGCGGCGATCTCGGAGACATTGTCTGTCGGGCTGTTCGGCTGCAGACGCGTGGCCATGCGCCCTTCCTGGCCCATGCTGTTGCGGAAAGCGGTTTCGACCCGGGTCTTGCGGCCGACCAGAATCAGGTCCTGCACCCGCATGATCTTGGAGACCGCCGCCACCATTTCCGGCGTCAGGCCCGGAGCCAGCGAAGCCAGGGCCTGGCTGTCGGCCTGGTGACTCAGAAGCCAGTTGCGAAAATCGCCCACGGTCAGGTGACTGACCGGGGCAAACGCGGCAGCATCGTGACTATCCACAATCAGGCGGGTGACCTCATCCTCCTCGTAGGGGATGACGGCCTCCTGGAGAAAGTGGCTCAGCGGCAGTTCCGCCAGGGCCATCTGGGCGGCGACCCGCTCGGTTTCGGAACGGGCCGCCACCCCGGCCAGACAGTCGCCGGAACGCAGGGGCGTGGCGCAGGCCAGCAGTGATCTCAGATCCTCGAAATGCCAGCGCTCACCACCGGCTATCTGGGAAAAACCACCCATGTTGAACTCCCCTGGCGTCGGTTCGGTTTATTCCATCGCTTCAAGCGATTCAGGCAGCACCTGGCCGCCATCCACCACGATAGTCTGGCCAGTCACATAACCGGCCTCGCGGGAGGCAAAGAACATGGCCGCCGAGGCGATGTCGGTGGTATCCCCCAGTCGCTTCAGGGGGATGGAGGCGGCCATCTGGTCCAGATAGTTCTGCCCCATGCCTTCCAGCCCTTCGGTGATGATGTTGCCCGGCATCACGGCGTTGATGGTGATCTGGTATTTGCCCAGCTCAATCGCCGCTGTACGCAGAAAGCCTAGCTGGCCTGCCTTGCTGGCGCCATAGTGGGACCAGCCGGGGAAACCGGTAATCGGGCCGGTGATGGAGGAGGTCAGCACCACGCGCCCGGCCTGGCTTTTCTTCAGCGCCGGCAGCGCCGCCTGGACACTGATGAAAGTCCCCTTGAGGTTGGTGTCCAGCACTTCATCCCACTGGTCTTCGGTCATTTCCTCCAGACTGGCGGAAGGGAAAATCCCGGCGTTGGCACAGAGCACGTCCAGGCCACCAAAGGCTTCAACGCTGGCCGCGACGGCCGCGTCCATCTGGTCCCGTTTGGTAACATCAGCGGCACAGGCGATGGCGGTGCCGCCGGCCTGTTTGATTTCCTCAACGGTTGCCATTGCCGCCGCTTCGGTGCGGGCGACTACCGTCACGCGGGCGCCGGAGGCGGCGAACGACGTGGCTATGCCCTTGCCGATACCTTTGCTGCTGCCGGTGACGAGTACGGAGAGTCCTTCAATGGATGAAATCATCGGTTATTCCTCGGAAGTGGTTTCGGTTATGGCGTCGCGGGCCTGCTCGATGGCCTGATCCAGGCGTTCGATGACCTCACTGGCCAGTTCGTCGCTCATCAGCAGCCCCGGTTTGAATTGCAGCACCGACGGGTCCAGGGCGGAGAAGATGGCCCAGACGCCGTTTTCGTAAAGGGCCCGGGTAACCGGTTCGGCCCCTTTCGGCCCTTCAAACTCCAGGCCAATGATCAGACCGTTCTGGCGAATACCTTTCAGGAAGCCCTCGTGCTTGCCCTTGAGCCGGGCCAGTTCGTTGGCGAAAAAGGTGCTGAGCCGGTCAACACGGGCCACGGTCTCCGGCCGCTGGGTGATTTCCAGGACTTTCAGCGCGGCGGCACAGCCGATTTCGGCACCGCCAAAGGTGGACATGTGCGCCCAGCCGTCTTCCCGAAGCCAGGCACCGGCCTGCTCCGAGACAAGCACAGCAGCAATCGGATAGATGCCGCCGGACAGGCCCTTGCCGGTCACCAGCAGGTCCGGTGTCACGCCATAGCCGTCAATGCCCCAGAGCGTGCCGGTGCGCATCAGGCCAGTCTGTACCTCGTCGGCGATGTAGAGGGCACCGTACCGCTCACACAGGGCCTTCACGCCCTGCAGGTATTCCGGCTCCGGCATCGGGAACCCGTAAGTGGCCGGAATGGTCTCCATGATGACGCAGGCCACGTCTTCGCCCCGGAGGGCCTCTTCCATGGCGGCCAGGTCGTTGAACGGCACCTGGCAGAATTCGTCGGCGTCCGGCTCACACAGGAAAAGGTCTGCAAACCGGGGCGCACCGGCTTTGACCGCTAGCCCGGTATGGCCGTGGTAGCAGTTCTCCAGGGAGACGATTTTCTTGCGCCCGGTGGCGTGGCGGGCGGACTTCAGGGCTATATCAATCGCCTCGCCGCCGCCGCTGGCGAAGATGGCGTACCTGAGCCCATCCGGCGCCGTTTCCAGCAGTTTTTCCGCCAGTTCGGTGCGCTTGATCGCCGGGAAATGGTGGTTGCCGATGTCAAAATACTGCATGGCTTCTGTGACCGCTTCGATCACTTCAGGGTTGCGGTGGCCCAGGTTATAGACACCGCCATTCAGGTGCATGTTGATCAGTCTTGCCCCGTCCAGATCCCAGAAGCAGTACCCTTCCCTCCGGTCGATCACAATATCGACGCCCCGGTCCTGCCAGTCCTGGGTTTTGCCCGGGTTCCATACCTGTTTGGTGCGCTCTAGGAAGGCGGCTTTCTTTTCGGATGTCATGAATTGCCTCACAGTGTGTTGGGGGACCCGTCCGGTTTCGACAGATAGGCACGGGCCAGGGCTACGGTATCGGCTGCAAAGGATTCACCCTGCTCCACCGCCATGTCGGCTGTGGGGTGGGATCCGACCCAGGCCAGCAGGGTCATGCGCCGCAACAGAATGAACGTGGGGATTTCGGCTTCCTCCTCCCCGGAGAGGTCGGCCACGGACCGGTAACCGGACAGCCAGGCACTGACCAAATCCGGGATATCGGGCCGGGTCTCGATGAAGCTCAGGGCCGAGGCCAGGTCGTACAGGAACCAGCCCAGGCCGCAGTCGTCAAAATCAATCACCCGGGTCTCACCACCGTTCTCCAGCAGGTTGGCCAGTCGCAGGTCAGAGTGGATCAGGCCGAAACGATCCGGCCCTTTGCCAAAGGCTTCCAGCCGGCGGCGGAGGGTTTCCTGGGCCTGATCGAGCAGCTGGATGTCATCGGCATCCAGGCCCGGCGCTTCCCGCCAGTCGCCCCAGTTCTTCACCGCGCCCAGGCAGCCGTCGTAATCCCAGACCAGGCGCTCAAAATACGGCGGGCGCTGCCAGTCCCGGGCGTGCAGATGCAACTGGGCGGTCATCCGACCCAGTCGTTCAAAGGGCGCCAGCAGTTCCGATTCGTCCGGTGCATCGCCTTCGATGAACTCGAACAGATCAACAAACCTCGACTGGCTGTCCGGGCCATACCGGCTTTCGCCGGACACCACGTATTCACCCTCCAGAGTCGGAATGGCCTGCGGTGTTTTGATGCCCATGTCTTTTTGCAGGGCCGCCATCCACGCCAGTTCGGTATCAATGGCGTTGCGGCTGTGATAACCCGGCCGGTGCACGCGAAGCACCAGCGGCTCCCGCCGGTCTGCGGCGTCCACCCGGTAGGTGGCGTTCTCTGACAGACTCAGCAGGGTCATGGGAGAGTCCACCGGCAGGCCCCATTCGGGCAGGGCCTGCCTGGCAATTCCCTCGATGATATAGAGCTGATCGTCCCTGGGCAGCTCGTCGAATTGTGCATTGGCATTCATAGTGACTGTCTCCCTGATTACTGCTTGCGGCCGCGGGTTCCGAGCCAGTACCCGCCCAGCAGCAGAATCCCGGCCAGCAGCGTGGTCAGTGTGCCCAGTGCCGGAACCTGGGGCGTATAACCGGCCACCATCTTGGCGTAGAGCCATTCCGGAATGGTCTGCTCGGCGCCCGTGGTGAAGGTTGAAAGCGGAAAGTTGCCCCAAGACAGCAGGAACGCGAACAGGGCACCGGAGAAGATACCGGGCCACAGAATGGGCAGAGTGATCTCTTTGAACACCTGCCAGCGGGAAGCGCCCAGGTCGAACGCCGCCTCCTCCACCGCCGGGTCAAAGCCATAGACCTGAATGCTGATCACCAGCGTGACCACCGGCACGATCCAGACCAGGTGAGCGAACACCGCCAGCTCCCAGCCGGGGGCAATGTCCCAGGCCGAGGACCACAACAGGATGGCCAGCCCGAGCACCGCCTGGGGGAAGAAGATCGGCAGCAGAATGAGCTTCTGGTACAGGGTTCGTCCCTTCCAGTCATAGCGGGCAAAGGCCAGTGCGCCGGCAATGGCCAGCAACACCGAGATCAGCGTGACCAGCGCCGCAATGAGCACAGAGGTCCAGAGGTAGTCCCGGATCTCGATGGAACCGAGAACCGAGCCATACCACTCCAGAGACCAGGACTTGATCGGGAACATGAAGAACCGGATCTTGGACAGGGAAGCCAGCACCACCGCCACCATGGGCAGGTAGATGAAGGCGAGGACGACCAGGGTCCAGATCCTCATGGCACGTTCGCTGGCCCGGCTTCCGAAAGCACTTGATGGTGTATCCATGACGGACTCCTATTTGCGGGACAGCAGTTTGTCGAGGTTGAGCTTGGACAGCAGGCCAATCACCAGCACCCCGGTCAGCAGAATCAGCAGGGTCGACAGTGCCGAGCCCAACGGCCAGTTCTGCGCATAGGTAAAGGCGGTTTCGATGTCGTGGGCGATCATGATCACAGACTGGCCACCGAGGATCTTGGCCTCGGAAATCGAACCGAGAACCAGCACAAAGGTGAGCAGCGCGCCGATCAGGATGCCGGGCATGGCCAGCGGTATTTCCACTTCACGGAACACCTGGCTACGGGTAGCCCCCATGTCGAAGGCCGCCTCACGACAGGACTCGGGAATCATCGACACCCCCAGAGCCATCGGAAACAGCATGAATGGCAGATACACGTAGACCATGCCGAGGATGGTCACCGGCACGTTGTACAGCAGCTCCGGCACTTCCCAGCCGAACAGGGTCCGCAGGGAGCCATCCAGGATGCCGTGATTCAGCAGGGTCAGAACCCAGCCGAACAGCCGAACGTTCTCGGACACAAACAGCGGCAGTACCAGCAGCAGCGTCAGGATCATGGACCGCCGGAAAACCCGGGACAGGCCATAGGCCACCGGCCAGCAGATCAGCATCAGGATCACCGTCGTGGCCAGTGCCAGACCGATGGACCAGGCGAACGACAGGTAATAGCTGTCCTGAAAAATGGTGACGAAGTTTTCCAGCGTGGGCAGGTTGTCCACGCCGAACGAACGGGCCGGCATCACGCTGTACAGCACCACCAGGGCCAGCGGCCCGATAAACCCGGCAATGAACACGGCCAGCGCCGGCAGGCTCAGCAAAAAGCCCGGCTGGCGCGCCCAGGTGCTGAGTGCTTTCAGGCCGCGTTCGCGGGCCGGCGGAGTACCGGCATCGCCCGTATCGTCAATCCGGGCTTGGGTGAGAGAAGAAGGACCAGGCGCATTCATGGCATCACTCCCCTATTCCGACATCAGCACGGACTGATCGGCATCCCAGCCCAGGCTGACGCTGTCGCCCACTCCGAAAGGCTGACCAATCATGGTTTCCACCAGCAGGGCCCGCTCCTTGACGCGAACCTGATACTGAACCCGGGAACCGAGCACATACTGGTGCTCGACAACGCCCTCAAAGGTGCTGTCGGCCTTCTCGTCCGCCGATAGCAGGCGGATGCGCTCGGGCCGGACAATCAGAACCCCCTCATCCACCGGACTGTCAGGGGGCGCCGGGTATTGCGCGCCGGTTTCGGTGTCCTCAAGCCACTGTGAATCCTTGCGGCTGACCCGGAACTCGTTCACCTCACCCATGAACTGGGCGACAAAACCGTTGGCGGGGTTGTTGTAGATCTCATCCGGTGTGCCCACCTGGACGATCCGGCCCTTGCGCATGATCGCGATGCGATCACTCATCACCATCGCCTCCTCCAGGGAGTGGGTGATGTAAACAAAGGTTTTACCGGTGCGCCGCTGGATATCCTTCAGTTCTTTTTCCAGGGTCTTGCGCAGGCGGTAATCAAGGGCGGACAGCGGTTCATCGAAAAACAGGATCTGCGGGTCAAACGCCAGGGCCCTTGCCAGGGCCACCCGCTGGCGCTCACCACCGGAGCATTCGCTGACCTTCTTGCTGTAATAGGATTCGGACAGGTGCAGCTGCTCGAGCAGCTCAATGGCGCGGGTCTTGCGGTTATGCTTGGCTTCGCCCCGGAGTTTCAGGGGAAACTCGATGTTTTCACCGACGCTCTTGTGCGGAAACAGCGCCAGCGACTGGAAAACCATACAGGTTGGCCGGCGGTTGGCCGGTACATCATTGACCCGCTCGCCGGACATCAGGATGTCGCCGCGGGAAGGCTTGTCCATGCCCACCAGCATACGGATCATCGTGGTCTTGCCGCTGCCGGAGGGGCCCACCAGGGTGAAAAACTCCCCATCCTTCACCGACAGATTGATGCGCTCAACGGCAACAAAGTCACCGAAGTACTTCTCTACGCCCTTGAGTTCAAGGATCGTCTCACTCATGGCCATCTCCAGTAACAGGTAGTCCCGGCCGGCTGCTGCCAGCCGGCCGGGTGACGCATCAGGCCTCGCGGCGCGCCTGGGTGTAGATTTCCAGCATCCGGTCGTAGTCCGGGTTGACGTCGTAATCGGCGCAGTGCTCCAGCTCCCATTCGAGGCTGTCGTACTGGATGGCATCCAGCTCTTCCTTGCTGAACGCATCCCGGACTTCTTTCATGCCCAGCTGGGTGACCGGGTTGTGGGAACCCTCGGCAAAGGCCACCTGCTTGGAAACGTCCGGACGCTGCACGTACTCGAGGAAGTCCTCGGCCCGCGGCGACAGTTGCGGGTTGTTGACCACAGAGGTCACCTCGATCCAGACGATGCCGCCCTTGCCATTGATCGGGCCGGACTTGGGCGTGATGCCGCGCACGTTGGAGAAGCCGTCCATCCGCGCGATGGAACAGGAATAGGTACCGCCGGTGAAGTAGGCATCGATGCTGCCGGTGATCAGGGCCTGGTTCATCATCAGGTGGTCGTCTGACAACAGCTTGGCGTTCTTGAACAGGTAACGGGCCACCTTCTCGAATTCCTTGAACTCGGCTTCGGTGTGTTCCTTGAACGGCGTGAAGCCGGCCGTGATACACATGTGGTAGATGTTCCAGTTGGCCCAGGTCAGCATGCCGTAGCGACCTTTCATGGCCGGATCCATAAACAGGTTGAAGCCCTGATCTTCAGCGGTGGCACGGGAAATCTTGTCGGTGTTGACGACGAACGACAGCGGGCCGAAACGCTGGGTCATACCCAGCAGTTCTTTCTGATCAAGACTCATGGCCCACTTGTAAGGCCATTTGAATTCTTCGAGCATGCGGTCGAAATACGGGCGGAAACGGTCCTGATCGAGCGGTTTGATCAGCCCTTCCGGGTACAGCATTTCCCGGGCCCAGGGGTTGTTCAGGTTCACCAGGTCCCAGACCTTGGTTTCACCGGCACGCAGTTTGTTGACCGCATCCGGATCGGAGATCACGTTCTGGGCTGAGACCTTTGTGTCAAACGAGGTCCGGAAAGGATCGAGCACATTCGGGGAGTTGTAGCCCTCCCAGACCAGAATATTCAGTTCTCGTGCGCGGTCAGCGGACGCGGCCCAGCCCGGGTTGGACCAGAGCGTACCGGGAACAGCAGCTGCACCGGCAGCCATCCCCATACCTTTCAGAAAGTCACGGCGGTTCACGTTGAACTTGGACATGTTTGTTCCCTCACAGCCATATTTGGTAGTTGCCACATTTTGAACCCAGTCGACCCGCAGCATTATTCAGGCCAATTTATGGAACAGCCTCATATAAGTGGCACTATTTATTTCTTATCATAGGGTTATAGCATTTAATTTGCTTATTACCGGGCAAAACGCTATGTTCAGAACATGCACCAGGTCGTGGCACCTTCCACACAAATGACCTGAAAACGCTCAAGTTAATGTTGCACTCACCACATTGGGGCATACCATGGGCACCAGGAAACGCAACTGGCAACAACGATGGCTGGAAATATCCCAGATGCTCAGGCATCAGCCGGTGGTCCAGATTGCGGAACTGGCCACCCTGTTCGGGGTATCAGCGGAAACCGTCAGGCGGGATATCGACGGGATGGCGGAGCAGGGGCTGCTCCTGCGCTCCTATGGCGGGGCTGCAGCATTGCAGACCGCCAACGAGCCGGATCTGGCCCAGCGGGCCACCATGCTGGTGGAAGAACGACAGAGGATGGCAGCGGAAGCGCTGCAACTGGTGAGGGACGGCGACGTACTGATGATTGATGCCAGCGCCACCTGCGTGCATTTTGCCGGCATGCTGGCGCTGCACCGTGAGCGCCTGACCATACTGACCAACAGTTTTGCGGTCGCCAACGCACTGGCGGACAACCCGGGAATGGAAGTACTGATGCTGCCCGGCCGCTTTGACGCCCATGAAAACGCCAGCCTGGGCAGCCTGACCACCGAGTACCTGCAGAATTTCCAGGCGGACCTGTGTGTGTCCAGTTGCGGTGCGATGACCGAAGAAGGGCCCACGGAAGTGAATTCGGAAGTGGCCAGCCTGAAACGAACCATGATCCATCGCAGCAGGTACACCGCCCTGCTGGTGGATCACTCAAAATTCGGGCCGGGGAAGCTCGAAAAGGTCTGCCCCCTTTCAAAGGTGCGGCACGTCATCTCCGACACCGCACCCCATCCCCACCTTGCCCAGGCCATTCAGGCCAGCGGCGCCATGATGGTGGTGGCCTGAGCACACCCGGCCAGGCCGTGGCCGGGCAGGGTCAGGAGGCGTCGGCCGTCTCTTTCTGATGGGCATGACTGACTGACGCGCCGCCATCACCCACCACTTGGGCCACGGCAGAGAGCAGCGCCTGCAGGGTTGCCGAGGTGGTATCCTCGGCCAGCGCGGCCGCGCTGCAGGGCTCACCGTTAGCAGTCAGACGAATACAGGCCAGCGCGTTGGCGTTGGTGCCCTCGCCCAGGGCGTACTCATCGTAGGCTTCCACCGCAACCGACACCCCGAAACGGGTCGCCAGCGCGTCCGAAACAGCCTCAACCGCACCCAGGCCAGCCCCTTCGAGCTTCATGGTTGCGCCTTCACGCCCCACCATGACATCGGCCCGGACACCGGCTTCGTCCCGGTGCAGGTCATAGGAGCGCAGCGCCCAGGCATCGTGAACTTTCAGGTAGCGCTCTTCAAACAGCCGGTGAATGGTATGGGAATCGATTTCGCCGCCACCGGTTTCCGCCTCACGCTGAACCACTTTACTGAACTCGATCTGCAGCCAGCGCGGCAGGCTGATGTCGTAATCACGCTCCAGTACGTAGGCCACACCGCCCTTGCCGGACTGGCTGTTGATGCGGACCACTTCCTCGTAACGACGGCCAACATCGGACGGATCAATCGGCAGGTAAGCAACGTTCCAGACATCACCCTCGTCCCGGCGGGCCAGGCATTTGCGAATGGCATCCTGGTGACTGCCGGAGAATGCGGTGAACACCAGCTCACCGGCGTAGGGATGGCGCGGGTGAGTGGAAATTTCGGTGCAGGCTTCCACCACCTCGGTGATTTCGGCCATACCGGACAGATCGACGGTCGGATCCACACCTTGGGAATACAGGTTCATCGCCATGGTCACCAGGTCCATGTTGCCGGTGCGCTCGCCATTGCCCATCAGCGTGCCTTCCACCCGGTCGGCACCGGCCATCACCGCCAGCTCCGCTGCGGCGACCCCGCACCCCCGGTCGTTGTGGGTGTGCACACTGATGCTGATGTGTTCGCGGAACCGGACGGTGTCGCAGATCCACTCGATCTGATCGGCGAACACATTGGGTGTGGCCATCTCCACAGTGGCCGGCAGGTTGATGATCACCGGCTGGCCCTGGTCCGGACGCCATACCTCGTTAACGGCATCGATCACTTCCGCGGCGAAATCCAGTTCGGTGCCGGTAAAACTCTCCGGCGAATACTGGAAGGTCCACTCGGTTTCCGGATAGTCACGGGCCATATCGCGGACCACCGTGGCCCCACGCACGGCAATGTCACGAATGCCGGCCCGGTCCATGCCGAACACCTGCTCCCGCTGCACCGTCGAGGTGGAGTTGTAGACATGGACGATGGCCTTGCGCGCTCCCTTCAGCGCCTCGTAGGTGCGCTCGATCAGCTCCGGGCGGGCCTGGGTGAGCACCTGGATCTGCACATCCTCGGGAATCCGGTTTTCCTCGATCAGCTTGCGGCAGAAATCAAAGTCCGGCTGACTGGCGGCCGGAAAGCCGATTTCGATCTGCTTGAAGCCAAGCTTGACCAGCAGATCAAACAGCCGCTGTTTCTGGGCCACAGACATGGGCTTGACCAGCGCCTGGTTGCCATCGCGGAGATCAACCGCGCACCAGGTCGGTGCCTTTTCAATCACCTGATCAGGCCAGCGCCGGTCTTTCTTGGCAACCGGCTTGAAAGCAGCGTATTTGCGATGATCAAAAGCCATGAGTCTGTGTTCCCTGTTGGTCATTGATGAGTCTGGGAACAGTGTAACGCCGATGCAACGCTATTTGGTTGCTATTTCACCCGAAAGCCGCTAGTTTTCAGGCATTAAATTGCCATTAGAAGAACATTTAAGAAATATTATGCCTGAAAATGAAAAACCATTAGCCAGAATTGACAGAACGGACCGCAAAATCCTTGAACAGTTGCAGGCCGATGGCTCGCTCACCAACCAGCAACTGGCGGAACGCGTGGGCCTGTCTCCCTCCCCCTGCCTGCGGCGGGTGCGGGCACTGGAGGACGCCGGCATCATCGTCCGCTCTGTCACCATTCTGGATCACAAGAAGCTGGGGCTGTCTCTGACCGCCATAATCCTGATCGGCATGGACCGGCACACGCCCGAACGGTTCTCGGCCTTCGAGGAACAGATCGGCCAGCATCCGGAAGTTCAGGAGTGTTATCTCATCACCGGCCAGAACGCCGATTACATGCTCAAAGTCGTCGTGCCGGACATGGACTCCTACCACCAGTTCCTGCTCAATTACGTGACCCGCATTCCCGGGGTCAGCGGGGTGCATTCGAGCTTTGTACTGCGCCGGGTCATCGACAGCACGGCCCTGCCCCTGGACTACCTGTCGTGACCGAGCCTGTACCTTATTCATCAGGCTCCGTACAATATCCCTCTCAAAAAAAGAACCCGGGCCGTTCACACAGAACCGACCGTCTGCGATGTGCCCGGTGACACCCCTTCATGTTTCAGGAAAGCGGAAGACACGATGCGAGCAAGCCGTTATCTGATTGCCACCCAGAAAGAAACTCCCGCCGACGCGGAAATTGTCAGCCACCAGTTGATGCTGCGAGCCGGCATGATCCGCAAACTGGCCGCCGGCCTTTACACCTGGCTGCCAATGGGTCTGCGCACCCTGCGCAAGGTGGAACGGATCGTCCGCGAGGAAATGGACAAGAGCGGCGCCCAGGAAGTGCTGATGCCCGCAGTACAGCCGGCAGAGCTCTGGCAGGAGTCCGGACGCTGGGAGCAGTACGGTGGCGAATTGCTGCGCATGAATGACCGGCACGGTCGGGACTTCTGCTTTGGTCCGACCCACGAAGAGGTGATCACCGACCTGATCCGCAATGAGCTGAAAAGCTACAAGGAACTGCCGGCCAACTTCTACCAGATCCAGACCAAGTTCCGGGACGAGCGGCGCCCCCGCTTCGGGGTCATGCGGGCCCGTGAATTCATCATGAAGGACGCCTACTCCTTCCACCTGGATGGTGACTCCCTGGAGGAAACCTACCAGGTCATGCACCGGACCTACTGCAACATCTTCGACCGTCTGGGCCTGGACTACCGCCCGGTGGAGGCGGACTCCGGCGCCATTGGCGGCAGCGCCTCCCATGAATTTCATGTACTGGCGGATTCCGGCGAGGATGCCGTTATCTTCAGCACCGGCAGCAACTACGCCGCCAACATTGAAAAAGCCGTGGCCCTGCCTCCCCAGGGGGACCGCCCCGCCCCGAGCCAGGACATGCAGGAAGTACACACCCCGGGCCAGCGCACCATCGAAGCGGTGTCGAACTACCTTAGGCTGCCCCCCGAGCAGTCAGTGAAGACGTTGCTGGTCAAGGGCGAAGAGGACGAGAACGGCCAGTCCGGCCTGGTTGCCCTGATTCTGCGAGGGGATCACAACCTCAACGAAATCAAGGCCGAAAACCTCCCTGGCGTGGCTGAGCCGCTGACCATGGCCACCGATGAGGAAATCGAGAACGCCGTGGGCTGCCAGCCCGGCTCTATTGGCCCGGTGAAGCTGCCGGTGCCGATCATTGTTGACCGCAGCGCCGCCCATCTGGCGGACTTCGTGTGCGGCGCGAACCGTGACGATTACCATCTCACCGGCGTCAACTGGGAGCGTGACATGCCCCTGGGCCGCGTGGAAGACCTGCGCGACGTAGTCGAGGGCGACGCCAGCCCGGATGGCAAGGGCACCCTGGAGATTCGTCGGGGCATTGAGGTTGGCCACATTTTCAAACTGGGCAACAAATACAGCAAAGCCATGAATGCCACCGTGCTTGATGAGAACGGCAAGGCGGCCATCCTGGAAATGGGCTGTTACGGTATTGGTGTTTCCCGGATTGTCGCCGCTGCCATCGAACAGAACCACGATGACAAAGGCATCATCTGGCCCCAGGCCATCGCGCCCTTCGAGGTGGCCATTGTCACTCTCAACGGTCACAAGTCACCGGTGGTTGCCGAAGCCGGGGAGAAACTCTACGAACAGCTGCGCCAGGCCGGATACGACGTCCTGCTGGACGATCGCAATGATCGTCCAGGGGTCAAGTTTGCGGACATTGAGCTGATCGGCATTCCCCACCGTCTGGTCGTTTCGGAACGGGGCCTGGGCGCCGGCACCCTGGAGTACAAGGGCCGTACCGACGAGGAAAAACAGGACATCCCGGTTGAAGAAGCCCTGTCCTTCCTGGTCCAGAAGGCTCCGAAAGGCGGGCTCTGAGCCTCAGGGCCCGCGCCTGCGGGCCCTTTGTCACCCTCAATGGAGCCCGATCACCCCGGGCTCCATCTCCAGCTCAACACCAAACATCGCCCGAACGGACGCCTGGATTGATTCGGCCAGGGCCAGCACGTCTGCCCCGGAACCCTGCGAATGGTTGATCAGCACCAGAGCCTGGCGATTGTGGACCCCTACCCGTTCGTTACGGAAACCTTTCCACCCGGCCTGGTCGATCAACCAGCCGGCAGCCAGTTTGACGCCCCCCTCAACCGGATAGGACACCAGATCGGGATGCCGGGCCTGCAGGCTCTGGAACTGCTCTTCGGTGACAATGGGGTTTTTGAAGAAACTGCCGGCGTTGGGCAGCACTGACGGGTCCGGCAGCTTCCGGTGCCGCACCGCCATCACCGCCCGGGCCACTGCCAGTGGTGTCAGATTGGCCGGATCGCTATCGGCGAGGTACTCATTCAGATCCCCGTACCCCAGGGAGAACGGGGCATGGCGGGACAGGCGCAGGCGTATGTCCAGAATGATGTAGCGCCCGGGCTCATGCTTGAACAGGCTGTCACGATAGCCAAAACCACAACGGTCACGATCCAGCGTCTGCTGGCGACCAAAGCGACGGTCCCAGACCGTCACCGACTGGAGGCTGTCACACAGCTCAACACCGTAGGCGCCAATGTTCTGGACCGGCGCTGCCCCGGCCGTTCCGGGAATCAGGGCCAGGTTTTCAATGCCCCGGTAACCCGCCCCTGCGGCGTATAGCACCGATTCATGCCAGTTCTCGCCGGCTGGCAGGACCAGCACCGCACCGTCGTCCGTCACCTGTTCCCAATGGCGCCCGCGCAGGGCCATGTGAATCACCAGGCCGTCGTAGTCCCCGGCAAACACCAGGTTGCTGCCACCACCCAGTACCAGCACGTCCAGTTGGCGGGAATCGGCCCAGGCCAGGGCCTGTTCAAGCTCGCCAACGGCTTTGACGTCCAGAAAGTAGCGGGCTCTGGCATCCACAGCCAGGGTGTTGAGAGGACCAAGGCTTACCTGCTCCTGCAGGTTCACCGGCGGCTTCAAGCCAGTCGGCTCCGGATATCATCCAGCAGGCCGGCACTGGCCTCCTCGATCAGATCCAGCACCTGGTCGAACCCGTCATCACCGCCATAATACGGATCTGGCACTTCGGCACGGCCGGAATGACCGTACTCCAGGAACAGTTTCGGTTCGGTGCCTCCGTTCTGGTGCCAGATTTCCCGGACATCGGCCTGGTTGGCACGATCCATGGTCAGCACATAGTCAAAACAGTCCAGGTCCTCGACCTTCAACTGGCGCGCCCGCAAGCCGGACAGATCCACACCGCGCTCGGCGGCAGCCGAGCTGGCCCGCGGGTCCGGCGCCGAGCCCACATGCCAGTTGCCGGTACCGCAGGATTCAACGTGTAGCCGATCCGCAAGGCCCTGCTCGGCGGCCAGTTTGCGGAACACCCCCTCGGCACTGGGCGAACGGCAGATATTGCCGAGGCAGACAAACAGTACACTGATCTGATCAGACATGGGATCCTCCCTTTTCCATCAGGGCCCGCAGCCGGTTGAGGTCTTCCTCGGTGTCGACACCGGGAGCCGGCGGACGGTCCGCAATATCAACATGAATCACGGCGCCGTTGTAGAGGGCCCGCAGCTGTTCCAGGGCTTCCACCTTCTCCGTGGGGGCCGGCAGCCAGCTGACAAAGTCAGTCAGCACCCGGGTGCGGTAGCCATAGATACCGATGTGCCGGAAATAGCCGATGTCCTTAGGCAGCTCCAGGTCCGCCGGTGCCACGCCCGGCTGCCACAGGTCCCGCGCCCAGGGAATCGGCGCCCGGCTGAAATAATGCGCCATGCCCCGGGTATCAAAGGTCACCTTGACGACGTTGGGATTGAACACCTGACGGATGTCGTGCAGGCGCTCACACAGGGTCGCGATGGCGGCTTCGGGGTACTGCTCCAGATTGTCGGCCACCTGGTTGATCAGAGCCGGCGGGATCAGGGGCTCGTCCCCCTGGACGTTCACCACCCGGTGATCGGGCTCGAGCTGGAGCTTTCTGGCCACTTCTTCCAGGCGATCCGTGCCACTGGCATGATTGGCCGAGGTCATCACCACCTCGGCGCCAAAGGCACGACAGGCTTCTTCGATGCGGGCATCGTCGGTCGCCACCACGACCCGGTCCGCCCGGCTTTCACCCGCCCGTTCACAAACGTGCTGGATCATCGGCTTGCCGGCAATCATGGCCAGCGGCTTGCCCGGCAGACGACTGGAGGCGTAGCGGGCAGGTATGACAACGGTAAAGGACATATCAGAACCTGTGGGTGGCTTATTGCTTGTGTAGGCGTTCGTCCGTGTCCAGCGTTCTGGCTTCGTTGGCCAGCATCACGGGAATGCCCTCACGGATCGGAAAGGCCATGGCATCCTGATAACAGATCAGTTCGGTACGGGCGTCGTTGAGCTTGAGTTCGCCCTTGCACACCGGGCAGGCCAGCAGCGCCAGGAGTTTCTTATCCATCGTTCGTTCTCTCTGTATGATGTTCCCGCAACGGGCTCGAGCAGGCCTCGAGCCGGTCCATAAAACGCTGTTCAAAAGGTTCCGACAGGCAGGCCTCCACCGTCAATACCCAGGTATTATCCGGCGCAAAGCCACGGCATTTAACCGCATCTTTGGCGGTCATCACCAGCCAGTCACCGGCATTGAACCCAAGGTCCTCGGGACGGAAATGGTGGTGATCCGGAAACGGCTGCTCCGTCACCCGGGCGCCAAGGCCCCGCAAGGTGTCAAAGAAGCGGGCGGGGTTGCCGATACCGGCAATGGCGCGCACCGGCCTGTTCTGGAGAGCCTCCGGGGCCAGCGTCTCGCCGGAATTCAGGTTGACCAGGGACGACGGTTTCAGGGCCATGGCGTGGATGTCCGGATGCTCCACCCCGGCAAAGTCGAACAGGCGCTCGCCGTTTTCCGGGAACGCCGCGCCGTTAAGGATCACAAAATCCACGCCAGACAGGCGTTCAACGGGCTCCCGCAGGGGGCCAACAGGAATCATGGCGCCGTTACCGATACCCCGGCCGGCATCAAACACCGCCAGTTCAATATCCCGCGGAAGCCGGTAATGCTGCAGCCCGTCATCGCAGATCAGGACATCGCCCAGGTCGTTTTCGATGGCATGGTGGGCACCCCGGCAGCGATCGGGATCGACCACGACCGGGCAACCGGTTGCCAGTGCCAGCATCAGGGGTTCGTCGCCACAGATGCCAGCCGGCGTGCCCTCACTGACCTCAATCGGATACTGTTCGCTGGTTCCGCCATAGCCCCGGCTGAGAATGACCGGGCGCCAGCCGCCGTCCCGCATCCGCTGGACCAGCCGGGCCGTCAGGGGCGATTTACCGGTACCTCCGGCTGTGATATTCCCCACCACCACCACCGGGACCGGCAGAGACTCGTTACGCGCCTGCCAGGCTTTGCGGCGGCGGGCACCGGAAACAGCCCGATACAGCCATGCCAGCGGCGTCAGCAGCGCCAGCGGGCGGCGCTGGCCATACCAGAGACGGTCAACCAGATCGGTACTCATGCCTGCTCACTGAACTGAACCTGATGCAACTGGGCGTAGGCGCCACCCGCTGCCAGCAGGTCTTCGTGGGAACCGGATTCAACAATCTGGCCATTATCCATCACCAGAATGCGGTCCGCCTTTTCGATGGTAGACAGACGGTGGGCAATCACCAGGGTTGTCCGCCCTTCCATGACCGTATCCAGTGCTTCCTGGATATGGCGTTCAGATTCGGTATCGAGCGCCGAGGTGGCCTCATCCAGAATGAGGATAGGCGCATCCTTGAGAATGGCCCGGGCGATGGCCAGACGCTGGCGCTGGCCACCGGACAACATCACGCCGTTATCACCAATCAGGGTGTCCATGCCTTCGGGCATGCGATCGATGAATTCCAGGGCATGGGCCTTTTCCGCCGCCTCCCGGATCTCCTCGCGAGTGCAGTCCCGCAGGGCGCCGTAGGCGATGTTGGCGGCAACCGTGTCGTTGAACAGCACCACGTTCTGGTTCACCAGGGCAATCTGGGCCCTGAGCGCCCGCAGTGAGAAATCCTTGAGCGAGTGGCCGTCGATGCGGATGTCACCGCCGGTGTATTCGTAAAAACGGGGCAACAGGCTGACCAGGGTGGACTTGCCGCTACCCGAGCGCCCGACCAGGGCCACGCCCTGCCCCGGCTCAATGCTCAGGTTGATCTCCTTGAGCACATCGTCCAGCTGATCCCGGTAGCGGAACGCCACATTATCGAACTCGATACCGCCGTCGACGCGGGCTGGCGCCCAGGTACCGGTGTCCTGCTCCGGCTCTTCGTCCATGGTTTCAAAGACATCGTAGGCCGCCGCCAGCCCTTTCTGGATCTTGGCGTGAACCGAGGTGGTCTGGCGGATGGGCTTGGCCATGGTGGTCGCCGCCGTGATGAAGGCAACCAGCTGGCCGGTGGTCATCTCACCCCGGATCTCCGGCGACAGCATGGTCCAGACCAGAGCTGCGATGGCGATCGCCACCAGCACCTGAATGACCGGCACGCTGATCGCCTGGGTCGATGCCATTTTCAGGCTCTGCCTGAGATTGCGGTTGCTGACATCCCGGAAGCGGTCCCGTTCGTAATCCTCACCACCAAAGGTGCGGACCACGCGGTAACCGGAGATGGATTCGGACGCCACATGGGTAATGTCGCCCATGGAGCCCTGGATGCGCTTGCTGATCCGGCGAAAACGCTTGCTGGCGTAGTTCACCACCAGCCCGATGATCGGGCCGACAGTCAGGAACACCAGGGTCAGCTTCCAGTTGGTGTAAATCATGAAGCCCAGCAGGCCCAGGATGGTCAGCCCTTCCCGAAGGGTGATGGTCACCGCGTTGGTGGTGGCCTCGGCCACCTGCTCGACATTGTAGGTCAGCTTCGACACCAGCCGCCCGGAGGCGTTGTCATCGAAGTAACGGGAGGGCAGTTTCATCAGGCGGTCAAACACGTCGTTGCGCAGGGCATTGATAACATTGCGCCCGACGTAGCTAATGAAGTACTGACTGAAAAAGGTCCCCAGCCCGCGCATGGCAAACACGCCGACGATAAGCCCGGTCAGCATGACCCGGTTCTCATCCGTGGGATTCTCGATGGCGGCAATGACGTATTCCATGGCCGCCGCCATGCCGGTGGAGGCACCGGCATAGATCACGTTGCCGATCACGGCGAAAACAAAAGCCAGCCAGAATGGCTTCACATAGGCGAGCAGGCGTTTGTAGGTTTCCCAGCCCGTGGCCGGTCTCGTCATGGGGGGCTCCGATCGGGAGTCAGTCACGGATTATCGGCCTCCCGCTCTGTGGTGATACTGAGTTTGGCAAAGCCCAGGCGACCGGCAACGTCCATCGCCCGGACCACGTATTCATGGGGCGTGCGGGCGTCGGCAGTGATGATGAACGGCAGGCTGCTGTCGCCCTGGGCCAGCTCACTGACGCCCTTTTCGAGGGTTTCACGACGATTGTTCACCAGCGTCCGGTCATTGAGGATGTACTGACCCTCGGCGTTGATCACCACGTCGATCTGTTCCACCTCTTCCGGTGCCACCGGCTCACCGCTGGCCTGGGGCAGTTCAACCTGCAGATGACTCTCGCGGGTAAAGGTAGTGGACACCATGAAAAAGATCAGCAGCAGGAACACCACATCAATCAGCGGTGTCAGGTCGACGCCGACCTCCTGACTTCTCTGACGCTTGAATTTCACGACCCTCAGGCTCCTTCCACGTCGATCTCGCGGTCACCGTGCACCACTTCCACCAGCTTGATGGCTTCCTGCTCCATGTTCACCACCAGTTGATCGACACGGCGGATGAAATAACGGTGGCAGATCAGGGTCGGGATGGCGACACTCAGGCCGGCAGCTGTGGTGATCAGGGCCTCGGAGATGCCTCCGGCGAGGTTGCCGGCATTGCCGACACCGGCCAGCTGGATCTCCGCGAACACCTTGATCATGCCGATCACGGTACCCAGAAGGCCCAGCAATGGGGTGATGGTGGCAATGGTCCCCAGAGGATTGAGGAAACGCTCGAGATCATGGATAACCTGAGCGGCTTCATGTTCAATGCTTTCCTTCATGATGTCGCGGCCGTGCTTGGCGTTCATCAGCCCACCGGCAAGGATGCGGCCCAGGGGCGAGGAGCTCTGCAGCGCCTTGAGTTTCCGGCCGTTAAGCTCCTTCTTCTTGATCCAGCGCCAGAGCTCATTGATGGACTGGGTCGGCGCCACTCTGGACACCCGCAGGGACCAGAACCGTTCCATGATGATCGCAAGGGCAATCACCGAACAGGCAACAATCGGCACCATCAGGATGCCACCGGCTTTAAGAAGCTCGAACACGCTTGATCTCCCTGATTGATAACGAGCGGCGCTACTTTAGCATAGCTGCCGGTACAGACCACACCCGCAATGTCACGGTATACCACATTGATCACGGGCCAGCCCCGGACCGCTTATCCAGAACGGAGCAGACGCCCGCTGTTCGTGAATTTCCGGCCCTCCGGGCGCCAGACGGATGATGATTTCACCGGAGCAGGCGGTATTGAGCGCAGGCACCTGCCGCTCCCGGTAACGGCGAGTGACGTCCGGATGCGGATGGCCATAGCGATGGCGATAGCCGGCCGTGTAAATCACCCGGTCCGGGCGTAACGCTGTGATCCACCCCGGTGACGAGGAGGTCTTGCTGCCGTGGTGCGGCGCCAGCAGGATTCTCGGCCCCTCCGCCAGGCCCGGCCAGGGGCCATCGGGAGCGGCAAGCATTTCAAGCTCCACCTCACGACTGATGTCGCCGGTCAACAGCACATCCGTGCCGGATTCCGGGTGAATAATCCGCAGAACGCAGGAGGCATCATTCCCCGAGACCGCCCCGGCTGACTGCCAGAATTCCAGAACCAGCGGCCCCCAGGCCTGGCGTCCGGACGGGCAAGGCTCGACCGGCAGGGGCAGCAGGCCCCGCTCATCAACCGCCGCCGGCTCACCGCTGACCAGCCGTGTCACGGGGAAACGCTCAACCAGTGCCGCCAGGCCACTGGCGTGATCAGAATCGGCATGGCTGATCACCAGATCATCCACGCGCTGGATACCCAGTGCCCCGAGCCCCGGAATCAGCACCGACTCCACAGCGGAGTACACGCCTTCAACACCCGGCCCGGTGTCGTAGATCAGCACCCGGTTATCGGCCCTGACCAGTACCGACAGCCCCTGCCCCACATCCCAGACCCGCACCTCCGGAACCGCTGCCAGCGGGTTGCCCGAATCCTCCGCAATCACAAATAACAGAACGCCCCAGCACAGCAACACCAGTGCGGTGACAGTACGGAAAGCCGTTCCCGGAAAACGCAGAACCAGCAGCACCAGGATGGCGGCCAGCCCACTGACGGGCAACGACAGTTCCGGCAAGGCCGGCAGGGCGATGGCCTGAACCTTTTCGAGCCACCACCAGAGCAGCCCCAGGGCGCCATCAAATCCGTCCCGGACCAGTGGCAGCAGGAACCCACCAGACAGCAGTGTCAGCAAAGTGCCCGCCAGCAACAGCGGCATGACCACCAGGGCCACCCAGGGAATGGCCACCAGATTGGCAACAAACCCCACCATGGGCTGGGATTGCCCCTGGGCCGTAAGAAAGGGCCAGAGACCGACAAAAACCGCCAACTGCGCAATCAACAGACCACCCAGCCAGCCCGGTGGCCGCACCCGACCGGCAAAGACCGTCAGCAATACACCCACTGCGCCGAACGACAGCCAGAAGCCCTGATCCAGCGGCGCAAAGGGATCCAGAAACAGGACCAGCGTCAGCGCCAGAACATAGGGCCGCCATACCCCCACCTGACGCGCCCGAAGCAGAGACCAGCCGGCCACCGTCACCATGATCAGCGCCCGCCGGGTGGGCACGCTGAAGCCGGCGAGCAACGCGTAGCAAAGACATCCGGCGACCATCGCGCCGAAAACAATGGACCTCGCCCTGCCCTGACCGATGACACCAGGCGGCAACAAAAGCAGCGATAACCGGACCAGCACACTGATCAAGACGGCCACCAGCCCGAGATGCAGGCCGGAGATGGCCACCAGATGAATGGTGCCGGTGGCTTTCAGGGTCTGCCAGTGCTGATCCGTGAGAAAGCCACGATCCCCGATCAGCAGTGAGGCGATCAAGGGAAAGCGTTCCGCTCCGGCAAACGCGCTGCGGACCCACTGAGCCACAGCCAGATGCCATTCCCGGTAACGACATTCGGCTCCGCACTGGATGTTCCCTGCCAGCGCCACGTCGCGGACACTGCCGGTGGCCCGGAAGCCATGACGAAACAGCCAGTCTTCATAGCGGAAACCGGCAATATTCAGATGGCCGTGGGGGCGTTTCAATACAACCGTGAGGCGCAGCCGGGTTCCCGGCAGGCTCTGACCGTCACGGCCATACCACGACAACCGGAGCAGGTCCGGCAGAGCTGTGGCCCTGAAACGGTTATCAAGCCCCGGATAGCCGGTCACACAGAAGTCGAACCGGAGACTGTCGAAACTGCCAGGGCTGGGCAGGCTGCACAGATAGCCCTCAACCGACAGCTCCTGCTGTTCGAGTGCGGAGGGCAGGCGTGTCTGCAAACGATCCCCGGCCTGCCAGGATGCCCACAGCAGACCGATGGCCAGCCCCAGCGGAATCAGCACCAGGGAGGCGGCCAGCGGCGTCCGGGATCGCAGTCCAAGATAAAGAAGGGAGAACAGCAGAATGCCGGATAGCAGGAACCAGGGTGGCCACAGCGTCAGCCGATACAGTAAGATTACGCCAGCGCAGAACGCGAGAGACAGCACCGCGCCATGCCCGGCGTGTTCGGGGGTAGTGCTGGAGCGAGCGTCTCGGGACATTCCCTGTCCTCCGGAAGGCTGCCGGCAACCCGGGGTTGCCACTCAATTTTCGACGATTCTCTAACAGGCCGGACTTCCCATGCCGAAGAAGTTCATGAAGCGGTATTTGCCGACACCGGAAAAAGTGCAGTCGATCCGCTCGCTGCGCTTCCTCGGCGACTTCCTTCATGAACCCAACCTCTGGCACATCAACCGGCATTCCGTTGCCCGGTCATTTCTGGTGGGTATCTGGTTCTGCTTCATACCCATGCCATTCCAGATGGTGGCCGCCGCCTTCTTTGCCATCTGGTTCAATGCCAACCTGCCGCTTTCTGTGGCCCTGGTCTGGATCAGCAACCCGCTGACCATGCCGCCCATGTTCTACTTCAATTACAAAATCGGCGCCTGGATACTCAATCGTCCGGTACTGGCGTTCGACTTCGAGCTGTCATGGGGCTGGATCAGCGAACGCCTGGTCGACATCGGCATTCCGCTTTACCTGGGTTCACTGATCGTCGCGACCATCAGCGCCTGCGTGGCTTACCTTGGCATACAGTACCTGTGGCGCCGGAAAATCCGCACCGACTGGCGCGAGCGGCGCAAGCACCGGTTAAAGCAGGCCAGCGCGAGCACTCACGCTTCCTGAACCAGCCGCCCCTGTTCCAGGCGCAGCACCCGGCCCAGACTCCGGGCCATGCCCATATCGTGGGTCACCATGATGAAGGCCGTTCCGAAGTTATCCCGAAGGTCCTCGATCAGAGCGCGAATCCCTTCACCGGTGTTCTCATCCAGATTACCAGTGGGCTCGTCCATCAACACACAGTCCGGCTCATTCACCAGCGCCCGGGCAATGGCAACACGCTGACGCTCACCTCCGGACAGTTCACCGGGTTTGTGAGCCAGGCGCTCACCCAGCCCCACCCGCTTCAGCAGGGCTTCCGCCTTGCGGCTGGCCTGCCGTGGTGACAGACCGCCCAGCACGCACGGCAGCATCACGTTCTCCAGACCGGAAAACTCCGGCAGCAGGTGATGAAACTGGTAGACAAAGCCCAGATGCCGGTTACGAAACCGGGCTCGACCGGCTTCCGACAGCCGGTGAATATCCTGATCACAGATGCGGATACTGCCGGAGGATGGCCGGTCCAGGCCACCCAGCAGGTTCAGCAGCGTGGTTTTACCGGCCCCGCTGCTGCCGACAATTGCCAGGGTTTCCCCGGGCTCCACCTGCAGGGAAATATCGGAGAAGATGGTCAGTTTCTCCGGGCCCTCGCTGTAAGTCCGGGTTACCTTCTGGCAGTCAATCACCCGTGTCGGGCCGCCGTTTTTCCGATCACTCATAACGCAATGCCTCCGCCGGCTCGATCCGCGATGCCCGCCAGGCCGGGTAGATGGTTGCCAGCAGGCTCATGGCCAGGCCAGCGCCGCTGATAATCATCACGTCCGGCCACTGCAACTGGGAGGGCAGGTAGCTGATGAAATAGACATCGGCACTGAGGAACTGGCGCCCCAGCAGTTTCTCGACCCAGGCAATGATGTCACTGATGTTCAGGGCACCCAGAACCCCGAGGGTGGTGCCCACCAGCGTGCCAAAGATGCCAATTACCGCCCCCTGGATGATGAAAATCCGCATGATCCGGCCGGGGGTGGCCCCCATGGTCCGGAGGATGGCGATATCCGGTGTCTTGTCGGTGACCACCATCACCAGGGTTGAAACAATGTTGAAGGCGGCGACCGCCACGATGAACATCAGCAGCAGGCCAATCATCGTTTTCTCCATGCGAATGGCCTGGAACAGATTGCCGTGGGTACGGGTCCAGTCCGAGACGTAGAAACGCCCGCCCAGTTCCCGGGCCACGTCATTGACCACCTTGGGCGCGGCGAACAGGTCATCCACCAGCAGTCGAACGCCCTCGGCCTTGCCTCCGGTGCGCATCAGACGGGCCGCGTCATCCATATGAATCAGTGCGTAATTGCCATCCAGTTCAGCACCGACGCTGAAAATCCCTTTGACCGTGAAGCGCTTGAGCCTGGGCAGGACGCCCGCCGGGGTTACGGACGCTTCCGGCATCACCACGGTAAGCCGGTCACCGACCGCCAGCCCCAGACTGTTGGCCATCAGCCGGCCAATGATGATGCCGAATTCGCCGGGGCGTAACGCCTCCAGCGAGCCTTCCTCAAAATGGTCTTCGATAATCGAGACGGTTTTCTCCTGCTCCGGCAGGACGCCGTTGAGCATCACACCCCGGACATTGCCGCCACCGGTCACCATGCCCTGGCCCCGGATGAACGGCGCAGCCGCCAGCACCCTGGGATTTTCCTCGACCCGGTCGTCAACGTTCTGCCAGTTTTCCAGCGGTCCGTTGGCACCCTGGATGATCGCGTGAGGCACCATACCGAGAATGCGCTGTTTGAGCTCCCGGTCAAAGCCATTCATCACGGACAGCACGATTATCAGGACGGCCACACCCAGGGTCAGCCCGATCATGGACGTCAGGGATATGAACGAGATGAAGTGATTGCGCCTTTTGGCGGCGGTGTATCGCAGCCCGATGTAGAAGGATAGGGGTCTGAACATAATGGGAGGTGCCGTTACTACCTTCAGGTCTGATATGAGTGGAAACTGCTAAACTGTGCTCTATCCAGTGAAAATCAGCCGCCCGGAGACAGGATGACAGGCGAAGACCACCGTCACACAACACCCGACACCCCTCAGGACCGCCGGGAATACTTCCGGATCGAGGATCATATTGGCCTGGAACTCCGCAGGGTGGACAGCGACGACGGGGCCGACCCCTTTATTGATTCGCCGCTGGAAGAACTCAAGGCGGAATTCCGGCGCCTGGATCAGGACGTCAAAACTCACCTGACCACACTGGCCGAACGTGACCGGCAACTGGCTGGGCTGATCAAGTCCCTGAACAGCAAGCTCGACACGCTCGAGCGCATTATCACCTTTGAACAAAATCCCTTGCAACCGGAAGACTGGCAGGACGTCAGCCTCAGCGAAGGCAGCCTGTGCTTTGTTACCCCGACGCCGGTCTGGCATCCCGGCGATCGTCTGGCGCTGCGCATGACCCTGCCCCCGGAGCTCTACCAGCCCAGGGCCATGGCCGAAGTCTTCGAAACCGACACCAACGACCAGGGCCAGACCCGCGTCTGCACGGTCTTTACACGAATCAGTGACAGTGACCGGCAGCAGATTGCCCGTCATGTGATGCGGTGGCAGGTACGCCAGCGCCAGAACCGATAGACTTCCGCAATCCGGCGTTTTTTGTCACGATCCAGGCTGAATTACATTTTTCAGGCTCAGGCATTACGCTTTGTTTATGTGCCAGGGACTCCCGCACACAACCGCTATTAATGGAGAGCACCATGAACAACAAACCCAATCTGCTGGCCACTACCCTGGCCTTCGCCCTGACCGCCCTCGCCTCTGCCCCACTGGCCGCCGAGCAGATCGTCGTGCCGGTAGGTACTCAGGGTAAACAGAACCAGATTGAGGTACCCAACAATGGCGTGACCCAGGCGAGCGTACGCGAGCGCTGGGGCGAACCGACAGACATCCGCGGCCCGGTTGGCCAGCCACCGATCACCCAGTGGCACTATGCCGGGTTTATTGTCTACTTCGAGGGCAACCGGGTATTGCATACGGTCATCCGCCCGAGCCGGTAGGCCGGTAGCATGATCTCAGGCGGTGCGCCTGCTGACGTTGTCTGGGCGGTCATATAGAATGGCCATTTTGCCAATCAAGGTGTTTTAGACAGTGATATCCAGACCAAGACTCCCTGCGGAATGGGCGCCGCAGAGCGCCGTCATGCTGACCTGGCCACACCCCGGCACCGATTGGGCCAGCGTGATGGACGACGTTGAACCCGTATTCCTGGATATTGCACAGGCCATTCTCCGGTTTGAAAACCTGCTGATTAGCTGCGAATTTGTTGCCCGCCTGCAGCAGTTGGAACGGGAACTGAACAACTTTGCCGAAACCCGGGGACTGCCGGGCCGGGTCGTTGCCGTTCCCGCGCCCGCTAATGACACCTGGGCCCGGGACCATGGCCCCCTTTGTGTGGACACAGCCGAGGGCGTTCGCCTGCTGGATTTCCGGTTCAACGCCTGGGGCAACAAGTTTTCCTGGGAAAAAGACAACGCCCTGAACAGCCACCTGGCGGGCGCTGGCGTGTTCGGAAAGCTCTCCGTGCAGGCCGTGGATTTCGTGCTCGAGGGCGGCTCAATTGAAAGCGATGGCCAGGGCACATTGCTGACCACCAGCGAATGCCTGCTGAACCCGGAACGCAACCCCGCCATGGACCGGGCCGCAATTGAACAGCACCTGTCCGAATGGCTCGGAGCCGACCGGGTGCTGTGGCTGGACCACGGCTATCTGGCCGGCGACGACACCGACAGCCATATCGATACCCTGGCGCGCTTTTGCGCCCCGGACCACATCTGCCATGTGGCCTGCCACGACCCGGACGACGAACATTTCGGCGCACTGGCTGCCATGAAAGACGAACTCCAGGCGTTCCGTCAGGTAAACGGCGCGCCCTATCGCCTCACCGAACTGCCCTGGCCCGACGCCATCCATGATGATGACGGCCAGCGCCTGCCCGCCACCTACGCCAACTTTCTGATCATCAATGGCGCCGTTCTGCTGCCGGTTTATGACGTACCGCAGGACGAAGAGGCAATACGGGTGCTCTCCGGGCTGTTTCCGGAGCGCGAAATCATCCCGGTTTCCTGCCGGCCACTGATCGAGCAACACGGCAGCCTGCACTGTGTGACCATGCAGCTTCCGGCAGGAGTAATCGAACTATGAAACAGGCACCCGATACCTTCCAGGTTGCCGCCATCCAGCAACACTGCAGCGCGGATAAAGACACCAGCCTGGCCACCACCGAGCGCCTGGTCCGCCAGGCCGTAGCGGACGGCGCCAACCTGGTCGTGTTGCAGGAACTGCACGCCACCCTGTATTTCTGCCAGACCGAGGACACCTCCGTTTTCGAGCTGGCCGAACCGATACCCGGCCCGACCACCGAACGCCTGTCAGCTCTGGCCCGGGAACTGGGCATCGTACTGGTCGGTTCGGTGTTCGAGCGCCGCATGAACGGCGTCTACCACAATACCGCCGTGGTCATGGACACAGACGGCAGCCTTGCGGGTCTTTACCGGAAAATGCATATCCCCGACGACCCCGGCTTCTACGAGAAGTTCTATTTCACACCGGGCGATGCGGTCTTCAACACCGGTGAAAACGGCTTCACCCCGATCAATACATCCCTCGGAAAACTGGGCGTGCTGGTCTGCTGGGATCAATGGTATCCGGAAGCCGCGCGACTGATGACACTGGCTGGCGCCGAACTGCTGATCTACCCCACCGCCATTGGCTGGGATGTCACCGACGACCCGCAGGAGCAGGCCCGCCAGCTCGATGCCTGGATCACGGTCCAGCGCGGGCACGCCGTTGCCAACAACCTGCCGGTGGTCGCGCCGAACCGGGTCGGCGTGGAACCAGATCCAAGCGGCCAGACCGACGGCATCCGCTTCTGGGGCAACAGCTTCATTTGTGGCCCCCAGGGGGAATTCCTGGCTCGTGCCGATGACGCCGGGGAGACGATCCTGCACGCGCGCATCGACCGCCAGCGCTCGGAATCCGTACGCCGGATCTGGCCGTACCTCCGAGACCGGCGCATTGATGCCTACCAGGACCTTGTCAAACGGGTACGGGACTGAACCAGACATGAAGCAGAATATTGATCACATTGTTCAGGCACTTAACGGAATCCTTCTGGGCAAGGAGCCGCAGGTACGGCTGGCCGTCTGCGGGCTTCTGGCCGGCGGACACCTGCTGATTGAAGACATTCCCGGCATGGGCAAGACAACCCTGTCCCACGCCCTCGCCCGGATCATGGGGCTGAGCTACCAGCGCATCCAGTTCACCAATGACCTGCTGCCGGCGGACGTGCTGGGTTATGCCATGTACGACCGCCAGGCTAATGGCCTGGTTTTTCACCCCGGCCCGATCTTCGCGCAGGTGGTGCTGGCCGATGAGATCAATCGCGCCTCACCGCGCACCCAGAGTGCGTTGCTCGAGGCCATGGAGGAGCGGCAGGTGTCCATCGAGGGTAAAACCCGGCCCCTGCCGGAGCCCTTTTTCGTGATTGCCACCCAGAACCCCCTGGACCAGGGCGGCACCTTCCCGCTGCCGGAATCCCAGCTTGATCGATTCCTGATGCGCCTGCATCTGGGTTACCCCGATCCCAGGGCCGAACGCCAACTGCTCGAGGGCGAGGACCGCCGCGCCCTGACCGACAATCTCCAGGCCCTGCTGCCCCAGGAGCAACTGCACGCCATGCAACAGGCCGTGCAGTCTGTATCCACCAGCCCGGCCCTTCTGGATTACGTGCAGCGCCTGCTGGAACACAGCCGCCGCATGCCGGGGCTGATGTACGGGCTCTCGCCCCGTGCAGGGCTGGGACTGCTGCGAGCCGCCCGTGCCTGGGCCTTGATGGCCGGGCGCAACCACGTCCTGCCTGACGACGTTCAGGCCGTTTTCCCCGCGGTCGCCGAGCATCGCCTGGAACAGGGCGAGGCCGGTAAAAGCCGCGAGCGAGTCCGGCAACTGCTGACCACCGTTTCGGTACTTGAATAAAACGTCAGTGGCCGCATAGCAAAGAGCTATAAACCGAATTAGCTGAAACGAATGGCAGCCCGGGCCATTCGTGATAGCCTTCCACCATTTTCCGAACTGGAGACACCAATGAGCGAAACGCAACACCACCGACTGATCATCCTGGGCTCCGGCCCTGCCGGCTACACTGCCGCGGTTTACGCCGCCCGCGCAAACCTCGATCCCACGCTCATTACCGGCATTGAGGTTGGCGGCCAACTGACCACCACCACCGATGTCGACAACTGGCCGGGCGACAACGATGGCGTGCAGGGTCCGGAACTGATGCAGCGTATGCAGAAGCACGCAGAACGGTTCGACACCCGGGTGGTCTATGACACCATCAACGAGGCCGATCTGCAGAACCGTCCGTTCCGTCTCAAAGGCGACAGCGGCGAGTATACCTGCGACGCCCTGATCATCTCCACTGGCGCTTCCGCCATGTACCTGGGCCTGGAATCCGAGGAAAAATTCAAGGGTCAGGGCGTCTCCGCCTGTGCCACCTGCGACGGTTTCTTCTACCGCAAGCAGAAAGTGGCCGTGATCGGCGGCGGCAACACCGCGGTTGAAGAAGCCCTGTATCTGTCGAACATTGCCGACGAAGTCACCCTGGTACACCGCCGCGACAGCCTGCGGGCGGAAAAGATCCTGCAGGACAAGCTGTTTGAAAAGGCCGAAAACGGCAATGTCCGCATTATCTGGGACCACACTCTGGACGAGGTACTGGGCGATGGTACCGGCGTGACCGGCATGCGCATCCGCAGCACTGTGGACGACAGCACCCGGGAACTGGAACTGGCCGGCGTATTCATCGCCATCGGCCACAAACCGAACACCGATCTGTTCGCCGGGCAACTGGACATGAACAACGGCTACATCCGGATCCGCTCCGGCCTGGAGGGCATGGCCACCCAGACCAGCATCCCGGGCGTGTTCGCCGCTGGCGACGTGGCCGACCACGTGTATCGTCAGGCGGTCACATCCGCCGGCTTCGGCTGCATGGCTGCCCTGGATGCCGAGAAATACCTCGATCAGCAGGACTGACCTGCAGGGAACGCCATGACCTCGCTGCTCTGGCTGGACTCAGACCAGCTCTGGTTTCCCCCGGCAGAAGAAGCGCTGGAAGATCCTGACGGCCTGCTGGCGCTCGGCGGTGACCTGTCACCCCGGCGCCTGCTGCTGGCCTACCGCAACGGGATATTTCCGTGGTTCAGCGATGACCAGCCCATTCTCTGGTGGTCTCCCAACCCGAGATGCGTGCTGTTCCCCGAGGACATTCATGTGTCCCGAAGCCTGAGACGGTCGTTGAATCAGGGCCGCTTCCGGATCACCGGCGACCAGTGTTTCGCCCGGGTTATACGGCTGTGTGCCAATACCCGTGCCGAGGGCACCTGGATCACCGACGACATGCTGGATGCCTACTCCGACCTGCACCGGCGCGGCCATGCCCACTCCGTCGAAGCCTGGAACCGGAATGGTGAACTGGCCGGCGGGCTGTACGGCGTGGCCATCGGCCGGTGCTTCTTCGGCGAGTCCATGTTTTCCCTCGAGACCAATGCCTCGAAAACGATTCTGGTCCATCTGATGCACCAGTTGGCACAGTGGGGCTACCGTCTGATGGACTGCCAGGTGGAAAGTGGACACCTGTTGAGCATGGGCGCGAGAAGCATCCCCCGATCGGAGTTTTTATCTATACTCAGGGCAAGCGTTGATCAAGAACCGGAACGGTCCGGATGGAACTTTACCTGGCAATGGCCTGGCCAAGAGGTGTAAATGAGCAACCTCAGAACGCTGGTGTTCTTTGCGACCCCAAGCCACGAATGCAGCTATCTGCCCGACCGGGAGGCAACCACCATGTTTGTGGACCCCCGGGCGCACGTGGACCGGAAACTGTACAGTCAACTGACCACACTCGGCTTCCGGCGAAGCGGGTCCCATTACTATCGACCGCACTGCGAAAACTGTAATGCCTGCGTGCCGGTGCGCCTGAGGGTCGAGGAGTTCGAGCCGGACCGCAACCAGCGCCGGGTAATGCGCAGGAACAGCGATCTGGTCTGCCGGCTGGTTCCGGCGACCTTTGACGAACGCTACTACCGGCTTTATGCCCATTACATTGAGCAGCGCCATGCCGACGGCGACATGTACCCGCCGTCCCGGGAACAGTTTTCCTCCTTCCTGGTGGACGGCGCCACGGACTCCTGGTTCGTGGAAATGACACTGGATGACGAACTGGTGGGGCTGGCCGCTGTGGATTTTCTGGATGACGGCCTGTCGGCCATCTACACCGTGTTCGCGCCGGAACTGGAAAGCCGCAGTCTCGGCACCTTTGCCATTCTGTGGCAGATTGAGGAAGCCAGGCGGCGGGGCCTGCCGCACCTGTATCTGGGCTACTGGATACGTGAGTGCCGGAAAATGAACTACAAAACCCGTTTTCGCCCGATTGAGGCCCTCCGTGACGGCCACTGGCGAAAGATGGATCTTGGCTGAATTTTGCCATATGGCAGGATTTCAGGCAGAATTGCCCAATTTCAAATCACCGAAGAGTATTCCAAGCGAGGTTTCTACTGAATGGCGAAGTCAGATGTCATTGAAATGGAAGGCGTTATCATCGACACCCTTCCCAATACCATGTTCCGCGTAGAGCTGACCAATGGTCACGTTGTTACCGCACACATCTCCGGCAAGATGCGCAAGAACTACATCCGCATTCTGACCGGCGACAAGGTCAAGGTTGAACTCACCCCCTATGACCTGAGTAAGGGCCGTATTGTCTACCGCGCCCGTTAAGACTGCGTGACATCTGAAAAAAAGCCCCGCTGATGCGGGGCTTTTTTCTTGCGGTGGACTACACGGCCTCGGCAGGCTCATCCTCGTATTCGAACACCAGCTCGTCCTCCCCGAGGTGGATAAACACATCCCCTCCGTTCTCAGACAGGCGCCCGAACAGAATCTGCTCCGCCAGCGGACGCTTGATCTTGTCCTGAATGAGGCGGGCCATCGGCCTTGCCCCCATGGTGACGTCATAGCCCTGCTCTGCCAGCCAGCCTTTCGCGGCTTCGTCCACGTGCAGCACCACATGCTTCTCATCCAGCTGGGCCTGAAGTTCGGTCAGGAACTTGTCGACCACATGGGTGATGGTGTCCTTGCGCAGATCGCGGAACTGAATGATGCCATCCAGGCGGTTGCGGAATTCCGGCGTAAAGGTCTTGTTGATCACCTCCATGCCATCCGTGCTGTGGTCCTGTTCGCTGAAACCAATGGACCGGCGCGCCATGCTCTCGGCGCCGGCGTTGGTGGTCATCACCAGAATCACATGACGGAAATCCGCCTTGCGGCCGTTGTTGTCGGTCAGCGTACCGTGGTCCATTACCTGCAGCAGCAGGTTGAACACTTCCGGATGCGCCTTCTCGATCTCGTCCAGCAGCAGCACGCAGTGCGGCTGCTTGTTGACCGCCTCCGTCAGCAGACCGCCCTGGTCATAGCCAACGTAACCCGGGGGCGCACCAATCAGCCGTGAGACCGTGTGGCGCTCCATGTATTCGGACATATCGAAGCGCACCAGATCGATACCCAGCACTTTGGCCAGCTGTTTGGTGACTTCGGTTTTACCCACACCGGTCGGACCGGCGAACAGGAAAGCACCTTCAGGTTTTTCCGGCGATTTCAGGCCGGCGCGGGCCAGCTTGATGGCCGTGGACAGGGACTCGATCGCCGGATCCTGGCCAAACACCACCATCTTGAGATCCCGCTCCAGATTGCGCAGCAGGTCCTTGTCGCTGGTCGACACACTCTTCGGCGGAATGCGGGCGATATTGGCGACCACATCCTCGATTTCCGGCACATCAATGGTGCGGGTGCGACGGTCTTCCGGCTGCAGCCGCTGACGGGCACCCGCCTCGTCAATGACATCGATGGCCTTGTCCGGCAAGTGGCGATCCGTGATGTAACGGTCCGCCAGCTCGGCGGCCACGCGCATCGCCCGATCGGTGTATTCCAGATCGTGGTGTTTCTCGAAGCTGGGCTTGAGCCCCATCAGGATCTGGAAGGTATCCTCCACACTGGGCTCGTTCACATCGATTTTCTGGAAACGACGGGCCAACGCGCTGTCCTTCTCGAAAATGCCCCGGAATTCCTGGAAGGTGGTCGAACCAATGCAACGCAATTCACCGGAACCCAGCATCGGCTTGAGCAGGTTCGAGGCATCCATAACTCCACCGGATGCCGAGCCGGCCCCGATGATGGTGTGAATCTCGTCGATGAACAGGATCGCGTGGTTTTCCTTCTTGAGGTCGCTGAGCAGTCCCTTCAGCCGCTTTTCGAAATCGCCACGGTATTTGGTACCCGCCAGCAGCGCGCCCATATCCAGGGAATAGACCACGGCATCCGAAATCACGTCCGGCACCTGGCCGTCCACGATGCGCTTGGCCAGGCCTTCGGCGATGGCGGTCTTGCCGACACCGGCCTCACCAACCAGCAACGGATTGTTCTTGCGGCGGCGCGCGAGGATCTGCACAACGCGCTCCACCTCATGTTCACGCCCGATGAGCGGGTCTATACGGCCCTGACGCGCCTGTTCGTTCAGGTTGGTCGCAAAGTTTTCCAGCGGACGCGACTGAGCGCCTTCCTCCCCGGCTTCCTCCTGGGCGGCGGAGTCCATGCCTTCCTGGTCTTCACCACCCTGCACCCGGGAGATGCCATGAGACACGAAGTTCACCACATCAATACGTGCGATGTTCTGTTTTTTCAGCACGTAGACAGCCTGACTTTCCTGCTCGCTGAAAATCGCAACCAGGACATTGGCCCCGGTCACTTCCTTCTTGCCGGAAGACTGCACGTGGAAAACGGCGCGCTGAAGCACCCGCTGGAAGCCAAGCGTGGGCTGGGTCTCGCGCTCTTGATCACCTGTGGGGATCAGCGGTGTGGTGGAATCGACAAATTCGGTCAGTTCTTCTTCGAGGCCGTCCAGGTCAGCGCCACAGGCTTTCAGGACAGCCACCGCCGAATCGTTTTCGAGCAGGGCCAACAGCAAATGCTCGACCGTCATGAATTCATGACGCTTGTCACGGGCATTTTTGAAGGCCGTATTCAGCGTTACTTCAAGATCTTTGCTCAGCATGGGCCACCCCAACGTCTGTCAGTCCGCACGTTCAATCTCGCAAAGGAGCGGATGTTCGCATTCCGAGGAATACTGATTCACCTGTGCTGCCTTTGTTTCCGCGATATCCCGGGAATATGTCCCGCATACGGCTTTTCCCTGCGTATGGACGAGCAGCATCACCTGCGTCGCCTTTTCTTCGTTCATCCCGAAGAACTTCATCAGTACCTCTACCACGAAATCCATCGGTGTGTAATCGTCATTCAACAACACGACCCGATACCGTGCCGGGCGCTTCAGGGCGGGTTTCTCAGGCGCGACACTGACCCCGTCATGACGCTCGGGCTGATCTTCATCCCCCTGATTGAATACTAGTAGAGAATTTTCGATTTTCCGCATGGTTCCGATTACCGGTCTCTCGGTTCACTGAATAAATGTGGATGCCCGACACCGGGTTTTCAAGCGCACCCCGGTGCGACAAACGCTTAATATGTCCGTTGCAATGATACCGGTTCACCCCTACCCCGAACCACACATACTTTACGGGCTTGACTCTGGCGCCCAACTGGTCAACATTTACCCAACATTGTAAAACAATGTAAATTGCAGGCGAGAACACAACCGCCCTCTACCCTGCGGGACTGCCTGCAGGAGCCTCCAGCAGTATGACAGCACGAGAACAGGGGAGTTCAAAATGTCCAGAGGTAAGGTCAAATGGTTCAACAATGCCAAGGGATACGGCTTCATTATCGAGGATGGCTGCAGTGATGACCTGTTTGCCCATTTTTCATCGGTTCAGATGGACGGCTACAAAACCCTGAAAGCCGGACAGAGTGTCACGTTTGACAAGAAGCCGAGTGACCGGGGCGTGCACGCGGTCAATATCGTGCCCGAGCCCATGCCCCAGCGGGCATCCGCCAATGACAGCGGCCAGCATCACAAGCCCCAAAGCGCACAAGCCTGACCCGGTATGCTGACCCGCCCGGAGTTCCCGGGCGGCCAAATCCTACTGCCGCCGGTTTGCGGTTTACCGGCATAGAGCCCTGCGTGCTTTTTTCCTTCGCCTGAATCGAGTAGTGTCCTGTCAGCTGTTTCTCCCAGTCAGGAATGCCCGGATGGCCGATCTGATTCTTTTCAACAAACCGTTCCAGGTGTTATGCCAGTTTACGGACGACCGTGAGGGCGAACCCCGGGCGACACTGGCCGATTACATCCGGACGCCCGATGTCTATCCCGCCGGCCGGCTTGACTATGATTCCGAAGGCTTGCTGCTGCTGACCGGCAATGGAGCGCTCCAGCACCGGATTGCCTCGCCGGAACGGAAAATGCCAAAAACCTACTGGGTGCAGGTGGAAGGCGATATCGATGAGGACGCCGTCAAAGCCCTGTGCGACGGGGTCCGGATCCGGGACGGCCTGACCCGACCGGCAACCGTTCGCCGGATCCCGGAACCGGCAGATCTCTGGCCCAGAACACCGCCAGTCCGTCACCGGGAAGCCATACCCACAAGCTGGCTGGAAATCACCCTGACCGAAGGCCGGAACCGGCAGGTCCGGAGAATGACAGCCGCGGTCGGTTTCCCTACCCTTCGGCTCATACGCTATCGCATCGGCGACTGGACCCTGGCCGGGCTGCGCCCCGGGGATCACCGCTCTGAGACCATCCATCTGCCCCGCGCAGAGGCACCCAAACGCCGAAGATCACCCACACGGAGACCACGCCGGAAATGACCTGGAAACCACACGCCACCGTTGCTGTCATTGTTCAGGACGATCAGGATCGCTACCTGCTGGTGGAGGAAATCAGCGACGGCCAGGTCGTCTTCAACCAGCCGGCCGGCCACATTGAGGAAAACGAAGCCGTTCTGGACGCCGTTCATCGCGAAACCCTGGAGGAAACCGGCTGGCGCATCGAGCCGCTGTATTTTCTGGGCATGTACACCTACAAGGCGCCCGCCAACGGCGTGACCTACCACCGCTTCTGCTATGCGGCGCGCGCCATTGAACGGGTCACCAGCGAGCTGGATACGGGCATCATCGCGGCGCACTGGCTGACTATCGAGGAAATCCGGCAACTGGGCGACCGGCTGCGCAGCCCGATGGTACTCGGCTGCATTGAGGATTACCGAAAAGGGCGCAAATTCCCCCTGGATGTGGTGGTCGACACGCAGACGCACCGGGCATGAACTGGTAGAATGGCGGTTTTTCCTGTACCGCAGCCAAAGACCCATGAACGATATTCCTGACACCAGCACAAACAGCAGTACCCGGGTCATCGTCGGCATGTCCGGCGGTGTCGATTCCTCCGTTGCCGCCTGGCTTCTGAAGGACCAGGGCTACCAGGTGGAAGGCCTGTTCATGAAGAACTGGGACGAGGACGACGGCACCGAATACTGCACGGCCATGGATGACCTCGCCGATGCCCAGGCCGTGGCCGATGCCATTGGTATCAAACTGCATACCGCCAGTTTCGCGGACGAATACTGGGACCGGGTTTTTGAACATTTCCTGGCCGAGTACAGCGCTGGCCGGACCCCGAACCCGGACATCCTGTGCAACAAGGAAGTCAAATTCCGGGCATTTCTGGACTACGCCGTTACTCTGGGCGCTGATTACATCGCCACCGGTCACTATGCCCGCCAGCGCCCGCTGGCCGATGGCCGGGCGCAATTGCTCAAGGGGCTCGACCCGAACAAGGACCAGAGCTATTTCCTGCACGCGGTTTCCGGAGAGCGCATTGCCCGCACCCTGTTCCCCGTGGGCGAACTGGAGAAACCCGAAGTCCGCCGCATCGCCGAAGCGCAGGGCTTTGTCACCCATGACAAAAAGGACTCCACAGGCATCTGCTTCATTGGCGAGCGCAAATTCCGGGATTTCCTGAAACAGTACCTGCCAGCCCAGCCCGGTGATATTGAAACACCGGAAGGCCAGGTAATCGGCCGCCACCAGGGGCTGATGTACCACACCATCGGGCAACGCCAGGGCCTGGGCATCGGGGGCCTGAGTGAGTTTGGCGATGAGCCCTGGTACGTGGCGGAAAAGGATCTGACCCGGAACGTGCTGATCGCCGTTCAGGGCAAGCATCACCCCCTGCTCTTCTCCCGTGGCCTGGTTTCCGGCCCCGTGGACTGGGTCGCTGGCGAACCACCGGCCGAGAGCTTCCGCTGCAAGGCCAAAACCCGGTACCGCCAGCCCGACCAGGATTGCCAGGTGCGAGTGATCGACGGCGGCCTGGAAGTGGTCTTTGATGACGCCCAGCGCGCCGTCACACCCGGCCAGTCCGTGGTGTTCTATCAGGACGAGGTGTGCCTGGGCGGCGGTGTGATCGAACAGACCTGGCGCGACGGAGAAGCGCTCCCGGAACGGGCCCGGCCGACGGCCACGGAGAAGACCGCATGAGTCGCTCGCTGCATGACCAGACCCTGGCCCTGGCCGGTGTTTTCCAGGCTGCGGCACTGGTACAGCAGATTGCCCACCGGGGCAGTTGTGATGACGCCGCACTGGAAACCTGCCTGCGCTCCCTGTTTGCCACCGATCCGGCTTCAACTCTGGACGTCTATGGGGGTGACCTGCACGATATCCAGGAAGGCCTGCAGGCGCTGTCGACCGTGCTGGCGCAGCAGTCGCGCTCCCAGGACGTGGAAGTCCTGCGCTATGTGCTCAACCTGATCCACCTGGAATCCAAGCTCAAACGCCGCAGCGACATGCTCGACGTCATCGCCAACCGGATTGACCAGGCGCGCCATACCGCCGCCCATTTCGGCTATACTCACCCCAACCTGGTGGGCAACCTGGCCTCCATTTACACGGATACCATCAGCACCTTCCGTCTTCGCATCCAGGTCAGCGGCAATCCGGACATCCTCCAGCGCCAGGAAAACGCCGAAAAGGTCCGGGCCCTGCTGCTGGCCGGAATCCGCTCCGCGGTACTCTGGCGCCAGAGCGGCGGGCACCGCTGGCAGCTCATATTCTCACGCAGGAAAGTCATTCAGCATGCCCGGGATCTGCTGCGCTGATTCCCCCCGGCCGCTGGTGTATCATACGCGTCTTCAACTTTTGTCATCCCAATCTTTGATGAACTGAGAGGTTTTCGATGGAACTCACCGCCCTGACCGCCATTTCCCCGGTCGATGGACGCTACGGCAGCAAAGTCAGCGTATTCCGCAGCATTTTCAGTGAATACGGCCTGATCCGTAACCGGGTAACCGTCGAAATCCGCTGGCTGCAGAAACTGGCGGATCATCCGGACATCCCGGAGGTTCCCGCCTTCTCCGACGAAGCCAGGGATTATCTGAACCACCTGGTCGCCGACTTCAGTCTGGAAGACGCCCAGCGCATCAAGGACATCGAACGAACCACCAACCACGACGTCAAGGCGGTTGAGTATTTCATCAAGGAAAAAATCGCTGACGTGCCCGAACTGCACGCGGTGACCGAGTTTGTCCACTTCGCCTGCACATCCGAAGACATCAACAACCTGTCCCACGGACTGATGCTGCGTGAAGGCCTGGACCACGGCCTGCTGCCGGGCATGGAGAGCATCATCGACAGGCTCACCGAACTGGCCCGGGAGCACGCCGAACAGCCCATGCTGTCCCGCACCCACGGCCAGACCGCCTCGCCGACCACCGTGGGCAAGGAGCTGGCCAACGTGGTCTATCGCCTGCGCCGGCAGTTGATGCAGATCCGCGAAGTGGAGATTCTGGGCAAGATCAACGGCGCCGTCGGCAACTACAACGCACACCTGTCCGCCTATCCCAAGGTCGACTGGGCTGCCAACGCCGAAGAGTTCATCGAAAGCCTGGGCCTGGACTGGAACCCGTACACCACGCAGATCGAACCGCACGACTACATCGCCGAGCTCTACAACGCGGTCGCCCGCTTCAACACCATCCTGATCGATCTGGACCGGGATATCTGGGGCTACATTTCCCTGGGCTATTTCAAGCAGAAGACCATTGCCGGTGAAGTGGGCTCCTCCACCATGCCCCACAAGGTCAATCCGATCGATTTCGAGAACTCGGAAGGCAACCTGGGCATCGCCAACGCTGTGCTGGACCACCTGGCAGCCAAACTGCCGATTTCCCGCTGGCAGCGTGACCTGACCGACTCCACGGTGCTGCGCAACCTGGGCGTCGGCTTCAGCCACAGCCTGATCGCCTACGAATCCACGCTCAAGGGGCTGGGCAAGCTGGAAATCAATCCGGCACGGCTCAACGAAGACCTGAACCATGCCTGGGAAGTTCTGGCCGAACCTATCCAGACCGTCATGCGTCGCTACAACATCGAGAAACCCTACGAGAAACTCAAGGAGTTGACCCGGGGCAAGGCCATGACCCCCGAAGTCATCAAGAATTTCGTGGAAAATCTCGACATCCCGGAACAGGCCAAGGCAGAGCTTCGCAACCTGACCCCGGACAACTACATCGGCGACGCCATCGAGCAGGCGCGCAACATTTAAGACGGGAGCCATACCATGGACATGCTTGGCGGCATCAGCGCCTCAGAATTTCTGCGGGACTACTGGCAGAAGAAGCCACTGGTCATCCGCCAGGCATTTCCGGGCTTCCAGTGCCCGGTCAGCGCAGACGAGCTGGCCGGTCTGGCCTGTGAAGAGGCGGTGGAATCCCGCATCGTCCTGGAAAACGACGCCGGCAAACCCTGGCAGTTGCACAACGGCCCGTTCACTCCCGAACGCTTCAGTGAAATGCCGGAGAAAAACTGGACCCTGCTGGTCCAGGGTCTGGATCACTGGGTGCCGGACATCGCAGAACTGCTGGAGCACTTCCGGTTCATCCCCAACTGGCGCCTGGACGACATCATGGCCAGCTACGCGCCGGAAGGCGGCAGCGTTGGCCCCCATTACGACATGTACGACGTCTTTCTGCTGCAGGCCCAGGGCCACAGGCGCTGGACTTTCGGTGGCCACTGTGACCACACCTCCCCCCGGGTGGAAGGCACGCCCCTGCGTATCCTGAGCAGCTGGGACGGCGAGGAAACCGTGGTCCTGGAACCCGGTGACATGCTCTACCTGCCGCCCGGTGTTGGCCACTACGGCGTGGCCGAAGATGACTGCATCACCCTGTCCGTAGGCTTCCGGGTGCCCACCATCG
This sequence comes from Marinobacter oulmenensis, assembly GCF_014201735.1. GTDB lineage: Bacteria > Pseudomonadota > Gammaproteobacteria > Pseudomonadales > Oleiphilaceae > Marinobacter > Marinobacter oulmenensis. Next base: position 131,283 of record NZ_JACHFE010000008.1, on the reverse strand, counting down.
ACGACCTGCTGACCGGCTTTACCGACTTCCTCTGCAACCAGGACAAGGCCGCCGAGTACCTCGGCGATCCGGACCTGAAACCGCAGGACAACCCGGGCATCATCGGCTCTGAGGTCATAGACCGGCTCGACAGCGTGATCCGCGAACAGCTGGACGACCGGCGCAGACTCGCGCTCTGGTTCGGCCAGTACAGCACGGCGCCGAAAAGCCTGGATATCGTGGTGCCGCCGGAGGAACCGGCCGACCGGACGGAGCTGGCCGAAGCCATCCGCGCCCTGGAACCGCTGCGCTGGAATGAGGGCTCGCGTTTCGCCTACCACGAGTTTGACGGTGAAACAGCCCTGTTTGTCGACGGTGAGCAGTACCTGCTCAAAGGCGACGCGCGTCCGCTGGCACCGCTGCTCTGCGCCGGCGCCCGCATTGACATGCAGGCCCTGGCAGAATTTGCCGGTGACGAAGCGCTACTCGGGCTACTGACCACGCTCTACAATCAGGGCTCTGTGTACTTCGAGTGAACCATGGACCTGAGCTTCCGGAAATACAGCTGGCAACTGGCCCCCTCTGCGGTTCGCGATATCCGCCAGCGGGTGTTCATTGACGAACAGAAGGTGCCGGAGGATCTGGAATGGGATGCCACCGACGAAATCGCTGATCACTACCTGGCCGTGGACGCCAGCAACCGCCCGGTGGCGACAGCGCGGCTGTTTTCCACCCTGGAGGAAACCGGCCATATCGGCCGCATGGCGGTCCTGCCCGAAGCCAGAGGCAAGGGCGTCGGCGAGGCCCTGCTCCGCCACCTGGTGAAGGAGTCCGCCGGGCGCTACCAGGAGCTCCACCTGTCGGCCCAGCAATACGCCACCGGCTTCTACCAGCGCTGTGGTTTCCACATCTGCTCCGATGTTTACGAGGATGCCGGCATCCCTCATCTGGATATGCGCCTGCTGGCGCCCGAGCTTGTTGCGCAGGCCGGGGAAGACCAGCCGGCACCGATGATTCTCGGCACCGATAGCCAGAGCTGGCTGTTCAGTCACGAGCGGGAACTGGTGGCATTACTGGATTCGCTGGCGGGACAGGCCGGTCAGCGCCTGTGGCTTTATGACCGGTTACTGGAGCACACGCTCTATGACCGCTACCGGTTCCGCGAACTGATCTCTGCCCTCGCCCGCCAACACCGGCTCAGCGAGGTCCGGTTGCTGATTCACGATGATCGCCCGCTGGTCAAAAAACGCCACCAACTGGTTGAGCTGATGCGCCGGCTGCCCAGCCGGATCGAGCTGAAACTGGTCAACCCGGATTACCCCACCGGGGATCAACCCTTCGTACTGGTGGATCGCCAGGGCGTGCTCTACCGGCATGATTTCGGCAAACCGGACGGTTTCGCCCGGTTCGACGGCGCCGGGCGGGTCAGGCTGCTGGAAGAAGCTTTCCAGAGGATGTGGGACGCAGGCCGACCGTCACTGGAGCTGCGTGAATTACCGCTCTGAGTGCCGGCCCTGAAAGGTCTGTGGTGACTCGAACCGGGCCCCGAATGGCGCGAACTCCTCGTCCACTTCCTCTGCCACTTCCACAATCAGTTTACGCAGCCACTGGTGATCCGTGTTGTGCTGCAGCAACGGACTCCAGGCCATTTTCAGTTCGAAGGGGGGAATCTCGAACGGTGGCACCTTGACCACCAGGTTCGGGTTATCTTTCTGCAGCCAGGCGGCCCGGGACGGCAGAGTGGCGATCAAATCGTGCTGCTCGGCCAGCAGCATGGCCACCTGATAATGCCGGGTGAATACGGAAATCTGCCGCTTGCGTCCCATGCGGCCCAGAGCCTCATCCACCCACCCCAGACGCTGGACATCCTTGGGGTTGACCCCGACACCCACTCCGAAGCCGGTCTTGCTGACCCAGATATGACTGGCCGCCAGATAGGTTTCCAGCGTGAACGGCTCCCGCAGAATGGGGTTCCTCGAATTCATCAGGCAGGCAAAATACTCGGTCCACAGGGTTTTCTGGTGGAACGACTGGGGAATCTTGTCAAAACGGTTGATCGCCATGTCCAGGCGCCCCTGCTCAACGTCCAGGAAGCTGACATCACTGGGGGTCAGCACATCCAGGGTGATGCCCGGCGCCTCCTGGCGCAGGCGCCGGAGCACACGGGGCATCAGGCAGGATTCGGCATAGTCACTGGCCATGATACGGAACACCCGCTGACTCTCGCCCGCCGAGAACGGGGTTTTCTCCTGAACCGCCTGGTCGATGTCGGACAGAATGCCCCGCACCAGCGGCTGCAACTCCCGTGCCCTTTCGGTGGCAGTCATGCCTTCACTGGTACGGACCAGCAGGGGATCGCCGAAAAGGGTACGCAACCGCCGCAACCCGTTACTCATGGCCGGCTGGGTGATCCCCAGATGATTGGCGGCCTTGGTCACGTTGCGCTCCCGCAGCAGCACGTCGAGGTAGACCAGCAGGTTCAGGTCAACGCGGGAAATGTCCATGGATAACTCCAGATGGTGATTGCCGGAGATGCAACTGCATTATTGATTGAATGAATGTATCAAAATTTTAAAATTCACGAAACAAATGAGCTATTATGATGCTTACACTGGGAAACGGACGCTGCTGGAAAAATCTGTTAGTCTGCCGAAACCCTAGTCAGAGTTGTCAGGATTTTTGACGGGTCAGTCCCGTCCACTGGAAGCGGAGCCTAAAACAACACCATGGAACCGATCACCATTGTGCTGCTGCTGGCGGCAATTGTCGCTGTCTCCCTGATGATCATCTTTATCAGCCAGATGCGCGAAAAAGCCCGCATCGAAAGGGTCCGTAAAATTACCGCCCTTGAGGACAGCTATAACACCGCCGCCCGCATGCTGTCGGAGATTCCGGGCCAGTACCTGACGCGGGACCTCAAACTGCTGTTGCTCAAACGCATGGAAGACGCCTGTCACTCGCTGATGTCTCTGAAGTCGGACCAGCCCGTGAAGCGCTGGCTGGAATCCACCGCCCAGGTCAAAAAGCAGGTGCTGGACGATAACGACCATCGCCCCCCCGTAAAAATCGACGCACCGGACAAGGCGAACCACGTCAAACAGTTGCTGCAGAACCTGTTCAAAACCGTGGAATCCATGCACAAGGCCGGGCGCATTGATTCAGCGACTGCCAAAAAGCAGCTCAAGTACATCCTGTTTCTGGTCCACAAGACCCACGCGGATCTCTACGTCTTTCAGGCTCGCGAGCACATCCGCCAGAACCAGATCCGCAAAGCCATCCACGCCTACCATATGGCCAGCACCGAGATGGGCAAATCCCGCGACAACCCTCTGGCCATGAAAGCGGTCAAGAGCTTCCGCACCCGCATCAAGGAACTGGAGGAAATGGCTGCGGAAGGCGAGATCAAGCAGGAAGAGGATTCCAAACTGGATCGGCAGTGGGACAATTTCCTGCAGGAAGACGAAGCCTGGAAGAAGAAGGCCGACTACGACAACTGACGGTACAGGGTCATGAAGGTCACCGGCATTCTCCCCGCGCATCCCCATGTTTGACCGTTTCCGGCAAAAGCTATCCTGGCGGCTGACCCGCGACACCGTTCTGGTGGCCATGGTCCTTGGCCTGCTGCTCAACCTGGTGCAGATCACACTGGATTACTTCACGGCCCGCGACGCCATGGAGCGGGATGTTCATGCCCTTCTCGAAATAAGCCAGAGCCCCGCTTCCCAGATCGCCTATAACATCAATGTTCGCCTTGCCCGGGAGTTGCTGGACGGCCTGCTGGAGCACCCTGCAACCATTGACGCGCGTATTCTGGACAGCGATGGACAGGCCATGAGCTCCGCCAGCCAGGAGGGGCCGGATTCCGACTATCGCTGGATCAGCGATGCCCTGTTCGGCCCCACCCGGGTATTCAGCACCGACCTGAGCGTCCCCCAGCTGGAAGACTTTGCCCTGGGCCGGCTACAGCTCACCATCGACACCTACCACTACGGCACCCGCTTTCTTGAGCGGGCCGGAAACACGCTGGCGATCGGGCTGTTGAAAAGCCTGGCCCTGTCAGCCGCACTGCTCGGTATTTTCTATTTTGTACTGACCCGGCCGATGATGAAAGTCATCAATGCCCTCAGTCAGGCCCAGGCCAGCTCACCGGAAAAGGTCCGGCTGCCGATTCCCTCCAACCATCGCCAGGATGAAATCGGCACCATGGTCGGCATCGTCAACCAGCACCTGGAAAACATGGAGAACAGCGTGGCGAGGCTGAGGACCGCCGAGAGCGCCATGAAAAACTACTCCAGCCAACTGGAGCGGGAAGTTGCCGACCGTACCCGTCAGATTTCCGAGAAAAACGGGGAGCTGCAACTGAGCAACGAAGCACTGAGCCGGGCCAAGGAGGATGCCGTCGCCAAGGCCAGGGCCCGGGCGGATTTTCTGGCCAGCATGAGTCATGAAATCCGCACGCCGCTGAACGGCCTGCTGGGCATGCTTTCAATCGCGGTTGAGAACAGCAAGGACCGTGGTCAGCGCAACAACCTGGCCATTGCCCTCAATGCCGGCCAGAGCCTGCTCGGGCTGCTTAATGACATCCTCGATATCTCCAAGGTGGAAGCCGGAAAGCTCGGACTGGAAAACATTCCTTTCAGCCCCCGCGCTCTGCTCCAGGAGTGTCTGGCACTGCATGCCCAGCAGGCCAGGGACAAACGCATAGAGCTGATTGATGACACCTCCGACAACCTGCCGGAGCTATGTTCTGGTGACCCGACCCGCACCCGCCAGATTCTCAACAACCTGCTGAGCAACGCCATCAAGTTCACCAATACCGGGTCCGTCCGCCTGAAATCGGTCTGGACCGGCAACGCCCTGCAGGTGGATGTCATCGATACCGGTGTCGGCATGTCCAGGGAGGGGCTGGGCCGGATATTCTCACCATTTTCACAGGCGGATCGGGAAACCACCCGGCTTTATGGTGGCACCGGGCTCGGGTTGACGCTCTGTCGTCAGTTGGTGGAAAGGATGCATGGGACCATTCATGTGGAAAGTGAAGAAGGCGCCGGCACCCGGTTCACGGTGACCCTGCCTCTGACAGTCACCAACCGCGATATTGCCCCTCCCCCTGACACAGACGCTTCGGTTTCCAAACCGTCTTCCGGGACAGCACCGGAGCGCTCGCTGGAAATACTTCTGGTGGAAGACAACCACGTCAATCAACTGGTGGCCAGCAGCATGCTGAAAAAACTGGGGCACCGGGTCCAGGTGGCAGAGAACGGAGCGCGCGCACTGACCGCCCTCACCCGCGGCCACTATGACCTGGTTCTGATGGACTGCCAGATGCCGGTTATGGATGGGCACAGGGCGACCCGGGCCATACGCAGCAATCCGGAGCTTTCCGGGCTGCCGGTTATCGCCGTGACCGGCAACGCCATGGACGGAGACCGGGAACAGTGTCTGGCATCCGGAATGAATGACTACATCACCAAACCCTATAACCGGGATCAGTTGCGCGCCGTCATCAATCGCTGGGGCTACGGCACAGACACCTGAACTTTCGCCGCTAAACCGCGCACATTCCAACAGAATTCCTGCCAGAGACTGTTGTTCAGCCAGCTTCGTCCGCTAGAATAGAATCTCGCTTTCCGTGCTTTGCCATCAAGGACACCTCATCCCATGCAGAACTATTTCAAATCCGCCAAGCTAGACAATGTCTGTTATGAAATCCGTGGCGAGGTTCTGCGTGAGGCGCGTCGCCTGGAAGAAGAAGGCAACCGGGTCCTGAAGCTGAACATTGGCAACCCGGCCGCGTTTGAATTGGACGTACCAGAGGAAATCCAGCAGGACGTCATCTACAACATGCACCAGGCCCAGGGGTATGTGGAATCCAAGGGCCTGTTCTCGGCCCGTAAGGCAGTGATGCACTACTGCCAGCAACGCGGCATTGACCGCGTGGACATCGACGACATCTACCTGGGCAACGGCGTCAGCGAGCTGATTGTGATGTCCATGCAGGCGATGCTTAATACCGGCGATGAGGTACTGATTCCGGCTCCCGACTATCCGCTCTGGACGGCCGCGGTCACCCTGTCCAGCGGCAAAGCTGTGCACTATCGCTGCGACGAACAACAGGACTGGTTCCCGGATATCGAGGACATCAAGAAGAATATCACCCGGCGCACCCGGGCGATCGTCCTGATCAACCCCAACAACCCGACCGGTGCGGTCTATTCCGAAGAACTGCTGCAGGAAATCATTGAACTCGCCCGCGAGCACAACCTGATCATCCTGTCGGACGAGATTTACGACAAGATTCTCTATGACGATACCCAGCACACATCCGTTGCCTCCATGGCGGACGATGTTCTGTTCTTCACCTATAACGGCCTGTCGAAAAACTACCGGGCCGCCGGTTACCGCTCCGGCTGGATGATCATCAGCGGGGCCAAGCACAAGGCCATGGACCTGATTGAGGGTATTGAAATGCTCTCCAACATGCGCCTGTGCGCCAACGTGCCGGCCCAACTGGCGATCCAGACCTCCCTGGGGGGCTACCAGTCCATCAACGACCTGGTTGCGCCCGGAGGCCGCCTGTACGAACAACGGGAAACGGCCTGGAAAATGCTGAACGACATTCCCGGGGTCAGTTGCGTCAAGCCCAGAGGAGCGCTTTACCTGTTCCCGAAACTGGATCCCAAGCATTTTCCGATCGTCAACGACGAAAAACTGGTTCTGGATCTGCTACTGCAGGAAAAAATCCTGCTGGTTCAGGGCTCCGCCTTCAACATTGATGACAAGCAGCATCTGCGGGTGGTTTTCCTGCCCCGCCAGGACACCATGGCAGACGCCATGGGACGGCTCGGCAACTTCCTGGAACACTACCGGCAGTAAACCGGATACCGCCATGGCTGATATTCACGTCGAGGAATTCTACAAAGACGTTGCGGTTGCTCTGGTCCAGCTGTATTCGGTGTTCCCGCGCCGGACTAACCTGTTTGTCGAGGACATCGCCGGGCCCGATGAGCCCGACGAGTTCGGCCTGCACAGCAACCGCCACATGGCCTGCTTCGGCGCCCTGCTCTGGCTCCAGGAGGAAGGCCTCCTGCGCTATGTTGATACCATCCGTCAGGAAGCCCTGGACCAGGCCGTGCTGACCCAGACAGCCTTTGTCCGGCTCAGCGCCCCGGCACCCCAGGCACTGGTCCGGGCCCTGGACGCCGGAGCCACGGACGACCGGACGCCCCGATCCGTCCAGCGCGATCTGTCCACCTACATCCATCTGTTGCGCACCGCCCTGAAGAGTGGGAGCTCCGAGCGCATCAGTCTGGCGGTTCAGGCCGCGTTCTTCAGCGACAGCTCCTCCCCCGCGGAACTGCACTGACCCCCGTCGCCGACCGGGTGGCAGATTAAATTCGGACAACTCTTTCAAAAACCCACTTGAAGCCCTGAACCGGAGCCACATATTACGGTCAGAGTCCCTGGATTACTGACCTACAGGTAAGAAACATCATGCGCATTCTGCTTTTCCTGGCCACCAACCTGGCCGTTATCCTGGTTGCCAGCTTCACCCTGCGGCTGCTGGGTGTCGACAGCTATCTGGCCCAACAGGGCATGGATTATGGCTCACTGCTGATCTTCGCCGCGGTTTTTGGCTTTGCCGGTTCGCTCGTATCGCTGTTCCTGTCCAAGAAAATGGCGAAATGGAGCACCCGGGCACAGGTCATCGAATCTCCCCGTACACCGGCCGAACGCTGGCTGGTGGAAACGGTCGCGGATCTCGCCAAAAAGGCCGGCATTGGCATGCCGGAAGTCGCCATCTTCCCGGCGTCCCAGTCCAACGCCTTTGCCACCGGCTGGAACCGCAATGATTCCCTGGTCGCCGTCAGCGAAGGGCTGCTGCACCGGTTCAGCAAGGACGAAATCCGGGCGGTGCTTGCCCACGAAATCGGCCACGTAGCCAACGGCGACATGGTCACCCTGGCACTGATCCAGGGCGTGGTGAACACCTTTGTGATCTTTGCCTCGCGGGTGATCGGCTCGCTGGTGGACCGGGTAATTTTCAAGAATGAAGGGGGACACGGCATCGGCTTTTTCGTGGTCAGCATTGTGGCCGAAATCGTCCTCGGCATACTGGCCAGTACCATCGTGTTCTGGTTCTCACGGCGCCGGGAATTCCGGGCCGACAGCGCGGGCGCACAACTGGCGGGCCGGTCGGCCATGATCAGCGCCCTGGCGAGACTGAAGCAGGAAAGCGAAATGCCTGACCAGATGCCCGATTCCCTTCAGGCCTTCGGCATCAGCCGGGGCGCCCGTGGCGGTCTGGCGGCGCTGTTCATGACGCACCCACCACTGGATGACCGTATCCGGGCGCTTGAACAGTCCACTACAGCTTGAGCTTGAAACCGGCTGCCTTGAAGCTGTCCTGGAGGGACTTGCTACTGCCCTTGAGCTGGATCTTGAGGCTGGAGCATTCCCGGCGAACCGGATAGTCCCGGCGCAGGCCATCAAACGCCTGCGCCCGCTCCCCGGCTTCACCGTTCATCGCCAGTCGCAGGCGGGCGTCATCCTCGCGCGGGTCGTAACAGATACGCAGGGCGGTTTTCAGAGCCTTGCGCTCGTCCGCCGACGAGGTAAAGGTGAGCTTGTTCAGCGGTGGTTCCGGCAGGAACTGACCGGCCTTTTTCCGGACCGGCAGCCCGAGAAAACGGCTCAGGGCCTGGTAGATCATTTCACTGCCCCGAACCTTGCCTTCCAGGCTGTAGCCGGCAATGTGCGGCGTGGCCAGCCAGACCTGACGCACCAGTTCCGGATCAATGGCCGGTTCGTTTTCCCAGACATCAAGCACAACGGTCGGTGCCTGTTCGCCGGATAGCCGGGCCTTCAGGGCATGGCCATCAATCACTTCACCCCGGCCGGCATTGATCAGCAGTTGCCCGGACGAGAGCCTGGCCAGTTCCGGTTCAGACAACAATTGATGGGTCGCGTGGGGCTGGTTACGGGTCAGCGGCGTGTGCAGGCTGATCACATCGCAGCCCAGGGCCTCCTCCAGGGTGACAAAGTCGGGACCCTGCTCCCCTTCGCGTTCCCCACGGGGCGGATCACACAGCTTGACGTCAAAGCCAAGACGCTGGAGACGCTCTGCCAGACAGCCACCGACATTGCCGACGCCGACAATACCGACACTCAGGTCACTCCAGTCCTCCACACCCTGACGCTCGGCATGAAGTGACAGCACCGACAACACGTATTCCACCACGCTGCTGGCATTGCAGCCGGGCGCTGCGGAAAAACCAATGCCCTTGTGTTCCAGCCACGCACGATCAATGTGATCGGTTCCGATGGTGGCGGTCCCCACAAACCGGACTCGGGATCCTTCCAGCAGGTCCGGCCCGACGCGGGTCACGGAACGAACCAGAAGAATGTCGGCGTCGCGGACGTCGTCAGGCCCGACATCCCGGCCGGAGACCCGGCGGATCTCCCCCATGTCGCCAAAGAAGGAATCCAGTAACGGGATGTTTTCGTCGGCTACGATCATCATCGGGAGACTACTCCTGTCAGTTCCGGCGCTGACGCGAACCGCCACGATTGCCCTGAGGCCGTCCGCCACTGCGGCGCCCGCCGCGTTTGCGGGTAATCGGAGGCTTTTCCATCGCCGCCATCAGGCTTTCATCAGGGACCTCGGTGGTCAGCTTCTGGCTGATATAGGTTTCAATGGCAGGCAGTGCAAACGCATCGTCCTCACCGGCAAAGCTGACCGAGACACCGGTACTGCCGGCACGGCCTGTCCGGCCGATCCGGTGAACATAGTCCTCGGCGTTGTCCGGCAGGTTGTAATTGAACACGTGGGTCACACCGGTGACGTGGATACCACGGCCAGCCACATCCGTGGCCACCAGCACCTGGATATTGCCTTTCTTGAACTGGTCCAGGGTTTTCAGGCGTTTGTTCTGGGCAATTTCACCGGACATGAGCGCAACCTTGACGCCCTGATTCTTCAGATCTTCTTCCAGATCCCGGCACTGGTCCCGACGGTTGGCAAAGACAATGGCCTTCTCCACTTCCGGACGCTTGAGGTAATTGACCAGCACCGGCAGTTTGTCATCATCAGACACCAGATAGACCGTCTGCTCCACCCGCTCTGCCGTTTTCTGTTCAGGCTCGATTTCCACAAATTCGGCATTCTGTGTCCACATGGACGCCAGGTTCAGCACGTCCTGATTGAAGGTGGCACTGAACAGCAGCGTCTGGCGACCTTCCTTGGGCGTGCACTTGCGGATGATCCGTTTCACATCCGGAATAAAGCCCATATCCAGCATGCGGTCCGCTTCGTCGAGGATCAGGATGTCCAGTTGATCCAGGAACACATCCTGGGAACCCAGGAAGTCAATCAGTCGGCCGGGGGTCGCTACCAGGATATCGACGACACCATTCTGGAGCTGCTCACGCTGTTTGTCGTAGTTCATGCCGCCGACCACGGTGACCACCTTGTGGCCGGTGTAGTGGCAGAGCTGCTCAGCGTCCTTGGCAATCTGCATGGCCAGCTCCCGGGTCGGGGCCAAGGCCAGTACCCGGGGTTCGGAGGCATATCGGTCCTTGTCGTCCACCGGCGCCTCCAGAAGCGCCTGGATGGCGGTAATCAGGAAGGCGGCCGTTTTTCCGGTACCGGTCTGGGCCTGTCCGATCAGGTCTTCGCAGGCCAGCGTCCAGGGCAGGGTCTCGGCCTGTATGGGGGTGCAGAACTCAAAGCCGATCTTGGCGATGGCATCCAGCAGGCGCTTGTCGAGGTTCAGGTCGCTGAAGCGCAACTCGCTGGTATGGTTGGAGTCAGAGGTCATAGAGTCAGTGTAATCCTTGTTGCTTGAGTTCGGGCCCGGCCGGCGCTATGCGCTCTCTTTCTGTCTTCCAGGTCTGATGTATCCGGCCCTGGGTCCCGTAAAAATGTGCGAGTGAATCAAAAAAAAGCTGCGCCCGGTCCGGCAACCCCTGCGAGAGATAGCGCTCGGCCTGGCTGCGCACCTGGCGTCGAAACGCGCGCTCGTCGGCGGCGCCGTCGCCCGACAGGTTGTCAACACTGATGTTAAAACGGGAACCTGCCGCCACGGAAAACACCCACTCCATGGCCTGCGGCTTGATTTCAGCCTGTTCGAACGCTTTTTGCTGGGCCGGTGTCCGGCCGTCCGGGCAGTACCAGTAACCAAAATCGTAGAGGGTACGCCGGTATTCGCCGGCAATACACCAGTGAGCAATCTCGTGAAGGGCACTGGCAAAAAAGCCCCGTGCAAAAACCACCCTGGCGAGTCCATCGGATTCGTCGACGGGCAGATACTCCGGTTCGTCGCCGCCCCTGACCAGTATCGTCCGGAAACTTTCCCGGAACAGGTCATTGAACAGCATGATAAGATCGTCTGGATTGTGCGTCATCGGTTGGCTATTGTGCGACTTTAATGTCGGTAATTCCAGAGGGAACTTTGCCCCGGCACCCGTGTCCACAGCCAGCGTCGATATTCACCTTATCCGCAAATCAGGACAACGAAGGATTCATGACGGTTTTCTCGGCTTTCCGGTCTTTGCTGCGGGCAGGCGCTTGTGCCCTGGGCCCTGTTCTTTTCTCGCTCGCCCTGCTTCTGGTCCCCGGCCAGGGCCATGCGCTCGGTGACGGTGGCACCACTCTTCTGGGTTCCGGTGGCCAGGGCGACTTCCTGCCGGTTGATGAAGCCCTGCCGTTCAATTACACCACCGACGACGGCGCCGTGCGCCTGTCCTGGCAGATCACGCCCGGCCACTATCTGTACCGCAGCCGGATTCAGGTCAGTACGACCACCGAAGGCGTGACCCTGGGCGAGCCGGAGTTTTCGCGCCCGGGCACCGTGATCGATGACGAATTTTTCGGCGAAAGCACGGTCTTCTTTGATCCGGTCGAAGTCCGGGTTCCTGTTACCCTGCCCGATGGCGTCCGGGAAGCCGAACTCCAGGTCCGCTACCAAGGCTGCGCCAAGGCCGGCCTGTGTTATCCGCCGCAAACCCGTGACGTGCTTTACTATCCCGGCGGACAGACCAGTATCACGCCGCCGACTGCCGACACAGACTCTGCCACTGGTCTGGCTGGCTTTCTTTCCCGACAATCGGTACTGATGATTGCCGGTGTCTTTTTCCTGCTGGGCCTTGGGCTGACATTCACGCCCTGCGTCCTGCCCATGGTCCCGATCATTTCCAGCATGGTCTCGGGCAGGAACACCCAGAGTACCGGTCATGCCCTGCTCCTGTCCGTCAGCTATGTTCTGGGCATGGCCATTACCTACGCCGCCGCGGGTGTGGTCACCGGTCTGCTTGGCGCCAGCTTTAATCTCCAGGCCCAGCTGCAGTCACCCTGGGTTCTGGGCACCTTTGCCGCCCTGTTCGCCCTGTTCGCGCTCTCCATGTTCGGACTGTTTGAAATCCAGTTGCCCCGCGCCATACGGGAACCCCTCAACGACGCCAGCCAGAGACTCACGGGTGGACGTATCGCCAGTATCTTCGGCATCGGCGCCCTGTCGGCCCTGATCGTTTCCCCCTGCGTGTCGGCGCCACTGGCCGGCAGCCTGTTGTATATCTCCACAACCCAGGATGCCGTCGTTGGCGGCATTGCCCTGCTGATGCTGGGACTGGGCATGGGCGTGCCGTTGATACTGGTAGCCGTCGGTGGAAGAAAACTGCTGCCCACCTCAGGGCACTGGATGAACGCAGTGAAGCACTTCTATGGAGTCATGCTGCTGGCCGTGGCCATCTGGCTGCTTGAGCGATTGATTCCGGCGTGGGCCACACTGACACTCTGGGGCTTACTGACGGCCGTTACCGGCGTCCAACTGGGCGCCTTTGATGCCGCGAAGGCCGGATGGCAGCGCACCCGCAAGGGGCTGGGGCTGATTCTGTTCGCCTATGGCCTTGCACTACTGGCTGGCGCGATGACCGGCGCCCATGACCCGCTAAAACCGCTGTCGTCTTTCACCTCTCCCACGGTGGCGGCTACTGGCGTCAGCGGACAGCATGATGGGGCGGTGTTCAACACCGTCGAAGACCCCGAACAGATCCGCCAGTTGCTGGCCCGGGCGGCAGAGGCCGGCAGACCGGCTATGCTGGACTTTTACGCCGACTGGTGCATTTCCTGCAAAGTCATGGAACGCAATGTGTTCAGTACGCCGGAGGTGGCACAGGCGCTGGCGTCACGCACCCTGATCCAGATCGACATGACCGACAACACCCCCGCCCAGCAGGCGTTGCTCAACGAACTGGGGCTGTTTGGCCCTCCGGCAATCCTGTTCTTCGACAGCCAGGGCCGGGAGATCAACGACGGCCGCGTGCTTGGTGAGATGGACAAGGACGAGTTCCTCAGCCACCTGCGCAGTCTTGCCAGCCACTGACCCTCATCGCCGGCGGGCTCCGGACCGGCATTATTCCCCCCTCCGGATCAGATACAGGTATTCGTCATCCGTCTCCTGCTGGTTGATCAACTCATGGCCCAGAAACTGGCAGAACCGGGGAATATCGCGGGTTGTCGATGGATCCGTTGCCCTGACCCTCAGCACCCGACCCGGCGCCACGTCATTGATCCGGTTATGCAACAGCATCACCGGCTCCGGGCAATAAAGCCCCCTGGCATCGAGCTCAACGTCAAATTCGTCCGCACCCAAGGCTGCTCTCCTTTCGGTTTGAGGTTATTTCTCAAAATACATGCTAACTTCCTGTTCAGGAAGTCTAACTGAAGGAGGCCAACTCATGATCCGAGTCCTGATCGAACGCCACATTGCCGAATCCCTCGAGTCCGCCTATGAAGTGCGGGCCAGGAAGGTGCTACAGCGCGCTGTGGCGGCGCCCGGTTTCATTTCCGGCGAAACCCTGGTCGACAGTCACGACCCGAATCACCGCATTACCCTGTCCAACTGGCGCTCCGAAGCCGACTGGAATCACTGGTTCCATTCTCCGGAGCGCCGGGAACTGATGGCGGAACTGGTGCCAATGATGGATACCCAGGAAAAAACCATGATCCTTGAACAGAACGCCGTCTGACATCAGCGCGTTCACCGGGGGCTCAGTCCAGACGCTCAAGGAAACAGGTAATTTCCTCGCGGTCGTGGTACAGGTGACGCGCCCGCAGCCGACAGGTGACCTCTGTCTCGTCCAGCCCCCGGGCCAGGATATCCTGGCAGTGCAGCCATTCCTCGTATCGTTTTTTCATCGGCAGCTTCAGGTTGAAAATGGCGTAACGGCATAACCGGTTACCAAGCCAGTCAACCGCCATCTTGGCGGTCCTTGCCGGCTTGTCCACGATATCGCAGACCATCCAGTCCACGGCCCGCTTGGGTCGCCAGCCATAACCATCCGCACGCACATGCTCGACATGACCGCTTGCCATCAACTCGGTGTTCATCGGGCCATTATCGACCGCCGTCACCAACATGCCCTGGCGAACCAGTTGCCAGGTCCAACCTCCGGGGGCCGCGCCCAGGTCCACCGCTTTCTTGCCCCCGCCAAGATAGTCATACCACTGCGATTCGGGGATAAAGAGCTTCCAGGCTTCCTCAAGCTTGAGTGCTGATCGGCTTGGAGCCGAGGCCGACAGGCGCAATCTCGGATTCCCGCCAAGAAACGGGGAGCGGTTGTCGGCCACGCTGAAACCAATCAGCGCGGACTCGAATCCGGGCAGAAGTACCTCAAGGCGCGCGGCGGCCTCGGTGCTGGCGTCCTGTTGCAGCAATCCGGCACCACGCAGTCCGCTCGACAGAGGCGCCACCCACTTGCGTGCAAAATTGCCCAGGTCATGGTCTTCGTTGTTTTCGGTCAGGCGAACCTCCAGACGGGCACACAGATCCCCCGGCCACTCCCGATCCCGGAGAAAGCCGATCACGGCACCAACCCGATCCTTTGCTGGCAGGGGACACTCACCAATCAGCACAAACCAGTCCCGGACAAAAACCAGTGCCTCAAGGGGAACCGCTGCCAGCAACTGCTCGGCGGTCTCTTCCCCGGCCATCACAAAACGGACCACACCGGTGCCCGCCATGGGCAGGAAATACCCGTAAAGGCCGGCCTCTGCCGCCTGATCGGTCAATTCCTGCCCAGCCTCCGATTCAAAGCCCGGACGGCAGATAAGCACTACTTCTTTCATTGGTCACCTTTTATATACATGGCCTCAGCAAACTGACGGGTGGCGCGGGCAGCCTCGTCGATCAGATCCTGCCGGCTCCGGCCACTGCGAACCAGGGGCTCGAAATCGTGATTGCCGCCCTCAAGCCAGACCAGACGGGAACCATCGGGGATCACATCCCGCGATTCCACCTCATCACACTTGCCAAACGGGTCCCGCGTGCCCTGAACAATCAACATCGGGCTGCAGATATCCGGGAAATGGTCCGTGCGCCAGCGATCAGGCTTGCCGGGCGGATGAAAGGGGTAACCATAACATGCGACGCCGGCAATCCCTTCAGGCGACTGCGCTGCCAGCAGCGATGCCATCCGCCCGCCCATGGATTTGCCCCCAACCAGTAGCCGACAGTCCGGCCCATGCCTGGCCCGCACCTGCTCAACCACGTCCCGGAAACATTCCAGAAGTTTTGGCTGGCGATCCGGTGGGCGCTTTTTCCCGTCCTCGCGGCGTTTTTCCATATAAAGAAACTCGAAGCGCAGGCAGGCGATACCATGCCCCTCCAGCGCCCCGGCCAATTCATTCATAAATGGCGAATCCATCGGTGCTCCAGCGCCATGGGCGAGCACCATGATCCAGTCGGGTCTATCGTCATAACTTTTAGTCGTAATGTGCTTCATGCCACTTTATTTAACCTTAAACTGAGCGGTAACATTACCCTGACGGAGTGGCCCATTACCCCTTGCCCGCACCGCCTTCGGAAAAACCCTTTGGAGTCACGCAACTTACTGGTGACGCTGCCGAATCCGGCGATTTTGATGAATATCATGAGTTGACCTGAATCATTGCAAAGCCCTAATGCTTTCTCCATACTTGCCCCCGCATAACCCCCCATCCTAAACCCATTGGTAAGGCTATGAGCACAGTAAATGCAAACCTGACATACAACTACAAGGTGGTGAGACAGTTCGCCATCATGACAGTGGTATGGGGTATCGTTGGAATGGCCCTGGGTGTGCTGATTGCAGCACAACTGGTCTGGCCGTCCCTTAACCTCGACCTGCCCTTTACCCATTTCGGTCGCCTGCGGCCGCTGCATACCAATGCCGTCATTTTCGGCTTTGGCGGAAGTGCGTTGTTTGCCACCTCCTACTACGCAGTTCAGAGAACCTGTCAGACCCGCCTGTTCTCGGGTGGACTGGCTTCGTTCACATTCTGGGGCTGGCAAGCCATCATCGTGTCTGCGGCACTGACCCTGCCACTGGGCCTTACCACTTCAAAAGAATACGCCGAACTGGAATGGCCGATTGACATCGCCATCACCATCGTCTGGGTAGCCTATGCCCTGGTATTCTTCGGCACGATCGCCAAGCGCACCACTTCTCACATCTATGTGGCCAACTGGTTCTATGGTGCCTTCATCATCACCATCGCCGTTCTCCACATTGGTAACAACCTGGAACTGCCGGCAACTGCCTTCAAGTCCTACTCGGCTTACGCCGGTGTTACCGACGCGATGATGCAGTGGTGGTATGGCCACAACGCGGTTGGTTTCTTCCTGACTGCCGGCTTCCTGGGCATGATGTACTACTTCGTTCCCAAGCAGGCCAACCGTCCGGTTTACTCCTACCGTCTGTCCATCGTCCACTTCTGGGCTCTGATCGCCACCTACGTCTGGGCCGGTGGTCACCACCTGCACTACTCTGCCCTGCCTGACTGGGCACAGACCGCAGGTATGATCATGTCCCTGATCCTGCTGGCTCCGTCCTGGGGCGGTATGATCAACGGTATGATGACCCTGTCCGGCGCATGGCACAAACTGCGCACCGACCCCATCCTGCGCTTCCTGGTGGTTTCCCTGTCGTTCTACGGCATGTCCACTTTCGAAGGCCCGATGATGTCCATCAAGACCGTTAATGCCCTGTCCCACAACACGGACTGGACCATCGGTCACGTGCACTCCGGTGCTCTGGGCTGGGTAGCCATGATCAGTATCGGCGCTATCTATCACCTGATCCCCAAACTGTGGGGCATCAAGGAAATGTACAGCGTCTCCCTGATCAACGTTCACTTCTGGCTGGCGACTGTCGGTACTGTACTGTACATCGCTGCCATGTGGGTGAACGGCATCATGCAGGGTCTGATGTGGCGTGCGGTTAACGAGGACGGCACTCTGACCTACAGCTTCGTCGAAGCGCTTGAGGCATCCTACCCTGGCTACCTCGTCCGCTTTATCGGCGGCGCCATCTTCCTGTCCGGCATGCTGCTGATGGCATACAACGTCTATATGACTGTTCGCCAGAAGGACGCCGTTGCAGAGAATAACGCTGCGGTTCAGGCGGCCTAAGGGGAGAGAGACCAGATGAAACACGAAATTATCGAGAAAAACATTGGTCTGATGATCATTCTGATCGTCCTGACCATCAGCGGCGGTTTCCTGGCAGAGGTTGTCCCCCTGTTCTTCCAGAAGAGCGTCAACGAGCCTATTGAAGGTCTTGAGCCGCTGAATGCGCTGGAATTGGAAGGCCGTGACATCTACATCCGTGAAGGTTGTCACGTCTGCCATACCCAGCAGATCCGTCCGTTCCGCTCCGAAACTGAGCGCTACGGTCACTACTCCGTCGCGGGTGAGTTCGTTTACGACCGCCCGTTCCTGTGGGGTTCCAAACGTACCGGTCCGGACCTGGCCCGCGTAGGTGGTCGTTACTCCGATGCCTGGCAGCGCCAGCATCTGTTTAACCCACGCAGCGTTGTGCCCGAGTCCAACATGCCGGCGTTCCCCTGGCTGTTCGAGAACCGTGTCGATCACGAAAGTATCGACAAGCGTATGAAGACCCTTCAGACGCTCGGAGTACCCTACACCGACGATCAGATCGCCGGTGCCTCCGAGCAGATCAAGGGCAAATTTGAAATCGAAGCGCTGGTCGCATACCTGCAGCAGTTGGGTACTGTGATTTCAGAGAAACGGTGATCCCATGGATATTAACGAGTTACGCGGTATTCACACCCTGCTTGTAATGGCGGTTTTTCTAGGAATCGTCTGGTGGGCCTACAGCGCCCACCGCAAGAAGGCCAACGACGAGGCAGCTCACCTGCCCTTCGATGATGATGAAGTGGAAAAGCGTACTCTCGAACAGGAAAAGACGGAGAAAAAGCAATGAGTACCTTCTGGAGCATCTGGATCAGTGTGATCGTGCTCGGTACCGTGTTTGGCTGCTGGTGGCTGCTTTGGTCAACCCGCAAGAACCAGACAACCGATACCGAAACCGACCGCACTATGGGCCATTCCTTCGATGGGATCGAGGAATACGATAACCCTCTGCCGAAATGGTGGTTCTATCTGTTCGCCGCCACTTGTGTGTTTGCCCTGGGCTACCTGGCACTGTACCCGGGCCTGGGCAACTACAAGGGGCTGCTCGGCTGGACCTCCCACGGCCAGTGGGAAGCAGAAGTCCAGGAAGCGGAAGCCAAGTACGGGCCGATCTACGCCCAGTACGGCAGCACCCCAATTCCTGAACTGGCCCAGAATCAGGACGCCATGAAAATCGGCCAGCGCCTGTTTGCCAACAACTGTGCCGTATGTCACGGCTCTGCAGCCCGCGGCCAGGTCGGTTTCCCCAACCTGACCGACGATGACTGGCTGTATGGCGGCAGCCCGGATCAGATCCATCAGACCATTACCAATGGTCGGATGGGTAACATGACTCCGAAAGGCGTTATGCCCAACATGACCAACGAGCAGGTTGACCAGGTAGTCAACTACGTTCTGAGCTTCAGTGGTCGCGCGCAGGACGAAGAGGCCGCCGAGGCGGGTGCTCAGGTCTTTGCCCAGGCATGTGTGGCCTGTCACGGCCCGGACGCCAAGGGTAACACTGCCATGGGCGCGCCCAACCTGACCGACAACACCTGGCTCTACGGTTCCACTTACGAGTGGATCAAGGAAACCGTGGTTAACGGTCGTCAGAACGAAATGCCCGCTCAAGAAGGTCGTCTGTCCGACGACCAGATTCAGATTCTCTCGGCTTACGTCTACAGCCTTTCGAACTGAATCAGACCCGGCCGGGGCAACCCGGCCAGGTCTTCTCAACCCTGTATCTGCGCCTGCGGGTACAGGCTTGAGAAGATCAGCAGACCCACCGAGGCCCGCTCCCTGTATTACACACTCCACGGGAGGTACCCATGAGCAATGAGATTCCGGTCAAGCAGGTTGACCCCTCTTCCGATTCCTCCAATAAAAAGAAAAAGTCTGAAACTGTCGATCTGTACGCAAGCCGGCAGAAGATCTATGTCAAAGAGATAAAAGGCTTTTTCCAGAGGATCCGGAATGTCAGCCTGACCATGCTCATGGGCATGTACTTCCTGTTTGTCTGGCTGACCCTCGACGGTCAGCCGCTGATCCACTTTGACCTGCCGGCCCGGGAATTCCACCTGTACGGCATGACCTTCTTCCCGAAAGACTTCTTCCTGCTCTCGGGGATGCTGATTATTTCGGCCTTCGGCCTGTTCTTCGTAACCACCCTGTTCGGTCGGGTCTGGTGTGGCTACACCTGCCCCCAGACGGTCTGGACCTTTGTTTTCATGTGGATTGAGGAAAAGGTCGAGGGCAGCCGCAACAAGCGCATGAAGCTCGACAAGGCTCCGAATTCGAGAGAAAAAATCACCAAGAAGTCGATCAAACACGCACTCTGGCTGTTCGTGGCCCTTGCCACCGGCCTCACCTTCGTCGGCTACTTCTACCCGATCCGGGAACTGATCGTTGACCTGTTCACGCTCAACGCCAATGGCTGGTCCTATTTCTGGGTTGGCTTCTTTACCGTGGCCACCTATCTCAATGCGGGCTGGATGCGCGAGCAGGTCTGCCTGTACATGTGCCCGTACGCCCGCTTCCAGTCCGTCATGTTCGACCCCAACACCCGGGTGGTGTCCTACGATCCGAACCGGGGCGAACCCCGGGGCAAGCGCAAGAAAGGTGTGGATCCCGAAGAGGTGGGGCTTGGTGACTGCATCGATTGCGGCCAGTGTGTCCAGGTCTGCCCGACCGGCATCGACATCCGCGACGGTCTGCAGTACGAGTGCATCGGCTGCGCCCTGTGCATCGACGCCTGTGACGAGATCATGGAGAAGATGAACTATCCCAAAGGGCTTATCCGTTACACCACCGAAAATGAGCTCGAGGGCAAAACCTCCAAACTGCTTCGTCCGAGGACCTTCGGCTACGGACTTGTGCTCACCCTGATGATCGGTGCAGTGGTTTATAATGTCGCCAACCGGGTACCGGCCCAACTGGATTCCATCAGGGACCGGGGTGCTCTGTTCAGCTTCAATGGCGAGGGACGGGTCGAAAACACCTATACCCTGAAGATTCAGAACATGTCGGAAGTGCCGCAGACGTTTGAACTGTCTGTAGAAGGCCTGGATGGCATGCGCATCCTGACCGATACCACGGTCACCGTCAGCAGTGGCGAGAACCGCTCGCTGCCAACGGTGGTGGATGTAGCGCCAGCAGCGCTGCCTGACACCAACAATCAGATCATCTTCCATGCTGAATCCACCACGGATACATCCATCAGCCTGGAAACTGAAAGCCGATTTGTTGGTCCAAGGCCGCGTTAACGTCCGTCACCGTCGGGCCAAATTTCTTTATCCGAGACAAGACAGCAATGAGTGAAAGTACGGCAGTCGCCCCCTGGTATCGCCAGTTCTGGTTCTGGTTTCTGGTGTCATTCCCTTTGATCACCATCGCCTGGGGGATCTTTATGATCATCGTGGCCAGCAACGTCGAAGACACGCTGGTCACTGACGACTATTCCAAGGAGGGGATTTCCATTAACCTCGAGATTGCCCGCGACCAGTTGGCCTATGACCGTGGCATTGAAGCCCGGACCGACTTCGAAGGCAGGGACGTCTCCCTGGCATTGTCAGCCAATGACGATCAGGTCGACTACGACTACCTGATTCTCAACCTGTTCCACCCGACCCTCGCAGACCGCGATCAGACCATCCAGATGCGCAGCCTGGGCGATGGCGAGTACAGCGGGCAGATGCTCAAGCAGGTAGAAGGCCGGTGGTATTACGAGTTGCGCGGCCCGGATAACAAGTGGCGGGTAACCGGTGAAATCCGGCTTCCCGCAGAAGACGGGTTGATCATGCAGGCCCGAAAACCAGCAAAAGGGTGAGTGCTCTGGAATGCTTCCACTGCGGGGAGCCAGCGGATGGTGAACCCGCCATCACCCTGGAACTGGAAGGACACCAGAGATATTTCTGCTGCGAAGGCTGCAAGGCCGTGTGTCAGACCATCCACCAGGAAGGTCTGACCGGTTTTTACGATTTCCGCACGGAAAACGCTGTCACACCACGGGAGTTGACCCGTGGTGAACTGGAGCGCCTGCGCGAGCTGGACCACCCCCTGGTCCAGCAGGCTTTTGTCTCCCCGGTCAAAGCCGGCCAGGAAGCCCAGCTACTGATCGGCGGCATCACCTGCGCTGCCTGCATCTGGCTGCTTGAAAACCACATGAAAAAGCAGTCCGGTGTTCTCAGTTTCACTGTCAATCACACCACACAAAGGGCACGCCTGGTCTGGGCGAAGGATCAGGCCAACCTCAGCGATCTGCTGATAGCCATTCATGAACTCGGCTACACCGCTCGCCCCTACCAGGCTGATGAAGCGGAGAAAGAACTGAAAGCCGAACACCGCTCCATGCTCATTCGCCTGGCGGTGGCCGGCATCGGATCGTTCCAGAGCATGATGCTCGCGTTCCCGCTCTATTTTGAACTGATCAATGACCTGTCAGCGGACTTCATCAACTTTTTCCGCTGGTTCAGTCTTCTGGTTGCCACGCCCGTGGTTCTCTACAGTGCCCGGCCGTTTTTCCGCAATGCCCGCCGCGATATTGCCTCCCGACACCTGACCATGGACGTGCCGGTGGCCATCGCCATCGGACTGGCTTACGGGGCCAGCGCCTGGGTCACCATTGTCGGTGGCGACGAGGTCTACTTTGAATCGGTGTGCATGTTCACCTTCTTCCTGTTGTTGGGGCGCTATGTCGAGGTCCAGGCCCGGTATCGCGCCGGCCTCACCGGTAACGCCCTGGCCGGATTTCAGCCTGCCGTGGCAGCACTGGTACGCAACGGCGAAGCGGACATAGTCCCGGTTCATCAGGTGACTCCCGGCGATATCATCCGGGTTCGCCCCGGTGAGACCCTACCGGTGGATGGCGACATTGTCTCAGGCACATCCACCCTGAACGAAGCCGCACTCACCGGTGAATACCTGCCTGAAACCCGACAGCCGGGCGATGCGGTTCATGCCGGTAGCGTCAACGGAGAGAATCCCCTGGATGTCCGGGTTGTTCGTGCCGGCGCCCAAACCCGTCTATCCGGCATCCTGCGAGTACTGGATCGCGTCCAGTCAGAAAAACCGCCGGTTGCACGCATGGCGGACCGGATTGCCGGCAAGTTTGTGGGCCGCGTACTGCTCCTGGCTCCGGTTGTCTGGCTGGGCTGGTGGCTGGCCGGAGCTGAGAATGCCTTCGACATTACCCTGTCGGTACTGGTGGTCACCTGCCCCTGCGCGCTGTCGCTGGCCACGCCCACAGCAATCACCTCCGCAACCGTCCGTTTGCGCCGTCTGGGTTTCCTGCCGACCCGGGGGCACACCCTGGAGTCCATGAACACAATTGATACCGTGGTCTTCGACAAGACCGGCACCCTGACCCGGGGTGAGCTGAGTCTGACCGGTCAGTCCGCTACCGGCATTCTGGACGGCGACACCTGTCTGAAGATTGCAGCCGGCCTGGAAAAACATTCCGAACACCCCATTGCCAGGGTTTTCCATGACCTCCCATCGGTCGCTGTTTCCAGCGTCGAAAACCATCTTGGCGGGGGGCTGTCCGGGGTCTACGACAACCAGGCTGTGTTTATCGGTCACCGGGCTTTCGTCGAATCCCGGACGTCCGCACCCGCGCCAGCCGCCGAGGCGGTTTCCGGTATGGAAATCTGGCTGGCTACCGAGCAGGAGTGGCTGGCCCGCTTCCAGCTGGATGATCAGGTCCGCGAGGACGCAGCCAAAGCCATCAGGGCTCTGCAGGCACTTGGCATACAGACCCTACTGCTCAGCGGTGACCGTTCGGGGCATGTTCAGCAGGTTGCCCGGCAGTTGGGTATCGACCGTGCCATCGGTGAAGCCTCACCGGAGCGAAAACTGGAAGTGCTCGAAGAGCTGCGCTCCGAAGGGCGCCAGGTCATGATGGTTGGCGACGGCCTGAACGACCTGCCCTCCATGGCTGGCGCCGGTATCTCGGTCGCCATGGGCACGGCGGCCGATCTGACCCAGTTGAAAGCTGATGCAGTGCTGCTCAACGGCCAGCTGTATCAGTTGGTGGAAGCACTCAACACCAGCCGGCGCACGCGACGCATTATCCGCCAGAACATGGTCTGGGCATTTGGTTACAATGTCTGCGCCCTACCCCTGGCGGCTGCCGGGCTCGTCGCCCCCTGGCTGGCCGCTATCGGCATGTCCGCCAGCTCACTGATCGTGGTCCTCAACGCCCTCCGTCTGGGCGGAAAGCCCGGCTCCGAGGCGCCGGCAACAAGCCCGGTTGGCGCAACAGAAACAGCCTGATACCGTAGAATCACAACCACCTCTTGGGAGGCCCACATGAAGATTGTCATGATTCTGGTTCCACTGATGCTTATCCTGGTGGCACTGGGCATTCTCCTGTTTTCCTGGGCGGTCAAAAACGGCCAATACGACGATCTCGACGGTCCCGCTCACCGGATACTCTACGACGATGACAAGGATATGATTCCGGAGGATGCCCGGACTGAGGGCCCGGAAAATACGGGCAAGACGGCCGATAACAGCGACCCCGACGACGACAGCACGCCCCCGACTGCTCAGGGGTAACTAACTGAATGCAACCTGAACTGTACCTGAGTTACTCCAGCGCCTTTGTCATCGGCTTACTCGGCAGTGCCCACTGCCTAGGCATGTGCGGCGGTATCAGTGCTTCCCTGTCGATGACGCTACCGGTGGGACGGGGCTTCCGCCTGCGTCAGACGCTTTTGCTGCTGGGATTCAACTTTGGACGCATCGCCAGCTACACGCTGATTGCCACCCTGATCGCCCTGTTCAGTACCCGAGCCGCAGGACAGTGGCAATGGGCAGGCCTGGTGATGATGACGCTGGCGGGCTTACTGCTGATTTTCATGGGGCTGTCGATGGGGCAATGGTGGCAGGGCATCCGCTTTGTTGAAAAGCTGGGGGCTCCGGTCTGGCGCCGCCTGTCCCCCCTGAGCAAACGGCTGCTGCCGGTCAATCACGCCGGCCAGGCTCTGGCGCTGGGTGCACTCTGGGGCTGGCTACCCTGTGGTCTGGTCTACAGCACACTGGGTTGGGCTGCCCTGCAACCCACGGTGCCGGCTGCCGCACTGACCATGCTGTTTTTCGGATTGGGAACGCTGCCGTCCATGCTCACCACGGGCTACGCCGCCAACTGGATACGGAACATCCGTAACAATCAGGGATTCCGAAAACTGAGCGGCGCCCTTCTGATTGCCTTCGGTCTCTGGACCCTGCCCTTCCAGGCGCTGGTTCAGCTCTGAGCCGTCAGAGGTTCAGAACATCCAGCCTGCCGAACTCCGGTTCCGGAGCGGCGTCCTGAACGACCGCCTGGCGCTTGCCGCCAAGGCGTTTACCTTCGCGAAAGTCATACAGATCGGGGTCCGCCAGATGGGAGGGCTCGACATTGCACATGGCCCGGAACATGGTCTCCAGGCGGCCCGGATGCTCACGGTCCCACTGCTGGAACATGTCCTTGATCACCTGGCGCTGAAGGTTTTCCTGGGAGCCACACAGATTGCAGGGAATGATCGGGAACTCGCGCAATGCCGCATAGCGGGCAATGTCTTTCTCCCGGCTGTACGCCAGCGGACGGATAACCGTGTTGCGGCCGTCATCACTGTGCAGCACCGGCGGCATGGATTTCAGCTTGCCGCCGTAGAACATGTTGAGGAACAGGGTTTCCAGCAGGTCGTCCCGGTGGTGGCCCAGGGCGATCTTGGTGACGCCATGTTCCTCGGCAAAATTATAGAGAATCCCACGGCGCAGCCGTGAACACAGACCGCAGGTGGTTTTGCCCTCAGGCACCTTTTCCTTGACGATGCTGTAGGTATCTTTCTCGATGATGTGATATTCGATCCCCATGGAATCGAGATAGTCCGGCAGAACCTCTTCCGGGAACCCCGGCTGCTTCTGGTCAAGGTTGACAGCAATCACGTCGAAATCCACCGGCGCACTTTTCTGCAGGTTCAGCAGAATATCGAGCATGGCGTAGGAGTCCTTGCCACCGGACAGGCAGCACATCACCTTGTCGCCTGCCTCGATCATCGAGAAGTCGGCAATCGCCTGTCCGACATCACGGCGCAGGCGTTTCTGAAGCTTGTTCAGTTCCTGCTTCTGGCTGCGCTCCTGTTCAGACTGCGGTGTCGGTGCGGACTGGGCTGTCATCGTGCGGGATCATCTCCTGCCAAGGGGTGGTGGCTTTGGGTCGGGCATTATACGCACCCATCAGGCCGAGTGACAGACCACATCCGGGTCTTTCAAGGCGGTGCCGGCTGACATACCATGGAGTCCATGACAGATCCGGCACTTACCCGGGAGGGGGCGCCCCTCCAGCACAGCGAGCAGGACCAGTGGGACTGGCTGGAACAGCAGGTTCAGCATCTCATGGTCGCTGTTGAGCATGAACTGCGCATCGCAGGCCCCATCGGGATCAGTGAACTGGATCTGATCCGGGCCCTCCAGTCCGAACGATGGCAACTGATCGGGACCGTGAACTTCATGGAACCGGACCAGCTCTATCCGGTGCATTTTCTGCTTTTCCACAGCCTTTACCGGCTCAGGGAACAACTGTCTCCCGACAGGGAAAGCCTGGTTATTTCTCCGCTACGCCTGGGCATTGTTCCCCGGGCCGGAGAACCCAGACAGACCCTGCCGGACCAGGAAGACCCGCTACGCGCCTTCTATCTGGATCTGAATCAGTATTTCATGTCGAACGACGACATCCAGACCATGATGGACAGCTTCTGGTCAGGCTCGGCCATGAACCGCCCCGACCACACGGCCACCCACAGGGCCGCCAGCACCCTCGGTTTTGAACAGCCACCGGCAAGCTTTGCTACGGTCAAGAAACAGTTCCGGCGCCGGGTCATGACGGCGCATCCCGACAGGGGTGGCAGCACAGAAGAAATCCAGCAACTCAATCATGCCTTTTCAGTACTCAAGGCTCATTACTCTCAGGGATAACAGAATGCAACGAAACCTGGCCTACCGACTTCTGCTCACCCTGTGCCTTGCCGCTCCCTCGGCACAGGCAGACCTCGTCGTCCTGCAGTATCACCATGTGGACGACACAACCCCGAACGCCACCAGCACTTCTCCAGAGCTGTTCGAGGCTCAACTGGACAGGATCCGGGAACTGGGACTGGAGGTCGTCCCGCTCATGGAAGGCACTCGGCAGGCAATGGCCGGTGACGGCGGCGAAACCAACCAGGTGGCCCTGACTTTCGATGACGCCTATGAGTCCGTGTATCGCCAGGCGGCCCCTCTGCTCGAAGAACGCCAGTTGCCCTATACCGTATTCGTCAATACCGACGCCGTCGGCAGTCACGGATACATGAACTGGTCCCAGCTGAAGGAGATCAAAGCCAGCGGGCTGGCAACGATCGGTAACCACAGCACAGACCACGACCACCTGGCGCAACGCCCGAATGAGCCGGAATCCGACTGGGAAGCACGTATCGAACACAGTCTGGACGCGGCGCAACAGGCCATTGAAAGCCAGCTGGGCGAGGCTCTCCCACTCTTTGCCTACCCTTATGGCGAGTATGACAAAGCACTGGAGAACAGGCTGGCGGCAAGGGACTGGCTGGGATTCGGTCAGCACTCGGGCGCAATCGGCCCGACCTCCGGTGACACCCGACTGCCCCGCTTTCCCATGGCCAATGCCTACGGCAAGATCGACAGTCTCAGGAACAAGCTGCTGAGCCGGGCCTTCCCGGTGGCAGCCAGCGAGCTACCCGACGGCGTCCTGGAACAGAACCCGCCGCTTCTGACCTTCCCGGTCAGTGATCCCCTGAGCCCCTCGCGGCTGACCTGTTTTGCTTCCGGACTCGGCCGGATCGAGATTGAGAACAACGGCGGCGTGGTTCGCGTACAGGCACCGCAGGCCATAGACGGCCGGCGTTTCCGGTATAACTGTACTCATCCGGCCGGTCAGGGCAGCTACTACTGGCTGTCCCAGCAGTGGCTGAACCTGGAAGCCCCGGAAGACTGAGCGTCACCGGGGCTCCAGCTTCGGCTCAACTGTCAGCGCAGTTGATGCAGACCGTTGTGTAGGGCAGGACCTGAAGCCTGCGCGGGTCGATATCCTCGCCGCACCGTTCGCACTGCTCTCCCACCCCTTCCTCGATCCGGGTCAGGGCATGTGCGATCTGGGAGAGTTCCGCCCGGGTTTCGCTTTCCAGTGAATCCACAACCTCATCATTTTCGACCTGTGCGGCCTGTTCTTCGGAATCTTTCTCCAGCGGGCCACCTTCACGCTGCTGGTGAGCATGGTAACGCTCAAGCCTCGCTTCCAGGTCTGCTTTCAGGGTTTCAAGTTCGGATCTGCGATCACCCATGGTGCTCTCCAATTTGTTGAAAACACGATACGATAGTGTTTATGCTGCAAGCATGCTTGACGCCTGTCAAAAACGGGCGGTTACCGTTGGGACCGGATCACGGATTCTGATAGCTTTGCGGGTTGGCGGACCGGACACCACGGCGGCCTTTCCATTCCAGAACAATCATCCCGGAATCAAGATACCGGGGTACCCAGACCTCACCTGAAAGACCGGGCTTAACCAGACTCGTCGGACAACAGAACAGGAGCCTTCATGGGGCAGCCGCATCCGATCTCCCGAATCATGCACACCGGACTCCTGCTCCAGTGTCGCCCCGAGACGTCTATTGCTGACGCGGCTGCCCGGATGGCGGAGCATTCGGTGAGCTCCATCCTGATCAGTGACGGTCAGACCATTGCCGGCATCTGGACCGAGCACGATGCCCTGGCCATGGATTTCTCCGATCCGGAGGAGTTCAACCGGCCGGTGGTGGACGTAATGAGTTCTCCGGTACTGTCCCTGCCGGCAAGCACCGATGTCGGCGAGGCCGCCATCAAGCTCAAGGAATCCGGCAAACGGCATTTTCTGGTAACAGACGAATCCGGCAAGCCCGTTGGAATATTGTCCCAGACAGACCTGGCACTCAATCAGGGACTCGAGCCCTATCTGAAGCTCCGGGAAGTCCGCGCTGCCGTTGTCCGGGCCCCGATAACTGCCGATGGCGACCAGTCCCTGGCCGATGTTGCCCATCACATGTACCAGCAGTACTCAGAAGCCGTAGTCGTGGATTGTGGCGCCGACGGCCTGGGGATCCTGACCGAGCGGGATATTGTCCGCCTGATTGCCCGACACACCAGCAACACGCCTGTTCGGGAACTGGCGACCCGGCCACTGCTGTCAGTCAACGAGAACGACCCACTGATTCACGCCCGGGATCTGTTGATTGACAACCATATCCGGCATCTGGCCGTGGTGAACAGCCTGGGCCAAGTGACCGGGCTGATTGGCTACCACGACATGCTGGCCGGGGCCGAGCAGATGTATCTGGATGATTTGCGCCAGGCGCTGGAACAGCGTGACCAGGCCCTGGCCAAGTCCCGTCGTACGCTGCAGTTGGCAGAGAAGGTTATTGAATCCTCATTTGAGGGCATTGTGGTCACCGACCGGGATGTGCGAATCGAATTCGTCAACCCGGCTTTCACCCATGTCACCGGATACACCCCGGAGGAAGTGATTGGCCGCACACCTCAGGTGCTGTCATCCGGGCGACACGACAACGAGTTCTATACCAGGATGTGGGACTCCCTGGCCACCCACGGATACTGGCGAGGCGAGATATGGAACCGCCGCAAAAGCGGCGAGCTCTATCTCGAGCTTCTGACCATCACCGCCATTACCGACGACAACGGCGACACCACCCACTACGCCGGCCTCTTCACCGACATCACCCAGAACCGGAAAAACGAAGAACAGATCCGTCAACTGGCCTATTACGACGCGCTGACCGGCGTCCCCAACCGACGGCTGCTGGAGGATCGGCTTGATCACGCCATCCGGCATGCCCACCGCAAGGCCATGCAACTGGCCGTTATATTCATGGACCTCGACGAGTTCAAACAGGTCAATGACACCCTGGGCCATTCGGTCGGAGACGAACTGCTGGCTCAATTCACCAACAGGGTTCGCGACTGCCTGCGTGAAGATGACACGCTGGCGCGCCTGGGCGGAGATGAGTTCATCGTGCTGTTACCGGAAATGGAGAGCATCGACCATGTACTAATGGTGGCCGATCGCATTATTGGAGTGAACGCCCAGCCCTACAAAATCGGCGAGGAGCATGTCACCATCGGCACCAGCCTTGGCATCAGCCTTTACCCCGATGACGGGGAAACAGTGGAGGAACTCCTTAACGGAGCCGATGTAGCCATGTATCGCTCCAAACGGGATGGACGAAACCGCTATAACCTGTTTGATCCGGATGTATTGCAAGCCGATTGAACCGGGGCTGCGGGCGGTGACTTGCATCAAGAAGCAGCCATTTCCCGACGCCCCTCACACTACGGTCAACGGCTGGCATGGTAACCTTCACCGGACACTGACCTGTTACCTGGGATAAGATAACAAGAACCCGCTTTGGGAATCATTGACATCGGAGGCCTACCGTAATGACTTTCAGGAAAATCCTGCTCTCGGCGTGTCTAGTCTTGCTCAGCTTCACGACGGTTTCGGCAGAGACCCTCAAGATTGGACTGAATTACCCCCAGACAGGCCGGTACAAGGAGCAGGGCCTGCAGCAACGCCTCGGGGCCTTCCTGGCGGTGGACGAAATCAACAAGGCCGGCGGGGTGATGGGCCAGGACCTGGAACTGGTCATCCGTAATAGCCGTGGGGAGCCGGAAAGGGGCGCCCGCAACACCGCCGAACTGATTGACCGGGAAGGTGCCCAGATGGTCTTCGGCGGCGTATCCAGCTCCGTCGCCATTGCCTCCGGGAAAGCCGCCCGGGACCGTAACCGGATCTACTTCGGTACCCTGACCTACTCCAACGCCACCACCGGCAGTGAGGGTCACAAGTATATGTTCCGGGAGCCCTACAATGCCTGGATGGCCGCCAAGGCACTGAGCCGGTACCTGAAGCAGAACCATTCCGGTGATGACTATTTCTACGTCACCGCCGATTACACCTGGGGCTGGTCTGTCGAGGAATCCATGCGGCGGTTCACCGAGACCCAGGACACGGAAGCTCATCAGGGTGTCAAAACGCCATTTCCCCGGGCGCTGATAACAGATTTCCGGGAAGCTCTGGAACAGGCTGAAGCCAGCGGTGCCAAGGTCCTGGTTCTGGTGCTGTTTGGCGATGACATGGTACGGGCCCTGGATGTCGCCTATGACATGGGACTGACCGAAAAAATGCAGGTAGTGGTTCCCAACCTCACGTTAAGCATGGCAGCCCAGGAAGGCCCGACTGTCATGGAGGGCATCATCGGTGCGGTGCCCTGGGTCTGGAATCTTCCCTTCGAGCGCGGTTACGCCCGCGGCAAGGAGTTTGTGGAAGCCTTCTCAAGCCGCTATGAAATGCGCCCGTCGTCATCCGCCGCTTCTGCGTACAGCATTATTTACCAGTACAAGGACGCAATTGAGCGGGCTGGCACCACCAACACCCGGGACGTGATCCGGGCGCTGGAAGGCCATCGTTACAGCTTCCTGAAGGACGAGCAGTACTGGCGCGAGTTTGATCACCAGAACGTGCAAAGCGTGCACGTTGTCCGGATCAAACCCCGCAACACCATTATCGATGATCAGTTCGCAGCGGACTATTTCGAAATCATTGATTCCATGCCAGGTGACGAAGCCGCCCAGACTCGCGAAGAATGGGAGCAGCGCCGCAAAGACGCGGGCAAGCCCACGTCACTCTGACATCAGGCTCGATGGGATGTCCGTGACCCGAAGGGGCCGGGCATCCCCCTCCCCCTACCTACCCGCCTCTCCCAGCACTTCAGCCACCCTGCCTTGCAGTGACGGTATAACCTCCTTCTCGAACCAGGGGTTATTCCGCAACCAGAGATTGTTCCTTGGGCTTGGATGAGGTGTTGGCAGAACCCGGGGCCAGTGTTTTCGCCAGTCCCGGACATTGGCGGTTACTGCCCGGTGAGCATCAGACAGATGCCAGGACTGGGCATAGCGTCCGATCAGCAGGGTCAGCTCGATATTCGGGAGGCGAGCCAGCAACGCCTCCCGCCAGGCCGGGGCACATTCCGGTCGGGGCGGCAGATCCCCAGACGAGCCAGTACCCGGATAACAGAATCCCATGGGCAGGATCGCCAGCTTACGCTCATCGTAGAAGGTCTCCCGGGTGATTCCCATCCACTGACGAAGCCTGTCGCCGCTGGGGTCATTGAACGGCAGACCGGTTTCATGGACTTTTCGTCCCGGCGCCTGTCCCACCACAAGAATTCTAGAGGAAGGACTCAGTTGAACAACCGGCCGCGGCTCGTGAGGCAGCGCCTGTGCGCAGATACGGCAGGCACGCACCTGCTCCACCAACTGATCAAAGCTCAACTCTGTCAGCCTCTGTGTCATGATGTCGCCTCCAATGCCTTTGCAGCTCCCATGAGGCCTGTCTGAGGTTCCATAACGATATGCACCGGGGTTTCCCTCAGCAACATGGCCATCCGGCCCTTGTCAGTGAACCCCTTGGCAAACGGACTGCGGATCAGGAACTCAGGGAACCGGGTCACGATACCGCCTGTCAGGTACACCCCCCCGAAGGCTCCCAGGGTCAGCACCGCATTACCGGCCGTGCGCCCCAGCAATTCACAGAAGTGCATCAATGCAGTGACCGCCAGGCCATCACCCGCGCTGGCAGCGGCGGTTATCAACTCCGGCGCCTGTAGCACCGCAGTAACACCCCGAATGTCGGCGTGGGCCCGATAGAGCGCCAGCAATCCCTCGCCACTGAGTATCCGTTCCACGGAAACCCGGCCAAACCGGCGCTGAAGAATACGCAGAATCTCCACTTCAGTACCGGTAACCACCGGAAAATCCACATGCCCCCCTTCCGTTACCAGCGGCAACCAGCCCCCATCTGAGGGGATCAATGCGGCCATTCCCAGCCCGGTCCCCGGCCCCATCACAAGCCGGGGGGCCAGCCCGCGCTGACCTTCAGCAACGGCAACCAGACCGCTGTCCGGCACCTGGAGCACACCCAGAGCCATGGCATGGTAATCATTGATCACATCCAGTCGGGACCAGCCGAATGCCTGTTTCAACTGCGGAATGGAAAATGCCCATTGACCGTTAGTCAGCCGCGCTTCGCGCAGTCGGACCGGCCCGGCCACCGCCAGGCAGGCAGCGTCGATCCATGGCCTGCCAGCTTCGTCCAGATAGACATCCAGCGCCTGCTCCACGGTTTCATAGTCGGTCGTAGCAAGCGACAACGGACAATGGAGCCGGGAATCACCAGCTTGCACCAGAGCAAAGCGTGCATTGGTGCCGCCAATATCCCCGACCAGTGACCAGTTTCCGGCCGTCATGACTCATGGTTCCAGAAAAAGCTGCCTCCCTGCTCGGGATTTCCCGCTGCCCGCCGGAACCAGCCAAACAGTTCGCGGCCGTAGCCCTGCTGACTACCTGACAGGTCGGCACC
Source organism: Marinobacter oulmenensis (assembly GCF_014201735.1). Classification (GTDB taxonomy): domain Bacteria; phylum Pseudomonadota; class Gammaproteobacteria; order Pseudomonadales; family Oleiphilaceae; genus Marinobacter; species Marinobacter oulmenensis. Next base: position 98,393 of record NZ_JACHFE010000008.1, on the reverse strand, counting down.
GGCCAGTGGCCGGTCCGCCAGTTCGGGTTCCGATACCTGGATAGCCAGTTTGCCCTCGTTGGCATCCACGCAGACAAGGTCACCATCCTGAACACGCGCCAGGGGGCCACCGTCGAGCGCTTCCGGGTAGACATGAATAGCCGCCGGCACTTTGCCGGAAGCACCTGACATCCGGCCGTCCGTCACCAGCGCCACACTGAATCCACGATCCTGAAGCACCCCCAGGTAAGGGGTCAGCTTGTGCAGTTCAGGCATTCCGTTGGCCCGCGGTCCCTGGAAGCGGACCACCACGACGCAGTCCCGGTCCAGAGCGCCGGACTCAAACGCGTGGCGCAACTGGTCCTGGCTATCAAACACCACCGCCGGAGCCTCGACCCGGCGATGGGAGGGAGCCACCGCCGATACCTTAATGACGCCCCGGCCCAGGTTGCCATCCAGAACCCGCAACCCGCCATCCGGCGCGAAAGGCCGTTCCGGGGACGCCAGCACGTCCGGATTGCGGCTCTCGGCTTCGGCGGGTACCCACTGCAACTCATCGTTTTTCCATTCCGGCATGCGGGCATAACGATCCAGGCCGTGACCGACCACCGTCTCCACATCGTTGTGCAGAAAACCGGCCGCCAGCAGTTGCTGAATCAGATAAGGCGTTCCACCGGCCTGATGGAAGGCGTTGACGTCCTCCTGACCGTTGGGATAAATGCGGGTTACAGAGGGCACCACGGAGGAAAGCTCGGCATAGTCTTGCCAGTTGATCTGGATACCGGCGGCCCGGGCAATCGCGACCCAGTGAATCGTGTGATTGGTGGAACCACCGGTCGCAAGCAGCGCCACCAGGGCGTTCACGATCGATTTTTCATCCACCATATGCGCCAGCCCCAAGGTGCCGCCATTCGGTTTCGAGAGCCGGATAACCTGTTCGGTGGCGGCGCGGGTCAGCGCATCCCTCAGCGGTGTGCCAGGATTTACAAAGGCGGCGCCCGGAAGGTGCAGGCCCATCACTTCCACCAGCAACTGGTTGCTGTTGGCAGTGCCATAGAACGTGCAGGTACCCGGACTGTGATAGGATTTGCTCTCGGCCTCCAGGAGCTCGTCGCGGTCGATTTTGCCTTCCGCATAGAGTTGGCGAATCCGCTGCTTCTCGCGGTTTGGCAGTCCGGATGGCATGGGGCCCGAAGGCACCAGGATGGTCGGCAGATACCCGAAACTGAGGGCACCGATCAGCAGCCCTGGAACAATTTTGTCACAAATGCCCAGCAATAATGTGGCATCGAACATGTTGTGGCTCAGCGCAATCGCCGTGCTCATGGCAATGGTGTCCCGGGAGAACAGGCTCAGCTCCATACCCGGCTGGCCCTGGGTCACACCATCACACATGGCCGGCGTGCCGCCGGCAAACTGGGTAACAGACCCCATGCCGTGGGCCGCGTCCCGGATAATGTCGGGAAAACGGTGATACGGCTGGTGAGCCGAAAGCATGTCATTATAGGCGGAGACGATGGCCACGTTGGCCCGGTTCATGAACTTCAGGGTGTCCTTGTCATCCTGACCACAGGCGGCAAAACCATGGGCGAGATTGCCACAGGACAGGGTGCCCCTGTGAGGCTCCCGTGCACCCAGCGCCTCCATCTGAGCGAGGTAGTCGCGGCGAGTGGTCCTGCTTCGTTCGATAATACGGTCAGTGACCTTCGAGACCGTGGGATGCATAGTTTACCTCCAGTCGTCATGGCGTCGCTCGACGTAAGTTTACTTCCTTTACGGGCACCTTTCAGGTTCAATCACTCTATACTCAGGCAGTACTAAGGATCTTCACTATGCTCAGGCGTACCAAAATTGTTGCCACCCTTGGCCCGGCAACCGACAGTCCGGAAACCCTCGCCGGCATCATTGCCGCCGGTGTTGACGTTACCCGACTCAACTTTTCCCACGGCAGCGCCGAGGAACACATGACCCGGGCCCGGCAGGTGCGTGAGCAGGCACAGAGCCAGGGCCGTTTTGTGGCCCTGCTCGCCGATCTCCAGGGTCCGAAACTCCGGATCGCCCGGTTCGCCGAAAACAAGGTATCCCTGGTACCCGGCCAGACCTTCGTGCTGGACGCAGCCATGGACAAGGAGGCCGGTACCACAGACAGCGTGGGTATCGACTACGAGGAACTGATCAACGATGTGGCACCGGGCGACATTCTGGTGCTGGACGATGGCCGCATCGAAATGGAAGTCACCTCTGTGAACGACCACAGTATCACTTCCCGGGTATTGATCGGTGGCCCACTCTCCAACAACAAGGGCCTGAACAAACGGGGCGGCGGCCTGTCGGCCGATGCTCTGACAGAAAAAGACAAGCAGGACATCGTGACTGCGGCCAAGCTGGGCGCGGACTATGTCGCGGTCTCCTTCGTGCGTACTGCCGAGGATATGCATATTGCACGCCGTCTGCTCCGTGAAGCCGGCTCCGAGGCCGGCCTGGTGGCTAAAATCGAGCGCGCGGAACTGGCTCATGACACCGAAGCCCTGGATGCGGTGATTACCGCCTCCGATGCCGTGATGGTGGCACGCGGGGATCTGGCGGTGGAAATCGGTGATGCCGAGCTGGTGGCGGTGCAGAAACACATTATCTCAAGAGCCCGGGTACTGAACCGGGCCGTGATTACCGCCACCCAGATGATGGAATCCATGATTACCAGCCCGATGCCAACCCGGGCCGAGGTATCCGATGTTGCCAACGCGGTCATGGACTACACAGACGCCGTCATGCTGTCGGCGGAGACCGCCGTTGGCGACTACCCGAAAGAGGCGGTCGAGTCCATGGTTCGGATCTGCCTGGGCGCTGAGCGTCACCCGTCCATGCACCAGTCCAAGCACCGGATTCATGAAGCCATGGTCCGGGTGGACGAGGCGATTGCGCTGTCAGCCATGTATGCGGCCAATCATCTGGAAGGGGTTGCGGCCATCGCCTGCCTGACCGAAACCGGGTCTACGCCCCGACTGATGTCACGCATCAAATCCAGCCTGCCGATTTTCGCCTACTCCTGTCATCACGCCACCCAGCACAAGGTGGCGCTGTTCCGTGGTGTACAGACGGTGCCCTTTGACTCCTCCGAGCTGGCGGCTGACCAGGTCAATGCCCTGGCCGTCGAGAAACTACAGGCACTGGGTATCGTCAAAGATGGCGATCTGGTGATCCTGACCAAGGGCGACTACGCCAATGCCCAGGGCGGCACCAACAGCATGAAAGTGGTTCGCGTCGGCTCGGATATCCGCTGAGGCTGATTACCGATTCCGGGTGGCTCCGAGGCTGGCGAGACTGGTCCGGGCCAACCCGGAGATAGCTTCCCAGTCCCCCTGCTGGACCAGGTCATCCGGCGTCAGCCAGCTGCCGCCAACCGAGGCGACATTGGCCAGCGCCAGGTAGTCTGCCGCGGTTTCTCTGCGGATACCCCCGGTCGGGCAGAAGGTCACGTCCGGAAAGGGCCCCGCCAGTGCCCGCAACGCGGGAATACCGCCAGCCACCTCCGCCGGAAAGAACTTGAAGTGTCGCAAGCCTTTTTCATACCCGAGCATCAACTCAGAGGCGGTGGCAACTCCCGGCAACAGAGGGGTATCGGATTCGACCGCAGCATTCAGAATGCTGCCGGTTAAACCGGGGGTAATCACAAACGCTGCCCCCAGCTCAGTCACCCGCCGGAACTGCTCGGCCGTGGTCACGGTTCCGGCACCGACAATCGCGTCCGGTATGGCTTCCTGAACCCGGGTAATGGCCTGCTCGCCATGCTCCGTCCTCAGGGTGATTTCCAGGACCCGCACGCCACCGTCATAGAGGGCCTGGCACAGGGGCACCGCGTCTTCCAGGCGCCGGATGGCAAGAACTGGGATGAGGGGCGATGCCGCAAGCACGGCTGCAACCCGTTGCCGGTACCCGGCAGAGACATGTGACATGCAGTCCTCCGCATTCTGACAATCAGGGACTCCAGTATATTTCCAGCCCCGGTTTCAGAAACGCCCGAATCGGCATGGCCATGGGATCGTCGAGATCGGCCAATGCCGTTGCCAGCGTATCCAGTTTTTCCTGCCCCTTGAGATGCAAGGCCGTGAAACGGGCACCGGCCAGGACCGGCGGGGTCAGGGTGATCCGTTTCCGGGACTGGGAAGGCGGTGTCATCAGGGCCACCCGGCATTCGTTATCCGCCGCCATCGCCTGCGCCAACTCAGGGGCATCCGGGAACAGCGAAGCGGTATGGCCATCATTGCCCATGCCCAGGACCAGGACGTCCACGGGCAACGCAAGCGGGGCCAGTTGCCGCTCGATAGCCGGCAGGGCCGTCTCCGGGTCGCCTTCTCCCACCTCCATCTGCAGAAACTGCGCACAAGCGGCACAATCCTGTAAAAGATGAGCCCTGAGCAGAGCGGCGTTACTGTCCGGGTGCGTGTCCGGCACCCAGCGCTCATCGGCCAGTACAACCACCACCCGGCCCCAGTCCAGCGTCTTTCCGGACAGTGCCTGAAAAAACGGCACCGGCGTGCTCCCCCCGGACACCACCAGGGTGGCGTTCCGGGCGTGTTTCAGGCGCCGCCTGAGCACCTTTGCGACATCATCAGCCAGGGCCTCTGCAGTCTGTTCCGGCGACGGCCCGTCGTGGAGCTCAACCCCCTGTGGCAACGGCAGCTCAGACATCTTCATACCAGCTCCTGCCATCCCGGGTAATCATCGCGATGGACGCCACCGGGCCCCAGGTGCCGGCAGCGTAACGTTTCGGCGGCTCGCCGCTGTCATGCCAGTTGCGGATGATCCGGTCCACCCAGCGCCAGGCATACTCCACTTCATCACGGCGCAGGAAGAGATACTGATTGCCGCGCATGACCTCCCACAACAGACGCTCGTAGGCATCCGGGGTCCGATCTTCCGAGAAGGTCTCGGAAAAGGTCAGCTCCAGAGGCCCCTGGCGCAACCTCATGCCTTTGTCGAGCCCCTGCTCCTTGGTCAGAATTTTCAGCGCCATGCCCTCATCCGGCTGCAGACGGATAATCAGCTTGTTGTTGGCCAGGTGTTTCTGGTCGGGGTCAAAAATGTAATGGGGCGCAGGCTTGAAGTGGATGATGATCTGGGACAGCTTCTCCGGCAGGCGTTTACCGGTCCGTATGTAAAATGGCACGCCCGCCCATCGCCAGTTGTCGAGCTCCGCCTTGATGGCAACAAAGGTTTCGGTTTCGCTGGAGCGGTTCGCCCCTTCCTCTTCCAGATAACCGGGTACCGGCTTGCCCTCACTGGTCCCTGCCGTGTACTGCCCACGCACGACATTCTGACCCACCGAATCCGGGTTCACCGTTTTCAACGCTTTGAGCACTTTGACCTTTTCATCCCGGATACTATCCGGAGACAGGTCTGATGGAGGGTCCATGGCAATCAGGCATAGCAACTGCAGCAAATGGCTCTGGACCATATCCCGGAGCTGACCGGCCCGGTCAAAATAACCCCAGCGCCCTTCAATACCGACGCTCTCCGCCACCGTAATCTCCACGTGAGAGATGTGGTTCTGGTCCCACTGTGAGGCAAACAGGTTATTGGCAAAACGCAGCGCTATCAGGTTCTGGACGGTTTCCTTGCCCAGGTAGTGATCCATGCGGAACAACTGGGTTTCCTGATAGACCTCCCCAAGCTCATCGTTAACCACGCGAGAGGATTCCAGGTCATGTCCGATCGGTTTTTCCACCACCACACGAGTCCGGTCGGTACAGCAGTTACCGGCTTTCAGGTTGCGGGCTATCACGCCATAAAGACCCGGCGGCGTCGCCATGTAGACGATGAGCTGGTTATCGTGATTGCGCCACTCGTTGAGGGATTCAAAGCGGCTCTCCTCCGCAAAATCCAACTGCAGGTAGTCTACCCGGCCAATGAAACGGTCGATTACCTCTGGGTTCTGCTCCGCCTCAGGAACAAGTGTGCGAAGGTTCTCCGCCAGTTGCTGGCGAAAAGGATCGATGGTGAGGGGGCGACGAGCCAGGGCCAGAATCCGGCTGTTGTCCGCCAACAGGCCGGCACGGTCAAGCTGATACAGGGCGGGGAACAACTTGCGCATGGCCAGATCCCCGAGCGCGCCAAACAGCATGAGATCACATGGTGTATCCGTCCTGTCTGCCATTTCCATCTCCTGTCACCGCTGCTGCCGGGTTCCAGTGTCGTAAGTTTCAATAAATAATGACACCGGGATTCGGTCAAGCCAAGGGTACGTGCTACATTTGATACATTTACTACCCGCCTGACCGATCAGAACGGGTATAATCGGAACTCGACACGCAATACAAGGGAGCATACCCCCATGGTGGAACACACGGGGCGCAGAGACGACAACCTGCTTGAGCAGATTCAGGACCGACTGCAGACACTCAATAAATCCGAACGCAAGGTTGCCGAAGCCATCCTCCGGGACCCCACCGCAGCGACACGCTACAGCATCGCAGCCCTGGCCAGGGCTGCCGACGTCAGCGAACCAACCGTTAACCGGTTCTGCCGTGGCTTCTCAGCGACCGGGTTTCCGGACTTCAAGATCCGCCTGGCCCAGAGCATTGCCACCGGCACCCCTTACGTAGGCCAGAACATCAAGCCGGATGACAGCCCGGCCGAGTTCGCTGACAAGATCATGCTTACAACCATAGCTAACCTGGACAAGGCTCGCCAGGCGCTGGATCCAAATGACATCGCCACCGTGGTCGACTACCTCATCCAGGCCAAACAGATCAGCTTCTTCGGTATGGGCGGTTCGGCGTCCGTCGCCATGGATGCCCAGCACAAGTTTTTCCGGTTCAACATCCCGGTGTCGTCCTACGATGACGCCCTGATGCAACGCATGGTCGCGGCGGGCTCAGGCGTGGGCGATGCCATCGTGCTGATCTCCTTCACCGGCCGCACCCGTGAGACTGTCGAGATTGCCCATCTGGCTCGCGCCAACGGCGCCACGGTTATCGGCATCACCAACCCGGACTCTCCCCTGGCGGAAGTCTGCACGGCCATTCTCGGGGTCACCGCGCCCGAGGACACCGAGGTCTACATGCCGATGTCGTCCCGGATCATTCACCTCACCGTGATCGATATTCTGGCGACCGGCGTCACCCTGAAACGGGGACCGGACTTCCTGGAGCACCTGCGCAAGATCAAGGAGAGCCTGAAAGCCACCCGTTTCCCCCTGAGCTGACACTCTCTCGTCGGCAAGGCATAAAAAAAGGTGCCTGTTTCCAGGCACCCTTTTTTTCATGGCGTATCAGGGGAAATTACTGGCGCTCGATCTCGGCAGTATTTCTCAGATACTGCTGATAAGCCCGGTATTCACGCTGCCCCTCCATCTGCGCGAGAATCTGGCGCAACTGGGTAAACTCCTGACCGTCCGGATCCACCTCACCTTCATGAACAGCTTCCAGCTGTACCACCGCGGCACGATTCTGCGCGACGACCTTACCAACGCTGGCGTCATCACCATCCGGTCGCGGCATGGAGAAGGCTTTCTGGGCAATCAGGGGGTCCAGACCGCCGGTACGGCCCTGTCCCTCATAAACCTGCCAGTCCCCGGCCATGGGCTGCTCTCCGGCCTCTACGGCGGTCACAATAGCTTCAGCGCGTTCATTCAGCGCATCGCGGATGGCCTGAGCTTCCAGAGTCCGACGAATGCGATCACTGACCTCCGCCAACTCCAACTGACGCGGCTCATGGTATTCGCGTACCCGGGCAACCACTGAGCGGTTATCCGCGACATCAATCAGCTCGGTGTTATAACCGGCTTCGAGGACGTCTTCGGAGAACAGCTGACGAACCAGACCCTGATGGTCGAACGGCGCTGCACCACGCTCCCGGGTAACGCCCTGGATTTCCTGGACTTCCAGGCCCAACTCCTCCGCCGGGCCGGCAAGATCCTCGGCAGAATAGGCGGCGTCAGCCAACTGGCTGCGCACCTCGGCGAAACGCTCCTCGGCACGGTTCCGGGCCAGCTCCTCGCGCAGTTGATCACGCAACTCGTCGAATGAAGGCACATCGGAACGCCGCACATCTTCCAGCTTGATCAGATGAATGCCAAAAGACGTTTCCACCGGCTCTGAGATCTCCCCTTCTTCCAGAGCGAACAGGGCTTCCTCAAAAGCCGGATCATAGACACCACGACCGGCATAGCCCAGGTCACCGCCCTGATCGGCAGAGCCCGGGTCAGCGGAATATTCCTCCGCCAGGGTCTCGAAAGACTCGCCTTCATCCAGCTTCTGCTGGATGGTACTGATGGTCTGCTCGGCGTCGTCTCCCGCTTCCACCAGAATGTGGGCTGCCCGGCGCTCTTCCCGGGCAAAGCTCTGGGCCTGCTCCTGGTAGTACTGCTGTACGTCCTCCTCGGACACCTCAACATTCGCGGCAAGCGCATCCAGAGACAGGGTGATGTAAGCCGCATCCACCTGCTCGGGCTCCTGGAACTGCTCCTGATTGTCCTGATAGTAATCCTGAACCTGCTGCTCTGTCACCTCGACATCATCGGCAACGGCGTCACGAGTCAGGGTCAGAACCCTGAAATCACGGGTCTGGTTCTGGATTTCCAGCAACTGGGCCACGTTCTGGGCCGGGACCACCCCGGTCTGAGCCAGGGCAGCACGGATCTGGCTGACCACGTAGTTCTTGCGCATGTTCTGGCGGAATTCCGCAACACCCATCCCCATATTACGCACCGTGGAGACAAAGCGGTCGCTGTTGAACTGGCCATCCACCTGGAACTGGGGCATCTGGGTGATCAATGAATCGATATCGGCTTCCGTCAGCTCCAGTCCCTGATTTTCTGCGTCCTGGCTTAACACCGCTTCGGTGATCAAGGCTTCCATGACATCACTGCGGACCTGGTCCTCATCGACCAGGGACGGGTCCGGATTATCCATCGCCATCAGGCGCTGCTGGGTTTCCATTTGCACAGTCCGCAGAAACTCTCGTTCAGTGATGTCCTGACCGTTGACCGTAGCCACTTCCGGCTCACCGGAAAAACCACCGATGATGGCGTCCATACCCCAGATGGACAGCGAAATGATGACAAGGCCGACAATAACCTTGGCGATGGTACTCTGGGCATTATCCCGAATATCTTGAAGCATGTTGTTCCCGAATCCCTGTTCCAGGTGCTGCTGTAGGTGGGCGGCGAGGTGTCTATGAACGCAAAAAGGCGCACCCTTTCCGGAATGCGCCTTGAATTCCTGCGGCAGCACTCACAACCGGAGGGCTGCCGGCAAAGGAGCCTTTACTTGACTGCGTCTTTCAGGGCCTTGCCTGCCTTGAATCCAGGCACCTTGGAGGCCGGGATCTTGATCTCGGCGCCAGTCTGCGGGTTACGGCCGGTGCGGGCTGCACGCTCTTTCACAGAGAAGGTGCCAAAACCGATCAGGGTAACCTGATCGCCTTTCTTCAGAGCACCAGTGATAGAGTCGGTCATGGCATCCAGGGCGCGGCCAGCGGCGGCTTTGGAAATGTCGGCGGACTCGGCAATTGCATCGATAAGTTCGGACTTGTTCACACTAAACCCCTTCGATTTCAGGTTGAAGATGTTATCGGTCGGTTTGTTTTCGCGGACATTCCCGACTATCGCATAAGCGGTCGGAGAATTCCATTCTTCAGTTTTTTTATTCCTTGCGGCTGTATACCGGTATGCGGAATAGGCACTTACTGCGCGGGAGCCCTTGGTATTGGCTGCTTCACGGCGAAACAGTTATACCAACGGGCTCTCAGGCATGTCAATAACTCCCACCGGGTTCAGTGCGTATTTATGCGTTCACCCGCATCGCCGGATTCATCGCCGGTCTTGGAGGATGACGACTCATCAGCGGCACCTTCCGGTCGGGGCTCAGGCTGGTAGGCCAGCGCGATGTCGAGGACTTCATCAATCCATTTCACCGGCCGGATCTCGAGAGACTCCTTGATGTTTTCCGGTATCTCCTTGAGATCCCGCACGTTTTCGTCCGGGATAATCACCGTTTTGATGCCGCCCCGATGGGCCGCCAGCAGCTTCTCCTTGAGGCCGCCAATGGCCAGGACCCGGCCACGCAGGGTGATTTCGCCAGTCATGGCGACATCCGCCCGGACCGGAATCCGGGTCAGTGCGGAGACCAGAGCGGTACACATGCCGATACCGGCACTGGGGCCATCTTTCGGCGTTGCCCCCTCTGGCACGTGAATGTGCAGATCCCGCTTTTCGTGGAAGTCGTCGGGCACACCCAACCCGGCGGCACGGCTGCGAACAACCGTGAGCGCGGTCTGAATCGACTCCTGCATGACATCACCAAGGGAGCCGGTCTTCACCACCCGGCCCTTACCCGGGGTGAGAGCGCATTCGAGTGTCAGCAGTTCGCCGCCCACCTGGGTCCAGGCAAGGCCCGTGACCTGGCCGACCTGATTGGTTTCCTCGGCCAGGCCGTACTTGAACTTCTGCACGCCAGAGTAGTCCTCGAGCATGTCGGGCGCCAGCGTAATCGGCTCTTTGCTGCCACTTTCCACGTGCTCGCGGACCACTTTCCGGCAGACCTTGGCAATTTCACGCTCAAGGCCCCGCACACCGGCTTCCCGGGTGTAATAGCGGATCAGGTCACGCACGGTCTCTTCCGGCATCTCCAGCTCACCCTTGCGCAGACCGTTGGCCTTGAGCTGTTTGGGCAGCAGGTAACGAATGGCAATGTTGACTTTCTCATCCTCGGTATACCCCGGGATGCGAATGATCTCCATCCGGTCCATCAGAGCCGGCGGGATGTTCATGGAGTTGGATGTGCACACAAACATCACATCCGACAGGTCGTAATCGACCTCCAGGTAGTGATCATTGAAGGTGTGGTTCTGCTCCGGGTCCAGCACTTCCAGCAGGGCGGAAGCGGGATCGCCCCGATGGTCCATGCCCATCTTGTCGATCTCATCGAACAGGAACAGCGGATTCTTCACGCCGACCTTGGACAGCTTCTGCAGCAACTTGCCAGGCAGAGCCCCGATGTAGGTTTTCCGGTGGCCGCGGATCTCGGCCTCGTCCCGGACGCCGCCCAGGGCCATACGGGTATACTTGCGATTGGTGGCGCGGGCGATGGACTGCCCCAGGGACGTTTTACCAACCCCCGGCGGCCCGACCAGGCACAGGACCGGCCCTTTCACCTTCTTGACCCGGCTCTGTACCGCCAGGTATTCGAGAATGCGCTTTTTCACGTCATCCAGGCCATAGTGATCCTTGTCCAGGATGTCACGGGCCTTGTCCAGGTCGTGGCGCACGCGGCTGCGCTTTTTCCAGGGAATCGCCAGCATCCAGTCGATGTAGCCGCGCACCACCGTTGCCTCGGCCGACATGGGCGACATCATCTTGAGCTTGTTCAGCTCGGTTTCGGTTTTCTTGCGGGCTTCTTCAGGCAGTCCGGCTTCCTCGAGCTTCTGCTCGAGTTCCTCGAAGTCGTTATTGCCCTCGCCGAGTTGGCCCATTTCCTTCTGGATGGCCTTCATCTGCTCGTTCAGATAATACTCGCGCTGGCTGCGTTCCATCTGTTTCTTGACGCGACCACGAATGCGCTTCTCGACTTCGATCAGGTCGATCTCGCCATCCAGCTTGCCCATCAGCAGATCCACGCGCTTACGCAGGTCCAGCGTTTCCAGCAATTCCTGTTTTTCCGGAATCCGCATTTCCAGGTGCGCCGCCATGGTATCCACCAGGCGATCCAGTTCCTCGATGCCGGTCAAGGCATTGGACACTTCCGACGGCACTTTCTTGGAGAGTTTCACGTATTTCTCGAACTCGTCCATCAGCGTCTTGACGAGAAGTTCCTGCTCGCGCTCGGCCAGCGGTTCGTCTTCCAGGACGACGCCGCCAGCGCGGAGATAGTCCTCCTCGCGGATATCGCTGATGGAAGCACGGGCATTCCCTTCGACCAGCACCTTTACGGTGCCGTCCGGCAACCGCAGCATCTGCAGCACGGTCGCCAGCGTTCCCATTTCATAGATATCCTTGGGGCCCGGCTCATCCGTGGACGCATCCTTCTGAGCGACCAGAAGGATTTCCTTGCTGCCCTCCATCGCTGCCTCGAGCGCCTGGATGGACTTATCGCGACCGACGAAAAGCGGTACCACCATGTGCGGAAACACCACCACATCCCGCAACGGGAGCAGCGGGTATTCTTGCACGGTTTCATCAGGTATACGGGTCATTGGGAATCCTCTGACGATATTTCTTTCAGCTTATCACCCATCATTGGGGCGAGCGCATAAATTGCAATCTTTAAGGAGAGGAAAACTCGGTGGGGCAGATTCGGGATATGAAAAAGGGGCGTCATGCGCCCCTTTTTCATCATGACCGGAAGCCAATTCAGTCTTCCGGCACCGCCTTGGCATGATCGTTATTGGCGTAGATCTTGAAGGGTTCGGAGTCCCCCCGGATCACACTCTCATCAATCACAACCTTGGTGACGTCGTGCTCGGACGGTATATGGTACATGGTGTCCAGCAGCGTCGCCTCCATGATCGAACGCAGACCACGGGCGCCGGTCTTGCGTTCCATGGCCTTGCGTGCCACGGCCCGAAGCGCGTCCTCGCGGAAATCCAGTTCCACCCCTTCCATATCGAACAGTTGCTGATACTGTTTGGTCAGCGCGTTTTTGGGCTGGGTCAGGATCTGCACCAGAGCGTCTTCGTCCAGTTCGGTCAGTGTTGCCACCACGGGCAGACGACCTACAAACTCTGGAATCAGCCCGAACTTGACCAGGTCCTCGGTTTCCACATCACAGATGATGTCACCGGTGCTCTTGGAGTCGTCCTGGCTCTTCACGGTTGCCGAGAAGCCGATAGAACTGCGCTCGGAGCGTTCCTGAATCACCTTCTCCAGGCCAGCAAAGGCACCACCACAGATGAACAGCATGTTGCCGGTATCCACCTGCAGGAACTCCTGCTGCGGATGCTTGCGACCACCCTGAGGCGGAACAGACGCAACCGTACCCTCAATCAGCTTGAGCAGCGCCTGCTGCACGCCCTCCCCGGAGACATCCCGGGTAATCGACGGGTTATCCGACTTGCGGGAGATCTTGTCAATCTCATCGATATAGACAATCCCGCGCTGGGCCTTGTCGACATCGTAGTCGCACTTCTGCAGCAGTTTCTGGATGATGTTCTCGACATCCTCGCCCACGTAACCGGCTTCGGTCAGCGTTGTCGCGTCCGCAATGGTAAACGGCACGTTGAGCATACGGGCCAGGGTTTCTGCCAGCAGCGTCTTACCGCTACCGGTGGGACCGATCAGCAGAATGTTGCTTTTACCCAGCTCTACCTCGGCCTTGCCCTCGCCGTAGCGCAGGCGCTTGTAGTGGTTGTACACCGCGACTGACAGGACGATCTTGGCCCGGTCCTGACCGATCACATATTCGTTGAGGTTTTCGCGGATTTCCGCCGGTGTCGGCAAGCGATCGCTCGTTTCCTCTTCGGCATTTTCCTGGATTTCCTCACGAATGATGTCATTGCACAGGTCTACGCACTCGTCGCAGATGAACACCGAGGGCCCTGCAATGAGCTTGCGGACTTCATGCTGGCTCTTTCCACAAAACGAGCAGTACAGCAACTTGCCGTTATCGTCGCCCCTGCCGTTTCTTTCATCTGCCATTGAATTACCTCTGATCTCTGGTTGGCCGACCCCGAATAACGGGCCGGCCGGGAATGACGCGGCTGATTTCAGTATTATGTATTCGGTACGCGCTTATCAAGTACCGTATCAATCAGCCCGTACTCTTTGGCCTGATCCGGATCCATGAAGTTGTCACGATCCGTGTCCCGGGCAATGGTTTCGACATCCTGGCCGGTGTGGTGGGCCAGCAGCGAATTCAGGGTGTTGCGGATCTTGAGAATTTCACGGGTGTGGATCTCAATATCGGTCGCCTGACCCTGATAGCCACCCAGCGGCTGGTGAATCATCACACGCGAATGCGGCAGACAGGCGCGCTTGCCTTCTGCGCCACCGGCCAGCAGGAAGGCGCCCATACTGGCAGCCTGACCAATACACAGCGTTGACACATCCGGTTTTACGAACTGCATGGTGTCGTAGATCGACATGCCGGCAGATACGGAGCCACCCGGGCTGTTGATATAAAGGTGGATGTCCTTGTCCGGGTTTTCGGATTCCAGGAACAGCAACTGGGCAACCACCAGGTTGGCCATATGATCCTCGACAGGGCCGACCAGGAAAATAACCCGTTCCTTGAGCAAGCGCGAATAGATATCAAAGGAACGCTCACCACGTGCTGTCTGTTCGATAACCATGGGCACCAGGCCACTGTTGGTTACCATCGCTGGGCCATCAATCGGTTTCTGCGTCATGTGCGCCTGAACTCCTTATGGACAATGGACATGGGCCGCCTGGGTTCTTTCCGGCCAACAAGACCGGACTGACTCGTTACTTTGCCAGCAGCGGGCCCAGATGAAAACAGCCGGACTCGCCGGCTGCTTCCAGAAAGCGGCATCAGGCCGGTACCGCCATCGGCACCGGCCCGGATGCGGATCAGCCCTGGGACTGACCGGCCTGGACCGCTTCTTCGTACTTCATCTTCTTCTCTTTCACTTTAGCCTGCGCGAGCACGTGGTCCACCACGGCATCTTCCAGCACAGAAGACTCGATCTGGGCCTTCTGGTCCGGGTTGTTGCTGAAGTGAGCAACCACCTCTTCAGGCTGTTCATACGTAGAAGCGATCTCCTGGATCTTTTCTTCCACTTTTTCGTCATCGGCCTGGAGGTCGTTCTGCTTGACGACTTCCTGGAACAGCAGGCCGGTTTTCACGCGGCGGGTCGCCTGCTCCTGGAAGATTTCCTTGGGCAGCTGCTGGAAGTCCACCTGTCCGCCAAAGCGCTGAACCGCGTCCTGACGCAGACGGTCAATTTCCTGATCAACCAGGGCAGCCGGCACGTCCAGCTCGGTGGTTTCCAGAAGGCCGTCGACGACGTCGTTCTTGACCTTGTTGGAAATCGCCTGCTTCAACTCGCGCTCCATGTTCTTTTTCACTTCCTCGCGGAAGGTTTCTTCGTCTTCGGCCTGGATGCCAAACTGCTCGAAGAATTCCGCATTCAGCTCAGGCAGTTGCGGCTCTTCAACCTTGTGGATCTTGATCTCGAACTTGGCCGGCTTACCCGCCAGTTCTTCGTTGTGGTAATCCTCGGGGAAGGTCACCTCGATCTCGAATTCCTCACCGGTCTTACCACCGACAATCGCTTTCTCGAAGCCCGGGATCATCTGCCCGGAGCCCAGGGTCAGACGATGCTCTTCGGCGGAACCGCCTTCAAACTCTTCGCCATCGATGAAGCCTTTGAAGTCCAGGGTCACAATGTCCTTGTTCTTGGACTTGCGCTTGACCTCTTTCATGGTGGCCTGCTGACGACGCAGGTTATCGATCATCTTGTCGATGTCCTTGTCAGTCACTTCGGTCACCGGCTTCTCGACCGTCACCTTGCTCAGGTCGCCCAGTTCAATGTCAGGCAGAACTTCAAAGGTGGCCGTGAATTCCAGATCCTTGCCTTCTTCCACGACTTTTGGCTCCAACTGCGGGTAACCAGCCGGGTTGATGTCCTGCTCCTGCAGTGCCTTGATGTAGTTGTCGCGCATAGCCTCGCCAACCACTTCCTGACGGACGCTGTCACCGAAACGACGCTTGACCACGCTCATGGGCACCTTGCCGGGACGGAAGCCATTCATACGCACGGTGCGCGCGGTTTCCTGCAGGCGTTTCTGAACCGCCTGATCAATTTCCTGGGCGGGCACACCAATCGTCATCCGACGCTCGATGTTGGAGGTCGTTTCAACAGACACTTGCATGGAAGTTCCTCAAATTACAGATTCTGTATGTGAATGAAATTAAAAATAAAATCCCAGACAAGGCAAAGCCCCCTGAATGGGCGCAAAATTAAAAGCCGGTAGTTTATCACGGTTTGCCCCGCCGAGAGAATCACCCGGCCCACCGGAATACAACACGGAAACGGGCATCGGCTCACGACACAGATGGGGATGAAAACAGAAATTAAAAGGGAGATGGTGCGAGAGGAGAGACTCGAACTCTCACGGGTTGCCCCACTGGAACCTAAATCCAGCGCGTCTACCAGTTCCGCCACTCTCGCAGTTCGGGCGCAATGAATCCGACAGGCCGGCAGCGCTCACAGAGAAAGACATAGGGAAAAGTGGGGTGGACGAAGGGGTTCGAACCCTCGACCGCAGGAGTCACAATCCTGAGCTCTACCAACTGAGCTACGTCCACCACATTATCACTGTGCCTGGCGGCACCTGGACATCAACTTTGCTGAATGCGAGCCCGGAACCGACCTGACCGACGGCATCTTGGCGCGCCCGGCAGGACTCGAACCTGCGACCCACGGCTTAGAAGGCCGTTGCTCTATCCAGCTGAGCTACGGGCGCCTAACCGTTCGCCCACCTGAATATCCAGATTCTTGGTCGGGGTAGAGAGATTCGAACTCCCGACATCCTGCTCCCAAAGCAGGCGCGCTACCAGACTGCGCTATACCCCGTCGCTACTGAACAACAAGTGCCTCAGCAAAGTTGGCGCGAATATTACCGGCGGGATTTCGATCCGTCAACACGGAATTCCAAATTCCTGCCCAAAAAACGGGATGCTGGCGCACCGGCCCCATAGCCGAGACCTCCGCCGCATTGGCGATAACCCCGAACCATGAGACAATCGCGCACCTTCACGCTTCCCTACGCCCAATTCTGAAGACGAAACTATGAACGCCAAACTGATTAACGGAAAAGAGATTGCCGCGCAGGTCAGACAGGAGGTAGCCACCGGCGTGGAAGCCCGCATCCAGAAAGGTCTGCGGGCCCCCGGCCTGGCCGTCATCAAGGTCGGCAATGACCCTGCCTCCAGCGTCTATGTCGGCAACAAGATCAAGGCCTGCGAAACAGCCGGCATTCTATCTTTCTCTTACGACCTCCCGGAGGACACGTCCCAGCAGGCCCTGGAAGCACTGGTCGACGAACTCAACGAGAATCCGGAGGTGGACGGCATCCTGGTTCAGCTGCCGCTGCCGCCGCATATGGACGCAGACCCCATCGTTCTGCGCATTCGTCCGGACAAAGACGTGGACGGCTTCCACCCCTATAATCTGGGCCGCCTGATGCAACGCCACCCCACGCTGCGCCCTTGCACGCCGGCAGGCATCATCACACTGCTGGACTCCATCGGCACCCCCTATAAAGGACAGCATGCCGTTATCGTGGGCGCCTCCAACATCGTCGGGCGCCCCATGAGCATGGAGCTGCTGATGAAAGGCGCAACCACAACCGTGTGCCATCGTTTTACCAACAACCTGCCGGGCTATGTCAGCGAAGCGGACATCGTCATCGCAGCTGTGGGCAAACCCGGTCTGGTGAAGGGCGAGTGGATCAACCCCGGAGCCACGGTCATTGATGTCGGCATCAACCGCATGGAAGACGGAAAACTCAGAGGGGATGTCGAGTTTGATGTTGCCTCGGAGCGGGCCGCTTATATCACCCCGGTTCCCGGCGGGGTTGGCCCCATGACCATTGCCATCCTGCTGCAGAACACCCTGCATGCCGCCAATGTACTGCACGCGGACACCTGAAGCGCCTTTTAGGCCTCAGGCCTAAAAGCACAAAAAAGCCCCGCCTGAGCGGGGCTTTTTCTTTCCAGCCTTGCTTACTGGCCGTACTTGGCTTTCGCCTTCTGACGGTAGGCGTGCAGAAGCGGCTCGGTGTAACCTGCCGGCTGCTCACGTCCCTTCAGAACCAGATCCACGGCAGCCTGAAACGCCACGCTGTCCTCGAAGTTCGGCGCCATGTTGCGATACGCCGGATCCCCTTCGTTCTGCTTGTCGACAACAGCCGCCATGCGCTTCATGGTTTCCATGATCTGCTCTTCGGTGCAGATACCGTGGTACAGCCAGTTGGTCAGGATCTGGGAGGAGATCCGCAGGGTGGCACGGTCTTCCATCAGCGCCACGTCGTTGATGTCCGGAACCTTGGAGCAACCAACGCCCTGCTCTACCCAGCGCACCACGTAGCCCAGGATACCCTGCGCATCGTTGTCCAGCTCTTCCTGGATTTCCCCGGCCGTCAGGGCTGACGGATCGTCCATCACAGGCACAGTCAGGATATCTTCCAGGGCCGCCCGCTGACGGTTGGCCAGCTCTTTCTGGACATCAAACACATTGATCTGATGATAGTGCGTGGCATGCAGGGTAGCAGCCGTCGGAGACGGTACCCAGGCGGTATTGGCGCCGGCTTTCGGATGGCCGATTTTCGCTTCCAGCATGCCCGCCATCAGGTCCGGCATGGCCCACATGCCTTTGCCGATCTGGGCAACGCCAGAGAAACCGGTTTCCAGACCGATATCCACGTTCCATTGCTCGTAGGCGTTGATCCATGTGGCCTGCTTCATTGGCCCTTTACGGATGAACGGGCCCAGTTCCATGGAGGTGTGAATTTCGTCACCGGTACGATCCAGGAAGCCGGTGTTGATGAACACGGCGCGCTCTTTGGCAGCGTGGATACACGCTTTCAGGTTCACCGTGGTGCGACGCTCCTCGTCCATAATGCCCACTTTCAGGGTATAGCGCGGCAGGCCCAGGGCATCCTCAACGCGATTGAAGAAGTCGTTGGTGAACGCCACCTCTTCCGGGCCGTGCATCTTCGGCTTGACGATGTACACGGAGCCTTTGGTGCTGTTCTGGTAGTCGCCGTCGTTCTTCAGGTCATGGATGGCGATCAGCGAAGTGATCAGCCCGTCCATGAGCCCTTCCGGCACTTCGCTGCCGTCTTTCAGCAGGACGGCCGGATTGGTCATCAGGTGGCCCACGTTACGGACAAACATCAGACTGCGCCCTTTCAGGCTCATTTCGCTGCCGTCCGGCGCGGTGTAAACCCGATCCGGGTTCATCCGGCGGGTCATCGGCTTGCCCCCTTTCTCGAAGGTCTCCTCGAGATTGCCCTTCATCAGGCCCAGCCAGTTGCTGTAGGCGAGCTGCTTGTCTTCGGCATCCACTGCGGCGACGGAATCCTCGCAGTCCATGATGGTGGTCAGGGCTGACTCCATAGCCACGTCCTTGACGTTGGCGCCGTCGTCCTTGCCAATCGGATGACTGGCATCGATCTGGATTTCGAAGTGCATGCCGTTCTTCACCAGCAGGATGCCGGTGGGCGCATCAGCAGCGCCGGTATAACCGACAAAGCCGGCTTCGTCTTTCAGACCGGTCACTTCACCGTTCTGCAGTTTTACCGCCAGCTTGCCGCCGTCGACATAGTATTTGGCAGCATCTTTGTGGCTGCCGGATGTCAGCGGAGCGGAGCTGTCCAGCAGACTGCGGGCCCACTCAATAACCTTGGCGCCACGCACCGGGTTATAACCCTGGCCTTTCTCCGCGCCATCCTCTTCCGGGATGGCATCGGTGCCATAAAGTGCATCGTACAGACTGCCCCACCGGGCGTTGGCCGCATTCAGGGCAAAACGCGCGTTCATGATCGGCACCACCAACTGAGGACCGGCCATGGTGGCAACTTCCGGGTCAACGTTGGAGGTACTGATGGTAAAATCGGAGGGCTCTTCCACCAGGTAGCCGATGTCTTTCAGGAAAGACTTGTACTCAGCCATGTCCAGCTTCTGCCCCTTGTGCTCGCGGTTCCAGCTGTCCATCTTTTCCTGGATGGCATCACGCTTGGCCAGCAGATCGCGGTTGCG
This sequence comes from Marinobacter oulmenensis, assembly GCF_014201735.1. Taxonomy (GTDB): domain Bacteria; phylum Pseudomonadota; class Gammaproteobacteria; order Pseudomonadales; family Oleiphilaceae; genus Marinobacter; species Marinobacter oulmenensis. The sequence continues at coordinate 78,693 of NZ_JACHFE010000008.1, read as the reverse complement.
CGGGGCCAGCTCGTTAACGATCTTGTCAAACTCCGCCCAGAACTTCTCCGGCTCAATACCGGTGCCGGGGATAGCCTCGCTGTTGACGAAGTCGTAGAGGTTTTTCGCGACCTGAATGCCGCCGATTTGTACGCGTTCTGTCATCGTTATCAGCCTCAATGGGTTGTTGTCCCGTCACTCCCTTTGCCTCTGGCGCCACGGTCATGAGCAGGCGGGAGCATTGTAATTGGAGCGCCGCATTCTACGGGATTTTACCTATAACGTCATTACCATCGAGCAGTTAAACGCCCGTTTTAACCACGACGCCAGGTGGTGCCTTCCCGACTGTCATCCAGGATGATGCCTTTGTCGGCCAACTCGTCACGAATCCGGTCCGCTTCCGCGAAGTCTCTGGCCTTACGGGCATCGGCCCGCGCCTGGATCATCGCCTCGATGTCCGCGGCACTCAGCTCGCCCCCGGTGTCCGCCTGGAAAAACGCCTCCGGGTCCTGCTGCATCAGGCCCAGAACGGCACCCAGCCGGACCAGAACCGCCGCACTCTGCCGGGCTTCAAGGTCTTCGCCATCCCGGCGATGCTGGTTGATTTCGTTGGCCACCGCATGCAGCACCGCCATGGCCCCGGCGGTATTGAAATCATCGTCCATCGCCTCGGCGAAGCGCCGGTCATGGCCGGTTTCCGGCACCGAGTCCGACTTGGCCGGCGTAACGCCACGCAGGGCGTGATAGAGGCGGGTCAGACTGCGCCCGGCTTCCACCAGATTATCCTCGGAATAATCCACCTGACTCCGATAATGACTGGATACCAGGAAGTAGCGCACCACCTCGGCCGGATGCTTCTCGAGAATTTCGCGGATGGTGAAGAAATTGCCCAGGGATTTGGACATCTTCTCCTTGTCCACACGAATAGCCCCCGCGTGCATCCAGGTACGAGCGAACGGATGCCCAGTGGCGCATTCAGACTGGGCAATCTCATTTTCGTGGTGCGGGAACAGCAGATCCGGCCCACCACCATGGATGTCAAAGGTATCACCCAGGCATTTGGTGGACATGGCGGAACACTCAATGTGCCAGCCGGGACGGCCATCCCCCCAGGGCGACGGCCAGCTCACCTCACCTTCCGGAGCCGCTTTCCACAGGGCAAAATCCGCCGGGCTGCGCTTGGCCTCGCGGACATCCACCCGGGCGCCGGCCACCAGGTCTTCCAGCTTTTTCTTGCTGAGCTTGCCGTAATCCGGAAAGGACTCCACAGCGAAGTAGACATCACCATTGTCCGCCTCGTAGGCGTGACCACTGGCAATCAGCCGGTGGATCATCGCGACAATCTCTTCGATGTGACCGGTGGCACGCGGCTCCTCATCCGGAGACAGCACCCCCAACCGGGCTTCGTCTTCATGCATCGCCCGGATCATCCGGTCGGTCAGTTCGCTGAACGGCTCACCGTTTTCCTCGGCGCGCCGCAGGATCTTGTCATCGATATCGGTGATGTTGCGCACGTAATGAACATCGTAGCCCCGATGGCGCAGATAGCGGGTGATGACATCGAACGCCACCAGCACCCGGGCGTGGCCCAGGTGGCAGTAGTCGTAAACCGTCATGCCGCAGACATACATGCGCACCCTGCCCGACTCAAGGGGATGAAACTCTTCTTTGCGCTGCGTCAGGGTGTTGTAGATACGCATCATTTGCCTCCCTTGCCCCAGGAATCCCGCAGGGTGACGGTGCGATTGAAGACCGGGCGCCCGGCTGACTCGGTCAGGGCCGGGTCACAGAAAAAGTAGCCTTCACGCTCAAACTGGTAGGGCACGTCCGTGCGCGGTTCCGCCAGCCCCTTTTCAACACGGACACCTTTGAGCACAACCAGGGACTGGGGATTCAGGTGGTCGATGAAATCCCCTTCCTTGTCACTGTCCGGCGCTTCATGATCGAACAGGCGGTCGTACAGGTTGATATCCGCTTCGACGCTGTCAGTGGCTGACACCCAGTGGACCACGCCATTGGGCTTGTAGCCTTCGGGATTGACACCCAGGGTGTTCGGATCGTACTCGCACTTGAGCTCCACGATCTCACCGCTGTCATCCCGGATGATTTCCCGGCAGGTCATGACATAGCCGCCACGCAGGCGGACCGCCTGGTCCGGAGCCAGACGCTTCCATTTGCGGGGCGGTTCTTCGGCGAAGTCCTCACGGTCAATGTACAGCTCGCGGCTCCAGATCACTTCCCGCTGCCCCATATCCGGGTTCTGGGGATGCACAGGCAGGCTCAGGGTTTCCGTCTCGCCTTCCGGGTAATTGACCAGGGTGACCTTGAGCGGACGCATCACGCACATGGCCCGCGGGGCCCGGGTGTTGAGATCTTCGCGGATGGCATGCTCCAGCATGCCCACATCCACGGTGCCACCGGCCTTGTTTACACCAATCATGTCACAGAAGGTGCGGATGGACTGGGGCGTATAGCCACGACGGCGAAGGCCGGAGATGGTCGGCATGCGCGGATCGTTCCAGCCATCCACATAGCCTTCGTCCACCAGGCGCTTGAGTTTGCGCTTGGAGGTAATGGTGTAATTGAGATTCAGCCGGGCAAACTCGATCTGCCGGGGATGACAGGGTACCGAAATGTTATCCAGAACCCAGTCGTACAACGGCCGGTGATCCTCGAACTCGAGCGTACACAGGGAATGGGTAATGCCCTCAAGCGCATCCGAGATCGGATGGGTAAAATCGTACATCGGGTAGATGCACCACTTGTCGCCGGTCTGGTGATGGTCCGCATACCGCACCCGGTACAGGATCGGGTCCCGCAGATTGATGTTGGGCGACGCCATGTCGATCTTGGCCCGCAGCACCAGCTCTCCGTTCTGGTACTTGCCGGCACGCATGTCACGGAACAGCTGCAGACTTTCCTCCACCGGACGGTCCCGGTAGGGACTGTTGCGCCCGGGCTCCTTGAGGGTGCCCCGGTATTCGGCCATTTCATCGGCGGTCAGGGCGCAGACATAGGCCTTGCCGTTCTGGATCAGTTCTTCGGCGAAGCCGTATAACTGGTCAAAATAATCCGACGCAAAACGCACATTCCCGGCCCAGCGGTAACCCAGCCACTCGACATCCTGCTTGATGGCGTCGATATACTCCTGGTTTTCCTTTTCCGGGTTGGTGTCGTCAAAGCGAAGGTTGCATTCGCCCTCAAAGGTTTCGGCGATGCCGAAATTCAGGCAAATGGACTTGGCGTGACCGATGTGCAGATAACCGTTGGGCTCTGGCGGAAAACGGGTTACCACCTTGCCGGTGTGCTCACCCTTGGCAATGGCGTCTTCGATCAGGCTCTGAATAAAGTTGTGGGCTTTCTTCGACTCGGCGCTCATACAATCTCTGTTAACAGGGAATGAATCTTGGGAGCTGTCCAGAGGCTCCGTGAAACCGTCTATTATACTCACAAATCCGCCCCTGACTCATGCATCATCTGAAACTCTTGCGTACAATAGCGCCTTTCCATTTACTGACAGGAACCCCCGATGATTCTGCTGCAAACCAACCTCGGCGACATCAAACTGGAACTCGACCACGACAAGGCCCCGGAAACCGCGAAAAACTTCGAACAGTACGTTCGCGACGGTTTCTACGATGGCCTGATTTTCCACCGCGTCATCAGCAACTTCATGGTTCAGGGCGGCGGCTTCGAGCCTGGCATGCAGCCGCGCAAAACCCGCGAAGCCATCCAGAACGAGGCGGACAATGGCCTGAGCAACAAAGTCGGCACCATCGCCATGGCCCGCACCATGGACCCGCATTCCGCCACCGCCCAGTTTTTCATCAATGTCCAAGACAACGGCTTTCTGGATCACAGCGCCAAGAACACCGAAGGCTGGGGCTACTGCGTATTCGGCAAGGTGGTTGAAGGTATGGACACCGTGAACAAGATTCGCGCGGTACGCACCACCATGCGTGCCGGCCATCAGGACGTCCCCCACGACGATGTGGTTATCGAAAAAGCCGAGGTTCTGGAGGACGCGTGACCACGCTGTTTATCTCTGACCTGCACCTGGAGGAGTCGCGTCCGGATATTACGGACGCGTTCCTCGGCTTCCTGGAAAACCACGCCAGCGGCGTCGAACGCCTCTACATCCTGGGTGATTTTTTTGAAGCCTGGATCGGTGACGACGAGCGGACGCCGCTGCAGGAAACCGTGGCCCGGGCGCTCAAAGCTGTCAGTGACGGCGGCACCGAACTGTTTCTGATGCACGGCAACCGGGATTTCCTGATCGGCGAGGACTTCTGCGCCCGTGCCGGAGCGACCCTACTGGATGACCCGACGGTGGTGGATCTCTACGGCACCCCTACCCTGCTGATGCACGGCGACAGCCTGTGCACGGCGGATGAGGAATACCAGAAGTTCCGGGCAAACATGCGCAATCCCCAGATGCAGCAGATGATCCTGTCGCGCCCGCTGGAAGACCGTCAGCAGATGGCCCGTCAGTTACGGGACGTATCCATGGCCAAGAACCAGGGTAAAGCAGAGGCGATCATGGACGTCACGCCGGAGGAAGTGGTCACCGAGATGGAGAAACATGGCGTACAACGCCTGATCCATGGACACACCCATCGCCCGGCCATCCACGACCTGCAGGCCAATGGCCAACCGGCCCGGCGCATCGTTCTGGGCGACTGGGACGAACATGTCTGGTGGCTGGAAGTGCAACCCGGCCAGACCCCGGATCTGAAAAAAGCACCGCTGCAGCCAGACCACTGAAGACTCAGGGCGCAACAGGCTCCCGGTAGGTATCCAGGCGTTTGAGCCAACCGGGCAGCCAGCGCTCCCGCTCAATATCGTTATCGGCATTGGCAGCCCGCCGGGTCAGCACACGGCCCGCCGCTTCCCGGAATGCGTCCAGAGTGGAGCCTCCGGGCTTTGGCTCCATCGCCAGGAGTACCTGAAGCAGCCCCCAGCCCTCGCCCCGGTATTGCTCCGATGGCGACAGCCCTTCGCCCTTGAAATTGACATAGTCCATCAGGGCGTAGGTGCCACCGGGCGTGGCCACCAGGCGGGCAAGCCTGTCCCGCACTTGCGCGCGCCGTTCATCCGGCGCCGCCCGAACCAGTTCGTCAAGCGCGCTACGGGTCCGCTCGAGAATAAACCGGACCTGCAGGCCGCGGGTTTCGTAGAGAAACTCCCGGAGCTGTTCGACACGGGGACTGAGAAGGCTGTCCATAAAGGCCGCTCTGTCCGGCCAGGGCGCATCCAGCGGCGCCGACACAGTTAACCAGTCAGGCAGCCGGGCACCCTGTTTTTTCAGGTAGGCAATCAGCGCCGGAAAGCTCTCCACAAACCGGCCATCCACACCGGCCGGGTACCAGATAAAATGGCCAATGCCGAGAGAGGGAAACGCTTCGCCCTGATTCCAGTGCGCCAGACACGACAGCCTGGCCGCGCACTCGTTACGGAAAATCTGCTGCCCCACCCAGTCGGCCTGTTCCGGGGTCAGGGTCAGCTCCGGCACAGCAGCGATCTCACGGCCGGGCTCGGCGACCGCCCCCCCGACAACCGCCGCAACCGGCAGAACCAGCAGCGCCAGGCACAGGATGATGGGTGCTATGCGATGCCGGCCTTGAGCCAATCGAGCACCTCGTAGACATGATCATCCGGGGGAAAAACGGGATAGAACACTTTCTCGATGCGACCATCCCGGGCGATGAGTGTGACTCGCCGGTGCAGCGTCGCACCATCCACGGAAAACGTCGGCAATTGCAGTGCCCGGGCAAACGCCAGAGGTTCATCACTGAGCAGCTCATAAGGGATGTTGAGCCGTTCACGCGCCTCACGCTGATCTTCGGGGCTCTGGGTGCTGACGCCAAAAACCCGTGCGCCCAGGTCCGCCATCTCACCATAGTGATCCCGGAAGGCACAGGCCTGAGGTGTACACCCCAGTGCCCCGGGAATCTGCGCCCACCCTTCGGGTGACGGGCGACCAGGGTGGCCAGTGCGGGGATAACAGTAGAGAACCACTAAACCGGACTGGCCGGCCAGGTTGACCCCGGCCCTGGAGGTCGACACCAGTTCGACATCCGGAAACGAGGCACCGGTCAGGTGCCGACAGGCGCCATCGTTCTCCGGCACAGGGGTATTCGCCGGTATACGGGTCATTCGGCCACCTGATGCTCTTCCAGCTTGCTGCGAACCTCGGACGGGATCGGCAGCGACTTCTCCTGCTCGTAATCGAAATGGATCAGCACGCATTTGCCGCGGGCAATCTGCTTGCCGTTCTGCCAGGCCTCCTGAATCACATGGAAGGAGGTGTTACCGATTTTGCCGACACCGGTGCGGATCTCCACCGGCATGTGCCAGTAACTCTGGGCCATCAGGTCCACCTCCAGGCGCGCAATGATCAACGGCCAGGTGCCCACTTCCAGGCTGGGGTGAAACATCCGGAAGATCGGCGTACGCCCCTGCTCGAACCAGACCGGCAGAGACGTATTACTGATGTGGCCCAGGGCGTCGGTATCGCTGAACCTGGGTTCGATTTCGAGACTGAACATGGATTGTCCTTATTGTTCCACGAACGCCCGCTCTATCACGTAATGGCCCATATCGCCGCCACGGGCTTCCTTGAAGCCCATATTGTCGAGAATGGCACAGGTGTCCTTGAGCATGCTCGGGCTGCCGCAGATCATGAAACGGTCATTCTCCACATCGAATTCTGGCAGACCGAGATCCTGATTGATCTTGCCGGTTTCCATGGCATCGGTCAGCCGCCCTTCGTTGCGGAAAGATTCACGGGTAACCGTCGGATAATACATCAATTTGCCCTGCACCATCTCGCCAAAGTATTCATTTGCAGGCAGAGCCTCGATTTCCGTCTGATAGGCGAGCTCGGAAACATAGCGGACACCGTGGGTCAGAATCACCCGGTCAAAGGCCTCATAGACATCCGGGTCCTTGATAATACTCATGAACGGCGCCAGCCCGGTGCCCGTGCTGATCAGCCACAGGTTACGACCCGGCAGGAGGTTATCCAGCACCAGGGTTCCGGTCGGCTTCTTGCTCAGCAGGATTTGATCGCCCGGCTGGATCTTCTGCAGTCGGGACGTCAGAGGGCCGTCCTGCACCTTGATGGAGAAGAACTCCAGCTCTTCCTCGTAATTGGCGCTGGCGATGCTGTACGCCCGCATCAGAGGCTTGCCATCCGTTTCCAGGCCAATCATCACAAAATGGCCATTCTTGAAACGGAAGCCGGGGTCACGGCTGGTCTTGAAACTGAACAGAGTCTCGTTCCAGTGATGGACACTGGTGACGGTCTCCTTGATGAGATTGCTCATTATGTACCTCTCGCTGCAATCATTCGGAATACTCAATAGCAATTGCCTGTATTCTAACGCCGGGTTAACCTATCGATGAAATGGGATATGCCCATAACCTTTTTCGACTGAATCGATTATAACCCTGAGTCATGAAATACACCTTTCGCCAACTCGAAGTCTTTCTGGCCGCCGCCCGCTTCCAGAACATCACGCGCGCGGCTGAATCCCTGGCCATGTCCCAGTCAGCCGCCAGCAGCGCGCTGAAAGAACTGGAAAACCAGTTCAACATCCAGTTGTTCGACCGGGTTGGCAAACGCCTGCAACTGAACGAACTCGGCCGCCTCTACCGCCCCCGGGCCGAAGCCCTGCTGGCCCAGGCCCAGGATCTGGAACAGGCCTTCAGCAAACATTCGGAAGTGGGCGCGCTGAAAGTGGGCGCAACGCTTACGATAGGAAACTATCTGGCCGTGGGCGTCATGGCCCAATACATGAATACCCCTACTCATCCCCCAGTCACCCTGGAAGTCGCCAACACCAGCACCATTGCCCAGCGGGTTCGGGACTTTGAGCTGGACATCGGCCTGATCGAAGGGGAGCTGCAGTCACCGGAACTGGAGGTAATCCCCTGGCGCGGGGACAAACTGGTGGTTTTCTGCTCTCCGGAGCACCCACTGGCCAGGCAGCAGATTCTGGATGATGACGACCTCCGGCAGGCCACTTGGATCATGCGGGAACCAGGGTCGGGCACGCGTCAGAGTTTCGAACGGGGCATGCACGGGCTGCTGCCCGATCTGAATGTACTGCTGGAACTGGAACACACCGAGGCGATCAAGCGGGCGGTGGAAGCTGGTCTGGGCATCGGATGCCTGTCCGAAGTGGTCCTGGCGGACGCTTTCCGGCGCGGCAGCCTGGTCCCCCTTCAAGCGCCGGAATACCGGCAGTTTGACCGTCAGTTCTATTTCATTCTGCACCGGCAGAAATACCGGAGTGCCGGTATCGACCGGTGGATGGAACTCTGCCGGGAGCTGTAATCAGTCGGGAACCGGTCCGCTGTGAAAGCGGAATTCGGTGTCCGGTTGCTCGATCAACGCTTTCTCGGCCGCCAGAAATACCGCCAGGCGATCTTCAACCGGGCCACCCTGAGCCTGTTCGGCAAGCCTGAGATAGTCCTGATAGTGGCGGGCTTCGGATTTCAGAAGTCCGGTATAGAAACCCGCGAGCTCATCATCCAGGTACGGTGCCAGCGCCGCAAAGCGCTCGCAGGAACGGGCCTCAATGATCGCGCCCACAATCAGCACATCCACCAGCCGCCCGGGGTCCTCGCCTCTCACCAGTGCCCTCAGACCCGCCGCGTAACGGGCGGGTGACAGGTGGTCGTATACCACGTCGCGCTTGTTCATGATCGCCAGCACCTGCTCAAAATGCCGAAGCTCCTCGCGAGCCAGTCGCGACATCTTGTTGAGCAGATCGGTGTTATCGAGATACCGGTACATCAGGCTCAGGGCTGTGGAAGCCGCTTTTTTCTCGCAATGGGCATGATCAATCAGCAGTAGTTCCTGATTGGCCAGGGCGTTGTCAATCCAGGTCTGAGGCGTGCGGCACGGGAGGAACTGATGAATCTCTTGCAGGGCGTCGGTCATGTTGGTCATCGGACAGCTTCGGGAAACGGGCGCGGGAGTATAGCGCACATAACAAACTTCTCCGACCTCTGTCCAACTTAACTTTATAAGGGGTTTCCTATAGAATGCTGCGCCAGATCAAGGAGTCTCTGAATAAATCCTGAAGCCCCATCGGTGATTTGAGGCGTTATTCAGAGGCTCCTGCGGCCTTTTCGCCACAAAACTCCCGCCAGGCACACTGCGCCAAGGCGTGGACATTCCAACTGATGAGGGTCCATATCGTGTTAGAAGCCTATCGTGAACACGTCGCTGAACGTGAAGCCCTGGGTATCCCCCCGAAACCCCTGAATCCCGAGCAGGTCGCCGAACTGGTTGAACTGCTGAAAAACCCGCCGACCGGTGAAGAGGAAACTCTGGTCTACCTGCTGGAAAACCGCGTTCCGCCGGGTGTGGACGAAGCCGCTTACGTCAAAGCCGCTTTCCTGTCCGCCATCGTCAAGGGCGAAGCCTCTTCTCCGCTGATCAGCAAGGAAAAAGCGGTACAGCTGCTGGGCATGATGCAGGGTGGCTACAACATCGAAACCCTGGTTGACCTGCTCGACGACAGCGAACTGGCCGAACTGGCCGGTAAAGAGCTCAAGCACACCCTGCTGATGTTCGATGCCTTCAACGATGTGAAAGAGAAGATGGACGCCGGCAACAACGTTGCCAAGGAAGTCGTTGAGTCCTGGGCCAACGCCGAGTGGTTCACCGGCAAGAAGAAAGTACCTGAGAGCACCAAGATGGTGGTGTTCAAGGTAACCGGCGAAACCAACACCGACGACCTGTCCCCGGCCCCCGATGCCTGGTCCCGCCCGGACATCCCTCTGCATGCCCGCGCCATGTACAAGATGGAGCGTGATGGCCTGAACCCCGAGGAGCCAGGCGTAACGGGTCCGATCAAACAGATCGAAGAGATCCAGTCCAAGGGCCTGCCGGTTGCCTTCGTGGGTGACGTCGTCGGTACCGGTTCCTCCCGTAAGTCCGGTACCAACTCGGTACTGTGGTACTTCGGCGAAGACATCCCGGGCGTTCCGAACAAGCGCGCCGGCGGTGTGTGTATCGGTAACAAGGTTGCCCCGATCTTCTTCAACACCATGGAAGACGCCGGCGCCCTGGTATTCGAGGCACCGGTCGACAACATGAATATGGGCGACGTGATCGACATTCGCCCGTACGAAGGCAAAATCCTGAACGAAGCCGGCGACGTGATCTCCGAGTTCGGCCTGAAGTCCGAAGTAATCCTGGACGAAGTGCAGGCTGGCGGCCGTATTCCGCTGATCATCGGCCGTGGCCTGACCAAGAAGGCACGCGAAGCCCTGAACATGGGCCCCACCGACATTTTCCGCCTGCCGAAAGATCCGGAAGAAGGCGACAAGGGCTTCACCCTCGCCCAGAAGATGGTCGGCAAGGCGTGTGGCCTGGAAGAAGGCAAAGGCATTCGCCCGAACACCTACTGCGAGCCGCACATGACCACCGTGGGCTCCCAGGACACCACCGGTCCGATGACCCGTGATGAACTCAAAGACCTGGCCTGCCTGGGCTTCCAGGCGGACCTGGTGATGCAGTCCTTCTGTCACACTGCCGCTTATCCGAAGCCGGTTGACGTGGAAATGCAGCACACCATGCCGGACTTCATCCGCAACCGTGGCGGTGTTTCCCTGCGCCCGGGCGACGGCATCATTCACTCCTGGCTGAACCGCATGCTGCTGCCGGACACCGTGGGTACCGGTGGTGACTCCCACACCCGTTTCCCGATGGGCATCTCCTTCCCGGCCGGTTCCGGTCTGGTGGCGTTCGCCGCTGCCGCCGGCGTTATGCCGCTGGACATGCCGGAATCCGTGCTGGTTCGCTTCAAAGGTGAAATGCAGCCGGGCATCACCCTGCGTGACCTGGTACACGCCATTCCGCTGTACGGCATCAAGCAGGGCATGCTGACCGTTGAGAAGAAAGGCAAGATCAACGAGTTCTCCGGTCGCATCCTGGAGATCGAAGGTCTGGAGCACCTGACGGTTGAGCAGGCGTTCGAGCTGTCTGACGCCTCTGCCGAGCGTTCCGCGGCTGGTTGTACCATTAACCTGTCCGAAGACTCTGTTGCCGAGTACCTGCGCTCCAATATCGTCATGCTGCGCTGGATGATTGCCGAAGGCTACGGCGATCCGCGCACCCTGGAGCGTCGTGCCCAGCAGATGGAAGAGTGGCTGAAGGATCCGAAGCTGATGCGTGCCGACAAGGACGCAGAATACGCTCACGTGATCGAAATCGATCTGGCCGACATCAACGAGCCCATCGTCTGCTGCCCGAACGACCCGGACGACGCCCGCTTCCTTTCCGAAGTGGCCGGCGACAAGGTCGACGAGGTATTCATCGGTTCCTGCATGACCAACATTGGCCACTTCCGTGCCGCCGGCAAACTGCTGGCCCAGCACAAGGGTGCACTGACCACCCGCCTGTGGATGTCACCGCCGACCAAGATGGATCAGCAGCAGCTGATGGACGAAGGCTACTTCAACACCTACGGCACCGCCGGTGTACGCACCGAGATGCCGGGCTGTTCTCTGTGCATGGGTAACCAGGCACGGGTTGCGGCCAAGTCCACCGTGCTGTCCACATCCACCCGTAACTTCCCCAACCGCCTGGGCGATGGTGCCAACGTGTACCTGACCTCCGCGGAGCTGGCAGCTGTGGGTGCCGTTCTGGGCAAACTCCCCTCCCCTCAGGAGTACATGGAGTACGCCAAGGACCTGAACAGCATGTCGAAAGAGATCTACAAGTATCTCAACTTCGACCAGATGGAGGACTACACCAAGAAGGCATCCGAGGCGAGCGTCGCCTGATCGCCTGAAAAGGTAGACTCCAGAAAAAAACGCCAGCCTCCGGGCTGGCGTTTTTTTATGCCTTCACACTTCCAGCAACATCGGAACCGGGTCCCAAGAGTCTCCACCCGCCCAGTCGCAGCAGCCCATCCCGGGAGGAGACATGGCATAAAAAAAGGGACTCCCGAAGGAGTCCCTTTTTACTGTGGGCTGTAATCCTGCAGGTTACGGCAGGTCACGCGCTCCACGGCCCATGGCACGGTCAAACTGCTCCAGGATGTCCTGGTGCGGGGTGCCAGACACCTTGGAAACGACCACGATGGCGATCGCCGCAAGGATGAAGCCAGGTACGATCTCGTAAAGATCGAAGATACCGCCGGAGATGTTGCCCCAGACCACGACGGTAACACCACCGACGATGATGCCTGCGATCGCGCCAGCGCGGTTCATGCCTTTCCAGAACAGCGACAGAATCAGCGCCGGACCAAAGGCAGCCCCGAAGCCAGCCCAGGCGTAGGACACCAGCTCAAGTACCTTGCTGTCCGGATCCAGTCCCAGCAACAGGGCGATGATGGCGATACCGACAACCGCGAAACGACCGACCCAGACCAGTTCCTTCTGGGAGGCGTCTTTACGGAAGATGGCCTTATAGAAATCCTCTGCCAGAGCGGAAGAGGACACCAGCAGCTGGGAATCCGCAGTACTCATGATGGCCGCAAGGATAGCCGCCAGCAGGATACCGGCAATGACCGGGTGGAACATGGCATCAACCAGCAGCATGAAGGCACGTTCGCCGTCATCCAGCGGAGTCTCGAAGTAGCCAATGGCAGAAAAGCCAACCAGCAGCGCGCCGAGCAGACCCAGACCACTCCAGATCACGGCAATGCGACGGGCAGTTGGCACGTCATCTTCAGAGCGGATCGCCTTGAAGCGCGCCAGGATGTGCGGCTGACCAAAGTAGCCCAGACCCCAGGCCAGCAGGGAGATGATCGCCATTGCCCCCAGGGCGTTGCCGTCGGTGCCTGTCAGAGCATTCAGAAATTCCGGGTTCTTCGCTTCCATCGCGGCCTGGGTTGCGTCCCAGCCACCGGCAGCGTTCATGGCAATGATCGGCACCAGCAGCAGTGCAGCGAACATCAGCAGGCCCTGAATGACGTCCGTCCAGGAAACCGCAAGGAAACCACCGAAGAAGGTGTAGGAAACCACGGCCAGGGTGCCCACAACGATAGCGATGTTGTAGTCGAGGCCAAAGACGGTTTCGAACAGCTTGCCACCGGCAACCAGACCGGAGCTGGTGTAAAACAGGAAGAACAGCAGGATGAAGAACGCGCAGACCACCCGCAGGATACGACTGGTGTCGTTGAAGCGGTTCTCGAAGTACGAGGGCAGGGTCAGCGAGTCACCGGCAGCCAGCGAGTAGGTGCGCAGGCGACGGGCGACAAACAGCCAGTTCAGCCAGGTACCGGCCAGCAGACCGACGGCAATCCAGATCGCCTCATAACCGGCCGCGTACGCATAGCCCGGCAGACCGAGCAGCAGCCAGCCACTCATATCCGAGGCACCGGCACTCAGTGCCGAAGGCAGGGGGCCGAGGGAACGGCCGCCAAGAATGTAATCCGAGAGGTTGGAGGTGCGTTTCCAGGCAACATAGCCCACCCCCAGCATCATCAGGATATACAGAATAAAGGTTATAGTAACCCCTATGTTGTTTCCTATCATGTCAGGTATCTCCCCTTGCGCTATCCAAGGTTTGTTGTTGGCTTGCTTGGGCTATTCCATAGCCCTTGGTTTGGTCGTTTCCCGATCCCTTTTTATTGCATAGCGGATAGTCCTTATCCGCGCTGTTGTTCAAGGTCAATAAACTAGTATTACTAGCGCCCTCAGGCTTACAAATTCCTACGATAATTTTGTAAATCCTTCCTGAACTCCAGCAATTGGCCCTGTCAGGCCACGTATTGCTGTGCCCTTAACCTTGTTGGCGTCGTATCGTGATGTTTGCGCAATGCGTTGGTGAGCGCGCTCTGGGAGGAGAAACCCGTTCGATAGCTGATCTCGGAAACCGAAAGGCGGGTGGATGCAAGAAGATGGATGGCCTGCTCCAACCGGGTGTGCAAGAGGAACTGGTGCGGCGTGACCCCGGTGACTTCCCTGAAAATCTCATGGAACCGGCTGACACTCAGGCAGGCAACGCCGGCCAGGTCCCGGACAGTGATCTTCCGGTGCAGGTTTTTCAGAATATAGTGTCTGACAGCCTGGGGGCTGAGGGTATGTCGGTTCACCACACAGCTCTGACGGTCGATAATCCGCTCCGCCATGCAGTAAAGGATGCTTGTGGCCAGATTCTGGTGTAACGCGTAATTGTCAGGCCAGCGATCAAATTCACCCGCTGCAAACTGAACCAACCCCTGAAGACGACTGTCCATCTGCAGACTCCGGGGCTCCTCGAAAACCCGCATCATCCGCTCGTAATCGGCATGGGCCGGGGAACTCAGGGCAGGCGTCACAGGATCCACATTGATCACCATGACGTGGTTCTGGGCATCCCCCCAGTAATCGTGGCGGGCTTCGGTCGGCACCAGGCAGGCCTTCCAGGTATCCAGATGGGCACCAGTCCCATCAACACTCAGATCGGCCTCGCCACGGACACCGACAACGATCTGATGGTGCTCATGGTTATGCTGGTGGGCAGCCACCGGAAGCTTTAGAAGTTTGGCGTTGAGCATTACTTCTGCCGACAATTAATCGAGAATGTTCCTCAATTAAAGCAGATCCGGACGGAAAGTGCACGAAACTGCCAGGTATCGGCCTGAAAGCAAACGCTGCCTTCAGGCGGTTGATGGCATGCGGGCTATCGCAATCAACAGGGCGGTCACGCTTTCGGATACCTGGTCGAGGGGCAGTTCCGCGTTGACCACATGGTACTGACCCGGGTTGGCAGTGGCGCGCTCCAGATAGGTTTCCCGGATACGCTGGAAAAACGCCAGCGTTTCCTGCTCGAAACGGTCCAGTTCACCGCGCTTTTTCGCCCGTGCCATGCCGGTCTCGACCGGCGCATCCAGAAGAATCACATGATCCGGACGCACGTCACCCTGAACCAGTGTTTCCAGAATCTCGATCTGTTCCGGCGGCACGCCGCGCCCACCGCCCTGATAGGCGAAGGTGGCGTCCGTAAAACGGTCACACAGAACCCACCTGCCCTGCTCCAACGCCGGCAGTATCCGGTTACGCAGGTGCTGCGCCCTAGCCGCGAACATCAGCAGCAACTCGGTGATATCACTGACAGGCTCTTCCCTTGGTGCCAGCAGCAGTTCACGGATTTTTTCAGCCATCGGGGTTCCACCGGGCTCCCGGGTGATTTCCACCTCCAGCCCCAAATCGGACAGCGCCCGGGCGGCCCGCTGCAACTGGGTGGACTTGCCCACCCCTTCGGTCCCTTCAAAGGTGATAAAACGACCACGATCCGCCATCACTGCCCGGCCTCTTCAGTGTTTTCATCTTCGGGGGCGGGATAGGAGCGGTAGTCCTCGCTCCGGTTCAACTGATATTCCCTGACCGCGCGCTGATGTTCTGCCAGCGTGTCTGAAAATTTGTGAGTGCCATCACCCCGGGCAACAAAATACAGGGCGCTGCCCTCGGCAGGGTGCAGAGCCGCATGAATGGCCTCCCGCCCCGGCAGGGCTATGGGCGTCGGCGGCAGGCCATTGATCATGTAGGTGTTGTACGGTGTATGGGTCCTCAGATCCCGGCGGCCAATCCGCCCCTCATAGCTGTCCCCCATGCCGTAGATCACAGTCGGATCCGTCTGCAGCCGCATACCTTTTTGCAAGCGCCTTACAAACACACCGGCCACGTCCTGACGTTCGCCCGCTACGCCGGTTTCCCGTTCAACAATGGACGCCATGATGAGCGCGTCATAGGCGGACTCGTAAGGCAGGTTTTCCGCTCTTTGCTGCCACTCCTCCTCCAGCACGGACGCCATCCGCTCATAGGAGCGCTTAAGCAGATCCAGATCGGACTCGCTACTGGTAAACAGATAGGTATCCGGGAAAAAGCGGCCTTCCGGATGCTGGTCCGGCGCGCCGACGGCGGCCATGATCTCGGCATCGGTCCAGTCCGTGGTTTCCTTGTGCAGATGCTCACTGGCTGCCAGCCTCGCCCGGAGGTCGGCGAACGTACGGCCTTCGATAAACTGTACCGACCAGTGTTTCACCCTGCCCTCAACCATATCGTCAAGCACCGCCAGAGGAGTCATGCCCGGCTCAAGCTGGTAATCCCCCGCCTTGATCCGGGTCTGCTCCGGATTCAGCCTTCCGTAGAGCCTCAGCCACAGCGATTCACTGACCAGGCCTTCCTCAGCCAGGCGGTATGCCAGTTGACTGAAGGCCGTACCGGATTCCACGGTGAAGACCTCAGGTTGCGCCAGAGGGATAGGCTTCTTGAGCGTCTCCAGCCCCTGCCAGGCCCACAGCGCCCCACCGGCGCCGACGAGCACCAGGGCGGAGAAACACAGAAACAGTAGCTTTCTGAACACGGCTTATTCCATTACTTGGGATGAGAAGGCGATTGTCGCAAGCCGACGGGTTACTGGCAAAGCCTGCCCCGCCAGAGTGCGAACCGGAACAACCCCGAGAACACTGTTGGTCAGGTATAGCCCGCGGCACCGGTCGGGGCCCAACTGATCAAGGGTCACCGGTGCCTCAACCACGGGTTCACCGGCGTTATGCAGACAGGCCAGCACATGGCGACGCATGACCCCGCAGACCGCCAGGGTTGAAGCAGGCGGTGTCTGCCAGCCATCATCGGTGGCCAGAAACAGATTGGTCCGGGTTCCTTCCACCACCTGCCCTTCGGCGTTGCTCATCAACACCTCGAAGATGCCCTCGGGCATGGCCTTTGCCGCCATCACCTGTTCCAGCCGGTTCAGCGACTTGATGCCGGCGAGCACAGGATTGACGGTAAGCGGAACCGGAGAGAAGTCGATGTCAACGCCTCCTTCCGGGGGCGCATCTGGCGCCGGACCGTGGCGCACCAGCAGATGTGGAGAGGCGCCCGGTTCCGGCTGGTAACCCCGGCCGCTACCACCCCGGGTCAGGATCAGCTTGAGTACCCAGGGCCTGCCATCGTATTGCCCGGCTTCCCGGGCCATGATCTGGAGGCAGGTCTTTTCAAGGTCACCCCGGGGAACCGGAATGCCCAATCTGCCCGCATCCCGGACCAGCCGGTCCAGATGAGGATTCAGCAGCGGGGCATGATCGCCGGACACCCGCAGGGTTTCGAACAACCCATCCCCATATGCCAGCCCCCGATCGTCGGAGGGCACCCCCTCCTCGTCTGCCCGGAAGAGCTGAAACACGAGCCCTTATCCCTCGTAGCGGCTCATGATCAGGGTACCGTTGGTTCCCCCAAAGCCAAAGGAGTTCGACAGCGCCGTGCGGATATCCGCCTTGCGGCTCTGATGGGGAACGAAATCCAGGTCACAGCCCTCGTCCGGGTTGTCCAGGTTGATGGTCGGCGGCAGTACGCCTTCCTTCAGCGCCAGGACGGAGAATATCGCTTCGACAGCACCGGCGGCACCCAAAAGATGGCCGGTCATGGATTTGGTACTGCTCATCGCCAGCTTTTGGGCGTGAGCACCAAAAACGGATTTCACCGCGGCCACCTCAGCAACATCACCCACCAGGGTGGATGTGCCGTGCGCATTGATGTAGTGGACGTCTTCGGGCTTAAGGCCGGCGTCACGTATGGCGTTACGCATGGAGCGGGCCGCACCTTCACCGTCCGAGGGCGGTGCAGTAATGTGGTGCGCATCGTCACTCATGCCAAAGCCCACCACCTCACCGTATATGGTGGCGCCCCGGGCCCGGGCATGCTCCAGATCCTCGAGGACCAGAACACCGGCGCCGTCGCTGAGGACAAAGCCGTCACGGTCACGATCCCAGGGGCGACTGGCCTTTTCGGGCTCATCGTTACGCGTGGATAACGCTTTGGCCGACGAGAAACCCGCCACGCCGCTACGGGTGGTCGCCATTTCGGAGCCACCAGCCAGCATGACGTCGGCATCTCCGTAGGCAATGGTACGGGCGGCATAGCCGATATTGTGGGTACCTGTGGTGCAGGCAGTCACGATCGCAATATTGGGCCCCTGGTAGCCGTAGCGGATAGCCGTATTACCGGACAGCATGTTGACAACAGAAGCGGGTATGAAGAAAGGCGACACCCGGCGAGGTCCGGACTTTTCCATCTGGATGACGTTCTTCTCAATGAACTCCAGACCACCAATACCGGAACCAATAGCGACCCCGACCCGTTCACGATCAAGCCGGTCATACGTTTCAAGACCGCTGTCGTCCACGGCCTGCTGCGCAGCGGCCAGGCCATAGTGAATGAACGCGTCAAGCTTGCGGGCCTCTTTCGGAGAGAGGAAAGGCTCGATATCCAGGTCCCGGACCGCACCACCAATCCGCGTGCTGTAGTCGCTGGCATCAAAACGGTCGATCGGGCCGATACCGCTGCGGCCGGCACAGATCGCTTCCCAACAGGACTGGACATCGTTTCCCACCGGGGAAACCATCCCCATACCGGTGATCACCACCCGTCGCTTACTCATATGTCTGTCACCCAACAGTCAATCCAGTTACCAAGTGCACTGATCTTCAGCCAATAAAAAAGCCGTCCTTCCTGAACCGAAAAGGACGGCTTTCGACTGGCTATTACGCCCGTCCGCAGAGGATCAGGTGTGCGCGACGATGTAGTCGATCGCGTCCTGAACGGTGCCCAGCTTTTCGGCCTCTTCGTCAGGAATCTCGGTTTCGAATTCCTCTTCCAGAGCCATAACCAGCTCAACAGTGTCCAGTGAGTCAGCGCCAAGATCCTCTACAAAGGAAGAGGTGTTCTGAACTTCGGACTCTTTCACGCCCAGCTGTTCACAAACGATCTTCTTCACGCGCTCTTCAACTGTACTCATAATGTCCTCACTTAATGTGTCAACCAAGCAACTCGAAGGCTGCGAGTTTAGTGTAAACCCCACCTGCAAACAAGCGGGGATTGTTTCCAACATGCTATACGGCAAAGGTTCCGGGGCGCCAGCCGCCGGCATTATCCCATGTACATGCCGCCATTCACATGAATGGTTTCCCCAGTGACGTAAGCCGCACCGTCTGAAGCCAGAAACGCCACGACCGACGCCACTTCACCCGGATCCCCCAGGCGACCGGTCGGTATGATGTCCAGCATAGCCTGACGCTGCTTATCGTCCAGTTTTTTGGTCATATCCGTATCGATGAAACCGGGGGCCACGCAGTTCGCCGTAATTCCCCGGTTCGACATCTCCTTGGCCAGGCTGCGGGTAAACCCCTCAACGCCGGCCTTGGCTGCACAGTAGTTGCCCTGACCGGGGTTCCCCATGTCAGCCACTACCGAACTAATGTTAATAATCCGGCCCCAGCGGGCTTTCGCCATGCCCCTGAGCACAGCTTTGCTGAGCCGGAAAACGCTGGACAGATTGGTATCCAGAACCGCTGACCAGTCATCGTCTTTCAAACGCATGAGCAGGTTATCGCGGGTGATCCCCGCGTTGTTGACCAGGATCAATGGAGCATCGGATTCCGCAGTCAACTGCTTCAGCCCCGCCTCAATGCTGTCGGGATCGGCCACATTCATGACCATACCGTAACCCTTGATGCCCGCCTCTTTGAGGCCGGCGGTAATGGTATCGGCACCGCCCTCTGATGTAGCCGTCCCAACCACTTCAGCACCCTGCCGACCCAGCTCGTGAGCAATGGCCCTGCCAATGCCACGGGTTGCGCCGGTCACCAGCGCCACTTTGCCTTGCAAAGACATAACTAACTCCGTTTATCGGGAACCGGCGAGAGCCTCGACAGCCTTCGCCAGTGAATCTGGATCTTCAATGCCGTGCACCGGCAACTTGCGGTCAATGCGCTTGATCAAGCCCGCCAGTACCCGGCCCGCACCGCACTCAACCGCGACGCCTACACCATGGTCAACCAGCGTACGCACCGAATCGGTCCACAGCACCGGTGAATAGAGCTGCTTGAGCAGATTGTCCTTGAGCTCATCGGCCGTGGTTGCCTCCCCGGCATTGACGTTCTGCACCACCGGGATCATGGCATCCGTGAACCGTACATCGCTCAGGCCTTCTGCCAACTGTTCGGCAGCGCCTTTCATCAGCGCGCAATGGGAGGGAACACTGACCGGCAACGGCATTGCCTTGCGAGCACCTCGCTCCTTGCAGGCTTCAATGGCGCGATCCACCGCGGCTGCGGAGCCGGCAACAACCACCTGCCCCGGCGCGTTAAAGTTTACCGCGGAGACGACGTCCCCCTGGGCGGCTTCCTCACAGGCGGATTTAACATCGGCATCCTCGAGTCCGAGAATGGCCGCCATGCGCCCCTCCCCGGCTGGCACTGCGTCCTGCATCAACTCCCCACGCAGTTGAACCAGTTTCACCGCTTCAACGAAATCCAGACTCTCGGCGGCCACCAGGGCACTGTATTCCCCCAGGCTGTGGCCAGCCACAAAGTCCGGTCGCGGACCTTCAGCAAGACACCACTGCCGCCACAGAGCAACACTGGCGGTGAGCAGCGCAGGCTGGGTCACTGTGGTCCGGTTAAGCTCTTCCGCCGGGCCATTCTGGCACAGATCCCAGAGATCATAGCCCAGGACGTTGGAGGCCTCATCGAAGGTTTCTGTAATCATCGGCCAGGTTTCGGCTGCACCGGCAAGCATGCCGACAGACTGAGAACCCTGACCCGGGAAAATAAATGCTGATTTCATGGGCGGAATCTTATCGTTATCGAAGGGTTTGTGGAGATTAGCCAATAGTGTAACTTTGGCAAATTCCAGCGGATTCTGGAACCGGCCACCCCGCGACTTTAGTCTCAGCAGCCAGTTGCGGCAGTCTCAGAGCATGAGATCATCCAGCCGCTCATTGATGCGCCGGGGCACTTCCAGCTCCACCTCACAGACGGCCTGGCGAATGGCCGCCAGCATCGCGCACTCGTTGGCATTACCGTGACTCTTGATGACCACCCCCTGCAAGCCCAGCAGGCTGGCACCGTTATGGCGCGCCGGGTCCACCACCTGCAGCAGGCGCGTCACAATCGGACGGGCCAGCAGGCCCACAAGTCGCCCGTAGAGGGTTCGCGAAAACGCTTTCTCGAGTAACTCGATCAGCATGCCCGCGACACCCTCCCCGGTCTTGAGGGCGATATTGCCGACAAAGCCATCACAGACCACCACATCGGCCACATCCCGGAACAGATCGCTGCCTTCGACGTACCCGATGTAATTGAGCGTATCGCACTGCGCCAGCATATGGGAGGCAAGCCGAACCTGCTCGTTGCCCTTGATCTCTTCCTCGCCGACATTGAGAAGCGCGATGCGTGGCTCGGGCTGGGCGCAGATCGCCGTCGCCATCAACGAGCCCATCAAGGCATACTGATAGAGATTCTCGGCCGTCGAATCGACATTGGCACCAAGATCCAGAACGTGGCACCGGCCCCGGGGAGAAGGTATCTGTTTGGCGATGGCCGGTCTTTCGATGCCGGGATACATGCGGATGATTGAGCGACCAAAAGCCATCAGCGCCCCGG
This sequence comes from Marinobacter oulmenensis, assembly GCF_014201735.1. Taxonomy (GTDB): domain Bacteria; phylum Pseudomonadota; class Gammaproteobacteria; order Pseudomonadales; family Oleiphilaceae; genus Marinobacter; species Marinobacter oulmenensis. The sequence goes on along the minus strand of NZ_JACHFE010000008.1, from coordinate 57,319 downwards.
TATTACCGGCGCTGACACAACCCTGGGCTTCGCCATCGCGCACCAGCCCCAGCGCGATGGCCATGGAGGAATTACGCTTGTGCCTCAGGGCGTGGGAGGGGCGTTCATTCATCTTGACCACATCCGCCGCCTCGACGATGCGGATTCGGGCATGCCCCTCACGCAACAAGGCCTCGAGCTCGCTCCGGATACCCACCAGAACAATGCTCAAGGCCTCGTTTTCACGTACTGCTTCCAGGGCGGCAGGGACAACCACGGAGGGTCCCTGGTCGCCACTCATGGCGTCAATCGCTATGGTGACCGGTCGGCTCACCACCTGTTCATGGGCCATGACAGGAAAGCGTACCCGGGCACGATTACTCGTCGCGCCCTTCTACGACCTGCTTGCCACGATAGAAACCGTCCGGAGACACGTGGTGACGACGATGAACTTCGCCGGTGGTCGCGTCGGTGGACAGAGCGGCAGAAGTCAGCGCGTCGTGAGAACGGCGCATGCCACGCTTGGAACGGGTCTTGCGGTTTTGCTGTACAGCCATGATTATGCTCCTGACCTTTTACGAAATCGATTTAGTGCTTTGTGTTCTTGAGCCCCGCCAGCACGCTGAACGGGTTCTCCCTTGTGCTTTCCGCTTCCGGCTCTTCCGGTTCCGGATCGGGCTCCAGAGCCTCCAGATCCTTTGTCGCCGGGCATTCTGACCGATCATGCAGAGGAAACGCTGGCAGAGCCAAAAGCAGCTCATCCTCCACCAGTGTCCACACGTCCATACTGAAGTCTTCCACCGGGAAGGGTTCCAGGTTTTTCGGCAACTGCTGGGCTTGCTGCTCACTTGCAACCAGACCAAGCTCAAAACCGGATTCCAGCTGACTCTGCATATCTCCCATGCAACGCTGGCATTCCAGCACGACAGTTGCAGACAGCTTCCCCGAAACCACCCTGCGGCGCTCTTCATCCAGACCAAACGTCAGGCTGACGTGGCATTCACTGCCCTCAGGCAGGCGTGACACGGTGTCCCGAAAACGGGAGAGACTGACCAGAGGAACAACACCCTCAAGGGTTGAACCCTGTTCCGCCAACCGGTACGGATCGACAGATTTTGGCAGTTCTGCATTCGGCGCTTCAGACATAGGCGCGCAATTTTAGGGGCCGGGCGCCCCACTGTCAAAGAGTTAATGGACGAAAGCGATGAGCTTGGCCTGCCCATACGGGTATTCTACGATAAAGCCCGACCATTTACTCACCGGATACCGGACTGCCAATGCCAACCCCCAAGCTGCTCCTTGCCTCTTCATCACCCTACCGGCGCGAACTGCTGTCACGGCTTGGCTGGCCATTTGACTGCGCCAGCCCCGACATTGATGAGACCGCCCTGCCCGGAGAAGACGCCCGGACCCTGGCGGTACGCCTGGCTTGTGACAAGGCCCGCGCACTGGCCAACGACTATCCGGAGCATCTCATTATCGGCTCGGATCAGGTAGCCACGCTGCCAGACGGCACCCTTCTGGGCAAACCCGGCAACTTCACCCGGGCGAAGCAGCAACTGAGCCAGTGCAATGGCCACAGCGTGCACTTTGAAACCGGCCTGGCTCTGCTCGACAGCCGCTCAGGCACGCTGACATCCTGTTGCGAAACCTACGAAGTGCATTTCCGCCAATTGTCGGACCAGGAGATCACCCACTATCTTCAGCGGGAACAACCTTATGACTGCGCCGGCAGCTTCCGTATGGAAGGCCTGGGCATCACCCTGTTCAGCCGGATGGCCGGCAGGGACCCCAATACCCTGATCGGATTGCCACTGATGGCGCTGATCGACCTGCTGTCACAATTCGGCATTCGCCCTCTCGAGCAGGGCCCGGAATAATACCGGGCCTTACCGCTAGCGTAGCTCCAGCCGGGACTCCAGCAACTGGGTCGCAACGCCCTCGCCCACGGCGACACCAAGCTGGTCAATCAGATCCTGCCAGGGCGAACGCCCGCGGGTGTAATTGACCTGCTCTTCCTGCCCCACCAACTGACGGGCAACCCAGGAGGTACTGCCAAGCCCGTCGACAAGCCCCAGCTCGAGGGCCTGCTCACCACTCCAGACCAGACCGCTGAACAGCTTGTCGTTGTCGGCAAGACGATCACCCCGCCCGGCTTTCACCGCCTCAATAAACTGTTGGTGGGTGATCTCCAGAACACTGCTCCAGAAGTCCACCTCCTGCGTCTTCTCCGGCGAGAAGGGATCCAGGAACGCCTTGTTCTCGCCCGCGGTATACAGGCGACGATCCACGCCCAGCTTGTCCATCAACCCGGTATAACCAAAGCCGCCAGCGACCACGCCGATGGAACCGACAAGACTGGCGCGATTGGCGTAGATCTCGTCCGCTGCAGCAGCAATGTAATAGGCGCCCGACGCACCAATATCGGAAATCACCGCATACAGTTTTTTATCGGGGTATTCCTCCCTAAGGCGGCCGATCTCGTCGTATACATAACCGGCCTGCACCGGACTCCCGCCCGGACTGTTGATTCTCAGCACCACCGCCCGGGAACCTTCGGCCTCAAAGGCCTGACGCAGCGATGACACCAGATTGTCAGCGCTGGCGACCTCATCAGCCGCAATCGGCCCGTTAACCTCCACAACCGCGGTGTGCTCGGCACTGACGCTCTCCATGCCGTCACCGATCGGCGAACGCAGGAAAAACAGCAACGCCAGGAGGTAGGCGAAAGTCAGCAGTTTGAAGAAAATCCCCCAGCGACGGCTCCGACGCTGCTCCGCCTGCAGCGACATCACCAGCTTTTCAATCAGCTTCCAGTCCCGACCGGACTCCGGCGGCATCGCAGGCTCTCGCCCACCCAGAAACCGGCGCTTGCGGGTGGTTTCCTGAGACGATGCTCCGGCAGGCTCATCACCCCAATGATGCGGTTTGTCCGACTCCCAATCACTCATCTGTCGTTCCTTATGACTGAATCTTCAATTACCGAGGCCGGACCGTATCCTAGAGACCAAGAACCTGTCGAAGCTCGGCTACCGACCCAACCACCGCGTGCGGATCATAGGCCTGGAGCACACTGCGATCATGAACGCCCCACTCTACCCCGATGGATGGCATCCCGGCCCGCCGGGCCATTTCCAGATCATACCGGGTATCGCCGATCATCACCGCCTCGGACGGCTGATAGCCATAAAACGCCAGGATCTCCGCCAACATCAGCGGGTCCGGCTTGGAACGGGTCTCGTCGGCACAGCGCGTGATCTCGAAATGATGCCCCAGGCCACTGCTGTCCAGCGCCGAAGCCAGCCCGCGGCGACTCTTTCCGGTGGCAACCGAGCAGGCCCGGCCGGCACCCCTCAGGTCCGACACCACATCTGCCATGCCATCGAACACATGTTGGGGTGTTGTGGTTCTCTGGAAAAAGTATCTGGCGTACCCCTCGCGAATATCCTGCATCTGGGCTTCACTCAGCCCCGGGTACAGTTGCTGCAGAGCCTCGACCATCCCCAGGCCGATAATATCCCGGTAGGCAGAACGCTCAAGCTCGGGATAGCCAAGCTCTGTGGCCGCCTGGTGCAGACTGCCGGCAATATGATCAACGGAATCGATCAGCGTCCCGTCCCAGTCAAAAATAACGACTTTCACATTCATTCAGCGCCCTCCACGGGCATCAGACTTTTCAGAAAACCGGCGAAGGCATCGTCATAGGGTGCTTCAAACTGACGGACCTCACCGGACCCCGGCAGGCGAAACTCCAGGGCGCGGGCGTGCAACATCAGCCGCTGCCCACCAGCCGAGCGGAATGCCTTGAGGCTGGCATCGTCCATATATTTGTCATCGCCCGCAATCGGATGCCCGGCCCAGGTAGCATGGACACGGATCTGATGGGTCCGACCAGTGACCGGTGATGCTTCCACCAGGCTGTAGCCCTGATACCGCTTCAGACAACGGAACAGCGTCAGGGAAGGCTTGCCTTCGTCACTCACCCGAACCCGGCGCTCCCCATTGGGCATCTGAAACCGCAGCAGGGGCTCATCAACCCGGTCACAGGCGGACGACCAACTTCCCGCAACCAGCGCATGGTAATGTTTACGAATCCGTTTCTGACGCAACTCGTCCTGGAGAAACCTCAGGGCCGAGCGCTTTCTGGCCACCATCACCAGTCCGGACGTATCCCGGTCCAGGCGATGAACCAACTCCAGAAAACGGGCTTCCGGACGGGAAGCACGCAACACCTCGATCAACCCGAAACTCAGGCCGCTGCCGCCATGGACGGCAATCCCGGAGGGCTTGTTCACCACCAGCAGGTCGTCATTCTCGAACACAATGGCCGCTTCCATCACCGCCTGCACCCGATCCCCGGGCTTCGGCTGTTCCGGCTTCTGTTTCTGCACCACCGGCGGAATACGGACCACGTCGCCGGCACTGAGCCGGGTATCCGGTTTTACGCGCCCCTTGTTCACGCGGACTTCGCCCTTTCGGACAATCCGGTAAACCATGCTCTTGGGAACACCCCGCAGCCGCGCCAGCAGAAAGTTGTCCAGACGCTGGCCGGCCATGTCATCATCCACCGTTGCCCACTGGACCCGGGCCTGACGCTCGACGTCCTCCGGTGCCGGTGACCGGTCAGGCGCTTTCTCTGGTGCCCTTCGGCGCCCCTTCGGGCCCGGGCGCTGAGACTTGTTTCGCGGAGAGGATCTGCGGGACATCGGAAACCTTGTGTCGAGGTATTGTTCGGGAACGCCCTAACTGTTATATTCCGGCGTGCTCTGCCGTTTGTCTACGGCCTGATGTTCTCTGGTCAGAAGCCGGAGCGGCAGCAGTATACCGACACTGATCCAGAGTTTGAACGCCGCCGCCCCATCTTTACCGGACGCGGCGAGAGAGACTTCCCGGACCGGCCTGGACCGCCATGACGCGGCGCCGGACAGGAAGCAGAAAACAACCGACCGGAAAACCGTCGGGCGACATCGCGAAGAATCATTGCCACGCAGAGCCGGGCCGTCCAGCTTACCAATATGACGTGAGACCCAGGCCTTTGTGTGAACCTGAAGTGGATATTATGCGTCAACGGACATTCACTCTGAACAACCCCTCGCTGCCTACGGGCAAGCGGCGCGTCAGTGGTGACCCGAGACATACCGGATCAAACCCCACAAGGATCTGATCCAACCGGTCGCCGGCCGTTCAACCTGAACAGCGCCAGCGGCACGCACATCCTGCTTCGCTGATGCGAACACCCCCGGTTTTCTGTCACTTAACAGACGACAGGAACCTGCTCTTTCCATGAAAAGAATGCTGATCAATGCAACTCATCCCGAAGAGTTGCGCGTAGCCCTGGTAGACGGCCAAAAACTGTTTGATCTGGACATTGAATCCAGCAGCCGTGAACAAAAGAAAGCCAACATCTATAAAGGCCGCATTACCCGCGTAGAGCCCAGCCTTGAGGCCGCTTTTGTTGATTTCGGCGCCGAGCGCCATGGCTTTCTGCCGCTCAAGGAAATCTCCAAGGAGTACTTCAGCAAATCCCCCGGCCAGATCGAAGGCAAAATCAACATCAAGGATGTGATTTCCGAAGGTCAGGAAGTCATCATCCAGGTCGACAAGGAAGAACGTGGCAACAAGGGCGCCGCCCTGACCACCTTCATTTCCCTGGCCGGCCGCTATCTGGTGCTGATGCCCAACAACCCCCGGGCCGGCGGTATTTCCCGTCGCATTGAAGGCGACGAAAGAGCCCAGCTCAAAGACGCCATGAGTGATGTCCACGCACCCAAGGGCATGGGCATTATCGTGCGCACCGCCGGTATCGGCCGCAACAGTGAAGAGCTGCAGTGGGACCTGGATTACCTGGTCCAGTTCTGGGAAGCCATCAGCCAGGCCGCCAAGGACCGCAAGGCACCGTTCCTGATTCACCAGGAAAGCAACGTCATCATCCGCGCGGTACGCGACTACCTTCGCCAGGATATCGGCGAGGTCCTGATTGATTCGGAAACCGTGTACGAAGACGTACTGAGCTTCGTTCGGGCGGTCATGCCCACGTTTGAAAACAAGATCAAGCTGTACAAGGACGAAATCCCCCTGTTCAGCCGTTACCAGATCGAAGGCCAGATCGAGACCGCTTTCCAGCGGGACGTCAAACTGCCCTCCGGTGGTTCCATCGTCATCGACCCCACCGAAGCCCTGGTGTCTATTGATATCAACTCTTCCCGCGCCACCAAAGGTCAGGACATCGAGGAAACCGCGCTCCAGACCAACCTGGAAGCGGCCGAGGAAATCGCCCGCCAGCTGCGCCTGCGTGACATGGGCGGTCTGATTGTTATCGACTTCATCGATATGACTCCGGCCAAGCACCAGCGCGAAGTGGAACAGAAAATGCGCGAAGCGCTGGAACTGGACCGTGCCCGAGTTCAGGTCGGCAAGATTTCACGTTTCGGCCTGCTCGAAATGTCCCGTCAGCGCCTGCGCCCTTCCCTGGGCGAGACCCGCAGCGAGGCCTGCCCACGCTGTGAAGGCCAGGGCACCATCCGGGGTATCGAATCCCTGGCGCTGTCCATCATGCGCCTGATCTACGAGGAATCGTCCAAGGAGAAAACCGCAGAAGTCAGGGCGGTGGTTCCCGTCTCCGTTGCCACGTTCCTGCTGAACGAAAAGCGCAAGCAGCTGGCCGACATCGAAAAACGCCAGGAAGTGGCGGTGGTGGTCGTGCCCGTGCCGCACATGGAAACGCCCCACTTTGAAATTCTCCGCCTGCGTCAGGATGAAACCAGTCCTGAGCATATCTCCAGCCATCAGGTGGCCCAGGAGTACAACGAGCGGGAAGAGGAAATCAGCACCGAGATCACCAGCCCGGAAAAGCCGGTACGTGAGCAGGCCGCCGTCAAGGCCATCCGCCCGGCCGCCCCGGCCCCGGCCCCGACCGAAAAAGCCGCCAGCACTACCGACAGCGAGGAAGGCCTGTTTGCCCGCCTTGGCAAGAAGATTGCCGGCTTCTTCAGTGCTGACGAGCAGGAAGAAGACTCCGCCACGGCCAGAGACCGTCAACGCAGCGGTGACCGCCGCAACGAGGCCCGGCAGGATCGCCGCAAATCCCGGGTAGCAAGGGATGATCAGCGCTCCGGCGGCAACAACAACCGCAGCGGCAACGATCGCCGTCAGGGCGGCCAACAGAACCAGAACCGCAACGATGACAACCGCGGCCGCAACAGCAACCGCAGCGGTGGCAAGAACAACGATCAGAACAACCAGAATCGCCAGAAACCCCAGAACAAATCTGGCGATAACAAGGGCAATGACGATCGTTCCGACAACCGCAAAGGCGGCCAGAGCCGTGGTCAGGGGAAAAGCCGTCCCCAGAAGGACCAGAACCAGAAAGAACAACAGAAAGACCAGAAGGACAATCGTGGTCAGCAGGACAACCAGAAGTCCGGTAATGACCAGAAATCCGGCAACGACAAACAGGGCAGCGGCGACGACAAGAACCGCAAGCCCCGGCGTCAGCGCAACCGCGATGGTTCTCCGTCAGAAACGCCGTCCTCCACGCCGGCGGCCCGCAAGTCCCAGCGTGCAGACAAGCACCAGAAAGACACCCAACCGGAAGCGGTGAAGGACAACGGCGACAAAAACACGGAAGCCAAGCCTGCCGACGAACAGCCCAGGAGCAATGGCCGCAAACGCAAGCCCAAGCAGGCGGACAACGCCAGCAACGGGGCTCCGGCAAAAGCGGACGAGCAGGCCAAAGCCGCTGACAAGCCGAAAAGCGACGACAAGCCTCAGGCTGAAAGCAAGCCCGGACAGGACGACAAACCGAAACAGGAAACCAGGCCCAAGCAGGAAGACAATAGCCAGGCCGAAGCTCGTACAGAGGCGGACACCAAGGCGTCCGACAAGACTGGCGACAAGGCGGCCCAGGCCCAACCTGCTGAGGAAAAACCTGCAAAGGCAGAACCGTCCCAGCCAACGCCAGCTGCGACTGACGAAAGCGGCAAGTCTGCAGAGGAAAACAAAGCCGGGAAACCGGCAGCTCAGCAGCCGAAGGAAGCCCCGTCAGACGCCCCCAAGGAGGCCCGGACCGAGGCAAAAGCCGCTGAAGCGCCAGCGCCCAAGTCGAAGCCGGCCAGTGACAGCAAGCCGGAAGAAACCGGTAAAAGCGAGCAGAAGCCGGAGCCGGAGAAATCGCCGGAGCCTGCCCAGGCACCCAAAGCTGAGCCGGAAAAGCCCGCGGAGGCATCTGACAACGCCGAGTCGACGTCTGCGCCAGAGCCTGCAAAAGTGGCCGAAAAACCCAAGCAGACTGCCGGGGAAAAGAAAGAGGACAAGCCGGCGGCGGAACCCGCTCAGTCAGCGGAACCCGAGGTTCCGGTCACTCCGGGCCGGGCTTACAATGATCCCCGGGAAGTCCGCAAGCGCCAGCGTGCTGCGGAACAGGCCAAAAAGGCAGAGGACAACTGATCATGTTGAGCAACCGGGACATAGAGGCACTCGAAGACATTCTGTTTGCCGAACCTTGGGGGGATCACGCCCTGGATTTCTTCGGATTCCACGGCGTGGTTTGCGCCAGCGTGATTGGACCGGTCAGGGTGGAGACGGAAGACCTCTTCCGTCTGGCCACCGGCAGCGATTCGGTACCGGAAGCCGGCGTCCCGGAGATCTTCACTCACTGCGTCAGTGAGTTGTCCCGGGATATGGCCCACGCCCTGGATATGGGGCAACCACTGGAACTGCCAGAGCCAGAAGACGGTGACCCCATGAACGCCCTGGAAAACTGGTGCGCCGGGTTTGTCGATACCTTCCTGGAACATGAGGAAGCCTGGCTGGTCGCCGCATCCAGCGAAGAGGACGTCGCCGACCTGATGGTCCCGATGCTGACCCTCTCCGGGCTCTTCGATGACGAGGATTTCCAAAAGGCCCGCAATAACGAGAAGCTGTCAGCACGGATGGCCGACACCATTCCGGACTCGCTCACGGACCTCTACCTGCTGTTCCACGCGCCCGAGTAAATCAGGCCGGAACAGGCTCACGGAAATGCTGCCAGACGGGCTCCAGCCCGTCTGGCATTTTCATGATACGCCCCAGCTCACACCACGGAGCGCCGGGAAAGTGGAAATCACTGCCCTGGGATGCCCAAAGTCCCTGCCTGCGCGCAAGTTCCGCGACAAAGCCCAGATCACCACTGGACTGGCCGGACACCGACACCTCGATACCCTGGCCACCGACAGCCTGGAAGTCCTTTACCAACTCCCTGAGCTTGGTCGCCGTTAACCGGTACTTTCTCGGGTGAGCCAGAACCGCAATGCCCCCCGCCTGGACGATCCACTCCACCACCTCTGCCAGCTCCGGCCAGCAGGCTTTGACGTCCCCCGGCTTGCCAGTCCCCAGGTAACGCTTGAAGGCGTGAGCGGGCCTGGGCACAACCTCTGCTTCCACCAGCACGCTGGCAAAATGAGGCCGACCGGGCACGTCTCCACCTGCGAAAGCCGTCGCCCGGTCCAGCAGGTCGGGCACGTTCAGCTTGGCGAGCTTGTCGGCAATCAGACGGGCACGCTGCCAGCGGTTATCATTCTGCCGTGCAAGCGCCGCGCGGAAGGCCTCCTGACGCTCATCAAAATCCAGACCCACCACGTGGATAGTGTGGCTACGCCACACACATGACAGCTCGATACCGTTGATCAGTTCCATGCCTTCGTCGCTGGCGGCCAGCTTTGCCGCGCTGAGGCCGGCGATGGTGTCATGGTCGGTCAGAGCCAGATGGGTGACTCCCTGGGCCGAAGCGCGAGCCACCAGTTCCTCGGGTGACAGGGCGCCATCCGAAGCCGTACTGTGGCAATGCAGGTCAATGCAGGTCTGGGGGTCTTGAGGTATAGTCACGGGCTATCCGGAAATGAACATTCGGGGCCAGTCTACCAGTGTTGGCGACGGTCCCCCAGCTCTCGGGAGAGAATATGTACTACGCCATTATCAGTGAAGATGTCACCGACAGCCTGCCCCTGCGCAAACAGGCCCGCCCGGCCCACCTGGCCCGGCTTGAAGCACTGAAAGCCGATGGACGCCTGATGGTTGCCGGCCCCAACCCGGCCATCGACTCCCCCGACCCCGGCGAGGCAGGCTTTACCGGCAGCCTGGTTATCGCCGAGTTTGACTCCCTGGAACAGGCCCGCCAATGGGCGGATGAAGACCCCTACGTCGAAGCCGGCGTGTATGCCTCAGTTGTGGTCAAGCCCTACAAGGTCGTGCTGCCCTGACCACGCTCACGACAGGTCGGCAGCAGTATGAGCGTATTGTAACCCCCGGTCATTTGACTGGCTGCCGGCCTGTGACAAAATTATTGCGTTTACTCATCAACGCTAACTGACGCTAGGAAAGCAATCCGTGACACCACTTCGTCTGATACTTGCCGCTCTGCTTATTATCAGCTCATTTTCCGTGGCCCAGGCCCGTACCGTCTGGGTAGACGACCAGTTGTACCTGCCCGTTCGCTCCGGCGCCGGTACCCAGTACCGGATCGTGGAAAATGCGCTCCCCAGCGGAACCGCACTGGAACTGCTTGAAAGTGGTGAGAACTACAGCCGGGTGCGCACGCCCAAGGGCACCGAAGGCTGGGTTGCCAGCCAGTATCTGAGCAACGAGCCCATCGCTGCCGACCAGCTCCAGCAGGCCCGCCGGCAACTGTCGTCGGCAAGGGAACGTATCAGCGAACTGGAAACACAACTGGCCAATGTCACCGAAGAACGTGATACGCTTGAGAGTACAGAAAACAACCTCTCTTCACGTGCCCAGGAGCTTCAGAAGGAGCTCACGCGCATCAAGGAGGTTGCGGCGGACTCCCTGAACCTGGAACGGCGCAATCGGGAACTGGTTCAGGAAAACCAGCGGCTTGGCAACGATCTGGAGGTGCTCACGGCCGAAAACGAGCGACTGGAAGCCAGCAAGGAGTCCGACTTCATGCTGCTGGGCGCCGGCCTCGTGCTGGGTGGTGTGTTACTTGCCCTGATCATTCCCATGCTCAAGCCGACCCGGAAAACCGACAATTGGGCGTGAATGCTTATGCGGGATTACTCGGAAAAGAGGGATTTTCACCGGATGCAGGTCAACGCCGGCATCCAGATTACCGACAGCAGCGGTGAAACCTTTACTGGCACCTGTATCGACCTGAGCGCCACCGGCATGCAATTACTGGTCGATCGCCCCATGGAGGTGGGTGCAACGCTCAGCACACGTATGGATTCGGCGGATGCCCAGGTGGCGGCCCTGGAAACCGAGTGCGAGGTGATGCGCTGTCAGCAGCAGGACGACGGCTACCTTCTGGGCGTCAACATCACCCGACTGGCCCAATAAAAAAGGCGACTCAACCGAGTCGCCTTTTTCGTTTTCGTCCTTTGGCCTGAACTCAGACCAGCGGTTTTTCCGACACGATGATGCCATTGTTGTCGGCATAAACGTAGTGCCCGGGCTGAAAAGTCACGCCATGAAACGTGACCGGTACGTTCAGGTCACCGATACCACGCTTCTCGGTCTTGCGGGGCACCGTACCCAGCGCCTGGACGCCGAGGTTGGTCTGACCGATCTCATCCACATCCCGGATGCAGCCATAAATAACAAGACCGGCCCAGCCATTCTCTGCCGCCTTCTCAGCCAGCATGTCACCGAGCAGAGCATTGCGCTTTGAGGCACCACCATCGACCACCATCACCCGGCCATTGCCTGGCTGGCCGACCTGCTCCTTGACCACGGAGTTGTCTTCAAAGCACTTCACGGTCACGATCTCACCACCAAACTGGCGGATGCCGCCGTAGTTGTTGAAACCGGGCTCCACCACCTTGACGTCCGGAAACTCGTCACACAGATCCGGTGTAATGATTTTGCTCACGTTATGCTCTCCTCTCCTGAAGGTTGGGTATTCAGTCGTTCTTGTCGCCGGCCAGGAAGAACCAGGTATCGAGAACCGAGTCCGGGTTCAGGGAAACCGAATCAATACCCTGATCCATCAGCCACTTGGCAAGATCGGGGTGATCCGACGGGCCCTGGCCACAGATGCCCACGTATTTACCCGATTTGCGACAGGCCTGAATGGCGTTTGAGAGCAGCGCCTTGACGGCGTCGTTCCGCTCGTCAAACAGGTGGGCAATGATGCCGGAATCCCGATCAAGGCCCAGGGTCAGCTGGGTCAGGTCGTTGGAGCCGATGGAGAAACCGTCGAAGTGCTGCAGGAACTCATCTGCCAGCAGGGCATTGGCTGGCAGCTCGCACATCATGATCACCCGCAGGCCATTCTCACCGCGCTTCAGGCCGTTGGCAGCCAGCAGCTCCACAACCTGCTCCGCCTCGCCCACGGTACGCACGAACGGCACCATCACCTCAACGTTGTTCAGGCCCATTTCGTCACGGACTTTTTTCAGAGCCCGGCATTCGAGCTCGAAACAGTCCCGGAAGGTGTCAGAGATGTAGCGGGAAGCGCCCCGGAAGCCGAGCATCGGGTTTTCTTCATCCGGCTCGTACAGGGTGCCGCCGATCAGGTTGGCGTACTCGTTGGACTTGAAGTCGGAGAGGCGGACGATGACTTTCTTCGGTGCAAACGCCGCCGCCAGGGTGGAGATGCCCTCCACCAGCTTGTCGACGTAGAAATCCACCGGTGAGGAGTAACCGGAGATCCGCTTCTCGACCGTTTGCTTGATGTCCCTCGGCAGACCGTCAAAATTCAGCAGCGCCTTCGGGTGGACGCCGATCATGCGGTTGATGATGAATTCCAGACGGGCCAGCCCGACCCCTTCGTTGGGCAGGGCCTGGAAGTCAAAGGCGCGATCCGGGTTACCCACGTTCATCATGATCTTGAACGGGATTTCGGGCATGGATTCGACGGTGTTTTCGTACAGCTCGAAATCCAGAGCGCCCTCGTAGATCATGCCGGTGTCGCCTTCGGCACAGGACACGGTCACTTCCTGACCGTCCTTGAGCAGTTCGGTGGCGTCACCGCAGCCCACGACGGCGGGAATACCCAGCTCACGGGCAATGATGGCGGCGTGACAGGTGCGACCGCCCCGGTCGGTGACAATGGCCGAGGCCCGCTTCATCACCGGCTCCCAGTCCGGATCGGTCATGTCGGTAACCAGGACATCGCCCGGCTGTACGCGATCCATTTCATTGATACTATTGACGATGCGTACCGGGCCGCTGCCAATCTTGTGGCCAATGCTGCGGCCCTCAACCAGGACCTTGCCGGTTTCCTTGAGCAGGTAACGCTCCATGACATTGGCGCCGACCCGGCTCTTCACCGTTTCCGGACGGGCCTGAACGATGTAGATGCGGCCGTCGTCCCCGTCTTTGGCCCACTCGATATCCATCGGGCGGCCGTAATGTTTTTCGATAATCATCGCCTGCTCGGCGAGAGCTTCCACTTCCGCGTCGGAGATGGAGAAGCGGTTGCGGTCCTCCTGCTCCACCTTCACGGTTTCGACATACTGCCCTTCGCCCGGTTCGGAATGGTAGACCATCTTGATGGCCTTGCTGCCCAGATTGCGACGCAGCACGGACGGACGACCGGCCTCCAGCGTCGGCTTGTGGACATAAAACTCATCCGGGTTCACAGCACCCTGAACCACGGTTTCACCCAGGCCATAGGAAGCGGTGATGAACACCACATCCCGGAAACCGGATTCGGTGTCCAGGGTAAACATGACCCCGCTGGCCGCGGTTTCACTGCGTACCATCTTCTGGATGCCGGCAGACAGGGCCACCATTTTATGGTCAAAACCGTGGTGGACGCGGTAGGAAATCGCACGGTCATTGAACAGGGAGGCAAACACCTCCTTGACCGAGTAGCGTACCTGAGGCAGGCCGACCACATTCAGGAAGGTTTCCTGCTGACCGGCAAAGGAAGCGTCCGGAAGGTCCTCGGCGGTTGCCGAAGAACGTACCGCCACGGCCATGTTGTCATTGCCGTCCTGGAGTTTGCCGAAGGCCTCTTTCAGGGCGTTGTCCAGGACATCCGGGAAGGGTGTATCGACAATCCACTGCCGGATCTGCGAACCGACCCGCGCCAACTCGTTTACGTCGTTTACATCCAGGGCTTCCAGGGCTTCGTCGATCCGGTCCTTGAGACCATCCGTCGCCAGAAACTCGCGATACGCGTGTGCTGTGGTCGCGAAACCGCCGGGAACGCTGACACCTGCATTGGCGAGATTACTGATCATTTCCCCGAGCGAAGCATTCTTGCCTCCGACCCGGTCAACATCGGACATTCCCAGGTGGTCAAACCAGATAATGTAATCTTCCAAAGCAAGTCTCCCTTGAATCTGAATGGCGCGGGGTCTCGAATACGCCGTGTATGATACTGTAACCAGCAGCATTTACATAGGGAGCGCATGATGACTCCCGGGAATCAGCCACTTCCTGACCGGACACAGACATGAACAGACACGCGTTTTTCATCTCCGACGGCACGGGCCTGACGGCCGAAGCACTGGGCCACGCCCTCCTTGCACAGTTCGAGAAAATCGAGTTCGAGAAAATTACCGTGCCTTACGTGGACGATGAAGACAAGGCCCGGGATCTGGTCAAAAGGATCAACAGGGCCGCGGAGGTGGACGGGGTCCGCCCGCTGGTATTCGACACCATCGTTGATAATAATATCCGAGAGGTGATCAGCACAGCGGACGGCTTCATGGTCGACATCTTCGGCACCTTCCTGGACCCGCTGGAAAACGAGCTGGAGTCTTCCTCGTCCTATACCGTGGGAAAATCCCATTCGATCAATAATGCAGGCAGCTACGAGCGGCGCATCGACGCCGTCAACTTTGCCCTGGACAACGACGATGGCGCGCGCACCCGCCATTACGACGAAGCCGACCTGATTCTGGTCGGCGCCTCCCGCAGCGGCAAGACCCCCACATGCCTGTATCTGGCTTTGCAGTACGGTATCAAGGCGGCCAACTACCCGATCACTGAAGAAGATCTGGAAGACCAGAAGCTGCCGGGCGCCCTGCGCACCTACCGGGAGAAAATTTTCGGCCTGACCATTGAGCCGGAACGGCTGGCGACAATCCGTAACGAACGCAGACCCAACTCACGCTACTCCTCGATCCAGCAGTGCATGCATGAAATCGAGGAAATCGAACTGATGTACAAGCGTGAGCGCATCCCCTATCTCAACACCACGGCTTACTCAGTGGAGGAAATCTCCACTCGCATCATGGTCACCACCGGGCTCAAACGCCACCGCTAAACAGAAACGGCGCCCCAAGGGCGCCGTTTCTGCTCTCTTTCTGGACAAATCCGGGGCGTCTAGAGCTCCTGGATGGTCATTCCCAGTTTTTCCACCTCGGCCCGGTTCTCCGGATTGGTAACCACCGCCACGCTGGCGTTGTCCGGTGTCAGCCAGGTGGCCGCCACCCGACGCAGATCGTCCAGCGTCACCTTCAGCACCCGCTCGCGGAACCGCGCCCGCTGTTCCGGGCTGCGACCAAACAGCCGGTTGTGGTAGGCATGACGGGCCGCACCAGCTGGTGAGCGTGGCCGGTCCAGCTGGCTGATCACCCCGAGGATGGCCTCCTCCAGCGTCTGATCGTCATGGTCCTCATTAGCCAGCCACGCCAGGGAGTCGTCGAAATCCGACAGCGTCTCGGCCAGACGCGGATCCCGGTAGGAGAAGAACCGGAACACACCGTTCACACTGTCCTGGCCAGCACCTCCACCATAGGCTCCGCCCTTCTCACGGATGGCCCGGTGCAGGTGGCCATTGCGCAGGAAGCCACCCAGCACCGTCAGAGCCGCCGAGTCGGGATGATCCACCGGCACTGTCGCAAAGGCCCTGGCACAGAAGTTGACCTGGGTCGAGGTGAGCCAGGCTTCATTGGTCTGATAGCTCACCGGGTCCATGCTCCAGGTTCCGGCATCCTCCGGCGCCTGCGAGGACCAGTGTTCTTTCAGGTCTTCCAGCATGCCCGGGGCCTGAGACTCCTCGCCAATCAACAGGAACTGGCGCTTCTGGTTGCGAATGCGCTCATGCAGCTCGCCCAGCCGGGCGCAGAAATCCTCCAGGCCGGCTTCGTCCTTGAGCGATTTGTCCAGATCCTTGGTGGCGCGAATCGCCGCCAGCCCACCAATACGATAGGCCAGCCAGGCACCGGCGCTAACGCCCTGGGCCGCCGCACCCATGGCCAGCGCATGCCCGGAACCAGTCACCGCCTGCTCCCGACGGGCCCGGATCTGGGCAATAATTTCCCGAATACGCTCTTTTTCGTCAAACCGGGCACCGGTGAACACGTCCTTGAGCAGGCGGGTCAGCTCAGAGCGATTCCGCGCCAGCGCCTTGCCGCTGAATATCAGGTAACCGGACATCGCCTGCACGTCATCAATCCGGCCCTTGGCGGTAAAGGATGCCCCAATACCACCGGATTCGGCCGAGATCCGGTCCTGCATCTGCAGATAGTCCAGATCGCCACACCCCACCTCGGAGATCAGCGCTGTGTAATACGGCAGCAGCAGCAGTTCTTCTTCGGTCAGGTCCGGCAGCGGCAGTACCACCTGCTGATAGACCAGACCGTTGGTGCCCCGGGAATACACCGTCGCCCCCGTTTCAGCATCATACTGGCCCTCGGGTTCGGGCATCTGAAGCGGCACGTCCTGGAGGGTGACCTTCGGCAACAGGGAATCGTCATCCTTGCGCATCTGGCGCTCTTCAAGCGCCTTTGCCCGCTCAGCAATCCGGAGCGATTCCTCCTCGGTCAACTGGGCCTTGCGCCGGGCCAGATGATCCTGAATGGCCTGCTGTCGACGGTTTTCGAGCTGCTCGTCGGGGCGCAGGGTCAGTGTTACCCGGTGCGGGTTGTCCAGAAGTTTGCGCCGAATCAGGCCAGGCACGTAATCCGGATCCTTGATCTTCTCGCGTAGCTGCGCGAGCACCGGCTCCAGATCCAGCAGTTCGACTGGATCACCGCCGTGGACCATGGGTGAAATGGCCTGCATGATCAGTTGCAGGCCATACGGGAACTGATCGCCCGCAATCTCACGCTGGTGCAACTCCAACTGGTGCAGTATGGCTTCCAGACGCTCCTGACTGACGCCTTCCCCGGCCACCTGGCGCAGGGTCGATTCCACCAGAGCCTCCAGCTCAGCCCGCCGCTCGGGCTCCGAGCCCTCGATACCGCAGACAAAGGTCATCTCACGGTTGGAGTCTTCCAACCCCATCATGGGGGACGGCGCATGCCCGAGATCGGTGGTTTCCAGGGCCCGCTGCAATGGCGAGGCACTGTTCTCCAGCAACACCGCGGACAGCAGCTGACCCTCCATGTTCTCCAGCAGGTCAAAGCTGTGTCCCAGCAGCCAGCCCATCACAATATGGGTTTTACCCTCGGTGCCCTCGCCTTCGTTGACGGCGTAGCCCTGCTCCACCTGGACCGGGCTGAACATGCGCTTTTCGTCCCGCACCGGCAGCTCAATATCCAGCCGGTCAAAGCGTTTGAGCGCCAGTTCCTCGAATTTCTCATGGTGCTCGTGGGCCGCGATATTGCCGTAAGTGACAAAAATAGCGTTGCTGGGATGGTAATGGTGGCGATAGAACTCGAGCAGGTCGTCGTATTCCAGATCGACAATCTGATCCGGCTCACCGCCACTGTTGTAGTGATACGTCGTGGTCGGAAACAGGTGGCTGGACAGGTTCTGCCAGAGCTGGGCCGTGGGCGCGCTCATGGCCCCTTTCATTTCATTGTAGACAACGCCCCGATAGACCAGATTGCTGTCCGGATCGTCCGGCTTTTCGAACTCCAGGCGATGACCTTCCTGAGCAAAATCCATGGGGTCCAGCTTGGAGAAAAACACCGAATCCAGGTACACCTCCAGCAGGTTGTCGAAATCCTTGCGGTTCATGCTGGCGAACGGATAGGCCGTCCAGTCGCTGCTGGTGAAGGCGTTCATAAAGGTATTCAGCGAGCGGCGGATCATCATGAAAAACGGATCCCGCACCGGATACTTCTCGCTGCCACACAAGGCGGTGTGTTCGAGGATGTGTGCCACGCCGGTGGAGTCCATGGGAAACGTGCGCAGGGCGACAAAAAACACGTTTTCATCGTTGTCGGCCGCCATGTGCAGATGGCGGGCACCGGTTTTCCTGTGGCGGTACTCTTCCACTTCCAGGTTCAGGTTACTGATCCGGTGGCTGCGGAGTTTCTCGAAAGCCGGATGGACTTGCTCGGTGTCTGCTGACATTCAATGATCCTGTGAATAGAACAATTGGAGAATTAGAGGGTAACACGTAGTATCGGATATGATGCACGGAACGGAAATAACAAGGTAGCCTGCCAGTACATGACAGAGAATACACGGAAACCGCACCACATCGACGCTCCGGAGGTCGCCGCCTGGTGGGACGAGCGCCGCCGTTACCTCGAGAATCTCCGCAAGGTTCCGGAGTTGCGCAAGCGCTACTGGAAGGAAATGGCGATCTATTCGCTCCGCCGGCTCCTCTGGTCCTACGGTTTTTTCCCTGTGGTCATCGCGTTCTGGCTGCCCTTCGTGCTGTCCAGCTTCAACCCCGTGGTCATGGCGTCCGACCTGATCCAGTTACTGCAGGGATTTGTCGGCGCCAACCCGGAGCAACAGGCAACCGCCGTCAGCAACCTGGTGGTTGGCTGGCTGTCCATCGGCAGCTTCTTCCTGGTCTTTGACCTGGTGCTGACGCCCTTTCGTTCCCCCTATCAGTACGAGGCCGATGTCTACATGAAATCCTGGGAACAGCTGAACCCGAAACCCAGCGAGCAGCCCCCGAACTCTCCTGCCTGAACCCCGGATTTTTGATAGAATCCGGCCTGCACCCACCGAATCACAGCAGGCCGGATTTTCATGGATCACCTTTTCGTCGACAACCTCACCGTCATTGACTTCGCCTACCTGGACCCCGCCCGGGGACTGGTGGGTGAAAGCTGGATTGCCGACGTCATCCTGGGCGGCGAACTGGATGAACAGGGCATGCTGTTCGACTTCAGCAACGTCAAGCGCACCATCAAGCGGGTGATTGATGAACGGGTGGACCACCGGCTTGTCGTGCCCCGCGGATACGAGGGCCTGAACTG
This sequence comes from Marinobacter oulmenensis, assembly GCF_014201735.1. Taxonomy (GTDB): domain Bacteria; phylum Pseudomonadota; class Gammaproteobacteria; order Pseudomonadales; family Oleiphilaceae; genus Marinobacter; species Marinobacter oulmenensis. Next base: position 38,285 of record NZ_JACHFE010000008.1, on the reverse strand, counting down.
GACCGAAGACGCGCCTGACACCTTTCGCTGGAACCTGACCGACGGTACGTTCATTGAGCACCGGGCTCCGGATGAAGCCGTCGTGTGGCTGTCCGCCGAGCGGGTTGTGCCTTCCGCCGTGGCGCAGCTGCTGGAATCCGAACTTCGGGCAGTCTTGCCAGGCAATGTCACGTCCGTGGAAATCCATCTGCGCGAAGACGTGATCGAAGGCGCCTACTACCACTACGTCCATGGTCTGAAGAAACACCTGGGCAACTGCCAGCGCATTGCCCATGGCCACCGCTCCCCCATCCGGATCGACCGGGACGGCCGCCGTGATTACGAACTGGAAAATCGTTGGGCCCGTCAGTGGCAGGATATCTATGTGGGCACAGAAGAGGACGTGGTTCGCCGGTTTGTAACGGATGACGGCACGGCGTACATAACGTTCGAGTACGAGGCCAACCAGGGAGAATTCGCCCTCACACTGCCAGAACGCCGGGTCTACATGCTGCGCTCAGACAGTACCGTCGAATTCATCGCCGCCCACATCGCGGACACCCTGAAAGCACAATTCCCGGACAGCCAGATTCGTGTCCAGGCATACGAAGGGGTGGGCAAGGGCGCGATCGCACTTCGCTGAGCCCATCGGCCGCGCACCGGTGGCGGCCTCCCTGCCCGAAAGACAGATACAAAAAAACCGCCCGAAGGCGGTTTTTTTGATGGCTTCGCGGTGGACTAAACCGCTAGGCCGAATTGGCGTCCCCTAGGGGGTTCGAACCCCTGTTGCCGCCGTGAAAGGGCGGAGTCCTAGGCCACTAGACGAAGGGGACTAGAAATTGGTGGAGCCAAGCGGGATCGAACCGCTGACCTCAACACTGCCAGTGTTGCGCTCTCCCAGCTGAGCTATGGCCCCTCAACGGATGCGTATATTAAGGATCCACCCCGGGGGCGTCAACACCCAATTTCCATTTTTTTTCATTTTTCTGAACGTCCCTGTTCAGGCCGCTTACTCATTGATCAAACTGGCGATTAAACGCCCAGAGCAGCGTATTCCTTCTCCACTTTTTTGGTCTCTTTTTTGGAAAATCCACCCAGGGTCTGGAGCGCCGAACGCAAGCGTGAGCGGGTCATGTCCGGCCCCAGTAGCGCCATGGAATCCATCACCGACCAGGAGTTGGGGGTACCGGCAATCGCCACAAAGATCGGGAACATGAAATCGCCCATCTTGAGGTCCATCGCCTTGGCCAGAGCCTTGATATCGGCAAAGATCGTGTCTTTGCTCCAGTGGCGCTGGGCTTCCAGCTTCCAGAGCGCAAACTGCAGGACCCGCTTGACCTGCGCCTCCTCCAGCTTCTTGTGCTCAAAGTCTTCGGGCTTGAGGTCCAGCATGCCGGAGAACATGAACCCGGCCATGGGCGCCACATCGGAAAAGACTTCTGCCCTGCCCTTGATATGGGGTACCAGGGCTTTCAGCGCGTCTTCATTGAACCACCACTGGCGCATGCGCTCGACGAACTGGTCATCGCTCAGTTCCTCTCGGATCCATTGACCATTGAGCCAGCGCAGCTTCTCCACGTCGAACACCGGCCCGCCGAGGGACACGCGTTGGATGTCAAAGTTCTCGATCATCTCATCCAGGGTGAACTTCTCGCGCTCGTCCGGCATGGACCAGCCCATGCGCCCCAGGTAGTTGGTGACCGCCTCCGGCAGAAAGCCCATGCGCTCATAGAAGTTGATGCTGGTCGGGTTCTTGCGCTTGGACAGTTTGCTCTTGTCCGGGTTGCGTAACAGCGGCAGGTGGCACAACTCCGGCATGTCCCAGTCGAAATACTGGTACAGCAGTTTGTGCTTGGGCGCGGAGTTGATCCACTCCTCGCCCCGCATAACATGGGTGATCCCCATCAGGTGATCATCCACCACATTGGCCAGATGATACGTAGGCATGCCATCGGATTTGAGCAGAATCTGACAGTCCACCTGCGCCCAGTCGATCTCAATCGTGCCCCGCAGCATGTCCTGGATCTCACAGACGCCATCTTCCGGAACCTTCATACGGATCACATAGGGGTCGCCGGCGTCGAGCCTGCGCTTGACCTCCTCTTCCGGGAGTTCCAGATCCCCTTTGATCCCCGGGTTCATACCGTTGGCCTTGCGCTCTTCCCGGATGGCATCCAGCTCTTCGGGCGTCCGGAAACAGTAAAACGCGTGTCCGGCAGTGACCAGGTCTTCAGCGTACTGGGCATACATGTGCTTGCGCTCGGACTGACGGTAAGGACCATGAGGGCCACCCACATCCGGGCCCTCGTCCCAGTTAAGCCCCAGCCAGCGCAGGGCCCGGAGAATATCCCGCTCGGATTCCGCCGTGCTGCGCACCTGGTCGGTGTCTTCAATCCGCAGGATGAACTGGCCGCCGTGCTGTCGGGCGAAACAGAGATTGAACAGGGCCACGTAGGCGGTACCAACGTGAGGATCACCGGTGGGTGACGGAGCGATTCGGGTACGTACTGTCATGAAACCATCCTGAAAATAAGTGGCCGATTGATAAAAGGCGCATTATAGCGACCATCGAGGGCTTTCGCATGACCGCCTTTTGCAGAAGCAACCCGTTAAGTTATATTATAACGTTTCACACACGGTACCGGAGAATCCCACCATCATGGCTTTCAGAAACACCGCTCTGGCCCTCGGGCTGGCGACATCGGTTATCGCCGCACCGGCCAACGCCGCTGAGATTGTCACATCCGTCAAACCCCTGGCGCTACTGGTCAAGGCGGTGGCCGGAGACAGCGCCGAGGTCACCACTCTGGTGCCTCCCGGGTCCAACCCCCACAACTACAGCATGAAGCCTTCCCAACGCCGGGCACTGGATCGGGCTGATGCCATTTTCTGGGTCGGGCCGGAGCTGGAAACCTTCCTGGCACGGTTACTGACCGGGCCGGAGTTTGAGGCCCGTGCGGTCGCCTTCATGGCCGTCGAGAAGACAGCCAACGACCATGACCATGCTCATGAATCGCATGAAGACCATCATGATGGTCACGAAGAGCATCATGAGGACCACCACGACGAAGCTCACCATCACGAAGAGGCGACGGACCATCACGGGGACGCTGCGGCTGACCACGATGGCCACCAGGACCACGGACACAACCACGGAGAGGGTGAAGACCCACACATATGGGTAGACCCGGACATGGCCCTGGAGATGGCCCATACCATCCGTGAACGGCTTGAAACCGTAGAGGGTCTGGACCAACAACAGCTCGACGCCAACCTGGCCAGCTTCCAACAACAGCTGACTGCCACCGAACGCACCATCCAGGAGCAGCTCGAAGCGGTTTCAGGGATCAGCCTGTTCGCCTACCACAGCGCTTTTAATCACTTTGCCGAGCACTATGGCCTTAATCTTGAAGGCCTGCTGACCCTGAATCCGGAGCTCTCGCCCGGCGCGCGCCACATTGCGGAAGTCCAGGAGCAGTTGCGACAGGCCAATCAGCCCTGCCTGCTCACCGAGCCCCAGTTCAACCGGCAATGGTGGCACTCCATAACCGAAGACATGGACGTGACATTCAGTACCTGGGATGCCCTGGCGACCGACATCGAGCCCAGCCGGGAAGGCTACATCCAGTTCCAGCAGAGCATTGCCAATGCTGTGATGCAGTGCCTACCAGAGCAGGCTGAGCATTAACGGTACGGAAATCATGGCCAGCAGGGTCTGGCCACTGATAATGCCCGCCATCAGGGGGGCATCGCCACCCAACTGGCGGGCAAGGATGTAGGCGGACGTTGCTGTCGGCAATGTCGCCAGCAAAACGGCGACATTGACCAGCATACCCTCCAGCCCGAAAAACCGGGCCAGCCCCACCGTCATCAGCGGAAAGGCCACCAGCTTCAGGACCGATGACACCATAAAAGCGGCGACGCTGCCCCGCAGCGCACTCAGTTGCAGCCCGGCGCCAACGGTCATCAGCCCCATGGGCAACGCCAGATTGCTGAGGGGTTCCAGAACACCCGCCAGCAGCGGATGAAAACCAATCCGGAAATACCCCCAGAGCACGCCGACCACTGACCCGACGATCAATGGATTGGTGACGATGGCTTTCAAAACCTTGCCGGCCTGGATACGGCCATCGTCCGCGACCAGGGCGAACATCACGATGCACAGAAGATTGAGCAGCGGCACCATGACCGCCACGGCTATCGCAGTCAGCGACAGCCCTTCATCGCCCAGCAGCATGCCACCAGCGGCCAGACCGACGTAGGAGTTGAACCGGATGGCTCCCTGGTATACCGAGGAAAACACCGGCCCCGGCCAGCGCCAGAAAGCCTGGGCCAGGGCCAGGGCCAGCGTCATCGCCAGCAGCATGGACCCGATCAGAAGCGCGGTATCGCCATAGGCGGAAGCCGGCAGACGGGCCTGGCCAAGCTTGAACACCAGCATCGTCGGAAACAGCACGTAGTAGGTAAAACGTTCCGCCTGGGGCCAGAATTCCGGGGCCGGGAATCCCACACGCCGAAGCAGGTGGCCCAGCAGGATCAGGGCGAAAACCGGAAAAAGGGCCTGGACAACAACCGGCATTATACTCTCCTCCCGCCGATAATTTGATAGTGTTCAAACAATCTCCAGTGTACCTCCCGGCCCTGCCAGGAGCCAGGCAGATAAAATGGTCTGGCCCGACTCCTCGACAATTTTCCCACCAATTGTCAAAGACTTGTGAAATCTCCCCCGTTCCGGGGGCAATCCTTTGATGAGCGTCAAAACAGACCCCGTTGGCCAGGATCAGCCACAGTGAAGTCCGTAGAATCGGCCACAAGTGAATAAAAAAGAGCCCTGTCTGCATGACCAGAAACGCACCGACGATCCGACGTTACCTTCTTAACCGGACCTTTCTCTTTTCCGCAATTGGCTTTCTGATCCTGCTGTTTGTCTGCCGGCAGGCCTATCAGGCCAGTGTCCGTGACAGCGCCCAGGAAATCGCCCAGTCGGTGGCGGAAAACACGTTCAATTCCATGTATCTCGTGATGAGCCAGGGCTGGACCCGCAGCCAGCTCGAACAGTTCATGGCGCAGCTGTCGCAGCCGGAGGATGCCCCTGCCACCAGCATGAACGTGATGGTCTATCGCGGCGAAACGGTCAGCGAACTCTACGGCTACATCGATCAACCAGCGATGGACAGTCTGATCCGTCAGGCCATGGACGAAGGCAAGAAGATCGAACGGTACAGCGATGACAGACAGCGGTACCTGCATCCCCTGCAAGCCAGAGAAAACTGCCTGGCGTGTCACACCAATGCCAGCCTCGGTGACACACTGGGCGTCATCGAAGTGAAACAGGACCTGACCCGCCAGTTGGAAATCGCCAACGGCAACCTGCTCTACTATCTGCTGCTGTTGTCACCGCTGCCGGCACTGTTCGGCTTCTGGGCCGTCAGGACGGTGACGCTGCGCGTCAACCACTCCGTGGAGGAGCTGAGTAAACGCATTACCCGAGTGGACTCTCTGGACGACCTCGGCAGCCTGTCCCGCGGAAATGAAGACCTGGGCTTTCACGAGTTGAACCAGATTTTCTCCCAGGTTGAGACCCTGGCCGATCGCCTCAGGGGCATCGCGGTGGACAAGGATCTGCTGGAGTTCGAAATCCGCCTGCTGGAGAAATTCGTGATCACCTCAGAAGTGGTCAGGGACTGGCGGGAATACATCAACATGCTGATGCTGGACATCAATCAGGTGATCCAGATCTACACCATGTTCTCAATCTTCAAGGTCGATGACGAAGTCTTCGACCTTGAGATTTTCTGGCTGAAACCGCCTGCTGCAAAAACCCGCGAAATGATGGAGGATGCCATCCGCAAACGTCTGCAGGGCAACAGCCACTTTGCCCTGCCCGGCGAGGTGATCATCCACCACAACAGCGTCCACACTGACGGCCCACCCCTGGAGCTTGCCCCGGCCGAAATCGAACTGCAGACCAAATCCCTGCTGGTGGAAACCCCGAAAATCGGCGGCATCGTCGGTATTGGCGTTCATGCCGACATCGTCAAAGACAGCACCAAAGTACTGGTTCTGGAGAGCATTCTGTCCACTCTTCTGAATGTGGTTGGTTCGGTGAAGGCCATCTACAAGTACACCCGGGACCTTGAGTACTACGCCACCCGCGACCCACTGACCAACCTGTACAACCAGCGAATGTTCTGGGAGTTGCTGGACTACGAACTGGACCGCAGTCAGCGACACGACTATCAGGTAGCGCTGGTCATGATTGATCTCGACAACTTCAAAGCCATCAACGACGGCTACGGGCACGCCATGGGCGACAAGCTGCTCCGCCAGCTCTCCATGGCCATGAACCGGATGCTCCGTACCGGCGACATCCTGGCCCGCTACGGCGGCGACGAGTTCGTGGTTATCCTGCCGGAAACCGGCATGGCCCAGGCCAAGAAGGTCTGTGACCGGCTGCTGGAAACCATGCAGAATTTCGCACTGGAAACCTCAGGCGGCGGCGTTGTCCGGGTCACCGGCTCCATCGGCGCCGGCCTGTTCCCGGAGCATGCCGATAACCGGAAAGACCTGTTCATGTTCGTGGACAACCTGATGTACCGGTCCAAGAGCCAGGGCAAGAACCGCATCAGCCTGCCCGACAAGGAAGACGTCGCAGATATCTTCAATGACCTGAACCAGAAAATGGTCCTGGTCAACGATGCCATAGAACACCGCAGTGTGGTGCCGGTATTCCAGCCGATCCAGCCCAATGGTGACGACCCGTTTGCAGTGGAGGTTCTGAGCCGGTTGCAGTTGCCGGACGACACACTGATGACCGCCGGCGAGTTCATCGAAATTGCCGAATCCATGGGCAAGGTCCACCTGATGGATTACATCGTCATGGAGAAAGCCTTCCAGCGGGTACGGGACACCGGTTATGGCGGGCTGCTGTTCATTAACCTGTCGCCCCGTTCGATTCTGGTCCGGGACTTCCTGCACAAGCTCCACGAGCTGGTCAAACAGTATGAGATGGATCCCGGCCGTATCGTGTTCGAGATCACCGAGCGGGACACGGTGAAAAACATGGGACTGCTGGAAAACTTCGTACGCAGCCTGAAAGATGCTGGCTATCTGTTGGCCATTGACGATTTCGGATCAGGCTTCTCGTCCTTCCATTACCTGAAGTACCTGCCCATCGACTTCGTGAAGATTGAAGGCGAGTTCATCGCCAACATGGTCAATGACCCACGAGACAAGGCCTTTGTTGTGAGCATCTCGGACCTGGCCAAACAGCTCGAGCTGAAGACCGTGGCAGAGTTTGTGGAAAACGAGGAGGTGCTGGAGATGGTGAGATCCGTGGGAATTGATTATGCCCAGGGCTTCCACGTGGGCCGCCCCTCCCGCGAAATGCCGGGCTCGGACTGAGCCCGGCAGGAGGGGTTTTAGCGAATTTCCCGCTGCAATGCGAAGTAGTTATCGCTCTTGTATCGCTCGATCACTTCGCCCAGATCCATGTCGGAATCCTTGCAGATCAGCATGTGGTAGATGGCACTCAGATTACAGAGCACATCCTTGCATTCCATGCGTGCTTCCTGGACCTGCCGGGAAGCCAGAGCATAGATGTAGGTATTCAGGTAAAGATGGTTCTGACGGGTGAGGTTGAACAGGGCCGCAATCACCCGCTTGATCACGTCATGGTCGTACTGTTTCTGCCGGATCACTTCCTGGCAGAGTTCCCGCTCCTCATCGTCAACAAAGAGCTTGACCCACTCCCAGTAATCAAGATCACAGACGATGGACATCGCCATCCGGAACTGCTCACTGGTTACGTCCTCCTCGGTGCCGAGCAGTGAGTCACAGAACGCTTCATATTCGCCGATCAGGGCCAGATAGCCGGCGCCCAGCCTGGAGTGCTGGCGCGCGATGTCCTGGATTTCCGACTTCATTGCCTTGATGAATCGATCCCCCTCGTCGAGGGAATCCAGCACCGGGAAAATCTGGTACTTCAGGGCGTGCAGGCTCTCAAAAAAATCACCGATGGAATCCCGGAGCACCGACAGTTCGCCCTTTCGGTCCCCCAGAAACTGCTCATTGCCACGAATGCGGTCCATCAGACGGTCTTCGCCACCGTCCTCAAAGAACACATCGATTTTACTTTCATACTCCTGCCCGGTACGAACCACCTGGTTAATAAATACCTCGGACAGGCTGGAAATCATCCCGGCAAGCTGGCTGGCCGCCACATTCCGGGCATTCTGATCGATGCCCTTTTCACGATCCCGCCGGGCCTGACGGCGGGACTCCATAACCAGTGCAATCAACGACACGATAATCGTAATGCTGGTCGCAATGTCGATACCGACTTCAATGCCATTGATGTTAGACAGGAGACTATCCATAAAAGACATAACCAAAACCCTGTTGATAAAAGAGGGGAATAAAGTAAGTCAATTACGTGTCTCTAACCACCTAAAAATGCGGAATTTAAAATGTTTGACAATCTTCCGCTAAAAACGGGGTGTTTTGACCACCAGCCAGTGACAACCAGTCTGGCTGGCGCCGAGTGACGGAGGATTACCGGAACTGCTGAAGAAACCGGACGTACTGGTTGTGGGCCCGCGTCAGCGGTACCGGCCGGAAGCGTATATGACTGCCCGGCAGGCACTGGGCCAGACGGCTACAGGCCAGGGGCGACAGGGTGCCCAGCCTGGGATAACCGCCGATCGTCTGCCGGTCATTCAGCAATACAATGGGCTGGCCGTCCGGTGGTACCTGGACAGCCCCGAGCGCCAGTCCCTCGGAGATCATGGTCGGCATGGCGCAACTCAGCCCGGGGCCCTGCAACCGGATGCCCATCCGGTCGGACCGGCTATCCACGATCCAGTCACGGTTGAAGAAATCAAACAGGCTCAGGCCCCGGAATTCACCCGCCTGGGCCCCCAGCACAAAATCGAGGGAGCCGGGATTGGCGTAATCCGGGCGCTGGTCTGTCGGAACGGTCTTTGGCTCAATCCCGGCATTGCCCGCGTCAGGGCCTACGAACAAACTGTCACCATGGGCCAGGGCATGCCCCCTGCCATCATGACCACCGAGCCCTTCCCGGACAACACAGGAGAGACTGCCGAGAACCCGCTCTACAACGAAACCTCCCGCCACAGCCAGGTAGGCCCGCAGGCCATCGCGGGGTGCCTGAAATGCCAGCACCTGCCCCACCCCGAGCCGGAAGGCGCTCCAGGGAGCGACCGGTTCACCATCCACCGTGGCGCCAAGGTCCGCACCGGCCAGGCCCACCACAAGCTCCGCTGTCGCTTTCAGTTTCAGCCCGCCAAACGTGATCTCCAGGGCAGCCGAGCCAAACGGATTACCCACCAGCCAGTTTGCCCAGGCCCAGCCGTGCAGGTCGGCGGCGCCGCCCTGGGTGATGCCGAAACGACGGACACCGTACCGCCCGGCGTCCTGAACCGACGCCATGGGCCCGGCCTGAATGACCTCCATGCCCTGTCTTGCCGTGGCCATGATCAGCTCTCCTCCTGCGGGCTGGGATCACCGCCCAGACGGATAAACTCCTCCCGGCTGACCGGCATCATCCGTACCCTGTCGCCGACCTGCAGGAAACTCATCGGCTCCCGGTTGCGGTCAAACAGCACCGTGGGAGTCCGGCCAATCAGGTTCCAGCCCCCGGGCGACATGGTGGGATAGGCCGAGGTCTGGGTTCCGGCAATAGCCACGCTGCCCGGACAAACCCGCTTCCTGGGGCTGGCCAGCCGGGCGGTCTCCAGTTTCGGGTCCACCGAGCCCATAAAGCCGAAGCCGGGGGCAAAGCCCAGCGCAAACACCCGATAGACCGGCGCGGTGTGCCGGTCTATCAGTTCCGCCACCGTCATGTGCTTGTCAGACGCCACACTCGGCAGTTCCGGTCCAACCGACGGGTCATACCAGACGGGCAACTCCTTGACGGGCTCATTCGTGTCCATGTCCTCGGGTTCCAGATCGGCCAGAAGCGCGATCAGCCGTTCCCGAGCCTGCTCAGGCTGCATGCACACAGGATCATACTGAACCAGTAAGGTGGTGTACGAAGGCACAAGATCAACCAGCGCGGCCCCGAATGCCGACTCACATCGGCGGGACAGGGCCATGATCCAGGGCAGGTTCCGGTCCTCAATGGCATCAAAAAGGCGAACCAGCCAGGCCCCGACACCTGCATTTTCAATACGTGGGCATCCATTCATCGTTTCTCACCTGTCCCCTGAGGCTTACCGGCTGGCCCGATCATAGGCCGGAGCCGCGGCGGCTTCAAACCTGACACTGGCAGGCCGGCCATCGTCAGCAACAGCCCTGTTGTTTCCTGGCAGCCCAGTCCACGTCCGGACTCCGCCGGCCATGCCGCCCCTTATAGGGGGCATATTCCGGTGAACGCCAGTTAGCCAGCAGTTCCTGTTTCGGGCGGTAGACCTCAACACCCAGCGGGTTACAGGTCTGCAGCGGGTCACGGGCGTTCTCCCCCCACAGATCCACCGACAGATCCCCCCCGGGGCAGCACGACATGGCGCAGAGCAGATCAATTTCAGCGAAAAACTCCAGATAGTCGCCCTTATCCGCCGGACAGGCCTTCATGAAGTACTGGTCGTCACTGTTCAGCCCGGTGCACTGGAAGATATTCAGCACGTCGTGCACATCCAGTTCCGTCAGACCATAGGGCTCCACAGCACGAACCAGGTTGGAGTGGCAGTGGAAATCGAAATCCTCACCGGTCAGCAGCCGGTTGACGTAGGGATCGCAGCGGGTTCCCAGCAGGTCGTGTACGCGCCCGCCCTCTTCATCAACACCATAATCGGCCAGGGTATCGTCAATAATCGTCGCCATGGGGCGCAGGTAAGGCAATGTCGACCAGAGCCGGTCATAGGTGCTCACATGGGCCCGCTGCAACTGCCGGGTCCGGGACGCCCACATGCGTTCCCGGGGATTGTGCAGGCTCCACATGTTGAAGTCGCCCACCTGGGGCCCATCGGTAATCTTCACCCGGAACACGTGCCCGGCGGGCACGGTCCAGGCCAGCCCGTCCCGCATGGGGACGGTGTGCGTAGCCACCAGTTCGCGTTCGGTGTTGGCCTGGGTCAGCGAGTCGTAGAAGGCTTTGTTGACATCCAGCACCGAGCCTTTGGTTGCCTGGTAAGCAGCAGGTACATCAGACATTGTTCAGTTCTCCCGGAATCAGTGTTCGGCATCGGCCGGTTTGTTGAACTCGGCCATCAGGCCATCAAACTTGCGGGCTTCACGATCACCGTTGGTCAGCAGGCTGATGCCAACAACAGCCAGGGACGACAGTACAAAGCCCGGCACCACTTCAAAGATATCGAACAGACCGGCAGGGCCGCCGGTCAGCGGCTTCCAGATCGCGACCGTAGCGGCCCCGATGACCAGGCCTGCAATGGCCCCGTTCCGATTCATGCCACGCCAGAACAGCGAGAACAGGATGACCGGGCCAAACGCGGCGCCGAAGCCACCCCAGGCATAGGACACCAGATCCAGGATACTGCTCTCCGGGTTCATGCCCATCACCGCCGCCAGCAGGGCCACCGCAACAACACTGAAACGGCTCAGCCATACCAGTTCTTTCTGGTCAGCATTGGGGCGGATCAGGCCACGGTAGATGTCTTCGGCAATGGCAGAGGAACACACCAGCAACTGGGAATCGATGGTGCTCATGATGGCAGCCAGCACCCCGGCCAGAACAAAACCGGCAACCCAGGGGTTCAGCATGGTATCGGCCAGGACGATAAAGACCCGCTCGCTGTCATCCAGCACACCGCCGAACCAGTAGTAGCCCACAGCTCCAACAGCAACCGCAGACGCCATGGTGATGGTGGACCACACCAGAGCAATACGGCGAGAGACACGGACATCCTCCCGGCGACGCAGTGCCATGAACCGGACCACGACGTGGGGCTGACCACAGTAGCCAATGGCCCAGCCCGCCAGGGAAATCATGCCCAGCAGTGTCAGGTCCTCGGTCCAGCCCGGCAGATTGGCTACGTTCTCGGGGGCGGTCGCCGCCGTCTCACCGTTGGCCAGTGCGAACAGCGTCATGACAGCCACAACAAACAGGGCTCCGGCCATCATCAGGCCCTGGATCAGGTCGGTCCAGGACGCAGCCGAGAAGCCACCGAGGAAGGTATAGGACATAATGACCGCCGCACCGACCCAAAGGGCGATGGAATAATCCAGATCGAACAGGCTCTCAAACAGCAGCGCACCACCGACCAGCCCGGCCGACACATAAAAGGTGAAGAAGACCAGCATCACTACGGAGGACACCGTACGCAGAACCCGTTGCCTGTCGACAAAACGGGCTTCCAGGTAATCCGGCACTGTCAGGGCATTGCCGGCTTTTTCAGTAAACACCCGGAGCCGCTCGGCAATCAGTGTCCAGTTGATGTAAACACCAACCAGGGTCCAGACCGCAATCCAGGCCTGGCCAAAACCGCCGGTAAAGATGGCACCGGGCAGCCCCATCAGGGCCCACCCGCTGAGATCGGAGGCGCCGGCACTGAGTGCGGCAACGCTGGGTGGCAGGTTCCGACCGCCCAGCACGTAATCGGAAAGATTGGTGGTTTTCCGATAAAAATAGATCCCGATACCCAGCATCATCAACAGGTATATCGCGAAAGAAATGATAACGGATGTGCTCATGGCTCACCTCTTGTGGAGTTGTTGTCAGTCAGGCACCGGAGCCGGACTGGTTTTATGCGTGTTTTTACGAGGTGGCTGCTACACTATCCTCAAGAAAAACTAATGAAAATTGATTAATATTGAGCCATCACTTGAATTTGAGTCATCTATGCCACGTCCCAGCTTTTCCTCCCTGAAAACCTTCGAAGTGGTCGCACGCCTGGGCAGTCTGCGGGCTGCCGGCGAAGTGCTGCACATTACCCAGTCGGCTGTGAGCCACCAGCTACGGCGGCTTGAGGAAAATCTGCAGATACAGTTACTGGAGAAGAAAGGCCGGGGCATCCGGCTGACGCCAAGCGGTGAGCAGTTGGCCTTCCAGCTGGCCGAAGGATTCGAGATTATTGATGAAGCCGTGGACAACATCACCACCGAAAAGCATCTGGAACAACTGAGGATCATCTGCCTGCCGTCCATCGCGGTGCGCTGGCTGATCCCCAGACTCAACCGTTTCCGGGCCCGTTACCCGGATTACGCCATCAGCTTTCAGTACATTGATGTGTCGAGGACCGAGGTTCCGCCGGACGTGGATATACAGATCACCTGGTACGACGGCGAACCCGCCTCACGATTCGACAAGCAGCGCCTGTTCGCCGGCGATACCCTGCCCGTGGCCAGCCCGCTCTACCTGCAGACCGTGAATCCCATCGAACACCCCAGGGATCTGCTCAGGCTGGACATACTCCACGATGAGACCTCTGCGCCCTGGCGCAACTGGTTCCAGAATCAGGGGCTGAACCCGAGCCATCTGGATCGGGGCGTGTTCTATCAGGATTTCAACCTGCTGAGTTCGGCCGCCATTGCCGGCCAGGGCATCGCCCTGTGCCCTCCCCGGCTGATTGAGTACGAACTGACCAATGGCACACTCGAGATCCTGTTTGATTCACCGTCCAACACCTCGCGCGCCTACTGGCTCTTCTCCCACCCAAACCCGAGACCTGCCGTCCGGCATTTCATGGACTGGCTCCTGGAGGAAGCCAAGGAGCCGGAGCCGACAACTCCGGAACGCTCGTCCGATAGCAGTCCGGCCTGACAGCGCTGCCCGGGCGGGGGCAGGCTTCGGCTATTGCCTACGCCTCAAGGCAACGACAACGGGCAAAGCAGGCCGATGAACTGGTAGACTTGGGCCCGAATACTTCAGGGCCGATGACGGTCCCGGAAGCGCCATCAGAATCACAGCAACGGACAGACCGGTCAGCCGATGGAAAACACCCAAGTCCCGACCCCGACAGCACTGACAGCCAAGGCAGACCAGAGCCGGCCCGGTGAGCCATCCAGGCGTTTCAGCATCGCGCCGATGATGGACTGGGAGCACAGGTAAATTTAACTCATTAATTTCAAACAATTAAATAAAAACACAGCTCCCTGTAGCACTATAGGAGCACCAAAGCACATACGTCTCTCTATCACCCCCCGCCCCTTTGACAGAGTTTTACAGCAGATCGCGGCTCCATGGGATAGTCTGTGTTTTATGGAGGTGAGCATGATCAAATGGACTTTGTTAGTACTGGCTTTGGCCAGCCCATCCCTATCTATTGCTGCCGTTTTCAAATGTGATGTAGACGGCCAGACGGTTTTTTCAGATTCTCCCTGCGGTGATGACGCCGAGGAAGTCACGGTGTCCCCCGTAACTGTTGGTGGGCAACTAGATACGGGAACAGACGTGGAAACGTACCAGCCCGAGGAAAGGAAAAGATCAAGATCTCAGGATGAGTGCCCCTACATCAGCAGCACCGAGATGCGGAGGCTGACCATCAAGCATCAGATAAAGCGGGGAATGAAACCAGCGGATGTCAGGCGCTCCTGGGGGCAGCCTTCGTCTATAAACACGGGGGGAACAACACAATGGGCGTATCACTACCCTAGCGGATCCGCGAGCTACGTCTACTTCAGGAATGGCTGCGTCTCAAATTGGAGCGGGTACTACCGAAACTAAAATGTAAGACATCTCTTATATGAAGTTTATAACTTCGCTCACAGTATTTTATGCACAGCAAGGTAGAGTAATCACGTCCACTCGCATGGAAGCAGCAAGCACGGATGCCTGCCTAGTGGACGCGACACCTGCCCAGTGGTGTGACTCCAGGGAGAGTTCTGGCTCGACTGCATTCACTCAGATTATCTGGTCGGTTCCGGTTAACGCCGGTGCAGGCCCCTCAATCTGTTTCCCTCGAATAAACACATGCTCCCCCACGGATGCTGTGCCGCGCACCCGCACCCGGGCGCCGGTGACCAGTTCGACAATGGCGCCGTCTGGCGTTGTCGCTACCACCGCGCCTTTGTCTCGGGGCTCACTGGGTAGTAGCCCCAGCAATCGCTTGTAAATGTTACTCATGGGTCTCTACTCCGATGGTTTGCCATAGCTCTGGCCAGTTGTGCCTGACACTCAGACTGCGCACGAGCCCGCGCCGAGTGTTGCCCTGTTCGTGGTACTCGATCAGGGCGCCGGGGCGGATCAGGCCGGTTTCGGGCAGGACCGGGAGCCGCAGGCTGATGTTGGCTTGCTTGCCGGTGTCACCCAACAGGGCCAGGCCACGTTGTCGGGTCATGGCCGGATCGGTAGCCAGTTCGTCCACGATGGTCGGGGCGGGGTTGGTGCCGCCGGTGCTGCCGATGATGATGCGGTCGGCCCGGCCCTGTTCGCCGCCGTGAACCCATACCGCGTTGTATGCGGGCTTTTCCTGCCAGTCGATGCCTTCCACTTCCACAACATCCTCGGGCAGTGAGATGGCCGGGGTGGCGCTGTCCCAGGCCCAGGGGGCGGTCGGGTACCGGGGCAGGATTTGCAGGGTCTGGTCGGTGTCGTGGGCCTGTACGTAACCGCCGCCGGCTTCGGCGATGCGTTTGGCGGCGTCTATCCAGGTGCCGTTGTGGGACCAGATGCCTGCGGGGATCTGCCAGTCTTCAATCTGCCAGTCCAGGTTCCAGCCGATAGGCACACCGTTGTCCTGCAGGGCTTCGGCCAGGGCCTGTTGTGCGGTCAGGGCGGTGTCGTTGGTGTATTGGATGACCGGCGCCACGGGATCAGCCAGTAAAGCGGCACGGCCACGGCCGGAGACGCGCAGCCAGCTTTCGCCGAACTTCCGTTCCCGCTGGATATTCTCAACCACCAGGCGCAGCGGTTCGCCGTTGATGGTGGCGATCAGTTCCACTCGGGTTGTGGTGTCTGGCCGCACTTGGGGCATGGCACTGGCGGGGATGCGGGTGTTCCAGCTCCAAGTCCATGAGTCGGCGTCGATGCTGGCGCTGAAATCCTCAGCAGACAGCGGAGTGCCGTCTAGTTCGGTGATGGAAAAGTCGTTGATCACGCGGTATTCCTCCCGGATCGGGATGATGATTGTGGGCTGTTCTGGCTCTGGCGGGCAGTACGGCTGCTGTGGGTAGCCCTTGCCCAGCAGAACCGGGCAACGGAGCGCCGGGGGCTGATAGTCGTCGGTGGGCATGACGACTTGAAGGCCCGGGGGCTGGTAGATGGGCCACCAATAGCCGGGTGCCGGGTGATCGGCTTTGGTCCAGCGAACTTCCAGCCGGGTACCGGCGGGCCATGCCTCCCGGTTGCCAATGCCCAGGCCACGGCCTGCCGGTTGTGCCTGCTGTTCCGCCAGCCGCACCGATGGCCGGCGCTTGATGGTGTCTGCATGGGGCAGGCCGGAGTTGCCATGACGGTCGATGCCATGCTGGTGGCGCTCCTGCTGGCTGGCCCGGGTGCGGATGGCCTCGGCATATGGAGCCTGTATGTGGCTGCCGGCGTCGATGCCATGCTGGTGCCCCTGCCGGATCGGGCGCTGGAAGCGGATCATCTCCGCTTGTGGTGCGGCCAAACTATTGCGGCGTTGCTCCATCGCCTGGTTGTCCGCCTGCAGGAGCAATGCCATTGGCTGGCCGTGGTGCTGCCGGAATGCCAGGCCCTGCCAGGCGTCCGGGTAGCGGGTGCCGTGGCGGGTTCGGGTGCTGGTGCCGTCGTTGTCTGGCAGATCCAGGTTCTGCACAGCTTCGCTGGTCAGGGCCACCGGTGGGTTTGTGGCTGGCAGTTGGGCAGCTAGCGCCCCGGCGGCGATGGTTTCGCCGGTACCTGTGGCTGTCAGGCTGAACCGTGGCGCCGGGGTATCGGCCCGCAAGTTGCCGTAGGTGGAGGACTCGGGCTCGATTTGCTCGGACAGCTCCACATGGTTGTCCAACGGGAGCGCGATGTAGCCCACGCGCAGGACCACGGCGCTCAATAGGGGCGGCGGGTTGTAGGTGGTGTCTTGTGCCCCGAAGGCGGCGAAGGTGATCGCCGGGACGGGTCTTGGCAGATCCGCCAGCAGTCGCCCTTCGGCGTCCGGCTCGTCGCTTTCGTCCGTGATTCCGTTGGTCAGTACCAGCGGCAGGGAACGCTCCGGCGGTGCATACGGGTCTACAATCGTTACACGGGCGGTAATGGCCGGCGGGGTGTAGTCCGTCGCCAGTACCCGGGGCTGCCCCAGGTCGAGCGCTTTGTAACCCTCGGTGATGACGATGGGCTTACCCAGGGCCAGCGGCTGATACGGGGTGTAAAGCGTGACCGGCTCGAAACCGGCTAGGGCGATGTACCGGGTATCGAGCGCAATTGGGGCGAACGCAGGCGGGCTGTAGGGCGTGAGCAGGGTCAGGCCGTCGGCAATATTCGGGGCCTGATACTGTTCGGGCAAGCACTGCGGCTCGCCCAGCGCCGGCGGCTGGTAGTTCTCGGTCAACACGCGGGGGTGGTATAGCCCCGGGGCTTTATAGCCGACCGTCAGGGTGACCGGCGCTGTGCGCTCCGGCGGGCGGTAGCCCATGTCACGGCAGCTCTACGGTGTAGGGGCCGTGGATCACCGGGGCGCAGTTCTCGGCGATGTAGCTGACATCGTAGGTGCCCGGCGGCACCTGGGCACTCCAATCGCCGTTGGCGTCCGGCACAACTTTGACGACAAGTTCGCGGGTGGTCCAGTTGCGGATCACTACCTCATCGCCGGGGGCGCCGGATTGGGTGGTGAGATTGCTGCTGATAGTCACTCGCTCGCCGTCATAGGGCAGGTAGACGGTATCAACTGCCGCTGTCGGATAAATGACTTTTGCGGCATCCGTCGTGGCGCCGATGACCGTTGCCCAAAGTCGGTTGGGCACAAGGGGGCTGGCGATTCCAACGGTGCCGGACTGGTCAGTGGTTCCAGTCAGCACCAGCCCGCCGTTGTCTTTTCTCAGGGAGATCTGCGCCCCGGCATAGGCAGAACCATCAAACGCTTTGACCTCGACCGTCGCCTGCTTCTTGGTCACCGATTGTGGTGCAAACCTGACAGCCCAGACTCCGCTGTTTGCAAGATTTGTGTCAAATCCCGGAATTTCAGACCAGTCCCGTGAGTCATAGATTTTCAAGTAGGGGCTTGTATCGCTCCCCACAGCGTAGTAAATGCCATCATCCGAAATGGAAACCGAGCGGCAATTGGAAAAGTCTGGAACCCCAGCGTCCAATGTCCAAGTGGCAGTATCAATAACTTGAAATCCCTCAGAATCTCCGCTTGCACCATGCGCTGCCGCCAACTTTGAGTCGTCCGCAGAGAACTCCAATCCATAACCTGCGTTATACCCGCCGCCGGGCAGGCTCGGAACTGATAATGAGCTCCAGTCGGAGGTATCAAATACATTCAGCCGTCGACCATCGACATGGCCTGTCGCCAGCCATTGTCCTCCTGATGAAAATCTTACGCATCGAGTTTGTTGCTCGCCATTGGCTGGTGACGGCGAAGCAGAAAGAGACCAATCGGTTGTGCTGAATACTTTGATATAGGGGGAGTTTTCGCGACCAATGGCGACCATGGAAGAATCTGGAGAAAAGTGGCACGAATGCACCCAGGAACCTTCGGATTTTGACGTCACCACGGACCAATCCGATGTGCTGTACACCTCAAAATAGGGACTGTAACGATAGGCCACCGCCAGAAATTGGCCGTCCGGCGAAAAATGGCATCCGTGGGCAGTTCCAGAAGTTGGGGCTCCTGCCACCAGCGAGAAATCGGAAGTGTTTAGAACCTTGATACCACTGTTCGCTGCAACCGCCATCAATGTTTGGTCTGGCGCAAAGCTGATGTCATAGACCCAGCCGTCAATTACATCAGGAGGAGGAATTATGTCCCCCTGTCCCTGTTCATCAACATAGAACGCCCGCCAGCGATCGAAGCTCTTTTCTCCGAATACAAACAAGTTCGTTTCTGTCATAAATCACCCCTGAAAAAGCGCTGAAGTCAGACGCGCAAACGCCCCATTAAAAAGCCGAACTACTGGCTCCGCCGGGTCGCCCTCGGTGCCGGTGGCCACCATCTGAATCTCCCCGCCGTCGCCTTCAACAGACACGGATACATCGGCCCACCAACCGCCGGCAGGGTTATAGATCCGCGCCCAGGCTGGGATGGTGCCTGTGTCCGGGGCGGCCCCCGTGTTCTGCCCCTCCAGCGGGGCATCGAGGGCGAGCTGGTATAGCTGCTCATCGACCGCACCGGCGTTCGCGGTCATCAGCATGGTGACAATCGGCCCGCTGGCTGGTGTGCCGCCCGGGCTCGGGCGGGTACCACCGAATATGGCGATGCTGGCACGGTCGGTGGATTGCTCGTCTGTTTGCTGCAGCAGGGCCAGGCGAGCGTGAAGCGCCGGCACTCGGGTGGCTTCCTCTACTGCCGTCTGGTGCGCTGGTGATATGTCCATGGTGTCTCCGTTACGGTCGGTCGATGTTGCCCAGGGCGTAGATTTCGCAGCCATCTGCGCCTTCATCCAGCGGTTCGTCAGACTGCTGAATAGCGCGGGCAATCCAGAAATCGGCGATTGCGCCTACGGTGTTGATTCGGATCACATTGCCGGTATTCCAGCCACCGCCATTGGCTGCGGCCGGGATGGTCATGTAGGGCACACCGCCGGCGCCGTCTTCGCCCCGGGTGCGGGGGTTGATAGGGGCCACGTCGTCACCGGTCTGGGTGTAGGTACCGGACCAAACCAGCCCACGCTTTTCGCTGATCAGCTCCCAGGCATTGGTGCTGGCGTTGGTGCAGCGGAACAGCCAGCGGTCTGTGTCGCAGCCCTCGTTTGTGACGGTGATGGGGTGGTCGATGGTGTTCAGAGTGGCGGTGGCTTCGTCGCCCTGCCTGGCATCTGCCCAGGTGCCATTCCAGGTTTCCTCATCCCATGTCGCTGAAACTCGCGCGCGGCGGTCGCCATGGATCAGGCAACTGGCGACGATGGTTTCACCTGCCGGGTAATCGTGAGTGAGTGGGCGGCTCACGGTGATATCGCCGGTGATCTGTACGTCGGTCACCAGGCGCAAATCGCCGACCGTGTGGCGCACGGTGATGGGCATGATGATGCCGGTTACATCATCAAAGGTGACATTTCCGGTGGCCCTGTCCAGGGTGTAGCCGGTGGTCACCTGGTCGCCATCGGCGTCCAGCACACGCACCCAGGCCAGGCGCGGGCGGGTGGCGATGGTGTCGCCATTGGCCACGGTCTGCGGGGCGGAGTCTTGCGGGTGCATGATCATGACCACATCGCCCTTGCGGTAGATGGGCACGCGGCCATCGGCAGGCAGGCGCACGGCGTCGATGCCTACGATGTCGGCGTCCAGCGGCAGGTAGCTCACGGCCACCGCGTTGTAGCGCATGGTGCTGGGCTGGACGTAGGTGGGCCTCCAGATCATCCCGCTTGCGTTGACGTTGGCCGGGTCGTACCAGGATTCGGCTTTTTCCTCAGCGGTCAGGGTGCTGTCGTCCACGAGCTGGCCAAACGCCACTTCGGCGGTGCCGTACTGGTAATTGATCTGGCCGGTGGCACGGTCGCCTACGATGTTGCCGTCCTGGTCTGATGTGGCGCTGATCTGTTCGCCTTCGATTGTGGTGGCGAGCACCTGCAGGCTTTGCGGGATCAGCGGGGCAGATGGCGCGCGGAAAAACGTTTCGCCGGTGAACCAGTCGCCATACACGCCCAGCAGGCTGGTGACCTCAACCGCGCCGCTGCCGGTGTCGTAATCGTCCAAGGTCGCAGTACCGCTCAGGTAATCCATGGATCCGACTGGGGTGCCGCTGCCGTTGGCCTGAATGTCGGTGTAGATGGCGCCCTGGCGGTCAATGTAGGTTTTGCCGTTCCAGATGAACTCAACCGAACCCTGAACGGTCAGGATGTCGAGCAGCCGCGGGAGCACGCGGATTTGCAGCGGGGGCAGATCCAGCTCAGTGGAAACCGCTGTAGCCGCAGCGCCAGCGGGCACGTAACGGACGGTGACTGTACCCGTTGCAAACCGCGTAACCTCGGACCCGGACTGATTGCTGCTACTTCTCCACTCCCCGGTATCTGAGCTCCAGTTCTGCTCGGTCATTACATCCGGCAACACTCCCAAGGTTGCGGAACCGTTCTGGTAATCGACAGCACCGGCTGATCCTGCCCAACCTCCGGTGCCGTCATCAGAAACTATGTTGTGGTATCGACGGGTGGTTGATTCAGTATTCGTCCTTTTTCCCGGCACCCAAAGCATGCGATTTTCGACAATAACCGAGTCTCGCTTGGTGACTGACTCGCTATACCACTCAGCCTCCATGGTCCCCGGCTCCACCGCCTCACCTACATTCAGCGACACCATGCCATCGGTTTCTGATAAGCCATTGAATACCAGGGTTTCAGCGGTTTGCCGCTCGTAGTCCGCGCCCAGTTTGGTTTGCGGATCTGGCGGGGTGGTCAGCTCCAGCACAAACTCCCCGGCCACGTGGCTGGCGTAACCAGTGGCGTCTCCGCTGATGGTGCCGTTGGCGGCAGCGGTGGCTGTTTTGGTGACACCATCCACCAGCCAAGTCAGCGTCAGGCTGCCGGGTTTGATGGGTTCGCCAACGCTTTGCTCGAGAGTGATGGTGGCGTCTATGTCGGCATGGCCCGCCAGCTTCTGGAAATGCACCGGGCTGGCGAAGATGCCGATCACACTGCTTCCGACATCTGGCAGGGCGCCCATGGTGATGCTTACCGCACCGGTGGTGTAATCGATAGTGCCCACGCCGATGGACGGGTCACTGCCGGAGAGCTGGCCTTCGCCATTGTCGGTCAGGGTGTAGAAGTTGCCCTGGGCCATGAATGAGAACGTGAGGCTGCCCGGGGCCGGGATCGGAGACAGGGTTTGAACGATGTTGCGGGAGCGGTTTTCGGGGGTGATTGTCCGCGCCCAAGAATGCGCCTGCTGTGGCGCTTCCACATCGCGGGTGCCGGCGTTGATGGTGCGGATGATTTCCGGGTTCAGGCTTTGGTTGGTGACCGGTTCTTCGCTTTGGGCGGCTGGCACGAGTTGGGTGAACATGCTCTGCGCGCGTACCGAGTAATCACCGATGCTGGCAGCAGCTTGCAAGTATTGTGCGCCGAAGTAACGGGTGGCATCGGCCACGGTGGTGTCTCGCAGGCGGGCACCGATGTTGTAGTTGTAATTGTCGTATTCATTCACCTGGTGGCCTGTGAAGTCAAAGCGCAGGGCGTCGGACAGATCCAACGACACGATCAGGCGCTGGAATGGCTGCCCACCCTCACCGGTAAATGTCTGCATTTCGGCACTGACATCGGTTACCCGCACGTACTGTTCTTTTTCACCCGGCTCACCTTCGTTCTGCACCAGGCACAGGGTTTTGCCGCGCGGTGGCAGCGTGGTGCTTTCGTCGCGCTGGATGATCCGGATCTGGCGCATGCCCTCGATGTGGTTTTCATACAGCGCCCCGTGCCACATTGGCCCCTTGAACAAATAGGCTTCCACGCGGTTGGCGGCCTGTTCGCGGGTGTCGAACGGGGCATCGGTGGTGAACAGGGTGTAGCCGATGGCCGGGTCTTCCGGCAGCGCGGTGACCACGGTTTTCGCGCCTCCGAACAGATCAGTGCTCAGCGTCCGGACAGCAAGAAACAACTTGCGCAGGTTAAAGCGGCCCATAGCCCGATCGAGGTCACTGATATCCGGATAGACGTTGTTCATTTCTCCATCCGGAATCTCGTTTCCGGTTGCCGCCCCGCCGCCTTCGGGTACGTCGTCCATGACCTGGCTGGCCAGGAATTTGATGTTCTGTTCTTGAATAGGCATGGATTACGGCTCCACGGTGATGAATCGGAATGTGGGGATGACCTGGTGGCTGGGGTCTTGTGCTGGCTGGATCACGTAGCGCACGGGGGTGCTTTCGTAGCCCTGACCGTCGTGGTGGCGGAACTGCACGGCGTGGATCTCGCCGTGGTAGTCCAGGGTGAGCTTTTGCCCCGGTGTGTCGTGCCAGTCGGTGATCTGAGGTTCGTTGCTGGCCAGCATCCAGCCACCGCCGGTTGGCGGCTCCAGGGTGATTGGCCGGCCTTGCTGGCTGGCCGCTTCCTGGATGATGGGCTTGCCGGTAACCGAGCGGGTGAAAGCCTGCGCCACGGGTGACCAGTGGCGGTCTGACCAGTTGAGATCTTCAGGCAGTTCTATCGTTTCTGTGCCGTCTGAGAGGGTGATCATGCGGCGGTACCTCGTGCTTTTTCGAGCGCATTGAGCAGCGCGGTATCATCCTCCGCCACGACACGGAACGTCTCGCCACCCAGATTCACGTTGATCGTTTTGACGGGCTGGGTGGAGACTTGCTGGTTGGCGGGCGGATTGGCCTTGTTTGACCGTCGGGCATTCTGCCGCTCCAGCTCCGCCATTTCCTGCTCCCGCGCCCGGTCGGCAGCTTTTTTCTCGCGCTCGTTTTGCTCTTCTTTGCGGTTTTGCTGCTCGACCTTGTAGATCTGTTCAAGGGTGTCGAGCGCGTTCTGGTAATCGGCGGCAGCTTCATCAGCTCCGGCCTTCCGGGCCCGATCCCGCTCTTCTTCCAGGCGCTGGCGCTCAGCTTCGTACTGCAGGCGCTGGGCTTCTTCGGTGTCGCCACTGATGTCCGCCAGCCTCTGGCGCAGGGAGTTAAGCGCCGATTCGGCACTCGATTTGAGGCTTTCCATTTTGCTGCGGGCAGAGTCAATCGCGGACTGGAGGCCAGCCAGGCGCTGGCTGTCGAGCAGGTCAAAGCGGTCGTTGGCCCGGGCGGCGATGTTGTCGAGTTCCTGCATGGAGTAGGATCCCGAGTTCACCCGGTCGACCAGGTTTTCCATGGCGGCAGCCTGGCTCCAGAACTGGCGCTGGACCCTGAGGGAGGCCTCTTCTGTTTCCAGGGCCCAGCGGGTGAACCCCTCATGAGCACCAACGCGGTTCAGCGAGGACTGAACCCGGGTCAGCTCCTGGTCCACTCGGAACAGCGCCTCTCGGGCGCTTTCCGCTTCCTGCACAAAGGCGTTGCTGCCGATTTCGTTCTCGAAGAGATTCCGGGCAGACTTGGAAAGCTTTGTGACAGCGGTTCGGGCGGCGGTCAGTACGGCGCCGAACCAGTCGAAGGCGGCAGCGGCTTTGTTGCCAGAGTCCTCGGCTGAGTCACCCACATCGTCGACGGCTTCAGATGCCTTTTTGCCCTCCTCCTCTACACCCTTCAGGTTTTCTTTGAGTCCGCCGCCCGCATCGTCACCACTTAGTTTGAGCTGAACGAGCTTTTGCCTAACCTTCTCCAGAGCCTTGGCAGCGCCTTCAGAACCGATCTGGCCACTTTCAGCCAGGGACTCAATTTCGCTCTGCAGAGCCTGCAGCCCTTCCTTGGAATTGATTTTTTCCAAGGCCTGCTCAAAGCCATTCTGAAACAGCTTGGCAGCTTCCTCGCCCTCATACCCTGCCTCTGCGATTTTGTTGGCCATCTCGCCAAGACTATCGATTGACGCTCTCGCATCGTTGGCGACACCGGTCAGCACCTGGCTGGAATCGACACCCAACTCCCCGAGTTCATCCCGGGCTCTCCGCGCCTCTTCCGACTGGCGCTTTAGGGCCTCCTCCCCTGCCTGCGCAGCAGACTTGATATCCTCCGGCAAAGTCGTCAGCGTGCCGGCAGCCGCTTCCACTTCCTCAGCCGACTTTTTGGCAGCGCTTTCGGTCTCATTGAATGCGTTAACAGCCGCCTTGGCAGCCTCGGCCGCTCCAGCTCCGTATTCCAGAGTCTGCGCCTGCAGGTCCATAACGGAAGCACGGGCGGCTTCAGCCTTTGCAGCTATGGAGCGATAAGCCGAATCCGAGACCGCCCCAACCTTATTGAGGGCCAGCGCCAATCCCTGAACCGCAGTCATGACACCGGCAATGCCGGTCGCCAGGAACGTCAGGAAATATGCTGCGGCAGCCTGGGCGCCACGGAATACAGCCGTTGCAGTATTTCCCAGAAATGAGAGAGTACTGGTAAGAGTGGAGAACTTATCGCCCAGCGAATCTGAGTTATCCGACAGACGCTCGACAAACCCAACCGCCGATTCGCTGAGGCGCCGGAAAAGGCTAACCAGCTTTTCTCCCCCCTCGGACTGATCAAAAAGATCCACGATCCGGTTTGTGGCATCGGCCACAACCGGCGCCAACTCCGCACCCACGCGGGCGGTCAGGCCCCTGATCTTCAGATCGATATCGTTGTAGATATCATTTGCGCGGTTGAGTTTGCTCAGCTCTTCCTCGGAGTAGATCGCCCCTTCTTGTTCGGCCTGCTCGAAAATGGCCCGCAGGCCAGCGGCGTTATCATCCAGCAGTGGTTGGAGCTGGCTGGCGTCGCTGGCCAATTTCTCCAGAAGAGCCACCTGTTCGGACTTGCTGCTGAGGCTCCCAATGGCCTGGCCAAGCTTCTGCATCTGCTCGGCGGGGCTAAGGTTCCGAAACTCCTCAATCTTCAGATTGAGCGTATCCATTACATCGACGGCCTCACCACCGCCGGTGCGGCTGAACTCACCCAGGCGCTCGGTGACATTGCGCAGAATGTCGGTGACCTTTTCACCAGACAGCCCTACCCGATCCCCCGCGATGCGCCAGAGCTGCAGGTTCTTTCGGCTTTCACCAAGGGCATTACTGGTATTGGTCAATTCATCAGCAAGCTCCGCCTGGCCTTTGCTGAAGATGGTCATGGTGGCGGCAGATGCACCAGCCGCAGCAACAAAACCTGTGACCGCCAGGCCTGCAGTCTTGAGGCCACTGCCAACCTTGCCGAGAATCGGAGAAAGCCCCTTCAGACGCTCCCGGAACTTTTTGACCTTCTTGCCGGATCCCTCCGTTTCCTCGCCCAGCTCTCGCGAGCTTCTGGCAGCAGCCCGGGCGTTGTCCCTCATCTGCGACAGCTCATGAGTAACACTGCCGACCTCCTCATCCACGCCAGCAATTTCACGCTTGATGCGCTGTTGCTCGCTGGCCAGATCCCGGGTGCTTATGCCCGCCTCCCCCAGGGAATCACGCAGCCCGTTTAACTGTCTTTGGTTGTCCTGCCAGGCGTCCTCCGCCTGCCGGGCTGCCTTTTTGGCTTTCTCAAATTCGTTACGCTGCGCCCGTGTCGGCTTTTCGGTCTGCGCAAGTGCGCGGCCAAGCTCTGTGGCTCTCTCTTTTGCAGTGGCCTGCTGGTCTGCCAGATCCTTGGTCTGGCTCTTCAGATCAGCGAACTGGCGTACCAGTTTTTGCTGGCTGCGCAGTTCATCCAGAGCACCGGCAAGGCCTTCCAGCTTCTCGCTGGCTTCGCTGGTGTCTTCTCCCAACGATTCCAGCTCTTTCACCAGTTGACCCAGGGATTTCAGACCCTCGGTACCGGCTTTAATCAGCAGTTCAACTTCTTGCTTCTGGTTGGCCATGGGTGCTCCAAAAACGAAAAACCCCGCCGGAGCGGGGTGTATTTCTTACAGTTGGCGGTCAGCTCAGATCACTTCCCGCCGTTTCAGGCGTTCCGCCTGGACTTTGGTGACTTCAATGCTTTCACCCGCCGGATAGTCTTTACCCTTGTGGCGGTGCGCTTTCTTCAACTCGACTTCAACCAGGTCCGGGGCTGCCTGTTGCGTTGGTTTGGTCATGGTGTTCTCCAGGTATTCAGTGGCGAATAATTGGGCGTCCAAAACCACCCGATGGGAATTAGTCGTGCATCACGACCTCATAGGGACTGGTCTTGCCAGCAGGCGTGGTCATGGTGCCTTCCAGGGTGCCGGTGATCATTTCACGGGCCATCAGGTCCAGCGCCTGAGTGGCACTGAAGCTGGCACTGTGGATGGTCACATGAGCTTTCTTGCCGGTTACCAGATTCACGCCATCCATGATGATCTGGCGCTTTTTGGAGATTTCGGTTGCTCCCAGAATGCGCTGACCACTGGCCTCCAGGGTGTCGAAATCCACGGTCACGGCTACGGCACCGGTTTCATTGAGGGCGCGAATCAGGCCACTGACCGGCTCCACATCGTAGTCAGTGCCGCGCACCAGTTCGGTGGTGCCGTCTGAATCCAGCGTGACAGTGATGGTGCTTTCGTCCACGTTGGGGTAAGGCAGCTTTTTCCAGAGACCTTGCTTCAGAGTGACCGACTCTCCGGTTACAGTTTGCACGGTGGCGCTGTAGGCTTCGCTGGTACCGGCCAGAGCATCCGCCAGCAGGCCAGATGGCAGGGAGTCAAAGTCCATAGCCATGCGCGGGGCTTCGCCCGGAAGGTTTACGGAGTCCAGTACCTGGCCGTAGGTGTCACGCTGGTAACTGGTGCGGTCTACCGACTCCGGCTGCGGAGGCGTCATTTCCAGCCGGGAAACGTTGATGGGGCCCGCAAATTCACCCGGCACACCATCCACAATTTCACTCATGTAGATGTTGCCGGCGAAGATGAGGCCAGTGTCTTGATATTGGTCCATGGGTTATCTCCAGTTCAGGGTGTTATACGTGATGATGATCGGCAGGTAGATCGGCAGAATCTTCGTGCCGAGTTCCACGTCGTCGAGCTGAGCCTCGCCGGCTTCGATCTCGACAGCCAGGCCGTTGAACTTGATGCTCTCTGGCCTGAACAGGGTTCGGTAGATGTCTTGCAGCAAGTGGTCTTGCCGGGCGCGGGCGCCCTGCTCTCGGGCCACGTAGGCCACGATTTCTACCGTTCGTGTCTGGTTGGTTGAGGTGCTGCCTTTGGTGGCAAGGCGGTCGGTCAGGTTGCGAATACCAATGCAGGGCAAGTGGCTGTGCTGGTCAAAATACAGGGCCGGATCATCGTCAAGCACGGGTTCCGGAAGATCAGTGGCGTAGCCGTTGGCCTGGTTGATTTCATTCAGCCGGCGAATCAGCTCATCCACCACCTGCGTCGCTTTAGCTTTATCAGTCATTTCTTCAGCTGCTCGTTGTAACGGTGAATGAACTTGTCACCCAGACTTTCACCAACAGACTTGCGGTAGCGATCATCGGCGGCGGCCTGAAAGTGCAACTTGATGCTGTGGCCAGAGGCCTCGCGGAGTCGGTCTTCTCCAGCCTTGCGATACCGAGCCAGCACTCGCCGCTTGCGGGCCTTCGGGTTCACAAAGCCCCACACGCGCATCAGTTGACCGCCTTTGCGTATCCAAACGCTGGCACGGGTTCCGGTGCTGTCGGTGACTTTCGTCGTGGTTTTCCAGAAACGGAATGGGATTCGGCGGCTGGTGGGGGCCAGCACTGCTACCGGATCTTTGTTGGTGGCTCGCTGAAGCTTTATTTGTCCGCCGGCTTTGGCGCGGGAAATGCCATCGGTGGCAATCTTCTGAGCCAGTTCCTTCTTACTCTCGCGGCCTTGGTCGTTGATAGCGGCGCGGGTGGCCCGCCGAATGGCTGCGGGCTGGTTTTTCAAGCTTTCAACGGCCGACTCCAGGCCGGTGAGCTGAACACCAGGTCTACGCCTTGCCATCACAAAGTCCCCATTATTCGAAGCGTGATCCCGTCATCACTCCCCTCCACCACGCCATCAACAATATAGCTGGCGCCGTTCAGGGTTACCGCGTCACCACGGCGGCCCCAGGGGTAAGGCAGTTGAGGCTGGAACAGCTCAATCTGATGGCGCGGCTCATTCATGGGGCCCACGTAAATGTTTTCCCGGGTAAGGAAAGCCAGCACCGGGATATCTTCAGCGCCATCTTTCTGGTGATAGGTGGCGCCCTCGCCAATGATGCGCCTGGCCGAAATGATCAGCTCACTGCGGCTCTGGCCCGGCTCCACTGATTCGATGATGTACCAATCCCCATCCCGCTGGATAAGCTGACCATGACTGACGCCGGGGCGGTACCGCATGCGCACAAACGTGCTATCACTCGCGCGAAGGCCGGTTTGTTCTGCCCGGCCAGCGCTTTTGGGTTCAGCGAATCCGGCCCAGGCTTTGCCAACTTTCGGCCAGGTTGGCGGGTTGGTGCCGGTGCGAGGGCTGTATAGGGTTACTCGGTCTTTGAGTTTGCCGGCTTGCATTACCCTACCCTCATGATCCGGTGAGGCTGCACCAGGTATTCAACGGCCATCGGCAATGTGCTGGTGATGGTGCCAATCACGACCGCCTCCCGATGCTCATACAGGTGGCCCACCAAAAGTAGGGCGGCACGTTTGAGATCTTCGGGCAGAGCGTCCATGCCCACCTCAACCTGCACTTCAATCACCTCATGGCCATCAATTACTTCCGGCCACGCTTCACCAAAGGCCGGCCGAAGCTTAGCCGGGTACTTCCGTGTATCCAACGCATAGCTGCTCAGCGCCTGGGAGTTACCCATGGGGTCCACGTA
Organism: Marinobacter oulmenensis; assembly: GCF_014201735.1. GTDB lineage: Bacteria > Pseudomonadota > Gammaproteobacteria > Pseudomonadales > Oleiphilaceae > Marinobacter > Marinobacter oulmenensis. Next base: position 9,010 of record NZ_JACHFE010000008.1, on the reverse strand, counting down.
GGTGATGTCGACAACGGAACGCACCGGCCACCATGGCAACACCACGGTATTGAGCCAGCGGTCCAGCACCAGCGTTTCCTCCCGCACTCGCAAAGCCCGCCCGGTTTCGTGTTCCAGGTTCAGCACAGCGGCATCCACCAGAGACTGAATCAGGGCATCCTCTTCCTCATGCTCAACACGCAGATGGGCTTTTGCTTCGGCCAGGGTGATCATCAGTCGTTATCCTCAATGACCTGATCACCGCCAGCCGCGCCGGTCTGGTTCGCCTTGCCACGAACAACAGCCTCTTCAGCCGTGTCGACAATGCCTTGCTTTTCCAGCCTTGCAGCCTGAGAAGCCGGCATCGTGGCCACGGTGGCGCACTTAAGGCCCAACGGGTTGTGGTCCACCAGCACGAATACTTCCTGCTCGGCATCGCTATCCTGGTCTTCGCTATCACCAGGGTCGGGCGTTGTCGCTGGACCTGGATCAGAGGTGGAGCCTGCCGCGTCACCGCCCTGGTCTGCAGGACCGTTAGTGGCATCAGGTTTAGCTTCGGGTGCTTGTCCCTGATTCTCCTGCTGCTGGTCACCCTGCCCCAGTTCCTGCTGTTGCGGCGCATCCGACTTCTGAGCTTCAGAGGATTGGCTTTGCTGGTTCTGTTTCTTGGCTGCCATGTCGGGTCTCCCTTTATGGCTGATTCATGAAGTACCGGAAGATCAGGGAGGCCGCAGCCTCCCGATCATCAGGAAGCTGCAGTAGCGAAGTGCTTCACCGCGCCGCCGACGTCCATCAGGCCACCGCCAGAACGCATGAAGGCCAGGAAGCCGACTTGGCCTTTCTCGGTGTACTTGGAGTCGGTCATGCGGAACAGCATGAACTGCATAACATCGCGGATGATGTACTTGCTGAAATCGCCGTACAGCAGCGCCTTGGAACCAGCCGCCAGCTCCGGCATGTGCTGGTTGATCACATAGCCAGAACCATCAATGGTGTCCGGCTCACCGATGGCGACACCCGGAACCCAAAGCGGGCGGCTCTGGTCGTCCTTCATCATTTTGAGGTGCTTCAAGGTCTGGTCATGGAACATGAAGCGGGCGCCATTACGGTAGGCCGGGTCCACGCTGTGCTTCAGGTGGAGCAGGTCTTCCCAGGTGACGATGTCGGTCTGACCGGTCGGAGCAACGCGGCCGGCCGCAGAAGCACCCACCACGCCGCCGGGCTGGCCGGTACCGGTACCAGTGGTGAACATGCGGTTGGTCACCCGGCCAAGGCGTTGCTGCAGGCGGGCGATGATGTGGGCTTCCAGATCGATGGCGCTGTCCTGCAGCAGTTCGAACGGCACCGCGATGGCTTTGGAGCTGAACTTGAAGGTGTCCAGCGATTTGGTACCGAAAGTGGCGTCCTGCCGGGTAACCGCACCGTTCTCGCCAACAATTTCACCCTCTTCCGAGGTGGCGTCTGTGGTGGGCCAGTCCATGCCTGCACCGGAGTTGGTGCGAATGATGTTGGCCACCTCACGCATGCCGCCGAAGTCTTTCAGGGCTTCCAGCATCATCGTGGAGAATTCGCGGGGCACGAGGTAACCACCCTCGGATCCGGTACCGGTGGACATATCGCCGCGCACCTCGCGGGCCTTGGCCAGCACCATCTGGCGCTGCTCCATGCTCAGGGCATCCATACCGCCACGCATGTAGGTGTTGAAGATTTCCTTCTCCTGATTCGCCTGGTGCTCAGCCTCATCGGTGGAAATGCCGTTGATATCGGCACGATCCTGAATGGACTGTTTGTTGGCAGCCTCGATATCCAGCTGCTTCTGGTGGCGGTCAATCTGGCTGTCCAGGTTTTCAATGTTGGCAACCAGCTTGTCGTATTCGGCATTGTGCTCGCTGCCCCACTCTTCGGGCTCGACATCATCGAGCAGCTTGCGGGCATCAGCCGCCAGTTTGGTGCGCTCTTCGCGCAGGGCCTGAATGGACCGGTTCATAAGTCGTGCTCCTGTTTTCACGCATAAAAAAAGCCGCCCGTGGGCGGCTGTTCAGGTGCTTAACGGTGCCCGCTAAGCGCCAACCAGTTGCAGGCGCCGTTCAAGGTGCGCCCGGTATGCCTGATGGTCTGGCTCAGGCGGTTCAATTTTCGGTGCCTTGCTGTAGGCGTTGAGGTTGAAACGGCTCATGTTCTGGGCTGCGCTGCCTTTGGTCACCACATCAATGGCATCAACAAAACCACGCTCCTTCGCTTCCTCAGCAGACATCCAGGTTTCATCAGCCATCCAGGCAATGATGTCGTTTTCTGCCTGGCCAGAGCGGGTGGCGTAAGTGCGGGCAATGCTCTCATCAACTTGGCGCAGCAGTTTCGCCACACTCAGCATGTCGTCTTCATTACCGATCTGGAGCGTCCACCCCTTGTGGATCATGTAGAACCCGCCATCCGTCATGCGGATCTCATCAGCGGCCGTAGTTACGAACGTGGCCGCACTGGCTGACAGGCCATCAATGTGAGCAATCACCCGCGCCGGGTGTTGCGCCAGTACGGTCTGGATCGCACGGCCGGCAAACACATCACCGCCCGGACTGTTCACACGCAAGTGAATGGTGGAAACATCCAAATCAGCCAGCTCTCGGGCGACCATCTCGGCAGAGATTCCCCAAAGGTCATCAATCACGTCATACAGATAGAGGGTCGCTTCTTCGCCCTCGCTGCGAACTCGGAAATCCCGCTTCTCCTGCAGATTATCCTTGATCAGATTCATCAGCTTGTTGCGCACTGGGCCGTCCTCCGGTTGCTGGTTTATACAGTTCATCGCCGCCATCAATCGGCGGCAAGTTTTCGAGGGCGCGGACCTCGTTCACGGTCATGTAGCCCACTTGCTGGTTACCACCCAGCGCGATTTTGTAGGCCTCGTTTCGACCCTTGATATCGCCCCGCATCAACCCCGACACGTTGAACTCTGCGAAGTACTCGTCAGAGCGGAACAGCTTGCGGTTCACTTCCTGCTCAATGCGGGTCAAGTGAGGCTTGAGGGTGTACTGAACAAAGCCGATGGACTGCTGCTCAATACCGGTACCCCAGCTGCTGGAGGCCTCGGTGTCGCCAATCATGTGGGGCGGCACACCGAAGATGCGGGCAATGTCTTTCACCTGGAACTTGCGGGTTTCAATCAGCTGAGAGTCTTCAGCCGACATTTCGATTTCCTTGAATTCGCCACCGTCCGGAATAAAAGCCGGCAGGTGCTTGTTGCTGATTCCCTGGTGTTTCTCGAACCAGTAATCGCGGATCACCTGCGCCTGGTCATCGGTCAGTTTTTTGCCATCCGGAAAGCGTATATAGCCACGCGGGGTGGAATCGTTGGCGAAAAACTTGCCGCTGTATTCATCGGCGGCAAGCGCGGTACCAATGCTGTTTTGCCCAACACTGCGAATGACCGATAGGCCACGCCGGCCGTCCCATCCCACGCCGGGAACATGCAGAATGTCGTCCTGGTCAAAGGCCGCCCAGTTGCCATCATCGAAATAGACGAAGTAAATCAACCGTCCTCCACGCTCGTCTACTTCAACTCGACTGGGCTTAAGCGGCGTGAGCCCCAGGGGCTGGCCGCCACGATTGCGGGCAATCAGGCTGAAGTGGTTTCCGGCCAGCAGAATGTGCATCACCACCGTTTCCCAGAACACCACTGCTGATAACTGCGGGTTCGGCTCAGTGTGAATCACCCGGTACAGTGGGTGCTGGTTGAAACGCTCCCGATGGTTTTCAGTACTTCGGTATACCTGGAACGGCAAGCTGCCTATAGCGCCGGCGATGACCCGCACGCAGGCATAGACCGCCGATACCCGCATGGCGGTGTTGTCATCCACATGAACACCGGCCACGTTCGCGTGAGCCGCAAACAGATCCTGCAGCGCCTCATAACCACTGCCCCAGCTCTGAGTCTCATTGCGTACATTGGCGAGATCACGCCGGGTATTTTCCAGCTCCGCCTCCAGCCGCACCAGATCCATGCTCGGCTCTTGCGGCTCCACTGTTCGCTTTCGTAAAAATAGTCCCATCAGAGAAGCCCTAAGAATGAAGTGTCCACATACTGAGATTCAGGTTCCTGCTGGCGAATCGCCCGCCCCAGAGCCATGATCAGCGCCACGACTCCATCAATTTTGTTTTCCGGGAATTCCTTACGGGGGTAGATGTTGTCCTTGGCATCCAGGTGCGCCACGACGTTCGACATCATCCAGGTCAGCACCGGGTCACCGTTGTGGCGTAGCTTTTGATCCAGCGTGAGAGCTTCGAGGGTCTTCATTGGCTCACTCATGTTGGCCACCGTTTGCCGGTACTCCACCATGGGCATACCCTCTTCCTGCATGCGGGTGGCCAGGTACGTGGCCTGCCACGGGTCAAAGGCGACATCCTGAATATCGAAGCGGCTGGCGAACTCCCGCAGATCCTGCTCAATGAATGCGAAATCAGTAACACAGCCCGGCGTTAGCGTAATCAGCCCCTGGCGATCCCAACCGGCGTAGTGTTGATTCCTGCCCTCTTCGGCAGCCTCTTCAGGAATGTAATACCGGCCAAAGGTGGCCCAGCCGTCGTCATCTTCGAAGAGCAGCACCAGGGCGGCTACGTCGATCTTGCTGGCCAGATCCAGGCCGATCCAGCACTTGCGACCCTCGAACTTATCCAGCGTTAAGGCGGGATCACCACATTTCTCCCAGGCCTGCAGATCCATCCAGGCGGTATCCGCATTCACCCACACGTTCAGGTGTTTGGTCAGGAAGTTGTTTGTGGCCGCAGCCATGGTCATGGCCTTGCGGGCTTTCCGCTCAATATCCTCTGGGTTCACCGACACGCCCCAGTTGGGGTTGGCCTTTTCCCAGCTACTGGGCTCTGTCCAGTCGTCGTCATCGTCGATGGTGTAAATGATGCCGAAGTAGCTTTCATCCTCCACCACGCCTTCCAGAATTTTCGTCACGTAGGCGCGTTGCTCGTAACAGATCCCGGCACGGTTGAAGCCAGCGGTAGTAATCAACCAAAGCAATGGCTGTTTACGGGCGCCGGTACCGGTCTCAATAACGTCGAAGATTTCCCGCGTCTTGTGAGCATGCAGCTCATCAATCAGACCGCCGTGCACGTTCAAGCCATCGTGGTTGCCGCCCTGGTCGCGGCTGAGCGGGCGGAACACACTGTTGGCGGATTCAACGAAAATGCTGTTTGAGCTGGCAGCAACGCCGAACCGGGCCTGGAAGGCCGGCGTGCGCTGCACCATCTGCTTGGCGTCCTTCCAGGTAATCTGCGCCTGCTCTCGGTTGGTGGCGGCGCTGTACACTTCGGCGCCTGGCTCACCATCGGCAGTCAGCAGGTAAAGCCCAACGCCAGAAGTCTCCGACGACTTGCCCTGCTTTCGCGGCATCTCGTTATAGGCGGTCTTGAAGCGGCGGTATCCTTCCTCATTGATCCAGCCGAAAACCGTTGTCAGCCGGAAGATCTGCCAGGGCGACAGTTCCAACCGCTTGCGGTGCCGTGCCCACTCCCCCTTCACATGGGGCAACAATTCGATGAACTGGCAAACCCGGTTCGCAAGCTGGGGTTCCCACCAATACGGAAAGCTGTCAGTGCCCTCCCGGGCCAGATCGTTCAACTGACGCTGGCAAGCCAGGCGTACCCATTTGCAGGCAGGGATGTCACCGTTAAGAACTGCATTTGCGTACTCCAGGGCAATGCTTACGTAGTCCCGGGCCATCAAAGATCCCCAAACCCGCCAAGATCCAACTGCCCCTGCTGTTGGGTTTTAACCTTGCTGGCACCTGCCGGGCTCAAGCCGAACTCGCTGGCGCTCTTCATCACCTGGTCCCACAGCTTGTTACGGATCTGGAAGTACACCGACTGCACCGCGTAGTTCTGCGGCGTGTGATCAACCATGTCCTCCAGGCGCTTCAGCTTTTTGGTGATCTCCTCAAACTTACCGTAGGAATCGCAGTGCGCCGCGAACGCGGCCTGGTCCAGCAACGAGATCAGCCCGGCCTCCTCCAACTGAGGGCCTACTTCGTTCCAGTACTTCTTGGCCGCCCGGGGCATCCATTTCGGACACTCCGGCAGACCAATGGGGCGCTGCTCATTCGCACCGTGGCTGTGACGATCCTTTCGGAAGTTACCCTGAAGAACTTTGAGTTGTGCTGGTTCTGGTCTGCGACCCATAAAAAAAGGGGCACCCTTTCGGATACCCCCCCTACCTGAATTTTGCCATCAAAAAAAATCACCGACAGACAGCGGTCGACACCTTTTGCCCCTCAGACTTTTAACCCCGCCCCCGGGCTCGAAGAGATTCCTGCTGGGTTTTCAGTTTGTGACAGCGCTTACAAATGGCCTGGAGGTTTTCGTCTGCATCGGTACCGCCTTCAGCCTTATTGATGATGTGGTCAACAGCCACTGCCGGCATCACCTTGCCCTCTGCCAGGCATGGCTGACATAAGGCCTTATCCCTGCGCATGATGCGGGCACGAATACGCTTCCACCTGCCCCCATATCCGCGCTCTGCGCTTGACCCACGGTCTTGGTTCATCCAGCCACTGGCCTTGTCCTGGTGCGCGTCACAGTAACCGTTACGGTTGATGGTCACTGCCGGGCATGTTGCAGCCCTGCACGGAGTGGGAATAGCACCGGGCATCAGTAGGCCTCCAGGGCATCCACCAACCCGTTATGCCGAGTGGCACAATCCTGGTACACGGCCGCCACTTCCTTAATCACCAGCACCATCTCCCCGCCCTTCCCGTTGCGTAGTTGGGCTGGCACCTGGGGGCATTTGGCCAGCAGGTTCTGCTGGTCTGGTGTCAGGCTCACCCCGGAGGGCTGCGTTGAGCATGCGGACAACAGCAGGCTCAGCACACACACGCTGATAAATCGGCTTCTGGATCTCACGGATAATCCCCCGGTCGATAATGCGTTCATTGGCCTGCAGCTCTCCAAGACGCTGCTCAACACTCTGGGCTATGCCTGAGACATCACCCCGGATCTGCTCTGCCAGCTCCTGCCGGTCTTCAACCACAGCCAGACGCTTGGCATCCTCAAACCAGCCACGGGAAGTCCAGCCCGTAACCACCAGGCCAATGGCCACAGCCACCATGACAATGACCCGCGTCTTCATTGGAACTTCCTGCTAAAGAAGGCCACCAGCATCTTCTGCACCCTGTCAGCGCCCATGTGGGAAACGATGCCGCTACAAGCCAGAGAGAGGCCAGCAGTCCACTGGAAAAGGTCCACACACACGATGTACAAAAATGGTGTCAGGAATCCCGCAGACGACGCAGCCAGCAGGAACGCGGTCAGGTCCCACTTTCGCTTGCCATTCTTCACATCCGAAAGAAACGACAGGCCACCACCCACAAGGCCAATGACAATAGCCAGCAGTGCTTCTTTGTATTTCAGCAGGCCCTGAATGAGCTCTGGAATCAGTCGTTCCGGCATTCGCTTATCCATAGTCAGTAGTTCGCTATCAGGCTTCGCCACGGCGCATAAGATCGGCAAGCTCTTCTGCCCGCCGGCCCACCTGCCGGGCCCACTTGCTGTTCAGCATCTCAGCAGCGGCACGGTCCCAGTCACGTTCACCCAGGGCTCCCAGCATCCGGCTGAAGGTCAGCAGCGTTGGCAACCCCATGTTGAACGCCATATTGGCCATCACGGTTTGCCGGACAGGATCGAGGGAGAGATACAGCGGCAGCCGCCTCAGATCCTCCTCCACCTCATCGATGTCGTTATCCAGCATGAATTCCGCTTCGTCCTGACTGATGCCCCGATCATCCAGGTTGCGGCCATAGCCCACGGTGAGCTTGCCCACGGTGTCTTTGTAGGGCTTCAGGCGAAGTCCCTCATGGCGCTCAAGCTGTTCAAGAAGTAGTTGTCGCTTCATATCAATTACCCATAAAAAAACCCGGCTCAAAGCCGGGTTTTGTGCATATAAGATATTGTTTTATTTCTGCTATTACTCCTCTGGCTTTTTCTCGCCATCTGGTACTGCCTCCACTTCCTGTTGAGCCTGCTTCCCTCGTCTGTGCCGCAGCGCATATGCCGCTGAAGCAATGCCAGAAATCAGGTCACAAACCAGGGTCAAGCCATAAAGGAAAATCAACAAAAGCACAGCTTGACCCCAAACAGACGGCCAAATTTCTTCGATTATCGCTGATGCCGCTAACCCAAAAGCCAGATAGATTAACGGAAATGCCATATCCGCGACTAAAAGAGTTGATCCAACTCCAGTGTTGGCTGAACGCTTGTCTAACGAAGTCAGGAAGTCATCAGGCAAAACAAAAATCAGCGCAAAAACACCAATCCCGAACCCCAATAAGGAAGGGAATACGCTGACTGCTAGCCCGGAAAAATCAAGATCATGACGCCCATCTCCCGCAGCAACAAAAAGAAGCGCGACAAAAACAAGATTAATAATGAGTTCAACTAAGACCCGATCAAGCCAAAGAGGCGCAGGCGCAACCCTATGAAGATGTTCTGGCTTTCCTTGCCCCGCATATAGATTCAGGTACTTGAGGAAAAGTCCCAGTATAGGTATGTGCCTAAGCCGCATGATTACTCGGACTCCTCATCAGCACCTTCGCCTGGGTACGTGTCGTGAAGCTGCTCCAGTATTTCTTTAGACACTTGAGTTTGTTGTCGAGCGCTTGCGATCGTCTGATGCACCCGAGCCATGTAGTTATCATGGGACTCATCAGGCATCTGAACCACCTCTTCCGTGACAGGATAGTCCTTCATGTGATAGTTCGACCATTTACCTTCAGCCTGGTAGCCAACATTTGCATTCCCAAAACGAGCAGCAATGACCAGTAGCGGCTTAGCTACGTTAGACAGGCCAGACATAAAGCCCTCTCTTGCAGGCTTTTCCGTGTGCTCTACAGTGTGAACATTTTTGCCTTTCAGATCCTTTTCCAGAAGTCCAGCTTCACCTAGGGAGACTCTGAATAAGTCCCCAAAATCAGCGATAATACGGCCATCGTCAACCGCATAGGATCGTTGCCACCATGGATCAGATCACCTTCTC
>NZ_JACHFE010000007.1 GCF_014201735.1 Marinobacter oulmenensis | reverse complement strand
ACCTGATCCCATCCCGAACTCAGAAGTGAAACAGATCTGCGCCGATGGTAGTGTGGCATGGCCCATGCGAGAGTAGGTCATCGTCAGGCTCCTAATACAAAACCCCAGCACGGCAACGTGCTGGGGTTTTTTATTAGCCTCACAAAAGTGACCTACGGGGTGTGCAAGCCGGTGCCACAGGCAACCGGAGCACCGCTCCGGTAGGCGCGCACGAGCGGTCCGTCCCCGGGCCGCTCCGGGTCATCGTCTGCAGCGCTCCGCGCTGCCGGTCCGGACCTCTAGCACCCTCGATAACCACGGGCCCGAAGGGCCGAACGCCGCCAGGCGTGAGCAATGTAGGTCATCGTCACCCTCGCGAGGGTGCAGGCTCCTAATACCTAAAAGCCCCGACAGCGAAAGCTGTCGGGGCTTTTTTTATGACCACAGAAAAGCCGCGGGGTCGACGTTTTTGTATTTGCGGCTTACCTGGTGTTTAATCCCGGCAGATTCTTTTCCTTCAGGACCGTCAACGAATGAAAATCAGTAGTCTATTGTCGCTTCTCGAAGATCAACAGGTGCATTCCGGGGAGTCCCTTGCGGAGTCGCTGGGCGTGTCCCGTACGGCGGTCTGGAAGCAGATCCGCAAGGCCCAGGCTGATGGCGTCGAGATACGGACAATCAAGGGCCAGGGCTATCAGTTGTTGTCGAAGCTGGATCTGCTCAGTCACGAAGCCATTGTTAGCGGGCTCGCCGATGGCATGGAAAACCGGATTGATTTGGCGGTGCTCCCGGAAGTCGGCTCAACCAACCGCGAGGTGGCGGACCACCTGTTACGAGCGGGCGGATGTATTCCGGTCGTCCTGGCGGATAGTCAGACAGCCGGTAGGGGGCGGCGCGGGCGCGATTGGGCGAGCCCCAAGGGGCAAAATCTGTACCTGAGCCTCGGGCTGACCCTGGAGGGGGGATTCTCTGCGCTCGATGGTCTGAGCCTCGCCCTGGGCGTTGCAGTGGCCAACGCCATAGAAGCGAACGGCGCATCTGGCGTCGGGCTAAAATGGCCCAACGATCTGTACGCCAACGATCGCAAGTTCGGCGGTATTCTGGTCGAGATTCATGGCGAACTCCAGGAGGGTCAGGTCCAGGTAATTGCTGGGGTTGGGATCAATGTCCACATGACCAATGTAGAGTCCGTCGACCAGCCCTGGACAAGCCTGGCGTTACAGTGGCCGGACGCTGCCTGGGAGCGGAACCGCCTGGCCGCAGCCATGGTCAGCGAGATGGTGGCCACCGCGGCACAGTTTGAGAAGAGCGGTTTCAGGATCTTTCAGGAAGCGTGGCAGAAACGGGATATCTTTCAGGGGCGGTACCTGCGCGCCCGGGGGGGCTCCCTGGAAGGCAAAGGGGCCGGTATCGACGCATACGGTAACTACCAGTTGGATGCCCCCGATGAGCGCGTATCGGTTCGTGCCGGGGATATCAGCCTGCGGGCGGATTCATGATACTGCTGGTCGACTCGGGTAATACCCACGTTAAGTGGCAGTTGTTGTCGGCCGCTGGCCTGGTCGGCGCAGGGCGGGGCGCCCTGGAGGATTCTGCACTGTTTGAAGACCTGCGTTCACTGGGATCTTCTATCCGGCAGGTGGCTGTGTCGACCGTCGGGGCAGATGATGGCGTTGACGTGCTATGCCAGCGACTGGCCAGGGTGACGTCCGCACCGGTCCGTTGCTACTGGTCGGAGCGGGAGCGCTCGGGACTGCGCAATTCCTATGAAGACGTGAGCCGGATGGGGGCCGACCGTTGGCACGCGATGCTTGCGGCCTGGTGCCGTTACCGTTGCTCGTTGATGGTGATCGATGCCGGCACGGCATTGACGGCGGACTACGTTGATGGCCGGGGCCAGCACCTTGGGGGCTTCATTGTCCCTGGTCTGCAGATGATGCGCAAAAGTCTCAACCACGATGCGGCGAGGATTGGCTTCCAGAGTAACGATACGCTCGAATGTGACCCCGGACGGAGTACGTCTGAATGTGTGAATAACGGGCTCAACTGGTTTTTGCGGGGACTGATCCTGCAGATTCGGGAGGATGTGGCCGCACATTCACTTGAAAGGATCGTTATCACAGGCGGTGACGCCCGGCGACTGACGGCACTGGGTCTGGAGGGCGATGTCCTGCCGGACCTCGTCTTCGAGGGTCTGGAACTCGTTGTGAGGGAGGAGGCCGGCCAATGAAGTGGTTGGTGCTCGGGCTGGTGGTCGTCAATCTGGCGCTCTGGTATGTGTTTCAGGCCGGCGGAGGTGAAAAGCACGCAGTGGCCTCGGGTAGTCTCCCGCGGGTGTCCTCCCTGAAATTACCGGAGCGAAGTGATGGCATCAGTAAGGGCTATCGGTGTGTTCGGCTGGGCTGGTTTGAAGCGCCCGACGCAGCAATGTCGGCCGGGCAGAACGCGGGAGTGCCGTTCCTGGTTAAGGAGGGCCGGCATGAGCTGGCTCCCTTGAACTGGATACTGATTCCTTTTGAGTCCTTTGATCTGGCCCGCGAGGAACTGGAGCGGCTACAGTCCCTTGGCGGTGATGAGGATGCCTATATTGTCGCCTCCGGCGAATACCGCAATGCAATATCGCTCGGTCTGTTTGAGTCCCTTAGCGCCGCTGAATCTGTTCTGGCTGAAAAAAAACGGAAAAATCCCGATGCGGTACTGGCCAAATTCCCCCGGAATCGTATAGGATACGCCCTCGTTTTCAGGGTTGAAGCCGGTGCGGAAATTGAGCGGCTTCAAGCGGTTGAAGCGGATACCGAAACAAAGATCGAGTTTGTCGATCGGGATGCCTGTAAAGGTGTTGCAAGCCTCGGTAAAAGTCCGTAGTATACCGCCCTCGCTGATGAGGCGAACGTGAGCTGGCGTAGCTCAGTTGGTAGAGCAGCTGACTTGTAATCAGCAGGTCGGGGGTTCGATTCCGTCCGCCAGCTCCACTTAAGTTTTGTTGGGTCCGGTTGCGGGCTCGATCGGGAGGGGTTCCCGAGTGGCCAAAGGGATCAGACTGTAAATCTGACGCGAAAGCTTCGCAGGTTCGAATCCTGCCCCCTCCACCACTTATTGCTTGCGGGCATCGTATAGTGGCTATTACCTCAGCCTTCCAAGCTGATGACGCGGGTTCGATTCCCGCTGCCCGCTCCAATTTGGTTTTGCTCATGTAGCTCAGTTGGTAGAGCACACCCTTGGTAAGGGTGAGGTCGGCGGTTCAAATCCGCCCATGAGCTCCATCTTTTGTCTGGTCAACGTTGCGATCCTGAGTCGACAGGAGGATTGGTCGAATGTCTAAAGAAAAATTTGAGCGTAGTAAACCGCACGTAAACGTGGGTACCATTGGTCACGTTGACCACGGCAAGACCACTCTGACCGCGGCACTGACCCGTGTCTGTCACGAAGTCTGGGGCAGTGGCAGCGCCAGTGCGTTCGACCAGATCGATAACGCACCGGAAGAAAAAGCGCGTGGTATCACCATCGCGACTTCCCACGTTGAGTACGATTCCCCGACTCGCCACTACGCGCACGTTGACTGCCCGGGTCACGCTGACTATGTGAAGAACATGATCACCGGTGCGGCCCAGATGGACGGCGCAATCCTGGTGTGTTCCGCAGCTGACGGCCCCATGCCGCAGACTCGTGAGCACATCCTGCTGTCCCGTCAGGTTGGCGTACCGTTCATCGTTGTGTTCCTGAACAAAGCGGACATGGTCGACGATGAAGAGCTGCTCGAACTGGTGGAAATGGAAGTTCGTGATCTGCTGAGCCAGTACGACTTCCCGGGTGACGACACTCCGATCATAACCGGTTCCGCGCTGATGGCGCTGGAAGGCAAGGATGACAACGAAATGGGTACTACCGCTGTCAAGAAGCTGGTAGAAGCCCTGGACGAGTACATCCCTGAGCCGGAGCGTGCCATCGATCAGCCGTTCCTGATGCCGATCGAGGACGTCTTCTCCATCTCCGGTCGTGGTACTGTTGTGACCGGTCGTGTTGAGCGTGGTGTGATCAAGACTGGCGACGAAATCGAGATCGTTGGTATTCGTGACACCCAGAAGACCACCTGTACTGGTGTTGAGATGTTCCGCAAGATGCTCGACGAAGGTCGCGCAGGCGAGAACATTGGCGCGCTGCTGCGTGGCACCAAGCGTGACGACGTTGAGCGTGGCCAGGTACTGGCGGTACCGGGTTCCATCACTCCGCACACCAAGTTCGAAGGTGAGGTTTACGTCCTGTCCAAAGAAGAAGGTGGTCGTCATACCCCGTTCTTCAAGGGCTACCGTCCGCAGTTCTACTTCCGGACCACTGACGTGACCGGTTCCTGTGAGCTGCCGGAAGGCGTGGAAATGGTAATGCCGGGTGACAACGTGAAGATGGCTGTTACCCTGATCGTCCCCGTCGCCATGGAAGAAGGCCTGCGCTTCGCGGTTCGTGAAGGCGGTCGTACCGTGGGTGCCGGCGTGGTATCCAAGATCATCGAGTAATTAGCGGTTGATCTGAAAACGGAAGGGCTGCTCTGGTGGCCCTTTTGTTGCACCGTTAAATGGTTTCGGTGCAGGCCAGTAGCTCAATTGGCAGAGCAGCGGTCTCCAAAACCGCAGGTTGGGGGTTCGATTCCCTCCTGGCCTGCCATTTTTTTAACTCCGGATACATAAGCTGATTCCCATGGAGTCAAAAGCCGTTCAATCAGCCAGCCGTTTCGATGCTCTGAAATGGCTGGTTGTTTTCGTTCTGATTGCCGCCGGTGTTGTGGGTAATCTGTATTTTGGTGCTGAGTCACTGCTGTACCGGGTGCTGGGGCTGGTTGCTCTGGGCCTGGTTGCTGCGTTTGTGGCTTTGCAGACAGGCCGGGGGCGTCGGTTTGCCGTGCTCCTGAAAGAAGCTCGTGTCGAGATCCGGAAAGTGGTATGGCCTACCCGGCCTGAACTGATTCAGACCACGGCGATTGTGGTGATCTTTGTTCTGGTGGTGGCTCTGATTCTCTGGGGTATGGATTCCCTGATCAGTTGGTTGGTCGCCGGGTTTATTGGTTAATGGGAGTGTGCAATGGCTAAGCGCTGGTACGTCGTTCATGCGTATTCTGGCTTCGAGAAGCATGTGATGCGCACTCTGAAAGAGCGTGTAGCGCTCGAAGGCATGGAAGACCGTTTTGGCGAGATCCTGGTTCCGACCGAAGAGGTGGTCGAAATGCGGGATGGCAAGAAGCGCAAGAGCGAGCGTAAATTCTATCCTGGATACGTACTGGTCCAGATGGAAATGGATGACGCGACATGGCATCTTGTCAAGAATACGCCGAGGGTTCTTGGTTTTATCGGTGGCACAAAAGACAAGCCGGCTCCGATTACCGAGCGTGAGGCTGAAGCTATTCTTCGCCGTGTCGAAAGCGGTGCTGATCAGCCCAAGCCGAAGACGCTGTTCGAGCCAGGTGAGATTGTTCGCGTTGTTGAAGGTCCGTTTGCAGACTTTAACGGCGTGGTAGAAGAAGTTGACTACGACAAGAGTCGGGTCAAGGTTGCGGTGCTGATTTTCGGTCGCTCTACTCCGGTCGAACTGGAGTTCGGTCAGGTCGAGAAAGAGTAAGCCCGCACCCAAAAAAGCAAGAGCTCGCTCGCCACGATGCGTTGCGGGCTTTTTGTGTCTGAAACAGGGGAGCCGAGAGGCGTTCGAACCCATAGGAGATTAAAATGGCAAAGAAAATCGAAGCGTACATCAAGCTTCAGGTTGCTGCCGGTCAGGCCAACCCGAGTCCCCCCGTTGGTCCGGCACTGGGTCAGCGCGGTGTTAACATCATGGAATTCTGTAAGGCCTTCAATGCCCAGACTCAGGGTATGGAGCCAGGTCTGCCGATTCCGACGGTCATCACCGTTTACAGTGACCGTAGCTTCACCTTCATCACCAAGACCCCGCCTGCGCCGGTTCTGCTGAAAAAAGCAGCTGGCATCAAGAGCGGTTCCGGTCGGCCGAACACCGACAAGGTTGGCACTGTTACTCGGGCGCAGCTCGAGGAAATTGCCAAGACCAAAGAGCCGGACCTGACTGCCGCCGACATGGATGCAGCTGTTCGCACTATCGCCGGAACTGCCCGCAGCATGGGCCTGAACGTGGAGGGCCTCTAAGATGGCAAAACTGACTAAGCGCCAGAAGCTGATTCGCGAAAAGGTTGAGGCAACCCGCAGCTACACCGTAGACGAGGCGGTAGAGCTGCTGGTCGAGCTGGGCCAGAACGTGAAGTTCAAAGAATCTGTTGACGTGTCTGTTAACCTGGGTGTCGATGCGCGTAAATCCGACCAGGTTGTACGCAGCAGCACCGTGCTGCCTCACGGCACCGGTAAGAACGTTCGTGTCGCTGTGTTTACCCAGGGCGCCAACGCCGAGAAAGCCACCGCCGCCGGTGCCGACGTGGTCGGTATGGACGAGCTGGCTGAAGACGTCAAGAAAGGCAACATGGATTTTGACGTGGTTATCGCGACTCCCGATGCCATGCGTGTTGTCGGTCAGCTGGGCCAGATCCTCGGTCCGCGTGGTCTGATGCCGAACCCGAAAGTGGGCACGGTGACTGCGGATGTCGAGACGGCCGTGAAGAATGCCAAGGCGGGTCAGGTCCGGTACCGGACTGACAAGAACGGCATCATTCATGCCCCGCTGGGCAATGTTGAATTCTCTGCCCAGAACATCAAGGAAAACCTTGAAGCTCTGGTGGCAGATCTGAAAAAGGCCAAGCCTGCGTCCGCGAAAGGTGTGTATCTCAAGAAGATCACCCTGTCGTCGACCATGGGTCCTGGCCTGGCTATCGACCAGAGCACTCTGAGCATCTGATCGGTAGTTACTTTGTAGTCTGGGCGGAAGCCAAGGCTGTCAAAGACCGCAGGCCCCCGAGGTGCGAATGCGCCACAAGGGTTAAAGCAACGCCTGCGCAGACGGTGTGAAGACGTTCTCTCTGAACCCAAACACCGTTAAGGCGCCCAAAGGGTAGCCTCTCCCCGCCGAAAGGCGGGGGCGAGCGTTCCCGGGCAATGATGGGTTTGCCGGATAGACCGGCGAAATCAAGGAGAAAACCAGTGGCAATTAGACTCGAAGACAAGAAAGCGATCGTCGCTGAAGTCAACGAGACTGCTGGTACTGCTCTGTCTGTGGTTATGGCTGACTACCGCGGCGTCACCTCTGGTGACATGACCGCGCTTCGTGCCAAGGCTCGTGCCGAAAATGTGCGTCTGAAGGTTGTTCGTAACAACCTGGCCAAGATCGCCATTCGTGACACCGAGTTCGAGTGCATCGACGAAGCTCTGGTTGGCCCGACCATCCTGGCCTTCTCCATGGAAGATCCTGGTGCCGGCGCTCGCCTGCTGAAGGATTTTGCCAAGGAGAAAGAGGTTTTCGAAATCAAGGGTCTGGCTGTAGGTGGTGAATTCTACAGCGCTGATCAGATTGATCGCCTCGCCAAGCTGCCGACGCTCCACGAAGCGTTGACCAAGCTGGCCATTGTTACCCAGGCACCAGTTACCAAGCTCGCACGCAGCCTGAACGATATTCCGGGCAGGGTTACGCGTGTTGTAGCAGCAGTCCGCGATCAGAAGCGCGAAGCTGCTTGATTCTGTTTAACACCATTTTGAAACTTTTGGGAGAAAGTCATGGCTCTGTCTAAAGACGATATTTTGAATGCAATTGCTGAAATGAGCGTAATGGAAGTTGTTGAGCTCGTTGAAGCTATGGAAGAGAAGTTCGGTGTTTCTGCTGAAGCCGCGGTTGCCGCTGCTCCGGCCGCTGGTGGTGGCGAAGCCGCTGCCGCTGAAGAACAGACCGAATTCGACGTGGTTCTGACCGGCGCTGGCGAGAAGAAAGTCAACGTTATCAAGGCCGTTCGTGAGCTGACCGGTCTGGGTCTGAAGGAAGCCAAGGAAATGGTTGACGGTGCTCCGGCAACTGTTAAAGAAGGCGCTTCCAAAGACGACGCCGAAGAAGCCAAGAAGAAACTTGAGGAAGCAGGCGCTTCTGTTGAGCTCAAGTAATCGTCGGCTGTTGATCGACACCGTGCGATAAGCATGGATGGGCTGGTGGCTCTGAGCCACCGGCCTTTTTCTGTTGTATATGCTATAGATTCTGGTGTGTTGAAGTCGGCCGAAAGCGTAAGCGAAGGCCAGTGACCAGAGTCTTGTTCAAGACGGCGCGACAAGCCGAGCAATTCGGCCCCGAAGCAGAACATTTGATTGCTTCTTGATACCAGGTATCAGGTCTAAAGCTGGGGAATGCAGATGACTTACTCCTATACTGAGAAAAAGCGGATTCGCAAAGATTTTAGTAAATTGCCTTCCGTGATGGGTGTCCCCTATTTGCTGTCTATTCAGCTCGATTCATTCCGGGACTTCCTGCAAATGGAAGCCGCTCCTGAGGACCGCCGGGAAACCGGTCTTCACGCAGCCTTCAAATCCGTATTCCCGATTGTCAGTTACTCTGGCAACGCCGCACTCGAATACGTGAGTTATCGTATCGGGGAGCCGGTGTTCGACGTCAAGGAATGTCAGCTCAGGGGGGTAACTTATGCCGCGCCGCTGCGTGTAAAAGTCCGCCTGATCATCTATGACAAGGATTCCTCCAACAAGGCGATCAAGGACATCAAGGAACAGGAAGTCTACATGGGCGAAATGCCCCTGATGACTGAAAACGGTACCTTCGTTATCAACGGTACCGAGCGTGTTATTGTTTCCCAGTTGCATCGTTCGCCGGGCGTGTTCTTCGACCACGACAAGGGCAAGACTCATTCCTCCGGCAAACTGCTGTATTCCGCGCGGGTCATTCCCTATCGCGGCTCCTGGCTGGACTTCGAGTTTGATCCGAAGGATTCCGTGTTTGTCCGGATCGACCGTCGTCGGAAACTGCCGGCCTCCATCCTGCTGCGCGCTCTGGGTTACACCTCCGAGCAGATTCTTGACATGTTCTTCGATACCACCCGTTTCACCCTGGGTGAGGAAACATGCAAGCTGGAGCTGGTCCCGAGCCGTCTGCGTGGCGACATTGCCACCTTCGACATCAAGGATCCCGACGGCAGCGTGATCGTCGAGGAAGGCCGCCGTATTACCGCGCGCCACATCAAGCAGATGGAAAAAGCCGGTATTACCGAGCTGGACGTGCCGGTTGAGTACGTTTACGGCCGTGTCCTGGCCAAGGACATGATTGACCAGTCCTCCGGCGAAGTGCTGGTGGAGTGTAATACCGAGCTCACCGAAGAAGTGGTTTCCACCATTCTGGAAG
The DNA here is from genome assembly GCF_014201735.1 of Marinobacter oulmenensis. Classification (GTDB taxonomy): domain Bacteria; phylum Pseudomonadota; class Gammaproteobacteria; order Pseudomonadales; family Oleiphilaceae; genus Marinobacter; species Marinobacter oulmenensis. The sequence goes on along the minus strand of NZ_JACHFE010000007.1, from coordinate 177,465 downwards.
CCGGTGTCAAGGACGTTGAGACCCTGTACACCAACGATCTCGACTGCGGTCCGTTCATGTCCGATACCCTGCGTATCGATCCGACCCGCACCCCGCTCGAGGCACTGGTTGAAATCTACCGGATGATGCGCCCGGGCGAACCGCCTACCAAAGAATCGGCGGAAAACCTGTTTAACAACCTGTTCTTCTCTGAAGAGCGGTATGACCTGTCTGCGGTTGGCCGGATGAAGCTGAACCGTCGTCTGGGTCGTGAAGAGAGCGAAGGTGAAGGCATTCTGGCGCACCAGGACATCATCGACGTCCTCAAGACCCTGATCTCTATCCGTAATGGTCAGGGGCAGGTTGATGACATCGATAACCTGGGCAACCGTCGTATCCGTAGTGTTGGCGAAATGGCCGAGAACCAGTTCCGTGTCGGCCTGGTCCGGGTCGAACGCGCGGTTCGTGAACGTCTGAGCCTGGCGGAAAGCGAAGGCCTGATGCCGCAGGACCTGATCAATGCCAAGCCGGTAGCTGCTGCGGTCAAGGAATTCTTCGGGTCCAGCCAGCTGTCCCAGTTCATGGATCAGAACAACCCGCTATCTGAAGTCACCCACAAGCGCCGTATTTCCGCGCTTGGGCCTGGTGGTCTGACCCGTGAACGTGCCGGCTTCGAGGTTCGTGACGTGCACCCGACGCACTATGGTCGTGTTTGCCCGATCGAGACCCCGGAAGGTCCGAACATCGGTCTGATCAACTCACTGGCTACCTATGCCCGGACCAACTCCTACGGCTTCCTGGAAAGTGCGTACCGGAAGGTGGTGGATGGCCAGGTGACCGACGAAGTGGTGTACCTGTCCGCGATTGAAGAGAGCAATTACATCATCGCCCAGGCCAGTGCCAGCACCGATGAGCAGAATCGTCTGAACGACGAACTGGTTACCGTCCGGCACATGAACGAGTTCACCGTTGCACCGCCGGAAGCGGTCAACTTCATGGACGTCTCCCCGCGCCAGGTGGTGTCGGTGGCGGCATCCCTGATTCCGTTCCTGGAGCACGACGATGCCAACCGTTCCCTGATGGGTGCGAACATGCAGCGTCAGGCTGTGCCTACCCTCAAAGCTCAGGTACCGCTGGTCGGTACCGGTGTTGAGCGGACAGTCGCACAGGACTCCGGTGTCTGTGTCACGGCACGTCGCGGTGGCGTCATCGAAAGCGTCGATGCGGCACGGATCGTGGTTCGTGTCAACGACGGTGAAACCGAAGCCGGTGACGCGGGTGTGGATATCTACAACCTCACCAAGTACACCCGCTCGAACCAGAACACCTGCATCAACCAGCGTTCCATCGTGAGCCAGGGTGATGTGGTTGCTCGTGGCGATGTTCTCGCCGACGGCCCGTCCGTGGATCTGGGTGAGCTGGCCCTTGGCCAGAACATGCGCATCGCGTTCATGCCGTGGAACGGCTATAACTTTGAGGATTCCATCCTCATCTCGGAAAAAGTGGTTCAGGAAGATCGCCTGACCACCATCCACATCCAGGAACTGACCTGTGTGGCCCGGGATACCAAGCTCGGTAGCGAGGAAATCACCGCGGACATCCCGAACGTCGGTGAAAGCGCGCTGTCCAAGCTGGATGAGTCCGGTATCGTTTACATCGGTGCCGAAGTCGGCCCGGGTGACATCCTGGTCGGTAAGGTCACGCCGAAAGGCGAGACCCAGCTGACGCCGGAGGAAAAGCTCCTGCGTGCCATCTTCGGTGAGAAGGCGTCTGACGTTAAGGATACCTCCCAGCGCGTACCCACCGGTACCCGCGGTACGGTGATCGACGTGCAGGTCTTCACCCGTGACGGTATTGAGAAGGATCAGCGTGCCCAGTCCATCGAGAAAGAGCAGTTGGACAAGTACCGCAAGGATCTGAAGGACGAGTACCGGATCGTTGAAGGCGCAACTTACGAGCGTCTGACCAATGCCCTGAAAGGCCAGGAAGTCATCAGTGGCCCGGGTCTGAAGAAAGGCGCGACACTGGACGAGGCCTATCTGGCAGAACTGCCGCGTCCGGACTGGTTCAAGCTCCGGATGAAGGATGAGGCGCTGAACGAACTGCTCGAGAAATCCGAGCAGGGCCTGGAAGATCGCAAGAAAGAGCACGAAGCCCGTTTCGACGACAAGAAATCGAAGCTTCAGCAGGGCGATGATCTGGCCCCGGGCGTGCTCAAGATCGTCAAGGTCTATCTGGCGATCAAACGTCGTATCCAGCCGGGTGACAAGATGGCCGGCCGCCACGGTAACAAGGGTGTTATCTCCGCGGTCATGCCGATCGAAGACATGCCGCACGACGAGTACGGCACCACCGTTGACGTGGTTCTGAACCCGCTGGGTGTACCGTCGCGGATGAACGTCGGTCAGGTTCTGGAAACCCATCTGGGTGCCGCCGCCAAGGGTCTGGGTGAGAAGATCTCCCGGATGATGGAAGAGCAGCGCAAGGTGGCCGAGCTGCGCGAACTGCTGGATCAGGTCTATAACCACTCAGACGAGGTGTTCAAGGTCGATCTGGATTCCCTGAACGATCAGGAAATCCTGACTCTGGCCGGCAACCTCCGCGAGGGTGTTCCGATGGCGACGCCGGTCTTCGACGGCGCCAAGGAGGCTGAGGTCAAGCAGATGCTGGAACTGGCGGATATGGATCCCAGTGGCCAGGTGAAGCTTTACGACGGCCGTACCGGTGAAGCCTTTGATCGCCCGGTAACCGTGGGCTACATGTATATGCTCAAGCTCAACCACCTGGTTGACGACAAGATGCATGCGCGTTCCACTGGTTCCTACAGTCTGGTTACCCAGCAGCCGCTGGGTGGTAAGGCTCAGTTCGGTGGTCAGCGCTTCGGTGAGATGGAAGTCTGGGCTCTGGAGGCCTACGGTGCCGCCTATACCCTGCAGGAAATGCTCACCGTGAAGTCTGACGACGTGAACGGTCGGACCAAGATGTACAAGAACATTGTCGATGGCGATCATCGCATGGAGCCGGGCATGCCCGAATCCTTCAACGTTCTTGTCAAGGAAATCCGCTCGCTGGGTATCGACATCGAGCTGGAATCCGAGTGAGCCGAAACATTTTTGGCAGCGTGAGCGGGTGCCTTGTGCACCCGCCCGAGATTAACGCCATCCGGAGCTTTTACTGATGAAAGATTTGCTGAATCTTCTCAAGAGCCAGAATCAGAGCAAGGAATTTGATGCCATCCGTATCGGGCTGGCATCTCCCGACATGATTCGCTCATGGTCCTTCGGTGAGGTCAAGAAGCCCGAGACCATCAACTACCGCACTTTCAAGCCCGAGCGTGACGGCCTTTTCTGTGCCAAGATTTTCGGCCCGATCAAGGATTACGAGTGCCTGTGCGGTAAGTACAAGCGTCTCAAGCATCGCGGCGTCATCTGTGAGAAGTGTGGTGTCGAGGTTGCACTGGCCAGTGTCCGTCGTGAGCGTATGGGGCACATCGAGCTGGCAAGCCCGGTCGCCCATATCTGGTTCCTGAAATCACTGCCGTCCCGCATCGGCATGATGCTGGACATGACCCTGCGTGATATCGAGCGGGTCCTGTACTTCGAGTCGTTCATCGTGATCGACCCGGGCATGACCACGCTGGAAACCGGCCAACTGCTGAACGACGAGCAGTACTATGAAGCGCTGGAAGAATTCGGTGATGAATTCGACGCGCGCATGGGTGCCGAAGCGATCAAGGAACTGCTCGAAGACATCGATCTTCAGGCGGAAGTGGATACCCTGCGCGAAGAAATTCCGCAGACCAATTCCGAAACCAAGATCAAGAAACTGAGCAAGCGTCTCAAGATCCTTGAGGCCTTCCTGTATTCCGGCAACAAGCCGGGCGACATGATCATGAGCGTGCTGCCTGTGCTGCCGCCGGATCTGCGTCCGCTGGTACCGCTGGACGGCGGCCGTTTTGCCACCTCCGACCTGAACGATCTCTACCGTCGGGTGATCAACCGCAACAACCGTCTCAAGCGCCTGCTCGAACTGAACGCGCCCGATATCATCGTGCGCAACGAGAAACGGATGCTGCAGGAAGCGGTCGATGCGCTGCTGGACAACGGCCGCCGTGGCCGTGCCATTACCGGCACCAACAAGCGCCCGCTGAAATCGCTTGCCGACATGATCAAGGGTAAGCAGGGTCGTTTCCGTCAGAACCTGCTGGGCAAGCGGGTCGACTATTCCGGTCGTTCCGTGATCGTGACCGGCCCGTACCTGCGTCTGCACCAGTGCGGCCTGCCGAAGAAGATGGCCCTGGAGCTGTTCAAGCCGTTTATCTTCTCCAAGCTTGAGCACCGTGGCCTGGCGACCACCATCAAGGCCGCCAAGAAAATGGTCGAGCGCGAGGAAGGCGTGGTCTGGGACATCCTGGACGAAGTCATCCGTGAGCACCCGATCATGCTTAACCGGGCGCCGACCCTGCACCGTCTGGGTATCCAGGCGTTCGAGCCGGTTCTGATCGAAGGCAAGGCCATCCAGCTGCACCCGCTGGTGTGTGCGGCCTACAACGCCGACTTCGACGGTGACCAGATGGCGGTCCACGTGCCGCTGACCCTGGAAGCCCAACTCGAAGCCCGCGCGCTGATGATGTCCACCAACAACGTGCTGTCACCGGCGAACGGCGAGCCGATCATCGTGCCGTCCCAGGACGTGGTTCTGGGTCTGTACTACATGACCCGTGAGCGTCACGCTGCCCTGGGCGAAGGCATGGTCTTCTCCGACGCCAAAGAGGTGCATCGCGCCTACGGTGCCGGCAAGGTGGACCTGCAGGCCAAGGTCAAGGTGCGCGTACGCGAAGTCGAGGCCAGTGAAGACGGTTCTGCAACTGAGAGCTTCCGCATTGTTGAGACCACCGTTGGCCGGGCGCTGCTGTACGACATCGTGCCCGACGGTCTGTCCTATGACGTGATCAACAAGCCGATGGTCAAGAAGTCCATCTCCAACCTGATCAACACCTGTTATCGGGAAGCGGGTCTGAAGGACACCGTGGTCTTCGCGGACCAGTTGATGTACATGGGCTACCACTACGCCACCGTTTCCGGTATCTCCATCGGCTTCAACGATTTCGAGATTCCGCCGGAGAAGTACGAGCTGGTGGATGCGGCGACCGAGGAAGTGAAAGACATCGAGAACCAGTACGCGTCCGGTCTGCTGACCCAGGGCGAGAAGTACAACAAGGTGATCGACATCTGGTCCCGCGCCAACGACAAGGTTTCCAAGGCGATGATGGACCGGCTCGCGAAAGAGCAGGTCATCGGTCCGGACGGCAACCCCGTCAAGGGTGAAGACGGTGAGGACCTGATGCAGGAATCCTTCAACTCCGTCTACATGATGGCCGATTCCGGCGCCCGGGGTTCCGCGGCCCAGATCCGTCAGTTGGCGGGTATGCGGGGTCTGATGGCGAAGCCGGATGGCTCGATCATCGAAACGCCGATCACCGCGAACTTCCGTGAAGGTCTGAACGTACTCCAGTACTTCATCTCGACACACGGTGCCCGTAAGGGTCTGGCGGATACCGCCCTGAAGACGGCGAACTCCGGTTACCTGACCCGTCGTCTGGTCGACGTGTCCCAGGATCTGGTCGTCACCGAGTCGGACTGTGGTACCGAAGAAGGCCTGCTGATGACGCCGCACATCGAAGGTGGCGACGTTGTTGTGCCGCTGGGCGATCGTGTACTGGGTCGTGTCACAGCCCGGGACGTGTTTACCCCGACGGACAAGGAAAACGCCGTTGTTGCCGAGGGCACGCTGCTCGACGAGAAAACCGTCGAAATGATCGAGAGTGCCGGTGTGGACGAAGTCTGGGTGCGTTCCGCGATCACCTGTCAGACCCGTCACGGCATCTGTTCCAAGTGCTATGGCCGTGACCTGGCCCGCGGCCACGAGGTCAACGTGGGTGAGGCCGTCGGTGTTATCGCCGCCCAGTCCATCGGTGAGCCGGGTACCCAGCTGACCATGCGGACCTTCCACATCGGTGGTGCGGCAAGCCGGGCCTCTGCGGTCGATAACATTCAGGTCAAGCACGGTGGTAAGGTCCGCCTGCATAATCTGAAGTCCATCGAAAAAGCGGACGGTACTCTGGTCGTGGTCTCCCGCTCCTCTGCTCTGGCGGTTGCCGACGAGCAGGGCCGTGAACGTGAGTGGTACAAGCTCCCGTACGGCGCCGTACTGTCCGTCAAGGACGGTGACCAGGTTGACGCTGGCGTGGTTGTGGCCAAGTGGGATCCGCATACGCACCCGATCATCGCCGAAGCCGAGGGTGTTGCACGCTTTGGCAACATGGAGCAGGGCATTACCGTGCGTACGCAGACCGATGAACTCACCGGTCTCTCCACCATGGAAGTTCTGGATCCGAAGGATCGCCCGGCGGCTGGTAAGGACCTGCGTCCTGCCATCCAGCTGGTTGATGACTCCGGTAACGACGTTGAGCTGCCTGGTGGCGCACCGGCGGTCTATCACCTGCCGGCCAACGCCCTGGTAACCATGGCCAATGGTGCGCGGATTGAACTGGGTGATGTTGTGGCCCGGATTCCGCAGGAAAGCACCAAGACCCGGGATATCACCGGTGGTCTGCCGCGGGTTGCCGACCTGTTCGAAGCCCGTCGTCCGAAGGAATCGTCCATCCTGGCTGAGATCAGCGGTACGGTATCCTTTGGCAAGGAAACCAAGGGCAAGAAGCGCCTGGTAATCACGCCGAAGGACGACGATGCCTACGAGGTTCTGATTCCGAAGCATCGTCAGCTCAACGTGTTCGAAGGTGAAACGGTTGAGAAAGGCGAGGTGATTTCCGACGGTCCGTCCAATCCGCATGACATTCTGCGTCTGCTGGGTGTGGTCGAACTGGCCAAGTACATCACCAACGAAATCCAGGACGTCTATCGTCTGCAGGGTGTTGTCATCAACGATAAACATATCGAGGTTATCGTTCGGCAGATGCTGCGTAAGGTCGAAATCACCGACCCGGGCGAGACAACCTTGCTGTCAGGCGACCAGGTGGAAATCAACCAGGTCCTGGAAGAAAACGAAAAGGCCATGGCCGAAGACAAGCAGCCGGCACGTTATGAGCGTCTGCTGCTGGGTATCACCAAGGCCTCTCTGGCGACCGAGTCGTTCATTTCGGCCGCGTCGTTCCAGGAAACCACTCGCGTTCTTACCGAAGGCGCCGTTACCGGCAAGCGGGATTACCTGCGTGGCCTGAAAGAGAACGTGGTTGTGGGCCGCCTGATTCCGGCCGGTACCGGCCTTGCCTACCATAACGAGCGCCGTCGCAAGCGTGAGATGGAGCAGCAGGGCGTCAGTGCCGCGGATGTTGAAGAGGCTCTGAGCGCCGAGCTCAACCGCGAAAGCTGATGAGCTCGCCACCAGCCTCCGGGTAGTTACCTATCCGGAGGCTGGTTAAAAAGAGATCAGTCATCTTGACTGACCCGGGGCGCAGGCTTACACTTGCGTCCCTTAAATTTTACCCCCTTTGCTGGGGGTAAGTTTCATTGGAATGGTTTTTTTGGAGTTTGCTTACATGGCAACGATTAATCAGTTGGTACGTAAGCCTCGCAAGCGCAGTGCAGCCAAGAGCGACGTTCCCGCGCTCCAGGCTTGCCCTCAGCGCCGTGGTGTGTGCACTCGCGTGTACACCACTACGCCGAAGAAGCCGAACTCAGCACTGCGTAAAGTGTGCCGTGTTCGTCTGACCAACGGCTACGAGGTTTCGTCTTACATTGGTGGTGAAGGTCACAACCTTCAGGAGCACAGTGTTGTGCTGATCCGTGGCGGTCGAGTAAAGGACTTGCCAGGTGTGCGCTATCACACTGTTCGCGGTACGTTGGACACCCAGGGTGTTCAGAACCGTAAGCAGGGTCGCTCCAAGTACGGTACTAAACGACCCAAGTCCTGATGTCCCGCACGGGTGTCTTTTATCGTTGCTTGTCAGAACGGTAAGAGTAAGGCTGAGTAGCAGTTTGCTATCTCAGGGGTTCCTGAAGACCTTTTAGATATATAAGGGCTTATCGATGCCTAGAAGAAGAGTTGCAGCTAAACGGGAGATTATTCCCGATCCGAAATTCGGCAGTGCACGTCTTGCCAAGTTCATCAACCACGTGATGGAAAGCGGCAAAAAGGCGGTTGCAGAGCGCATTGTTTATGGCGCGCTCGATATTGTTGCCGACAAATCCAAGGAAGAGCCGATCGAAATGTTCGAGAAGGCCCTGGAAAACATCCAGCCGATGGTTGAGGTTAAATCCCGTCGTGTGGGTGGTGCTACCTACCAGGTGCCTGTGGAAGTACGGCCTTCCCGTCAGAACGCGCTGGCCATGCGCTGGCTCGTTGAATTTTCCCGGAAGCGCGGTGAGAAAAGCATGGCGCAACGTCTGGCCGGCGAGATTCTTGATGCGGCAGACAGCAAAGGTGCCGCTGTGAAGAAGCGCGAAGACGTACATCGCATGGCAGAAGCCAACAAGGCCTTCTCCCACTTCCGTTTCTAAACAGCCGAGGTTTATATCGTGGCACGCAAGACTCCTATTAAACGTTACAGAAACATTGGTATCTGTGCGCACGTGGATGCGGGTAAAACCACTACCACCGAGCGGGTGCTGTTCTACACCGGTATCTCCCACAAGATCGGTGAGGTTCATGATGGCGCGGCCACCATGGACTGGATGGAGCAGGAGCAGGAGCGTGGTATCACCATTACCTCTGCTGCGACCACTACGTTCTGGCAGGGTATGGACAAGCAGTACCCGGAACACCGCATCAACATCATCGACACCCCGGGCCACGTTGACTTCACCATCGAAGTTGAGCGTTCCCTGCGGGTTCTCGACGGTGCGGTCGTGGTCTTCTGTGGCTCCTCCGGCGTAGAGCCTCAGTCCGAAACGGTATGGCGTCAGGCCAACAAGTACGAAGTCCCCCGCATGGTGTTCGTCAACAAGATGGACCGTGCAGGCGCGAACTTCATGCGTGTTGTTGACCAGATCAAAAACCGTCTGGGCGCGAACTGTGTTCCCATCCAGCTGCCGATCGGCGCTGAAGATGAGTTTGCCGGCGTGATCGACCTGATCCGTAACAAGGCAATCTACTGGAACGACGCAGACGCTGGTGCAACCTACGAGCAGAAAGACGTTCCTGCGGAAATGGCCGACGAAGTCGCCAAATACCGCGAGGAAATGGTCGAGTCCGCCGCCGAGGCCAATGAAGAGCTGATGGAGAAGTACCTCGACGAGGGCGAACTCTCCATTGAGGACATCAAGAAAGGTCTGCGGATGCGTACCCTGGCCAACGAAATCGTCGTTGCCACCTGTGGTTCCGCGTTCAAGAACAAAGGTGTTCAGGCCGTACTGGACTCCGTGATCGAATTCCTGCCGGCGCCGGACGAAGTCAAGGCGATCCGCGGTGAAGTGGATGACGAAGGTACCGAGGAAACCCGTCAGGCGGATGATGATGCGCCTTTCGCGGCCCTGGCCTTCAAGATCGCGACTGACCCGTTTGTGGGGACTCTGACGTTCTTCCGTGTTTACTCCGGTAAGCTTGAATCCGGTAACGCTGTCTATAACTCTGTGAAGGGTAAGAAAGAGCGTGTCGGCCGGATGGTGCAGATGCACTCCAAAGAGCGTCAGGAAATCAAAGAAGTACTGGCTGGTGATATCGCTGCTGCGATCGGTCTGAAGAGTGTGACCACCGGTGATACCCTGTGTGACGAGAACCACAAGATCGTTCTCGAGCGCATGGAGTTCCCCGAGCCGGTTATCTCCGTTGCGGTTGAGCCGAAGTCCAAGGCGGACCAGGAAAAGATGGGCGTTGCGCTGGGCAAACTGGCCCAGGAAGATCCGTCTTTCCGTGTCCAGACCGACGAAGAGTCCGGTCAGACCATCATCTCGGGTATGGGTGAGCTGCACCTGGACATCATCGTTGACCGTCTGCGTCGCGAGTTCAAGGTTGAAGCCAACATCGGTAAGCCGCAGGTTGCCTACCGTGAGTGCATTCGCAGTCCTGCGGATGTTGAAGGCAAGTTTGTTCGTCAGTCCGGTGGTCGTGGTCAGTACGGTCACGTCAAGATCAAGCTTGAGCCGCTGCCGCTGGATGAAGATACCGAGAACTTCATCTTTGTGAACGAAATTGTTGGTGGTGTTGTTCCCAAGGAATACATCCCGGCAGTTCAGCAGGGTATCGAAGAGCAGATGCAGAACGGCTGTCTGGCCGGCTATCCGCTCCTTGGTATCAAGGCAACCCTTTACGATGGTTCCTACCACGACGTTGACTCCAACGAAATGGCCTTCAAGATCGCCGGTTCCATGGCGATGAAGAAGGGCGCGCTGGAAGCAAGTCCGGCACTGCTGGAGCCGATGATGAAGGTGGAAGTCGTAACCCCTGAAGAATACATGGGCGATGTCGTCGGTGATTTGAACCGTCGTCGTGGTCTGGTTCAGGGTATGGACGAGAATCCGTCCGGTAAGCTGATCCGGGCAGAGGTTCCGCTGGCTGAAATGTTCGGTTACGCCACCGATCTGCGTTCTGCAACGCAGGGCCGGGCGTCTTACTCCATGGAGTTCGCCGGTTATTCCGAGGCTCCTTCGAACATTGCCGATGCAATCATCAAACAGAGTTGATCCCAGGATCTGAGAAACAGGAAGAGGTGTAACCGTGTCTAAAGAAAAATTTGAGCGTAGTAAACCGCACGTAAACGTGGGTACCATTGGTCACGTTGACCACGGCAAGACCACTCTGACCGCGGCGCTGACCCGTGTATGTCACGAAGTCTGGGGCAGTGGCAGCGCCAGTGCGTTTGACCAGATCGATAACGCACCGGAAGAAAAAGCGCGTGGTATCACCATCGCGACTTCCCACGTTGAGTACGATTCCCCGACTCGTCACTACGCGCACGTAGACTGCCCGGGTCACGCTGACTATGTGAAGAACATGATCACTGGTGCGGCCCAGATGGACGGCGCAATCCTGGTTTGTTCCGCAGCTGACGGCCCCATGCCGCAGACTCGCGAGCACATCCTGCTGTCCCGTCAGGTTGGCGTACCGTTCATCGTTGTGTTCCTGAACAAAGCGGACATGGTTGACGATGAAGAGCTGCTCGAGCTGGTAGAAATGGAAGTTCGTGATCTGCTGAGCCAGTACGACTTCCCGGGTGACGACACTCCGATCATCACCGGTTCCGCGCTGATGGCGCTGGAAGGCAAGGATGACAACGAAATGGGTACTACCGCTGTCAAGAAGCTGGTAGAGGCCCTGGACGACTACATCCCTGAGCCGGAGCGTGCCATTGACCAGCCGTTCCTGATGCCGATCGAGGACGTCTTCTCCATCTCCGGTCGTGGTACTGTTGTGACCGGTCGTGTTGAGCGCGGTGTGATCAAGACTGGCGACGAAATCGAGATCGTTGGTATTCGTGACACCCAGAAGACCACCTGTACTGGTGTTGAAATGTTCCGCAAGATGCTCGACGAAGGTCGTGCAGGCGAGAACATCGGCGCGCTGCTGCGTGGCACCAAGCGTGACGAGGTTGAGCGTGGCCAGGTGCTGGCAGTGCCGGGCTCCATCACCCCGCACACCAAGTTCGAAGGTGAGGTTTACGTTCTGTCCAAAGAAGAAGGTGGTCGTCACACCCCGTTCTTCAAGGGCTATCGTCCGCAGTTCTACTTCCGGACCACTGACGTGACCGGTTCCTGTGAACTGCCGGAAGGCGTGGAAATGGTTATGCCGGGTGACAACGTTAAGATGTCTGTTACCCTGATCGTACCTGTCGCCATGGAAGAGGGCCTGCGCTTCGCGGTTCGCGAAGGCGGTCGTACCGTGGGTGCCGGCGTGGTATCCAAGATCATCGAGTAATCATCTCGCCTGATCGAAAAAAAGGGGCTGTCTTGGCAGCCCCTTTTTATATCCAAGTTTGCAAGGCTGCCCAATCGTGTTGACAGCATAGTTGTTGACACTGTTGGGTATTCTGCATACAATGCGGCTCCTTTTTTTGAAGGCCGGCTAAACAGTAGCTGCTACGAGTGGAGTTTGGTGCATCATGCAAAGCCAAAAAATTCGAATTCGGTTGAAGGCGTTTGATTACCGCCTGATCGACCAGTCCACGCAAGAGATCGTCGAGACCGCCAAGCGGACCGGCGCTCAGGTGCGTGGCCCTATTCCTCTGCCTACGCGCAAGGAAAAGTACACCGTATTGATCTCTCCGCACGTCAACAAAGACGCGCGTGATCAGTATGAAATTCGCACGCACAAGCGTTTGCTTGACATTGTTGAGCCGACGGAAAAGACAGTGGATGCTCTGATGAAACTAGACCTGGCAGCAGGTGTAGACGTTCAGATCAGCCTCGGCTGATACCGCCCGGTATCAGTCTGTGTAACTGTCACAGGCCATAGAGGGTGCAAGCCCCGTACACTTAAGAGGTGAAACATGGCAATTGGTATTGTCGGTCGTAAGGCCGGTATGACCCGTATTTTTACGGATGAAGGGCAGGCGATGCCTGTCACGGTAATTGAGGTTGAGCCCAACCGCATTACCCAACTGAAGACTCTCGAAAGCGATGGCTATCGGGCCGTTCAGGTCACCGTTGGCTCTCGTCGCTCCTCCCGCGTCACCAAGGCGGAGTCCGGACATTTTGCCAAAGCCGGCGTTGAAGCTGGTCGTGGTGTCTGGGAATTTCGTCTGGCCGAAGGCGAAGGTGATGACCTTCAGGCAGGTGGTGAGCTGAACGTCTCTGTGTTCGAAGACGGCCAGCTGATTGACGCCACCGGTCGCTCCAAGGGTAAAGGCTTCCAGGGCGGTGTTAAGCGCTGGAACTTCCACATGCAGGACGCTACCCACGGTAACTCCCTGTCTCACCGTGCGCCGGGTTCCATTGGTCAGAACCAGACCCCGGGTAAGGTATTCAAGGGCAAGAAAATGGCCGGGCAGATGGGTAACGCACAGGTCACCGTGCAGAACCTGAAGATCGTCCGTGTTGACGCCGAGCGCAACTTGCTGCTGGTAAGTGGTGCCGTACCCGGCGCAACTGGCGGCGACGTTGTCATCAAGCCTGCAGTCAAAGCCTGAGGAGCGGTGCGATGGAATTGACAATTACTGGTAGCGGCAAGGGGATTTCGGTTTCCGAAGCTGCGTTCGCCAAAGATTTTAATGAGGCTCTGGTTCACCAGGTCGTTACCGCCTATCTGGCGGGTGGCCGTCAGGGAACCAAGGCCCAGAAGACCCGCTCTGAAGTCAGCGGTGGTGGTAAGAAGCCCTGGCGTCAGAAGGGTACTGGTCGTGCCCGTGCCGGCACCATCCGTAGCCCGATCTGGCGTGCCGGTGGCGTAACATTCGCTGCCAAGCCCCGTGATTTCGAGCAGAAGGTTAACCGTAAGATGTACCGCGCAGCGATGCGGTCCATTCTTTCAGAGCTGGTGCGTCAGGAGCGCCTGGTTGTCGTGGACGACATTGCCGTCGATTCCCCGAAGACCAAGGCTTTCAATGCCAAGCTCAAGGACATTGGCGTTTCCAATGCGCTGATTCTGTCTGAAAGCGTTGAGCAGAATCTGCACCTGGCTTCCCGCAATATTCCTCACGTTGACGTACGTGACGTTGCGGGCATGGATCCGGTCAGCCTGGTTGCCTACGAGAACGTCGTGGTAACCGTTCCGGCGCTGAAGAAGATCGAGGAGATGCTGGGATGAATCAGGAACGTATTTACAAGGTCCTGTTGGGGCCGCACGTATCAGAAAAAGCGTCTCTGGCAGCAGAGCGTGGTCAGGTGGTCTTCCGTGTTGCACCTGATGCAACCAAGCCGGAGATCAAAAAGGCCGTTGAGCAGCTGTTCAACGTGACCGTAGAGGGTGTTCAGGTTCTGAACCGCAAGGGTAAGCTCAAACGCACTATCCGCGGATTCGGCAAGCGTGATGACGTTCGTAAGGCTTATGTCAAGCTGGCAGAAGGTCAGGACATCGATTTTATGGATGTGGAATAAGGTAAAGGGGTCGTAAAATGCCGATCATCAAAACCAAACCAACATCTGCCGGACGCCGCCACGTTGTAAAGCTTTACAACTCGGATCTGCACAAGGGGCGCCCCTACCAGCCGTTGGTCGAAACTCTGAAAAAGTCGGGTGGCCGTAACCATTTCGGTCGCATTACCACCCGTCACGTCGGTGGTGGTCACAAGCAGCACTACCGCGTTATTGATTTCAAGCGGACCAAAGATGGTGTTCCAGCCGTTATTGAACGTCTGGAATATGATCCGAACCGCTCTGCGCACATCGCACTGCTGAAGTATTCCGATGGCGAGCGTCGCTACATTATCGCTCCCAAAGGAATGAAGATCGGTGATCCTGTGCGCTCCGGTATCGACGCACCGATTAAAGTGGGCTCCACTCTGCCGCTCCGGAACATTCCGGTCGGTTCCGTGATCCACTGCGTCGAACTCAAGCCTGGCAAAGGTGCCCAGCTGGCTCGCTCCGCGGGCGCATCCGTACAGCTGGTTGCTCGGGAAGGTGCATATGCAACCATCCGCCTGCGTTCAGGTGAAATGCGAAAGGTGCTTGTAGACTGCCGCGCAACGTTGGGCGAAGTGTCCAACAGCGAGCACACTCTCAAGCAACTTGGTAAAGCGGGTGCATCACGTTGGCGCGGCAAACGGCCAACAGTACGTGGTGTTGCTATGAACCCAGTTGACCACCCGCATGGTGGTGGTGAAGGGCGTACCTCTGGCGGACGTCACCCGGTTACTCCGTGGGGTGTTCCGACCAAAGGGCATAAAACTCGTAAGAACAAGCGTACTGACAAGATGATAGTACGTCGTCGTTCGGCCAAGTAAACGACTACATAGAGGTAATTTGCTGTGCCACGTTCTTTGAAGAAAGGTCCTTTTATAGACCTGCATCTGTTGAAGAAGGTCGAGGCAGCTCTGGAATCCAACGACAAGCGGCCCATTAAGACCTGGTCCCGTCGTTCCACGGTATTTCCGGAGATGGTAGGCCTGACCATTGCAGTCCACAACGGCAAGCAGCACGTGCCGGTTTATGTCACCGAAGATATGGTTGGACATAAGCTGGGTGAGTTCGCGGCAACGCGGACTTTCCGTGGCCACGCGGCCGACAAGAAAGCTAAACGCTGATTCTGAGGTAATAGAAATGGAAGTAGCAGCCAAGTACAAGGGCGCTCGCCTCTCAGCTCAGAAAGCACGTCTTGTCGCCGACCAGGTACGCGGCAAGGCTGTTGAGGACGCCCTGAACATTCTGACTTTCAGCCCGAAGAAGGCATCGGTTGTGATCAAGAAAGCTCTTGAGTCCGCCATTGCCAACGCTGAGCACAACGAAGGTCTGGACGTAGATGATCTGCGGGTTTCCACCGTCATGGTGGATGAGGGCCCAACGCTCAAGCGAATCAAAGCTCGAGCCAAGGGGCGCGCTGACCGTATTTTCAAGCGCACCTGTCATATCACCGTCAAGGTCGCCGACAAGTAGGAGATGCTCAGATGGGTCATAAAGTAAATCCAACCGGCATCCGCCTGGGTGTGATCAAAGAGCACAACTCAGTCTGGTACGCCGAGAAAAAGGACTACGCGAACAAGCTTCTGAACGATATTGAAGTTCGCGAATTCCTGGACAAGCGCCTCGAAAAGGCGTCTGTCAGCAAGATCGTGATTGAACGCCCGGCTCAGAACGCCCG
Organism: Marinobacter oulmenensis; assembly: GCF_014201735.1. Lineage (GTDB taxonomy): Bacteria > Pseudomonadota > Gammaproteobacteria > Pseudomonadales > Oleiphilaceae > Marinobacter > Marinobacter oulmenensis. The sequence continues at coordinate 161,799 of NZ_JACHFE010000007.1, read as the reverse complement.
GATCACGATCCATACCGCCCGTCCCGGTATCGTTATCGGTAAAAAGGGTGAGGATGTTGATCGCCTGCGTCGCGAGGTCACCGAAATGATGGGTGTACCTGTGCATATCAACATCGAAGAGGTCCGCAAACCGGATCTGGATGCTCGCCTCGTTGCACAGAACGTGGCTGGTCAGCTGGAGCGTCGTGTGATGTTCCGTCGCGCGATGAAGCGTGCGGTACAGAACGCTATGCGTCAGGGCGCCAAGGGTATCAAGATTCAGGTAGGCGGCCGTCTTGGGGGCGCCGAAATCGCCCGTTCCGAGTGGTATCGTGAGGGTCGAGTTCCGCTGCACACACTGCGTGCAGACATCGATTACTCAACCTACGAAGCGCAGACCACGTACGGCATCATCGGCGTAAAGGTATGGATCTTCAAAGGTGAGATTCTTGGTGGTATGGAGCAGGTCCGTGCTGACAAGAAAGCCTCTGGGAAGAAAGGTTCTAAGTAAAGGGGCACTCTTATGCTGCAACCAAAACGCACCAAATTCCGCAAGGTAATGAAAGGGCGTAACACCGGTCTTGCTCACCGCGCCAACAAGGTGAGCTTCGGTGAATACGGATTGAAGGCGACAACCCGCGGGCGTATAACTGCGCGCCAGATTGAGGCTGCTCGTCGTACCATGAACCGTCGCATCAAGCGTGGCGGTAAAATCTGGATCCGCGTATTTCCGGATAAGCCGATTACCGGCAAGCCCCTGGAAGTGCGGATGGGTAAAGGTAAAGGTTCTGTCGAGTATTGGGTGGCTGAAATCGAGCCCGGCCGTATGCTCTATGAGATGGAAGGCGTTGCTGAAGACGTAGCACGCGAAGCCTTCACTCTCGCTGCGGCCAAACTGCCGGTTCAAACCACCTTCGTAACGAGGACGGTGATGTGATGAAAGCAACAGAGCTGCGTGACAAATCAGTCGAGGAGCTGAACAAGGAGCTGATCGACCTCCTGAAGGAGCAGTTCAACCTGCGCATGCGTAAGGCGACAGGTCAGCTCAATCAGTCTCACCTCCTCGGCAAGGTGAAGCGCGACATTGCGCGCGTGAAAACGGTATTGAACGAAAAGGCAGGACAGTAACATGACCGAAGCTACCCAAACTGCCAGAACTCTGAGCGGCAAGGTCGTGAGCAACAAGATGGACAAGTCCATCGTGGTCCTGGTAGAGCGTCAGGTGCAACATCCTCTGTACGGTAAGTACATGAAGCGCTCCACCAAGATTCATGCACACGATGAAAGCAACCAGTGCAACGTAGGCGACACAGTTACCATTCAGGAAACCCGTCCGGTCTCGAAGACCAAGAGCTGGGCCCTGGTGGAAGTCACCGAAACTGCATCTAAGGTGTAATTCGCCCGGAGAACAACCATGATTCAGACTCAAACAATGCTTGAAGTCGCGGATAACAGTGGTGCACGGCAGGTTCAGTGCATCAAGGTCCTGGGCGGTTCGCACCGGCGTTATGCCAAAGTTGGGGATATCATCAAGGTGACCGTCAAGGAAGCCATCCCCCGCGGCAAGGTGAAGAAAGGCCAGGTCCTGAAGGCTGTCGTGGTACGCACCCGCAAGGGTGTTCGTCGTCCCGACGGTTCACTGATCCGTTTTGACGGCAACGCTGCCGTGCTGCTGAACAATCAGGACGCACCCATTGGTACCCGTATCTTCGGACCGGTTACCCGTGAGCTGCGGAACGAGAAGTTCATGAAGATTATCTCACTGGCACCCGAAGTACTTTAAGGACCAGAGGCCGGTTATGAAAAAGATTAAACGCGATGACGAAGTAATCGTCACCACCGGGAAAGACAAGGGTAAACGTGGTAAAGTCCTGAAGGTTCAGGACGATGGCCGTGTGATTGTTTCTGGTATCAACATGATCAAGAAGCACACCAAGCCTAACCCGATGCTCGGCACCCCGGGTGGTATCGTCGAGAAAGAAGCACCTATTCAGGTTTCCAACGTGGCTATTTTCAATCCGCAGACCGGCAAAGCCGATCGTGTCGGCTTCCAGGTAAAGGAAGACGGCAGCAAAGTGCGGATTTTCAGGTCCACGGACGAAGCCGTCGATAACCAGTAAGTGGTGGTGGTTACGATGCTTAACAGTAAAGAGCAATACACACAAGAAGTGGTGCCTGCCCTTCAGAAGGAGTTCAGCTACAGGAACTCCATGGAGGTACCGCGGATCGAGAAAATCACCCTGAACATGGGTGTCGGCGAAGCCGTTGGTGACAAAAAGCTGATTGAAAGCGCTATGGCGGATCTTGAACGCCTGGCCGGACAGAAGCCGGTTATCACCAAGGCTCGCAAATCCGTCGCGGGTTTCAAAATCCGTGAAGGTTGGCCGATTGGCTGTAAAGTGACCCTGCGTGGCGAGCGCATGTGGGATTTCTTTGATCGCCTGGTTCACATTGCGGTACCCCGCATTCGTGACTTCCGTGGTCTGAACCCGAAATCCTTCGATGGTCGCGGTAACTACAGCATGGGCGTGCGTGAGCAGATCATCTTCCCGGAAATTGACTACGACAAAGTAGACAAGGTCCGTGGCCTGGATATCACCATCACCACCTCTGCCGGTACCGACGACGAAGGTCGCGAACTTCTGAAAGCCTTTGGCTTTCCGTTCAAGAAATAAGGGACGAGTGACATGGCGAAGGTTTCCATGAAGCAGCGTGAGCTCAAGCGTGAAAAGACGGTTGCGAAGTATGCGGCCAAGCGCGCTGAGCTCAAGGCAATTATCAAAAACACGAATACCAGCGACGAAGAACGTTGGGACGCGCAGATGAAGCTGCAACAGCTTCCTCGTAACGCGAGCCCGGCCCGTCTTCGGAATCGTTGCCAGGTAACTGGTCGTCCGCATGGCGTTCTGCGCAAGTTCGAGCTGTCACGGATCAAGCTCCGTGAATACGGCATGCGCGGTGACGTTCCGGGCCTGACCAAGTCCAGCTGGTAAGATAGGCTGCCTGGCCCCGGTCAGGTGCCTGTTGGTAAGCGGTGCGGCAAGCCGCTGCACAACTAAAAAGATCAGGAGCCTCATACCAATGAGTATGCAAGACACGCTTGCGGATATGATTACCCGTATCCGTAATGCCCAGATGGCATCAAAGGCAGACGTCACGATGCCGTCATCAAAAATGAAGGTCTCCGTAGCCCAGGTCCTGAAGGACGAAGGTTACGTCGAGGAATTTTCCGTTTCAGCCGATGCGAAGCCTCAGCTGACCATTACCCTGAAGTACTTCGGTGGCAAACCCGTTATCGAGGAAATTCAGCGGGCCAGTCGTCCGAGTCTGCGTCAATACCGTGGCGCAGGTGAGATGCCGAAGGTTGCCGGTGGTCTGGGAGTCGCAATTGTCTCTACGTCCAAGGGCGTTATGACAGACCGCGCCGCAAAAGCTGCAGGCGTGGGTGGCGAAGTCATCTGCACCGTATTTTAGGAGATACTCATGTCCAGGGTTGCCAATAATCCTGTCGTGCTGCCTTCCGGTGTTGAGGTCAAGCTGAACGGACAGGAAATCAATGTGAAGGGCTCCAAAGGTGCGCTTCAATTCAACATCCACCAGGCGGTGGAAGTGTCGCAGGAAGAAAACGTTCTGCGCTTCGCTCCCCGTGATGGTGCCAAAAAGTCCCGCGCGCTTGCCGGTACTACCCGTGCGTTGGTCAATAACATGGTTACCGGTGTATCCACGGGCTGGGAGCGCAAGCTTGTGCTCACGGGCGTTGGTTACCGTGCCCAGGCGCAAGGCAAGAAGCTCAATCTGACTCTGGGTTTTTCCCACCCGGTCGAGTATGAGCTGCCCGAGGGTGTTACCGCTGAAACCCCTTCCAATACCGAAGTGGTCGTTCGCGGTATCGACAAGCAACAGGTTGGCCAGGTCGCTGCTGAGATCCGCGCTTACCGTCCGCCCGAGCCTTATAAAGGCAAGGGTGTGCGTTATGCGGAAGAGCAGGTAAGACGCAAAGAAGCCAAGAAGAAATAAGGCGGGACTATGAGCGCGAATAACGAAAGACTGCGGCGCGCACGTAAGGTGCGCATGAAGATTCGTGAGCTGGGTACTGACCGTCTGTGCGTTCACCGTACTCCGCGTCATATGTACGCCCAGGTCACTACTGCAGACGGCAGCCAGGTTCTGGCGTCTGCCTCCACGTTGGACAAGGATCTGCGCCAGGGTGCGACAGGTAACGTGGATGCTGCCAAAAAGGTCGGTCAGCTGATCGCTGAGCGTGCCAAGGCAGCGGGCATTGAGAAGGTCGCTTTTGACCGCTCAGGTTACCGTTATCACGGTCGCGTACAGGCTCTGGCCGACGCAGCCCGTGAAGCTGGCTTGCAATTCTAAGAGGTGGAGAAGATGAGCGTTAACGAACAGAAGGCGCCTGAGCTCCAGGAAAGGCTGGTTCAGGTCAATCGGGTTGCCAAGGTTGTTAAAGGCGGCCGTATTTTTGCCTTCACCGCACTGACTGTTGTCGGTGATGGTAAAGGCCGGGTTGGTTTCGGTCGTGGTAAGGCCCGGGAAGTGCCGGTTGCCATCCAGAAAGCCATGGAAGCTGCTCGCAAAAACATGGTGGATGTTGCTCTCGACGGCAACACGCTCCAGTACCCGGTGAAGGCTCAGCATGGTGGCTCCAAGGTCTATATGCAGCCGGCATCCGAAGGTACCGGTGTTATCGCCGGCGGCGCCATGCGTGCCGTTCTCGAGGTGGCGGGCGTACAGAACGTACTGTCCAAGTGCTACGGCTCCACCAATCCGGTGAACGTAGTACGTTCCACCATCAAGGGTCTGCAGGCTATGAAAGCGCCTGAAGATGTTGCGGCCAAGCGCGGTAAGACCGTGGAAGAGATTCTGGGTTGATGTCATGGCGAATGCAAAAACGATCAAAGTAACTCTGACCCGCAGCCCGATTGGCTGTCAGCCCAAGCACAAGCTGTGTGTACAGGGCCTGGGTCTTCGTAAAATCGGTCATACCGTTGAGCTGGAGGATACACCTTCCGTTCGCGGCATGATCAACCGGGTAAATTACCTGGTTCGGGTTGAGGAGAACTGAGATGCGTCTGAACGAACTTGCTCCGGAACCCGGTTCACGTCCTGACGCCAAGCGTGTCGGTCGTGGTATCGGTAGCGGCCTCGGCAAGACCGGCGGCCGTGGTCACAAGGGTCTGAAGTCACGCTCCGGCGGTACCGTAGCGCGCGGTTTTGAAGGCGGTCAGATGCCTCTGGCACGTCGTCTTCCGAAGTACGGCTTCACTTCCCGTCAGCAGCGTTACTTCGCGGAAATCCGCCTGAACGAGCTGGCCAAGGTAGACGGTGATGTTGCAGATCTCGACGCGCTGAAGCGTGCCGATATCGTCAGCGACGAAATCCGCGAAGCCAAGGTTATCCTGTCCGGCGAAATCGACCGTGCAGTAACCGTTCAAGGCCTTCGGGTTACCAAGGGCGCACGCGAGGCAATCATTGCCGCGGGTGGCAAAGTCGAAGACTAAGGCGAGTCGAGGACTAAATGGCCAAGACAGCATCATTGCCTGCGGGCGCCGGAAAAGGATTTGCAGAGCTGCGGTCGCGGCTCTGGTTTGTCTTCCTGGCATTGTTGGTGTACCGGATCGGTGCCCACATTCCGGTGCCGGGGGTTAACCCCGACCGTTTGGCGGCATTGTTTGATCAGAACCAGGGTACGATCCTGAGTCTGTTCAACATGTTCTCCGGTGGTGCGCTTGAGCGCATGAGTATCTTCGCACTCGGTATCATGCCGTATATCTCGGCCTCGATTATCATGCAGCTCATGACTGCGGTCAGTCCGCAGCTTGAGCAACTGAAGAAAGAGGGCGAGGCTGGTCGTCGTAAAATCAGCCAGTATACGCGCTATGGTACGGTTATCCTGGCCCTGGTTCAGGGCTTTGGTATTTCCATGGGGCTGGCGTCCCAGGGCGTAACCTTTAACGACAGCTTCAGCTTCCACTTTGTGGCGGTTGTGTCTTTTGTTTGTGGTGCCGTCTTCATGATGTGGCTGGGTGAGCAGATCACCGAGCGCGGTATCGGTAACGGTATTTCGCTGTTGATCTTTGCAGGTATCGTTGCTGGTCTGCCCGGTGCGATTGGCCAGACCCTCGAGCAGGCCCGCAATGGCGAGATGAGCCTGCTGGTGGTGCTGGGGATTGGCGTCCTGGCGATCGCCGTGGTTGGCTTTGTGGTGTTTATGGAGCGCGGCCAGCGCCGCCTGACCATCAACTACGCCAAGCGGCAGCAGGGCCGCCGGGTTTTTGCCCAGCAGTCCAGCCACCTGCCGCTGAAGGTGAACATGGCTGGCGTTATTCCGCCGATCTTTGCCTCCTCCATCCTGCTGTTCCCGGCGTCGCTGGGTCAGTGGTTTGGCCAGGGTGAAGGCATGGAATGGCTCAGCGATGTCTCCCAGGCGTTGGCGCCCAGCCAGCCGTTGTATATCATCCTGTTCGCAGCAGCAGTCGTGTTCTTCTGCTACTTCTACACGGCCCTGATGTACAACCCCAAGGAAGTTGCGGATAACCTCAAGCGTTCCGGCGCGTTCATCCCTGGCATTCGTCCGGGAGAGCAGACAGCCAAGTACATCGATGGTGTGCTGACCCGTCTGACGTTGTTCGGGGCTATGTATATTGCAGCAGTGTCCCTGTTCCCTCAGTTTCTGATGGTGGCAGGTAATGTGCCTTTCTATCTGGGTGGCACCTCACTGCTGATTGTTGTAGTCGTCGTGATGGACTTTATGGCTCAGGTTCAGTCGCACCTGATGTCTCATCAGTACGAATCACTGATGAAGAAGTCCAATCTCAAGGGCTATGGACGGAACGGTTAATCCCGTTCCCCGGAAAAACTGGAGTCGACAATGAAAGTACGCGCTTCGGTAAAGAAAATTTGCCGTAACTGCAAAGTAATTCGTCGCAATGGCTCAATCCGGGTCATTTGCACGGAGCCTCGTCACAAGCAGCGCCAGGGCTGATTCCCAGGAATCAGTACTGACATTGCAATTGGGGTTCGGAATGATGGCGCTTGACTCGCTGGCGGGTCAGGCGCTATTATTTCGCGCCCTTTTTGTGGCGGAAAATTCACACAGCAAAGCTTTGAACGCGGAGTAATTTGGATGGCACGTATAGCCGGTGTCAATATACCCGACAACAAACATGCTGTTATCTCGCTGACCTACATCTTTGGTATCGGCAAGACAACAGCCCAGAAGCTTTGCGATGCAACCGGCGTTAAGCCGGACGTCAAGGTTAAAGACCTTAGCGACGATCAGCTTGAATCCCTTCGTACCGAAGTGGGCAAGTTCACCGTCGAAGGCGATCTGCGTCGTGAAGTACAGATGAACATCAAGCGTTTGAAGGATCTCGGTTGCTTCCGTGGTCTGCGTCACCGTCATGGCCTTCCGGTCCGTGGCCAGCGCACAAAGACCAACGCCCGCACCCGGAAAGGTCCTCGCAAACCGATTCGCAAGTAACAGGTAGGCAAACATGGCAAAGCCAGGTACACGTACCCGTAAAAAGGTGAAAAAGACGGTTGTTGATGGCGTCGCGCACATTCACGCGTCCTTCAACAACACTATCGTGACCATTTCGGACCGTCAGGGCAACGTCCTGTCCTGGGCCACTTCTGGTGGTTCCGGCTTCCGCGGTTCACGTAAGAGCACACCTTTTGCTGCGCAGGTAGCAGCTGAAAGAGCCGGTAATGCGGCTGCTGAATACGGCCTTAAAAACCTGGACGTAGAGGTTAAGGGTCCTGGGCCCGGACGTGAATCTGCAGTTCGTGCGCTGAATGCGTGCGGCTACAAGATCACCAACATCACCGATGTGACGCCGATTCCCCATAACGGCTGCCGTCCGCCCAAGAAGCGCCGCGTCTAACACAGGAGACAGTGAAATATGGCTCGTTATATAGGCCCGAAGTGCAAGCTGTCTCGTCGTGAAGGGACAGATCTTTTTCTGAAGAGCGGCGTTCGCGCGCTCGATTCCAAGTGCAACATCGAGACTCCGCCGGGTATGCACGGCGCGCGTCGCGGTCGTCTGTCCGAGTACGGCGTACAGCTTCGTGAAAAACAGAAAGTTCGTCGTATCTACGGCGTTCTCGAGAAACAGTTCCGTGGTTATTACAAAGAGGCGGCCCGTCGCAAGGGCGCAACAGGCGAAAACCTGCTGCAGCTTCTGGAAGGCCGTCTGGACAACGTTGTGTATCGCATGGGCTTTGGTTCTACCCGTGCAGAAGCCCGTCAGCTGGTTTCCCACAAAGCCATCCTGGTAAACGATAAGTCGGTGAACATCCCGTCTTACCAGGTCAAGCCGGGAGACGTCGTGAGCGTGCGTGAAAAGGCCAAAAACCAGCTGCGCGTAAAAGGCGCTCTGGATCTGGCTTCAAGCCGTGCGCCGGTGAGCTGGGTAGAGGTCGACGCCAACAAGATGTCTGGCGTTTACAAGTCAGTGCCGGAGCGTACTGAGCTGCCTGCCGACATCAACGAGAACCTCATCGTCGAGCTTTACTCCAAGTAAAGCCCAGTTAGCAACGATAGCAGATAGGGGCGTCTATGCAGCGTTCAGTACAAGAGTTATTGACACCTCGTACCATTGACGTGAAAGAATCCAGCGCCACGCGCGCCAAGGTCACTCTGGAGCCGCTTGAAAGGGGCTTTGGTCATACCCTGGGTAGCGCACTGCGTCGTATTCTCCTGTCTTCGATGCCGGGCTGCGCCATCACTGAAGCCCAGATTGATGGAGTCCTGCACGAATACAGCGCCATTGAAGGTGTCCAGGAAGACGTCATCGAGATTCTGCTGAATCTCAAGGGCGTTGCCGTAAAAATGTCCGGTCATGATGATGCCGAGCTTTCGCTCAGCAAAAAGGGACCGGGCGTCGTGACTGCTGGAGACATCCAGCTGGACCACGATGTTGAGATTGCGAACCCGGATCATGTGATCTGCCACCTCAGTGAGGGCGGTGAAGTCAACATGCGTCTGCGTGTGGTTCGCGGTCGTGGCTACGAGCCTGCCGACCAGCGCGGTCTGGACGAGGATGAAACTCGTGCCATCGGACGCTTGCAGCTGGACGCCACATTCAGCCCGGTACGCCGCGTGGCTTACGCCGTTGAAAGCGCACGGGTTGAGCAGCGTACAGACCTGGACAAGCTGGTGATTGATCTGGAGACCAATGGCACCATCGATCCGGAAGAAGCGATTCGCCGGGCCGCCACCATTCTCCAGCAGCAGCTTGCCGTGTTCGTGGATTTCGATCATGAGAAAGAGCCGGAACGTGTCGAGGAAGAGGAAGAGATTGATCCGATTCTGCTGCGTCCGGTCGACGATCTGGAACTCACAGTACGCTCAGCTAACTGCTTGAAGGCTGAAAACATTTACTATATCGGCGATCTGATCCAGCGCACAGAAGTGGAGCTGCTGAAGACGCCTAATCTTGGCAAAAAGTCGCTGACCGAGATCAAGGACGTTCTGGCGTCCCGTGGTCTGTCACTGGGTATGCGTCTTGATAACTGGCCGCCGGCAAGCCTTCGTGGCGACGACCGGGTTCTGGGCGGTTAATCGCCGATTAGTTTAAGGTAAGGAATCAGAGCAATGCGTCATCGTAAGAGTGGTCGTAAGTTCAGCAGGACCAGTGCGCATCGCAAGGCCATGTTCCGTAACATGACTGCGTCACTGGTTGAGCACGAGCTGATCAAGACAACGCTTCCGAAAGCCAAAGAGCTTCGTCGGGTAGCCGAGCCTTTGATCACCCTCGCAAAACAAGATTCGGTAGCGAATCGTCGTCTGGCATTTTCTCGTCTGCGTAACGACGCAGCGGTTGCCAAGCTCTTTGATGAGCTGGGCCCCCGTTACAGCGAGCGCCCGGGCGGTTATCTTCGTATCCTGAAGTGCGGCTTCCGTGCCGGCGACAATGCGCCTATGGCGTTTGTTGAGCTGGTCGGTCGTCCTCTGGACATCGAAGCTGAAGAGGTGGACGAAGACGAGGATTAATTCCAGCGTCTGAAGTCCCAGAGAAGCCGGGTTCCGCGAGGTTCCCGGCTTTTTTTATGGCTGTTCCGGTGCGACGTAATTTGTTCCACAGCAAGTGTCATTCATACAGGCTGTCTGCTTGCTGGCAGTTGGGCCGGTCAAACAGGCATAATGAACGCATACTGAATTTACAGAGGATCGTTCCATGAAAGGCCATCCCGACGTTATAGAGTGTTTGTGTGAACTGCTGAAGGGCGAGTTGGCAGCCCGGGACCAGTATTTCCTGCACTCCCGGCAGTACCAGGATGAAGGTTATCCGGTGCTGTATGAACGCCTGAATCATGAGATGCAGGAAGAGACGGATCATGCGGACGCAATTCTCAAGCGTATTCTTTTCCTGGAAGGGCAGCCGGATATGACGCCCCATGCCATTTATCCAGGCACAACCCTGATTGAACGGCTGGAGTCGGATCTTCGGCTGGAATATCAGGTCCGGGAGAACCTGACGGATGCCATGGCGCTGTGCGAGTCGGTGCAGGATTACCAGACCCGGGATATGCTGCGCCTGCAACTCGAGGATACCGAGGAAGATCACGCCTACTGGCTTGAAAAGCAGTTACGCCTGATCCGGTTGATGGGTGAGGAGAACTACCGTCAGTCGCAGAGCGGGTAAAGGGCGGTGGCGACCCATCAGGTGCAAGGTCTGATGGGTGCCGCTTTCGAAGGGCTAGCCCCTGCCCAGCATGGGTTTCAGGTAGCGGCCGGTATGAGAGCTGTTGTTGGCTGCTACCTCTTCGGGCGTTCCCTCTGCGATGATCTGCCCACCACCGGACCCCCCTTCGGGGCCCAGGTCGACAATCCAGTCGGCGGTCTTGATCACGTCTAGGTTGTGCTCAATCACCACCACCGTGTTGCCATGATCCCGCAGACGCTGGAGTACGTTCAGCAGTTGCTGGATATCGTAGAAGTGCAGGCCCGTGGTCGGTTCGTCAAGAATATACAGGGTCTTACCGGTATCCCGCTTGGACAGTTCCTTGGCGAGTTTTACCCGCTGGGCTTCGCCGCCAGATAGCGTCACGGCGCTTTGGCCAAGGCGGATGTAGGACAGGCCGACATCCATCAGGGTCTGCAGTTTTCGGGCCAGGAAGGGCACGGCATCGAAGAACTCCCGCCCTTCCTCGACGGTCATTTCCAGGACCTCGTGGATATTCTTGCCCTTATACCGGACTTCCAGTGTCTCGCGGTTATACCGTTTACCTTTACAGACATCGCAGGGCACATAGATGTCTGGCAGGAAGTGCATTTCGACTTTAATGACGCCATCGCCCTGGCAGGCTTCGCAGCGACCGCCTTTGACGTTGAAGGAGAACCGCCCGGGCTTATAGCCGCGGGCCCGTGCTTCCTGAGTGCCGGCAAACAGTTCCCGGATCGGCGTGAACAGGCCGGTGTAGGTGGCCGGGTTGGAGCGGGGTGTCCGGCCAATCGGGCTCTGGTCAATGTCGATAACCTTGTCCAGGTGGTCCAGGCCCTTGAGGCTGCGGTACGCAGAGTGGTCGAGGCTGGTTGCCTTGTTCAGCTTGGCCGCCGCAACGGGATACAGGGTGCTATTGATGAGCGTGGACTTGCCGGAACCGGATACGCCGGTGATGCAGGTCATGATCCCCAGGGGGAGCTTGAGCGTGACATCCTGCAGGTTGTTGCCCGAGGCGCCGGTCAGGGTCAGTTTCTTGCCGTTGCCTTTATTGCGTTTGGCCGGGACAGCTATCGCCTCTTCGCCGCTAAGGTACTTGCCGGTGAGTGACGCCGGGTTGTCGATGATTTCCTGCGGGGTGCCGGAGGCCACGATGTGGCCCCCGTGAACGCCGGCCCCGGGACCAATATCGATCACGTAATCCGCGGCACGGATGGCGTCTTCATCGTGTTCGACCACGATGACCGTGTTCCCCAGATCCCGCAGGTGCGTCAGGGTGGCGAGCAGCCGGTCATTGTCACGCTGGTGCAGCCCGATGGAGGGTTCGTCAAGAATGTACATCACACCCACCAGGCCGGCGCCGATCTGACTGGCCAGCCGGATACGCTGGGCCTCGCCGCCAGACAGGGTGTCGGCACTGCGTTCAAGGGTGAGGTATTCCAGGCCGACGTTGACCAGGAACTGCAACCGTTCGCGCACTTCCTTGAGGATCTTCTCTGCGATTTCTCCCCTGCGTCCGGGCAGTGTGAGGTCGCTGAAGTAACGGTGCGCCTCGCCCACCGGCAGATGGGTAACCTCCGGCAGATTGCGCTCTTCGATAAACACGTTACGGGCGGCCTGGCGCAGCCGGGAGCCTCCGCAGTCCTTGCATGGCTGGGTGCTCAGGTTGCGGGCCAGCTCCTCGCGCATGCTCTGGGATTCGGTTTCCCGGTAGCGGCGTTCAAGATTGGGCAGAATGCCTTCAAAGGGATGAGCCTTCTCCATGATATGGCCGCGGGAATTCACATAGCGGAACGGAATCTCTTCGCTGCCGGAACCGTTCAGGAGAATGGACTGGAATTTCTCGGGCAACTCCTCCCAGGGTGTTTCCAGATCCATCCCGTAGTGGTCAGCAACACTGTTGAGCATCTGGAAGTAGTAAACCGCACGGCGGTCCCAGCCCTTGATCGCTCCTGCCGCCAGGGTGGCCTCGGGGTTCTGGATAATCTTGTCGGGATCAAAGAACTGACGGACGCCCAGCCCGTCGCAGGTCGGGCAGGCACCGGCCGGATTGTTGAACGAAAACAGCCGGGGTTCCAGTTCGCTGAGGGAATAACCACACTGGGTACAGGCGTACCTTGCCGAATAGGTATGTTCCTCACCGTCGCCGCTCATTGGCGCGACCAGGGCGATGCCGTCGGCCAGGTCCAGGGCGGTTTCAAAGCTTTCTGCCAGCCGCTGCTCCAGTCCTTCCTTGACCTTGAAGCGGTCTACCACGACGTCGATCTGGTGTTTGCGTTTCTTGTCCAGCGCCGGGACGTCATCGATATCATAGACCGTTCCGTCCACGCGCAGACGAATGAAGCCCTGGCTCCGCATGGTGTCGATCACCTGCAGGTGCTCGCCTTTGCGGTCCCGGATGACGGGAGCCAGGATCATCAGTTTGCTGCCCTCGGGCATCGCCATTACCTGGTCGACCATCTGGCTGACTGTCTGTGCCTCCAGCGGTTGCCCGTGGTCCGGACACCGGGGCTCGCCGGCGCGGGCGAACAGCAGGCGCAGGTAGTCGTAAATCTCGGTAATCGTGCCGACGGTGGAGCGGGGGTTGTGGGACGTGGACTTCTGTTCGATGGAGATGGCCGGGGACAGGCCTTCGATGTGGTCCACATCGGGCTTTTCCATCATCGACAGGAACTGGCGGGCATAGGTAGAAAGAGACTCCACGTATCGTCGCTGACCCTCTGCATAAAGCGTGTCGAACGCCAGGGAGGACTTGCCGGAACCGGACAGGCCGGTGATGACAATGAGCTTGTCCCTTGGCATATCCAGGTCGAAGTTTTTCAGGTTATGGGTGCGTGCACCCCGGATCTGGATATGGTCCATAACACCTCGCTTGGATAAAAACCGCCATTATATCGTGTTCGGCAAGTCCCGGCTAAAACCGTCTCTGGCAGATTGTACGGACCCGTGTGCCAGCCGGTGCCCGCCGGGGCTGCGCATCTGTTACAATGCGCGCCCCGATACTCGCTGATTATTGTCTATTCGCAGGTAAGCATGAACGCGCTAGAACAACGCTCTGTAATAGCTCTGGCTTCGGTATACGCCATGCGTATGCTCGGCCTGTTTATGGTGATGCCGGTATTCATGCTGCTGGGCCGCGACCTTCAGGGTGCAACGCCGGCATTACTGGGGCTGGCCATCGGTGCCTATGGCCTGAGCCAGGCAGTGCTGCAGGTGCCGTTCGGACTGCTTTCCGACCGGGTTGGCCGGAAACGCATGATTTACATCGGCCTGTTGCTGTTTGCTGCCGGCAGCTTCCTGGCGGCATCCACGGATTCCATATACGTGGTGATTGCCGGACGGATTCTTCAGGGGGCGGGTGCGATCGCCAGCGTATTGATGGCGCTGCTCAGTGATCTGACCCGTGAAGAAGAGCGCACCAAAGCCATGGCGACCGTGGGCATCTCCATTGGCCTGTCGTTTTCGGTTTCCCTGGTCCTGGGCCCGATGCTGGGGGCGGTCTGGGGGCTGTCCGGTATTTTCTATGTGACTTCGGTGCTGGCGCTGGTGGCGCTGTTGGTTGTGGCCAGGGTGGTGCCGGCCCCGCATTCCCAGAAGGCCAGTGCCGATACCCATCCGGCGCGGGAAATGCTCGGCCGGGTATTGACCGATGGCCGGCTGCTACGCCTGGATTTCGGTATTTTTGCTCTGCATTTCGCCCTGACGTCCCTGTTCCTGGTTTTTCCGACCATGCTGCAGGATCAACTGCGGCTGGCGAGCCAATCTCACTGGTGGTTCTACCTGACGGTTATGGTCACGTCGTTCTTCGCCATGGTGCCGTTTATCATTGTCGGTGAGAAAAAACGGAAAATGAAACCGGTGCTGTGTTCAGCCATTGCGCTTCTGGCGCTGGCGGCGGTGGCTTTGACCGGTGTCGGCAACAGCCTGTGGGCGGCCTGGGGTGTGCTTTTCCTGTTTTTCATGGCTTTCAACCTGCTGGAGGCCAGCCTGCCATCGCTGATCAGCAAAGAAGCGCCAGCCGCCAGTAAGGGCACCGCGATGGGGGTCTATTCCACCTCCCAGTTCTTTGGCGCGTTCCTCGGTGGCGCACTTGGCGGTTACCTTCTGCAGACGTTTGGTGTGGAAGGTGTGTTGTGGCTGATGGCTGGCGGGCTGTCCCTGTGGCTGCTGGTGGCGCTCTCCATGCCGGCTCCCAGTTATACCACCAGCCTGGTGGTCAGGCTTCGTGAAACGTTGGGGACCAGCCTGGATGACATGGATGCCTGCCTCCGGCGTCTGCCGGGAGTGCAGGATGTGGTGATTGTGGAAGAAGCTGCAACCGCCTACCTGAAAGTGGACCGTCAGGATTTTAGCGAAGATCAGCTTGCGCACTTTGAGTTTGTGCGGCAGGGTAACAGTTCTTAAACACAGGATGCTTGCATGGACCGCGGGTGTCCGGCAAAAGAGATCATCGGAGTGGACTATGGCACGAGGCGTAAATAAGGTAATTCTTATCGGTAATCTGGGGCAGGACCCCGATACCCGTTACACACCGAACGGTAACGCGGTGGTGAACCTGAATCTTGCCACTGATGAAAGCTACAAGGATCGTCAGACCGGACAACTGGTGCCCAAGACAGAATGGCACCGGGTGGTGATGTTCGGCAAAATTGCCGAAGTGGCTGGCCAGTACCTTCGCAAAGGCTCGAAGGTCTATATCGAAGGCCGCCTGCAGACCCGCAAGTGGCAGGGCCAGGATGGTCAGGACCGTTACACCACCGAGATTGTGGTGGACATCAATGGCCAGATGCAGATGCTGGACTCCCGTGGCGCCGGCGAAGGTGGCATGAACCAGGGCGCGCCCCAGGGCCGCCCCCAACAGCAGGGCCAGTATAATGCGCCACCGCAACAGCAGCCCCAGGACCAGGGTGCGCCGTCTGGTGGTTATGGTGGTGGCCAGCCTTCGGGGCAGCCGTCCGGTGGAATGCCGGAGCCGATTGATGATTTTGACGACGACATTCCCTTCTAAGACACCGTTCTGGAAGTGATGTGCCCCCAATAAAAAGCCCGTGCTGTCCCGCATGGGCTTTTTATTGATATATTGCAAAATGTCAGTGAAATCCGTCAAAAAACGTGGAGTTGGATTTACTTTTTCACCTATGATGTAAATCGATGTAAGCATTCCCGTTGTTGGTGGCCCCATCATTATCAGGGGTACAGTACCCGGACATCCCCAAGGAAATCATGGTCCTGATCTCTGCCCTACATTCCATTACCCGCCTTTTCCGTTCCCGCGCCCCTGTCACCAGTGTCTGTCTGGAAGTACGGCCGGATGGGATCGCCTGGGCGGTTTCCGGTGGTCAGCAAAAACAGGATCTGGGTTTCGCTGAATGCCTGCCAGCCAAGCGGCAGAAAGTCCTGGAGCAACTGGTTGAGGAGCAGGGCTGGTCCGGTGCGCCGGCCGTTCTCGTGTTGCCTATCGATCAGTATCAGGTGTTTCAGCTTGAGCGTCCGGAAGGGCTTGAGGACAGTGAACTGCCTGATGCCCTGAAATGGAAGCTCAAGGATTTTCTGGATTTTGATCCCCGGGATGCGGTCTCGGATGTCTTTGCGTTTCCGGAAGATGCTAGTCGGGGCCGTGGCCCGCTGGTCAACCTGGTGGCCACCCGCAAATCCCTGGTCCAGGAACTGGTCGAACTGGTGAATGGCGCTTCGCTGGTGCTTGAGCGTATCGACATCGCGGAGCTCGCCCTGCGTAACTTTGCTGCCGGTCTGGATCCCCAGGGTCGTGGCGTCGGTCTGGTTCATTTGCGTGACCGCTATGGGCAGATGGTTGTCTGTCGTGGCGAGACACTGTACCTCTCCCGTCGTCTTGAGCTGTCCTATGAGGACCTGCAGGACGCATCCCGACAGGAAAACGCGGTGCAATCCCTGGCCCTGGAAATGCAGCGGTCAGTGGATTATTTCGAGAGCCAGCTCGGCCAGGCGCCTCCTTCCGCCATCCGGCTGGTGGCGAGGGATTCAGTGTTGCCTCTGGCCTCCATGCTCTCCTCTTATATGGCTGCGAGCATTGATGTGCCGGACTGGTCGGCCTTTGGCCGCGAACAGCCAATCGACAGCCGGTGCCTGCCCGCCTGGAGTGCTGCGCTCGCTCCGGGGGATAAGGGGCTGGCGGAATGAAACAGCAGGTCAATCTCTACACCGCAGAGCTCCGTCCCCGGCAACAGCGGCTGACCGCAGGAGCCGCACTCGCACTGGTGGCGGTCTTCCTGCTCATGATTCTGGGCATCGCCGGGTACGGGGAATGGCAGAGTCGTCAGTTGGCGGAGCGGGTGGTCAACATGGAGCAACGCAATGCCGGGCTTCAGGCCTCGGTGCAACAGCTGTCTGAACAGGTGGATGCACGGCAGCCGGACCCGGAACTCCAGGCCGCCCTGAAACGGGTTGCTGATACCCTGTCCCGGCGCCAGCGCCTGCTGGACCGGGTGGAGACTCTGGCCAATGACAATCACTCTGGATTTTCCGGCCGGCTAGCGGCCCTTGCCCGGCAGGTGCCGGAAGATCTGTGGCTGACTTCCATCTCTCTGGAATCTGCCCCCCATTCCCTGTCGCTCAGAGGCAGAACCTACGCTGCCAAAAGGGTTCCCGACTACCTCCAGCGCCTGGGCGAAGAGCCTGTCTTTGCCGGGGAGACCTTCCGGGATTTCCGGTTGAGGCGGCCCGGGGATGAGGAGCCTTCGGCGGAGTGGGTCGGGTTCCACCTGTCGACCACACCGGCAGGGGAGGGCCGCGATGACTAAACTTCGTGACAGGCTGGCGGCGGGTGCTGTCTGGTATGACGATCGCCCGGTCCGCGAGCGCACACTGATCCTGGTGACCGCCTGTGTTCTGGTGGTCCTTATGGGGTGGGAACTGCTGGTCGCGCCTTCACTGGTCGAGCGACAGCAATTGAACCGGGAAATCGGCACCCTGTCAGATAACCGCGATGCCCTGATCTCCGAGCAGCAGTCCCTCCAGCAACAGCTGGCCACCGACCCATCGGCTGAGCTGCGCCGGCGACTGGACGCCCGCAGGGATCGCCTGGCCCGGCTTGATCGCCAGATCGCCGAGACCACGGACCAGTTGATCGCTCCCCGGGAAATGGTGGCGCTGCTCAGAGACATGCTGGCGGCCCAGCAAGGGCTGGAGCTGCAATCCCTGGAGTTGCTCTCTCCTCAGCCCGTATTCGAGACGCAACCGGGCGAGCAGGACGAAGACGCACAAACCGCTGAACCTCTGCTCTATGCCCATGATGTTGAACTCACCATCCGTGGCAGTTATCCGGACGTACAAGTCTATCTGGAGGCTTTGGAGAGTATGGACGATCGCCTGGGCTGGCTGCAGTTAAGCTACGATGCCGGTAACTGGCCCAGTGGAGAGGCGACCCTTCGGGTTCGTACGTTGAGCCTGGAAGCTGCCTGGTTGGGGGTGTGACATGTTTCTGAAGAGTGCGGGCTGTGTCCTTGTCTGCCTGAGTCTTGTTCTCAGCACTGGCGTTCTGGCCGCGCAGGACCCGACCCGGCCGCCAGACGCCAGGGCTCCCGGGAAAGAAGTTGCGCCGCCGCGCAAGATTACGCTGGGGTCTATCCTGCTGGCTGGTGACCGGCGTGTGGCGGTCATCGAGGGAACCGCTCTGGAAGAAGGCGAGAGCTATGACGGCATCCATGTGCATCGAATTCACCGGAACAAAGTGGAAGTGACCGACCAGGGGCAATACCGGGTACTGTATCCCGAGACGTTGCCACAGGTGCGGAAAAGCCAATGACAGACGAACCAATCATGAAAAACAGACTCCGACTGCTAACCGCTGTGCTCCTCGGGCTGACGCTGACCGCCTGTGCCAACAATCCGATGATGCGGACCAGCACAGCCACTTCCACCGACGTGGCGGACCAGATTGATCAGTCCCTGGCTGAGGCAGAAGCGGCATCGGCACAGAGTGGCACCGCCAATCCAGCGGAGAATGCATCGGCCGCTGACATCAGTAGCCAGTTGCTGCCTCCGCTAACGGGTGCCAGTGAACAGGAAGATCGCTTTGATGTGAATGCGAATGGCATTCCTGCGGACAGCTTTTTTGCCGCGCTGGTCAAAGGCACCCGTTACAACGTCGTGGTCCATCCCGACGTGGCCGCTACCATTGATTTGCGTTTGACTGACGTGTCCGTGCCCGAGGTGATGGATATCGCAGCGGACCTCTACGGTCTGGATATCTCCCGTTCCGGGCGCCTGTTCCGGGTTGCTGCCAATCAGGTGCAGACCCGACTGTTCCCCATCGATTACCTGCATTTCAAACGTCGTGGCACCTCCGATACCCGGGTCAGTTCCGGCCAGGTCAGCAGTGCCCGCAGCAACGATTCCGGCTCCGGTTCCGGTAGTGATAACCAGTCCGGTGAGACCCGGAATCTCGTTGGTACGGCCATCTCCACTGAAACCGAATCGGACTTCTGGCAAAGCATCCGGGATGCCCTGAACATGATCGTTGCGGCCGATGGGGGCCAGGTGGTCGTCAATCCGGGCGCGGGCCTGGTCATGGTGCGTGCCCAGACGTCGCAGCTCGACATGGTCGAGAATTACCTGCGCCGCACCGAGCTGATCATGCAGCGCCAGGTGGTACTGGAGGCCAAGATTCTGGAAGTTACGCTGGATGAAGGTTACCAGCAGGGCATTGACTGGTCTGGTCTGCAGGAAGGCTCCTCGGTGACCGCCAGCGATGGCCTGCCCGCGGACTTTACCGCCCAGAGCCTGGCCGGCCAGGCGATCCGGACGTCAGATATTGGTGGCCTGTTCTCCGCAACCATCCGGGAAGGCAATTTCTCGGCGGTGATTGAGTTGCTGGGAGAACAGGGCAATGTCCAGATTCTCTCCAGCCCGCGCATTTCGACCATCAACAACCAGAAAGCGGTGATCAAGGTGGGGACGGATGAGTTCTTCGTCACGGACATCGACTTTGACGACGACACCACCGCCGGCTCTGTTACCGAAAGCACGTCCACCTCGGTGGAACTGACCCCGTTCTTCTCGGGTATCTCCCTGGATGTGACGCCGCAGATCTCCGAAGAAGGCGCCATTACCCTGCATGTGCATCCCTCGGTCAGTGAGGTGGAAGACCAGCAGAAGCTGATTACCATTGGTGAGCGGGATGTCACCCTGCCGCTGGCACGCAGTACCGTGCGGGAAACCGACAGCGTTATCCGCGCCGATAGTGGCCAGATTGTGGTGATTGGTGGTCTGATCCAGAATTCCACTGAAGACAACAATGCCGCTGTGCCTTTCTTCAGTGAGATTCCGCTTCTCGGGGAAGCGTTCAAGCAGCGTAACTATCAGAGCACCAAGAGCGAACTGGTGATCCTGTTGCGCCCGGTAGTTGCCAGCAGCGACCAGATGCGGGCCGATATCCAGGCCAGTCGCGAACGGATGAATGTGCTGCGTGAGTTGCTGAACTCCCCGGAATCGGTGAAACCGCAACCCGAGGCTGACGCCCGCTGATGTACGAGAGTCATTTTGGACTGCAGGAAGCACCGTTTGCACTGACGCCCAACACCCGCTACTTCCTGCGGGCGCCGAGCCACTCCGAATCCCTGGAGTTGCTGCTGGTGGCCCTGCGCCAGAAGGAAGGCTTCATCAAAGTCACTGGCGAGGTGGGTACCGGCAAAACACTGTTGTGCCGTTTGCTGCTCAACGAACTGGACAAGGAAGCCCACACCGCCTACATCCCCAACCCCGGACTGCCTGCCGATACGCTTTACGAGGCTGTGGCCGAGGAACTGGGGGTGGACGTGAGCCAGTGCGCGAATGTGCATCAGGTTCTGAAAGCCCTGAACCAGTGGCTGATTGAGCTGGCCATGGAGCAGAAACCGGTGGTGCTGGTGATCGACGAAGCCCAGGCCATGCCGGAAGAAACCATTGAGGCTTTGCGTCTGCTGACCAATCTGGAAACGGAAAGCACCCGCCTGCTGCAGGTGGTCCTGTTCGGGCAACCGGAGCTGGACGTGGCGCTCGGGCAGGACAGCCTGCGCCAGCTTCGCCAGCGGATCACCTTCCAGACCCGGCTGCGGCCACTCAACCGTCAATCGGTCAGCCAGTATATCCGCCATCGCCTGACTCAGGCCGGTTATAACGGCGCTGACCTGTTTACCCCATCGGCGCTCCGGGTGATTTCCAAAGCGTCCGGTGGCATTCCCCGGCTGGTCAACGTGCTGGCCCATAAGGCCCTGCTGGCGGCCTGGGGTCGGGGCGATCAGCGTGTGGCACGCAAGCATGTCCTGCAGGCGGTTCGTGATACTGAAAGCGCCCGATCCGTCGGAGCGTTGGGGGGCTGGCTATGAGCCTGCTGAATGATGCCCTGAGGGCCGCCGAACAGCGCCAGCAGCAACCGACGGTATCGGGTGCCTACACTGGCCAGTCTGTTCATGCGCCCCGCAGCCGACTGCCTCTGGTGGTTCTTGTGATTGTGCTGTTGGTTGCCGGTTCAGGGGCCCTGTGGTGGTTTCTGATCGGCCCCGGAGATCAGACGGTTCCGGGCGACGGCAATGTGGCACAGGAAACCGCCCCGGCCGAATCCGCCAGGACAACCGCGGCGCCTGAGGTCGAAACGGTAACTGAGGAACCTCCGGTCCCGGCGGCACAGAAACCGGAACCGGAAAAGGCTGCGAATGAGCAGCCGATAAACCCGCAAGTGGCACTATCTTCATCCGAAGAAAAGCGTGCGCCGGAGCCGGTAGCCGGGCAGCCCCCGAAAGCCGTACCGGCAGAGGTCCCGAAGACAGCGCCGGCTCCGCAGCCAGAGCCCCGGCAGACACCGGCCAGTGCCGAACCAGACCCGGAGCCGGTTGCCGTGGTCCGGAATTCCGATCAGCCAACCGAGACGGGTGAACCGGAGTTCCCTCCGACGGGCGAAAAGGAAACGTCGCAGCCGATTGCCGAGGTTAAACAGCAACGGGAAACGCCGGAGGCCATCGACCGTCGAACCCGGAAGGAACTGAAAGAACTGCTGGCCAGTGGCCGTACCCTGGACGCGGAGCGGCGGCTGGAAGTTATTACTGCCCGTCAGGCCGCCCCGGGCAGCCGGGAAATTTTTGCCCGGGAAATGCTGGTGCAGGACAGTCCGGAGCGGGCGCTCACCTGGCTGCCGGAATCCGTGACCGTTGAACATGCCGGGTTAAGGCTGCTGAGGGCGAGGGCGCAGCTGGCCCTGGGCGATCTGGCGCAGGCTGTTGCCACGCTGGAGAGCCGGGTGCCGCCGGTGGATGGCCATGTCGAATACCGGGTCACCCTCGCCACGCTGTTACAACAGGCCGGGCAGGCGGAATTGTCTGCCGGCCACTGGTCTGAACTCATTGCCTATGACGACAGCCGGGCGGCCTGGTGGCTGGGGCTGGCGATTGCGCTGGAGTCCGGCGGGCGCACCCGCAGTGCCGTTCGGGCTTATGCCCAGGCCGCTACCATGCCCGGGCTGTCGGAATCGCTGACGGAATACGCAAGAGCCCGGCTGCGGGCACTGCAGGCTGAATCATGAGCACGGAACCGAAAAAGAAAATCCGCATCGGTGACCTTCTGGTCCAGAACGATGTCATCACTGAACAGCAGTTGATGACCGCTCTGCGGGAGCAGAAGAATACCGGTCGCAAACTGGGGCGGACCCTGGTGGAACTGGGCTATGTCGAGGAAGACAGCCTGCTCAACATTCTTTCCCGCCAGCTGGACGTTCCCTTCGTGCAGCTACGCCATTACCAGTTCGATAACGAGCTGGTGAAGAAACTGCCAGAGGCCATGGCCCGTCGTTTCCGGGCCATTGTGCTGGCGGAGCAGGGCAATGAACTGCTGGTGGGGATGGCCGACCCCCTGGATCTGGTGGGCTATGACGAGTTGGTCCGGGTGCTCAAGCAACCGGTCAAACAGGCCGTGGTGCGTGAGAGTGAACTGCTCAATACCCTGGATCTGGTCTACCGCCGCACGGATGAGATCGCCTCGCTGGCGGAGGAACTGGAAGACGAACTGGGCGACGACGCCTTCGATCTGGCCGATCTGTCGGCGGAATCCGAAAGCGCCGATGCGCCGGTGGTCAAACTCCTGCAGACGCTGTTTGAGGATGCCGTCCAGGCCCGCAGTTCCGATATCCACATCGAGCCGGATGAAACGGTGGTGCGTATCCGCCAGCGGATTGACGGGGTGCTGCAGGAACAGGTGATGAAGGAGAAGCGGGTGAACTCTGCCCTGGTTCTTCGCCTGAAGCTGATGGCTGGCCTCAACATTTCCGAAAAGCGCCTGCCCCAGGATGGCCGGTTCAACATCCGGGTGAAAGGGCGCAGTATCGATGTCCGGGTCTCCACCATGCCGGTTCAGCATGGCGAATCGGTGGTCATGCGTCTGCTCGACCAGAGTCAGGGCACCCTGGATCTGGACGGCACGGGCATGCCGCCGGAACTGCTGGAGCGCTTCCGCAAACTGATCAAACGCCCCCACGGCATGATTCTGGTGACCGGTCCCACCGGTAGTGGTAAGACCACAACGCTGTACGGCGCGCTGACCGAACTGAACAAGGCCGAAGTCAAAATCATCACCGCCGAGGACCCGGTGGAATACCGTCTGCCCCGGATCACCCAGGTTCAGGTGAACCCCAAGATCGGGCTGGAATTCGCCGGTGTATTGCGAGCCGCGCTGCGCCAGGATCCAGACATCATCCTGGTGGGTGAGATGCGGGATCAGGAAACCGTGGAAATCGGCCTGCGGGCGGCCATGACCGGTCACCTGGTGTTGTCCACCCTGCACACCAACGATTCCATCAGCAGCGCCATGCGACTGATCGACATGGGGGCCGAGCCCTTCCTGGTGGCCAGTTCCCTGCTGGGGGTGGTGGCCCAGCGCCTGGTACGCCGGGTTTGCGACAACTGCAAGGAAACCTATCACCCGACCGAGCAGGAGCAGGTCTGGCTGGGCTCTTTCGAGCTGGACCCGCTGGATATCGAAGCCGGCTTCGTGCACGGCCGTGGCTGCTACCAGTGCAGTAACACCGGCTACCGGGGGCGGATCGGTGTCTATGAAATGCTGGAGATGAACGAGGACATGCTGGATGCCCTGCGCCGGCAGGATGTCTCCGATTTTACCCGGGCGGCGCGCAGAAGCCCCCTGTTCCGGCCACTGGGGCAGTGTGCCATGGATTACGCCCTGCAGGGCCTGACCTCGCTGCAGGAGGTCTCGCGGGTGGCAGCCACCTCTGAAACCGGTGTGTCACTGGAAGTGGATGACCTGCCCCGGGACGCCATGGGAGTGGATAACTGATGCAGTTCAGCTACCGGGGCAAGGACAGCCGGGGCGCTGTCCAGCAGGGCACGCTGACCGCGCCGAATCCGGATGCGGCGGCCACCGAGCTCATGCGCCGCGGTATTACCCCGCTGACCATCAAGGAACAGCAGCAGAAGGCATCGGCTGGCGACGCTCTGGGCAAGCTGCCGATTTTCAACAAAAAGGTGACCCTGGACGAACTGATCGTCTTTTGCCGCCAGATGCATGCGCTCACCAAGGCAGGTATTCCGCTGATCCGGACCATGCGGGGGCTGGCGGAGACCACCAAGTCCCCGGTGCTGGGTGAGGTGCTGGAGGATCTGGCCAACCGGCTTGAAGGCGGCACCACCATGGCCACGGCCATGCAGGCGCATCCCAAGGTGTTTTCCGACCTGTTTATCGCCATGATCCACGTGGGT
Source organism: Marinobacter oulmenensis (assembly GCF_014201735.1). GTDB lineage: Bacteria > Pseudomonadota > Gammaproteobacteria > Pseudomonadales > Oleiphilaceae > Marinobacter > Marinobacter oulmenensis. The sequence continues at coordinate 137,420 of NZ_JACHFE010000007.1, read as the reverse complement.
GAGAACACCGGTATGCTGGACGACGCTTTCCGACGCCTCTCCAATATTCTCGAGCTGGAGCGGGATACCAAGCGCCGGGTCAAACAGGCCCTGCGGTACCCGACCTTCGTGGTGGTCGCCCTGTTTGCCGCCCTGATGGTGGTGAACTTCCTGGTGATTCCCCGGTTTGCCTCGGTGTTCGACAAGCTCGGGGCCGACCTGCCCTTCCTGACCCAGGTTCTTGTCGGTACCTCCAATTTCCTGCTGGGCTACTGGCCGGTGATGCTGCTGGTTCTGGCTGGCGGTGTGGTGCTGGTGCGCCAGTGGAAACAGACCGAAAAAGGGCGGCTGATGTGGGATCGCTACAAACTGCGGGTGCCCATTATCGGGCCATTGCTGGAACTGATCACCCTGAGCCGTTTTGCCCGTAACTTTGCCACAATGCTGACCGCCGGCATGCCGGTGACCCATGCCCTGAGCGTGGTAGCCGATGCCACGGACAATGCCTGGATTGGCGAGCATATCCGGGAAATGCGCCATGGCATCGAGCGGGGTGAAAGCCTGCTGAGAACCGCCCGCCAGAGCCAGATGTTCACCCCGCTGATCCTGCAGATGATTGCGGTGGGCGAGGAAACCGGCTCGGTGGACGACATGCTCAATAATGTCGCGGATTTTTACGACGAAGACGTGGATTACGGCCTGAAGCGGCTGGCGGAGTCCATCGAACCGATACTGATCGTGGCGATGGGCATTCTGGTGCTTATCCTCGCCCTGGGTGTCTTCCTGCCGATCTGGGACCTGGGTGCGGCCGCCATGGGGCGGGGGTAAGCCCGTCATGGCCAGTCGCATCGGCCACATCGGCGCCGATAACCGCTGGCGCTTTCAGGTGGCACTGTCCGTTTGCCTGCTGGGTGTGGCGGTGACCTACCTGTTCAACTCGGTGGAACAGGTGGCGCAGCAGTCGGAGCGCCAGGGCGTGCGGATGATGCTGAATCAGTTTCGCAGTGCGCTGGTGGTCAAAGGTGCCGAGATCCTGCTGAGCGACGGCAATTTTGAACAGTGGCGCGGGCTGAATCCGGCGCAACTGCTGGAACAGCCGCCGGCCAACTGGGACGGGCTCTGTAGCGACAGCCAGCCAGCGCCCGGCCGGTGGTGCTTTCAGGCGGACCGGTCGTGGGTGGTTTATCGCCCGCGGACCGATGTTTTTGAGGCTGCGGATGGCAGAGATGACCTGATGGCTGCAGCCGGAGGCCTGATGACATTGCAGGTTGTTCCGGAATACGCCCGCTCCGCCAGGGACGGAAACCGACGGGCGGTGGGGCTGACCTTGATCCATGTTAAATCCGGTCAAAAACCCGGGGATACCCATAGGGACTGACCGGAAAACTGTGACACAATCCACGAATAGGCTTGCCGAAGGAGCTGAAATGACAGAGAAAAGACGCAACCAAGGCTTCACTCTGATTGAGCTGGTGGTGGTGATTGCGATTCTGGCGATCCTGGCCGCCTTTGCCCTGCCGCGCTTTGCGCAGCTTTCGGAGCAGGCGCACCGCGCCAATGTCCGGGCAACGTCTGGCGCATTGGCTGCCAGCGTGGCTCTGGTCAAGGCTCAGTGGGTCACTAACGGGCTTACGGCGGCTGCAGATAATGTGGATGGCTTTGGTGAAGATGACATCGATGTCAGTGAGGATGGCTGGGCTGTGTCCACCGATGGTGCCAATGATCCCAACAACCTGACCGACGCCCGTTGTGTGTCGCTCTGGAACGCGCTGCTTCAGTCCAACGCCCCGGAAGTGGCCACCACCTCCGGTGATGGCGTGGAGTATTTGGCCAGCGCGACCGGGACATCCTGCGACTACACCTATCAGCCGGATGGCCTGACCGGCGGCGATGCCCGCCAGATCAGCTACAACGCGGACACGGGCGAAATAACGACCGCCAATGTCGACTAAAACCCGCTTTAACTGAAACAACCTGTAATCGAACGGAGCAGTAACATGAAAGACATGATTCCGAACCGGAAAGAAAAGGGCTTCACCCTCATTGAGCTGGTGATGGTCATCGTGATCCTCGGCATTCTGGCAGCCTTTGCCCTGCCACGTTTTGCGGATCTTGGTGGAGACGCGGAGGAGGCTGCGCTACGTGGTGCCCAAGGCGCTGTTAAGTCTGCTTCCGGGATAGCGCATTCTGCTTGGCTGGCAAATGGACAGGGCGGAACGGTTACCCTTGAAGGCGCTAACATTACGATGGTCAATGGTTATCCAGCCGCTGACAGTGGTGACGCTACCGGTGGCACTGACGGTGCAGTGGGCATCGTAGAAGCCGCTCAGCTTTCTGCTGACGACTTTACGTTGGACTACACAGCTGATGATAATGAATTGGAAGTGTCTAGCGACAACTGTAGCTTTACCTATACGCAAGCAACTCAAGACGGCAATGGAAATAACGTGCCACCTGTTATTTCAGCTGTGACCTGCCCTTGAGTAGGTAGTCGATGGCGGAACTTCATGCCGGACTGTCATCGGAACGCAGCTTGCGTCGGCCCTCGGGGACCGGCGCGTCTGGCTTCTCGTTGATAGAGCTGGTCATGGTCATCATCCTGATCGGCGTGCTCTCCGCACTCGGGATCGGGCTGTTTGCCAGAAGCTCCGCCTTCTCCCCCTTGCTGGCCACCCAGCAGCTCCAATCCGCCACGCTGCTTGCCCAGCAGGCAGCGTTGGCGGGTAAGAAAAATTCTCGTGTTGAGATTTCGGGCACCACATTTCGAGCCAGATTTGAAGAAGCTGATGGCTCCGTATCTACTCTCCAAAGTTTTTCCCTGGATGGCGAAGATTTCACTACCACTCCATCCAACCAAGATATCTATTTCAATCGACTAGCAGCTTCGATAGATGCTTCAGGGAACTCCCTGGGGGCAACTGCGATAGAAATTACAAAAGATGGTACTAAGTTTATTCTCTGTATAAGCTCTCTGGGCGCTGTCTACCAAGTTGATTTAACAGGGAATTGCAATGGTTGAAAGCCCCCGTTCCGCGCCTCGTGAACGAGGCGCAACTCTGGTAGAGCTTGTGATGACAATCGTCATCATCAGCGTCGCAATCAGTGGTGTTGTCGGTGCTTATTCCCTGATCGTCGGGCGCAGTGCTGACCCCCTAAACCAGACTCGTGCTGTTGCGTTGGCTCAACGCTATATGGATGAAATATTGGCGAAGCCGTTTGATGAAGCGGCAGATCCGGGTGAGGGCTATGGTGGGGGGTGCCGAGTGACAATCGACCCGAGCCGTGATCGTGATGACTACCGGGATGTGGATGACTACGATGCGATCAACAGTGAGGTCCCATCGAGCTATTGGGATACACCTTCAACGCCTCAAGAGGGAGGCTATGAGCTGTTCCGGGTTAGTGTGTCGGTAACATGCGTTAATAATCCAACAAGCGAGTTGGGTGTGGACGTGGAAGTTAAGCGTATCGATATCACCATCACCGATCCCTCTGGGAATAAGTATCTCTTCACTGCTTATCGGGGGAACTTCTGATGAGCAGTCAACGTGGATTCACGCTTGTCGAACTGGTGATGGTTATTGTCCTTCTAGGCATCGTGGCCACCATTTCCGTGCAGTTCGTCGCGCTGTCCACGCAGGGAGCCATCGATGTTGGCGACCGCCAACAAAGGGCTTTACAGGGTGTGGTTGTCAGTGAACAGATTACTCGACAATTAAGAGAGGCGCATCCGCTGTCTATAAGAGTTAGAGCTGACAGTAACCAGCAGTGTATCGAGTGGATTCCGATCCTTGCGGCCACTAGCTACGATAGCCTTCCTTTTTCAGCAGCAGCTAACGAGGGGATAATTACTCCACTCTCAACTGATGTAACCGCACAGATAAAGAGTAGTCCTTCCTCATTCCGCTTGGCCGTATACGGGTACTCAGCAACGAATTTCTTCGACACGAGCGTTGATCCGGCCCCGATTTCCCCTCCGATTTCCGATATACAAGATAACGGCGCTGTAGCTAACGGGAAAGTTATTCTACAGGGGAACCACCGCTTTCAGTCACAGTCACCTACAAAAAGGCTTTATGTGATTCGAGAGCCGGTAAGTATTTGTCAAGATGACAACCGCCTGTATAGATTTGAAGGCTATGGTTTACGTGCTTCCCAGCCCTCATATGGTGACCTCAATGGTTTGGGTGCAGGCATAATCGCTGCAAATCTGAAGCCCGATAGCTTCCGGGTAAAATTCATACCAGCGTCACTGAGACGGTCTGCTATCGTAAATTTCGCGTTTGTTCTGACCTCTCCGAGCGGAGAGGAAACTCGACTTAGTCAGGAGGTACAGATTCGCAATGTACCTTGACAACAAGCTGACCCGACAGGCCGGTGCCGGGCTGCCGGTCGCCCTGTTCCTGATCACGGTTCTGGCCCTGATTGTGGCGGGGATCGCCCAGTTGCAGGAGAGTTCCGGCCGCTCGGTCAGCCTGCAGATCCAGTCCCAGCGGGCCTTCCTTGCCGCTGAAAGCGGCGCCCAGGTGGGGGTTGCCAGGGTTTTGGCCAATCCGGCCACGCCCGCCTGTTTTACCAACAGTATTAGTGTCGGGTTTAGCCAGGCGGGCCTGGCTGGTTGCCGTGCAACCGTTACTTGCGGGACTCCGGGCGGCGGGGTCTATGAGGTGGTCAGTGCCGGGCAGTGTGGCAGCGGCCAGGACCAGGCCGCCCGGACGGTGGAGGTGCGGTTACGATGAAGCGATTCCTGCGTGTGGCCATGGTGTCTTCAGCAATGCTCTTGAGTCTGATCTCCACCAGTGCCTCGGCTCAAGACCCAGTCGCTTTCTGGCAGATGGATGAAGCGCAGTGGTCCGGTGAACCGGGTGAGGTGGAGGACAGTTCCGGCAACGGCAATGACGGCATCGCCCGGACGGCCGGCTACAGTGGCTCCTTGCCCAACACCGTTGACGCCAAGGTCTGTCAGGGCGGGCGCTTCCGGGGTGAGGGATTTCTTGTTCCGGAAGAAAATAATACGTGGTACCAGGCTCGTCACTATGTTGAGGTGCCGGACAGCAATGAGCTTTCGCCTCTGGCCACAACCCGGGAAATGTCGATATCAGGCTGGGTCCGGCTGGATAACCGGAGCGGTACACAGACCTTTGTGCATAAAGGCGCCGGGAGGGAACAGGAGTATAACGTCCGGTTACAGGATGGCCGGCCGGAGCTGACGGTATGGAACGTTTATGGTGGTTCCTCATCCCTGTCCATGAACTATCAGATGACCGAAGGTCGGTGGTATTTCCTCAATGCACAGGCCCTTCGCCATGAAGAGTACCGCTGGATTCTCTGGCCTATATGGGGAGAGTGGGATTATTCGGTTGATTTCCAGTTAACCCTGTTTGATGAAAATGGCAACGTGGTAGCCAGTAACAGTCGCACGGATGAGAGTTCGTTTACCGGCAATTACACGAACAAGGCTTTCAATCAGCCGTTGATTATCGGGGGGACCCGTTGGAATGGGGACCCGACAAACTTTCTCGATGGCACGCTGGACGAGCTCTATATTCACGATGCGAACTTGTCGCGATCGCAGATCCAGGAACTGGCACGTAATACCCGGCCCTGCTTCTCGGAGCCCCTGAATTGTTTCAGTGATGATTACTCCGGCGGAATGCTTTCGGAGGATTGGGTGACGTCCGTTTCCAGAGGGCCGTTTACGCCCCAGATTGTTAACGGCCGCTTGCGTATGACGCAGGACGCAACAAATCAGGCGACGGCTGTGACTTACCAGAGAAAGTTTCCCGGGGCGGACAACCTCATCCGGGTGGAGTTTGATTACTACGCCTATGATGATTCGTCTGGTGCTGACGGTATGGCTGTGGTCTTTTCCGATGCCGCCATCACACCGCAGGCCGGTGGATACGGTGGTTCGCTTGGGTATGCCCAGGAACCTGATGGCTCCGGTGGTTTTGCTGGCGGCTGGCTGGGCATCGGTATTGATGAATACGGCAATTTCTCCAACGACAGCGAAGGCCGAGAGGGGGGCAACAACGGCCGGACGCTGGATTCGGTAGCTGTTCGAGGTGCTGCGCCGGATTATGAGTATATTGGTGACTCGGGAGAACTCACACCCGGGATTGACGCTGTTAACGATAACAATCCCCATCGTTACCGGATCACCATTGACTCAAGAGGCGGCATTACACCGGTACTGACGGTGGAGCGCCAGGTGGCGGGTGCCGGAAGCGGTTTTGAGTTGCTGATTGAGCAGGTCCTGAGTGGCCAGCCGGAAATACCGGAAAATCTGTTTTTCTCACTAACCGGTTCAACGGGTTCATCCACCAACATCCATGAAATGGATAACCTTCAGGTCTGTGCCTATAAAGTTGGCGAGATAGAAGCACTGGTTGATCATTTCGAAATCGAGCACGGAGGCTCGGGGCTTACATGCAGTCCTGCCAGTGTGACTATCCGGGCCTGTGATAATGCCGATTGCAGTCAACTGTTCCCGGGCTCGGTTGAGGTGAACATGACACCAACCGGTTGGGTCGGCGGTGATGCGTTCACCTTCACGGGACAGACATCACACCCTCTGAGGGTCACATCCCCCGGCGACGTCACTCTGGGCGTGCCAGGGTCAACGCCAGGGGCAAGGGCGTTTTCACAAACCCTTTGCGATGATGGCTCCGGGACTCTGTCCGCTGACAATTGCGAGATGACTTTCTACGACTCTGGGTTTGATATAGCCATTCCGGATCATGTGGCCGACACGGAGGTTCAGGCGACGATTGCCGCCGTGCGCAAGAACGAGGTGACCCAGGAGTGCGTGCCGGGCTTTTCCAACGAAACCAGGGCCGTCGCTCTCTGGTCGGAGTATGTGAACCCTAAGCCCGGGACGCTGAACGTATGGGTCGATGGTGATGAGATTCCGACATCACAGGGCGAAACCACCAATCTGACGTTCGATGCAGATGGAGTAGCTACGGAAACGCTCCGCTATCCGGATGCCGGCAAGGTCCGGCTGCACGCTCAATACACCGGAACCGGCGAAGAGGCGGGCCTTGTGATGGAAGGTAATGGCGACTTTGTCGCCCGGCCGGACCATTTCGAACTGATTATCCCCGATAACCCGGCCGCGGAGGCGGTGGGGGATGACAATGATTTTGTGGCTGCCGGGGCGGATTTTGAAATCCGGGTAAAGGCCATCAATGCCAGTGGTGACCTAACACCGAATTTCGGCCAGGAAAGTGCCCCGGAGTCCGTCGTGCTGGCTTCGTCACTGGTCGCCCCTACCGATTCTGATGCCGTATCGCCGGATATAGTGGGTGAATTCGGTGATTTTGCCGAAGACTGCGAGGGCAATTCTGCGACGGCCGGAATCGCCTGTGGTCAGTTCCAGTGGCCGGAAGTGGGAATCATCAGCCTGACGCCTTCACTGGCCAACTCTGCTTATCTGGGGACCTTGGACGTCGTCGGTGATGCTGTTCCCTACGTGGGGCGGTTTATCCCGGACCGGTTTGATGTGGTGGTCACAGAGCCCGGGGAAGTGCAGCCTTATTGTTCGGCTGCTGCTCCATTTGCCTACACTGGCCAGGCACTTGCCTGGGACGACGAGCTGGAACCAAGGCTGAGGGTTGAGGCCCTTAATGTGGCGGGTGCAGTTACCCGGAATTATACGTTCGGGGATTTCCGGAGGTTGGCTGTTTCCGATTTTCTGCGAACCCCCGGGACCGTGGATCAGGTCGCTCAGGATACCAACGGGCAGCCGTTATCGGTTAGTGCGACACTTGACGATGGCTCCTTAACAACGTTGAGCCCCGGGCGCATGCAATACGCTTTTGCCTCGGCCGATGAGATTGCCTATGTCAAATCACCTGTGGCAAGGGTGCCGGCCTTCACCCCCGATTACCGCATTGAACTCTCCGGCCTGACGGACGCCGATGGTGTCAGCTCAACGCAACTGCCTGTGGCCGTAGAGCCCAAGTTTCCCCTGGAGATGCGGTACGGACGGGTGCAAATGGATAATGCGTTTGGTCCGGAAAGCTCCGATTTGATTGTTCCTTTCCGGGCCCAGTACTACACCGCCAATGGTTTTATCACCAATACCGACGACAGTTGCTGGAGCTATGCCACCGGTACGGATGTCGCACTGGATCAGTCCGGGCTCAGTGGCGGTAGCACAGCCGTGGATGGTGCAACCGGTACCTTGAACGCCGGCTTACCTGGCGCCGGAAATGAATTGGTGCTTACGGCACCGGGAGAGCCCAATCAGGGGGATGTGCGGGCGACGTTCACGGTGCCCGATTGGTTGCGGGATGACTTTGATGGTGATGGCAGCCTCGAAGACCCCAGTGGCCTGGCAACCTTCGGGGTCTATCGGGGCAATGACCACATCATCTACTGGCGGGAACTCTGAACTGAGGCCTTGCGGCCTCAGCCCTCATCACTTTCGGGGTGGTCCAGGCCCAGTTCGTTGATCTTGCGGGTCAGGGTGTTTCGGCCCCAACCCAGCAGAATCGAGGCATCCCGACGGCGACCGCCGGTGTGTTTCAGGGCGGTCTCGATCATGATTTTCTCGAATTCGGGCACGGCGATGTCCAGTATGCCTTTCTTGCCCCGTTTCAGTTCCTGATCCGCCCAGTTGCGCAAACCTTCCTGCCAGGTCTGGCCGTAGGCTGTGGTTTCCGTTTCAGCCTGTTGCAGCAGTTCCGGCGGCAGGTCATCGATGTGGATCTCACGGCCACTGGCCATGACGGTCAGCCAACGGCAGGTGTTTTCCAACTGGCGGACGTTACCCGGCCAGGGCAGGGTGGTGAGGTATTCCTCGGCCTCCGGCCGCAGGACTTTGGGTTCCACCGCCAGTTCTTTCGCCGCCCGTTTCAGGAAGTGCTGCATCAGCCGGGCAATGTCTTCCCGGCGTTCCGCCAGTTTGGGCAGGTGGATGCGGATGACGTTCAGACGGTGGAAAAGGTCTTCCCGGAAACTGCCGGCCTGCACCAGTTTTTCCAGATCCTGGTGGGTGGCAGCAATAATACGGACGTCCACTTTGATCGGAGTGGTGCCGCCAACGCGATAGAACTCGCCGTCTGCCAGTACGCGTAGCAGGCGCGTCTGGGTATCGGCGGGCATGTCGCCGATTTCATCCAGGAACAGGGTGCCGCCGTTGGCCTGCTCGAACCGTCCCTGGCGGGCGGCGGCCGCGCCGGTGAAGGCGCCTTTCTCGTGCCCGAAGAGTTCGGATTCAATCAGGTCCTTGGGGATGGCGGCCATATTCAGGGCAATAAACGGATTCCTGGCGCGCGGGCTGTGATTGTGCAGTGCCTGGGCGACCAGTTCCTTACCGGTACCGCTTTCACCGTTGATCAGCACCGTTATGTTGGAGTGTGACAGCCGGCCGATGGCCCGGAATACCTCCTGCATCGCCGGCGCCTCACCAATGATTTCGGCGCTGCGTTGTGGACTTTCGGTATGAGTCTCCCCGGTTGCCCGCTTTTCATGGCTATGGGCCACAGCGCGTTTGACCAGGGCCACCGCGTCATCCACGTCAAAGGGCTTGGGCAGATACTCGAAGGCACCGGTCTGATAGCTGGTCACGGCGCTGTCGAGGTCGGAATGGGCGGTCATGATGATGACCGGCACATCGGGATGCTTTTCGACCACCTGTGACAGCAGGGTAATACCGTCGATTCCGGGCATACGGATGTCAGAGACAATGGCATCGGGCTGTTCGTGGTCCAGCCGCATCAGGATGCCTTCGCCGCTTTCAAAGACACGCGGTTGCATACCGGCCTGGCTCAGGGCGCGCTCCAGCACCCAGCGAATACTTTGGTCGTCGTCAATAATCCAGACGTTTGCCGGTTGGCTCATTTGCTGTCCTCCAGGGGCAGGAAGATGATGAAGTCGGTTCTTCCGGGTTCGCTCTCACATTCCACCAGTCCACGGTGTTGGCCGATGATGCTCTGTGTGATGGAGAGGCCGAGGCCGGTTCCCGATGCTCTGCCGCTGATCATGGGGTAGAAAATATTCTGCAGCAGTTCCGGGGGGATGCCCGGCCCGTTGTCGATGATGTCGATGCGGCAGACCAGGCGGTGCCGGTGGTGGCCGATGGTGAACTGTCTCAGCGCCCGGGTACGGAAGCAGATGGTGGCAGGCTGTGACGCGTCGTTTTCGAAGGCGGCTTCCATGGCATTCCGGGCGATGTTCAGGAAGGCCTGAATCAGTTGTTCTGCGTCTCCTGAGAACTCGGGCAGGCTGGGGTCATAATCACGCTTGAGGTGAATGCTGCCCTTGCTTTCTGCCTCGATCAGGGTGGCGACGCGCTCCAGTACCTGGTGAATGTTCGTGGGTGCCATCTGAAGGGCTTTGTTGGGGCCCAGCATCCGGTCAACCAGCGTCCGCAAGCGGTCGGCTTCGTTGATGATCACCCGGGTGTATTCCCGCTGCCCGGCGTCGTCCAGTTCCCGGTCCAGAAGTTGCGCTGCGCCGCGGATTCCGCCCAGTGGGTTCTTGATCTCGTGGGCCATTCCCCGGACCAGTATGCGAGTGGTCTCCTGCTGGGAGATGATGTCCTCCTCCCGGCTGATGCGCATCAGGCGCTCTCTGGCCTGTATTTCCACCAGCAGTTCGGTAGGCTGGACGCTGATGGGGGTCACTGAGTAGTCCACCAGCAGCCGCGAGCCGGAGGCGAGGAAAAACTCGGCTTCCCGGCGGGTATACGAATGCCCGTTATCGGCAGCCTCGTGAAGGGTTTTCAGAGCTCCCTCAGAGTCGATCAGAACGTCATCAAGCACCTGCCCCTGGCAGCGAGTGAGGCTGGTTTCAAACAGGCTTTCTGCTGCTGGATTGAGATAGCGGATATCCAGGTTATCGCCCAAGACCAGCACACCAGTGGTGAGACTGTCGAGAATACTCTTGTAGCCGTTGTTGGCCAGGGCCGGGGTTTGCAGGGACATGGAGTCGGTCCGTATTGAGCACATGGATACCTCTGCCGGGCTGCAAAAAGCGAACCACATTTGTGGTGGGCGGCGAATTCATGGGCAAAAGACGGGCGACTGCCGTCAAGTGGGGCAGTCAGATGCCATAGGTTGGTGCAGCTGGCCAATCTGCCGCCGCTGCCGGGCATGAAGGATTACCGCGAGATCTCGGGAGTATGTACCACTATGGCGCGCGCGCACAACTATGGTGCGCGCCTATGCACCGTGACTTGCCGGTCAGTCCGACAGGTAGGAGTCAGTTCTGAACGGAGGGACGGTGGATGGTGAAGGTGATGGGCGTTCCGGTTTTCACTTGCACGCCTTCAGGATCGACAATGTGGACGCCAGCGTTGTGGGTGCCGCGGTCAATATTATTAACAGTGACCTGTCCAGAGGTGCTTTGACCAACGGGCTGGCCGTCAAGTGTTACCTCGTACTTATGTCCTTCCCGGAGCCCGGGGCTACTGCTTACTTCAAAGGTCACATTGCCATTGCCGCTATGGAACGCCTGCTGGTCGCTGGGGTAGCTGAACGACAGACTCTGATATACAGAGCCTTCCTTTTCCACTTTCTGACGCAGCTCTTCAGTTTCCTGAACCGTTTCCGGTTTGGGGAGGGTAATGGTCGTAACCGGCTTAACCTTGACTTCTTCACCACCGTCAATGGGTTCATCCGAATAGGTGACGTTACCCTGGGAGTCCACGTAGCGGTAAACCTCTCCGTGAGCCGCTGTAGCCAGTACCAGCAGTCCTGTGGCGAACGCTAGGGGTGCTTTCATGACGATAACCTGTATCTGCAGTCCTTTTCCGGATTATCAGTGCCGTGTGTTGCCATTGCAACGGGTGGGCTCCTGCAACCGGTTACATATCGTTAAGGCGAAAAAAAGCCCCGCACGGGGCGGGGCTGAAAGCTGATGCCTGCGCACCGTAATGGTGCGGCTTATCAGCAGGAGTAGTACATATCGAACTCGACCGGGTGCGTGGTCATGTTCAGACGCTCCACTTCTTCGCGCTTCAGGTCGATATAACCCTGAATCATGTCTTCGGTGAACACGCCGCCACGGGTCAGGAACTCGTGATCCTTCTCCAGGCATTCCAGGGCTTCCTGGAATGTCTCTGCCACGGTCGGGATGTTAAGAGCTTCTTCCTTGGGCAGGTCGTACAGATCCTTGTCCATGGCATCGCCCGGGTGGATCTTGTTCTGGATGCCGTCCATGCCGGCCATAACCAGGGCGGAGAACGCCAGGTACGGGTTGGCGGACGCATCCGGGAAGCGAACTTCGATACGACGTGCTTTCGGGCTGTTCACGTACGGGATACGGATGGAAGCGGAACGGTTACGGGCGGAGTAGGCCAGCATAACCGGTGCTTCGAAGCCTGGAACCAGACGCTTGTAGCTGTTGGTGGAGCTGTTGGTGAAGGCGTTGATGGTCTTGGCATGCTTGATGATGCCGCCAATGTAGTACAGGGCCATCTCGCTCAGACCGGCATAGCCGTCACCTGCGAACAGGTTCTTGCCATCCTTGTTCAGGGACATGTGAACGTGCATGCCGGAACCGTTGTCACCGACAACCGGCTTGGGCATGAAAGTGGCGGTTTTGCCATAGGCATGAGCCACGTTGTGGACGCAGTATTTGAGGATCTGAACTTCGTCCGCCTTGCGGGTCAGTGTGTTGGCGCCAACGCCGATTTCACACTGGCCGGCAGTACCGACTTCGTGGTGATGTACTTCGATTTCCAGGCCCATGGATTCCATGGCGGCACACATGGCGCCACGCAGGTCATGCAGGCTGTCGACCGGCGGAACCGGGAAGTAGCCGCCTTTTACGCCCGGGCGGTGGCCAATGTTGTTGCGGTCGAAGTCTTCACCGGAAACCCAGGCGGCTTCCTCGGAGTGAATTTCATACATCGCGCCTTTCATGTCGACGTTCCATTTGGCGGAATCGAACACGAAGAATTCCGGCTCCGGGCCGAACAGGGCGCCATCGGCAACGCCGGTGGACTTCAGGTATTCCTCGGCACGCTTGGCAACAGAGCGCGGGTCACGCTCGTAACCCTGCATGGTGGAAGGCTCCACGATGTCACAGGTGATGTTGACGGTGGTCTCTTCGGTGAACGGATCCAGAACGGAGGTCTCGTCGTCCGGCATCAGGATCATGTCGGATTCGTTGATGCCTTTCCAGCCGGAGATGGAGGAGCCGTCGAACATCTTGCCGTCGGCAAAGAAATCTTCGTCGACTTCGGTGGCCGGGAGGGTCACGTGCTGTTCTTTACCACGACTGTCGGTGAAGCGCAGGTCAACCCACTTCACTTCGTGTTCTTTAATGAGATCAATCGTTTTGGACATTGTGCATGCTCCGTTTGGTTATTACATGTTCGTTGCGTTGCCTAGTTTCAAGCAAGCGGCTTGCCAGTTTTCTTTTTCTGCGCCAGAAAAGCGCAACTGCAAGGGTTTGGTGCGATTTCCCCGAAAGCCCAGGGTGCTTGCGCGCTATAAATGCACTATTGTTGTGCTCTAAAATGGTGCGCGCATTGAGGTCTCGCATTAAAATTGTGCGCAGCCTTCATCATTCCCTATTAGGCACTATTCTTCATATTAACGCCATGGACTTTCGGATATACTGCGTCCCGCTAAATTCTGCAGGATACCAGTTGTGATTGAAAAGCTTAGAAACGTAGCCATTATCGCCCACGTTGACCACGGCAAGACAACGCTTGTCGACCAGTTGTTGCGTCAGTCAGGCACTCTTGAGCGTAAGGAGCTCGAGAACGAGCGTGTCATGGACTCCAACGACCAGGAAAAAGAACGTGGCATTACCATTCTCGCCAAGAACACGGCTCTGAAATGGCATGACTACAACATCAACATTGTCGATACCCCGGGACACGCCGATTTTGGTGGCGAAGTAGAACGGGTAATGAGTATGGTCGACAGTGTTCTTTTGGTGGTGGACTCGATTGACGGTCCCATGCCGCAGACCCGTTTCGTAACCCAAAAGGCCTTCGATGCCGGCCTGCGACCGATTGTGGTCGTCAACAAGATTGACCGCCCGGGCGCCCGCCCGGACTGGGTGGTGGATCAGGTCTTTGATCTGTTCGACAACCTTGGGGCCACTGAAGAGCAGTTGGACTTCCCGATTGTCTATGCCAGCGCCCTTAACGGGATCGCGGGTGAAGAGCACGAAAACCTCGACGACAACATGGATGCGGTATTCCAGGCAATCGTGGATCACGTGCCGGCGCCCAATGTTGACCCGGACGGGCCCTTCCAGATGCAGATCTCCCAGCTGGACTACAACAGCTTCCTGGGTGTGATCGGTATCGGCCGCATCATGCGTGGCAAGGTGAAAACCAACACGCCGGTGACTGTGATCGGGGCCAGCGGCAAAAAACGCAATGGCCGCGTGCTCAAAATCATGGGGCATTCCGGTTTGCAGCGTGTTGAAGTGGATGATGCCCAGGCTGGCGACATCGTTTGTGTCAGCGGGCTGGATGAGCTGTACATCTCCGACACTCTGTGTGACCAGAATAACGTGGAGGCGCTGCCGGCGCTGACGGTGGATGAGCCCACCGTATCCATGACCTTCCAGGTGAACGATTCGCCGTTTGCCGGTAAGGAAGGCAAGTACATCACCAGCCGTAACATCAAGGAGAGGCTCGAGAAAGAGCTCCTGCATAACGTGGCGTTGCGGGTTGAGGATGGTGAGTCCGCGGACAAGTTCAAGGTGTCCGGTCGCGGCGAGCTGCACCTGTCGGTGCTGATCGAAAACATGCGGCGGGAGAACTTTGAGCTGGCGGTGGGCCGCCCGGAAGTTGTCATCCGTGAGGTGGATGGCGTCAAGCAGGAGCCGTACGAGAACCTGATCGTCGATATTGAAGAGCAGCACCAGGGCCCCGTTATGGAGCAACTGGGGCTGCGCAAAGGCGAGATGAGCAACATGGTTCCGGATGGCAAGGGGCGTATCCGTCTGGATTACGTGATTCCCGCGCGCGGGCTGATCGGTTTCCGGAATGCCTTCCTGACCATGACCTCCGGCAGCGGCATCCTGACATCCACATTCAGCCACTACGGCCCGATCAAGGAAGGTGCCATGAGCACCCGTCAGAATGGCGTGCTGGTCTCCATGGCCAAGGGCACGGCGCTGACCTACTCTCTGGAAACACTCCAGAGTCGCGGCAAGCTGTTCCTGGCGCCCGGTGACGAGGTGTACGAAGGTCAGTTGTGTGGCATTCACAGCCGCGAGAGCGACATTGTTATCAACCCCACCAAGGGTAAAAAGCTTGATAACATGCGCGCCTCCGGCAAGGACGAGGTCATTGCTCTGGTGCCGCCCATCAAGCACACGCTGGAGCAGGCATTGGAGTTCATTGATGATGACGAACTCGTGGAAGTGACGCCGCAATCCATTCGCCTTCGCAAGAAACTTCTCACCGAGAATGAGCGTAAGCGGGCGAAGAAGGCCTGAGCTTGCTGCTGACTGACCGGGCGGTGTTCTCCGCCGCCCGGTGATTTCTGAGCGGCCCCGGAAGTGCTGTTGTGGCGTCCGGGGTGGCTCCTGTTCCCCTGCCTCTAACCTGGGTTAGACTCTTCTGTGTTCCACACAAGGAGTTCCCGATGTTGACGCTCTATCCTGAAATCGAACCCTACGCAACGCACCGACTGGCTGTAGATGCTCCACACGAGCTGTATCTCGAGGAATCCGGTAATCCTGAGGGAATTCCAGTCATCGTTGTCCATGGTGGCCCTGGTGGTGGCTGCGAGGACTCCCATCGGCGTTTTTTTGACGCGGAGCGGTTCCGGATCATCCTGCTGGATCAGCGTGGTGCCGGGCGCTCGACGCCCCTGGCGGAGTTGCAAGGGAATGATACGAACCGCCTGGTTGAGGATCTTGAAACCGTTCGCCGTTTTCTGGGAGTTGATCGCTGGTTGCTGTTCGGCGGTAGCTGGGGGTCTACGCTGAGTCTGGTGTATGCCCAGCGTCACCCGGATCGAGTGCTCGGGCTGGTGCTGCGCGGAATTTTCCTGTGTCGTCCCCGGGACATTCACTGGTTCTATCAGGAGGGAGCCAGTCGTGTCTTTCCTGATTACTGGCAGGACTTCCTGGCCCCAATTCCCGAGTCAGAGCGTGACGACCTGGTCGGTGCCTATTATCGGCGCCTGACCAGTGCCAATGAACTGGAGCAGATACAGGCAGCCAAGGCCTGGTCTGTCTGGGAGGGCCGCTGCGCGACCCTGCATCCCAACCCGTCTGTGGTGGAGCATTTCGGTCATCCCCATGTGGCGATTGCGCTTGCCCGTATCGAGTGCCACTACTTTATGAACCAGGCGTTTCTGGAGCCGGACGAGATTGTGCGTAACGCCAGTCGCCTTAGTGATATACCGGGCGTCATCGTCCATGGCCGGTACGACATGGTTTGCCCCATGGATAATGCGCTGGCGCTCAGCAATGCCTGGCCTGAGGCGGATTTTCAGGTGATCCGGGATGCTGGGCATTCCGCCTCGGAGCCGGCCATCGTGGATGCCCTGATCCGGGGTGTTGAGTCGGTGGTCGCCCGGGCCAATGGTGAAGCCGGGTAGCAGGAGCGCTTTTTCTTGATCTGAGGGGTTGCGGCCTTTCGGCGTGCCCGATACACTCTTCCGCGATTAATTTTTCGCAACCCCGTATGTGAGCGATCAGGCACGGAATGAAAGGACTGATTCAGCGTGTTTCCCAGGCCAGCGTCAAGGTGGATGGCCGACAGATTGCCAGCATTGGTCCGGGGTTGTTGTTGCTGTTGGGCGTTGAAAGGAACGATACGTCAAATGAGGCCAGGGATTTGTGCCAAAAGATTCTTTCCTACCGGGTATTTTCCGATGAGCGGGGCCGTATGAACGTGAATGTTCAGGATGCAGGAGGCTCTCTGCTTGTGGTTCCCCAGTTCACACTTGCCGCTGATACCGCTTCGGGTACCCGCCCTGGTTTTTCCCGGGCAGCCGCACCCGAAATCGCAGAAAAACTGTATCAGGAGTTCCTGGTTGCCGCCCGTGAGCAGTGGTCGGAAGAGTTCGTTGCTGAAGGGGCGTTCGGGGCCGATATGGAAGTGTCGCTGGTCAACGACGGCCCTGTGACCTTCATGCTTGAAGTCGGGGCGTGAAGAAAGTGCGCAAAAAAGTGACACGGATTGCCCTTCTGCTTCATGGAAGTGCGTATAGTGTCGGGGTTGAGGCCCCAGAGCAGGTCGGGGAAGCTGGTCACTCTTTGTTAGTGGGTTGATTTTTAAGTCTTTTATTCTGGTTGGCCCTGAATTTGTTCCATCAGGTGCCTGAAGGGTGACAAGGGTGTCATAAAACTGAAAGGTTTGAGTGGCATAACAGGCAGTCGATCAGATGCGAAAAAGGCTAAAAAATAGCCATTAAAGATTTGCAAAAAAACGGGTAATGTATTAAAACGTTTTCATCACTTTGGGCTTTAAGAAAGCTTTGTAAGTGTTTGAGATCCAAGGTTCGGTGTGTCGCCGGATCGGACAAGAAAAAGAAATGTCGGCCTTGCCCCGGGCAAGTATTGCCGAATCAGGAATCCGGTGGAGTCGGCCTATGTCGGTTCTGCCATGAAAATCGGGGTCTGTACCCGTCGAAAACCTGAGTTAACTCAAAAAGGAAGACGCAACATGAAAAAAACGATTCTTGCTTCTGCAATCGCAGCCGCAACCTTCTCCGGTGCTGCTTTCGGCCAGACTACCATGTCTGCTTCCGAGCTGGCTGCGAAGATGGATTCCCTGCCCGAGGTTTACGGTAACATCCAGTATGCCTTGATTCACGACGCCGTTGACAACGGTCCGTCCGAGTTGGAACACCGTGACAACGGCTCCACCCTGGGCATCAAACACGATCACGAAATCGCGCCCGGCCTGACCGGCTTTTTCAAAGCCGAAATGGAATTCAATGCCGACGACAAAGCAAACAGCACTGGCCTGAGCTCTCTTGATGAAGCTTACATCGGTGTGGAAAGCGACCAGTTCGGTAAGGTCTGGATCGGTTCCGACGACTCCACCTATGAAACCGCTATCGACGAAATCGCCAACTATTACGAAGCCGCTGACCTGAACATCGGTGGTCCTTACGATACCGGCGAAGGCGACCTGATCCAGTACTCCACTCCGAGCTTCGGCGGCTTCAAGCTGCACGGCGCGGTTCAGGTTAATGGTGATCGGGATAACGACAAGAAGTCCTACCCGTACCAGCTGGCCGCGACTTACATGGTTGACGCCCTGGAAGTTGCAGTTGCTATGGACTCCAACGACGGTGGTTCTTCCTACTCCGGCAATGGCGGCAGCATCAACAACGAAAACACCTACGGCCTGCGTACCAGCTACACCATGGGCGACCTGCGTCTGACCGGTCAGTTCCAGACTCGTGACGAGTTCGGCGACACCTGGGGTGCCTTCGCAAGCTACGCCATCGGCCAGAACCAGTTTGCCCTGTCTTACGAGCTGGCTCAGTATGACGACGAAATGGGCGACGATGACCGCAGCACTGTGACTCTGCAGGCTTTGCGTCACCTGTCTGACAACATGTACATCTACGCTGAAGGCTACTTCGGTGGCGGCGACGATGTATATGGTGATAACTTCACCGCAGTTGGTGATGACGATTTCAGCGCCGCTACAGACTACAGCGACGAGCGTACCGTCGCAGCCGTTGGTGCTGTTTACTACTTCTGATCAGCCCATCGGCTAATCAAGTAGATCAGAAAGCCGGTGACTCAGGTCACCGGCTTTTCTGTTTCTGGATACCCTGAAAACCGGAGAACCCCAGATGGCGACGGAACTTGAAATCAAGCTGACGGTCTCTGAGCCTGCCCAGAAGCAGGCGCTTCAATGGTTGCTGGCGCTGCCCGGAGCCCGAGAAGCCGGTCGTAAAACCTTGCTGAACCGATATTACGATACCCCTGAGGCTGCTCTGAATAAGGCCCGTGCCGCCCTGCGAGTGCGACAGGCCGACGACCGGTATATTCAGACCCTGAAAACCCGGGGTGAGTTTGTACACGGTGCCCATAACCGTCAGGAGTGGGAATGGGATCTGGACAGGCCCGAACTCGATCTGTCCCTGCTGGCGCAGACACCGCTGGATGAGCGTATTGATCTTGGTGGCTTGCGGCTGGCTTTTGAAACCGACTTCCAGCGTCAGGTGGTGATGCTTGAATCCGGGGAAAGCCTCATCGAGGTGGCTGTGGATTCCGGGCATGTGGCTGGCGGTGGTCTATCCCGTCCGCTGCATGAAGTGGAGTTTGAGCTTAAATCCGGTGACCCCGGGAGTCTGATGGCCGAAGCGCGCAGGTTGGCTGCTGACGTGCAGGTCTTTCTGAACCTGGTCAGCAAGGCCGAGCAGGGCTATTTTCTGGCGGGTGTCTACCAGCCTGACCTCTCTGTAGAAGAGACGCCTCTGTCGATTACCGGGTTCCTGCACCTGCTCAGTGTGGCCTGGCTAACCGGGGAAGAGCCGGCCCTGAGTGAGGCCGCTCTTCAGCAGGTTGATCGGTCAGTATCACAGGCCGGGCTGGAGAGCATCTGGTTGCCGGCTCGCCAGTTACTGTTGAGCGGGGGGAGTGTTGAGCGTTTGCTGGCGGAAAATCCCCGGTTTGGTGAACTTCAGTTAGCGATCGCCAGCCTCGGCTGAGGCCTTTCGCTTCTCTTCGTTCTGTTTGTGCATGGTGCGCCACTGGGCCAGAAACTCCCGGTAGCGGTCCAGGGCCTCTTCCACGACCGATACTTCCGGCGTTTCTGCCGAACGCACCAGTACAATCAGCCCTTTACCCTCTACCTCTGCGTTGGTATCCGGGTGACACACCACTTCGTTGTTATGGTCAATGTAGGCCAGCGCCGTCCCGATACCATGCCGGACCAGGGCGCTGACAATGTCCGCCCAGATCAGGTCATCCAGTTCCAGATCGTACCGGTGTGGGTGATCCCGCTCATAGTTGAACATGTCCTCGAGGACTTTTTCTGACCCCGGCGCCACCACGGCCCTGACCATAATCTCCGGATAGGTCCGAACCGGCCGGATGATCGTGCGCACGCCAAGCGCCTTGAACCGAGCCCGGTTGTCGTCACTGACGCACTCCACCGTGGTGTGTGATCCCAGATTCGACTCCGTCAATCGGTGGGCGATATCAAAGGTCAGGCTGTCAGAGAAGGTATCGGTTTCATCCGCCGAGAGCACGATAATGTGTTTCGCACTGCCGATGTGAACCGCTCGCAGAGCTGCGGGATCCGTGCCCGAGCCATGAAAATGCACCACACCGCAATCCCTAAGCTCCGCGGGCAGTCCTTCCGGGAACTCCCGTGTCAGCAGCATGATGGGCGTGGTGTGGTACTCGGGGACAGAGCGTATCTGGGAGGCGAAGCGCATGAAATACTGCTCGCCGCCACTGCGTGGTGTGTTGATGATCACAATGTGGTCTTTCATCTTGTAAACCCAGCGTCCGGTCAGGATTCGTTCCCGGCGGTAAAACCGGTACTCGATGTAGTCGCTGACAATGAGTGTCAGCAGGGTGATGGCGGAAACAAACATCAGGGCGATGGTACTTATCCGCCCCAAAGCTGTTGCGGGTGCATAGTCACCGTAGCCGACCGTGACCAGTGTAGTCATGGTCAGCCACACGGCTTCGAAAAAGTTCAGCGGCTCAACGGCCCAGAGGATCAGGATCTGGGCGCATACCAGGCCGCCGAGAATGAGAAAAAGCCGCTTTATCCGATTGCGGATCAATTCCCCCATAGGCAGGTGAGGCTGGGAGTGCTCCGGGTTCAGGGGACGGCGATTTCTCATCATGGAGTGGGGGAGCCTGTTCAGTCCTTGGCGTGTTCGTTATACAGTACCCGAAATATAACAGAGAGACAGGGGTTTGCGTTATGTCTGAGCCTTGGAAGGCGTTACCGGCAGTGCTGGCGGAGGAGGTTTCCGGGGCCTGGTCATCGGTGTTTCCGGACGGAATGCCGGAATGGTTGTTGGCCGGGGATGTGCCCGAACAGGATGTCGCCCGTGCTGTTGCGGTGAGCCCCTTTCTGAGCCAGATGCTGGAGCGGCATCCTGAGCAGATTCAGGCGTCCCTTGAGGTCCGGGGGTTGACCCAGGCCACAAGCCCGGACTGGTTATCCCAGCGATGGGCCGATTTCATGGATGTTGTTGACTGCGAAGCGGACCTGCATCGGGCGCTGCGCCAGTTCCGGCGTGAGAGCCAGTTCCGGATTATCTGGCGAGATCTGCTGGGCTGGGCAGAACTTGAGGAAACCATGGCTGCGGCCAGTGCCCTGGCCGATATCTGCATTGACGGTGCGCTCGACTGGCTTTATGAGCAGGCCTGTGAAGAATTCGGGACGCCCTGGGGCAAGGATGTTATTACCGGTGAGGAAGTGCCCCAGAAAATGGTGGTGCTCGGCATGGGCAAGCTGGGTGGCCGGGAGCTCAATGTATCGTCCGATATTGATCTGATTTTCGGGTTTCCTTCCAAAGGGGAGACGCGCGGTGGGCGCCGCTCCCTCGATAACCAGCAGTTTTTCGTTCGTTTGGGACAACGGCTGATTCAGGCCCTGGACCAGATCACTGCCGACGGCTTTGTGTTCCGGGTCGATATGCGCCTGAGGCCCTACGGCCAGAGCGGGGCACTGGCGCTGAGTTTTGCCGCCCTGGAGGCCTATTACCAGGATCAGGGCCGCGACTGGGAACGTTACGCCATGGTGAAGGCCCGAGTCGTGGCCGGGGACCAGCGTGCCGGTCAGGTGCTGATGGAGACGTTGCGCCCGTTCGTGTATCGCAAGTACATCGATTTCAGCGCGTTTGAATCTTTGCGATCGATGAAGGCGATGATCGGTCGCGAGGTCCGTCGTAAGGGGCTGGAAAACAACATCAAGCTGGGTAGTGGTGGCATCCGCGAGATCGAATTCGTCGTTCAGGCCTTCCAGTTGATACGGGGTGGCCGCGACAGGGAGCTTCAGCAACGGGAGCTGCTGGTGATTCTGCGGGAGCTGGAAGCGCTGGAACTGTTGCCCTCGCAGGTAGTGCGTGAGTTGATTGAGGCATACCGCTTTCTCAGAAACCTTGAGCATGCCCTCCAGGGGATGGACGACAAGCAGACTCAGGTCTTACCGGATGACGAACTGACCCGAGCCCGGGTGACCCGGATCATGGGCTTTGATGACTGGGCGGGCCTGGAGGCGGTCTTGCAGGGGCATCGTGACCGTGTCGCCAGCCATTTCGCCAACATCATTGCCAGTGACGACGACGAAAACGAAGCCGAGTCCGAGATCGACGACGGCTGTGTTGAGCTGTGGTTGGCTGAGATGGATGACAGCACCGCGCTGGCCTGGTTGTCGGACAAAGGCTTTGAAGACCCGGAAAACAGCCTCAAACGGCTGACCGATCTGCGCGACAGCCGGACGGTCCAGACCCTTCAGACCCAGGGCCGCCGGCGGCTGAACCAGTTCATGCCACAACTGCTCAATGCGCTGCTGGACGTGGAGAACAGCTCCGAAACCCTGGACCGCGTGTTGCAACTGGTGGAAGCAATCCTGCGCCGGACCGCTTATATCGTTCTTCTGATGGAAAACCCGGGCGCACTGACCCAACTGGTTCGGTTGTGCAGTGAGAGCCCCTGGATTGCCAGTCTGCTGGCGGATACACCACTGCTGCTGGATGAGTTGCTGAACGCCGAGAGTCTGTACACGCCGCCGGCCAAGGAAGAACTCCAGGATGACCTGCGTCAGCAGATGCTGCGGATTCCGTTCGAGGACCTTGAGGAGCAGATGGAGTCGCTGCGCTACTTCAAAAAGGCCCATGTGCTGCGTGTTGCCGCTTCGGAGCTGCGCGGCACCCTGCCATTGATGAAGGTCAGCGATTACCTGACATGGATCGCTGAGGTGGTGCTCGACCATGTTGTGGACGTAGCCTTCGCGAACCTGGTCAGCCGTCACGGCCACCCGAAACGGGCGGATGGCTCAGCCTGCGATACCGACTTTGCCATCATCGGTTATGGCAAGTTGGGTGGCATCGAGTTGGGCTATACGTCGGACCTGGATCTGGTTTTTGTCCACCAGGCGGACCCGCAACTGAGCACTGACGGCGACAAACCCATCGACAATGCCGTGTTCTATACCCGTCTCGGTCAGCGTATTGTCCATATCCTCAGTACCCAGACACCCTCCGGGCAACTCTATGAAGTCGACATGCGTCTTCGTCCCTCGGGCAATTCCGGTCTCCTGGTCAGCACCCTGCAGGCTTTTGAGAAATACCAGCAAAGCGACGCCTGGACCTGGGAGCATCAGGCCCTGGCTCGGGCAAGGGGTGTGGCCGGTTGTCGTGACACTCTGGAAGCCTTCGAATCCATTCGTCACCGGATACTGTGCCAGTCCCGTGACAGAGCCTCGCTCCGGGATGAGGTCGTCAGCATGCGCGAACGAATGCGGGCCAATCTTGGGACTCCCGGAAGCAAACAATCCGAAACCTTCCACATCAAGCACGATGCCGGAGGCATGGTTGATATCGAATTCATGGTCCAGTACCTGATGCTCGCCTGGTGCTCTGATCACCCAGAGCTCACCCAGTACAGTGACAACATCCGCCAGCTCGAAGAACTTGGGCGAGCAGGGATCCTGCCGGTTGAAGATACGGAGCAGCTACGAGAGACCTTTATTACCCTGCGTTCCACCATTCACCGCCGGGCATTGCAGAACCTGAACAGTCAGGTGGCCGGTGACGCCTTCCGGGAGGAGAGAGAATTTATCCATGCCATGTGGAAAAAAGTCATGATTGAGGGATAGGGCAAATTCAATTCCGGCGGCTTTTCCTGCTAGAATCGAGGGTCCTCAAAACGCTTATTCAGGAGCAAGAACGATGTCGATGGCTGATCGCGATGGCCTTATCTGGCTGGATGGTGAAATGGTTCCCTGGCGGGATGCCAAAACCCACGTGCTGACCCACACCCTGCATTACGGCCTTGGCTGCTTTGAAGGTGTGCGTGCGTACGAAACCGCGAACGGCCCGGCGATTTTCCGTCTCAAAGAGCATACTGATCGCCTGTTCCGCTCCGCCCATATCCTGAATATGAAAATGCCGTTCAGCAAAGAGGAGCTCAATGAGGCTCAGCGTGCGGCCGTGCGCGAGAATAACCTGGACGAAGCCTACCTGCGCCCGATGGTTTTTCTCGGTTCTGAAGGCATGGGTCTGCGTGCAGACAACCTGAAAGTCCACGTTATGGTTGCGGCCTGGAGTTGGCCGTCCTATATGTCGCCGGAGGCGAAGGAACTCGGCATCAAGGTTCGCACGTCTTCCTACACCCGCCATCATGTGAACATCACCATGTGCAAGGCGAAGGCTAACGGCAACTATATCAACTCCATGCTCGCTCTGAACGAAGCCATTACCGGCGGCGCGGAGGAAGCCCTGTTGCTGGACAACGAGGGCTACGTGGCGGAAGGCTCCGGTGAGAACATCTTTATCGTTCGTGACGGTGTACTGCACACACCGGAACTGACATCCTGCCTGGAAGGCATCACCCGCGCGACCATCCTCGACTTTGCCCGCGATATGGGGCTGCAAGTGAAAGAGCGCCGCATCACCCGTGACGAAGTCTACGTGGCGGAAGAGGCGTTCTTCACCGGCACGGCTGCTGAAGTGCTGCCAATCCGGGAACTGGATGGCCGCCAGATCGGCGAAGGCAAGCGTGGCCCGGTTACCGAGCAAATGCAGGCCAAGTACTTTGCTGCGGTGAAAGGTGAATTGCCAGAGCATAAGGACTGGCTGACGGTTGTCAGCGGGTAATGCCAAGCCCCCCTTATTGGGGGGCTTATTTTATTGCCAACAGCGTATTATCTTTTTCTCTTGAAGTTTCTAGCTGCGCCCGCCAGATGTGTGTAACGATCCCGCCTAACATCAGCCCAAAAATGTATTGGCCGGTAGAATAGAACATGAAAGACTCAAAGGTGTTGACCACTAGCCAAAAAGCTATGAAAGCCAGGTAAAAGACGAGAATGTCTCCTGGCAAATGGCCGTGTTTCCATGCTTTTATCCCGGAAACTGTGGTCCAGATAAGAATGGTCAGGAATAGGCCAAGCCCCAGCAGCCCGAAATTGACCAGTATATCCATATAGGAGCTGTGTAGGTGGCCAGTTCGGCTCTGAATCCAGGAAGGAAGTTGCTCTGAATGGTCCAAGACCAGTTTTCGTCCATTCCCTCCCCAGCCAATGATTGGGCGCTCTTTAATCCATGGTAAGGCTGCACTCCAACTGGCAATGCGGTAGTTAATGCTGGAGCTTTTGCCGTCATAGGGCTCGTCGGATAATAGCTTATCGATAATGTTTGATTCGGCATTAATACGGGCCTCAACAATGTCATTCAACGACATAACAGCTAGGCTTGCCACTCCAATAGCGACTACCAGAGCTCCTGTCAGCCGCCTTTTTTCGGCGCTTGAAGGTGATATACGAACCATCCATACGATGAAGGCTGCAGCGAATACGGCGGCTGCAGCGAGGCAGCCAAGCCACACTCCACGGGTTTGCGTTATGACGGTTGCCGCTCCATATATCGTCAGGCCTGTTGCCCAAAGCACGATCCGCAGGGTGTGGGCTTTACCCGGTTTGAGGAATCTATGGCTGAACGCGATCATTCCCATAAACGCAATAGCATAAAGCAGGGCTGTATGTTGGGCGTTGAGCATGCCGAAATCGATGCGCTGTCCCTTGAACCCGCTTATCCACTCCCCTATACCGTTCCCGGTGACCCAGGGAACGAATAGCAGAGACAGGGCAAAGGTACCCCAAAGTATTAATGTTCGGCGGGTACTCCCTCCCAGAAGCCAGGCCACAGCAATAAACTGGAGCCATATGGTGAGACGATGCACCTTGGGTGAGTTTTCTGCCCACTCAGGGTGGTGGGCGTGTGCCAACATCCAGGAGAGCAGGGCGATGGCGATAGCTGCAACAAACATCCACATCGGAGGCGACACCCGGAGTTGGTGCCCCATCCAGAAAAAGCCTCCAAAACCCAGTAATAGCAGGAGTGAGGATATATAACTCTCTGCGGGCTCTATAAGGAGGCTGACTGCGGTATAAGCCAGAAGCACCAGAAAACCAGCTCCAAAGAGCCATCTTTGGTAATTAATGTTGCCTGGGGCGGCCTCTTTGGGCAGAAGCTCGTTCTTAGATTGGATTGCCAAGGTGCTTTTGTCTCTGAGGTGATTAGTTACGCAAGGATGCTTTCATAGTGTGCAATGGTCTGGGTACCGATTGCTTTCCAGGAAAATTCCTCGATCGTTCGTTCACGACTTCGACGGCCCATCTGCGTGCAGGTCGCTGGATTATCTGTCAGGCTCGTAATCGCCTCTGCCAATTGCTCCGGGGATCTGGGTTCAACGAGCAAGCCATTATCGTGATGTCGCAAGATGGCTGGTATTCCGCCAACATTGGTTCCAATGAGAGGGAGACCACATGCCATCGCCTCTAATCCGGCAATGCTCGTAGCCTCCATCAGGGAGGGTAAAACAGAGACATCAGAGGCTCTATAGACCTCAGGCATATCTCCATTAGCGACGCCTCCGAGCATATAAACCCGTTCTTTCGCCCCACTGTCGAGGATGATTCGCTCGAAAGCGTCTTGCTCGGTTCCGGCTCCGGCTACAAGCAGGTAGAGGTTGGGGTTTTTAAGCTTCCCGAAGGCCTCTGCTAGGAAGAGGACACCGTTTTTCTCATAGAGGCGACGGGCCAGGACGACAACAAAGGCATCTCGAGGGATCTTGAGTTTGTCTCGGAGGTTTGATGGCCCGGGAGAAAACTTGTCGGTATCGACACCATTGGCAATAAACTCAACGGGTCCTTTGTAACCGCATTTCCTTGTCGCCTCAGCCAGTTCTTCACTCGGGGCCAGAACCAGGTTCGCAGGCTCTAGCTGGGCCGCCATTTTATCCAGATGGATTTTGTCTTGTTTGGCACGTTTGAGGAAAGAGGATGTGTGATTGGTGAAAATCAACGGGGTCTCCAGCCGTGAACATGCTTTCAGAGGCCTCATGCCATGCACGTGGAGTACATCCAGCTGTATTTTTTGATCCAGTCTGTTTAGATAACGACTGAGCTGCCAGTCATAGATCCAATGGCTTTTTGACAGAGCGATACGGTGGATATGTATACCATCCTGCATTTCAGTCTGTAATGTTGTCTTGTCTTTCCAACGAGTCACGACGTGCACTTCATGTCCCAGCGCAACCAGCGCTTTACTGAGTTCATGAACATGCGTCTGAACGCCCCCGATACTCGGTGGGTATTCGTTAGTGATCATTGCGATTTTCATATTGGCACCTTTCAAGAGGCATGTTCAGATTTGAGCAGGTGGTTCACAATCCTTGTGGACGCCTGTCCGTCGCCATAGGGATTGTGGGCGAAAGCCATTCTGCGATAGGCCTCAGTATCCGTAATTAGCTGTTCCACATGATGAATTATTTTTTCTCCATCTGTGCCAACGAGTTTTACTGTTCCTGCGTCCACAGCTTCGGGCCTTTCTGTGGACTCCCGAGTGACCAGCACGGGCTTACCAAGAGAGGGGGCTTCCTCCTGAATGCCTCCGGAATCGGTCACTATCAGGCTGGCTTGCTGCATCAGGTAAACGAACGGCAGGTAATCCAGTGGTTCTATAAGGTTTACGTTTGGCAACCCCGATAGAAGTTTGTACACCGGTTCTTGAACCTGGGGGTTTAGATGAACCGGATAAACGATGGCAAGGTCCGGGTGTTTATGTGCCAGTTTCTGTAGTGCCTGACATATTTGCTGGAAACCCCGGCCAAA
The DNA here is from genome assembly GCF_014201735.1 of Marinobacter oulmenensis. Classification (GTDB taxonomy): domain Bacteria; phylum Pseudomonadota; class Gammaproteobacteria; order Pseudomonadales; family Oleiphilaceae; genus Marinobacter; species Marinobacter oulmenensis. The sequence goes on along the minus strand of NZ_JACHFE010000007.1, from coordinate 109,681 downwards.
GTTCTCTCTCCGATGGCCTGTGACGAGCAGTAGATGCCGATGGCTTGACAGGTCATCCAGTTGTGCAAGTTGACGGCATTCGGCCTGGAGATCCTGGTCGTTATCGAGTTTTTGTACAGTATCGAGTAGCGCATCGATAACGGTATTGCCTGTTACCACAACCGTTTTGTGGCTGACTCCTTCCTTCAGCAGATTGCCGGCTGACGCGTCAGTGGGGGCGAAGTGGGTGCTGGCAATGGTTCCGGCGAGTCGTCGATTCATTTCTTCCGGCCACGGCGCGTATATGTCACCGGTTCGCAGACCGGCTTCGACATGGAAGACCGGTATTTTTTTATAAAACGCAGCGAGGCTTGCTGCCATAGTCGTTGTTGTGTCTCCATGGACCCCAACCCAGTCTGGCGACTCTTTTTCCAGAATCGACTCAAGGCCGGTTAATACGTTCACCGTAATGTCTGTCAGGCTTTGATGAGGCTTCATGAGATTCAGGTCGTAGTCAGCCGAAATCTCAAACAGAGACATTACCTGGTCCAGCATCTGGCGGTGTTGCGCAGTGACGCATACGCAAACCTCAAGCTTGGCCGCTTTTAAACGTTTAATAAGTGGCGCCATCTTGATGGCTTCTGGGCGTGTTCCAAACACGAGCATTATTTTCATAGCTATGGATGAGTCTTTCTGGTTGTCTGCCTGAGTTGTGTAACAAGAACCATATTCATCATCTTATCGGCGGAGCTCCAAGGGCAAAGATTAAGTTTTCGGCGTTGTTGGCCACTAATTTTCCTTCTTCCTCGGAAATGATGCGTAGAGGTCCAGATACTGCTGAACAATCACTGACCGGCTGAAATGGGCCCAGTAATGCTCGCTGGCATTCTTTACCAGTCGCTCTGACTCGGTGGGATTGGCCAGCAGTTGCCGGATGGCGCCGGCAAGAGGCTCGGGTTCATCCACGGGGGTGACAATGCCGGTTTCGCCGGAATCGATCAGTTCCCCCGGGCCCTGCGAATCTGTCGCAATGATCGGGCACTCATGAGCCCAGGATTCCATAACAATGGAGCCCAGCCCCTCGTGACGTGACGGGCAGACAAACAGGTCTGCGGTTTTCATCAGGGTGGTCACATCGTCCCGCCAGCCAAGGAAGCGTACCCGTTCATCCAGCCCCAGCTCGCTGCATTGCTGCTTCAGTGCCTGTTCTTCCGGGCCACTGCCCGCCAGCCATAGTATGGCGTCAGGTACGTCTTTCAGTGCCTTGAGAAGAATGTCGAAGCCTTTGTTCTCGTGGAGCCTGCCTGCGGCGAGTATCAGGGGCTGATCGGCCGGTGTGTCAAAGCTGTCCCTTGGCAGGGCTTCAACAGGGGTTTCGTCAGCAAAGTTGGGGATATAAAACACCCGTTCCGCAGGCATGCCGCCACGAACGAGGTGGTCGCAAATGCCCCGGGAGATCCCGACCCAGTAATCCGCATGGCGGTAGTATTTCAGGTTGTAGTAGTGGCCGAGCCGGCTCACCAGGGTGTAATCCCCCGGCGGTGTGGCAATGGAGGCCCGGTTCATCCAGGTCATGACAATATCCGGGTGGAACTTGCGCAGGGCCCGGTGAAAGCGCAGTCGGTCCATCGGATTCAGACGGCCGCCAAAGCGGAAGCCCCGGGTGGGAACGCCTCCGGCCTCCAGGGCTTCCATGCGGTGTCGGTGGCCGCGAATAAAGGCCTGCTGGTTGACCTGCCCGGTGTCCTGGAGACCTTTAACCAGGCGCACAAAGAAGTTCTCGGCGCCACCCTGTTCCGCGCCGGCAAGCACCTGGGCAATGCGAGGTTGGGTCATGTCGGACTCCCTGGCTGATCGGCTGGGTTGGAGGCTCTCGCCTGTCGTTCGTTGACCAGGCGCTGGAAAAGCGCCTTGTACTGGTCGACGATCACGTCCTTGGAAAATCGCTCCAGGAAAACCCGATGGCCGTTTTCGGCCAGTCGGCGGGCAAGACCGTCATCTGCCAGCACCTGGTTCACGGCCCGGGCGCATTCAGTAGAGGAATCCACCTCGAACAGGCGGCCATCTTCTCCATCCGTGATCAGCCAGGACGGGCCCTGGCTGGCGGCGGCGACAATCGGTGTCCGGGTCGCCCAGGCTTCCAGCACGACATTGCCCAGAGGCTCAAAGCGGGAGGGGAAAACGCACACGTCGGTCAGGTCGAAAAGTTCCTGGATGTCTTTTCTGAGTCCCAGAAACTGGACCCGATCACTGACCTGAAGCTCTTCGGCCAACTGTTCCAGTTGCCCCTGAAGCTCTCCGGTTCCGGCGATCAGCAGAGTGGTGTCCGGAATGTCAGGCAATGCCTTGATCAGCGTATCATGGGCCTTCTTTTCGTGGAGGCGGCCAAGCGCCAGCAGTACCCGGTGCCCCTCAGGGATGACGGGTTTTGGCGCCGGCACACTGAGGCGTGAGGGCAATTCACCGAAGTTGCTGATCATGCTGACATGATCGGCTGGCCAGCCATTGTCGGTAACGTGTCTGACCAGGTCTTGCGTGTTCACAATCAGGTGATCACATTTCTGGTAATTCTTCAGATCGTAGTAACCGCCGAGCCGGCCCACGACCACTGCGCTGGTGGGCGGGCATTTTCTGGATGCCCGGTTGACCCAGGTGACGATCAGGTCCGGCTTGAAATCCCGAACGATCGATTTCAGCTTCCAGTCATAGAGAAGGGGCTTGCTCAGCTTGCCCATAGGTAGCGTGAAGTAATCGACGCCGGCGTTGTCCAGGCGTTGTTCGCGCGGGGGCAGGGCTTCGATCACCACTTTCTGGGTAATGGAAGGGTCCTGGGCAATGGCCGCAGCCACTTTCTCGAAGTAGGTTTCTGCCCCTGCCTGGGACTGGGAAAGGAGTATCTGCATTACCCGCATGAATCAGTGTTCCCCGTGCATGCCTGGCCGAGATGGATCGGGTGTGTTTCGGTCGTCTCTGTGGTGCTGGAAGCCGACCTGACTGGGCGCAATTCCGCGTGCTCTCTTGTCCACGGCTTCCTCAATCTTTTGTTGCAGGTGCTGGATGCGTTCCCGAACCCGCTTTTTGCGGAGGGAAGCCGGCAACCAGCCCCATGGCAACAGGTTGGGGGAGCCGAGTCCGTCAATGACCACCAGGCGAAGGATTTCACCGTTGTCTGCCTGCTGCACCATAATGTTGTGGGTCAGCAGTTTTCTCGAGGGGATCTGGTGCCTGGTCCAGAAGGCTGTGAGTTCGTCGACAGCCTGGCGGCAGTCGTCGGTGTAACCGTGCTCCCATAGGTACTGTTTCAGCGACAGGGAGATCAGACCGGATCCGTCCCGGATCAGCTCGCATTCCAGGCCCCGGCCCAGATCAGTGTCCACAAAGCCGTAACACCGGTAGATGTGCCGGGATGCCTCTGCCCCTACGGTTTGGGCGATATCGGTAATGACGCGGTATTCTTCGAGATTGTCATCGAAGCTGCTCAACGGCCTCAGATTCTTCGGGAAGCCCTTTGACCGGCGCAGGTCCACCAGCGTGAAATCCGGGCGTCGCACCTTGATGCACCGCTGCTTGTCTTCCGGATGCACAAAGCACAGGCGGTGGCCGCCTTTGGCAAATGGCTTTTGGTCCGACAGCATCAGGGTCATCGACGGGAACCGTCCAGGTTGATGTCCTGCGCCCAGACGTAATCGTGGGAGAACGGCTGCATCAGGGATGCTTCCAGAATGTACTGGGCATAGAGTTTCGAGTTGATCTCGGTATGGAAAAACTCCCTCGCCCGGGAAGCCCACAGCCGGCGCTTGGCATCGTCGTGATGGAACTCGCGGATCCTGGCCAGCAGATCCTCCTGGTCATTGAAGTAGACCACACTCTCCGGGGGCAGCAGCTCGTCAAACCGGGGCCCGCTGTGGCTGAACTGAAGAATGCCGTTGCCGGCCAGTTGCGCCATCCGGGCAGAAGAGTACCAGTAATGACCTTCCTGGCGGTTGAGATTCAGGCCCATCCGGGTGCGGGCAAGTGCCCGGTCGTAGTCACGCCCCCATACCGGGGGTTCGCCGAAGCTGCCAAAGGTCTTGAAATTCAGCTCATCACCCAGCTGGTCTTTCAGCCATTTGACCATTTCCAGGCGCTTGGTGAAGTTGGTGCTGTTGCTGCAGAACAGCAGATCAATGTCCAGGTCGGTGCGCTCATCATTGCGCATGGACTCAATGGCCGGGTCCACCGGGTTGGGCATGTGATAAACCCGCGCTCCCAGACCTTCGAAGATCTCCAGTTCCCGGCGACCGGTGGACACAAAAATGGCATCAACAACCGAAGCCCGGTGTTTGATTCGCTCGACGTTGTCCGGCACAAACAGGGGGTCGTTGTTGCAGTGGGCGATGGTGACCGCCGGGTGACGCTGGCGGATTTCCTTCAGGGTTTCGTTACTGATGATGTCGCAGTGGCCGGCGATCACCAGGTCCGGTTCCACCGCATCAACGGTTTCCAGTAGCTTCTGATTGGCCTTGCTCTTGCCGAGATCGCGAATACCCAGCGGCGCTTCAAAGGCCGCGACGTCCCGATCACTGAAGACCGACACATAGTGGTCGTTCTTGATCAGGCCGTTGGTCAGCTTTTGTGCCCAGCTTACCCGGGTCTGGCCATAGCGGCGCAGTTGCTGATAGGCAATGTGAAGTACTCGCATGTCGGGCGGGTCCTCTGAATTGGAAAGCGGCCATTGTACCAGCCGGCGCAGTCAGGGTCTTCCGGCACCGGCAAGGGCTCTTTGGTAGACATCCAGGGTTGCCTGCACCTGGTGATCCAGCCGGAACTCCGGGTGCACCTCAATCTGTGGCTGCTGGTCGAGCAGGTGATGCACTCGCCCGGCAAAAGCACTCAGGTCGTCGGCCGGAACCAGCCCCTCCGGAAAGCAGGCGGACAGGGATTCCGCCGCACCGCCCCGGTCGAAGGCGACCACGGGAGTGCCCACCGCCAGGGCTTCGGTGAGAGTCCGCCCAAAAGGCTCCGGTTTGCTGGACATATGGCACACCACATCAGCCAGCCGGTAGAACTGGACGATGTCCGAGCGATGGCCAGCGAAGGTGATGTGCTGGTCCAGGCCCAGGCTCGCTGTTTTTTCTTCAAGTTCGGCCAGGTAGCTTTTCTTGTTTTTTTCCGCCCCACCGACCACGACACCATGAACGGCCGGGTCACGGCGGCTCAGGTCCGCCATCATGTCGAGAAAGGCTTCCTGGCCTTTCCAGCGGGTGAGGCGTCCGGGCATCAGAACCAGTTTGCGCCCCTGGAGCTCCGGGTACTCGCTGTAGAGTGCCTCGACCCAGTCCTGGTCCGGCGGTTCCGGGGAAAAGGCCCGGGTGTCTACACCCCGCTGGATGACTGTGATCCGGTCCGGCGCAACCCGATAGTTGTCGAGTATGTACCGCTCCACACAGCGTGAAATGGCGATCAGGTGTCTGGGCCTGGCCATGATGGCGCTGTAGGCATTGACCGAGTACATGCCGTGGAATGTGCTCACCAGGGCAGGCCGCTCGTTTTCCGGCAGGCCGCGCCAGGCCAGCCAGAGAATCCAGGCCGGCATGCGTGAGCGAACATGGACCACATCCGGTTTCAGCTCCCGCAGCAGGCGCCGGACCGGGCGAATCTGGCCAAAGGAAGCAAGTGACTTGCGGTGCACCGGCCTGCTGATATGGCGGGAACCCTCGGCTTCCAGCTGGGGCACCAACCGGCCCCCGGAAGACAGCACGATCGATTCATGGCCGTGCCGGACCAGTTCCCGGGCAAATTCCACGGTGCCACGCTCAACCCCTCCGCTGTTCAGGGCTGGTAGCGTCTGCAAAACCCTCATCTGGCGTGTTCTCCATACTGTTGCATCAGCCATTCTGCCGCCCGGTCCGCCTCCCAGAGAGGCGGCCCCTGCCTGGCCTGATCCTGCATCAGGCGCGCACGGTCCGCCCAGGGGGTAACCAGGCCGTCGGCCTGCAGGCCCTTCAGGCCACGGACCACCCGGCTGACACTCTTTGCGGTTAACTGGAACAGCCCCGTGGGCGCCCCCGAGGTGATCGCCTCGTAAACCATGGACACGCTGTCCGGGGATACCCACACAGCACTGCTTCGGGCCAGGGTGGCGGGTAGCCAGTCGGGGCCTGTGTCCTCGTGGTGGTGGAAAGTCACGTTGTCCAGGCCAAGACTTGAGAGCGTCTCGATCAACGGCGCCGGGGTACGCCGGGACGATGTCACCTGCCAGTGCCAGTCCGGGTATTCCACCGACAGCACCTTGAGCTGTTCGAGGATGTCGTCGCTGTTCCAGTGATAGTGCTCGGACGGGCCGCCCAGCAGGATCAGGCTATTCTGGCCGGTAACCTCGCCAGACCTTGGCGTAACGGCATTCAGAACCCCCCGGGTGACCAGTACATCGGGGCGATCCGGTGGATCATCGTGCATCGGAACGATGGCCAGGTCCGGCCGGAAGAATGGCAGAGCCGGTCGCATCAGTACCACCCGCAAGGCTTTGTAGCGCCGGCGACAGGCCAGCAGAAGTCGCTGGGGCAGGCTGCCGGCGGCAATGATGATGTCAGGATCAGGTCCGGCGATGTCGGGCGCCAGGCCGGCAATGGCCCGGGGCCAGGAGGCCGGGTACTGATTGGCATCGATCCAGGTGAGACTGGCGCCAAAACGGGAGGCCAGCCGCTCCCCCAGTCCGCGCAACTGGTTGCGGTGACCGGGCTTGTTATCGGTGATCAGCCAGACGGAGGGTTCGATTTTTGCTTCGATGGCCATGTCAGGACTTGTCAGTGTCTTTGTAAGGATTGGGCCGGCCTTCCGGTTGATGCCGCAGGCGTTTGTACTCCCACTGGTATTGTTCGGGAATGCGCCGGACAACCTTCTCAACCGACTGGTTCAGCGCGGTTGCGGCGGTTGTCGGATCTGCCGCGTCCAGTCCGGGCGCGGCCTCGGTGACCACGATGCGGAAGCCCTGCTGGTCCGGCAGGCGCTCTGCGTAGGTCACCAGCGCATTGGCTCCGGTCTTCTGGACCAGCTTGTTTATCAGCGTCATGGTGCGGACATCGATACCGAAAAACGGTGCGTAGGCGTTGGTCTTACCTCTGGGGGACTGATCCGGAAGAATGCCGGCGACGCCGCCTTCCTTGAGAATGCCCATCAGACGGGACAGCCCCTTGCGATCGCCCCGAACCAGTTCCGAGCCCAGTCGGCTGCGGACGCGGATCATGTAGTCCTCGAACTCGGGGACGTGGGGCGGGCTGTAAAGCGCGGCCATCCGGTAGCGTGAAGAGAAGAAAAGGCCGGCCAGTTCCCAGTTACCCAGGTGTGGGGCCATCAGGATCAGGCCGCGGCCGGAGGCCAGGGCCTGATCCACCAGGTCCAGCCCTTCGGTTTCACGGATCAGCCCGAAGCACTTTTCCACCGGCCATTCCCACATCAGGGGAATCTCCATGGCGGTCATTCCGGTATGCGCCAGTGAGCGGCGGGCCAGGGCCTGCCTTTGCTGTTCTGAGAGCTCTGGCAGGCACAGCCGGATATTGGTTTCGGTCACCTTGCGGGACCCGGAGCCCAGCATCCAGGCCAGTTGCCCACCCAAGCGGCCCAGTTTCTGGGCCAGTCCAAGGGGCAGGGCGCCAGCCAGACGCAGAGGGGCGACGATCAGGTAATACTTCAGCTTGCTCATGACCGGCCGTATCGATCCTCAAAGCGCACGATGTCGTCTTCGCCCAGGTAGGAGCCGGACTGGACCTCAATCAGTTCCAGGTCAATCACTCCCGGATTTTCCAGCGAATGAACCTGGCCGATCGGAATGTAAGTGGACTGGTTTTCGGTCACCAGATAGGTCTTGTCGCCGTTGGTGACCCGGGCGGTACCGCTGACAACAACCCAGTGTTCGGCGCGGTGGTGGTGCATCTGGACTGACAGCTTCGCCCCTGGCTTCACCGTGATGTGCTTGGCCTGGTAGCGGGTGCCATTGTCGATGGAGTCGTAGACGCCCCATGGCCGGTACACTTCCCGGTGGTTCATGTGCTCGTGGCGGCCATCGTTACGGATGCGTTCGACCACTTTCTTGACGTCCTGCACCCTGTCTTTGTGGGCGACCAGAAGGGCGTCCTTGGTTTCGATGATGACCAGGTTCTCCACGCCTACCGTCGCCACCAGCCGGTTGTCGGCGCGGACCAGGGTGGTGGCGGTATCGTGCGCGATGACGTCGCCGGTGAAGCTGTTGCCATCGCCGTCCTTTTCGCTGACTTCCCAGAGTGCTGACCAGGAGCCGATGTCACTCCACCCGGCATCGAGCGCGACCACGGCGGCGTTGTCGGTTTTTTCCATCACGGCGTAGTCGATGGAATCCTCCGGGCATTCCGCGAAAATGTCAGCGTTCACGCGGGTGAAGTCCAGGTCTTCCCGGGCGTCGTCCAGGGCGGCCTGGCAAATGGCCAGAATGTCCGGGCGGTAGGTTTGCAGTTCCTGCAGGTAGCGGCGGGCGCTGAACATGAACATGCCACTGTTCCAGAGGTAGTCCCCCGAAGTCAGGTAGCTTTCAGCCGTGTCGAGGTCTGGTTTTTCCACGAACCGCGAGACCTCAAAGCTGCCCTCGGACAAGCCCTGACCGCGCTGGATATAGCCATAGCCGGTTTCGGCATGGGTCGGAACAATGCCAAAGGTGACCAGTTTGCCCTGTTCCGCGAGCGGAACCGCCCGTTTTATACCGGCCTGGAAGGCGTCGACATCCTGAATCAGGTGGTCGGCCGCCAGCACCAGCATGAGCGGGTCGTCATCGGCCGCGGCCTTTGCCGTCAGAGTCAAAGCGGCCAGCGCAATCGCTGGCGCGGTATTGCGCCCGCAGGGTTCAAGGATAATGTCCGGCTCTAGGTAACCACTCTGGCGCATCTGTTCGGCGGTCAGGAACCGGTGTTCCTCATTGCAGATCAGCAGCGGTTCGGAGCAGTCCAGGCCGTTCAGGCGATCCAGTGTCAACTGCAGCATGGACAGATGATCGTCCGTCAGTTTCAGGAACTGTTTCGGGTTCAGTTGCCTGGACAGTGGCCAGAGCCGGGAGCCGGTGCCTCCGGCCATGATGACGGGGTGAATCATGTTGCACTCCGATGTTGAGCGTTTTTGGAATGAACCTGGTGCCGTTCAGTTGGATGTTCGAACACGTTGAGCCTATCTTAAGCGCTCCATTGCCGGGCCGCCAGAAACCCGGCTGTTGCGTTATTGTTTTTGCTTGCGCCCGTAAAAACCGGGGTCGCTCCGTTCCGGACGGGTCTTGAAGCGCCGGTGCATCCAAAGGTACTGGTCGGGCGCTTTACGGATTTCCTGCTCAATGATGGCATTGATGCGGGTGGCGTCGGCCAGGTCATCACCACTGGGGAAATCCTCCAGCGGTGGATGGAAGTGGATTTCATAGCCGGGCTTGTCATCATCACGGAAATGGCTGAAAGGCATGACGGTGCAGCCGCTGCGCTCGGCGATGCGTGACGTGGCTGTGATCGTGCCCGCCGGGATGCCGAAGAAGGGGGCAAAGACAATGTCTTTTCGGCCATAATCCTGATCGGTGGCGTACCACACCGCACGGTTCTGCTTCAGGCTGCGGAACAGCCCCCGCAAATCCCGGGCGGCCAGCACGTTGCCATAACGCTTCTCACGGGAGCGCGTCATCACGGCATTCATCAGCGGGTTGTTGTGGTCCCGCTGCATGACGTCGGCTTCAATATACTGGGTGACCAGAGAGCCGCCCATTTCCAGCGTACTGTAGTGCCCGCCCACCAGCAGGATGCCACGGCCAGCCTCTTTGGCTTTTTCAAAGTGTTCCAGGCCGTGGATTCGGGTGATTTTTTTCAGTTTTTCGGTATCGCGGAACCAGCCAATGCCGATCTCCATCAGGCCGATGCCGTTGGCGATAAAGCTGTTGCGGACCAGGGCCTGTTGCTGCTGCCCGTTCAGTTCCGGAAAGCACAGATGGATGTTGGTCTCGGTAATATGGCGGCGGGATTTGGCAAATTTCCAGGTCAGCAGCCCGGCCATTCGTCCCAGTTGCCACTGGACGCGCAGCGGAAGCTGGGCTGCCAGCCACATGGCGCCGATGCCCAACCAGGTTGGCCACCATCGGGGATGACGGTAGGCGGAGTAATCTGTATTCCTTGGAAGCTTGCGGTACTTCTTCTTCAAAATCGGTGATCCTGCATCGACAAACGGTCTGTCCGAGGGCAAGATGCCCTGCGACAGGCTAACCGTACCATGATAACGCATCGTTTCGCCGGGAGTCCCGCGTGTTGCTGTTCATATACTCACAACTGGTCAGGCTGGCGCTGCCCCTGATCCTGATCAGGCTCTGGTGGCGAGGGCGTCAGGCCCCGGCTCGCAGGAAGAACTGGTGCCACCGGCTGGGGTATGTACCGCGGATGACGGGGCGTATTGTCTGGGTTCATGCAGTCTCGGTAGGGGAAACCATTGCCGCCGGTCCGCTGGTCCGCCAGTTACTGGCGCGTGACCCCCACACCCGGGTGTTGATGACTGCGATGACCGATACCGGCCAGGCCCAGGCCCGGAAGATGTTTGGTGATCAGGTGAGTTACGCCTATGCGCCTTACGATACCCCGGGGGCGCTTCGCCGGTTTCTGAAACGGGTCAATCCCGCCGTCCTGGTCATTATGGAAACCGAAATCTGGCCCAACATGATCGTGCAGTGCCACCGTCGTGATGTGCCCTCAATTCTCGTCAATGCCCGCCTGTCAGAGCGCTCCGCCCAGGGCTATGAAAAAGTCCGCGCCCTGGTTGCCCCGGTCATGGACAACCTGACCTGGATTGCCGCCCAGGCGGAAAGTGATGCCCGCCGTTTCCGCCGCATCGGGGTTTCGGCCTCCCGGGTAGAGGTCACCGGCAGTGTGAAATTCGATGTGGAGATCCCTGCCGCAACCCGTTCGGCCGCCTCGGAGCTTCGCGCCAGTCTGGGGGAGCGCCCGGTGTGGATCGCAGGCAGCACTCACCAGGGCGAGGATGCCATCCTGCTGGCGGCCCACCGGAAGCTGCTGGCCCAATACCCCTCTGCTCTGCTGATTCTGGTGCCGAGACATCCCGAAAGGTTTGACACGGTCGCGGAGTTGTCCTGTGCGGAAGGGTTCACGGTCGCGCGTCGCTCCCGGGAAGCGTGCAGTGAGAAAACCGAGGTCTACCTGGGGGATGCCATGGGCGAGCTGATGATGCTCTACGGCGCCGCCGATGTGGCCTTTGTCGGCGGTTCGCTGGTGGAGCGGGGCGGGCATAATCCCCTGGAGCCTGCCGCCTGGGGGCTTCCGGTGTTATCAGGTGAGAACGTGTTCAACTTCGAAACCATCTACGAACAGTTCAGGACCCATGACGGAGTCCGTTTTGTTCAGGGTGAAGACGAACTGGCAAATACCCTGGCGCAGCTGTTCTCCGATCCCTCTCAGGCTGAAGCGCTGGGCCAGCGGGCACAGGCGGTGGTCAACCGGAATCGGGGGGCGCTGGAACGGGTTGTGGAAGGGATCGCCCGGCAGTTCTGACACCCGGGCACTTTCATGCCCGGGCGTGATCACCGGTTACCCTTTTACTGCATGGGGTCTTCGAGGGTCCGGTCTTCCTCGGCGGTGGCTTCAATGCCCCGTGCGCCTTCACTGAGCCAGTTGTTCAGTTCACGAAGGTCTTCCGGGCTCAGAATACCGGTGGCCTGTTTCAGTTGCAGGCTGTTGACCACGTAATCGTAGCGGGCATTGGCGTAGTCCCTCAGGGCGACGTAGTAGGCCCGTTCTGCATCCAGAACTTCCACAATGTTCCGCGTACCGACATCGTAACCGGCACGGGTGGCATCCAATGCACTCCGGCGGGAGATGATGGTCTGGGCCAGGGCATTAGCCGATTCAACGTTGTTGTTGATGGTCAGGAACAGGCTGCGGGTGTTTACCTGAACATCCCGGCGGGTGGTCTTCAGGTCTTCCTCTGCTGCAGTCACCAGGGAGCGCTGCTGTCGCACGCCCGCCTGTGTGCCGCCGCCAGAGTAGAGAGGCACGTTCAGTGACAGCCCGATAACGCCTTGGGTACCTTCCTGTTGTGGCGTGCGTGCGCCGTCCAGATCGGTTTCGGAGTAGGAGGCGTTCAGGTCCAGTGTGGGAAGGTGGCCGGATTTGGCTTCCTTCAGGTTTGCCTCGCTGACATTAAGCTGCGACAGAGCCGCCTGGATGGACCAGTTCTGCTTGAGCGCGGTGCTTTCCCAGGCGCTCGGGTCCATTGGCTGAGGGCGGCCAAGCGGGAAATTCTGGCGCAGGTTTTCCAGATCGTCCGGGTATTCACCAATCAGCCGTGCCAGTTGTTCCCGGGCTACATTCAACTGGTTTTCAGCAGCAATGCGCTGGCTCTTGGCGTCATCGTAGCTTGCGCGCGCCTCGTACACCTCTGTGATGGCAATCAGGCCCACGTCAAAGCGCTCCTGGGCCTGATCGTATTGGCGCTGAATGGCAGCTTCAGTGGCTTTGGCCGTGGTGACCGTGTCCTGCGCTCTGAGAACATCGAAATAGGCCGTGGACACATCCAGCATGAGCTGTTGCTGGGCCAGGTTGTACTGGGCTTCAGCCGCATCGGTCTGGAACTGGCTGGCGTCATACTGGAACCAGGTCTGGGCACGGAACAGCGGCTGGCTCAGCTGCACACCGTAGTTCAGTGTTTTGTAGCTGTCATCCGAGGCGCTGTTGCCGGTACTTTCGAAATCGGTGTGGTTGGCATCGGCAAATGCGCTGATTTGCGGTAGCAGCTGGCTTTTGCTGACGTCTGTGGCGGACTGCTGTGCCTCGAAGCTGGCGCGGGCGGATGCAATGCCGGAATCATAGGACAGCGCCTTTTCGTAGGTATCCATCAGATCCAGAGCCAAGGCGGGCTGGGCTGCGAACAGGGTGATCAGTCCTGGAAGTAAGCGTTTCTTCATTTTTTCTCCTGACAAGCTGTCTCCGGGCATCCTTGGTCCTGAAAATGGCCGGAAGCCTCTGGGGTTATATGAGCCTCCGGGATTCCCGGACTCTGGAATGGAAAGGGTCATTATGGACAATAATGGTTCCCGTCTCTACACTTGCAGACGTGACATTTCTTCGCGTCTTGACGGGGTGCTAGGGGCCGGCGTGGCCTCCTGGCTGAGATTGCATAGCAAAACCCGCTACCTGATCCGGATAATACCGGCGTAGGGATTGAGACTGCACGACTACTGCCGCAGGCGCATTGCGCCTGCGCGCAGGCTCCGTCAAACGCGACCCGACCACACCAATGAACGGGAGCAGCAAATGACGGACCTTCCTTCCTATCTCAGCGATTCCGCGCAAGTGGATTCGGCAGCAATCAAACCATTACCAAGCTCACGAAAAATCTACGTGCAGGGTAGCCGACCCGATCTCCGCGTGCCAATGCGGGAAATTACGGTGGAAGACACGCCCACGGAAATGGGCGGGGAAAAGAACCCGCCAGTCATGGTCTACGACACATCGGGTCCTTACACCGATCCTGAAGCCACCATCGACCTGCGCAAGGGCCTTAAGCCTCTCCGCCAGGCGTGGATTGAGGAACGCGGCGATGTGGAACAACTGGAGGATTACACCTCCGAGTTCACCCGCCGGCGCATGAAAGACCCGCAGCTGGACCCACTGCGGTTCATGGATGAGCGCAAGCCATTGCGTGCCAAACCCGGCAAGAACGTCAGCCAGATGCACTATGCACGCCAGGGCATCATCACGCCGGAGATGGAATTCATCGCCATCCGGGAAAACATGAAGTTGCAGGAGGCCCGTGAAAACGGCCTGCTGGAAGACCAGCATCCGGGCCAGTCCTTCGGCGCGAACCTGCCGCCGGAGATTACTCCTGAGTTTGTGCGTGAGGAAGTGGCCCGTGGTCGCGCGATCATTCCTGCCAACATCAACCACCCGGAAACCGAACCGATGATCATCGGTCGTAACTTCCTGGTGAAAATCAACGGTAATATTGGCAACTCGGCAGTCAGTTCTTCGATTGAGGAGGAAGTCGAAAAACTCACCTGGGGCATCCGCTGGGGCTCGGACACGGTGATGGACCTGTCCACCGGCAAAAACATTCACGAAACCCGTGAGTGGATCATCCGCAACTCGCCGGTGCCCATCGGCACGGTCCCCATTTACCAGGCACTGGAAAAAGTTGGCGGCGCCGCCGAAGACCTAACCTGGGAAATCTTCCGGGACACACTGATTGAACAGGCCGAGCAGGGCGTGGATTACTTCACCATTCACGCCGGTGTGCGCCTGCATCACGTGCCGCTGACCGCCAAGCGGACCACGGGCATTGTTTCACGCGGTGGTTCGATCATGGCCAAGTGGTGCCTGGCGCATCACAGGGAGAGCTTCCTGTACGAGCACTTCGAAGACATCTGCGAAATCATGAAAGCCTACGACGTGGCCTTCAGTCTGGGCGACGGCCTGCGCCCGGGTTCCATCGCTGATGCCAACGATGCGGCTCAGTTCGGTGAGTTGGAGACCCTGGGTGAGCTGACCAAGATCGCCTGGAAACATGATGTGCAGTGCATGATCGAAGGTCCCGGCCACGTGCCCATGCACCTGGTGAAAGAGAACATGGACAAGCAGCTCGAATGCTGCGACGAAGCCCCGTTCTACACCCTCGGCCCGCTGATCACGGACATTGCGCCGGGCTACGACCACATTACCTCCGGCATCGGTGCCGCGATGATTGGTTGGTACGGCTGCGCCATGCTCTGCTACGTAACACCCAAAGAGCACCTGGGCTTGCCCAACAAGGACGATGTGAAAACCGGGATCATCACCTACAAGATCGCCGCCCACGCCGCCGATCTGGCGAAGGGCCATCCAGGTGCCCAGATTCGCGACAACGCGCTGTCCAAGGCCCGTTTCGAGTTCCGCTGGGAGGACCAGTTCAACCTTGGTCTGGACCCGGACACAGCACGCGCCTACCACGACGAAACCCTGCCCAAGGAGTCGGCCAAAGTGGCCCATTTCTGCTCCATGTGTGGGCCGAAGTTCTGCTCCATGAAAATTTCGCAGGAAGTGCGGGATTACGCGGCGGAAAATGGCCTGGACGAAGTAACGGCGATTGATGCCGGCATGCAGGAGAAGTCGCGGGAGTTCGTGGAGTCTGGTAGTAAGATCTACGACAAGGTCTGAAATTGGGGGGGATCTCGTAGCCTGCAGCTTATGAGCAGGAGCCATGGCGGGCCAGCCGTTCAGGAGACGCCTCGAGACATCCCTGTGCGGCTTGGGCTCCGCCATCCCTGGCTCCGCACACTCCTGAACGGCTGGCCCGCCATGACTCTCAGGGTTGGGGGGATATCGCCTCGATTCGCGCAGACTTTACCGGAGGCTTCATTCTTCGTTTTGCCGTCACGGTGTTGGGTGGCTGACATTTGCGAGCAGCACAATATGCGACTGGGAATGTCGGGTAGGGCCTCCAAAAACTGTGCGGAGCCAGGGATGGCGGAGCCCAAGCGCCCCATGGATGGGCCGCAGGAGCGTGTTTTTGGAGGTTCTGCCCGACATGCCCATCTCCCAACAAGCAGGCTGGGGGATTAACTTGCACCCTGGCGGCGCTTCCAGCTATCGTTCCAAGCCGAACTCGAAACCGGACGTTCCCATGCCGAAACCGTTTCAATTCAGCGCCAGCGACGTCATCGTCAAAAAACGCGAGACCGTGTTTCAGGGCTTTTTCCGTATGGACAAGCTCTGGCTCACACACCCGCGTTTCGATGGTGACGAGATGCCGGTATTCACCCGGGAGCTTTTCATCCGTGGTGATGCCACCTGCGTATTGCCCTACGATCCAGAGCGGGATGAAGTGGTCCTGCTTGAACAGTTTCGTCTGGGAGCGCTGGAGCGGGAGCAGTCTCCCTGGTTGCTGGAACTGGTCGCTGGCATGAACGAAGACGGCGAATCGCCCGAAGAGGTCGCTCAGCGGGAAGGCCAGGAAGAAGCCGGGTTGTGCTTCAGCCGGCTTGAGAAAATCTGTGACTATCTGGTGTCGCCGGGTGGCAGCACAGAAATGATTCACCTGTATTGTGGCCAGGTGGCCACCGAGGCTGCCGGAGGGCTGTACGGTCTTGCGCACGAACATGAAGACATCCGCGCCCACGTGGTGGCGGCGGAAGAGGCCATGCGTATGATCACTGACGGCCGGATTAACAACGCGGCGGCCATTATTGCCATCCAGTGGTTACAGTTGAACAGAAGTCGTCTGCGCGAGGAGTGGCAGGCATGACCGAATGGGTAAAACGGCCGAAGCGTTATGTGCCGGATCTGCGCCAACTGGGCGCCCTGTGCGACGGCAATTACCGGCGTCTGTGTAAACTCCGGCAGCTTGAAAACGCTGATCAGTCGGTTTGCGAGTTCGAGCTGCACCGTGAAAACCAGTATCTGGGCCGGGTCCGGATCGAAGTGCTTCAGTCCGCCCGGTTCACCGAAACCCTGCTGCTGGAACAGGTCCACAACAGCGGTCGCTGGCTCAATAACCCCCGGATGACAGTCAGGGTGTATCACGACGCCGCCCAGGCCGAAGTGATCAGCTGTTACCGCCAGCGCCAGATCGCCCCCGTTAATGATTACCCCAACCGTTTCATGCATCATCCTGATGAAAAAGTGCAAGTGAACGGTTTTCTGGCGGACTGGCTGGATTACTGTTTGCGCTTTGGTCTCCTGCCCATGGAGAAGGCTGCCTGGACCGCTGGTGAGGGCCTGGATTGACGCTTTATCTCCGTTTCCGTGCCTGAAAATCGCCAGAAAGATGACAACCTTGTCAAAACTTGCAAAATTCCGCCTCCAACTGTTCGGAATGTGATCAATCTTCCATTTGCCGGCCATCAACCCGGTATAGCCTGTCGTACACTTGCTGCAAAGAATAACTGTTCGCTGACAGGATGGCAGGCAAGAGATGACTCCCACTCGGTCCAGAAACCCGCTCCGGGTTTTACAACTGACAGATCCCCACCTGATGGCCAGTCGGGATGGCAGCTTGCTGGGTATCAATACCCGTGACAGCCTGGCGGCGGTGATTGCGCAGGTGCTTGAGACCCACGGCCAGCCCGACCTGATTCTGGTGACCGGGGACATTAGCCAGGATGGCTCCCCGGAAGCCTACCGTCATCTGACCGATCAACTGCAGGCTTTTCATTGCACCTCTCTCTGGATCCCGGGCAATCACGATGATGCCAGCCTTCTGGCCCGGGTTGCGGCTGAATCCGGTGCGGCTGGCCGTCAGCGGGAACAGGGAGGGTGGCAGTTTGTGATGCTGGACTCCTCCGTGCCCGGCCAGGTTCATGGTGAACTGGCAGACAGTGAGCTTCAGTTTCTGGAGCAGGTGCTGTCAGCCAGCCCGGAGCGGCCCACCCTGATCAGTCTGCATCATCAACCGGTGCCGGTCGGGTCTGACTGGATGGACCGGATCGGGCTCGCCAATCCGGACGCTTTCTGGCAGGTCGTGGACCGCCACCCCCAGGTGCGCGTGGTGCTCTGGGGCCATGTGCACCAGGCCTTTCACCAGCGCCGTAGCCACCTGCATCTGATTGCCACACCCTCAACCTGCATCCAGTTTACTCCGCAGTCGGTGGATTTCGGAGTGGAGCCTGTCGCGCCTGGCTACCGCTGGTTCGAGCTGGCTCCGGATGGTGAATTTTCCACGGAAGTGGTCCGGGCGGAGAGCTTCCGTTTCCAGCTCGATGAGGGCAGTGGCGGCTACTGAGTCAGTTGTTTCCCGCGCAGGTTCCTGGCCGCTGCCACCATGGTCTGGAGCGCCGGCCTCACTTCTTCCCAATTCCTTGTTTTCAGTCCGCAGTCCGGGTTCACCCACAATCGCTCAGCGGGGATTCTGTGTGCGGCCAGTTCCAGCAGTTGCTCAATGTGCGCCTGCTCGGGCTGGTTGGGAGAGTGAATGTCATAGACGCCGGGGCCGATGTCATTGGGGTATTCAAAGTCCTCGAAGGCGTCCAGCAACTCCATGTTTGAACGCGACGTCTCGATCGTGATCACGTCGGCGTCCATCCGGGCAATGGCCTCGATAATGTCATTGAACTCGGAGTAACACATGTGGGTGTGTATCTGGGTGCTGTCGGCGACGCCGTTGGCGGCCAGCCGGAAGCTGTCGATGGCCCATTCCAGGTAACCGGCCCAGTCGGAGCGACGCAGGGGCAGTCCTTCCCGGAGCGCGGCCTCGTCGATCTGAATGATGGCAACGCCCGCCTGTTCCAGATCCTGCACTTCTTCACGAATGGCCAGCGCCAGTTGCCGGCAGGACGCCTCCCGGGGCTGATCGTCGCGTACGAAAGACCAGTTCAGGATGGTCACCGGTCCGGTCAGCATGCCTTTGACCGGCTTGTCTGTCAGCGACTGGGCATAGCGAATCCAGTCCAGGGTCATGGGGTGTGGGCGACGGATATCGCCGAACAGAATCGGTGGTTTCACGCAGCGTGAGCCGTAGGACTGCACCCAGCCATGGCGTGTGAAAGCGTAGCCCTCAAGCTGTTCACCAAAATACTCGACCATGTCGTTGCGTTCCGGTTCACCGTGCACCAGTACATCCAGGCCGAGTTTTTCCTGCTCACGGATGCAATGGGCAATTTCCTCTTTCATTCTGGCCCGGTACTCGGGCTCTGGCAGGTTGCCTTGGCGGTATTGCAGGCGGGCCTGCCGGATGTCCACTGTCTGCGGAAAGGAGCCAATGGTTGTGGTCGGAAAAACCGGCAGGTTCAGGTTTTTCTGTTGCAGGCTGATCCGTTCGGGATAGGGCGCGTGGCGACTGCCCAACCCGGGCGCCAGATTGGTTATGGCGTCGCGTAGTTCGGGATTGCGTACCCGGTCCGAGTACCTTCGGCTCTCCACAGCCTGGCGATTGCTGTCCAGAGCGTCGGCGACGGATGTCCGGCCATGGTTCAGGGCCTGGGCCAGCACCCTCAGTTCTTCCAGTTTCTGTACGGCAAAGGCCAGCCACTGGTGAATCTCCGGATCCAGTTCCTGCTCCAGTGAAAGGTCCACGGGCACATGCAGAAGTGAACACGATGGGGCCAGCCACAACCGGTCACCCAGCCTGCAATGGACAGGCTCAAGCTGTTCCAGGAGTGCGTTCAGGTCGGTTTTCCAGATGTTGCGCCCGTTAATCACGCCCAGCGACAGGATCTTGTGGGGTGGCAGCCAGTCGGCTACCCGGGCCAGTTCGCCGGGGCTGCTGACGGCGTCCACATGCAGGCCGGCTACCGGCAGTTCGCAGGCCAGCTGCAGGTTTTCCCGCAACTCCCCAAAGTAGGTAGTCAGCAGCAGGTTGGGACGGCTTGCCTTGAGCTGGTGATAGGCGAGGTTGAATGCGTGCCGCCAGTCGGCATCCAGGTCTGTAACCAGAGCCGGTTCGTCGATCTGAACCCAGTCGGCACCCGCCTGGGCCAACAGGTCCAGGAGTTCGCCGTAAACGGGCAGCAGGTCCGCAAGCAGTTCCAGGCGGTTGCTGTCGTCTGTGGTTTTGCCCAGCCAGAGATAGGTCACCGGGCCGATGATCACCGGTTTGGTGGCGATTCCCTGCGCCCTGGCTTCGGATAATTCCGCCAGCAGGCGTTCCGGATTCAGGTGGAAGCGGGTGGACTGACAGAACTCCGGCACGATGTAGTGGTAGTTGGTGTCGAACCATTTAGTCATCTCGCCGGCGTGGGCCACCTGGCAGTCGGCGTCACCGGGGCTCCGGCCCCGGGCCGCCCGGAAGTAATCGTCCAGTGGGTTGGCTTCATTTCCGCGGGCCCGCTCTGGCAGGTTGCCCAGAGTGGCGGACATGTCCAGCACCTGATCGTAAAGTGAGAAGTCCCCCACCGGAATCAGGTCCAGGTGGCTCTGCTGGCGCCAGTGGCGGTGACGCAGTGTTGCTGCCGTCGCGTCCAGTTCTGTTTCCCCCGAGTTGCCCGCCCAGTAGTTTTCAAGGGCAAACTTGAGTTCCCGGTGTGCGCCGATGCGGGGAAATCCCAGATTATGAGTAGTGACCATTGCCAACTCCCTTCAGTTGAATCTCGACTATGGCTGGTAAGATTAGGCGGGAAGTTCCATGAATAGAAATGGTATTATTTCAGGGGTATGTGAATAATATTCATGGAGGGAGCGTGATAGACCGTCACCATCTGGAAACCCTGCGTGCCGTCGAGCGTTATGGCTCACTGACGGCGGCTGCTGAACAGTTACATCTGACCCAATCGGCCCTGAGTCATGCCATGCGCAAGCTGGAGCAACGGATTGGTGCTCCGCTGTGGGAGCGTGACGGACGTCAGCTTCGGTTTACGCCTGCCGGTCAGTACCTGCTGGGACTGGCAAACCGGATTCTGCCCCAGTTTGAGCATGCCGAGATGCTGGTCAGCCAGATGGCCCTTGGTCAGCGTGGCAGCCTGCGGGTCGGCATGGAGTGCCATCCCTGTTATCAGTGGCTGCTAAAGGTCGTCGGGCCGTATCTCGAGCAGTGGCCGGACGTGGATGTAGATGTGAAGCAGGAATTCCAGTTCGGTGGCATGGGGGCCCTGTTCAGTCACGATATCGACCTGCTGGTGACCCCGGACCCTCTGCAGAAACCGGGTGTGCATTTTGAAAGCGTGTTCGATTACGAACAGGTGCTGGTGGTCGGGCCGGAACATCCTCTGGCGGGGGAGGCGGTGGTCGCTCCGGAGCAGTTACGGGGCGAGACCCTGATCACCTATCCGGTGGCGGTGGAGCGGCTGGATATCTTTACCCGCTTCTTCCTTCCGGCCGGGGTGACGCCGGCGCGCCACAAGGTTATTGAGACGACGGATATCATGCTCCAGATGGTATCTGCGGGGCGTGGTGTTGCGGCGTTGCCGGCCTGGCTGGTGGCGGAGTACGGCCGGACGATCGAGCTCCGGGCCCTGCGCCTGGGTGAAGCGGGTATCGACAAGCAGATCTTTCTGGGTTTTCGGGAAAGGGACGCCGGCATCGATTACCTGGATGCCTTTGTGCAGCTTGCCCGGGAGATTCGCTGGAACTGACGTCTTGCGTTAAACTGCGCGAAAAATCTCGAGGACACAAGCAATGAGCGACATTCCGGCAGACCTCAAATACATCGAAACACACCAGTGGGTCCGTGTGTCTGACGACGGCACCGCCACGGTTGGTATTACTGACTTTGCTCAGGCTCAGCTGGGCGATATCGTCTATATCGGCAATCCTGAGGTCGGGGTGACGGTCAACGGCGGTGAGGAAGCCGGTGTGGCCGAGTCGGTCAAATCCGCTTCCGATGTGTTCAGTCCGGTGACCGGTGAGGTGGTTGCGGTCAATGAGGCGCTTGAGGATGAGCCCGAACTGGTCAATGAAGACCCTTATGGCGAAGGCTGGATGTTCCGGGTGAAGCTGGCGGATACCGGTGAGCTGGATGGCCTGATGGACCCGGATACTTACGCCGATCACGTAGCCGCTGAGGCGTAATCCCGCCATGGAATTTCCTGTTCTTTACCTGCGCAAGGGCGCTGAGCGCCGGCTGCGGGCCGGCCACCTATGGGTCTACAGTAATGAAGTCGATACCCGCCGTTCACCCTTGAGTGGCTTTGAATCCGGTTCTCAGGTTCAGGTCCGCGCTGCGAACGACAAGCCGGTGGGGATTGCGTTTGTGAACCCCCACGCCCTGATCTGCGGCCGCCTGGTTACCCGCGATGCCGCCCATGGCCTGACACCACGGTTGCTGACCGAGCGAATGGAAGCAGCCCTCCAGTTACGCCAGCGACTGTTCGACAAGCCGTTCTATCGCTGGATCTTCGGGGATGGTGATGGCCTGAGCGGTCTGGTGGTGGACCGTTTCGATGATGTGGTGGTGGTGCAGATTTCCTGTGCCGGTATGGAGCAGATGAAAGACGCCATTGTTCGGGCGATCCAGCGACTCACTCATGCCCGCTCGATCATCTTCAAGAACGACGGCAAGATGCGCCGCGTTGAGGGGCTGGCGGACTATGTCGAGACCGCCCACGGGCCGGATGTTGAGCTATTGGCGGTTGAGGAAAACGGCGCCCGTTTCGAGGTACCCCTGGCCGGAGGGCAGAAAACCGGCTGGTTCTACGATCACCGGATGAACCGTCGGCGCCTTCAGGCCTATGCCTCCGGCTTGCGGGTGTTGGATGTGTTCAGCTACGTGGGCGGCTGGGGTATCCAGGCGGCTCTGGCCGGGGCGTCACAGGTTACCTGTGTGGATGCCTCCTCGGCTGCGCTGGATTCGGTCCATCACAATGCCGGGCTGAACAGGCTGGACAACGTCGACACCCTGCATGGGGATGCGTTTGAGGCGCTCAAGGCGCTGGCGGATGAGAAAGAAAAATACGACGTCGTGGTGCTGGACCCGCCCGCACTGATTCCGCGGCGGCGTGACCAGAAGGCCGGTGAGCAGGCCTATGCCCGGCTCAATCAGTTGGGGTTGCGGTTGCTTGAGAGGGATGGTTTGCTGGTATCGGCCTCCTGCTCCATGCACCTGTCCCAGGATCGCCTGGTGGACATCATTCGCGGCAGCGGCCGGCGAATTGACCGTTTTGTGCAACTGCTGGAACAGGGGCATCAGGCCCCGGATCATCCGGCGGTGCCGGGCATTCGCGAGACCGACTACATCAAGGCCTGCTTTGCCCGTTCCCTGACCGGTTTCTTCTAGAGACCGGTGTGTGCTCCGGGGCTTTCAGTCCCGGAGCGAAAGAATGCGCCAGCCCTGTTCCCGGGCGAGGGCTTCCAGCGTCGGGTCCGGGTCCACAGCGACCGGGTGGTCCACCCTGCGCAGAAGCGGTGCATCGTTATGGGAGTCGCTGTAGAACCAGGCGCCTTCCAGGTTCTCCTGGTTTGCCGCCAGCCAGTCATTCAATCTTGTGACCTTGCCTTCCTGAAAACTCGGCGTGCCGGCGATCTGCCCGGTGAAGCGGCCGTTGACCAGTTCTGGCTCCGTCGCGATCAGGTGGGGAACGCCCAGTAATTCTGCAATGGGTTCGGTGATGAACCGGTTGGTAGCAGTGATGATCATCAGGGTGTGCCCCTGGGACTGATGGTCTGCCAGAAGTTGTTTTGCCTTGTTGAGCAGCATGGACTGGACCTTCTTGGCCATGAAGGTCTCGCGCCAGCCTTCCAGTTCCTCAAGGTTGTGGTGGGTGAGGGGCTCAAGGGAGAAACGCTGGTACTCGAGCATATCCAGCTCACCGTCCAGGTATTCCTGGTAGAAACGATCATTGGCCTTGCGATAATCCTCGGCATCCACCAGACCTTCCTCAACCAGAAATTCGCCCCAGGCGTGGTCGCTGTCACCGGCCAGCAGCGTGTTGTCCAGATCGAAAATTGCGAGCGTCAAGCGATCTCCTCCCTTGCATCGGGCTTTGTGGCAAAGCGCTCAGTCTACCACGGGCAGGCCCCCGGCGCTTATTGCCGCGTATGGGGAAGCCCGTTTGCCCATGCCTTGGGTTTCTGCAAGAATGAGAGCAACTTGGACTTAGTTTGCCGGTTAAAAATTGACCGGCAGCCGACTTATGAGAGGACTGTGCCGTGATCGATTCAGACGGTTTCAGACCCAATGTCGGAATCATTCTGGCCAACCACAGGGGCGAAGTTCTCTGGGCTAGGCGAATAGGGCAGGACTCCTGGCAGTTCCCACAGGGTGGCATCAAGCACGACGAGTCGCCAGAGGAAGCGCTTTACCGGGAGCTTGGAGAGGAAATCGGCCTGGGTGCCGGCGATGTTGAAATCATCAGCTGTACCCGGGGCTGGCTGCGTTACCGACTCCCGAGGAGGATGGTACGCCACAACTCGCACCCCGTCTGCGTGGGGCAAAAACAGAAATGGTTCCTGCTGAGGATGTTATCGCCAGACGCGCATGTACGCGTTGATGGTACGGAGTCACCGGAGTTCGATGGATGGCAGTGGGTCAGTTACTGGTATCCGTTGGGCCAGGTGGTTTCATTCAAGAGAGAAGTCTACAGGCGTGCACTGAGGGAGCTTGCCCCCCGATTGTTCCATAACATGGAGCATTGGCAGGGTGGGGGCAGCCAGAACCAGCGCTCGAAGGACTACCGGAAATGATGGACTAACCCATGCTGAGCACCCTGCGAAACATCGTACAAGAGGTAAACAGCGCCCGTGATCTGCAGGAGGCGCTGGATATCATTGTGTCGCGGGTGCAGAAGGCCATGGGCACGGAAGTCTGCTCGGTCTATCTGCTGGATCCGGTCTCCAATCGTTATATTCTGATGGCCACAGAGGGTCTGTATCGGGAGTCTGTGGGGCAGGTCAGCATGGGCTATTCCGAAGGCCTGGTGGGCCTGGTGGGTTCCCGTGAGGAGCCGATCAATCTGGAAGACGCCCCGTCCCATCCACGGTATCGCTATTTCCCGGAAACCGGGGAAGAGCGGTTCCGTTCCTTCCTGGGTGTGCCCATCATTCACCACCGCCGCCTGATGGGGGTTCTGGTGGTGCAGCAGCGGGAGAACACCCGTTGCTTTGACGAAGGTGAAGAAGCATTCCTGGTCACCATTTCCGCCCAGCTCGCTGGTGTGATTGCCCACAGTGAGGCCACCGGGGCCATCAGTGGTCTGTCGCTGACCGGGGAAGAAGCACACGATGTCAGCTTTAATGGTGTGCCTGGCGCGCCGGGTGTGGCCATTGGCACGGGCGTGGTGGTGTACCCGGCGGCGGATCTGGATCTGGTGCCGGAGAAAGGCACAGAGGACATTGACCAGGAGCTGGATCTGTTTCGGGCAGCGGTTCAGGCTGTTCGAGAAGATATTGAGCGTGTCGCCAAACGTCTGTCGTCGCAACTGCGCCCGGAGGAACAGGCGCTGTTTGATGTCTATTTGCGGATGCTCGGTGACGAGGCTCTGCCCGGAGAGGTGGCCAATCGTATCCGCGAGGGCATCTGGGCCCAGGGCGCGCTCAAGCAGGTGGTTCAGCAGTATGTCCGCCATTTCGAGATGATGGACGATCATTATCTGCAGGAACGCGCGGTCGATATCCGGGATCTGGGTCGTCGTCTGTTGTCACGACTGCAGGAAGGTGAGCAGAAGGATCTGGAATACCCGGAAAGGACCGTTCTGGTCAGCGAGGAACTGACCCCCTCCATGCTCGGTGAAGTTCCCAAGGGGCGCCTGGTAGGGCTGGTGTCGGTCAAAGGTTCCAGCAACTCCCATGTGGCCATTCTGGCCCGTGCTATGGGAGTCCCAACGGTGATGGGGCTGGTGGACATTCCGGTTAACCAGCTGGATGGCAAGGAGCTGGTGGTGGATGGCTTCGAAGGTCAGCTTTACGCGTCGCCTTCGGCGGACCTGCGTTCTTTCTACCAGGAAATCTGTGACGAGGAAAACGAGCTGATCCGTGGGCTGGAGGCGCTGCGGGACAAGCCCTGCGAGACCACCGATGGTCATCGCCTGGCCTTGCTGGTCAATACCGGCCTGATGACCGACGTGGTGCGCTCCCTGTCCCACGGTGCCGAGGGCATTGGCCTTTATCGCACCGAAGTGCCCTTTATGATCAAGGATCGCTTCCCCTCCGAGCAGGAGCAGCGGGAGTACTACCGGGAGCAGCTTGAAGCCTTTGCCCCGAACCCGGTGACCATGCGGACGCTGGATATCGGCGGTGACAAGGCGCTGACCTATTTCCCGATCCAGGAAGAGAACCCGTTTCTGGGTTGGCGGGGTATCCGGGTCACCCTGGATCATCCGGAAATTTTTCTGGTTCAGGTCCGGGCTATGCTCAAGGCCAGTGAGGGACTGAATAACCTGCAGATCATGCTGCCCATGATCAGCAACATCTCGGAGGTGGAGGAGTCACTGCACCTGATCTACCGGGTCTATCATGAGGTCCGGGAAGAGGGCTACCAGATCCACATGCCCAAGGTCGGGGTGATGGTCGAGATCCCGGCTGTGGTCTACCAGATCCGGGAGCTGGCCGAGCGGGTGGATTTCCTGTCGGTGGGGTCGAATGACCTGACCCAGTACCTGCTGGCGGTGGATCGCAACAATCCACGGGTGGCCCAGTTGTACCATTCCTACCACCCTGCGGTGCTTCAGGCTCTGGTCCGGGTGGCGCAGGATGCACATTCGGTGGGCAAGCCGGTCGGAATCTGTGGTGAGCTGGCAGGTGATCCTGGTGGCGCCCTGCTGCTGATGGCCATGGGCTATGATTCACTGTCGATGAACGCGGCCAGTCTGCCCAAGGTGAAATCGGTGATCCGCAGCGTGAACCGGGAGTGGGCCATCCAG
This sequence comes from Marinobacter oulmenensis, assembly GCF_014201735.1. Taxonomy (GTDB): domain Bacteria; phylum Pseudomonadota; class Gammaproteobacteria; order Pseudomonadales; family Oleiphilaceae; genus Marinobacter; species Marinobacter oulmenensis. The sequence continues at coordinate 83,469 of NZ_JACHFE010000007.1, read as the reverse complement.
TTGCTTGAGGACGTCCTGTTGCTGGATTCGCCCCATGTCATCAAGAGCTGTGTGGACCTGGCCCTGCGCAACGCCGGCTTTGGTCGTTACCTGCGGCCGGGCAGGACATCCGGTGCGGCTCTGGCGGAGTCCGCTGCTTCCTGAACACCGGTTTGAATGGGCGGAACAAAAAAAAGCCGATGGCCATGAGCCATCGGCTTTTCTGTTTCCGGGCGGGAGGCACTATAGGATGTAGCGACTCAGGTCCTCGTCCTCGGACAGCTCGGCGAGCTTCTCATCCACGTACTCGGCAGTTACTTCAAAGCCATCGGTTACCTTGTCGCCGGCATCGTAGGTCAGTTCCTCAAGCAGACGCTCGAGAACCGTATGCAGTCGCCGCGCACCGATGTTCTCGGTGGTCTCGTTCACCTTCCAGGCCACTTCCGCAATGCGGGTGATCGCGTCGTCGGAGAAGGTCAGAGTGACGCCCTCCGTCGCCATCAGTGCTTCATACTGCTGGACTAGGGATGCGTCCGGTTCGGTCAGGATGCGCTTGAAGTCGCCCGGTGTCAGGGCCTGGAGTTCCACCCGGATGGGCAGGCGGCCCTGCAGTTCCGGAATCAGGTCGGACGGCTTGGACAGGTGGAAGGCCCCGGACGCGATGAACAGGATGTGATCCGTACGGATCGAGCCGTACTTGGTGCTGACCGTGCTGCCTTCGATCAGGGGCAGCAGGTCCCGTTGTACGCCTTCGCGGGACACATCCGATGAGGTGTTCTCGGAGCGCTTGGCGACCTTGTCGATCTCGTCGACAAAGACGATGCCGTTCTGCTCCACCACATGGATGGCCTTCTGTTTGATCTCTTCCTCGTTGACCAGTTTGGCGGCTTCCTCGTCACGAGCCCGTTTCAGGGCATCCGACACCTTCATTTTGCTGGTCTTGCGCTTGTCGGAAGACAGGTTGGAGAACATGTTCTGCAGCTGTGAGGTCATTTCCTCCATACCCGGCGGTGCCATGATCTCCACGCCGCCAGCACTGGCGCTAAGGTCGATCTCGATTTCCTTGTCGTCCAGCTCGCCTTCGCGCAGTTTTTTGCGGAACATCTGGCGGGTGGAGGAATCGGAGCCGGTGCGCTGGCTGTCCTCATTGAAATCCCGGGGCGGGGGCAGAAGCGCATCAAGGATGCGTTCTTCCGCCGCGTCCATGGCCTGATGTTCGTGGCGCTTCATCTCCTTCTCGCGAAGCATTTTCACGGCCATGTCAGCCAGGTCCCGGATGATGGATTCGACATCGCGCCCCACGTAGCCCACTTCCGTGAACTTGGTGGCTTCCACTTTCAGGAAGGGGGCATCGGCCAGTTTGGCCAGGCGCCGGGCAATTTCCGTCTTGCCGACACCGGTGGGGCCGATCATCAGGATGTTCTTGGGGGTGATTTCGTCTCGCAGGCTGCTGTCGAGCTGCATGCGCCGCCAGCGGTTACGCAATGCGATGGCGACGGCTCGTTTGGCTTCTTCCTGGCCCACGATGTGTTTGTTCAGTTCGTGGACAATCTCACGGGGAGTCATTGCAGACATGGTTACTCCGGATCACTCTTGGATGGGCAGCACTTCCAGAGTGCGGTTGTGATTGGTGTAGATGCAGATATCAGCGGCGATATCCAGGGCTTTCTCGGCAATCTCGTGAGCGGAGAGTTCCGTGTTCTCCAGTAGCGCCCGTGCCGAGGCCTGGGCGAAGGGGCCGCCGGAGCCGATGGCGATCAGCCCCTGCTCGGGTTCAATGACATCGCCGTTACCGGTAATGATCAGGGAGGCGGTTTTGTCCGCCACGGCCAGCAGGGCTTCAAGCTTTCGCAGGGCCCGGTCTGTTCGCCAGTCTTTGGCCAGTTCGACAGCGGCCCGGGTCAGGTTGCCCTGGTGCTTTTCCAGTTGGGCCTCGAAACGCTCGAACAGGGTAAAGGCATCTGCCGTGCCGCCTGCAAAACCGGCAATGACCTTGCCGTTATAGAGTCGTCGCACCTTGCGGGCGTTGCCTTTCATCACGGTGTTGCCCAGGGATACCTGGCCGTCACCGCCCATGGCGACTTCGTCGTCACGACGGACAGAAACTATCGTAGTCATTGGGGCTCCAGTTGCCTGTTTGTTCGGTCTTCAGAGGTTATGGAGGCGGTGGCCCGGAATTCAAGTCGTGGCGTGTGGCTGGCGGCCGTCAGGACGTCTGTCACCGACGGCCCGCCGCTTTAGCCATCCTTGGGAATCTTCCTGACCAGGGGCTGGATATCGATGGAAACGAGTTTGTCCACCGCCGCGTTCATGCGGCTCCGGGATTTGAAAGGACCGATGTTGACCCGGTACCAGATACTGCCACTGGACTGTTCGATCTCCTGAACGTGGGCCCGGAGTCCCTGGAAGGCGATTTGTGCCCGCAGCCGCTCGGCATCCGGCTGTTTGCGGAAGGAGCCGGCCTGGACCACATAATCAAAGGCCTGCAGTTCGGGACCCGGGGCGTATTCCTCGACGTCCGGCGGCACCACTTCGGATTCCGGCAGCATTTCGTAGAAGCGGAACTTCTGTTCCTGCTTCGGGGACGAGGCCGGTGCCTGGGAAGGCGGGTCTTGTTTTTGGGGTTGGCTGGCGGCGGGGGCCGGCTCAGGCTGGGTTTTCGTTCCCGTGCTGCCCGGCAGCGTGTTCAGGTAAACAATAAACCCGATAAAGCAGCCTACCGTCGCCAGGGACAGTATCCATTTCACTGAGAGTCCTCCCTGTTGGGGGCGCGCAGGAGCCGCCGGCCGTTTGGCCGACTTTCTGGCCGGTTTGGCGGCGGGGGCGGCTTTCTTGCGGGTGGGTGCCGCACCCTTGCCCCCGGCCGGTTTTTTCCTGGCGTAATCTCTGGCCATGGCTGGCTTACATCTCCTCCGGCGCACTCAGGCCTAGCAGGTCCAGGCCATTGGCAATAACCTGGCGAACCGCCAGATAGAGGCTGACCCGGGCATCCCGCACTGCGGTATCCTCGATCAACACCTTGTGGGCGTTGTAATAGGTATGGAATTGCCCTGCCAGATCCCGCAGGTAATGGGCGATATGGTGCGGCTCACGCTGGGCGGCGGCGTTGGCGATCAGTTCCGGGTATTTCGCCAGCTGGTTGGCCAGATCCTTTTCCTCGTCCAGGGTGAGCAGGCTCAGGTCGCCGACGCACTCGTGCAGGCCCCGGCTCACACCTTCTGCGGACAGCTTGCGCAGTACGCTGCAGATGCGGGCGTGGGCATACTGGATATAGTACACCGGGTTTTCATTGGTCTGTGAGCGGGCCAGGTCAATGTCGAACGTCAGTTGGGAGTCCACCCGGCGGGCTGCCAGGAAAAAGCGGGTGGCGTCCCGGCCCACTTCGTCGATGAGATCCCGCACGGTGACATAACTGCCGGCGCGCTTGGAGATTTTTACCTCCTGTCCGGAGCGGGTCACCATCACCATCTGGTGCAGCACGTAATCCGGCCACCCTTTGGGGATACCGACATTCAGTGCCTGAAGGCCGGCCCGTACGCGGGTGACGGTGGAGTGGTGGTCGGCGCCCTGTTCATTGATCACGGTCTGGAAGCCGCGCTGCCATTTGTCCAGGTGGTAGGCCACGTCCGGCAGGAAGTAGGTGTAGCCGCCGTCCTTCTTGCGCATGACGCGGTCTTTGTCGTCGCCGAACTCGGTGGTTTTCAACCAGGTTGCGCCGTCCTGTTCGTAGGTGTAACCGTTATCGGTCAGCCGTTGCACCGTGGCTTCCACCTTGCCTTCCTCGTAAAGGGAGGATTCCAGGAAGTACACGTCAAACTGCACGCCGAAGGCTTTCAGATCCAGGTCCTGCTCCCGGCGCAGGTAGGCGACTGCAAACTCGCGAATCGCGTCCCGGTCCTCCGGGTCGGCCTTGCCGGTGACTTCCCGGTCATCGGCGGTGACTGTCTCGCCAGCCAGGTAGGCGTTGGCGACATCCACGATATAGTCGCCCCGGTAACCGTCTTCCGGCCAGTTGGAATCGTCCGGCGTCACGCCTTTAACCCGTGCCTGAACCGACAGTGCCAGGTTGTTGATCTGGGCGCCGGCGTCGTTGTAGTAGAACTCCCGGGTAACATCGTAGCCATTGGCTGAGAGCAGCCGGCTAAGACTGTCGCCGATGGCGGCGCCCCGGCCATGGCCCACGTGCAGGGGGCCGGTAGGGTTGGCGGATACGAACTCCACCTGGACCTTCTGGCCGGCGCCGTTGCTGTTGTGGCCGAAACGCTCGCCCTCGGAGAGGATGGTGTCGACAATCTCGAAGGCGCTGGCGGTGCTCATGAAAAAGTTGATAAAGCCTGGTCCGGCAATCTCGACCTTGTCCACTGCAGAGCTCTCGGGCAGGGCCGCCACCAGGGCGTCTGCCAGTTGTCGTGGCGGACAGCCTGCGGCTTTGGCGGCCACCAGGGCAATGTTGCAGGCGTAGTCGCCGTGGGACTTGTCCTTGGTGTTGCCGACCTGGGGAGTGAAGGTCTGGTCCGCCGGCAGGGTGCCAGCTGATTGCAGGGTCGCCAGTGCAGACTGGAGAAGCTCGGATACGGTCTCTTTCATGCTGTCAGATGACTCGGTTTACTGGGAAATGGGTATCGGGCAGGGCGCCCGGTGAAAAAGAAGACGCGTATTATCGCGGAAACCGCAGGTGTACGCAAAGTAGGCGCTTCCGGGCGCTACCCGGTTTCCTGTGGATCGACATCCACGATCCATTTGCTGCCGGGCGGCAGGCGGCTCTGGTCGAGGTGCTGGCAAAGCCGGGTCAGGCTCTGGTTGAGCTGCCCCCGACTGTTGCTGCAGAGCACCAGCTGTGCCCGGTGCCGGTTGGCCTTTCTGGCTATGACCGCTGGCAAAGGCCCCCAGACGTCAATCCCGGTGGCCTGGGCGAGTGGCTTGAGGCTGTCCAGAAGTTGCAGGCTGGCCTGCATGCTATCCGCTTCGGCCCGGAGAATGGCCATGCTGCGGAACGGGGGCAGTTGTCCGCTTTCCCGCTCCGTCAGCAATTGATCGGCGATGGAACGGTAGTCTCCCCGGCACAGGGCATGCAGTAACGGGTGATCGCTGTGGCAGGTCTGGATCAGTACCCGCCCCGGTTTGTCGCCACGGCCCGCCCGGCCACTGACCTGCAGCAGGGTCTGGATCATCTGTTCCGGTGCCCGGAAGTCGACACTGAACAGACCGCCATCGGCATTCACCACCACCACCAGGGTGACGTTCGGGAAATCGTGGCCTTTGGCGAGCATCTGGGTGCCCACGAGAACGCAGGGCTGGCCGGTGTTGACCTGGTCCAGAATGCTCTGGATGCTGCCCCGGCGCTGGGTGCTGTCCCGATCCACCCGGACCACCGGCGTTTCCGGGAAGGCTTCGGTCAGCGTTTCCTCGGTGCGTTCCGTCCCCTGGCCGACTGGCTGATAATTCTCGCTGCTGCATTTGGGGCAGGTCTGCTGTGCCGCCTGCTGGTAGTCACAATGGTGACAGCGCATGGCACGATCCCGGCGGTGATAGGTCAGGCGGGTGTCACAGTGCGGGCATTCGGCGATATGCCCGCAGTCAAAGCACATCATGACGGGGGCGAACCCCCGGCGGTTCACGAACACCAGGGCCTGCTCTCCGCGGGCCAATGTCTGGTGGATGGCGTCCAGTGCCGGCTTGCAAAGCCCTGCCTGCAGTGGTCGGCTGCGGATATCCAGCAGTGCCAGTTCCGGAGGCCTGGCTTTGCCGGCTCGTTCGCCCAGGGTGATCAGCCGGTATTTGCCCTGGTGGGCATTGTGCCAGGACTCCAGGGACGGGGTTGCGGACCCCAGTATGATCGGGCACTGATTCAGGTGTGCCCGGTAGACGGCCACATCCCGCCCGGAATAGCGAAAGCCTTCGCCCTGTTTGTAGGAGCTGTCGTGTTCCTCGTCGACAATAATGGTGCGCAGGCCGGTGAAGGGCAGCAGAACGGCGGACCGGGTGCCAATCAGGATGACCGGTTCGCCGTGGCGGACTTTCAGCCAGGTGGCCAGTCGTTCGCCGTCGTTGAGGGCTGAGTGCCAGACCACGATGCGATTGCCGAAATAGCGCCGGAACCGGGCCAGGGTCTGTGGCGTCAGGTTGATTTCGGGCACCAGCACCAGCGCCTGCTCGTCCTGCCCCAGATGCTGTTTCAGGTAATCCAGGTAGAGTTCGGTTTTGCCGCTGCCGGTGACGCCGTAGAGCAGGCTGGCACAAAAGGTGCGGGTGCTGCCGGGCAGTTGGTCGGCGGCCTCCTGCTGGGCAGGGGACAACTTTGGGGCTGGCAGCCCTGAGTCAGGCGCCGCGCGGTCAGAAGGGGGCTCTGTCTGGATGATTGCCCCCCGGTTTTCCAGACTGCGAATCTGCGCGCGGGTGAAGCCGGCGCCAACCAGGCTGCTGGAGGTTATACCGGGCGCGGCGACTATGGTTTCGAGAAGTGCTTTCTGGCGATGGGCGTTGCCGGGCAATGCCGCTTCGCTCTCGACTGCCCGCCAGTGCTGTTCCGCCTTTGTCTGGGCCGGTCGGCCACGCCGCAGGGCTGGGGGCAGGGCGGTAAACAGGCATTCACCCAATGGGTGCTGGTAGTAATCGCTGGCCCAGGTGAGCAACCGGAACGTGCTTTCCGGCAGCGCGCTCCAGGTTTCCAGTGGTTCGGAGAGTGTTTTGAGCGTGATTCCCGGCGGGGGCTCGACGCCGGTTTCAACTACCAGACCGGTCAGGCTCTGGCGCCCGAACGGTACCTGAACCCGTTGCCCCGGCCGCACCTCGACAGAAGGCGGAATGGCGTAGTCAAACAGTCGGCGCAGTGGCCGGTTCAGCGCAATTCGGGCGGTCTGGGGCCGTGTCACGGTATCTGCGTATCCTGAAATGGGGCAAAAAAGGCGCCGGATAGCCGGTTCCGGGCGGCCCGGACATTGGAAGATGCTTGCCTGTGGCCGGGTTTGTCAGTAAGATTCGCGGTCTGATTCTGACCGGGCAGATTGTGCACGGTCTTGTAAATGGATTCAAACATGCGGTGCCTGGGGCCAATGTGTGATCAGGTAGCGGCATGACCGAATGAGGTTCGCCATGAAAGAAGGTATTCACCCGAAGTACGAAGAAGTCAATGTTACCTGTTCCTGCGGTAACTCCTTCAAGACTCGCTCCACTTTTACCCAGGACCTGCAGCTGGACGTTTGCTCCCAGTGCCACCCGTTCTACACCGGTAAGCAGAAGGTGATGGACACTGGCGGCCGTATCGAGCGGTTCAACAAGCGTTTCGGTGGCCGTATCAAGAAGTCCTGATACCCTGCCGGGATCCGCAGAAAAAGCGCCTTCGGGCGCTTTTTTTGTATCTGGAGCAGGAAACCTGTGTTGTATAGGCAAAATGAACTATTGACGTACGTAAAAAAGCGTATATGGCGGGTTGTTGTTTCCAGAGCGCCGGGCCATAATGGCCTGCCCGCCTGATCGAGTCGGGCGGGATTCAACTCTAAAAATGTGACTAACGGAACAGTGGCAATGTCTCAAGATCTGAAAGAAGCAGCCCTTGAATATCACGCCAAACCGCGGCCGGGTAAGCTGAGTGTTGAAATCACCAAGCCCACCCGCACCTCCCGCGACCTTTCCCTGGCGTACAGTCCCGGGGTTGCCGAACCGGTCCGCGAGATCGCAAAGGACCCCGAGAATGCGTACAAGTACACCGCCAAGGGTAACCTGGTGGCCGTGATTTCCGACGGCTCCGCTATCCTGGGTCTTGGCAATCTGGGGCCTCTGGCGAGCAAGCCGGTCATGGAAGGCAAGGGCGTACTGTTCAAGCGCTTTGCCGGAATTGATGTCTTCGATATAGAAGTCGATTCCGAGAGCCCGCAGGCGTTTATCGAAACCGTCGAGCGCATCGCCGATACCTTTGGTGGTATCAACCTCGAGGACATCAAGGCACCCGAGTGTTTTGAGGTTGAGCGCGCGCTGATCGAAAAGTGCAATGTGCCGGTTTTCCATGATGACCAGCACGGCACGGCAATTGTGACTGCAGCCGGCATGATCAATGCCCTTGAGCTGCAGGGCAAGAAAATTGAAGAGGCAAAGGTGGTCTGTCTTGGGGCTGGTGCCGCTGCCGTTGCCTGCATGAAGCTGCTGATCAGTTGCGGTATCCGCTCTGAAAACATTTTCATGCTCGACCGCAAGGGTGTGATCCACTCTGGTCGTGAGGATCTGAACCAGTACAAGGCGATGTTTGCCAACGAGACTGACAGGCGCACCCTGGATGACGCCATCGACGGCGCGGATGTGTTCGTTGGCCTGTCCGGCCCGAACCTGCTGTCTGCTGACCAGTTGAAGAAAATGGCGGCCAATCCGATTGTGTTTGCCTGTTCCAACCCGGATCCGGAAATCAGTCCGGAAGTGGCACTGGAAGTCCGTGATGACCTGATCATGGCCACCGGTCGCTCCGACTATCCGAACCAGGTTAACAATGTGCTGGGTTTCCCCTTCATTTTCCGTGGTGCGCTGGACGTTCGAGCGACTGCCATTAACGAGGAAATGAAGGTTGCGGCCGTTCACGCGATCCGTGAGCTGGCCAAGGAATCGGTGCCTCAGGAAATCTGCGAGGCATACGGTGTCGACAGCTTTGAATTCGGCCGGGAATACATTATTCCCAAGCCAATGGATGTGCGTCTGCTGGAAGTCGTGCCCGCAGCCGTTGCGCGTGCGGCAGTGGATTCCGGGGTTGCCCGCAATCCGTATCCGGCGCACTATCCGCTGAAGTCCATGGATGACATCATCTGATTGTCCTGCTTCAGACTAAAAAAAACCGGCGGTGATCCCGCCGGTTTTTTTATGCCCTGACCCCGGGGCCGGGAAGTTCCGGTCCCCGTGGGTGAGGCTCAGAAGATCTGCCGGGAGAGGTCGTCGGATTCCCCGTCGGCGTTATCCTGCCCGGTGTTTTCCGGGGGCAGCGGCGGCGGTGCCTGTTCTGTCCGGAAAATCTCGAACACGCCGTTTTCACCCGGCCTTGCCCGCTCCCCGGTTTCCGGATTGATTCGGATGTTAACCACGCCATTGGGGCGGGGCATGGTGGACAGCTCGGCCCCGTCCAGTGCCACCTTCATGTAGTCGAGCCAGATCGGAAGGGCTGTGGTCGCGCCAAACTCTCCGCGGCCCAGGGGGGCCGGCTGGTCAAAGCCCACCCAGACCGTGGTTGCCAGGGAGTGGTTAAACCCGGAGAACCAGGTGTCTTTCTGCTCGTTGGTGGTGCCGGTTTTGCCGGCTATGTCGGGGCGATCCAGGGCCAGGGCCCGACGACCGGTGCCGCGCTCAATTACGTCCCGCATCATGGAGTGCATGATGTATACCGCACGTTCATCCGCCAGGCGCCGCATCTTTCTTGGTTCGCTGCTTTCTTCGGACGCTGGCAGTTGCATGCCGTCAATGGTGGTTGCGCTGTCGCCGTCTTCATGCGCGGTCTGCGTTCCGCAATCCTGATCGCACAGAAGGGTTTCAGGAGCTTCGTACAGCGGGGTTCCGTCTGCTTCCTCAATGCGCTCGATGAGATAAGGCTGCACGTCATAGCCGCCGTTGGCGATCACCGCGAACCCGCGTGCTACTGCCATGGGCGTGACCAGGCCGCTGCCCAGAGCCAGGGACAGGTTGTCCGGCATTTTGTCCGTTGGCAACTGCAGCTGTTTCAGGTAGTCCAGTGTGGTGTTGGTGCCAAGATCCCGCAGCAGGCGGATGGACACCAGGTTGCGGGAGCGATACAGCCCCTTGCGCAGGGACGTTGGTCCGTAGAATTGTCCGGAAGCGTTCTGGGGACGCCAGGCGGTCTCCAGTTCCGAATCTTCGAAGACGATGGGGGCGTCATTATAGATGGTGGCCGCTGTCTTGCCGTTTTCCAGCGCGGACAGATAAAGGAAGGGCTTGAAGTTTGATCCTGGCTGCCTTTCGGCCTGGGTGGCCCGGTTGTATTTGCTCTGGCCAAAACTGTAGCCACCGCTCAACGCCTCAATGGCGCCGGACTGTGCGTTGAGGGAAATGAGGGCGCCTTCGACGCTGGGTACCTGTGCTAGGCCAACCCGCGGGGTAACGGAGGCATCGGTTGTATCTTCCAGTTCGTCGCCGTTCAGAAGTTTGACATAGACCACATCACCCGGCGAGACCACATCGGATGGCGTTTCGGGGGCCGGGCCGGTCAGCCTTTCGGTGCGAAAGCGCTTGGCCCAGGTCATCGTTTCAAAGGCCATGGTGCCCTGTCCATAGTCCCGGAGGTGAACACCCACTTCGCCGGAGTTATCGTCCACCGCGGTTACCACGGCGGGCAATAGTGATTCCACAGCGACGTAGTTGCGCATCTGCATGGACAGCGCGTCTTGGTCCATATCTGACACATCGAACTGGCCAATGGGGCCCCGGAAGCCGTGGCGACGGTCATAGGCTTCCAGGCCGGCACGCAAGGCATCGGTGGCTTTCTGCTGTTTTTCGCTGTCCACGGTCAGGGTGACGGTGTAGCCGTCAGTGTAGGCATTGTCCCCGTAACGGCGAAGCATTTCAGACCGGGCCATTTCCGCCACGTAGTCGGCATCGACTTCGGTTTCCCGGCTGTAGTACTGAGCAGTAATCGGGGCCTGGGTCGCGAGGGACCAGGCGTCCGGTGTGATATAGCCCAGCTCTTTCATGCGCCCGAGGATCCAGTTGCGCCGGGACAGGGCCCGCTCCGGATCGGCCAGCGGGTTGTACGCTGAGGGCGCCTTGGGAAGGCCGGCCAGCATGGCCATCTGTGCCAGCGACAGTTCGTTGACCGGTTTGTCGTAGTAGACCCGGGCGGCAGCGGCAATGCCGTAGGCCCGTTTGCCCAGGTAGATCTTGTTCAGGTAAAGCTCGAATATGCGCTCTTTGGAGAGTTCGCGCTCAATCTGAAGTGCCAGGAGTATTTCATTGAATTTCCGGATAAAGGTCCGGTCACGCGTGAGAAAGTAATTCTTGGCGACCTGCATGGTGATGGTGCTGCCGCCGGACTGTATCTGGCCGGTTGAGACCAGTTCCACGGCGGCCCGGGTCAGCCCCATGATGTCGACACCGAAATGGTCAAAGAATCGTGAATCCTCCGCGGCCAGGAAGGCCTGGAGCTGGAGCTGGGGAATGTCCTCGATTGTGACAGGCTCCCTTCTCTTTTCTCCGAATTCTGCTATTAATTTGTTGTCCTTGCTATATACGCGCAGCGGCGTCTGCAGCTTGACGTCCAGTATTTGCTCCACTGGCGGCAAGTTGGGCCGAAGATAAAGGTACAGACTCGAGGCGGTAATAATTCCAACACTCAGGCCTGTTAGCAGTAACCATGCAAAAATGCGAGATGTGCGCAGCAAATAGGACATTTTTTTCTGACAAATGTTAGAGATAGGTCTATTATTTGAGAAGTTGCTTTAGATATAGTCGGGCTTCTGCCGGCAAGCAAGACTTCTTCGCGACTGAAGGGTTGCATTGTAGACGGTATAACGAAGAAATTCTCTTACATATAAAACATGTGGAACCCACTGGAACGAAAGCTGTAACAGGGAGCGGTTCGGGGTTCCGGAGCAGGGTGTAGTCAACCAGGTACAGGTGAGCGCGTGTTCGGATTACCGGGAAAAAAGTCCAGTGCGGTTCTGGGGGTGGATGTCAGTTCCAGTTCGGTCAAGCTTCTGGAGCTGTCGAAGCACGGAGACCGCTACAGGGTCGAGAGTTATGCCGTAGAGCCGCTGCCGGCTGAAGCGGTCGTTGAAAAAAACATTACCAATGTTGAGGCTGTGGGTGAAGTTCTCAAACGGGTTGTTTCCAAGTCCCGTACCGGCCTGAAGCAGGTCGCGGTTGCCGTCTCCGGGTCTGCGGTCATCACCAAGATTATTCAGATGGAAGCCGGGCTCAACGAATTCGAGATGGAAGACCTGATCGCCGACGAGGCTGATCAATACATTCCCTATCCCCTGGATGAAGTTGCCATCGACTTTGAGGTTCAGGGGCCTTCCGAAGCCAATCCCGACCAGGTGGACGTGCTGCTTGCGGCGTGCCGAAAGGAAAATGTTGATGTCCGGGAAGATGCCCTGGAGATCGCCGGGTTAACCACCAAAATCGTCGATGTCGAAGCCTACGCGCTGGAACGTGCCTATCAGCTAATTGAGCCACAGCTGGACTCTCAGGGAGAGGAACTGGTGGTGGCGGTGGTCGACGTCGGTGCAACCATGACCACCCTGAGCGTGCTTGCCGAAGGCAAAACCGTTTATACCCGTGAGCAGATTTTTGGTGGTAAACAACTGACCGAGGAAATTCAGCGCCGTTATGGTCTGTCCATGGAGGAAGCCGGGCTGGCCAAGAAACAGGGTGGCCTGCCCGATGACTACGAAGAGGAAGTCCTGGCGCCTTTCCGGGAGGCGGTGGTCCAGCAGGTTGCGCGGGCTTTGCAGTTTTTCTTCGGGGCCAGTCAGTACAATGTGGTCGACTACGTGGTGCTTGCAGGCGGCACCGCATCCATTCAGGGGCTGACGGAAATGGTGGAAGAAAAGACCGGTACGCCGACGGTGGTCGCCAACCCCTTTGCCGATATGTCGGTTGCGTCACGGGTTAATGCATCGGCATTGAGTAATGATGCGCCTTCGTTGATGATTGCCTGTGGTCTGGCAATGAGGAGTTTCGACTGATGGCAAAGATCAACCTCAGGCCCTGGCGTGAAGAGCTGCGCGCCGAGAAACAGAAGCAGTTTGTGGTGATGATTCTGGGCGCGGTGATTATTGCCGGTGGCCTGGCCTTCCTCTGGAAATCGGACATGGATAGCCGGATCGCTTATCAGGAATCCCGAAACGCCTACATTGAACGGGCCACTAAAGAACTCGACAAGCAGATCAAGGAGATCCAGGACCTCAAGCGCAAGCGTGATGAGTTGCTGGCCCGAATGCAGGTCATCCAGGATCTCCAGGGCAAGCGGCCAGTGATCGTCAGGGTGTTTGACGAGCTGGTTCGTACCCTGCCGGATGGTCTGTTTTACAAGGAACTTGAGAAAACCGGTGATCGCATCAGTATTGTCGGCATGGCCGAGTCCAACAGCCGGATCTCCAGCCTGATGCGGCGTTTTGAAGAGTCCGACTGGTTCACCAATCCAGACCTTGCCAACGTAGCTGCAGCAGACAAGCAGCGTGCGGGCTACAGTCAGTTTGAGCTGTCAGTCCTTCAGAGTACTCCAGAGCCCGAAGGGGAGGATGAGCAATGAGCCTCGCGGACTCTTTCAAAAGCCTCAACGATTTTGACCTCAATGATCTGGACCTGAACAACGCCGGGATATGGCCGGGGCCGATCAAGTTCATTGTGGTATTGATTGTCTTCGGCCTGATTCTCGGAGGCGGTTACTGGTTTTTTATCAAGGATCAGTACCGTCAGCTTGAGCGTGTTGAACAACAAGAGCAGGAGTTGAAGCAGACCTACGAGACCAAGGCCTATCAGGTTGCCAATCTGGATGTGTTCAAATCCCAGATGGAGGAGATGGAAGAAACCTTCGGTGCCCTGGTTCGGCAATTGCCGAGTGAAACCGAGGTGCCGGGCCTGCTTGAGGACATCACAAATACTGCGCTGGGCAATGGTCTTGCGTTGCAGGAAGTGAAACTGCAGTCAGAGCAGCGCCGGGATTTCTACTCGGAGTTGCCGATCAATATTCGCGTCTCTGGCTCCTATCACGAGCTGGCGTCGTTTGTGAGCAGTGTCGCGAGCCTGCCACGGATCGTCACCCTGCACGACCTAACCATCAAACCACAGGGCGGAGATGGCGAGCAGCTTGATATGCAGGTTGTGGCCCGTACCTACCGCTACCGGGCTGGAGAATGAGCATGACAGGAAAGCATGCGGGAAAAGCCTGGCTGGGTGTGTGCCTGGCATCCTTGTTGACGGCTTGTTCCCAGGGAAACGGCTTCTCGGATCTGGACAAGTTCATGGCGGATACCCGGGCCAAGCCCCGAGGGCACGTTGAGCCGCTGCCTGAATTCAAGGCCTACGAGGCGTTCAGTTATTCGGCAGCAGATCGTCGGGCACCGTTTGAACCGCCGGTTGACGTACAACTGACCATGGTGGATCAACAGCCCGTCAGTAATGTTGAGCCGGACCTGGATCGCCCGAAAGAAGTGCTGGAGAATCACGACCTCAAAACGCTGGAAATGGTCGGTACGCTTCAGGGGCCGGAAGGCCAGCAGTATGCGCTGGTACGGGATGGCGAAGGTGGAATCCATCGGGTCCGGCAGGGTAATTACATGGGCCAGAACTATGGCCGGATTGTCGGGGTCAGTGAAACCCGCATCGAATTGATTGAAATCGTTCCCAATGGTCGGGGTGGATGGGTCGAGCGCCCCCGCTCCCTGTCTCTGGATGAAGGCTGAGGAGCGAGAAAAGGATGGTCGGAAGAAAAATGCTTACAGAAAAAATACTGGGGTCGAGGCTAGCGATGTTCAAAAAACTCAAGCTTTGTGTCGGCGCGATTGCCATCGGTCTATGGTCCAGCCTGGCCGGTGCGGTCACGCTCGAAGATGTTTCGTTTTCATCGCTGCCGGGCGAACGGCTGGAAGTGACGATGCAGTTCGATGGAACACCGCCGGAACCGGCGGGGTATACCATCGACCGTCCCGCCAGGATCGCGCTGGACCTGAAAGATACGGCCAGCGGCCTCAATAAACGCAGCATTCCACTGGGTACCGGTAATGCCCAGAGCGTGACCATTGTCGAGGCCAAGGATCGAACCCGTCTGATCTTCAATCTCGTTGAACTGGTGCCACACAATACCGAGCGGAAGGGTAATGCCCTGGTCATGACCATCGGCACTGGTGACGAACAGATGGCCAGCGCTGGCCGTCAGACCGCCGAGCCGGTCGCCAGTACCTCAATGGCATCTTCTGTCGCTTCTGCGGATGCACTGGCTGGTGTCGACTTCCGTCGGGGCCAGAATGGTGAAGGACGGGTGATCGTGGACCTTGGTGCCAGCGACGCCGCCGTTGACCTGGCCGAGCAGGGCGGACGTATCCGCCTGAAGATGCCGGAACTGTCTGTACCGGAGAACCTTCGCCGGCGCCTTGATGTGACGGATTTTGCGACACCGGTAACCCGCATTGACACCTATCTGGAAGATGGCAGTGCCGTGGTTGATATCCACCCGGAGGGGGAATACGACTACATCGCGTACCAGTCCGGCACGGAGTTTACCGTCAGTGTTGAGGAGCTGACCGAGGAAGAGGCAGAACAGCGCCGGGAAGAGAAATTTCCCTACACCGGAGAGCGGCTGTCACTGAACTTCCAGGATATTGAAGTGCGCTCCGTACTGCAGTTGATTGCGGACTTTACCGGGCTGAACCTGGTGGCCAGTGATACCGTTAGCGGCAGTATTACACTGCGACTGCAGAATGTGCCCTGGGATCAGGCGCTGGAGTTGATTCTGAAGACCAAGGGGCTGGACAAGCGCCAGGTCGGTAACGTGCTGCTGGTCGCACCTGCGGACGAAATTGCAGCCCGCGAGAAGCTGGAGTTGGAAACCAACAAGCAGATCGCAGAGCTGGCACCGGTTCGCCTGGATATTATTCAGGTCAACTATGCCAAGGCTTCTGACATCGTATCCTTGATTCGCGCCGATGAAGAGCTGATCTCCTCCCGTGGCTTTGTTTCCTCGGATGAGCGGACCAACACCATCAGCGTGCGTGAAACTGCCGAGAAGCTTGAGGAAATCCGCCGGCTGGTGAATACCTGGGATGTTCCTGTTCGTCAGGTGTCCATTGAAGCGCGGATCGTGCGGGCCCAGACCAACGTTGCTGAAGATATTGGTATTCGCTGGGGTGGCGGTGTCCGTGCCGATGTTGGCAGCAGCATTGTCTACGGAACCGGCTCAATTGAAGGGAACGAAGGGTTCTGGAATGACAATGAGGTGGTCTACCCGGATGCTCTGGGTGTCGACCTGGGCGTGTCCGGTGCCACCTCCTCGGTCGCAATTGGCTGGGGCGGTGATGACTTCCTGGTTGACATGGAGCTGTCGGCCCTGGAAAGCGACGGTCAGGTGGAGATTGTTTCCCAGCCCCGTGTTGTCACAGCGGACCGTCAGGCGGCCTCTATCAAGTCCGGTCAGGAAATTCCGTATCAGGAGGCCTCGTCCAGCGGTGCTACCAGCACCAGTTTCAAGGAAGCGACCCTGTCACTGGAGGTGACCCCGCAGATCACGCCGGATGACAACATCATCATGGATCTGATCGTAAAGCAGGACTCCGTGGGTGAGGACACCAACGCCGGCCCCGCCATCAACACCAATTCCGTGACCACCCAGGTTCTGGTCGGCAACGGTGAAACCGTGGTGCTTGGTGGCATCTTTGAATCCACCAACTCGAAAACTGTGAGCAAGACTCCGTTCCTTGGCGACATACCCTATCTGGGGCGGTTGTTCAAACGTACCGAGACGACAGAGCTGCGCAGCGAGTTGCTGGTGTTCATCACACCGAGGATCATCGAGAGCGATCTGCTGAACTAGAGCCTCAACCGACCGACAAAAGCCGCCGCTGATACCGGCGGCTTTTTTTTGCCTGGCTGGTCGTCGCTTATGGATTCGGCTGCCCTGTGATATTCTCAGCCACCTGAAATCTCTTGAGCGAAAATTATGTCTTTGCCCAAACGTGTCGTACTGGTTGGGCCCATGGGGGCCGGCAAAAGTACCATCGGCCGGATGCTTGCCCGGGAACTCGGATACCGCTTTCTTGATTCCGACCGGATTATTGAGGAGCGGTGTGGCGCCAATATTCCCTGGATATTCGACGTGGAAGGAGAAGAGGGCTTCCGGCTGCGGGAAACCGCCATGCTGGATGAGCTGTCCGGAGAGGACAAGACTGTGCTGGCCACCGGCGGCGGTGCTGTGACCCGTCCCGAGAATCACGAATTGCTGCGTCGGGATGCCCTGGTCATCTACCTCAAGACGTCCATTGAGCAGCAGGTTGAACGCACCCGAAAGGACCGTAATCGCCCGCTGCTCCAGAATGACGATCCGGAAGCGGTTCTGAGAAAACTGTTCCGGGAGCGGGATCCTCTGTACACGAAGCTGGCGGATATCGTCATGTTTACAGATCGAAAGAGTCCCCGCCTGGTGGTGCGCCAACTGGTTAACCGGGTCAATCCGAAGACGCCCCGTCATAAGCGGCAGCGACGAAAAGAAGGTCGGCAGAATGCAAAAGATATATCGCGAACTCAGGGTTGATCTGGGCGAACGCAGCTACCCGATCGTGATCGGTAGCGGCCTGATGGGTGGCTACGATCTGAGCCCCTATGTGGCCGGAACCCAGGTCATGATCGTCACCAATGAGACGGTGGCGCCACTGTATCTGGATAGCGCAAAGGCCAGTTTCCCCGGCAAGTCGGTTGATGTGGTGGTTCTGCCGGACGGTGAGAAATACAAGGAGTGGCAGACGCTCAATCGCATTTTCGACGCACTTCTGGAAAACCGCCATACCCGAAAGACCACGATTGCCGCACTGGGTGGCGGGGTCATCGGCGACATGGCTGGCTTCGCAGCCGCCTGTTACCAGCGTGGTGTGCCATTCATCCAGATGCCGACGACTCTGTTGTCACAGGTGGATTCCTCGGTGGGTGGTAAAACCGGCATCAATCACCCACTGGGTAAAAACATGGTGGGTGCGTTCCATCAGCCCCAGGCGGTGCTGATCGATACGGATACACTGAAAACCCTGCCGCCCAGGGAAGTGTCGGCCGGGCTTGCTGAGGTGATCAAGTACGGGCTAATTCGCGATGAACCCTTTCTTGGCTGGCTGGAAGGCAACATGCAGGCGCTGCTGGACCTTGATCCGGAGGCGCAGGCCGAGGCCATTTTTCGGTCCTGCCGCTGCAAGGCTGATGTTGTTGCCCTGGATGAAAAGGAAGGTGGTCTGCGGGCTATACTGAACCTTGGCCACACCTTTGGACATGCCATCGAGACCCACGCGGGATATGGCAACTGGCTCCATGGCGAAGCAGTCGGGACCGGCATGATGATGGCCGCCGACCTGTCCGTGCGGGAGGGTTGTATAACCGCGGTTGAACGTGACCGTGCGGTTGATCTTATCCGGCGAGCCAGACTTCCTGACATGGCACCTGCCGGTATGTCGCAGGCTCGCTTCATGGATCTGATGGCGGTGGACAAGAAGAACGTGGACGGTTCCCTCCGCCTGGTGTTGTTGAAATCACTCGGAGAGGCGTATGTCACTGGTGATGCGTCACCGGACAGTCTCCGTGCAACCTTGCAGGCGTTTATACACTGATGGGTGGGCCTGGTTTGCCCGGGCCCGATCCAAATCGTAGAAACAGGGGCGGTGCGTGGCACAGGACGGCTTGAATACACGGGATGATGGCGGGCTTTTTCCCCGCCTCCAGCAGCGTTATGGCCTTCGGGAAAATCCCGTGGAGATGGAGGCGCCTTTCTTTACGGAGGCCGGCCGGCAACAGGCACTTGAAACCCTCCGCCACCTGGCCGGCTTCGGTGATATGGTTCTGGCTGTCAGCGGCCCGGCTGGGGTGGGTAAAACCCGGTTACTGGCGGAGCTGGTCAGCAGTGAATCCTCGCGCCTGGATTTTCACCGTATTCCCACCTCGGCATTGGCAGGGCCGCAGGCGCTTGCTCGTTATCTTCGGCAGGTCGCGCATTCCGGTATTGAAGAAGATACAGACCCGAATGAGGCTGTGTACCAGTATTTCCGCTGGTCGGAAAGTCGGGCGCACAAAGGCCAGCGCCAGGTGCTGCTGGTGGACGAAGCCGATCGTGGCCATGTCGACGCCATTGCGCTGCTGCTGTCGGCATTCCTGGCTTCCGATCGCACAGCCGCTGCCGTGCCGGTGCTGGCCGGACATGAGCGCCTGGAATCGTTGCTGACACCAGCGGTGGGGGCATCCAATCTGCATCATATTGTCCTCAGGTCTTTGACCCAGGCGGAAACGGCGGATTATCTCCGGCCCCGGGTGGAGCGCGCCGGGGGCAAACCTGCAGAACTGCTGTCCCCGGCAAGGCTGAAAAAGATCCAGGCTCTCAGTCACGGAACCTTCGCCGGTATTCGTCGGGTGGCGCCGGGTGTTTGGCTGGATATGGTGGCCGGAGCGTCAGGGGGCAGTGGTCTGAAGCTGCCTTCATTCGCCGTCTGGCGCTGGCCTGTCCTGGCTCTGGTATTGCTGGGCGCCTCCTGGTGGTTCGTCTCCCAGCAATACGATGACGCCATCAGCCGCACGGTTCAGCCGGAAGAGCCAGAACGTGAGCGCAAGAGCATCACGATTGGCCCGGGTTCAGAAGACACCGCGCCGGAGGCACAGGATACCGGTGAAATGCCGGCAGATCCGGCGCCCACCCAGCCCCCGGAACCCTTGCCCTCTGAGAATGAGCCGGTCCAGGCTGCTCCAGAGCCAGAGCCAGAGCCAGAGCCAGAGCCAGAGCCAGAGCCAGAGCCAGAGCCAGAGCCAGAGCCAGAGCCAGAGCCAGAGCCAGAGCCAGAGCCAGCTTCGTCTCCCGAGTCAGTGCCCGAAGCCCGGGAGGAGGCTCCGGAGCCCGCTGAGCCGGCGTTTGAGCCGGCACGCCCGGAAGCCTTTGTTGCCCTGGGCGAATTGCGCCAACGCTCCGGTTGGACAATGCAGCTGGTGGCGGGCAATTACGAGAGAACCATCCTGCGGGTTATGGACAGGGCCGCTGATGGCGCGAATCTGGTCTACACACTGGGTGAGCGTCAGGGCGAGCCCTGGTTTATGCTGTTTTATGGCAGTTATCCGTCGAAGGATGCAGCCCGCAATGCCGCTCGGGCCCTTCCGGATGAGCTGGGTGTGAGTGAGCCCTGGGTGCGCTCCTTTGACAGCCTCTGAACGCGCTGGGCCGGGCTTTCAGAGGCGCTTTGGCTACTGCCAATGACGGCGAAAAATTTGTATACGTAGTTACACGTGTGTAGAATCCCATCCCCCCTTTTTAGGTGTCAGTGTATTGTGCGATCAGTCTGGTCTGACGCATTGTGGCTGGCAGGAAAGTATTTCTACGCGAGAGAACGGTTATGACAACAGGCTTGTATCATCCCGATGAATTCAGGGACAACTGCGGTTTCGGCCTGATCGCCCACATGAAGGGCGAGGCCAGCCATAAGCTGTTGCAGACGGCCATTGAATCACTGACCTGTATGACCCACCGGGGCGGTATTGCTGCCGATGGCAAGACAGGGGATGGTTGCGGGCTGCTGTTGCAGGCTCCGCGGACTTTCCTGAAAAAAGCAGCGAAGACTGCTTTCGGCAAGGAGCCGGGTGAGCTGTTTGCCGTAGGGCAGGTGTTCCTGTCCCAGGAAGAAGCCAAAGCCGATGCCGGCCGTGCCGCCGTTGAGAAGCGTCTGACCGAGCAGGGCCTGGAGGTAATGGGCTGGCGTGATGTGCCGGTGGACAGCAGTTGTCTGGGGCCCATGGCGCTGGATTGTCTGCCACGCATTGAACAGGTGTTTGTGGAACCGGCCGGTAAATCGGAGAAAGATTTCGCCATCAGCCTGTTTGTTGGCCGTCGTCATGCCGAGCGCGACATGGCCGAGGACGCCGAATTCTATATCTGCAGCCTTTCTCATCGCACATTGGCCTACAAGGGGCTGATGATGCCGGCGGATCTGGCCAACTTCTACAAGGATCTGGGTGACCCGGACCTGGAAACCGCGATCTGCGTCTTCCACCAGCGCTTTTCCACCAACACGATGCCGCGCTGGCCGCTGGCTCAGCCCTTCCGGTTCCTGGCGCACAATGGTGAAATCAATACCATCGACGGTAACCGCAACTGGGCAATTGCCCGTGCTGCCAAGTTCAGTTCGCCGGATCTGCCGGACCTGCAAACCCTGCAGCCGCTGGTAAACCTCTCCGGATCTGACTCTTCAAGCATGGATAACATGCTGGAGGTTCTGCTGGCCGGGGGCGTCGACCTGTTCCGCGCGGTCCGGATGATGATTCCGCCCGCATGGCAGAATGTGGATACCATGGACTCCCAGCTGCGGGCGTTCTATGAATACAACTCCATGCACATGGAACCCTGGGATGGGCCTGCCGGGCTGGTTATGTCTGATGGCCGCTACGCCATGTGTATGCTGGACCGTAATGGTCTGCGTCCGGCGCGCTGGGTAGTGACCAAGGATGATTTCATTACCCTGGCCTCAGAAGTGGGCACCTACAGCTACAAGCCGGAAGATGTGGTTGCCAAGGGCCGGGTCGGTCCGGGCCAGATGCTGGCGGTTGATACCGAAACCGGGGAAGTGCTGCACACCGCTGATGTCGACCAGCGGCTGAAGACCGCCCAGCCCTACAAGCGCTGGCTGAAAGAGAACGCCCTGCGGGTCGAAACCACGCTGAATCAGGCAACGCCCGAGTTCAAACTGATGGACCCGGACGATCTGCTGATTCACCAGAAAATGTTCAACGTATCCTTTGAGGAGCGTGATCAGGTTCTGCGGCCGCTGGGTGAGAATGGCCAGGAAGCCGTCGGTTCCATGGGGGACGACACACCCATGGCGGTGCTTTCCAGCAAGGTTCGTCACGTTGCGGACTATTTCCGCCAGAAGTTCGCCCAGGTGACCAACCCGGCCATCGACCCGCTGCGGGAATCCATTGTCATGTCTCTGGAGACCTGCCTGGGGGCCGAGCAGAACGTTTTTGAGGAAACGCCGGGGCACGCGGACCGGATTATCCTGACCACGCCGGTACTGTCGCCGGGCAAGTTCCTGAAGATCAGCAACAACGAGCGGCCCGGCTTTGAGGTGGCGCGTGTCTCCCTCGGATACAGCCCGGAAGTGGGGCTGGAGCAGGCGATTCGCAATATCTGTGATCAGGCCGAACAGACCGTCCGTGATGGCAAGGTTCTGTTGATCCTGACCGACAAGGACCTGAGCGAGGGGCAGTTGCCCGCCAACGCCCTGATGGCCACCGGTGCCGTGCATCATCACCTGGTCGCCCGTGGTCTGCGTTGTGACACCAACATCATCGTTGAGACCGGCTGGGCCCGGGATCCGCACCACTTCGCCGTACTGTTCGGCTTCGGTGCCACCGCCGTTTACCCGTACCTCGCGTACCAGGTGCTGAACGATCTGATCCGCACCGGCGAGCTGATGATGGATCCGATCGAAGCGAAGAATAACTACCGCAAGGGCATCAACAAGGGGCTGCTGAAGATCCTGTCGAAGATGGGCATCTCCACCATCACCTCCTATCGTGGTGCCCAGTTGTTTGAAGCCATCGGCCTGTCTGAAAGCGTGGTCGATCTGTGTTTCAAAGGTGTGCCGAGCCGTATCCAGGGCGCGGACTTTTATGACTTCCAGCAGGACCAGGAGCAACTGGCGGCCGTGGCCTGGAAGCCTCGCAAGCCGATCTCCCAGGGTGGCTTGCTCAAGTATGTTCACGGCCAGGAATACCACGCCTTCAACCCGGATGTTGTGGGCAAACTGCAGGATGCGGTGAGCAGTGGTAACTACGGCACCTATCAGGAGTATGCCGGCCTGGTGAACGAGCGACCGGTGGCGACCCTGCGTGACCTGCTGGTCTTGCGCAAGGACCTGAAGTCCATCGATGTGTCTGAAGTGGAGCCGGTGGAAAACATCTTCCCCCGGTTTGACTCCGCCGCCATGTCACTCGGCGCCCTGTCGCCGGAAGCCCACGAGGCACTGGCGGTCGCGATGAATACGCTCGGTGGCCGGTCCAACTCCGGTGAGGGTGGTGAAGATCCGGTCCGGTACGGCACCAACAAGCGTTCCAAGATCAAGCAGGTGGCCTCTGGCCGCTTCGGTGTCACTGCCGAATATCTGCGCAGCGCTGATGTCATGCAGATCAAGGTGGCCCAGGGCGCCAAGCCGGGCGAAGGCGGCCAGTTGCCGGGTGGCAAGGTGAACGAACTGATCGCTCGCCTGCGTTATTCCGTGCCGGGCGTGACCCTGATTTCACCGCCCCCGCACCATGACATCTACTCGATTGAGGATCTGGCGCAACTGATCTTTGACCTCAAACAGGTCAATCCGGATGCCCTGGTTTCGGTCAAGCTGGTTTCAGAGCCTGGTGTAGGCACGATTGCGGCTGGTGTCGCCAAGGCTTACGCCGACCTGATCACTGTCTCCGGTTACGACGGCGGTACGGCGGCGAGTCCGCTGACGTCGATCCGTTATGCCGGTTCGCCCTGGGAGCTCGGCCTGACCGAAACCCAGCAGGCGCTGCGCGCCAACGACCTGCGGGGCAAGATCCGCCTGCAGACCGATGGTGGCATCAAAACCGGCCTGGATGTGGTTAAAGGTGCGATCCTTGGTGCGGAAAGCTTTGGCTTTGGCACCACTCCGATGGTGGCCCTGGGCTGCAAGTACCTGAGAATCTGTCACCTGAACAACTGTGCCACCGGTGTCGCCACCCAGAACGATTACCTGCGCGAGGAGCATTTCAAGGGCACGGTTGAGATGGCCATGAACTTCTTCCGCTTTGTGGCGGAGGAAACCCGGGAGTGGATGGCTCGCCTGGGCGTGCGCAGTCTCGAGGAACTGGTGGGTCGGGTGGACCTGCTGGAGCGTCTGCCGGGTGATACCGAGCGCCAGAAGAAACTGGATTTGAGCCGTCTTCTGGAGAACGATCATATCCCGGCCGACAAGCCGCAGACCTGCCAGGTGGAGCGCAACCATCCGTTTGATGAGGGGCGCCTGGCGGAGCAGATGGTGTCTGACATCATCAAGGCTATTGAGGAGAAATCCGGCGGTGCCTGGAGTTACCGGGTCACCAACTGTGACCGTTCCATCGGCGCACGCCTTTCCGGCGAAATTGCCGCCCGGCACGGCAACCAGGGCATGGTGGACGCTCCGATCACCCTGGATCTGACCGGTACCGCCGGGCAGAGCTTTGGTGTCTGGAACGTGGGCGGTCTGAACCTGGTGCTTGAAGGTGACGCCAACGACTACGTGGGCAAAGGCATGACCGGCGGCAAGCTGGTGGTCAAGCCGCCCCGTGGCAGTGACTTCGAAACCCAGGAGACCGCCATCGTCGGTAACACCTGTCTGTATGGCGCCACCGGTGGCAAGCTGTTTGCGGCCGGAACCGCAGGCGAGCGTTTCGCGGTGCGAAACTCCGGAGCCCATGCGGTTGTCGAAGGCGCGGGCGACCACTGCTGTGAATACATGACCGGTGGCCTGGTCACCGTGCTTGGTCACACCGGTTACAACTTTGGTGCCGGCATGACCGGCGGTTTTGCCTATGTGCTGGACCTGGACAACACCTTCGTTGATAAATACAACCATGAGCTGGTGGAGATCCAGCGCATTTCCCGGGAAGACATGGAATCCTACCGGAACCACCTGCGCGGTGTGATCCGGGAGCATATTTCAGAAACCGGCAGTGCCTGGGCAGAAGAGATTCTTGATGATTTCGACGATTACATCGGCCGTTTCTGGCTGGTCAAACCGAAGGCCGCGAACCTGCGCAGCCTTCTGGCCAGCACCCGGGCACGTCCGGAGTAATTCTGGCGGTCAGCCGGTGAGGGGCCCTGCGGGGCCCGGTCGAAATCGAATGATGAGAGCAGCATTATGAAAGAACGTCTCAACAATGACTTTCAGTTTATGGAAGTGGGCAGGGTTGACCCCAAAAAGGTGCCGGCCCGGAAGCGCAAGCGGGAATTCGCGGAGATTTACCATCCCTTCAGCGAAACCCACGCCGCGTCCCAGTCACACCGGTGTCTGGCCTGCGGTAACCCATACTGTGAGTGGAAGTGCCCGGTTCACAACTACATTCCCAACTGGCTGAAGCTGGTCTCCGAGGGCAATGTGATGAAGGCTGTGGAGATGTGTCACCAGACCAACTCCCTGCCGGAGGTCTGTGGTCGTGTCTGTCCGCAGGACCGTCTGTGTGAAGGTGCCTGTACCCTGAATGACGGTTATGGCGCGGTCACTATTGGCTCGGTGGAGAAATACATCACTGACACGGCGTTCGCCCTGGGCTGGAAGCCCGACATGTCGCGCGTTAAGTGGACCGACAAGAAAGTGGCGGTGATCGGTGCCGGCCCGGCGGGCCTTGGCTGTGCCGACATTCTGGTACGCAACGGCGTCAAGCCGGTGGTCTTCGACCGCTACCAGGAAATCGGCGGACTGCTGACCTTCGGCATCCCGGAGTTCAAGCTGGAAAAATCCGTCATGACCCGTCGCCGCAAGGTGTTTGAAGAGATGGGTGTCGAGTTCCGCCTGGGCGTGGATGTCGGCAAGGATGTCCAGATCAAAAACCTGCTGGATGAATTTGATGCCGTCTTCATGGGCATGGGTACCTACACCTACATGAAGGGTGGTTTCCCCGGCGAGGACCTGCCCGGCGTTTATGAAGCGCTGCCGTTCCTGGTGTCGAACGTGAACCGTCGCCTGGGTTTTGAGAAAAACGAATCCGACTTCATCAACATGAAGGGCAAGCGGGTCGTGGTTCTCGGTGGTGGCGACACCGCCATGGACTGCAACCGGACCTCGATTCGCCAGCAGGCCGAAAGCGTCACCTGTGCCTATCGCCGGGACGAAGAGAACATGCCCGGTTCCCGCAAGGAAGTGGCCAACGCCAAGGAAGAGGGCGTCCAGTTCCTGTTCAACCGGCAGCCGATCGCCATTATCGGTGAAGACCGGGTTGAAGGCGTCAAGGTCGTCTCCACGCAGTTGGGCGATCCCGACGAAAACGGCCGTCGCCGGCCCGAGGTTATCCCGGGAAGTGAGGAAGTGATCCCTGCCGACGCCGTGCTGGTCGCGTTCGGTTTCCGGCCCAGCCCGGCGACCTGGTTTGACGAGCACGGAGTCGAGACCGACGATTCCGGTCGTGTGGCCGCGCCGGAGCAATCGGACTTTGCCTTCCAGACCAGCAACCCGAAAATCTTTGCCGGTGGTGACATGGTCCGGGGCTCCGATCTGGTGGTCACGGCCATCTGGGAAGGGCGTCAGGCGGCTGAGGGTATCCTGGATTACCTGGATGTCTGATTAACGTCTTGACCGGTGTCAGAAGGGCGGCTTGCTGAGCAAGACCGCCCTTTTTTATTGTCACAAACGGGGTATCATTGGCGACCATTGTCATTGACCACTTACCGACGACTGGAATCTCTATGACCGAGCTGAAAAATGACCGCTTCCTGCGTGCACTGATGCGCCAGCCCGTTGACCGCACCCCAGTGTGGATGATGCGCCAGGCTGGCCGCTACCTGCCGGAATACCGTGCCACCCGCGCCAAGGCCGGTGATTTTCTCAGCCTGTGCAAGAACACCGAACTGGCCTGTGAAGTGACCCTGCAGCCGCTGGAACGTTTTCCGCTGGACGCCGCCATCCTGTTCTCTGACATCTTGACCATTCCCGATGCGTTGGGTCTGGGCCTGTATTTCGAAACCGGAGAGGGTCCCAAGTTCCGCAACGTGATCCGATCTGAAGCCGATGTGGCGGCTCTGCCGAGTCTGAACGCCGAGGTGGATCTGGATTACGTGATGAACGCGGTCTCCACCATCCGGGGTGCCCTGAACGGCAGTGTCCCGCTGATCGGTTTCTCCGGCAGCCCCTGGACCCTGGCGACCTATATGATCGAAGGCGGCTCCTCGAAGAACTTCGCTGAAGCCAAAAAGCTCATGTATGGCCAGCCTGAGGTGATGCATCGCCTGATGGACCATCTGGCGGATTCGGTAACGGACTACCTGAATAGCCAGATCCGTGCCGGTGCCCAGGCGGTTCAGATCTTCGACACCTGGGGTGGCGTGCTCAGTGGCTGGGCTTATGAGGAATTCTCGCTGCGCTACATGAAAAAAATTGTGGACGGCCTGATCCGCGAGAAAGAAGGCCGGCACATTCCGGTGATCCTGTTCACCAAGAACGGTGGTCAGTGGCTTGAATCCATTGCCGATTCCGGCTGCGATGCCGTGGGCCTGGACTGGACTACCGACATCGGCGAAGCCCGCAGGCGCGTGGGTGATCGGGTGGCCCTGCAGGGCAACATGGACCCTGCTATGCTGTACGCCCCGAAAGAGCGTATCCGTGAAGAAGTGGCGGATATCCTCAAGCGCTATGGCCAGGGCCCCGGCCATATCTTCAATCTCGGCCATGGTATTACCCCGGATGTGGATCCGGACCACGCAGCGGCCTTTATCGAGGCGGTGGTCGAGCTGAGCCCTCAGTACCATCAGTAAGTCCTTTCAGGGGCAGGGATAACCTGACCCCTCCTGACGCCGCCCGGCTTGGCATTTTCCTGGCCGGGCGGTGTCGCGGGAGTCCTGCTCTGTCCGGGTTGGCTTCCCGTTCCGGCCGGGTCTATAGTTCTGGTAAACAAGATCCAGAATCAGGAGCCGCCCCTTGCCGACCCATACCCCCGAGAAACGCCGGTTTCACCGCATCAATTTCGACGCAACCTGTGACCTTCACTGGCAGGAGCAGGTGTGGACCACCACTGTGCTCGATATTTCACTGCAGGGCGTGCTGGTACACCGCCCGGAAGGCTGGAACGTACCCCTGAACGACCCGTGTGAAGTGGTGATTCATCTGGACGATCATGACACCGGGATTGTGATGGCGGTCGAACTCAAACACGTGGAAGACGACCATTTGGGGTTCAAATGCCAGTACATTGACCTGGACAGCGTGACCCACCTGAAAAGGCTCGTGGAGCTTAACCTGGGCGACCCAGCGTTACTGGAGCGGGAATTTGCTCATATGCTGGATTGATAGTCTAAAGCGAGGCTTTAAAGACGATAACTGCACGGTGAAGAGAGTGGTGTAGGAGGCAGCTTTCCAAAAACCGCTACAAGCACTTCCCTGTGCGCTTATTTCGGGCCATCCTTGGGCCTCAAAATTTTTGGAAAGCTGCCTCCTACACCGCGTCGCTCCCGATACCTGCAGGCTGGGCCAAACCCTAAAGCTCCTCCAACGCCGTAAGGGCATCCGAAAGCTTGGTCACCGGAATCACCTTCATCCCCTCGACGGGCTTGCGCGGCACATTGGCCTTGGGCACCAGGGCCCGGGTAAAGCCGTGCTTGGCCGCCTCGTAGATACGTTCCTGACCACTGGGCACCGGGCGAATTTCGCCGGATAGCCCGACTTCGCCGAAAATCACCAGGTCCTGGGGCAGGGCCCGGTTGCGGAACGAGGACACCACCGCGGACAGCAATGCCAGGTCCGCACTGGTCTCGGCCACCTTCACGCCGCCCACCACATTCACGAACACGTCCTGATCGGCCACGTGCATGCCACCATGGCGATGCAGCACGGCCAGCAGCATGGCCAGACGATTCTGGTCCAGCCCGACGGCAACCCGCCTCGGGTAACTGCCCTGGGCCATGTCCACCAGTGCCTGGATTTCCACCAGTATGGGCCGGGTGCCTTCCCAGACCACCATCACCACACTACCGGGTGCTGCGTCCTCACCCCGGTTGAGAAATATGGCGCTGGGGTTCTTCACTTCCTTCAGTCCCTGCTCGAGCATGGCGAACACGCCCAGCTCATTGACCGCACCGAACCGGTTCTTGATGCCGCGAAGCGTGCGATAGCGGGTATCGCTGGAGCCTTCGAGCAGGATGGAGCAGTCAATCATATGTTCCAGCACCTTCGGCCCGGCGAGGCTGCCGTCCTTGGTGACATGCCCGACCAGCAGCAGAATGGTGCCGGTCTGCTTGGCGAAGCGGGTCAGGTAGGCGGCGCTTTCCCGCACCTGGGAGACCGAGCCCGGGGCGGACTCAATGTCCGCCATATGCATGACCTGGATACTGTCGACCACCAGGATCCGGGGCTTTTCCGTCTCGGCCACCTGCATGATGCGCTCAACGCTGGTTTCCGACAGCATCTTGAGGTCGGCCGTCGGCAGATCCAGGCGTTTGGCGCGCATGGCCACCTGCTGCAGGGATTCCTCACCGGTGACGTAGAGCGCCGAAGTTTGCGAGGCGAGCTGGCACACCGCCTGAAGCAGCAGGGTACTTTTGCCGGCGCCAGGGTGGCCGCCCATCAGGACTGCCGAGCCTTCCACCAGACCGCCGCCCAGCACTCGGTCGAACTCCTTCATGCCGGTGCTGATACGGGGCTGTTCCGCCAGGCTTACATCATCCAGGCTTTTGACCTCGGACAGGCTGCCGGCGTACCCCTCAAAGCGGGCACTGCGGGCGCCCTTGCCAGGCGTTGCCACGCCCCGGACCTCGCTGATGGTATTCCAGGCCTGGCAGGCGGTGCACTGGCCCTGCCACTTGGAATAGTCGGCGCCACATTCGGTACAGACAAAGGCGGTTTTGGCTTTGGCCATGGTCAGGGTTCCGTTTTGCCGGGGAGAAGGGAGGGAGAGGGCCGGCTGGGAGCAGCCGGCCTGGGCGGCCGATCAGGCCAGTTTCTTGTACTTCATGCGTTTGGGCTGCATGGCGGAATCGCCCTTGCGCTTCTTGAAGTCTTCATCGTACTCGCTGAAGTTGCCCTCGAAGTACACCACTTCGCCGTCATCCTCAAAGGCGAGGATGTGAGTGGCAACACGGTCCAGGAACCAGCGGTCGTGCGAGATCACCAGAGCGGAACCCGGGAAGTTCAGCAGGGCTTCTTCCAGGGCGCGCAGGGTTTCCACGTCCAAGTCGTTGGTGGGTTCGTCCAGCAGCAGCACGTTGCCACCCTGTTTCAGCAGCTTGGCCAGGTGCAGGCGGTTGCGCTCACCACCGGACAGGTCGCCAACCCGTTTCTGCTGGTCGCTGCCCTTGAAGTTGAAACGGCCCACGTAGGCCCGTGATGGGGTCTCGTAGTTGCCGACCTTGATGATGTCCTGGCCGTCGGAAAGCTCTTCCCAGACGGTTTTGTCGCCGTCCAGGTCGCGCATCTGGTCGACGTAGGCCAGTTCCACGGTCTCGCCCACGACAATCTCGCCGGAGTCCGGCTTGTCGTAGCCGCCGATCATCTTGAACAGGGTGGACTTACCGGCCCCGTTACCACCGATGATGCCGACGATGGCGCCGGGCGGCACACTGAACGAGACATCTTCATACAGCAGGCGATCATCGAAGGACTTGCTGATGCCCTCAACCTCGATCACCTTGTTACCCAGGCGAGGTCCGGGCGGAATGTAGAGTTCGTTGGTCTCGTTGCGTTTCTGGAATTCCTGGGAGCTCATCTCCTCGAAGCGGGCCAGGCGGGCCTTGCTCTTGGACTGACGGCCCTTGGCATTGGAGCGCACCCACTCCAGTTCCTGCTTGACCGCCTTCTGGTGGGAAGCCTCCTGCTTGGCCTCCATTTCCAGGCGTTTCTCCTTGTTCTCCAGCCACTGGCTGTAGTTGCCTTCGAACGGAATACCGTGGCCACGGTCCAGCTCCAGAATCCAGCCCGCCACGTTATCGAGGAAGTAGCGGTCGTGGGTGATGGCGACGACGGTGCCGTCGTAGTCGTGCAGGAAGCGCTCCAGCCAGGCCACGGATTCGGCGTCCAGGTGGTTGGTGGGCTCATCCAGCAGCAGCATGTCCGGACCGGACAGCAGCAGGCGGCACAGGGCCACACGGCGGCGTTCACCACCGGAGAGCACCTTCACCTTCTGGTCCCAGGGTGGCAGGCGCAGGGCGTCGGCCGCCACTTCCATCTTGCGTTCGATGTCGTGGCCGTCGGTGGCCTGGATGATGGCTTCCAGCTCGCCCTGTTTCTTGGCCAGTTCGTCAAAGTCGGCATCCGGCTCGGCGTAGGCGGCGTAAACCTGGTCCAGTTCGGCCAGGGCGTTGTGAACGTGGGAAACCGCTTCGTCGACGATTTCCTTGACGGTTTTCTCTTCGTCCAGTTCCGGTTCCTGGGGCAGGTAGCCCACATTGATGCCGGGCTGCGGCCGGGCCTCACCAATGTAGTCCTGGTCCACGCCCGCCATGATCCGCAGCAGAGTGGATTTACCGGCGCCGTTGAGGCCGAGAACGCCGATCTTGGCGCCGGGGAAGAAGCTCAGGGAAATGTCCTTGAGGATTTCGCGCTTGGGCGGAACCACCTTGCCCACGCGATTCATGGTGTATACGTATTGGGCCATGTTGGCAGAATCCTTCGGTATTTGGGGAAAAACGGTCAGAGGCGTCGAACAGTTCCGGGGCGCCCGGAAGCTGTCTGAGGCTCTCCACTGCCGGCGTGACGAATCACGGCGACCTGTTTGGCTGTTGACCGGGTAAGGTATCGAAACAGGGTGGGGATAGCAATCGGGTTGACCAGGGAGCGGGCGGCAATTGCCTCTGTTGCGAATAAAAATAATTATCATGTAGTATTGCGTGCCTGTTGTTGGCCGTTCTCCTGTAGAGCCGCCGCGCCCGTCTACATGGAGTGACCTTCCCGCATGTCGAAGTCTTTTGCCAAGCCAACCCTTGTTAGCAGTGCCATTTTTGCCTTTTCTCTGTCCGGGGCCGTGCCGGTCCATGCTCAGGTCTCTGATAGCCGTTCGGTTAATCGCGTGGTTGAGGTGCAGATACCCGCCGGCCCGCTAATGGAGTCCCTGAAAAGGGTCGAGAGCTTGTTTGGTGTGACCGTGCGGGTGCCGGAAACCCTGCCCGCCGGTCGCATGGCCCCTTTGGTGTCGGGCGGACTGACGGCCCGACAGGTTCTGGAGCGGCTTGTTCAGGGTAGTGAGTTGCATGTTGCCGACGTGGAAGGGCAGGGCTTTCGCCTGCTGCCTTCGGGCCCATCAGATGGCGATGTGGCAACGCTGGCTCCGGTGCTTGTGCTGGGTCGGTCCGCCGAGCCGGGTGTACAGCGGCTCGAATCGGAGGATGTCCGCAGTACCGTGCGTTCGGATCTTGCCGAGACGCTGAGTGTGATTCCTTCGGTCCGGGTGTCGGACTCGGCCAGTTCAAGCCTTCAGCAGAGCGATCTCAAGCCGGCGGAGTTTTCCATCCGCGGGGCCGCCCCCTACCAGAACAACATTATGCTGGATGGGGCCAGCATCGACAGTTTTCTGGATCCGGCTTACGGTCGCTCTGCCGGAAGCCAGGTGCCGAGTCGCACCCAGGTCGAAGGCCATTCCCAGGCGCTGTTTATCGACCCGGATTTCCTGTCGTCGGTTGAAGTGATCGACATCAATGCCTCGGCCCGGGAGGGCGGGTTTACCGGCGGGGTTGTGAAATCACAGACGCGCAGTTACGCCGGGGAAGACGAGTTCGAGATCAGTCATCGCCGGACCAGCGGCGACTGGACGGAGTTTCACGTCGACGAGGACCAGGAGGACGAGTTCGGGGCGGGGGCCGGTAACTACCCGACGGGGACGCCGGGGGAGTATCAGCCGGAGTTCAGGAAATCGGAAACTTCCCTGTCGGGCGCGACCCGTGTCGGCAATATCGGGGTGTTTGCAGGCTACAGTGAAAAGCGATCGCACACACGCCAGAAACAGTTTGCAGCGACCGATATCGATTATTTCCTGGAAACCGGTCTGATCTTCAAGGCTGAAGGCCCGAAGAGCCTGGATCACCATTCCCGCTTTTTCACCGTTCGGGCGGATGCGCTGGAGACCGCCTACGATCTGAGCGCCTCGCTGTCCTATAGCGACTACAGCGAAGACAGTTTTCTCATCAACTATCTGGGGTCAGACTTCCACCGGGACACTGAAGGCCTGAACCTGAGTGTCAATTACGGCCAGTATCTTGGCGAGACCCGCCTGGATGCCAATGTGAGTGCTGGTCGAAGCACCAATGAGCGGGAAACCCAGCGCGACTACCTATACAACTACACCGGCCGTAACTTCTACAGCGAGGGCGCGTTCATCGGCAACTACGGCAACCTGGCCAATACCCAGCATACCCTGGGTACCGACATTGAGCTGAGTACGCCATTAGGAGCCGCCTCATCGGTGGTGAATTATGGCCTGGAACTGAAATGGGCCCACTATGAGCAGCACCGGGATACACCCTACACCGAACGGACCTACCAGCCGCCCGCCTCGGCGATCGGCGTGTACGGGGTGCCCTATGAGGATCACCACCTGTACGAAGAGGTCATTTACCGTCAGGGAGACATCAGTTTCACCAACCTGAACGCGGCCCTGTTTGCCGAGCTGGAGGGGGACTACGGGCGCTTCTTCTGGCGTCCAGGGGTTCGGGTCGAGCGTGATGGCTGGCTGGGCAACACGAACATTGCGCCCCGACTGATGGCCGGCCTCCATCTCGATGACGCCGAGCGTTATGAGTTTCGGGCCGGTGCGAACCGCTACTACGGCAAGTCTTTTCTGACCTACCGCCTTCGCGAGAAAGAGCGGGATTTGAGGAGCAAACGTCAGCGCACGGCACCCTATGACCCGAGTGCCCCGTTCGTGGATGTAGCGCCAGAGGATGAATGGACTTACCGTCACCTGGATACCCCGTACGACGATGAACTGAGCGCCGGTGTCTACGGCCCTTTCCTTACCGGTCAGTTCGGGCTGCAGGCCGTGCTGCGTAAAGGGCATGATCAGATTCGCACGAAAACGGATCCGGATACCGACATCGACTGGTATGCCAATTCCGGTGCCAGCGAAACCCGGCAGGTGGACCTATACTGGCGTTCCCATGCCATGCGATGGGGCTACTCCTCCTGGCACGTCAATGCCTCGATGTCCTGGATGGACAAGGAGACCGATGCGGATTACGGGGACGATTCCGGAGGTTATCAGTCCGCGCTGGACCCGGATGAGGATGTGATCTTCAAGGGCTCCCGGATTGCGCGCAGGGAATTGCCGGCCGATGATTTCGCCACGCCGGTGACCGCCAATCTGGATGTTGTCACCGGGTTGTTTGACCACCGTATCACGATGGTGAACGGGCTGGCCTTTACCAACGGCTACCGTTATCTGGAGCGGACCGGGGAAGATCCGGCGACCGGGCTCGATGAGTACGAGATTGAGGACCAGGGCAGTACGATTCGCTGGGATCTGAGCGTTGAGGCCAACCTGCTGGGAGGCAAATCCTCCCCGTACCTGAAAGTGGATGTGATTAACGTCACCGACAATGACAACGTCATCAGTTCCGAATCCGGCATCCAGTTGTATGGCCTGGGCCGGCAGTACTGGCTGGAAATGGGCTATCGGTTCTGAGTGGCGTGATATGTCGGTGAGTGGAACGTCTGCAAGGGGCAAGCGCCGGGTGCGTGTCCTCATGGTGCTGCTTGCCTCCTCGGCCACCGCCGCCTCGGACGAGGGACTGGTTGAGACGTACCGTTCAGGTCAGGCGTCATGGCCGCCCGCGATGGTGGATGATGGGGTAGCGTATGACCCCCTGGCGCCGCTCCCGGATGAGATACCGTTTCCGGAGGATAATCCCTACACCGAGGCCAGGAAGGTGCTGGGCAAACAGCTCTTCTTTGACCGCCGACTGTCCCGCTCCCGCCAGATCGCCTGTGCCTCCTGCCATGACCCGGACCTGGGATGGGCGGATGGGCGCAAACAGTCCATCGGCCACAACCGGCTGGAGGGGGACATGAACGCTCCGACGGTTGTGAATGCCGCCTATCTGGAGGAAATCTTCTGGGACGGCCGGGTTGCCAGCCTGGAGGCGCAGGTCGTTGCCAGCTGGACCAATCCCCGCGAGATGGCGGCGGAGCTACCCGCGGCGGTTGGGCGAATTCAGGCCATCGCGGGTTATCAGCCTCTGTTTACCGAGGCGTTTGGTGACCAGGCGGTGACGGCGGACCGGATTGCGGCTGCAATCGCTACCTTCGTGCGCACCCTGCGGTTGGCCAACACGGACTTCGACCGCTTCATGCGGGGGGATTCAGGGGCGCTGACCGATCAGCAGATCCGGGGGCTGCATCTGTTTCGGACCCGGGCACGTTGTATTAACTGTCATCACGGCCCTCAGTTAAGCGACGGCAACTATCACCATCTGGGTACGTCTTTCCATAACGTCGGCAACTTTCAGGGGCGCTACCGGGTGACCGGCGAGGCTGCCGATGTTGGAGCCTTCCGCACGCCCAGCCTGCGTGGGGCCCTGTCCACGACACCGTTCACTCACAGCGGTATGGTTGAGGATGTGGACATGCTGATGGCGCTTTACAATATGGGCTGGTGGCAGAATGCCGAACTGGAGGACAAGGGCAACGACATCCCCACCGCCCAACTGTCACCGCTGATCCAGCCGCTGGATCTGGACGAACAGGACATTGAGGCGCTTAAGGCCTTTCTCGAGTCGCTGGACGGACACATGCCCTATATGGACCCGCCCGAAGAGCTTGAATAGCCATTCGTTCTGGCGCCAGGTTCCGGCCATGAAGAACAGGCGTGCCGGTATCTGCGGACGTCATAAAGGATGATTTTTAACCCGCTTTCGGGATAGAATGGCTGCCCAATTTTTCAGGGGTCCGGCCTGCCTGCGAGCACTCCGGGCCAGCCACTCAGACAGGGGCAGCACTTCCATGTTTAATCGTGATATGAAAATCGCCGGCTACGACGATGAACTCTGGACGGCAATGGAGGCGGAGCGCAACCGCCAGGAAGTCCATATCGAACTGATTGCTTCCGAGAACTACACCAGCCCACGGGTGATGGAAGCCCAGGGCAGCGTGCTGACCAACAAGTACGCGGAAGGCTATCCCGGCAAGCGCTACTACGGCGGTTGCGAATTTGTCGACAAGGCGGAAGAGCTGGCCATCGACCGCGCCAAGGAGCTGTTCGGGGCGGCCTACGCCAACGTCCAGCCGCATTCCGGTTCCCAGGCCAACTCTGCCGTCTTCATGGCGCTGCTCAAGCCGGGCGATACGGTACTGGGCATGAGCCTGGCCCACGGTGGCCACCTGACTCACGGTGCGACCGTGAACTTCTCCGGCAAGATCTACAACGCCGTCCAGTACGGAATCAATACCGAGACCGGCCTGATCGACTACGATGAAGTCGAGGCGCTGGCGGTTGAGCACAAGCCCAAGATGATCATTGCCGGCTTCTCTGCCTATTCCCAGCAACTGGATTTTGCCCGCTTCCGTGAGATCGCCGACAAGGTGGGTGCTTACCTGTTTGTGGATATGGCCCATGTTGCTGGTCTGGTCGCCGCTGGCGTTTACCCGGACCCGGTCCCGCACGCTCATGTGGTGGCAACCACCACCCACAAGACCCTGCGCGGCCCCCGTGGCGGCCTGATCCTGGCCTGTGACGACGCCGACCTGCAGAAGAAACTGAACTCCGCCGTTTTCCCGGGTGGCCAGGGTGGCCCGCTGATGCACGTGATCGCGGCCAAGGCGGTGTGTTTCAAGGAAGCCATGAGCGACGAGTTCAGGGCCTACCAGCAGCAGGTGGTCAAAAACGCTGCGGCCATGGCCGAGGTGTTCATCGAGCGTGGATACGATGTGGTGTCCGGTGGCACCAAGAACCACCTGTTCCTGGTCAGCCTGATCAAACAGGATATCACCGGTAAGGATGCGGATGCGGCTCTGGGCCGGGCCCACATCACCGTGAACAAGAATGCGGTACCGAACGACCCGCGTTCGCCGTTTGTGACCTCCGGTCTGCGCATTGGCACGCCGGCGGTGACAACCCGCGGGTTCGGCGAAGCCGAGTGCCGTGACCTGGCAGGCTGGATGTGTGACATTCTGGACAACCTTGACGACGAAGCCGTGATCAAGCGTGTTCAGGAACAGGTCGAAGCCGTTTGCAACCGGTTCCCGGTCTACGGCTGATCCCTGTTTAATTCTGCAGCCGGCAGGATCAACCCTGCCGGCTGTCCTTTCCGGAGCATCTCTTATGCATTGTCCTTTCTGTGGTGAAGCGGATACCAAGGTGATTGATTCACGCCTGGTGGCCGAAGGCGACCAGGTGCGTCGCCGCAGGGAGTGTCTCTCCTGCCATGAGCGGTTTACCACCTTTGAAAGCGCGGAACTGGTCATGCCCCGTGTGGTGAAGGAGGACGGGACCCGTCAGCCGTTTGATGAAGACAAGCTGCGGGCCGGCATGATGAAAGCACTGGAGAAGCGCCCGGTCAGCATTGAGCGTATCGATGCGGCCCTCAACCACATCCGCTACCGCCTGCGGGCCACCGGAGAACGCGAGATCCAGTCGCGTCAGCTGGGCGAAGAGGTCATGACCGAACTCAAGCAACTGGACAAGGTGGCCTATGTCCGTTTTGCCTCGGTTTACCGGAGCTTCCAGGACATCAATGAGTTCAAGGAAGAAATCGAGCGACTGTCCCAGGGCAACGGCGAGACCGCTGTGGATGTTGCCCGGGTTCTGGCTGATGGCAATCCGGACAAGAGCGATTCATGATTCTCGACCGTGAAAGGGCAATGATGGCCCGGGCCATCCAGTTGGCATGGCGGGGGCGTTACTCCACCCACCCCAATCCCCGGGTTGGCTGCGTGATTGCGCGAGGCGACCGGATCGTTGGGGAAGGCTGGCATGAGCGTGCCGGCGAAGCCCATGCCGAGGTTCAGGCGCTCAGTCAGGCCGGCCACGATGCCCGTGGCGCCACGGTCTATGTGACCCTGGAACCCTGCAGTCACTATGGCCGTACGCCGCCCTGCGCCAAGGCGCTGATTGATGCCGGTGTGGCCCAGGTCTTTGTGGGAACGCTGGACCCCAATCCGGCGGTGGCCGGGCGGGGCCTTGAGATGCTCCGGGAAGTGGGCATCAAGGTCTCGGAAGGGCTGATGGCTGACGAAGCGGCACGACTGAATCCCGGCTTCATGAAACGCATGACCCGTGGCCGGCCCTGGGTGCGCCTGAAAATGGCGGCAAGTCTGGACGGACGAACATCCATGGCCTCCGGCGAAAGCCAGTGGATCACCGGTGCGGCGGCCCGGGGTGATGTACAGAGACTGCGGGCCATGAGCGATGCCATCCTGACCGGGGTGGGCACCGTGCTCGCCGACGATCCGTCCCTGACGGTCAGGCGGGATGAAATGGGGGACATCGGTGACGCCACGGATCCTTCCCGGCAGCCGCTTCGGGTGATTGCCGACCGGGATGCCCGTACGCCGCCCACCTCGAGAATCCTGCAGGGCGGGAATGTGCATATATTCTGTGCCAGCTCCGCGTTGTCATCGGGCCAGGCCCAGGATCTGGCGGCCCTGGGGATCAGCCTGACCGGTGTCGCCTGGCGTGATAACGGCGTGGATGTGCCCGAGCTTCTGGATGCCCTTGGGGAACTGGGGATCAACGAACTGCTGGTTGAAGCCGGGCCCACCCTGGCCGGGACCTTCGTGCGCGAAAACCTGGTGGATGAACTCTGGCTCTACCAGGCGCCAGTGTTCCTGGGAAGTACCGGACGACCGACCGCACATCTGGCCCTGGAAACCATGGCCGACAAAATTCAGTGGCGGGTCCAGGACCGTCGCCAGGTAGGCGATGACCAGCGCCTGATTCTGGTTCCGCGTTAACCATTCAATCCACTTCACCGGGTCTTTGGCGCCGGTGAAGCCGACAGGATGCATATAGCTATGGCATTAAACTCTATTGAAGAGATTATCGAAGACATCCGTCAGGGCAAGATGGTCATTCTGATGGATGACGAGGATCGTGAAAACGAAGGCGATCTCGTCATGGCTGCCGAGTACTGCACGCCCGAGGCCATCAATTTCATGGCACGTTTCGCCTGTGGCCTGATCTGTATGCCCATGACCCGGGAACGCTGTGAGCAACTGGACCTGCCCCTGATGGTGCAGCAGAACGCGTCCGGTTTCGGCACCAAGTTCACCCTCTCCATTGAAGCGGCCGAAGGGGTGACCACCGGCATTTCCGCGGCCGACCGTGCCCGCACCGTGCAGGCTGCGGTAGCACTCAATGCCAAGCCCTCGGATATCGTCCAGCCGGGGCATATCTTCCCGCTGATGTCGGATCCGGGCGGGGTTCTGAGCCGGGCGGGCCACACTGAGGCCTCCTGTGACCTGGCGCAGTTGGCGGGTTGTGAACCGGCCGGCGTGATCTGCGAGGTGATGAACGACGATGGCTCCATGGCCCGTCGCGAGGATCTTGAGAAGTTCGCCGAGCACCATGGCCTGAAGATCGGTACCATTGCCGACCTGATCCACTACCGCACCATGAACGAGAAAACCGTCGAGTGCGTAGAGGAGAACGAGCTGGATACGGAGTACGGCGTATTCAGGTTGCGTACCTATCGTGACAACATTCAGGGCGCTACCCACCTGGCCATGATCATGGGCGATATCCGTCCGGAGGAACCGGCATACGTCCGTGTTCACATCACCGACACCCTGAGGGATCTGCTGGGTGCACGGCGCAAGGATTCCCGGAGCTGGCCGCTGCACCATGCCCTCGAGAAGGTGGCTGAGGAAGGTCAGGGTGTGGTTGTGCTGCTCAACAGCGCCGAGGACAGCTACAACCTGGAAGACCGGATTCATGAATTCTTTGACCAGGGGCAGCACTCCTCGGGCAAAGGCGGGTCCGGCGTGTATTTCACCGTAGGTACCGGTTCCCAGATTCTCCGGGACATCGGCGTGGGTAAAATGCGGTTGCTGAGCCCGCCGGTCAAATTCTCCGCCATTTCCGGGTTTGCCCTGGAAGTGGTGGAATATGTGCCCTATACCGAAAACTGATAACCCGGTTGCCGGCCTGTGTGGGTCGTAACCACTGAAGGATAGTGTGATGGCAGATATCAAAGTAATTGAAGGTGATTTTACCCAGTGCAGCGGACGGTATGCGCTGGTGGTGGGCCGTTTTAACGGCTTTGTTGTTGAAAGTCTGGTCGAGGGGGCTGTGGACACGCTGATTCGTCATGGCATCTCCCGGGACGACATCACCATTGTGCGGGTGCCCGGAGCCTATGAAATGCCGCTGGCAGTTAAGCGCGTGGCTCAAACTGCCGACTACGACGCCATTATTGCCCTGGGGGCCGTGATCCGTGGCGGAACCCCGCATTTCGATTATGTGGCCGGAGAAGCGTCCAGCGGGCTCGGTGCCGTCAGCCTGGAGACCGACGTGCCGGTGACCTTTGGCGTGCTGACGGTGGACTCCATCGAGCAGGCTATTGAGCGCTCCGGTACCAAGGCCGGTAACAAGGGCGCGGAAGCCGCCGTTACCGCCCTGGAGATGGTCAGCCTGTTCAGGAAGTTGGGTGAGTGATGAGCGATACTGGCGAAAACACGCCCCAGGCGGGTAAAAGCGGTCAGCCGAAAGCCGGCGACCGCCGCAGGGCCAGGGCTCTGGCCATGCAGGGCCTGTATCACCGGCATTTCAGCAAGACGCCGGTTGCGGATATTGAGGCAGAGCTGATTGTCGATAACGACATGAGCAAGGTTGACCAGATGTACTT
Source organism: Marinobacter oulmenensis (assembly GCF_014201735.1). GTDB lineage: Bacteria > Pseudomonadota > Gammaproteobacteria > Pseudomonadales > Oleiphilaceae > Marinobacter > Marinobacter oulmenensis. Next base: position 43,316 of record NZ_JACHFE010000007.1, on the reverse strand, counting down.
CCGGGATCTGCTTCGCGGCGTTCACCGTGAACAGGATGAGCTTGACCGCCTGCTAGAGCCTTACCTCGACCGGCCCCTGGCGGAGGTCGATCCCATTGAACTGGCCATCGTCCGGCTGGGTGCCTATGAACTGAAGCATCGTCTGGATGTGCCCTATCGGGTCGTGATCAATGAGGGCATCGAGATGGCCAAGCGCTTTGGCGGCACCGAGGGCCACAAGTTCGTGAACAGCATTCTCGACAAGCTCAGCCGTCGCGTTCGGCTGGCGGAAACCCGTCCGCGCTGAGACTGGCCCATGGGCGAATTTGAGCTGATCCGCCGGTTCTTTCAGCCGCTGTCAGTGATGGCCAGCCGGGAGCAGCTCATTCTCGGCCCCGGTGACGACTGTGCCATACAGCGGGTGCCGGCGGACCGGGACCTGGTGTTCTCTGTGGACACCCTTGTCGAAGGTGCCCACTTCCCCCATGACTACCCGGCTTTCAACCTGGGCTGGCGTTCGCTGGCGGTGGCTGCCAGTGACCTTGCTGCCATGGGGGCTTCTCCTGTCTGCTTTACCCTGGCATTGACGCTTCCCGCGGCGGATGAGCGCTGGTTGTCGGAAGTTGCCCGTGGGCTGGCCCGAGCCAGCGAAACCTTCCGCCTGAGCCTGGCCGGCGGGGATACCACCCGTGGCCCCCTGACTCTTTCCCTGCAGGTTCATGGAACTGTTCCGGCCGGTGGCGCGCTTCGCCGGTCCGGCGCGAGGGTGGGCGACAGGATCTGTGTGACCGGTCCGCTGGGCAATGCCGGGGCGGCACTGGATTTTCTGGGTGTCACCGAGCCGAGTCAGGCTCAGAAGGCCGTGCTGGCCAGTTATCATTTTCCCCGGCCACCCATTGAGCTGGCGCAGGCCCTGATCGGGGCAGCCTCGGCGGCGATCGATATCTCCGATGGGCTGCTTGCGGACCTGAATCATATACTCTCGGCTTCCGGCGTTGGCGCGAGCATTGACCCTGGCTGCATTCCACTGAGCAAGGCATTGGTGGAACTGACAGGCGACCGGGCCGTCGAACTGGCATTGTCTGCCGGGGATGATTACGAACTGTGCGTCTGTATCAATGATGAGGCGTTGATGAGTCTGCCGGAGGCTGTGCGCTCGCAATTGACAACCATCGGCCGGGTAGAGGCCGGGTCAGGGCTGAGGCTTGAAGGGGGGCGCTCGTTGTCCGGGGCGTCAGGGTATGATCATTTCGGGAGGTCAGTTTGACAGACGAACACGGGGAGCATGAACCGGAAGCCCCGCAGGCTATACTACCACCGGGGTTTCTTCGTCATCCGGTCCATTTGCTGGCGTTTGGCTTTGGTAGTGGCGCTGCCCCCCGTGCGCCCGGTACCTGGGGCAGCCTTGTGGCGATCCCGATCTGGTACCTGTTTGCCTGGCTACCCCTGCCGTTTTACTGGCTGGTTGTGTTTTTCGCCTGTGTCATCGGTATCTGGCTCTGTGGCAAGACCGCCCGTGACCTGAAGGTGCATGACCATGGCGGTATCGTCTGGGATGAGTTTGCCGGCATGTGGATTGCCCTGGGCCTGATGCCCGAGGACATATACGGCGTGCTGATGGCGTTCATGCTGTTCCGGCTGTTTGATGTGGTCAAACCCTGGCCTATCAGCTGGCTGGATGAGCACCTGCCGGGCGGGCTGGGTATCATGGTGGACGACATCCTGGCTGGGGGCATGGCGCTGGTCAGCCTCTGGGCCATCGACGCCTGGCTGATGCCCTATCTGGTGTGATTCGTTCTCACCCGAGACGCCGGCGTTAAGGGCTGCTCAGTGATACTCTTCAGGAAGTAACCGAACTACATGCAGGAAGCGTTTCAGACCGATTTCCGCCCGCTCTCTTGAGGCAAAAGGACCACTGTCGAAACCCTCTCGGGTGGTAAAGTACCAGTTGCTGCCGACACAGAAGAAACGACTGCTGCGGAAGGGCACCGGCCCATCTTCTCCAGATCTGCGCTGAGTATCCATGACATCTCCTGGGCGCATATCTTCTGTGTTTTTGGGCGCCGGGTGAATCAAGCCGAGTCCTTTCTGTTCAAGTTAATCCAAGATGGGGCAAAAGCAACCTGATTCGGCGCAAATTTGATTAAATTTTGTTCTTTGCGGACCTGGGCAGGTCTTGAAATCCATGAAATAGCCTTGCCCTCCGCGGTGGCTATGGTCAGAATGCTCGCTGGTGCCAGCCAGACCGTGGGCCCTGAGGCTTGGCAGATGAGAATACAGTCCGGTAATTAAGGAGTTAGGCGAATATGAGTCGTGTTTCAGTAATTTTGAGGTTGGCCTTGCTGGTGCTTGCAAGTGCTTACATTGCCGGTTGCGCATCGTCTGCCGCCCAGCTCAATGCCTGGGATGGTAATCCTCAGGGATCTGCCAACCCTGCAGTACTGGAGGCGCCTGGCTCTATTCAGGTCAAGAGTATTAACGGCATGAGTATGCAGACTTACCTGCTGGAAGACCTGGCTCTGGATTATGGTATTTTGCCGGGTGATGCCGAAGTGATCTTCACCTACAAGTCAATCTGGGCCAACCCCAGAGTTACCGATAACGACGAATCCAGCGTGTCTGTCGTTGAAACCGAGCCCCAGGTGGTGCGTTTCAACGCCCGTGCCGGAGCGACCTACCGTTTCGAGTTTGATAAACCGGACAACCGTCGTGAAGCCGAGCGGATGAAAGACGACTTTGCCGTTACCGTGGTGTCGTCCAATGGTAGTGAAGTGGCTTCTTCCAGTGAGTGGGATGGCCGGTCCATGTTTGACCAGTCGGCCACCTCTACGGCGGGCACTGCCGGTGGCAATCGCACAGTGCTACCCCAGGGCAATACACTGGAACAGCTCAAGGGACTTTGGGAGCAGGCGAATCAGGAAGAGAAGCGTACCTTCCTGCGTTGGGCCTTCGAATAACACCTCTTCCCGGGGACGGGTAAGTCTCAGCTGATGACCCGCGCTATGCGTGTCATCGGCCCCGTTCCATGGCTGTCATCGGGGATTCCGTTCCAGCCAGCTCCGAATGCTGGTGTCGTTCTCCAGGCGCTGCCAGAACCACATCAGAGCCTTGCCCCGATCCTCACTGTGCCTTGCCAGATGAATGCCAACCGGGGCCTTGGGCTCCTGCACCTCTTTGAGTACCAGTGAACCGCGTTGAAGTGGCTGGCGGATTCTGGGCACTGGCAGCCAGCCTACGCCGAGCCCCGCTTCCTGCACTTCAATCTTCTGGTCAATATTACTGACCGTCAGTGTGCGCTGCCGCCGGAAGATGCCCGAATTGCCCGGAGGCAAAGAGCGGGAGGTGTCGGCCGCGACGGCCGCCGGGTAACTGGCGATATCCGATTCGGTGAGGGGCTCGCTGGCGCTGGCCAGTGGATGGTCCGGGGCGACGGCAAAAGCAAACTCGATTTCCCCCAGAGGGGCTGTGGTGAAGCTGGCTGCGGGTTTGCTGAGCTGGTCCGCGCCAATGATCAGATCCACCCGCCGGCTTTGCAGGGCATCCCAGGTGCCGGCAAAGACTTCCTCGATAATCTGGACATCTACCGGGACGCCCAGTTGCTGGAATTCATTGACCGCCGGGAACAGCAGATTGGCCGGCATCAGTGAGTTGAAGCCGATGCGCAACCGCGTTTCCCAGCCTTCAGCGACCTGGCGGGTACTGTGGGCCAGATTCTCCGCGGCTTCCAGCAGGGATCGGCCTTCCTCCAGCAGGTATCGGCCCGCTGGTGTCAGCACGGCCTTGTGGCCACTTCGGTCATAAATATTGACGTTCAGATCCTCTTCCAGCTTCTGCACGGTATAGCTGATGGCGGAGGGAACCCGGAACAGTTCTGACGCGGCGCCCGCAAAGCTGCCTTTGCGGTCGATGGCGTCGAGCACCTTGAGTGCGTCGATCGTAATGTCTGTATGCATGTTCGAATAATCTGAATGTGTTTGCCAGAAACGCTTGTTATCAGCCTATCAGGAGAGGCGTTAGCCTGTCGTTATAAATCTGATGGGTCAGCGTGAGCATTCGCAAAGGAGGTTTTATGGGGCTGTTGGTTGATGGCCAGTGGGTTGATCAGTGGTATGACACCGACAAGACCGACGGCAAGTTTGAGCGGGAGGCGGCCCGTTTCCGCAACTGGGTGACCGCGGATGGTTCCGCCGGGCCATCCGGTGTGGACGGTTTCAAGGCGGAGACTGGGCGCTATCATCTCTACGTTGCCATGGCGTGCCCCTGGGCACACCGGACGCTGGTTTTCCGGAAACTCAAAGGGCTTGAGCCGCACATATCAGTGTCCGTGGTGCATCCGGATATGCTGGAAAATGGCTGGGAGTTCCGGCCGGACCAGCCAGGTCATCGGGATGACCTCTACGGCCTGCAGTACCTGCATCAGCTCTACACCCGCGCAGCACCTGACTACAGTGGCCGGGTGACGGTCCCAGTGCTTTGGGACAAGCGGCAGGAGACGGTGGTCAGCAATGAGTCGGCCGAAATCATCCGCATGTTCAACTCGGCTTTCAATGGGCTTGAGGGCGTGGATGCCGGTCTGGATTTCTACCCCGAGGCGCTTCGTGATGACATTGAAGGCATCAATGAGCGGGTCTACGACACCGTCAACAACGGCGTCTACAAGGCCGGTTTTGCCACGGCACAGGACAAGTATGAGAAAGCCTATCGTGAGCTGTTCGACTCGCTGGACTGGCTGGAGGCGATTCTTGCCGACCGGCGCTATCTGACCGGCAGCCGGATCACCGAGGCTGACTGGCGCCTGTTTACCACGCTGGTGCGCTTTGATGCGGTTTACTACAGCCACTTCAAATGCAATCGCCAGCAGATCCGGGACTATCCGAACCTGTCCGGTTACCTTCGGGAGCTGTACCAGATGCCGGGTGTTGCCGATACCGTCGATATCGGACAGATCAAGCGCCACTACTACGTGAGCCAGCGCACCGTGAACCCCACTCAGATCGTGCCTGTGGGGCCAGAGCTGGATTTCAGTTCGCCGCACGGGCGTGAAAGTGTGAGTTAGATCACTAAGGTGCAGGCCCGTCGGCGTGCGTCAAGCTTGGGGAGTTAGCTCACCCGGGCAACAGCCACCTCGGTAAGAAGCTCCAGTGACTGGCGGTGTGCCGATTCCGGCAGGCAGGTGAGCAGGTCCCGGGCAATCCGGGCCTGCTCCTTGGCCTTGTTCATGGTGTATTCGATGGCGCCGGACTGGCGAACCGTCTCCAATACCTTCGGCAGGTCATCCAGCCCACCTTTGCGAATGGCCTGGCGAATCAGTTGGCGCTCTTCGTCCGTGCCGGTGGCCATGGCCTGAATCAGTGGCAGGGTGGTCTTGCCTTCGGCCAGGTCATCACCGACATTCTTGCCCATGGTCTCGGCGTTGCCCTGATAATCGAGTACATCATCCACCAACTGGAATGCCAGCCCGAGGTGTTTGCCGTAATCCCGCAGGGCGGTTTCCTGTTCTTCGGTGGCGCCGGCGAGCTGCGCGCCAGTATGGGAGGCGGCCTCGAACAGCATGGCGGTCTTGTTGTGGATGACCTTCATGTACTGGTCTTCGGTGAGGTCCGGGTTCTTCACGTTCATCAACTGCATGACCTCGCCTTCGGCGATCACCGCCGTGGCGTGGGAGAGCACTTCCATGATCGGCAGGCTTTTGAGCTCCACCATCATCTCGAAGGCCCGGGCATAGAGGAAATCACCAACAAGCACGCTGGGCGCGTTGCCCCATTTGGCATTGGCGGTGCTGCGGCCACGGCGCATGTCGGAGGTGTCCACTACATCGTCATGCAGTAGTGTGGCTGTATGCAGGAACTCAATGACTGCGGCCAGCTTCAGGTGGTTGTCTTCCCGGTAGCCGGCAGCCTGGCTGGACAGCAGAACCAGCAGCGGGCGCAGGCGCTTGCCACCGCTTTCGATGATGTACTGGGCGATTTTTTCCACCAGTGGCACATCGGAGGCAAGCCGCCGGATAATCAGGTCATTGACGCGACTGAAATCGTCGGCCACGGTGTCGTAAATACGCTCGGCTGTCATCGGGCAGGTGGGTCCCTTGCTGGTACTGTCGATGCCTTTTTGGGCAGGTCGCGGCAATGCTATGTACTGACGCCTGGAGTGTCAACTTGAGCGCCACCACGGGTTGTGTTGGCTGGCTGCTTGCCGTACAATTGCGCGCCCAACTCATCCCAACCTGCGCTCCCTGCAATAGGGTTGCCAAAGCGCTTCCCTTAGAACCAGGCGGATAAGAGCAGGGATGGGTCAATCTCGGAGAGCATTGAATGTACGCAGTAATTGTTAGCGGTGGCAAGCAGCACCGCGTTCAGGAAGGCGAAACCCTGAAGCTGGAAAAACTGGAAGTTGAAACAGGTGGCACTGTTGAATTCGACCGTGTACTGCTGGTTGCCGATGGCGATGACGTGAAAGTCGGCGCCCCGGTAGTGGACGGCGCCAAGGTGACTGCAGAAGTGGTCAACCATGGTCGTCACGACAAGGTTCAGATCATCAAGTTCCGTCGTCGTAAGCATTCCATGAAGCGTCAGGGCCACCGTCAGTGGTTCACTGAAGTCAAGATCACGGGTATCCAGGGCTAAGCCCGGGACTAACCCCTTTAAACAGGAGGCTTGTAATGGCTCATAAAAAGGCAGCAGGTAGTACCCGTAACGGTCGCGATTCCGAGTCGAAACGACTTGGGGTCAAAAGCTTCGGCGGTCAGACTGTATCTGCAGGCAGCATTATCGTTCGTCAGCGTGGCACCCGCTTCCACGCTGGTTCCAACGTAGGCATTGGTAAAGACCACACCCTGTTTGCCAAGGCAGACGGTCAGGTGAAGTTCGAGACCAAAGGTCCGCAGAGCCGCAAGTTCGTCAGCATCGTTCCGGCTGCGTAACGCAGCGGCGATCCGGTTCTGCCGAACCCGGGATGGCAGTGATATCCTGACCTAGTCGGGAGTCAGAACCATCCGGAGCCCCGCATAGCTTCCTAGAGGCTGCGGGGCTTTTTAGTTTATGCGCAAGGCGCAAAGGGTTAATCATGAAATTTGTAGATGAAGCCACCATTATCGTCGAAGCCGGAAAGGGCGGGCACGGCTGCCTGAGCTTCCGGCGCGAGAAATACGTGCCCAAAGGCGGTCCCGACGGCGGCGACGGCGGCGACGGCGGCTCTGTCTATCTGGAAGCGGATGGCTCGCTCAACACGCTGATCGACTACCGTTACCAGCGCAAACACAAGGCCCATAACGGCGAGCCCGGGGCCGGGCGCAACCGCACAGGTACCAAGGGCGAGGATCTGGTGCTGCCGGTGCCGGTGGGCACAACGGTGGTGGATATGGACACCCACGAAGTCCTGGGCGACCTGACCCGGGAAGGGCAGCGCCTGAAAGTGGCCCAGGGCGGTTTCCATGGGTTGGGCAACACCCGCTTCAAGTCCTCGGTAAACCGGGCGCCCCGGCAGACCACCAATGGCTCCGAGGGTGAGGCCCGTAATCTGCGCCTGGAGTTGAAGGTATTGGCGGACGTGGGTCTGCTCGGGTTGCCCAATGCGGGCAAATCCACCTTTATCCGGTCCGTCTCGGCCGCCAAACCCAAAGTGGCCAATTACCCGTTTACTACGCTGGTGCCGAATCTCGGCGTGGTCAGTGTTCAGGCTCACCAGAGTTTCGTGATTGCGGATATTCCGGGGCTGATTGAAGGGGCGGCCGAAGGCGCCGGGCTGGGTGTGCGTTTCCTGAAGCATCTGGTGCGCACCCGTCTGCTGCTGCATCTGGTGGATGTGGCACCCTATGACGGTTCGTCTCCGGCTGACTCGGTGAAGACCATCGCCCACGAGCTTGAAAAGTTCAGTGAGACGCTGGCCGAGCGCCCCCGCTGGCTGGTGCTGAACAAGGTCGACATGGTGGCGGAGGATGAGCGTGAGGCTCACTGCCAGGCGATTGTCGATGAGCTGGGCTGGGATGGCCCCGTGTTCTGGATTTCCGCGCTGACGGGCGAGGGCACCAAACCGCTGGTTCAGGCCGTTATGCGCTGGATCGAGGAGCAGGCGGAAGTCGAGGCCGAAAACCCGGAAGCCGCCGAGGCTGAGGCTGCCCGGCGCCAACGCATGGACGAAGAAGCCCGTGCCAAGCTGGCAGCCGATCGCCAGGCCCGCCGGGCGGCACGGCAGGACGACGATGACGATTTTGACGACGATGATGATGACGGCGTCGAGGTGGTCTACGCCCCTTATTAAACCCATCACAGCCCAGAGGCAGAACACCTTACCATGAGCGAACGAGTCCAGTTGCGCCAGGCAAAACGTCTGGTGATCAAGATCGGCAGTGCCCTGCTGACCAATGATGGTAAGGGGCTGGATGAGGTGTCGCTGGGGCTTTGGGTGGACCAGATTGCGGATCTGGTGGCGGATGGCGTGGAGGTTGTGATTGTGTCCTCGGGGGCGGTTGCGGTTGGCATGAACCGTCTGGGCTGGCTGCGGCGCCCGGGGCAGCTGCATGAGCTGCAGGCGGCGGCAGCCGTTGGCCAGATGGGGCTGGTGCAGAGCTGGGAAGCCCAGTTCATGCGTCACGGCATTCATACCGCCCAGATCCTGCTGACTCATGATGACCTGTCGGACCGCAAGCGCTATCTTAATGGCCGCAGCACACTCCGGGCCCTGCTTGACGTGGGGGTTATTCCTATCGTCAATGAGAATGACACAGTGGTCACCGACGAAATCCGTTTTGGTGACAACGACACCCTGGGGGCGCTGGTGGCCAACCTGGTTGAAGCGGACGGTTTGCTCATCCTTACCGACCAGTTGGGGCTGTTCAATCGGGACCCGCGCAAGCACGCGGATGCGGAACTGGTTGCCGAGCGCATGGCCAGTGATCCGGAGCTGGACGCCATGGCTGGCGGCGGAGCTGGAACGCTGGGCCGGGGCGGGATGATGACAAAACTCCGGGCCTCCCGGCTGGCGGCGCGTTCGGGGGCTTTTACGGTCATCGTTGGTGGTCGGATCGAGAAAGTGATCTACCGCCTGCGCCAGGGCGATGTGATTGGCACTTTGCTGTTGCCCGATCAAAGCCGCGTGGCGGCTCGCAAACAGTGGATTGCCGGGCATCTGCAGACGCGCGGCCGTCTGACCCTGGATGCCGGCGCGGTGCGGGTTCTGCGGCTGGGTGGCCGCAGTCTGCTGCCGGTGGGGGTCACTTCAGTGTCCGGTCGGTTCCGTCGCGGGGAAATGGTGTCCTGCGTTGATGAGAGTGGCCGTGAGATTGCCCGGGGGCTGGTCAACTACGATGCGGATGAGGCCCGGGCCATTGCCGGGCGCTCAAGCCAGTGCATCAATGATGTGCTGGGTTACATTTCCGATGAGGAGATGATTCACCGGGACAACCTGGTGATTGTCTGATCCCCGCAAAACGACGGGCCATCCCTGGCCCGTGATGCCCGTCAGGCTCCGATCATCCCGCCATCCCGGCGCTGAATCATCATGATGGTTGAGCGAGGCTTGCTGTTGCCGCCCTCCGGGAAATGGGAGGGCGCCAGATCCTCGCCCGGGTGCTGTACGCCCACGAAGACGGTGCGCTGGTCCGGAGAGAACGTCAGTCCGGTAATCTCGCAGGCGATCGGGCCGGTAGCGAAGCGCCGGATTTCACCGGTTTCCGGGTCCGCGCAGAGCATCTGGTTGTTGCCCATGCCCGCAAACTCCCCGGTATTGGAATACTTGCCGTCGGTCTGGATCCAGAGGCGACCTGTACGGTCAAAGCCAATGCCATCCGGGCTGTTGAACATGTTGTCAGCATTGATGTTATCGCTGCCGGCGTAGAGGCCTTCGGCTACCGTCGGGTTGCCGGCAATGGCAAACAGGTCCCAGTCGAAGCTTGTCGCGGTGTGGTCGCCGTTGGTCGGCCACCAGCGCAGAATCTGCCCGTAGTTGTTCTTGGCGCGGGGGTTCGGGCCGCCCACAGGCTGGCCTTCCTGGCCGCGGTTCTTGTTATTGGTCAGCGTGCAGAACACCGCTTTGTTGTTCGGGTGAACGGCAACCCACTCGGGGCGGTCCATGGTGGTGGCGCCGACCTGCGTTGCCGCTTCACGGGCAAAAATCATCACTTCAGCCTGGTCAGCGAAGCCGTTTTCGGCCGTCAGTCCATTCTTGCCATGGCTGAGTTCCAGCCATTCCCCTTTGCCCTTGATCTCACCGTCGTTGGCGCGGAACCGCGCGACATACAGCGTGCCTTCCTCCAGAAGGTTCCGGTTCGCCTTCTGGTTGTCCGGGTTGTAGCGGTCACGGGACACGAACTTGTACAGGTGTTCGCCACGCTCGTCATCGCCCAGATAAACCACCACATGGCCTGAGCGGTCGATGGTGAGAGCGGCGTTTTCGTGCTTGAACCGGCCCAGTGCGGTGCGCTTTCGGGGGGTGGCCTCGGGGTTCATGGGGTCAATTTCCACTACCCAGCCGAACCGGTGCGGCTCGTTGGGGTGTTTGGCCAGATCGAAGCGTTCGTCGTGCCGGTACCACTGATAGCCCCGGTTGCCGGCTTTCAGACCGTAACGGGTGTCCCTGGCTGGCAGATCCACCTGGTCCTGGGTCGAGGCAAAGTAACCGTGGAAGTTTTCCTCGCAGGTGAGGTAGGTGCCCCAGGGGGTCTGGCCATTGGCGCAGTTGTTGAATGTGCCCAGTGGCTTGCGTCCGCTCGGGTCTGCTGCGGTTTTCATCAGGTCATGGCCGGCGGCCGGGCCGGTCAGTTCCATCGGGGTGTTGGCAGTGATCCGCCGGTTGTAGTCGGAATCCGGTGCAACCTGCCATTCGCCCTGGCTGTTGCGGCGGATTTCGAAGACAGAGACGCCGTGGGCGGACTGGGATTTGCGAACCTCGTCGGCGGTCAGGTCCTGTTTGCCCTGGTGGGCAAAGAGGTATTCGTAGTTGGTGTATTCATTGTTCACGGCCAGCAGGGCACGGTCTTCCGACAGAGGGAAGAAGCTCATGCCATCGGTGTTGTCACCGAACTGGCCGGCCTGGGCGGCGGCATCCTGATTGCCGGACGGGTCAAAGGCCGGTGCCCCCTTCAGAATGGGGTCGCCCCAGGAAATAAGGGGTTTGGCGACGTACCCTTTGGGCACGGCAAAGGTGTCGGCTGTGCTGGCCGGAACCGCGCTGAAGCCCAGGAGTTTGCTGGCTCTGGTCTGGCTGGTCGCGGCAATGGCCTGGGCCAGAGGGCTTGCGGCCAGGAACAGGCCCATGGCTGCGGTGCCGCCGCGCAGGAAGTTGCGGCGGCTGATGCCTTTGGCGGTCAGGCGGTCGAAATCGGTCTGTTCAATTTCCGGATGATCTTCCGGGTCGATCATGTTCTGGTGGGTCATGTCACTTGCTCCTTGATTGACTGGAGGGGAGGAACAGAAGCGACTTTTAACAGGCAAGTGTGACAGAACGGATACGGTGGCAAAAAAAAGCCGCGACCTGGGTCGCGGCTTTTCCGGTTCTCTGCGTCGCTCGGATCAGGCGTTGTTCAGGGCCTTGATCTGGGCGTTCAGGCGGCTCTTCTGGCGAGCAATCTTGTTCTTGGCGAACACGCCCTTGTTGACCATGCTGTCCATGATCGGCTGGGCTTCTTTCAGAGCGGCCTGAGCTTCTTCGGCGTTGCCGGCCTTGATCTTGGCTTCAACCTTCTTGACGTAGGTACGGGCCATGGAACGCAGGCTGGCGTTGTGCTTGCGGTTGTTCTCGTTCTGACGAGCGCGCTTTCTGGCTTGCGGGGAATTTGCCACCGTAAAACTCCTGAAATTCGTTACTATAGAAACTGAAACTGTTTGTATCGCGTGCGCGCCAAATGCAGCGCGTCGAAATAAATGACGCGGAACTATGCCGGTGAAACCCTGAAATGTCAAGGCCGACGAGGTGCCATGATCCCCGGGTGTGGCGGCCTGTGGTACACTCGCGCATCGCTTTCAGGCTCCGGGGAAAGGTCCTCCGGGCACCCTGTGGATTACCGAGACGCCATCCGTATTCTGGAACCCTATCATGCCATCGGAAGACAATACGCCAGGCCAGGCCGAGTCGAATAACCGCCCTGTTCCCAAGCCGCCAGGCTTGCTGCGTTCCTCGGGAGTCGTGGGTTCCATGACCATGCTGTCGCGGGTGCTGGGTCTGGCCCGTGACATGGTGATAGCCCGCTATTTTGGCGCCGGCACCGGTGCCGATGCGTTTTTCGTGGCGTTTAAAATCCCCAATTTCCTGCGCCGTCTGTTTGCCGAAGGCGCCTTTTCCCAGGCCTTTGTGCCGGTGCTGTCATCCTATCGGGAAAAGGGGGATGCCTCGGAAGTCCGGCGACTGGTTAACGCTGTGGCCGGGTCTCTGGGGCTGGTGTTGCTGGCCGTTACGCTGGTGGCGATGTTGGGGGCGCCGGCGCTGACGGCGGTGTTCGCCCCGGGCTTTCTGGATGAGCCGGTCAAGTTCGAGCTGGCCAGCGATATGCTGCGGATCACCTTTCCCTACCTGTTGCTGATTTCCCTGACCGCCTTTGCCGGCGCGATACTGAACAGCTATGACCGCTTTGCCGTACCGGCTTTTACCCCGGTGCTGCTGAACCTGTCGATGATCGGAGCAGCGATTTTCCTGACACCATTAATGCAGGATGAGGTGATGGCGCTGGCCTGGGGGGTGATGATCGCCGGGGCGTTACAGCTTTTTTTCCAGCTGCCGTTTTTGATGCGACTGGGCCTGTTGCCCAGGCCGAGGGTGGATTACCGCCATGAAGGGGTGATCCGTATCCTCAAGCTGATGGCGCCGGCGCTGTTCGGCGTGTCGGTCAGTCAGATCAATCTGCTGCTGGATACGGTGCTGGCTTCTTTTCTCCAGACCGGCAGCGTGTCCTGGCTGTATTATTCGGACCGGCTCTCAGAACTGCCTCTTGGTGTATTCGGTATCGCCATTGGTACCGTGATTCTGCCGAGCCTTTCCCGCAAACACGCCGCCGCCTCGGCGGAGCAGTTTGCCGCAACCCTGGACTGGGCGGTGCGGGCGGTTCTGTTGATTGGTCTGCCAGCGGCTCTGGCGCTGGCTTTGCTGGCCGAGCCGCTCATTGCCACTCTGTTCCATTATGGCGAAGTGACGGACCGGGATGTGATCATGTCGGCCCAGAGTCTGCGAGCCTATTCTGCGGGCCTTCTGGCGTTCATGCTGATCAAGGTTCTGGCGCCGGGGTTCTTCGCGCGCCAGGACACGAGCACGCCGGTACGCATCGGTGTTATTGCCATGGTGGCGAATATGGTGTTCAACCTGGCGTTGATTGTTCCGCTGGCCCATGCCGGTCTGGCACTGGCTACAGCGCTTTCGGCCTGGCTTAACGGTTTTCTGTTGTGGCGTGGCCTGCGCCGGGAAGGGGCCTGGCAGAGCCAGCCAGGCTGGACTCGCTTTCTGTTGCAGTTGCTGGTGGCCAATGCCGCCCTGGCGGCGGTCATTGTCTGGCTGAATGCGTCTTCGGCCCAGTGGTTTGCCCTTGGTGGTCTGGAGCGGGCCTGGCAGATGGCCGTACTGGTGATCGCTGGCGTGTTGGCCTACTTCTTTGCGCTGGCCGTTGCCGGTGTGCGTATTCGGCACTTCCGGCAGCCTTCCTGAGCCGCCGATTGATTTCTACCCACCGGGTTCCTGAGGTATAATCGCCCGTTTTCTCACCAGTGACTTGTCCGGGCACGGGCGTTGAAATCACCCGACGGCAAATTAAGGTTCGCGGTACATGCGTCTGATTCGAGGTCTGACCAATCTTCAGCGGCTCTCCGGGGACCCGGCATCGCCCCTGGCTCGTGGTTGCATTGCAACCATTGGCAATTTTGACGGGGTTCACCGGGGGCACCAGACCATCATTGATCAGGTGCGAAGCCGGGCCTCTGAACTGGGGGTGCCCTCGGTTGTCATGATTTTTGAGCCCCAGCCTCAGGAGTTTTTCCAGGGGCGGGATGCCCCGCCGCGGCTGATGCCATTCCGTCAGAAGTTCGAGGCGCTGCTGGCTGCCGGGGTGGATATTGTCCTGTGCGTGCGCTTCAACGACCGTTTTCGCAGCTATTCAGCCATGGAGTTCGTTGAGCATATCCTCATTGACGGCCTGGGTGTGCATCACCTGGTGGTGGGGGATGATTTCCGCTTTGGCTGTGATCGTGCCGGTGATTTCAGGTTACTTGAATCAGTGGGTGCAGAACGGGGGTTTACCGTTGAGAATACCCGCACCGTGATGGTGGATGGGGACCGGGTGAGTAGCACTCGGGTTCGCAACTTGCTGAATGTGAACGGTCTGGAAGCGGCCGAGCGCCTGTTGGGTCACCCTTACCGGGTTCACGGTCGTGTGGTCTATGGCCGGCAACTGGGCCGTACCATCGGCGCGCCCACGGCCAATATCCTGCTTGATCGCATGCCGGCACTGCGGGGCGTCTACGTGGTAAGAGCAACGCTTGATAACGGTGAAAGCTACGACGGCGCTGCCAACATCGGGTTGCGACCTACCGTGGATGGCAAGCGGCCATCCCTGGAAGTGCACCTGTTTGACTTTGCTGGCACACTTTACGGCCGGCATCTGGATGTGGGGTTCCGCCATGGGCTGCGGGACGAAGTGAAGTTCGATTCTGTTGATGAGTTGAGGCAGCAGATTGCCCGGGATTTTGAGCAGGCCCGTGAATGGCTGGCGGATAACCCGTTGCCCGCGGACGATGACTGAATTTAATTGATCAGACTGACCAACGAGAGAGTGCGCACACCGACATGAGCGACTACAAGCATACCCTGAATCTGCCGGAAACCGCCTTCCCCATGCGCGGTAACCTGGCCAAGCGCGAGCCCGACATGCTCAAGCGCTGGCAGGATCTTGATGTTTACGGAAACCTGCGCAAGCAGCGTGAAGGCCGTGACAAGTTCATCCTGCACGATGGCCCTCCGTACGCCAACGGCAGCATTCACATCGGGCATGCGGTCAACAAGATCATCAAGGATATGATCGTCAAATCCCGTGGTTTCATGGGTTATGACGCACCTTACGTGCCTGGCTGGGACTGCCATGGCCTGCCGATTGAACACAAGGTCGAGCAGGAGATCGGCAAGGCCGGGGTGAAGGTGGACTACAAAACCTTCCGCCAGGCCTGTCGAGACTATGCGGCCAAGCAGATCGAAGGCCAGAAGGCCGACTTTATTCGCCTCGGAGTGATGGGTGAGTGGGACAAACCCTACCTCACCATGGACCCGAAGGTGGAAGCGGGCATTGTGCGCGCCCTCGGCAAGATTGTGGAGAAGGGCCACCTGGTGCGTGGCTACAAGCCGGTTTACTGGAGTGTGGTTGGTCAGTCCGCACTGGCAGAAGCCGAGGTGGAGTACCAGGACAAGACGTCCACACAGATTGATGTGCGTTTTACCGCTGTGGAGCCGGCCAAGGTGCTGGCGGCCTTTGGTACCGAAGAGGGTGAGGGGGATATCTCCGTTGTTATCTGGACCACCACGCCCTGGACCATTCCCGCCAACCAGGCGGTGTCTCTGGGTGCCGATCTGGAATACGCACTGGTTCAGGTGAATGCCGGCCAGGGGCCGGAGCGCATGATCCTGGCCACCGACATGGTCGAAGGCATCATGGCCCGTTGGGGGATCGAAGACTATCGCGTGCTGGCTAATGTCGCTGGCGCGGCTCTGGAACACCAGCAACTGCACCACCCGATCTATGACAAGCAGGTGCCGGTGATCCTCGGTGATCACGTTTCCCTGGATGCCGGTACCGGGGCGGTTCACACGGCGCCGGATCACGGTATGGAAGACTTTGAGGTCGGCAAGGAATACGGCATCGATACCGTCAACCTGGTGAAGGCGGACGGCACCTATACAGAGGCCGCCGGCGAATTTGCCGGGGTGCACGTGTACAAGGCCGACGAACCGGTCTGCGCTGCGCTGACCCGTGAAGGCAAGCTGGTCCATTCCGAGAAATTCCAGCACAGCTACCCGCATTGCTGGCGCACCAAAACGCCGCTGATCTACCGCGCCACCCCGCAGTGGTTTATCAGTATGGACAAGCACAACCTGCGGGCGGACGCTCTGGAAGCTATCAAGGGTGTGCGCTGGGTGCCGGCCTGGGGCCAGAACCGCATTGAAGCCATGTTCGAACAGAGCCCGGACTGGTGTATCTCCCGTCAGCGGACCTGGGGTGTGCCCATCACCCTGTTCATCCACAAGGATACCCAGGAGCTGCATCCGGATACCCAGGCGCTGATCGAGAAGGCTGCGCAGGCGATCGAGGTTGCTGGCATTGATGCCTGGTACGATCTGGATCAGGACGAACTGCTGGGTGCGGACGCTGATCAGTACGAGAAGGTGACGGACACCCTGGACGTCTGGTTTGACTCCGGTGTGACCCATGAATCGGTACTCCGGGTGCGCCCGGAACTGGGGCAGTTCCCGGCCGACATGTACCTGGAAGGCTCCGACCAGCATCGTGGCTGGTTCCAGTCGTCCCTGAAAACCTCCATCGCGATGAATGGTGTAGCGCCTTACCGGCAGGTACTGACCCACGGCTTCACCGTGGATGGCAAGGGCCGCAAGATGTCCAAGTCCCTGGGTAACGTGATTGCTCCCCAGGAGGTGATGAACCAGCTGGGTGCGGACATCCTGCGCCTGTGGGTGGCTGCGACCGACTACAGCGGCGAAATGACGGTGTCCAATGACATCCTCAAACAGACCGCGGACGGTTATCGCCGGATTCGTAACACGGCGCGTTTCCTGCTCAGCAACCTGAATGGGTTTGAACCGTCGGAGCACATGGTGGCGCCCGAAGAGATGATCGCCCTGGACCGCTGGATGGTGGACAAGGCGCTGCGCCTGCAGCGGGAGATCCACGAGGACTTCGGTAACTATGCTTTCCTGCGCATTTACCAGAAGGTCTATAACTTCTGTGAGGCGACGCTGGGCGGCTTCTACCTGGATATCATCAAGGACCGCCAGTACACCACCCAGTCAGACAGCCTGGCACGGCGCTCCTGCCAGACCGCGCTCTATCACGTTGCCGAAGCCCTGGTGCGCTGGATCGCCCCGATCCTCAGCTTCACCGCGGATGAGATCTGGCAGCACCTGCCGGGTGAACGCGGCGAGACGGTGTTCTACGAAACCTGGTACGAAGGTCTGAGCGAACTGCCGGAGAATGTGGAACTGGGCCGTGAGTACTGGAGCGACATCTATAGCGTGAAGGAAGCGGTCAACAAGTGCCTCGAGGAAGCGCGTGGTCGCGGTGAAATCAAGGGCTCCCTGAGTGCAGAGGTGACGCTGTACTGTGAGGGTGACCTGGCCGAGCGCCTGAACCACCTGGGTGAGGAACTGCGCTTTGTGCTGATCACCTCCGAAGCTCGCGTGCGGCCTGTTGCCGAAGCTGACGGTGCCGAACAGACCGGCCATGAAGGTCTGATGGTGAAGGTAACCCCGGCCAGTCACGCCAAATGTGAGCGTTGCTGGCACCATCGCGAGGACGTGGGACAGAACGGCAAGTACGAGGATCTGTGCGGCCGCTGCGTGACCAACGTGGAAGGGCCGGGCGAAACCCGCGCCTACGCCTGATGGAGTCGCTGGTGACGGAGGGCAGGGCAGGCAGCAAATTGAAATGGCTCTGGCTGGCGGCGCTGGTTATTGCCATTGATCTGGGCAGCAAGGCTCTGGCGAGTGCCCTGTTGACCTACGCAGATCCTTTGCCGGTCCTGCCGATGTTCAACCTGACCCTGCTGCATAACACCGGTGCCGCCTTCAGCTTTCTGGCCGATGGCAGTGGCTGGCAGCGCTGGTTCTTTGTGATCCTGGCGCTGGTGGTCAGTGTTGTTCTGGTAGGGTGGCTCCGGAAACTGAAAGCCGGGGAGACCTGGACCGCTATCGCCATCGTACTGATTCTGGGCGGCGCTTTGGGCAATGTGTATGACCGGGTGGTGCATGGGTACGTGGTGGATTTCCTGCATTTTTACTGGCGTAACTGGCATTTCCCCGCGTTTAACCTGGCCGATACGGCTATTACCATTGGCGCTGCCATGATGATTCTGGACCTGTTTCGCAAGCCCGCCGACGGCGGCGATGCCTAAAGGAGTGACCAACACTCATGAAAGAATTACCCGTAGACAAGGGAACCCGCGTACAGCTGCATTTCGCCCTGAAGATCAAGGACGGCGAAGTGGTGGATACCACCTTCGATAGTGAGCCTGCCACTCTCGAAATCGGTGATGAAAATCTGCCCGAAAACTTTGAGGCGCTGATTATCGGCATGAAGGCTGGCGACCATGCCGCTTACGAAGTCTCCCCGGAAAAAGGCTTTGGGCAGCATAATCCCAGTAATGTGCAGAGCTTCAAACGTCATGAATTCAGTGCTGATATGGTGCTGGAGCCGGGTGTGGTGGTTTCCTTTGCCGATGCCCGCCAACAGGAACTTCCGGGCGTGATAAGCCGGGTGGAAGGCGACGAAGTGGACGTGGACTTCAACCATCCGCTGGCGGGGCGTACACTGGAATTCGAAGTGAAAATTCTGGATGTCGAACCGGCAGGGCCGACGCACTAACCGGTACACTCTGACTTAGTGGGGTGTGGGGCTGGCCTTTTCGGGACTGTCTGCAGCAGGGATGCTGCAGTCAAGCTACATGGACGTATTTACCGCGTGTCCCGGAAAGGCCAGCCCCGCACACCGCGGGCGACGTAATCCAAAGGCAACAAAATGCAAATCAGACTGGCAAATCCCAGAGGCTTCTGCGCCGGCGTGGATCGCGCCATTGAAATTGTGAACCGCGCGCTGGACGTGTTTGGGGCGCCCATCTACGTACGCCATGAAGTGGTCCATAACAAGTTCGTGGTCGACAACCTGCGTGACCGCGGTGCCGTCTTCGTGGATGAACTGCACGAAGTGCCGGACGACACCTTGGTGATCTTCAGCGCCCATGGCGTGTCGCAAGCCGTGCAGAAAGAAGCGGACCGGCGGGGCCTGAAAGTATTCGATGCCACCTGCCCGCTGGTGACCAAAGTCCACCTGGAAGTCATGCGCTACAGCAGGGACGGTCGGGAATGCATTCTTATTGGTCACCAGGGGCACCCGGAAGTTGAGGGCACCATGGGCCAGTATGATCGAAGCAACGGCGGCGAGATCTATCTGGTCGAAAACGAAAAGGACGTGGCCAACCTTGAGGTGAAAGATCCCAGCCGCTTGTCCTTCGTGACCCAGACTACCCTGTCGATGGACGATACCGCCCGGGTGATTGATGCCCTGCGCGCCAACTTCCCGGAGATCGAAGGCCCCAGAAAAGACGACATCTGTTACGCCACCCAGAACCGGCAGGACGCCGTTAAACAGCTGGCCAGCGACTGCGACCTGATGCTGGTGGTGGGCTCGCCGAACAGCTCCAATTCCAACCGTTTGCGGGAACTGGCCGAACGTATGGGCACGCCCGCCTACCTGATCGACCAGGCCCAGCAGATTGACCCGCAATGGCTGGAAGGCCGGGACACCGTCGGCGTGACGGCCGGCGCCTCAGCGCCGGAAGTTCTGGTGGCTGACGTCATCAACCGCCTGAAGGAACTGGGTGGGGAAGAGCCTGAAGAAGTCTCAGGAAGAGAGGAGAATATCGTTTTCTCCATGCCCCGTGAGCTTCGCATTGATGCGGTCGAGGTGGGATAACCCGGCCGCAATAAACTAACCTTCGCTCCTTACCTCACTGCCAAAAAAAGTGGCTATTGCTGGCCGTGATCTGGGTCACGCTATACGGAATTATTCTGCCGTTCATCTCATTCTTCTTACCGCTTGTCGCTAGACTATCTACAAAGCCACTGGCAGAACCTATCCTTTTATTAATGAAATCCGATGAGCGGTGATCGAATGCGGTATCAGTCCGGGGTGACATTGGTTGAGTTAATGGTGACGCTGCTTGTTCTGAGCATCGTCATTGGTTTTGCCATTCCGTCTTTTCAGGTGATGGTTCAGAACAACAGGATCGCCTCCCAGATAAATACTGTTTCGGGAACGCTCGCTTTCGCCCGCAGCTCCGCATCGATCCGGCCAGGGGAGTTTGTGACATTCTGTGCAAGCACTGATGGCGCCAGTTGCAGTGGTAATGCTCAGTGGGAAACCGGCTGGCTAGTATTCAGAGACGTGAATGGTGATGTTTCAGTAGATGCTGCCGATGAAGTCCTTCGTGTTAACAATGGACTGGCCGGTGGAAATACTCTCCGTGTTCGCGGGTTTGGCGGTGTTAACTCCTCTGTGCGGTTTGACAGCGAGGGGATGCCCAGAATGCCTGCGGGCACTATTGGCGCAGGTACATTTATCGTATGTGATGACCGTGGCGTGGCCAATGCTGAAGCGCTGGTCGTTTCGGCAGCTGGCCAGGTAAGGAGCGTTAGCAATGGTCAAGACCATGCGGGTAACGCCATCGCTTGTCCTTGAATGGATAACTTTCTGGAGCGTCCTATGACTTGTCGAGTGTGGCTTTCGTGGCGTCGCGAAACTGGCATAACCATGATAGAGATTCTGGTTACTCTGGTCATCGTTTCTGTTGGTTTGCTAGGTGCAGCAGCCATGGTGATAAATGGCCTGGAAAATAACCGGAATGCCTATCTGAGAACCCAAGCCAATATCCTCGCTTATGATATTGCAGACCGAATTCGGGCTAATCCGGAAGGTGCGGAATCTGGTAACTATGATGGATTCAATGTTTCAAATCCGCCGACGATTCCTGCCTGTTACTCCGGGGGTACCGCTTGTTCCCCAAGTGAATTAGCGGATGCTGACTTGGCTTCATGGACTCGTGCTCTGCAGGGAGCGAGTACTGGTCCAACCCTGCTGCCGGACGCCGGTGGATCCATTAACCGTAATGGAGATACCTTCACGATAACGATTACCTGGAAGCAGGTTGAGTGGAGCAGTCAGGATGGTGAGTTCAATGATGATGACAACCAGCAGTTCCAGATGGCGTTCAATCTATAAGGCAGAGAGCGATGACGTCTGAATCCAGTCGAGTTCATTTTCATAAGGGGTTGCCCTGGCAGACAGGCTTATCCTTGATCGAGCTGATGATAGCGTTACTTTTGAGTACGCTGCTGACGCTGGGCATCTTGACGATGTACCTGGATTCCACAGAAACATCCCGGGTCAGCCGCTCCCTTGCGAGGGTGCAGGAGTCTGGCCGTATTGCGCTCGATCTGATTGCCAGGGATCTGCGGATGGTTGGTTACCAGGGTTGCTCTTATCCCATGCAGGATTTCATACCTGCTTTCGTTGGCTCTAACCTTGATAGCAACTTCTATGACTCTGGCTTACAGGGTGCCCGAGCTGGTGCCAATGGCTGGAGTGATACGGCCGATAATTTTGCCATCCCCGCGTTGGAGGCTTCGGCGGTGACGGGGTCAGACGTTCTGCAAATTCGAAGGACTGCGGGCCCTTCCTTTGCTCTCGATCAGGATATGGCCAATGAGTCGAGTGTTATTGATACGGAATCTGATCGGGCTGTGGCTGAGTATCTTATGGGGCAGAACGCACTTATTACGAACTGTGCCGGTGCAGACATCTTCACAGTCGGAGACCCGGACGGCTTGAATGATGACCAGATTAATCATCAGGCGCTATCTCAGTCCTATCCTGAGGGGTCCCGGATATATCATTTCAATACGACCAGTTATTGGACAGGGGATACGGGCCGTACCGATCAGAACGGTAACGCCATATTTGCTCTCTACCAGAATGGTCTGGAAGTTGTTAGTGGGGTAGAGCGTCTGCAAGTGCTTTACGGCGTTCGTGATGATGACAATGTTCAGTTCCAAGATGCTGAGAATATGGGGAACGACGATTGGAATTCTGTCGACATGGTTCAACTCGGATTACTGGTCAGCGATGAACAGAGTGTGCTTGAGCTGGCGGATGCCAAAGATTACGAGTTGCCAGGAATGACCGTTCAGCCAGTTGGCACGGGGGGAGCCGATGCAGTCTACCCGGCTGATGACCGATTGAGAGCAGCGTTTACAATGACCATTAAGGTCAGGAACCGGATTGATGTCGAGTAATGACAATGGCGGACATTATGGATTGTAAACCGATAGCGATGGCAGGCCCCGGGCGGCAACAAGGGGCTGTGCTTGTCATCAGTCTGATAGTACTGCTTGTCGTGACATTGCTTGGGCTGGGAAGCCTGGAGACGGCGGTATTTCAGGAGCGTATGGCTGTTAATGCCCAGAACAAGAATGTCGCGTTCCAGAACACCGCCAGTCTGCTGGAGGATGTTCTTGAAGATGATTCTGTGATCGGTGGAACCTCAACAGCCATGAGCGACGCCATTGATCGAGGTGTCGGTGTTCCGAGTGCTGCGCAGAACTTCAGTGGTGCAACCGCGCCGGTCTCTGCGGAATACACCATGACTTATGTGGGCGATGCAGGGTTGTTTGCCCGGCCGGGGCAGGAACGATCCGCCCCAACATCTGGGCAAGCGCAGATTCCAAGGGCAAGGTTTGAGCTTCGGCTGACAACGGATAATGCGCAAACTCAGGTAGGGACAAGTCATATTCAGGGTTTTGAGCCCAACTGAACGATTGCATTTGGGGAGATATCTCATGAGGTTAACACGCTGCTTCTGTCACTCTGTCCTATTAGCTGTCTTCGGTTTTCTGGTTTCTGTTTCGGCATGGGCTCAGGATTCCTCTGCGGTCGGTCAGCGTTATGTGACGGTTCAAAAAGCCGCCGAGGGCGTCGACCTACGGATCATGGCGTCAGGTTCCGGTGAGCCGGTGAATGTTTCGATTGTTGAGTGTGAAGGGTGTAGGCCAACCACATTCCTGCCAGCCAGGAATATGGAAGTCTACTTGGGAGACGAGGCGGTTTCCGTGTCTTCAGCATTGAGCAAAAACGGTGAGCCCGGGGTAGTATTTTTTGACCCGGAAACGCGCTTGGCGGAAAAAGTCAGGTTTTACGGGCAGTAAGGTCGGGGTGTCGTCATGAATACATATAGATTTCTGCGTAACGTATCAATTGTCCAGTTCCTGCTGTTGTCTCCTTTCCTTAGCAGCGCCAGTGCCGACGATACCGAGATTTTTTTCAATATTGAGCAGGATGTATCTGCGCCAAACATTCTCTTTCTCTTGGATAACTCTGGGAGTATGGATGCAGATGTTGAAGTAGAATCCCGGGACTTTGATCCCTCGACTGACTATTCCGGTAATTATAGCGACGATTATATCTATTATTTTGATGGATGGGGTGACTGGACATATAGCATCAAAAAAAGTGTTATTGAGTGTTCAGATATTTCGACAAAGCTCAATAACATCGGAAAAACAGCGCCTTATAAAATGGCGTATTATTACCAGAGCCGTTGGAACTCTTTCGAATCTACGGATGTAAATTATTCCGATACCGTGTGCGAAGCAGATGGTAATGATCAGGTTGACTGGTCCAGAATTAGTGCGGAGGAGTTTTACAGCGCCAATTATATGAATTGGCATGACAACCACCGCACGGTCACAACAATGACCCGTCTTGAAATCGTGAAGGATGTCGCAAAGAGCCTTGCAGACGGGCTGGAAGGTGTGAATGTTGGCCTGATGGTTTTTGATAAACAGGCTGGAGACAAAGGCGAGGGCGGTGTCATAGTGGAACCCGTCAGGCCGATCAGCGAGGGACGGTCGGACTTCAAAAATGCTGTTGATGCTCTTGGAGCGGATACTAATACCCCGCTGTCGGAGACGCTGTTCGGTGCGAAAAGATATTTTGAGGGACGACAGCCGTTTCTTAGCCCGGTCAATCGGCAAGCGGATTCAGCCATGGATGGTAACAACTATAAAAGCCCGATTGATCTTGAGTGTCAGGCTAACCATATCGTTCTGTTGACAGATGGTGAGCCCACCCGGGATTCCAACCACGATGGTGAAATGGAGAATGAGCTGGGAGTCGATTGTAGTGGCAATTGCCTGGATGAAATCGCCGATTATATGTACAACGAGGACATAAACAGCGATTTTACGGGAACCCAGCGGGTTATCACTCATACAGTGGGCTTCCAGACAGATCAGACATTGCTTTCTGATACCGCTGATAAGGGCAATGGAAGCTACTACCTGGCTGAGAGTGCAGATCAGTTGGAAGAAGCGTTTAACTCCATTTTCCGGGAAGTTCTCTCGACAAATACAACATTCTCCTCACCGGGCGTGAGTGTCAGTAACTTTAACCAACTGAATCATCTTGACTCGCTCTACTTTGCCGTATTTGAACCGATAGTGGACCCTTTATGGCCCGGTAACCTTAAAAAATATCGACTAAAAGCTGACGGTACCATTGTGGATCAAAATGGTAATGCTGCTGTCGATGAATCAACCGGATTTTTCAAGGATTCCGCGAAAAGCTATTGGTCATCAAATGTCGACGGCCCAAGAATCGACCTTGGTGGTGCCTCCAGTGTTATGGACGACGACGTCAGTGATCGTAACGTATACACATACTACGAGGGATCTTCTTCAACTTCCCTGACGGCGTCTGCCAACAACGTTGTTACAACAAACGACAATCTTAGCAAGACTTTGTTTGGCGATTCGGGGATGACCGACGCCCGCTTGGCTCAACTGATTCGATGGACGCGAGGGGAAGACGTCTTTGACGAGGATAGTGACGGCAACCGTTCTGATTCACGGAACTTTCTCGCAGACCCGCTTCACTCGCGTCCCTATCTCCAGGTGTATGGTGGGGATGAAGAGAACCCCGATACGACGGTCTTCTATGGCGACAACCAGGGGTATATCCACGCTGTAGATGGCGAAACCGGGGAGCTTGAGTTTTCCTTCATCCCGGGTGAGCTGCTGTCGAATCAAGGGCAGTATATGGACCAGCAGCTCTCGGAAACGACAAGGCCTTATGGTATGGATGGGTCGGTGGTTGCGTGGTTTAACGACACCGATTTAGACCGAGTCGTTGATAACGAAGACTCCGTATACATCTATGCAGGGATGCGTCGGGGTGGCAGGAATTACTATGCGCTCGATGTCACGGATCGCTCATCTCCTTCAGCTCTATGGGTTATTCGAGGTGGTTCCGGCGACTATGAGGAGCTTGCGCAAACCTGGTCTGATCCGGTTAAGCACCGGGTCCGGATAGGCGATGAAGTGAAGGACGTGTTGTTCTTCTCCGGGGGCTACGATCCCAATCAGGATAACGTCGGTGTCAGGACTGAGGACTCCATGGGCAGAGCTCTCTACATGGTGGACGCTGAAACCGGCGAGCGACTCTGGTGGGCCGGAAATGATGAAAGTAATGCGGATCTTGAGATTACCGGAATGGACTACAGCATCCCGGCTACGCCTACTGTTGTAGACGTTAATGGCGATGGCCTGGCTGATCAGATCTATGTCGGTGATATGGGGGGGCAGATTTTCCGGTTCGACCTCCGTAATGGCCAGGAGGCTGACTCACTTGCAACGGGTGGAATTATTGCGGATTTCGCTGGTGATACTGCGTCATCCAATCGGCGTTTCTTCTACTCGCCGGATGTGTCCGGCACTTTGAAAAATGGTCTTCGTTATCTGAACCTGGCGATTGGGTCTGGTTACCAGGCACACCCTCTTGATAAGGATATCGATGACCGATTTTACAAAATTACCATCTCATCCATCGGTGTTCCGAAGAACGAGGATGACGAGGTGGAATATACGACATTGAGTGAATCGGATTTGATGGATACGACCGCCAACCTGATACAGGAAGGTACTGACGAGCAACAAAGAGAGGCTCGTGTGGCACTTTCGGAAGCGAACGGGTGGTATATTCGGTTCACCAGAGCGGGAGAGAAGGTGCTGTCGATGAGCACTACGCTTCGGGGTGATGTGTTCTTCACAACTTTTGAGCCTTCTGCCAATCTGGACCCCTGCATTCCTGCGGCAGGTCAGTCACGGCTTTACCATGTGAAGCTCTGGGACGGTCGGGCTGTGGTCAATTATGACGGTATTGGAGGCGACGCAGACGAGGATCTGACGGCATCCGATCGTTACGTTAATCTGAAAACGCTCGGGTTGCCTCCGTCTCCCAAGGCTATAACTATTGATGGTGTGGAGATTGTAGTGGCGGGTGCAGAAACCCTTATGCCTCCAGAGCCTGGGGCGCCAATTCAGAAGATTTATTGGTATGAGGAGTAAGTAGGGGTGTTATCAGTGAGAGATACCAGAGGTTTTACCCTTATAGAGTTGATGATCGTCGTGGCGGTGATTGGTATTCTCGCCGCCATCGCTTACCCAAGCTACATGGATTATGTCGAAGGCGCACGTAGATCTGATGCCCAAGGTGCATTGATGGGGCTGTCGGGTGCCATGGAAAGGCATCGTGCAGCTAACGGCTCCTATGCCGGAGCGGCCGCGGGTGGGGCAGATACGGGAGCCCCCGCAGTTTACGCGGATGAATCTCCGGTTGATGGGGCTCAAAAATTTTATGATTTGACCATAGAAGCCGCAGATGCGACCTCCTATTCCCTGCAGGCTACTCCCAAAAACGCCCAGGCCGGAAATGGCATCTTGACGCTGGACCATACCGGTCGAAGGGGCTGGGATGAAAACGATGATGGGGATACCTCTGATGCCGGTGAAAATGACTGGCAAGATTAGAGCGTCATGGGCAAACTATCTTTCCGCCCCAGGAAAGTGTGATGATCCCGTCACCATCATCGTCAGTGACTGATCGAGCCCTGCCTCCCCGGCTAACTGCAATATAGGTCATCTGGGCGGTAGAGACTTCGTTTGGGCAGATGACCAAGCTGCCGGTTCCACCGTAAACCATGCCGTCCATCCCGAAATGGAAAGAACCGGTTCCGGCAGTTCTTGAGTGGACGGAAAAGCCTTCTTTGGTGCCGGCGAGCAGGCTCCATACTTCGTCGCTGTCTGGATGTCCATCACGGTTGTCGTCTGGAAAGACGGAAACGGGCCGATCCCAGTTATCGTGACACTCATTGGATGAATTCAGCGGGCAGATTCCGACGATTTTCCGGGTGTTGACCGCTTGGCTTCGAGCGTATGCGAACGCGCCAAGGTATCTGTTGGCCAATTCGGATCTTGTATTGCTCAATACAAGATACCTGAAGCTGGGAATGCCAAAACCAAGGATAACTGCCAGAATAGCGAGAGTTACCATTAGCTCCACGAGCGTAAAGCCGCCAAGCGTCCGTGTAGGTTTCATCAGAGACATCCTTGTTCTGAGATAGTTTCAAGCGAGCATCCTGCTCAGTTCCATCCTACACCCGATGTCTGCCTCTACTCCATCCCCAGTTTCTTCAACCGATAACGCAACGCCCGGAAACTGATCCCCAGCCGTTTGGCCGCCGCGGTTTTGTTCCAGCGTGTGGCCTCCAGGGCCTTTTCAATGGCCTGGCGCTCGATGCTCTCCAGGTAGCCTTCCAGATCGATGTTTCCGTCCGGTATCCGGGGCTCTTCTGTGGCTTCCGGTTCCCCGTTGGTGGGACTGGCCGGCGCCATGCCTCCGTTCAGATGCAGGTCATCCGCGTCGATGCGATCGTCATCGCAGAGCGTGAAAGCCCGCTCGAGGATGTTTTCCAGTTCCCGCACATTGCCGGGGAATTCATAGCCGCGCAGTTGCTCGATGGCCGTCTGAGTGAGTGTCGCGGGCTCACACTCGTACTCCCGGGCAATGCGTTCCAGCACATGGCGGGCCAGTAGCGGGATGTCCTCGGAGCGTTCGCGCAGGGGTGGCACCACCAGTTCGATCACGTTGATACGGTAGAACAGGTCCTGTCGGAAACTGCCCTCCTGGACCAGTTCTGTCAGGTTCTTGTGGGTGGCGCTGAGTACCCGGATATCCACGGGAACCTCCCGGGTTTCGCCCACCGGGCGTACCGCTTTCTCCTGGATGGCCCGCAGCAGTTTCACCTGCATGGCCAGGGGCAGGTCGGCCACCTCGTCCAGGAACAGGGTGCCGCCATCAGCAGAGCGGAACAGGCCGTCCTTGCTTTCCACTGCGCCGGTAAAGCTTCCCTTCTTGTGGCCAAAGAACTCGCTTTCCATCAGTTCGGAGGGAATGGCGCCACAGTTAACCGCGACGAAGGGGCCGTCGCTGCGAGGGCCCTGCATGTGGATCATTCGGGCGACCAGTTCCTTGCCGGTACCGGATTCGCCGCTGACGAACACCGGGGCCTGGCTTCGGGCCAGTTTACGGGTCTGGTTGCGAAGTTTGCGGATCTGGGCGGATTCACCCAGCAACAGGCCCGGCTGGTCGGCCTCGGTGGTGTCCCGGGGGCCGGGCTCTGACAGTTTCAGCGCGCTGTTGACCAGTTCCCTCAGGCGGGGGAGATCAACCGGCTTGGAGACAAAGTCAAAAGCACCGGCTTTCAGGGACTCGATGGCGGTGTCCATGTTGCCATAGGCAGTAATCACGGCGACCGGGGTATTGGGCGCGTGCTGCTGGATCCAGTGCACCAGGTCGATGCCGTTGCCGTCCGGCAGGTTCATGTCTGTGAGGCACAACTGGGGGCTGTGTTGTTCCAGCAGAGACCGGGCCGTGGTCAGGTCTGGTGCGGTATGGGTGGTAATGCCCATGCGGCTGAGGGTGATCTCCAGCAGGCTGCGGATATCCGGCTCGTCATCAACGATCAGCGCGGTCTGTGTTGTCATTGTCAGTCTTCGGTTCCCTGTTGAATGGCTGCTGGCCACTGGCCAGTCTGACGACTCAGATCATCCGCCCCGGATGGGCAAAGGTGATCCTGAAACGGCACCCGGGCTGGTCGTCTTCAACCAGCGACAGATGGGCCTGATTGGCTTCACACAATTCCCGTGCCAGGTAAAGGCCCAGGCCGGTGCCGCCCTTGTCAGTTGTAAAGAAAGGCTCGAAAACGGAATGGCGATGCTCGGCGGGTATGCCGGGGCCAAAGTCCCGGACATCCACGTAGGCTCGCTCACCATCGGCCGTAGCCCCTGCCTCCAATTGTATCCTGTTTTCCCCGATTTGCTGTTTGCTGTATCGCAAACCGTTGTCACAGAGGTTGACCAGCACCTGCTCGATTTGGCTCCGATCAAATCTCGCCTGGGGCGTGGCAGGGTCTGGTGAGAGTTCAATTGCCAGAGGCTCGCCATCGCCCCGGGTCTGCTCGAAGTCAATGCAGAACTGCTCAAGCCAGTGCGGGAGATCGACGGCTTCAGCCTCAGCAGGGCGCCGCCGGGACAGGTCCAGCACATTCTCGATAATACCGTTCACCCGCTTTGAGTGGCGCCGGATAATATCGAGCATCTGGTGGTCGCCTTCATCCAGCTGGGGTGATTCCTCCATAAGCTGGGCCGCGTGACTGATGGCTCCGAGTGGATTGCGGATTTCGTGGGCGATGCCGGCCGTCAGCCTGCCCAGGGACGCCAGTTTCATCTGCTGGGCCTGCTGGGTCACTTTGCTCATGTCTTCGATGAACACCAGCGTCTGGTCGCCCTGGTCCTGATCGAGCTGAGTGAAGTTGGCCTGCAGCAGAGGCGAGGTGGCCGTCGCCTGAAAGGGTTCTATCCGTTTGCCTGGATGTTTGCGCCAGGCGAGCAGGCCCTGTTTGAGGGGAGCCGGGAGGATTCGGTCTCCCGGGTGTGCGGAGTCGTTTCGGCTGGCAGCGCCAAACAGCAGCTCCTCGGCGGCCGCATTGGCCAGCCGAATGCTGCCGGAGGCATCCAGTACCAGTATGCCGGTACGCATGCGCTGTATGATCTGGCGATTGATCTGTTCCAGCTCGGCGATGCTGCGGGCTCGGCTGCGGGCGAGAGCCTCGCTTCGGATCATGCGGCGGGAGATGCTCTGCAGCACGAAGGCGGTGGCGAAATAAAGAATCCCGAGTGTGCCGGCCCGAACGATATCGTCTGCAGTTTCATTGATGGCGAGAACCGCCCAGGCAGAGATGCCCAGAGAGCAGATGGCAGCAAGGGCGGCGTAAAACGTACCCATCCGGGTGGGGGTCAGAATATTGCCGGCGGCGACAGACACAATCACCAGGTTGGCGATGCCGTTGGTGATTCCGGAGCTGGTCAGCAGCAGGCCGTGAAGGACCAGAATGTCCAGCAGAACGGACACGATGACATGGCGCTCGCGCGGACAGAATCCCGCGACCATCACCAGAGCGGTGAAGGCGTTAATGGCCAGATAGGAGAAAACGCCGCCCTGGTAGTACTCCAGCCAGCGGAACCGGGTATCGGCGGTAAATGGCTCAATGAAAAGCAGCCCTACCAGCATCAGGCTGACCACCACACGATAGTGGTTGTAAATGCGGAACAGCCGGATCTGCTGTATTTCTGCGACTGAGCCGCTGCTGGCTGGCGAGGCGACGTTACCGGGTGGCGTGGTCATTGACGTCCCGAGGGCTCCTGAGTGAAGAAATTCGTAGCTCTGGGAGGTTATAATAGCGGTTCAATGGCAACAATAGACAGGAGCCCATGCATGTCGGCAGCCGGTAGTGCACTTACCGAATCAGCCAGTGCCCGGAAACTTCGGGTGGTAATGGCCCAGCTCGATTTTCTGGTGGGGGATATCCCCGGCAATACCGATCTGATCATCCAGGCAACCCGGGAGGCCCGTGAGCGGCACGGGGCCGACGTCGTGGTGTTCCCGGAATTGGCCCTGACCGGTTATCCGCCGGAAGATCTGCTGTTGCGGCCCAGCCTGGATCTTCGCATTGCTGAAGCCATGGATCGGCTCCAGGCCGAGGCGCTGGAGCCAGCGATTGTACTCGGTGTTCCCCTGCGAAGCGGCGGGTTGCTCTACAACGCTGCGGTCGTTATTGAGGGTGGGGAAGTCCGGGCTCGGTATTTCAAGCGCTTTCCGCCCAACTATCAGGTGTTTGACGAGATGCGGTACTTTGCGCCGGGGTTGGAAACCCAGGTGCTGGATATCCGCGGAGTGTCGGTGGGCATCACAGTCTGTGAAGACCTCTGGAAGGATGGCCCGGTGGAAGACGCCGCTGCGGCCGGCGCCAAGCTGATCCTTAACCTCAACGCCTCCCCGTACGACATCGATAAGCAGGCCCGTCGCAAGGCACTGCTTGAGCGCAAGGCCTCAGAGAACCAGGTGAGTATTGTCTACGTCAATCTGGTTGGCGGGCAGGATGAGCTGGTGTTTGATGGCGGTTCCATGGTCTATGACCATTCCGGCACCCTGGCGGTGGAAGTGCCCCAGTTCCGCGATGGGCTGTTCGCCGTGGATTTCCTGCATGAGCGCCATTGCCAGCCGGTCTCCCAGACTCTTCCTGATGAGCCCTCCCTGGAGGAGAATGTCTACAACGCACTGGTGACCGGCGTTCGCGACTATGTGAACAAGAACCGGTTCCGGTCCGTGGTCCTGGGTCTGTCTGGGGGGATCGACTCGGCGGTGACCCTGGCGGTGGCGGTGGATGCTCTGGGCAAGGAGCGGGTTCGGGCGGTGATGATGCCGTTCCGTTACACCGCGAGTATAAGTATTGAGGACGCCGAGGCCGAGGCCCGGGCGCTGGGTGTGCAGTACGATGTCTTCTCCATTGAGCCGATGTACGACAGCTTTATGGAGACTCTTGCCGGGCCCTTTGAGGGAACCACACCGGATACTACGGAAGAAAACCTGCAGGCCCGGCTGCGCGGCGTTCTGCTGATGTCACTATCAAACAAGTTCGGCTCCCTGGTTCTGACCACCGGCAACAAGAGCGAGATGGCGGTGGGCTATTCAACCCTCTACGGTGATATGGCCGGTGGTTTTGATGCCCTCAAGGATGTGCCCAAAACACTGGTGTATAGATTGGCTCAGTACCGTAATACCCTGTCGCCGGTCATCCCGGAACGGGTGATTACCCGTCCACCGTCCGCCGAACTGGCACCGGACCAGAAAGACGAGGACAACCTACCTGGTTACGACGTCCTGGACGAGATTCTGAATCTTTATGTGGAGCGGGATTTCAGCGCTGAGGCGATTGTGGCGGAAGGGTTCGAGCCGGCGGATGTTGAGCGGGTGATTCGTCTGGTTGATATCAATGAGTACAAGCGTCGGCAAGCTCCGATAGGCGTCCGGATTACCGAGCGGGGCTTTGGCAAGGACCGCCGCTACCCCATCACCAATGGCTGGAAACTCGGCAACTGATGGGCGATCAGTCCTCGCCCATCAGGCCAAAGGTCACTACGTTGAGCAGAGACCGGTCCTGGCGCTGCAGCCGGTCGGACTGGTAGTTGCCGTCGGCGTCAAAGACTTCGCTGTGCGGGAAGTTCTTGCGTAGCGTGGCAATGGCGCTGTCGGCTCCCTCAGGGAGCTCAAGGTAACGGAAGGTATCGGCCAGCAGGATCAGGGCCTCTTCCACGGCCGGGGATGACGGATAGTTCTCCACCACGTAGCGGGCGCGGTTGTTAGCGGCCAGATAGGCTTCGCGTTTGATGTAATAACGTGCCGCGTGCAGTTCGAGTTCCGCCATGCGGTTGCGGATGGCGATCATCCGCTGGCGGGCATCCAGCGCGTAGTCGCTGTTCGGAAAGCGGTTAAGCAGTTGCGTGA
Source organism: Marinobacter oulmenensis (assembly GCF_014201735.1). Taxonomy (GTDB): domain Bacteria; phylum Pseudomonadota; class Gammaproteobacteria; order Pseudomonadales; family Oleiphilaceae; genus Marinobacter; species Marinobacter oulmenensis. The sequence continues at coordinate 10,852 of NZ_JACHFE010000007.1, read as the reverse complement.
AGTCACGAAACGCCTGCAGTTGCTCGCCCGGGTTACGTGCTGACGGATCAATCGGGAAGTAACGCGCCGCCAGGCCCAGGTCAATGTTGTATGACGCCAGTCCCCGCATATAGAGCGCGTAGTCCAGGTGATCGCTTTGCGGGTTCAGTCGCATGAATCGGTCGGCGGCCGCGCGGGACCCTTCCAGGTCCATGTTCTGGTAGCGGGCATAGATCAGGTCCAGTTGCGCTTGTTCGGCATAACGGCCAAACGGGTAGTAGGTTTCCAGCGCGTCCAGATTTTCCTCGGCCTCATTGAAATTGCCCGAATTCATCGCTTCGCGGGCGTTCTCGTAGTAGGTCTTCTCCGCAAGAACTTCCGGCTCATCCTGTTGCTGGGAGGCACAGCCGGCAGCCAGCATCATGATGGTGGAAAGTAGCAGTAAACGGACAACTGATCTCATGCCGGAATCCCGTATAATGGTCTGGACTTAAGTTGAAGGCGCCATTGTAACGGGGAAGAGCCCCCATGTGCAGTGTCTTCAGACGGTTGTTGAGATAACCTGACCGAAAGGTAACCTTGCCGGCCTGTTAACCTGCGGGCCGGACACACTTCATCGAACTGGCAATACGAGGCCGAATGTCTTCCGAAAACCGAATTACCGGTCATTTCACCATTCCCCCGGAGTTAAGCGGCAAGCGCCTGGACCAGGCTGCGGCGTCGCTCATGCCCGAACACTCCCGCTCCCGGCTGCAGTCGTGGATCAAAGGGGGCGCGCTAACGGTAAACGGCCAGACCCGCAAGCCCCGTGACAAGGTCATGCTCGACGATGCGCTGGATCTGGATGCCGAGCCGGAAGCCCAGGTTACCTGGCAGGCCGAGCCCATCAGTCTCGATGTTGTGTATGAAGATGAGCACCTTCTGGTGATCAATAAACCGGCCGGGCTGGTGGTTCATCCCGCGGCCGGCCACGCCGACGGGACTCTGGTCAACGCCCTGCTCAACCATGCGCCGGAGGTGGAAAACCTGCCCCGTGCGGGCATTGTGCATCGGCTGGATAAGGACACCTCCGGAATCATGGTGGTGGCCCGCAGTCTGATTGCCCACACCTCGCTGGTGGAGCAGTTGCAGACCAGAACCATGGGCCGCGAATACGAGGCCGTGGTGGTAGGTTCGTTGACCGGGGGCGCCACCGTGGATGCCCCGATCGGCCGCCATCCCACGGACCGCAAGCGCATGGCGGTGGTACCCACGGGCAAGCCCGCGGTGACTCACTACCGGCTGATTGAGCGTTTTGCGGCCCATACCCATGTTCGCTGCAAGCTGGAGAGTGGACGTACGCACCAGATTCGGGTCCATATGGCCCATGTGAATCACCCGCTGGTGGGGGACCCGGTCTACGGCGGGCGGTTGCGCCTGCCCAAGGGCACTAGTGAGGAATTGCGGGCGGTGCTGGCGGGTTTCCATCGCCAGGCGCTGCACGCCCGGCAACTGACACTGGAGCATCCGGAGTCCGGCGAAACCCTGAGTTGGGAGGTGCCTTTGCCGGATGATATGGTCAAGCTGATAGACGCTCTGCGCAAGCATGCCAGCGAGCAGGAGGCACGTGATTTCTGAACGTCAATGGCTGGAGCCCGAGTGGCCCCTGACAGATCGTGTAGGTGCGCTGTGCACCACGCGCCTGGGTGGTGTCAGTGAGGCGCCCTGGGATTCGTTCAACCAGGGCCTGCACGTGGGCGATAACCCCGACCATGTAATCCGGAACCGGCGCCGCCTGGCCCAATCGGCGGGACTGGAGTCTGGCTCCATTGGCTGGCTGGATCAGGTCCATGGCACCCGCGTGGTGGAACTGACGCCGCAAACGGTGACCACTGTGCCGGAGGCCGATGCCAGTTTTACCCGCCACCCGGGAATGGCCTGTGCCATCCTGACCGCAGACTGCCTGCCCGTTGTGTTGGCGGATGACCAGGCCAGTGTTGTCGGCGCGGCCCATGCCGGTTGGCGCAGTCTGTGTGGTGGGGTGCTTGAGAACCTGGTCGACAGTCTGGGTGTTGGTCGCCAATGCCTGCATGCCTGGCTGGGCCCGGCTATCGGGCCTGAACGTTTCGAAGTCGGGCCGGAAGTCCGCGAGGCGTTTATCAGTCAGCATCCGGAAGCCGAGCGGGCCTTTGTCACCAGCCCGTCCCGCTCCGGCCACTATCTGGCCGACATCTATGAACTGGCCCGGATTCGCCTGGCGCACGCCGGTGTCACCCGCATCCACGGGGGAGGGTTGTGCACGGTGAGCGACTCCGCCCGTTTCTTTTCCTATCGTCGGGATGGCCAGACTGGCCGGATGGCGACTCTGGTCTGGCTGAAACAGACCGTCAGTCCGGAATCATGATGGCCGTCAATTTTCTGACGAAATCCCCTTTCTGCGCTTGAAGTCCCTCCAACTGCCCCTACATTTATTGACAAAGCAATGAGAACCGTGGGCCGACAGCCTCGCCCGCGTTCGAGTCAAAATTTGGGGTAGAGAACACATGAGAATCGACAAGCTCACCAGCAAACTGCAATCCGCTCTGGCGGATGCGCAGTCCATCGCGGTAGGCAAAGACCATAATTTTATTGAGCCGGTGCACCTGATGCAGGCGCTGATGGACCAGCAGGGCGGTTCAATCAAGCCTCTGTTGCAGCAGATCGGCGTCGAGCCTGGCCGGGTCCGCCAGGCGGTCGCGCGGGAGATCGAAAACCTGCCGGAAGTGCAGGGCAGCGCCGGAGACGTCTCCATGTCCAATGATATGGGGCGGCTGTTCAATATATCCGACAAATACGCCCAGCAGCGCGGCGATCAGTTCGTTTCCAGCGAGCTGGTTCTGCTGGCGGCTCTGGAAGACCGTGGCTCCCTGGGCCGGATTCTCCGTGAGCAGGGTGTCGACAAGGCCGCGCTCGAAAGCGCCATTGATGAGGTCCGGGGCGGTGAGAATGTGAACGATGCCAGCGCCGAGGAGAACCGGCAGGCTCTGGACAAGTACACCATCAATCTGACCGACAGGGCCGAGGCGGGCAAACTGGACCCGGTGATCGGTCGTGACGACGAGATTCGCAGAACCATCCAGGTGCTTCAGCGCCGTCGCAAGAACAACCCGGTACTGATTGGTGAGCCGGGCGTGGGTAAAACCGCAATCGTTGAAGGGCTGGCCCAGCGTATCGTGAACGGCGAAGTGCCGGATGGCCTCAAGGACAAGAAGGTCCTGTCCCTGGACATGGGCGCACTGATCGCAGGCGCCAAGTTCCGGGGTGAGTTCGAGGAGCGCCTGAAAGCGGTGCTGAATGAACTGGCCAAGCAGGAAGGCCAGATCATCCTGTTTATTGACGAGATTCACACCATGGTGGGCGCCGGCAAGGCCGAGGGCTCCATGGATGCCGGCAACATGCTCAAGCCCGCGCTGGCCCGGGGTGAACTGCACTGCGTAGGGGCCACCACTCTGGATGAATATCGCGAGAACATCGAAAAAGATGCCGCGCTGGAGCGTCGCTTCCAGAAAGTGGTGGTCAGTGAGCCGACAGAGGAAGACACCATTGCCATTCTCCGCGGTCTGAAAGAGCGTTATGAGGTGCACCACGGTGTTGAAGTCACGGATGGTGCCATCATCGCGGCGGCCAAACTGTCCCACCGGTACATTACCGATCGTCAGTTGCCGGACAAGGCGATTGACCTGGTGGATGAGGCAGCCAGTCAGATCCGTATGGAAATGGACTCCAAGCCCGAGGCTCTGGACCGCCTGGAGCGCCGTCTGATCCAGTTGAAGATTGAGCGGGAGGCGCTGAAAAAGGAAACCGATGCGGCATCCAAGAAGCGCCTGGAGGAATTGTCCTCGGTGATCGCCGGTGTCGAGCGTGAGTATGCGGATCTCGAAGAGGTCTGGAACACCGAGAAAGCGGCCCTGCACGGTTCCCAGAAGATCAAGAGCAAGCTTGAGCAGGTGCGGATTGATCTGGAGAACGCCCGTCGGGCTGGCGATCTGGGCAAGATGTCCGAGCTTCAGTACGGCACCATTCCCGAGCTTGAGCGCCAGCTGGATATGGCCAGCCAGGCCGAGATGATGGAAATGAAGCTGCTGCGCAATCGCGTGACCGACGAGGAGATCGCCGAGATCGTCTCCAAGTGGACCGGTATTCCCGTCTCCAAGATGCTGGAAGGCGAGCGCGACAAGCTGATGCGCATGGAAGAGGCGCTGCACGACCGGGTGATTGGCCAGGATGAAGCCGTGGAAGCGGTGTCCAATGCGGTGCGCCGCTCACGGGCCGGTCTGGCGGACCCGCATCGTCCGAACGGTTCCTTCCTGTTCCTGGGGCCGACCGGTGTGGGTAAAACCGAGCTGTGCAAGGCGCTGGCCTCGTTCCTGTTCGATACCGAAGAGGCCATGGTTCGCATCGATATGTCCGAGTTCATGGAGAAACACTCCGTGGCCCGCCTGATCGGTGCGCCTCCGGGCTACGTCGGCTACGAGGAAGGGGGCTACCTGACCGAGTCCGTTCGTCGCCGGCCCTATTCGGTGCTGCTGCTGGACGAGGTTGAAAAGGCGCACCCGGATGTCTTCAACATTCTTCTCCAGGTGCTGGAGGATGGCCGTCTGACCGATGGTCAGGGGCGCACCGTGGACTTCCGGAATACCGTCATTGTGATGACCTCGAATCTGGGCTCGGACATCATCCAGCAGCAGGCAGGGGAAGAGAATTATGAAGCAATGAAAGCCGCAGTCATGGAAGTCGTGGGTACCCACTTCCGGCCCGAGTTCATCAACCGTGTGGATGAAGTGGTGGTGTTCCACCCGCTGGCGGAAGGGCAGATCCAGGGGATTGCCCGTATCCAGATCGAGAATCTGGCGCTGCGCCTGAAGGAGCAGGATATTGCCCTGGATCTGGGCGACGACGCCATGCAGTTGCTGGCAGAGGTTGGCTACGATCCGGTATATGGTGCCCGCCCGCTCAAGCGTGCTATCCAGCGGATGATTGAAAATCCACTGGCCCAGCGTCTGTTGCAGGGTGACTTTGTGCCCGGCGATACCATCCGGGCACAGGTTCAGGATGGAGCCCTGGTCTTCGACAAGGCTTGATCAGGAAGGTAGCACCGAAGGGAGTCGGTGCTACTGCCCCTCTTCTGCAGGGCCGCAGTTGTCTTCCGCGATTTTCTGGAACTGCTGGCGCCGCTCTTCAATCTCCTCGGGGCTCAGATAGCGCATTTCGCCGTTTTCCTCGGTACGGATCCGGGCGTTATTCTCGATGATCTCAAGATTGGAGCGGGCCGTGGCGCAGTTGGCTTCGCGCTGCTTGCGTCGTGCCTCCTGCACTGCCGTTTCCTTCTGGCGTTGCTGCTCTTCCTGCTGTCGCTGTTCCAGCTCTTCAACCTGTTCCTGCGGGCTCGCCCGTTCTTTGGTGGCGGAGCCGCTGGTGCCAGAGCGAACGTCGACCTGTTCTGAGTTCTGTCCGGTCGGCTGACGATCACCGAAGTGGGTCACGCCGTTTTCATCGGTCCACTTGTACACCGAACTGCCGGCGGCCATGACTGGCAGCAGGCTCATTACTATCGTCAGCATCAGGAGTTTTCGATTCATGTCTATGCCCGTTATCGGTTGCTTCCTGCCTTGATAATGCCACCAGAAGTATGCCGGTTCCTATGCCTGGTTCAAATCTCTGAATAACAATTGCTTCCAGTATGGCAGACAATGCCCCGAAAGCGCCCGAATTAAGCCGGAGCGCCTATTGACAGGGAGTTTCCCGCTGTCAGAATTGTGGACTGCCTGAAACTGGGGCAATACGGCAGGCAATCCCGAGCAAGTATCCCCCGTTGATCACCACACTGAGCGTATCCGTTCGGATATGCGTTGGTTGTTGCTTACGTGCAACCCGATGATTGGCCGCTCTCCGCAACCCTCAGGAGGTCGGCCGGCCAGGAGACAACCTCTCAAAGGAAAGTGTGGAGGAGTAAGCCGGTACCGCTTTCACAAGAAGCAGGGACACCGGGAATCCAGGCGACCGGGCGTGGGCCCGGATCATTCACTCGTAGAAGAGGGTAGTTAATCGTGGAGTTATTGTCTGGCGCCGATATGCTGATCCGGTCCCTCCAGGACGAAGGGATCGAGAACATATACGGCTATCCGGGTGGTGCAGCGCTGCATATCTATGACGCGCTGTTCAGGCAGGACAAAGTCAAGCATATCCTGGTTCGCCATGAGCAGGCGGCGGTTCATATGGCCGACGGCTACGCCCGCGCAACCGGGAAACCAGGTACCGTACTGGTGACCTCGGGTCCTGGAGCCACCAACACCATCACCGGCATCGCCACCGCCTTCATGGATTCCATTCCCATGGTTGTGCTCTGTGGCCAGGTTGCCTCCTCGCTGATCGGCGAAGACGCCTTCCAGGAAACCGATATGATCGGCGTCTCCCGTCCGGTGGTGAAGCACAACCTGAGTGTCCGTCATCCCCAGGACATTCCGGAAATCATCCGCAAGGCTTACTACATCGCATCCACCGGTCGCCCCGGCCCGGTTGTGGTGGACATTCCCAAGGATATGACCTCGCCCAACGAGCGGTATGAGTATGTCTATCCGAAGAAAGTGAAGCTGCGCTCCTACAACCCGGCCATTCGTGGCCACGCCGGTCAGATCAAGAAGGCTGTGGATATGATGCTGGCTGCCCGTCGGCCGGTGATCTATGCCGGTGGCGGGGTTATCCTCGGCAAGGCAACGGAACAGTTGACGGAGCTGACCCGTCTGCTGGGCTATCCGCTGACCAATACCCTGATGGGGATCGGCTGCTACCCCTGTTCCGACAAGCAACACCTGGGCTGGCTGGGCATGCATGGCACCTATGAAGCCAACATGGCCATGCACCACTCGGATCTGATTCTGGCGGTGGGCGCGCGCTTTGATGACCGCGTTACCAATGCCACGGAGAAGTTCTGCCCGGGGGCACGGATCATCCACATTGATATTGACCCGGCGTCCATCTCAAAGACGGTTGAGGCGGATGTGCCCATCGTTGGCCCCGTCGATGCCGTGCTCAAGGAGATGCTGTCCCTGGTCAAGAGCGCCAAGACCGAGCCGGACGCGGAAGCGCTTGCCTCCTGGTGGAAACAGATCGACGAATGGCGTGCGTTCCATGGCATGCGCTATGAAACCAGTCCCGAGGTGATCAAACCCCAGGAAGTGGTGGAGATGCTCAGTCGTCTGACCAAGGGTGAGGCCTTTGTCGCCTCGGATGTCGGTCAGCACCAGATGTTTGCGGCCCAGTACTACAAGTTCGACCGGCCCAACCGCTGGATCAACTCTGGTGGTCTGGGCACCATGGGCTTCGGGTTTCCCGCGGCCATGGGAGTCAAGCTGACGCACCCGGATGACGAAGTGCTGTGCATCACCGGTGAAGGCAGTATCCAGATGAACATCCAGGAGCTGTCCACCTGCAAGCAGTACGACATTCCGGTGAAGATCATCAACCTGAACAACCAGGCGCTGGGCATGGTCAAGCAGTGGCAGGACATGAACTATGAATCCCGCCACTCGCAGTCCTACATGGAATCCCTGCCGGATTTCATCAAGCTGGTTGAGGCCTACGGCCATGTCGGCATGCGCATTGATCGCAAGGAAGACCTGGAGCCCAAGCTCAAGGAAGCGCTGGCGATGAAAGACAAGCTGGTGTTCATTGATATCTATGTCGATCGGTTCGAGCACGTCTACCCCATGCAGGTAGCCCGCGGTTCCATGAAAGACATGTGGCTCAGCAAGACAGAGAGGGTGTGATCATGCGTCGAATCATTTCTGTATTGCTGGAAAACGAGCCGGGCGCGCTGTCACGGGTGGTTGGGCTGTTCTCCCAGCGTAACTACAATATCGAGACACTGACGGTGGCGCCCACTGAGGACGAAACCCTGTCACGTCTGACGGTAACGACCACCGGTTCCGACAAGGTGATCGAGCAGATTACCAAGCAGCTGAACAAGCTGATTGAAGTCGTCAAGCTGGTGGATCTGACCGAAGGTTCCCACATCGAGCGTGAGCTGATGCTGGTGAAGCTCAAGGCCACCGGTTCGCAGCGGGCCGAGATCAAGCGTACGGTGGACATCTTCCGTGGCCAGATCGTGGATGTGACCAGTTCGGTCTACACCGTCCAGTTGGCGGGCAACAGTGAAAAGCTCGATGGTTTTATCCAGGCGGTGGGCACCTCCGGAGTGCTGGAAGTGGTCCGGACCGGTGTTTCCGGTATCGCCCGGGGCGAAAAAGTTCTCAGCCTTTAAGGGCTGTTTGTGATTGATCATTGAATTGAGTGGCGCGAAGCCACAACAGACAAGAGGTTCTCATGCAGGTTTACTACGATAAAGATTGTGATCTCTCCCTTATCCAGAGCAAGAAAGTGGCCATCCTCGGGTTTGGTTCCCAGGGCCATGCTCACGCATGCAACCTGAAAGAGTCCGGTGTTGATGTGACTGTCGGTCTGCGCCCGGGTTCTTCCTCCATTGCCAAGGCCGAAGCCTATGGTCTGAAGACCGCTGATGTGCCGACCGCCGTTGCCGGTGCCGATGTGGTCATGGTCCTGACTCCGGATGAATACCAGGCAGCGCTGTACGCCAGTGACATCGAGCCGAACCTGAAGGACGGTGCAACCCTGGCATTTGCCCACGGTTTTGCCATCCATTACAACCAGATCGTTCCGCGCAAGGACCTGGACGTCATCATGGTTGCTCCCAAGGCGCCGGGCCACACCGTGCGCACCGAGTTCGAGCGTGGCGGCGGCATCCCGGATCTGATCGCCATCTTCCAGGACGCCTCCGGCAACGCCAAGAACCTGGCTCTGTCCTACGCCAGCGGCATTGGTGGTGGTCGTACCGGTATCATCGAAACCAGCTTCAAGGATGAAACCGAAACCGATCTGTTCGGTGAGCAGGCCGTTCTGTGTGGCGGTACCGTTGAGCTGGTAAAAGCCGGTTTCGAAACCTTGGTAGAGGCCGGTTACGCGCCGGAAATGGCGTACTTCGAGTGTCTGCACGAACTCAAGCTGATCGTTGATCTGATGTACGAAGGCGGCATCGCCAACATGAACTACTCCATCTCCAACAACGCGGAGTATGGCGAGTACGTGACTGGCCCCGAGATCATCAACGACGAATCCCGCGAAGCCATGCGCAACGCGCTCAAGCGCATTCAAAGCGGTGAATACGCCAAGATGTTTATCTCTGAAGGTGGCCTGAACTATCCGTCCATGACCGCCCGTCGTCGTCAGAACGCGGCGCACGAGATCGAAGTGGTCGGCGAGAAGTTGCGCTCCATGATGCCGTGGATTTCCGCGAACAAGATCGTGGACAAAGACAAAAACTGATCCGGATTCCGGACCAGTTTTGACAGAACGCGGCCCGTGTGGCCGCGTTTTTCGTATATACTCCGCCCAAAGCATTTCCGGAGTTTTTGGAATGACCGAAGAAAAGACATCTGCCGACGCACCCGATACCCGGGACCCCGAGGACGTGGAAATCGAAGACGGAGAAGTGGTGGAAGAAGAGATGGTGGAAGGCGCCAAAGTCAGGCGCAAGGGGATTTACCTGTTGCCCAACGCCCTGACCACCGCCTCCCTGTTCTCCGGCTTCTACGCCATTGTTTCTGCGGCCAACGGTATTTTCGACAATGCCGCCATTGCCGTGTTTGTCTCCATGGTTCTGGACGGGCTCGATGGCCGTGTTGCGCGTATGACCAACACCCAGAGCAAGTTTGGCGAGGAATACGACAGCCTTGCGGACATGGTGGCATTTGGTGTGGCGCCGGGACTGGTGGCGTTTTTCTGGTCACTGAATGGCCTGGGCAAAATCGGCTGGGCTGTCACCTTTATCTACGTGGCGGGCGCCGCGCTCCGGCTGGCCCGGTTCAACACCCAGATCGGCTCTGTGGACAAGAAGTACTTTGTGGGTTTGGCCAGTCCCTCGGCGGCGGCCTGCGTAGCCGGCCTGGTCTGGTGTTTCCATGATTTTGGCGAATCATCCTGGTTGTCCCTGCTAACCATCGTCGTGGTGGCTGGCTCTGGATTGCTGATGGTGAGCAATATCCTCTATCGCAGCTTCAAGGATCTGGATCTGCGCGGACGCGTTCCTTTCGCGGCTATCCTGCTGGTGGTCCTGATGCTGGTGGTGATCGCCCTGGATCCGGCCACCGTGCTGTTTACCGCGTTCCTGCTTTACGCGGTCTCGGGTCCAGTGAGGGCTCTGTTCCGGGGTAAGCCTGGTCGAGTCAGCCAGTGACGATTCTCGGCCGGTGTTCGCCGGTCGTGAATTTTCACGAAAACCCGGGTCAAACATAGTCCTGTTGTGTCGCTTTCCCCTTGGCGCCCGAATTGATCGATATCTGACCGATGCAGGGACGTTTGTGGGGCGGCATGTAGGTGGAAACCGAAGCTGGAATGCTTTTTCTTTCATAGGTCGTTGACAGTTTCTCTGCCACCTGTAGAATGCGCATCTCTCTTGAGGCACCCGGCCGTAAGGCGGGGAGATTTGAGAGGTTTAACCGCTTGAAACGCATAGAAAATTTTTAAATTGGATTTGCGAGAAAGTGGTTGACAGGGTGGCGATTCGCTGTAAAATGCGCACCACTTCTGAGGCAGTCAGCCACGGCGACTGATTCGGAGAAAAGGCCGCTTTTGGTCTTGAAGGAAAGTCGGGGTTAGGCGCTTGAGTCGCTTCGAAAAACTCTTCAAAAAAAGCGGTTGACAGAGGCGGCAAGCGATGTAGAATACGCGGCCTTGATTGAGCAGCAGCTCAACGCTCTTTAACAAGTGGACCAAGTAATTCGTGTGGGCGCTGGCCGAGGTATGTCGGATACGAGATATCAAGGCAAGCGACCTGTCAGAG
>NZ_JACHFE010000006.1 GCF_014201735.1 Marinobacter oulmenensis | reverse complement strand
CGGTTCTGGAAGATGCGGCTGTTGCGCCCGAGTTTGAGCATCTCGAGCCAGGGCACCAGGGTGAGCTGGTAGTAGGTCACGCCGCCGTCTTCGCCTAGTAGGGCGGCTTCGGAGACTAGGCCGTGCAGGTGGCGGTAGCCGCCATCGGCCTGTAATACCGACAGGCGGGCCGGCTGGGCCATCAGGGTTTTGAGTTCGATATCACCCTGCTGGGAGAAACAGTCCAGGGTGTAGCGAAAGGGTTCGCTGACGCGCTGTTCGCCTACGAGGCGGTGGGGCAGCAGTGGCGCACCCACCGACAGGCGCAGCAGGCGCTGAGACTGGGAGAGTTCGGTGTTGAAGAGTTCGGAAAGCGAACGAGGAAGTGCAACTGACTCGTCCATGAGCCGTCTCCATCCGTGGGTTGGTTGTCTCGGGCAGCCTGCCTTGGCCGCGTGTGCTGTTCAGAGCAAGCAGATTATCCCACCTGTTTGCTGACATCAACAATCCCAAAAAAAACGGCGGGCCAGTGGCCCGCCGTTTTCAGGGACTTACACTCCGGGATTAGCGCAGACCCGCACGGCGCAGGGCCGCCGGTGTGAAGTCACGGGAGCGACGGTCAATGCCAAAGGTATATGGGTTATTTTCCTCGTTGGTCAGACCCAGCACCAGATAACGGCCAGAAAGCAGGTCGTACAGGCTTTCCACCGCATACCAGGGCACGTCCTGATCGTAGAACTGCATGGCATGGGCTTCACCCACCCGCCACAGCTCACCGCGACCGTCATAGTGATCAATCACAGCCGCCTGCCAGGAATCTTCGTCGATGTAGAAGTCACGCTGGGCGTAGATATGGCGCTCACCTCCTTTGAGGGTGGCACGCACATGCCAGACCCGGTGCAGCTCATAGCGCGCGAGGTCCTGGTCAATATGGCCCGGCTGGATGATGTCATCGTAGCTCAGGTCACGGTCAACCAGTTTGTAGGAGTTGTAGGGGATGTACATCTCCTTCTTGCCCATCAGTTCCCAGTTGTAGCGGTCCGGGGCGCCGTTGAACATGTCCAGGTTATCGGACGTACGCATACCATCTGCCGCCGTACCCGGGCCGTCATAGGCAACCTGTGGAGCCCGGCGAACCCGGCGCTGGCCAGCATTGTAAATCCACGCCCGGCGCGGTTCCTTCACCTGGTTGATGGTTTCGTGAACCAGCAGCACGTTGCCCGCCAGTCGCGCCGGTGCCGTGATGGCCTGCTTGAAGTAGAACAGCACGTTGTCGTCCTGTCCCGGCTCGTAGTCGTCAAGATAGCGGTTCCAGACCAGTTCCTCGTCAAACTTGACCACGGAGAAGTCCCCGCTTTCGGTCGGCGTAACCTGGCCAACACTGCGCTGCACAGCGCCACCGCGGTAGCGGGTGATGTGGTTCCAGATCACTTCCAGTCCGCTCTGCGGAATCGGAAACGGCGTGGCGTCGTCGTAGTTTTCCAGACCGTTACCGCCGGCCACCAGTTCGGTGGTGGTGGCATTCTCGCGGGTCTCTTCCTGGATGTGATCCGGGAAGGTTGCCGTACGATGGGTCGGGTATACCGGAATTTTGTATTCCGGGTACTGACGGATCATGGCTACCTGACCCGGTGACAGCTTGTCGGCATACTCATCCACATTGCTCTGGTCAATGACAAACTTCGGCTGTTCATCCGCAAACGGATTCAGATAGATGCCATCGTCCTGATACCCCGCCGGAGCGGTGGAAAGCCCACCATCCCAGGCCGGGATCTCGCCACCGTTACCGGCTTTTTCGGCGCCCATGGGCGTCAGTGTGTCGCCCAGTTTCGCTGCTTCGTCAGCGGATACCGCGCCCCAGGCCTGACCGGCAAAGAGACTGGCGGCCAGCACGCCTGTGGCCAATAGTTTCTTGTTGGTTTTCATGTAGCTTACCTCTTTGAACAAATGCTGTCCGGATCAGAATGAGTAGGAGATGCTGGCACTCAGGAAGTCCTTGTCCGTCATCTCGTTATAGGGCTTGCCACCGAAGTAGTTGGTGTAGCCGATATTGCCGCTGATACGGTTCTGATAGTTCGCTGTCAGCGAGACGCCAATAGACTTGTTGCCTTCCTGGAAGGCACCACCCGGCTGTGGCGCGTAGCCCTTCACGTCATGACTCCAGGCCAGTTGCGGGGAAAGGTTCACGCCAGAGAATACGTTCGGGTAGTCCCAGACAAAGCGGGCCCGATATCCCCAGGAGAAATCGGTCACGAACCCGTCATTCTCACAGTAATCCGTATTCAGGTTCAGGCCGTTAGGTTGTCCAGGTACGGTTTCGCAGAGATCAACCTGCCCCAACCCGGGAATTTCACGCGGGACAGGGCCAATGCCAAAGGCCCCCGAACGGCCATAACGGGCCTCATCGGTGTCTGGCAGGTCATGGACATAGGTCGCGCCGAATTCCGTAATGAACGACATCCGGGAGGCGCCCATGATCTGGTCGAAGAACTTGATGAGGGTGAACTGGAACTGCGATACGTCGTAGCGATCGTAGCCTTTCACACGCTGCCCGCTCAGGTTTTCACCCGGGTTCTCAGCCTGACGCTGCTGCTCAAGAAGACTCACCGGCGTGCCGGCGCCGTCAACCTGCAGGCCACCCAGGATCAACTCGAAAGCATTCCACTGCAGGGGCATGTCCTTGCGCAGACTGTATTCAGCACCCAATGACCAACCACCGGGGGTCGTTGTGTTGATGCTGATCCCGTACAGATCAATGTTCTCCGGGTACTCAATGAAATAGTTGGGAAAGGCCAGCGGGTCTTCGTTCGGGTTGTATGTACCATCACCCGGGATGCTCGCAGGTGTCCCCGGGGGCTGGTTATTCACCCGGCCACTGATGTAGGGCAGGCGGCTGTTGTATTTGATGTAATACAACCCTATCTCTGAATCGTTCAGTTCAGGCACATACCACCGCAGGGCGACACCGAACTGATCCTTGCTATCTGCTTCGACATCCCCCTCACGGTTGATAAAACCATTGAGGAGCCCACCGGTACCCGCTTCAATCTGCTGGCTCAGGGCTTCAGCTTGCGCCTCCGACAAGTCACCGGATGGATAGACCGGTCCGCAGCCATCCGCAACGAAATCCACCGTTGAGAAGAAGGTGCCACAATCATCAATCCTGGTCTTTTCCCAGTCCGTCTGCACAAACCCTTCAACCGTCAGGTTTTCAGTGACGCCAGCCGAGAAGTAGAACATCTCCACCGGCAGGAGGGCATCCTTGATTTCAGCGCCCGGCGCCCGGAAAGCCTGTACATCCACCGGGTTAATGGTGTTGATACCGCCCTGGATAAAGGTGCTCTCACCCCAACTCAGAACCTGATTGCCATAGCGCATTGTGAGAGGGACATTGCCCAGATACCAGTCCGTGAATACATAGGCATCGAGGAACTCCGCGCCGGATGCATTGGCATCACCATCCGCGCTGAGCGGTTTAAAACGGCGCTCCTCATCCTTCAACTCGAAGTCATACCAATAACGGCCACGAACCAGAGCGCCCGCCCGGGTCAGCACATCCGAGTCAACGGCGTAATCCAGAAACAGCTCACTGGTCCCTTTGACAATCTTCGAAACGGTATCGCCCTTGTCGAAGTTCTGGTTGCCATCGTCGTAGTTTGTCGACGAGGCCGTTCCACCATTGCCAATACCGATCAGACGCTTATCCGCCTCTTCGGTTCGCCAGGTCGCACCCGCGCTCAGGGTGGTGTCAAAGGCGGCATCCACGTCGCCGATATTGAACTGGAAAGCTGCTGCGGGAGCTGAAAAGCCGGTGGCTATCGCAACCGCCAGGGGCAGCTTCGCCCAAGCGTGCCTTTTAGGATTCTGTTTTGTCATTGGAAGACTTCTCCATATTTTTATTCTGAGCCGCTGCTCTGTTTATTGTTGCAGGAGCAATGGGCCTTCTCGGTCCGGGTGCACAGCCCTGCTATTGGCACTATAGCCAAGGGTAGGCAAGGCGTTTATCACTCCAAAGTATGATTTTTCTACTGATTACTGTAGACAGGATCGGCCGGGAGGCAAAACAGGAGGGGGGCAGCAGGCTCGGGGATCAGAGCCTGCCGGGTATCCGTTTGTTCGGGTCACGCTTTGTGAGGCGTTTCCAGATATTCCTGGGACTGCATTTCGAGCAGCCGGGATTCGGTGCGCTCAAACTCGAATCCGAGTCGTCCGCCCGCATACAGCTCGGTAATCGGCACTTCAGCAGACATAATGACCTTTACGCTGCGGTCGTAGAACTCATCCACCATGTTGATGAACCGGCGGGCCTGGTCGTCCATGTCACCACCGAGCACCGGTACGTTACTGACGATAATGGCGTGGAACTGCCGGGCCAGTTCGATGTAATCATTCTGGCTCCGCGGGCCATCGCATACCGCTTTGAAATCGAACCAGACCACGTCGTCCGCGTGGGCTTCTGCCGGAATCTTGCGGCCATTCACCTCAATGCTGGCACTGTGCTTGCCGGCTTCGACCGCCAGGGCATCAAAACTCCGGCGCAGGCTCTTATCCGAATCTTCACTCAGCGGGTAGTGGTACAACTCCGCCTGCTCCAGCGTTCTCAGGCGATAATCCACACCTCCATCCACATTGACAACGTCCGTGTGTTTCTTGACCAGCTCAATCGCCGGCAGGAACCGCGCCCGCTGAAGCCCATCCTTATAGAGACCGTCCGGCACAATGTTGGACGTGCAGACCAGTGTGACGCCACGGCTGAACAGACCATCCATCAGCGTAGCCAGGATCATGGCATCGCCGATGTCTGAAACGAAAAACTCGTCAAAGCAGATGACCCGGGTCTCATCCGCAAACTTTTTGGACACCAGCTCCAGCGGGTTTTTCTCCCCTTTCAGGCTCTTGAGTTCGTTATGAACCCGCTGCATAAACCGGTGAAAATGCACACGCATCTTCCGTTTGAATGGCAGGGACTCAAAGAAGGTGTCCATGAGGTAAGTCTTGCCGCGCCCCACGCCGCCCCAGAAGTACAGCCCCTTGACCGGCTCTTCCTTGCCTCCGTTAAGCTTGAGCTTGAGCTTCTGGGCAAGGGTTTTGTCACGGCCGTTTTCGGCTTCAACCAGTTTGTCGTATAGTGCCTGCAGACGCCTTACCGCATCTTCCTGGGCAGGATCCTTCTGAAATTCCGGGCGTTCAAGATCCTTCTGGTAACGCTCCCAAGGGGTCAGGCTCGCATCAGTTTCATGGGACATGGCTTCTGTCATCTAGGGCTTCCCGCCATCTGGTTGAAATTTGGGCGCGATATTGTCTCTCATTTCGCAGATTTTCTCCACGCCGGGCATGACTTGCACCAATAAGACGATTGGCTCAGTGTTTTGCCATGGGCTATGAGTGCCCGGGGCGTTATACTGTTCCCGAGAGGGTTTCCTCAATTTGCAGGTTAAAGAAAGGACGATTGTTATATGACAAACCTGATTCTGGCGGCCGTCGCCGCGCTGGTGGTTGGCATTGTCATCGGAGTACTCGTGGGCCGGTCGGGCCAGGGAGCAACGCTTCGCCAGCGGCGTGCCGAGCAGCAGGTTGAGGAGTTGCGCAGCGAATTCACCCGCTACCAGGCACAGGTGAACGAGCACTTCATGGAATCGTCACACCTGCTGCGCCGGTTCAACGACGCCTACCACGAAATGAACCAGCACATGGCACGTGGCGCCAACCGTCTGTGCAATGATGACGAATGGCTTGATGAACTGGAGTCAAAATCCTCTGGCCGGCTGGAGCACGGTTCTGACGATGCACCGTCCGAGCCGCCCCGCGATTATGCACCCAAGTCAGACCCGGACGACACGGGCACACTGGCTGAAGATTACGGCCTGGGTTCAGGCGGCAAGCAGTCCGCCTGAACCCGGTTCAGGCCTCAGGCGCCGTCATACCGGATTGTCGCAATCGATAAACTGGTGCCTGAGGCCGAAAGCCTCCGCCAAAGCCTGTCCCAGCGCCTGAACACCGTAACGCTCGGTCGCATGATGACCCGCCGCATAATAATGAATGCCACACTCACGGGCCGTATGAGTAGTGGGCTCTGAAATCTCGCCACTGATATAGGCATCAATGCCAGCATCAAGGGCCGTGCCAATAAAGCCCTGTGCAGCACCGGTGCACCAGGCCACCGTCTCAATACGCTCTGGGCCATCCCCTACATGAAGCGGCTCCCGATGCAGCGCCCGGGCAAGATGCAACCCGAATTTTTCCGGAGACAAGGGCGCTTCCAGTTCACCCTGCCAGACAAGACCGCCCAGTGGCCGGGGGTTCTGTATTCCCAGCACATCAGCCAACTGGCGATTATTGCCGTAGTCAGGATGGTCATCCAGGGGCAGATGGTAGGCCAGCAGGCTGATGTCATTGTTGAGCAGCTGTTTGATCCGGCGTTTTTTCATACCCCGGATCGCCTGGTCTTCGCCTTTCCAGAAGTAACCATGATGCACCAGGATCATATCCGCGCCCTGCTCTACGGCTGCATCCACCAGCGCCTGTGAGGCGGTGACCCCGGTTACCAGAGTCCGGACCTCGTCTTTGCCCTCAACCTGAAGTCCATTCGGGGCATAATCCTGAAAGTTGCCGGGCTCCAGCCATTCGTCGATTTTTGCGAGGATGTCGGTTCGCTTTGCCATGGTGGTGACCTCCGCCATGCTTTTAAATTTGGTTCCAAAAGAATACGACGCCCTTCAATCCGGGGGAGGCTACGCCGCGGGGATCGGCTTCCGAAAACCGCTACAAGCACATCCCTGTGCGCTTCTCTCAGGCCATCCCTGGCCTTCGAAATTTTCGGAAGCCGATCCCCACGCCTTGCGTCTGACTGCCTTGGGCGCTGTTTCCCTTCCTTTTACCGAAAGAAGACATCGCCTATCGCTTTCAACAAAGCATTGTTCTGCCCCGGCGTCCCGATAGTGATCCGCAGGAAATCACTGATCCGGGGCTTGTTGAAATGACGGACAATGATGCCCTTATCCCGAAGCATGGCCGCGATGTCAGCACCCGGCTTCTGCCTGTGACGGGCAAACACAAAATTGGCCCTGGATGGCAGCACCTCAAAGCCCTTGGCTTCGAGCTTTTCGGTCAGCCGTTCACGCTCACGGATCACGCCGTTACAGCAATGCTCGAACCACTCCCGGTCCTCAAATGCGGCGACGGCACCGGCAATGGCCAGCCGATCCAGCGGGTAGGAATTAAAGCTGTCTTTGACCCGGTTAAGGGCTTCGATCAATTCTTCGTTACCCACGGCAAAGCCGACCCGCAGGCCAGCCAGGGAGCGGGCCTTCGACAGAGTCTGACAGACCAGCAGGTTCGGGTAACGATCCACCAGCTGGATGGCGGTTTCACCGCCAAAATCCACGTACGCCTCGTCCACAACCACGACGCTGTCCGGGTTGGCCTCGATGATAGCTTCGACGTGTTCAAGCCCGAGGTAACGGCCGGTCGGGGCGTTGGGGTTCGGGAAGATGATGCCGCCATTGGGCTGCTTGTAATCCTCGGGATTGATTTCAAAGCTTTCCGTCAGAGGGATTACCTTGCTTTCCACCTGATAGAGGCCGCAATAAACCGGATAGAAACTGTAGGTGATGTCCGGGAACAGAACGGGCTTGTCGTGCTTCAGCAGGCCCTGAAAAATATGCGCCAGTACTTCGTCGGAACCATTACCGACAAATACCTGCTTCGAGTTAACGCCATAGTGCCCTGCAATCGCGTCTTTCAGTGCCTGGCATTCCGGGTCCGGGTACAGGCGAAGGCTGTCATCCAGCTCATTCTGGATGGCTTCAATGACTTTGGGCGACGGCCCGAACGGATTCTCGTTGGTGTTCAGCTTCACCAGGTTGGCCATTTTCGGCTGCTCGCCCGGGACATAGGGCTTGAGTTCGCCAACCAGTGAACTCCAGTATTTGCTCATGATTACTGATCTCCGGATTATTTGCCGGAACAGAACGGGTCAGCTTACTTAGGGAGAAGTCGCATGGCAGGGTAGAGCTTTCCAAAAACCGCTACAAACACATCCATGTGCGCTTACCTCAGGCCATCCCTGGCCTTCGAAATTTTTGGAAAGCTCTACCCTGCCACGTTCGTCTTACATCAGAGTAGAACCGCTCTGCTCATCAACTCAGGAATGACTGTCTAATGTCAAAACCGACAGTTACCGTGGTTCATTCCTTGATTCTGTACTCCGCCGAACGGGCATGGGCCGTCAGCCCTTCGCCCCGCGCCAGCACAGAGGCCACCCGACCCATGCGGTCGGCACCGTCTGCACTGAATCCGATCAGGGACGAGCGTTTCTGAAAGTCATAAACCCCAAGCGGTGAACTGAATCGGGCAGTGCCACTGGTGGGCAGCACGTGATTGGGGCCGGCGCAGTAATCACCGAGCGCTTCCGCCGTGTAACGGCCCATGAAGATGGCTCCGGCGTGACGGATATCCCCGAGCATGTCCTCAGGCGCCTCCACCGACAACTCCAGATGCTCTGGAGCAATCCGGTTGGAAACCTCGGCCGCTTCTTTCAGGTCAGCCACGTGAATCAGAGCACCCCGACTGGTCATGGAGGTGCGGATGATCTCTTCCCGCTCCATGGTCGGCAACAGCCTGTTGATGCTGGCCTCAACGGCATCCAGGAAATCCGCATCCGGGCTGATCAGGATGCTCTGGGCCTGCTCGTCGTGTTCGGCCTGGGAGAACAGGTCCATGGCGATCCAGTCCGGGTCGGTTTTGCCGTCACAGATCACCAGAATTTCAGAGGGGCCGGCGATCATATCAATGCCGACCACGCCAAACACTTCGCGTTTGGCCGTCGCCACAAAGATATTACCGGGGCCGACAATCTTGTCCACCGAGGGAACGCTCTCGGTTCCGTAGGCCAGCGCTGCGACGGCCTGGGCACCGCCGATGGTGAACACCCGGTCAACGCCGGCAATGGCGGCAGCCGCCAGCACCATGTCGTTCACCACCCCGTCAGGGGTCGGCACCACCATGACCACTTCCGAAACACCGGCGACCTTGGCCGGGATGGCGTTCATCAGCACCGAGGACGGATAGGCCGCCTTGCCGCCAGGCACATACAGGCCTGCCCGGTCCAGTGGCGTCACTTTCTGGCCCAGCACCGTGCCGTCGTCATCCTGATACTGCCAGGACGGCTGATTCTGACGCTCGTGATAGTCACGAATCCGGGCCGCGGCATTTTCAAGGCTTTCGCGCTGGTCCGCTGGAATGGCGGTCAATGCCTGTTCCAGGCGGGCACTGTCCAGCTCCAGCTCGGCCATGGAATCCACGGACAGGCGGTCAAACTTGCCGGTAAACTCCAGAACCGCAGCGTCGCCCCGTGTTTTTACCTCATGCAGGATATGACGTACCGATTCGTTCACCTGATGATCCACGCTGTCATCCCAGGCCAGCAGTTTGGCCAGCGCGTTGTCAAAGTCGCTCTGGGTGGTGTTCAATCGGGTGATCTTGTCGGTCATAACTCTAATCCTGCCTATGGATTTATGCTTTGGGAGTATCAGCCAGCAGGGGCGCCTTTCCAAAAACCGCTACGAGCACGTCCATGTGCGCTTCTCTCAGGCCATCCATGGCCTTCGAAATTTTTGGAAAGGCGCCCCTGCTGGCTTCAACTGGCTTTCGTGCAAAACGCCGGTTAGAGAGCTCGCCGCTTTTCTACTGCCGCCGACATCTGCTCGATAATCGGATTGATCCGCTCGTGCTTCATCTTCATGGACGCCCGGTTCACCACCAGACGACTGCTGATATCCGCGATCAGTTCCCTCGGCTCCAGGCCATTGGCCTTCAGGGTATTGCCGGTATCGACAATGTCGACGATCTCATCCGCCAGATCCAGAATCGGCGCCAGCTCCATGGCTCCGTAGAGCTTGATGATGTCGGCCTGCCGCCCCTGGGCTGCATAGTAGGTACGGGCCAGATTGACGAATTTGGTAGCCACCCGGATGCGACCGGCAGGCAGCGTCTCATCCTTCTTGCCGGCCGTCATCAGGCGGCACCGGGAAATGTTCAGATCCAGCGGCTCGTAAAGTCCCTCACCACCGTGCTCCATCAGCACGTCCTTGCCTGTCACGCCAAGATCCGCACCACCGTACTGGACATAGGTCGGAACGTCCGTGGCACGGATGACCAGAACCCTGACGTTGGGATCCGTGGTCGGGAACACCAGCTTGCGGGACTTTTTCACATCGTCCACCAGCTCGATACCGGCTTCCGCCAGCAGCGGCAGGGTTTCCTCTAGGATTCGTCCCTTCGACAAGGCAATGGTGATGAAATCTGTCATGGGTCTTTCCGGGTTCCCGTTGGTCGGTTTAGGCAGGCAGGCGACGGATGCTCGCGCCCAGCAGCTGCAATTTTTCTTCAATACATTCGTAGCCACGGTCGATGTGGTAAATGCGGTCGACGACCGTGTCGCCCTCACCCACCAGACCGGCAATCACCAGGCTGGCCGAAGCCCGAAGGTCGGTGGCCATTACCGGCGCTCCGGTCAGATGGTCCACCCCTTTGATGATGGCGGCATTGCCTTCCAGGGTGATGTCAGCCCCCATGCGGATCAGTTCCTGCAGGTGCATGAAGCGGTTCTCGAAAACCGTCTCGACAATGGTACCGGTGCCTTCGGCCACGGTATTCATCGCGGCAAACTGCGCCTGCATGTCTGTCGGGAAAGCCGGATACGGTGCGGTGCGCAGGCTGACCGCTTTCGGACGGTTGCCTTTCATGTCCAGCTCGATCCAGTCCGGGCCGGTGGTAATGTGCGCACCGGCCTCTTCGAGCTTGAGCAGGACCGCTTCGAGGATATCCTCGCGGGTATCCTTGAGCTTCACGCGCCCGCCGGTTGCGGCAGCAGCGACCAGATAGGTACCGGTTTCGATGCGATCCGGCAGTACGTCGTAGTGACAGCCGTGCAGGCGCTCCACACCATTGATCTCGATGGTCGCGGTGCCATGACCCTTGATATCGGCGCCCATGGCAATCAGGCACTCCGCCAGGTCCACCACTTCCGGTTCGCGGGCAGCGTTTTCCAGGATGGTTTTACCGTCGGCCAGTGCCGCCGCCATCAACAGGTTCTCGGTGCCGGTCACAGTCACGGTATCGAGGAAAATATGCGCGCCCTTCAGGCGGCCGTTCGTCCGCGCCTTGATGTAACCGTTTTCCACCGCGATCTCGGCACCCATCTGCTCGAGGCCGTGGATGTGCAGGTTCACCGGGCGGCTGCCGATAGCGCAACCGCCCGGCAATGACACTTCTGCCTGGCCGAAATGGGCCACCAGCGGACCCAACACCAGAATGGAGGCCCGCATGGTTTTGACCAGCTCGTAAGGTGCATGGAACTGTTTGATGGTATTGGCGTGAACTTCCACGCACATTTTCTCGTCGACCATCAGTTCCACGCCCATGCGACCGAGCAGCTCGATCATGGTGGTGATGTCGTTCAGGTGTGGCAGGTTGCCGATGGTAACCGGCTCATCCGCCAGCAGTGTCGCTGCCAGGATGGGGAGCGCAGCGTTCTTGGCACCCGAAATACGAATCTCACCGTCCAGGGGCTTGCGGCCCCCGATCTGAAGTTTATCCACAGTAGCTATCCTGTTCTGTTCAGGCCTTGGCCTGCCGCTCGGCCCACTCGGTCGGGGTGAAAGCCTTCGGGTGAAGCGCGTGAATGGTGCCGTCCATGACATGCTGGAACAGCACCTTGTTGATCATCTGTTGCCG
This sequence comes from Marinobacter oulmenensis, assembly GCF_014201735.1. Taxonomy (GTDB): domain Bacteria; phylum Pseudomonadota; class Gammaproteobacteria; order Pseudomonadales; family Oleiphilaceae; genus Marinobacter; species Marinobacter oulmenensis. Next base: position 281,764 of record NZ_JACHFE010000006.1, on the reverse strand, counting down.
TTTAATGGTGGACAAACCTTCGAATACCTCACCTACGGCAACAACCATGTAGTGGTTACCGTCGACCTGCACCTCCACCTCACAATCGGGCAGGGCTTCTTTGACCAGTTCGGTGACCTGGGCGGCGTCCATAGGGAATCCTCAATTCTGTTGAAATCAGGAGCGGAATTGTAACCAATTCGCGAGGCAGGGTCAGCTTTGAGAAGCAAATCCGGGAATCTGTTCACCCAGCAGCGGGCCATTGAGATTACTCAGGGCCGCCAGAGAGAGGAGTCTGTCGCTGAAGCCCTGGAAAACGAGGGAAGTTTGATGCTGGTGGGCGCAGCGCTGCCAGCACAAAAGCATGGACAGCACCACACTATGGGCACTGTCCAGGCCGGAGAGGTCCACCGTCAGCGGACCGCCGGCTTTGGCAATCAGGACTTCGCCCTGTTCGCGCAGAGTGACGACATTGCCCGCATCCACATGACCACGCACCGCCAGGGTCTGGCCGTTGAGGTCAACGGTCGGTGCCGGCCGGGTCGTCATGAGCGATCCATTTCCTGATCAAGGTTCAGGGATTCCACAGCACTGCCCCAGCCCTCAATGACGGCCTGGATCTGGCCCCGGTTCTGTTCCATTTCCTGGGCAAACCGGTCCCGGAAAGCCAGACCGATGTTGACGCCCTCCACGATGATGTTCTCCATCATCCAGCGCCCGTCCGAATCCCGATACATGGAATAGGTAACCGGATACCGGTTGCCGGACGCCGTGATCAACAACATCTGAACAGACGCCCGGCTGTCATTATCAGCCAGTATCGTGGCGTCCTGCACCGTCATTTCAAAATCATCGGCGTCCACCAGGGCCTGGGCATAGGTATCAAACAGGCTACGCTTGAACCGCTCAACGAAGTCATCCCGCTGCTCCGGGGTGGTCTGGCGGGCATAACGCCCCATCACTCGCGCGGCAATGCGGCGAAAATCGACAAAGTCCGTCAGGGTCTCGTCCATAACGCGGTAGAAAGCCTCGGGGTCCCGCTCATAGAGGCCCTTTTCCTCGTTGAGTTTTTGCACCAGCTTCTGAGTGTTGTCATCAACATAGGCCTGCAAATCCTCTTCCGGACCCGCCCATACCTGGGTGGCCACCAGAGTCAGCATGGCAAACATCAACAGGACACGTTGTTTCAAAGCGGGCATTACACTCTCCTGCAAAATGGGTTATGGCTCTAGAGGCCGGATGCGAAATTGCTGATCAGTCGCTCAAGGTTCATGGCTGACTGGGTCGAATAGAAGGTATCCCCGTCCTTCAGGGAGTCCATATCTCCGCCGACCGACACATCAATATACTGATCCCCCAGCAATCCGGATGTCCGTATAACTGCTGCGCTATCTGCGGGAATATTGTTGATATCGGCGTCGATGGACATGACCACCCGGGCCTGGAAGGTATCCGTGTCGAGGCTGATAGATTCAACGGTGCCAATGGTCACCCCGGCCATGGAAACCCGGCCTCGTGGAGAAAGCCCGCCGGTATCGTTGAATTTGGCGTAGAGCGTATAGCTGGCGCTGTCTGGCTTTGGCGACAGGCCGCTAACCTGCAACGCCAGGAACAGCAACGCGGCCAGGCCGGCAATCATAAATAGCCCGACAATGATTTCCATGGTTCTGTTGGCCATGATCTGTCTCCAGCCTCCTTCAGAAATTACCAAACATGACGGCAGTCAGCACAAAATCCAGCCCCAGCACCGCCAGTGACGAATAGACAACGGTTTTGGTGGTGGCGGAACTGATACCCGCGGACGTTGGCACACAGTCATAGCCCTGGTACACCGCAATCCAGCTACAGACAAAACCGAACACCACACTCTTGATTACTCCGTTGATCACATCATCCACGAAATCCACGGAGGACTGCATATTGCCCCAGAAAGCTCCATCAAAGACGCCCAGCCACTCGACGCCAACCAGCATGCCGCCCCAGATCCCCACCACGGAGAAAATCACCGCCAATATCGGCATAGCGATAAAGCCAGCCCACAGCCTGGGTGCAATCACCCGGCGCAGGGGGTCCACACCCATCATTTCCATGCTCGACAGCTGCTCCGTGGTTTTCATCAGGCCAATCTCGGCGGTCAGAGCCGACCCTGCCCTGCCCGCAAACAGCAGCGCCGTCACCACAGGGCCGAGTTCACGCACCAGGGTCAGCGCAATCATCTGTCCGATCGCGGCTTCGGAGCCGAAATCGCTGAGGATGGTATACCCCTGAAGCCCCAGCACCATGCCGATGAACAGCCCGGAAACCACAACAATGGCCAGCGACAGCACACCAACCGAATAGATTTGCCGGGCCAGCAGAGGCAACCCGGTCAGCGGTTTGGGAACGCCAATCAGCGTACCCGCCAGGAAACGGCCGGATCGCCCCAAAGACGCAATCGCTGATAACCCAAACCGCCCCAAGGCGGCAAGACGATCTGTCATACCAAACCTCCTGCCAGCCCAAAGTCACTGCCGGCATCCCCGGCGGGATAATGAAAAGGCACCGGCCCGTCCGGTTTGCCGTTGAGAAACTGCTGGACGCGTTCGGAGGGATGGGACTGCAATTCATCCGGCGTGCCCTGGCCAATCACCTTGCCATCGGCAATGATGCAGGCGTAATGACAGATACTGAGGGATTCCGGCACGTCATGGGACACCAGAACGCTGGTCAATCCCATGGAGCTGTTCAGATCCCGGATGAGCTTGACCAGCACACCCATGGCGATGGGATCCTGCCCGGCGAAGGGCTCGTCGTACATGATCAGTTCCGGGTCCAGGGCAATACTGCGTGCCAGTGCCACCCGCCGGGTCATCCCGCCAGAGAGTTCCGCGGGCATCAGATCACGCGCGCCCCGCAGACCCACGGCTTCCAGCTTCATCAGCACGACATCCCGGATCATGTCCTCGGGCAGACTGGTATGCACCCGCAGCGGGAAGGCCACGTTCTCAAACACACTCAGGTCAGTAAACAGAGCACCACTCTGGAACAGCATGCCCATGCGCTCGCGCAAGTGGTAAAGATCCCGCCGCTTCAGCGCCGGGACATTCTGCCCGGCCACAACCACCCGCCCGGAATCGGGCCGGAGCTGGCCGCCAATCAGGCGCAGAAGCGTCGTCTTACCCGTGCCACTAGGCCCCATGATCGCGGTGATGCGCCCCTTGGGGATATCGAGGCTGACACCGTCAAAAATGCGCCGGCCGGCACGAGAAAACACCACGTCTTTCAGCGTAATAAATGCAGACGAGTCCATAATCCTTCCTTCCCGGCGAGGCGCCTACATTAAGACAAGCGCTCAACAAGCTCAATTCAAACCTTGTAAAATCTGACCACTGGGGCCATGACAAACCGGGGGAGCCGCACAAGCCATAAATGATATACTCGGCTCATCGTTCCGCCGCCCCGCCGGGGTGGTTCAACACAGGCAATCGGACAGTCGACACAGATGACAGATTCCAAAGCTTCAGACGAGAAGAACTACCGCCACTCCGCCCTGCAGGCCATTCGCATCGAAAGGCAGGCGATTGAAGCCCTGGAAGGCCGGATCAACGAGGACTTCACCACCGCTTGCGACGTCATTATGGCCTGTAAGGGGCGCGTCGTGGTGACCGGCATGGGCAAATCCGGCCACATCGGCAACAAGATTGCCGCCACCCTGGCCAGCACCGGCACACCGTCTTTCTTTGTGCATCCGGGAGAAGCCAGCCACGGCGACCTTGGCATGATCACTCCCCAGGACGTGGTGATCGCCATATCCAACAGCGGTAATACCGCCGAAGTGGTTACCATCCTGCCCCTGATCAAACGCATGGGTGCCCCGCTGATCAGCATGACCGGCAACCGGGATTCCTCCCTGGCCCGTGAAGCCGTGGCCAATCTCGATGTCGGCGTGGATATCGAAGCCTGCCCGCTGGGGCTTGCACCAACATCAAGCACCACGGCCACCCTGGTGATGGGCGACGCTCTGGCGGTAGCCCTGCTTGAAGCCCGCGGCTTCAGCACCGAGGACTTCGCTTTCTCCCACCCGGGCGGCAGCCTTGGCCGGCGTCTGTTGCTCAAGGTCTCCGACATCATGCACACCGGTGACCGCATCCCAAGCGTACCGGACGACGTCACCCTCAGTGCCGCGCTGCTGGAAATCAGCCGTAAAGGCCTTGGCATGACCACAGTTCTGGACGCGAAGGGCGAACTGACCGGGATTTTCACCGATGGCGACCTGCGCCGCTCCCTGGATCGTTCTGTCGACGTCCACAATACCCCTATCAGCGACGTAATGACCCGCAACGGCAAGACCATCCGGGCCGATCACCTGGCCGCTGAAGCCCTCCAGATCATGGAAGAGCTCAAGATCAACGCCCTGCCGGTAACCGATGACAAGGGCCAACTGGTCGGCGCCATCAACATGCACGATCTGCTTCGGGCCGGAGTCATCTGATGAGCCGCCTTACACCTCCTCTCGCCCGGGATTGGAACGAGTCCCTGAAAGACAAAGCCTCGGCCATCCGCCTGATCGCCCTGGATGTCGACGGCATCATGAGTGACGGTCGCCTGTATTTCAGCGCCAGCGGCGACGAGCTCAAAACGTTCAATATCCTGGACGGCCTCGGGCTGAAGCAACTGATGAACGCCGGCATCACAGTCGCCGTCATCACCGGCCGGCGTTCGCCACTGACTGAAAAGCGCATGAACGACCTGGGCATCCCGCACCTGATGCAGGGCCGGGAGGACAAGCGGGAAGCGCTGCTGGAACTGACCGGCACCATGGACCTGACGCCGGCACAGATCGCTTATATGGGCGATGATCTGCCCGATCTGCCCGCCATCCGTTTTGCCGGTCTTGGCATCACCGTGCCCAACGGCTACTGGCTGGTGCGGCAACACGCGGATTACTGCACCCATAGCCGGGGCGGCGAAGGCGCTGTCCGGGAAGCCTGTGACCTGATCCTCTGGGCCCAGGACCAACTGGAGAATACTCTGGGCCGCTATCTGGACGAGCCTTCATGATTCGCTACCTGGTTTCTTTTGGCACCGGCACCGGCATTCTGCGTACCCTGGCCCTGGCAGCGACCATCGGCGCCACCGTGTTCCTGCTCTGGCAGAGCGATGAGCCGGAACGCCCGAGGGCGGGTGCCGAACAGTTGCGAGGGCCATCAGAACCGGACAGCTTTGTGGTCGGCGGCCGCTACCGGTCCTGGAACGACCAGGGTAACCTGGAAATCCGGCTGACCAGCCCCCGTATCGAACAGTTCGAGGCTACCAGCCTGGCCACTCTGGAAACGCCATGGGCCCAGGTCTACAACGCCAGCGACGCCGAACCATGGATAATCAGCGCCGATACAGGTAGCCTTCAGCAGGCAGAGGGGATACTCGACCTGAAGGGCGACGTCGAGGTCGAGCGCAGCGCCAATGGCGGTACGACCACGCTGAACACCCAGGCCCTGACCCTCGACAACAATACGGATACCGTCTTTACCGACCAGCCGGTGACCATCACCGAACCCTTCGGGGTTACCCGGGCCGTCGGCATGAAAGGCTGGATTGATCAACGCATACTGGAACTTAACTCGCGTGTGGAAGGGCAATATGAAACCAGCAGGTAGGCACCCGTTTATCTGGTCGGCAATGCTGGCCACCCTGATTGCAGCCGGCCCGACTGCCGCCTTTGACCTGGATTCCGACACCCCGATCAAGGTCACCGCGGATTCCGCCCGACTGGATGACAATGAAGGCACTGCGGTTTATACCGGCGCCGTGGAACTGACCCAGGGGGAGACCCGACTCGAGGCCGAGCGCGTTGTCCTGCACCGGTCAACAGAGGGCGTCAGCCGCATTGAGGCCGAGGGCACACCCGCTCATTATTTCCAACCTGCCCGCGCCGGAGAGGAAGCCACGGATGCCTGGGCATTGGACATCACCTGGTCAGCGGACGACAACCTGGTCATCCTCGAGCAACAGGCGGTAATTGAACAGGGCAGCAACGAGTTCCGGGGCGAAACCATCCACTATGACACCGTGCAGCGGGTCGTCACGGCCGAGGGCGCCGGCGCCGAAACCGGCGGCTCCGGCCGCGTCGAGATGGTCATCCAACCGCGCAATTCCGGGCAATCTGACAGCGAAAAAGGTTCCGATGGCAGTTCTCAGGGCCAGTAACCTGGCAAAAAGCTACAAACAGAAGAAGGTGGTCATCGACGTTTCCCTGGAAATACGCTCCGGGGAAATCGTCGGGCTGCTTGGCCCCAATGGCGCCGGCAAAACCACCTGTTTCTACATGATCGTCGGCCTGGTGCCTGCTGACCGGGGGCGGATATCCATCGACAACCGGGATATCACGCCACTGCCGATGCACGGCCGCGCCCGTCGGGGCATCGGCTATCTGCCCCAGGAGGCGTCGGTATTCCGAAAGCTGACCGTTCGGGACAACATCATGGCGATCCTGGAAACCCGTAAAGAGCTCAGGCGCTCGGACCGTGAGCGGCGACTGGAGGAACTCCTGGAGGAGTTTCACATCACCCACATCCGCGACAGCGTGGGTATGGCCCTGTCCGGCGGCGAACGCCGGCGTGTGGAGATCGCCCGGGCTCTGGCCATCGAGCCGGCCTTCATCCTGCTGGATGAACCCTTTGCAGGCGTGGACCCCATTTCCGTGAGCGACATCAAACACATCATTCGGCACTTGCGGGACAAAGGCATCGGCGTGCTGATTACCGACCATAACGTCCGGGAAACACTGGACATCTGCGACACAGCCTATATCGTGTCGGACGGTCATATCATCGCCTCCGGTAACGCCGAGGCGATCCTGGCAAACCAGCAGGTCAAAGAGGTCTATCTTGGTGACGAATTCCGACTGTAAGCAGGCCAGCGCCGACAGCCCCAACCGCAAGGTTGATTGTCTTGATGACCTGCAGCAAGTAAACTCGGCAAAAAATTTGCTTACACTGTAAGCCCGCAGGCAGAGTTTCGATTGGCATGCCAATGATTTACGGATTCAACCCATGGTTATGAAAGCCTCACTTCAGCTCAAGCTGGGCCAGAGCCTGACCATGACTCCCCAGTTGCAGCAGGCGATCCGGCTGCTGCAACTCTCCACCCTTGATCTCCAGCAGGAAATCCAGCAGGCGCTGGAATCCAACCCCATGCTGGAAAACGCCGAGGATGATGACCAGGCAGACACGGCTTCCGAGTCCGAACGGAACGACACCGACACGGACACGTCCGTTAGCGACAGCAGTTCTGACTGGGACGAAGCGGACAGCAGCCAGGACTGGTCGACCGAAAACGACGCCCCGGACAACATCCCCGATGATCTCCCGGTGGATACCGCCTGGGATGACATCTACCAGTCCGCGCCGGCGCCAGTCACCCGGGGTGGCGACGAAGAGAACGAAACCGATTTCGAAACCCGAAACTCGGCCACCGAAACCCTCCAGGATCACCTGGAATGGCAGCTCAACCTGACGCCCCTGAGTGACCGGGACCAGGCCATCGCGCATTCCCTGATGGACGCGGTCGATGACCGGGGCTACCTGACCTCTACCCTTGAAGAGATACATGCCGGACTGGCCGAGGATAACGACGAGGACCCGCTGGAACTCGACGAGGTGGAGGCAGTTCTTCATCGCCTCCAGCACTTTGACCCCCCTGGCGTTTTCGCCCGGGATCTGCAGGAATGCCTGCTGATCCAGCTCAACCAGTTGCCCCAGGACACCCCGTGGCTACGCCAGGCACGGCTGGTCGTAACCCAGTTCCTGCATCTGTTAGGCAATCGTGACTACGCCCAGTTGTTGCGGCGAAGCCGGCTGAAGGAAGACCAACTCCGGGAAGTGCTGGCCCTGATTACCAGCCTGAACCCGCGCCCCGGCGATGTCATGGACCGGGCCGAACCGGATTATGTGATTCCCGACGTTATCGTACGCAAGCATCAGGGCCGCTGGCGTGTGGAGCTGAACCCGGAGATTGCCCCCCGCATCCGGGTCAATGCCAGTTATGCCTCCCTGATCCGCCGTGCCGACAGCAGCGCCGACAACACCTACCTGCGCGATCAGTTGCAGGAGGCCAAGTGGTTCATCAAGAGCCTGCAGAGCCGGAATGAAACCCTGTTGAAAGTCGCCACCCGCATTGTCGAGCACCAGCAGGAATTCCTGGAATACGGCGACGAGAAAATGAAACCCCTGATTCTCTCGGATATTGCCCAGGCCGTGGAAATGCACGAGTCCACCATTTCCCGGGTCACTACCCAGAAATACATGCACACGCCGCGGGGCATTTTCGAGCTGAAATACTTCTTTTCCAGCCATGTCAGCACTGCGGAAGGGGGCGAGTGTTCCTCCACCGCCATCAGGGCCATGATCAAGAAACTGATCGCCGAGGAAACCCCCAAAAAACCATTGAGCGACAGCAAAATTGCGACCATGCTAGGAGAACAGGGAATCAATGTGGCGCGACGCACCGTGGCCAAATACCGGGAGGCCATGCACATTCCTCCCTCCAACGAACGCAAACGACTGGTTTAAACTTTCACTGGCACCAGAGAAGGCCGGTTTGACGACAACAGGAGAAGCCTATGCAACTTAATATTTCAGGCCATCACGTAGAGCTGACGCCCGCTCTGAAAGACTACGTTAACAGCAAGTTTGAAAAGCTGGAGCGTCACTTCGACCACATCAGCAACTGCCAGGTAACCCTGGAGGTTGAGAAGGTTCGCCAGAAGGCGGAAGCCACCATGCACGTGATCGGCGGTGAGATTCACGCAGAGGCTCAGAACGAGGATATGTACGCGGCGATTGACGCCCTGGTCGACAAGCTTGACCGTCAGATCCTCAAGCACAAGGAAAAGAATGTAGACCGGATGCACGGTAACGGCGCACGCTAGAACCCGCGCCAGTTTACCGGCTGTATCAACCAATCGTGCTGCGGCGGGAATCACCGGCCGCAGCCTTTTTTTTACGGAAGTGCAGTCGATCCATGAGCGACCCATCACTGACCATCGATAACATTCTGGCCCCGGAGCTGACCCTTTGCCGGGTTCCGGCGTCCAGCAAGAAGCGTGTCCTGGAATTCATTGCCGAGCGGATTCACCATCAGGATGAAACCCTCAACGATACCGACATCTTCACCAATCTCGTCTCCCGGGAACGCCTGGGGAGCACCGGTATCGGACAGGGTATTGCCATCCCCCACTGCCGCCTGGAAGGGCTCGACCGGGTGATTGGCGTGCTGATGACACTGGATGAACCTGTGGACTTTGATGCCATCGACAACCAGCCGGTGGACCTGGTGTTCGCCCTGGTGGTGCCCAAAGAGGCGACCAGCGAACATCTGGAACTGCTGAGCCAGCTTGCCGAGAAGTTCAATGACAGCGGCTTCTGTGAGCAACTGCGCCAGTGTACGGATGCAGAATCGCTCCACCGGAGTATGATGTCCGCCAGCCAGTAACGGATGAATTTACCGGAAGACCGAAGGAGCTCCCCATGAAGCTGATCATCGTCAGTGGTCGATCAGGCTCGGGCAAAAGTACGGCCCTGCACGTGCTTGAAGATCTGGGCTTCTACTGTGTCGACAACCTGCCGATTGGCCTGCTCATCCCCCTCACCCGGGAAGCCGCGCCACAGGAAGCACCTGGCCGGCTCAAGCGCATGGCGGTCAGTATTGATGCGCGAAATCTGTCCGACGAACTGGCCAACTTCGAGACCATCTACCGCCAGCTCGAAGACAGCGGCATCGCCATGGACATCATCTTCCTGGATGCCGACGAATCCTCGCTGCTGCAGCGCTTCCACGCCACCCGGCGCAAGCACCCGCTGAGTGACGACCAGACCTCCCTGCGCGAGGCCATCACCAGCGAGAAAACACTGCTTGAGCCCCTGTCCAGGCTGGCCGATCTTTACATCAACACCACCGGTCTTTCGATGTATGAGCTCAGGGACATGGTCAAACAACGGGTGGCCGGCCGGCGCGACCAGGAACTCGCCCTGTTGTTCCAGTCGTTCGGCTACAAGCACGGCGTGCCGGTAGACTCGGACTACGTCTTCGATGTCCGCTGCCTGCCCAATCCCTACTGGGATCACAGCCTGCGTCGCTACATCGGTACCGATCAGCCGGTTATCGAGTTTCTGGAGAGGGAGCCGCTGACCGGACAGATGGTGCAGGACCTTACCGGTTTTCTGGACACCTGGCTGCCGGCCTTTGCCCATACGAATCGCAGCTATCTAACCATTTCCATTGGCTGTACCGGCGGACAGCATCGCTCGGTCTACGTCTGCGAGCAGTTGGGGCGCCACTTCGGACAGCAGTACAGCAATGTGCAGGTGCGCCACACGGAGCTTCCCCATTTGCGTAGCCGAGGGGAAATCTGAAAAGCCTATGCTGTGTCGCCCCATTACCATTATCAACAAACTGGGTCTGCATGCCCGCGCAACGGCCAAGCTGGTGGCCACCGCGTCGGATTTTGACAGCACGGTACGAATCCGGGGCAACGGACGGGAAGTGGACGCCAAGAACATCATGCAGGTGATGATGCTGGCCGCAAGTCAGGGCACGGATGTGGAACTGGTCGCCGATGGCCCGGATGAGTATGAAGCCATCGAAGCGCTGGCAGCCCTGATCAATGATTATTTCGGAGAAGGCGAGTAATACCGGCAAACTCGGCATTCACCTACAATCCCCCCTCACCTGCCCTTGCTAACTCCGCTATAATACGGAAGTTTTCTGATCGCAGGTGGTTTAATGACTGATATTCTGGAAAAAGGCCAGGCGCGCCAGCGGCTACGCTCACTGAGCGAGGCCCTGGACAGTGGTGCCCTCAAACAGGTGGCACGCATTCTCAATGGCGGCCTCAGTCCCAGCGATATCGCGCACCTGTTGGAATCCTCCCCGCCCCGCCAGCGTGCTCTGCTTTGGAACCTTGTTGAGAAAGACCTGGAAGGCGAAGTTCTCCAGTACCTCAGCGACGATATCCGGAGCTACTTCCTCAGCCAGCTCAATGCCCAGGAACTGGCCAACATCATCGAGGATTTCGAGTCGGACGACCTGGCCGACCTGTTGCAGCAACTGCCGGATACGGTCATCCAGGAAGTCCTGGATACCATGGACGATCAGGACCGTCAGCGTGTCGAAGCCGTGCTGTCCTATCCCGAGGACACCGCCGGCGGCCTGATGAACACGGACAGCATCACCGTGCGTCCGGACCTCAGTATTGACGTGGTTCTGCGCTACCTGCGCCGCCACCGCAGCCTGCCTCCCATGACCGACAGCCTGATTGTGGTCAGCCGGCGGGATGAATTCATCGGTGTGTTGCCAATCACCCGCATCCTGGTCTCCAATCCGGCAGCCACCGTCCGGGAAGTGATGGACACCGACATCGAACCGGTGCCGGTCAGCCTGCCCGATACCAAAGTCGCCACCCTGTTCGAGCGCTATGACCTGATTTCCGCGCCGGTGGTTGACGAGAGCAACAAACTGCTTGGGCGGATCACCATCGATGACGTGGTCGATGTAATCCGGGAGGATGCCGATCACTCATTGATGAGCATGGCCGGTCTGGACGAGGACGAAGACACCTTTGCCCCCGTTATCCGCACCACCCGTCGCCGGGCAGTCTGGCTGGGCATCAATCTGATCACCGCGTTGACGGCGTCCGCTGTAATCGGCCTGTTCGAGGAAACCATTGCCAAGGTGGTAGCCCTGGCCGTCCTGATGCCCATTGTCGCCAGCATGGGCGGCATCGCCGGCAGCCAGACCCTGACCCTGGTTATCCGGGGTATGGCCGTGGGTCAGATCAGTGGCGCCAACGTGCGCTGGCTGCTGAACCGGGAGTTTCTGTCAGGCATACTCAACGGCCTGCTATGGGCGCTGGTGGTGGCCACCGCCGCGGTATTGTGGTTCCAGGACCTGCTGATTGGCGCCATCATTGCGGCGGCCCTGGTGATCAACCTGGTAGCGGCCGCACTGGTAGGCACCGTACTGCCCCTGTTTCTGAAGTCCCGAAACATTGACCCTGCCCTGGCGGGCAGTGTCATCCTCACCACCGTCACTGACGTGGTGGGCTTTATGTCTTTCCTGGGGCTGGCCACCCTCTTCTACGCATGACAACAACCGGATACCCATGAGCGACCAAGACCACGACGACAACATTTACGAAGGCCCCAGCAAATCCCAGGTCAAGCGGGAGATGCATGCCCTGCAGGATCTGGGCAAACGCATGCTGGATCTCGGCGACGAGCAACTCGACGCCCTGCCCATCAGTGATACCCTGCGGGCGGCCATTGTCGAGTCCCGTCGCATTCGCAAGCACGAGGCACGGCGCCGGCACCTGCATTACGTTGGCAAGATCCTGCGCAGTGAGGATGACCCCGAGGCCATTGAGCGCGGTCTGAGCGCGTTTGTTGCCGGCAGCGAGGAACACACCCGCCGACACCATCTGGCCGAACGCTGGCGCGACCGGATGATTGCCGATGGCGACCGTGTGGTGGGAGAGTTTATCGAGTATTGCCCACAGGCGGACATCCAGCACCTTCGCAACCTGGTGCGCAATGCCCGCAAAGAGGCGGAAAAGCAGAAAAACACCGGCCAGGCGAAAAAACTGTTCCGCGCCCTGCGGGAATGGATTGATGAGGCGGAGCAATAGGGCTCCGAGGAAGGTGGGCGGGCAGACCTGACTAAGCCTTCTACAAACGCCGGTGCTGCCACACCGGCATCCGGGTCCTCACCTGTTCCAGTCGGTGCGGGTCCAGGTCACTGACGACCACGCCGGGGCCTTCCTCCAGTTCGCCAGTCACCTTGCCCCAGGGATCACAGATCAGGCTGTGGCCATAGGTGCGACGACGTTCGCTGTTATGGCCGCCCTGGCCGGGTGCCACCATCCAGACCTGATTTTCAATCGCCCGGGCACGGATCAGCGGATGCCAGTGGGCATCGCCGGTCTGCCAGGTAAAGGCACTGGGCAGGCAGATCCACTCTGCACCTTTCTCCCGCAGGGCCCGGAAAAGCTCGGGGAAACGCAGGTCGTAACAGATGGCCAGGCCCAGTACCCCGGCTGGCGTCTGCACGGTAACCACCTGATCACCAGGCTCAAAGGTATCCGATTCCCGATACTGGCCATGGGCGTCTTCCACCTGGGCATCGAACAGATGAATCTTGTCGTAGCGGGCAACTTCCTCACCCTGGTCATCGTAGACAACGCAGGCAGCCCGGACCCGGTCCGGAATCTCCTGCCCGTCGGGGGTTGTCGCCAGGGGCATGGAGCCGCCGACAATCCACAGGCCCAGCTCTTTCGCCTGTTTTGACAGAAACCGCCGGATTACCGATTCACCCCCGGACTCCTGACGCCCCCACTCGCGCATCTGGGAGGTCGACAGGACGGCGAAGTTCTCCGGCAACACAGCCACTCTGGCCCCCTGGTCCGCTGCCTGCCGCAACAGCCGTTCGGCACTCGCCAGATTGGTGGTGATATCGCGGGTACTGACCATCTGGATGGCGGCTACTTTGGTCATCGTGTGGCTTCCTCTTCAGTCGGTGTCAAATACGCCACGGAGATCCACCTCCGGATCGTTCCAGCTTCCAGTGACACTATAAGTCGCGCTGGTCAGCTTGCTCAACGGGTCACCGAGAATTTTGTCCAGTACGAACAAAGCTCCGCCGATCGGTGCGCCGGCTCCCATCAGCAGTGCCGCGAGCGGCAGGTTCTGGGTAACCGGCAACACCACCACCAGCCGCATATCCAGGCTCTCGTCCGCCATATTGGTGGCGCCACTGAGCTTGAAAGCACCAGACGGACCCACTAACTGAAGTTCCGGATCCATGGTCACCAGACCGTCAACGAGCTTCATCTTGCCGGAGATGGCATCGAACGCCACACCCGCCTCGTAGAGGTCCGAGAAATCCAGCTTCAGCCGCCGCCAGAGGGTGTCGGTATTAAGCAGGTTAAACACGCGGAACAGCTGGGCAGACCCGCTCTCCTCCAGAATCACACCATCATCGAGGCGGCCACGGATCTCGCCACTGAGCCGGGCGGGATCAATCCGGTCCGGGCTGCCCGGCCATTCCAGATCCAGCGCCACCTCGGTTTTTTCGTTCTCCAGGGGAATGGGAGTGCCCGTCAGCGCTTGCAGGTCACGAAGCGCTCCGCCGGAGAGTTCGCCCTGGAAGCGGGACGTTTCCCTGCCACTGAGCAGACTCCAGGTCAGATTGCCCTTCAGCCGGAGTTCACCAAGGTGACCATCAATCGACTGGACTTCAATCCGCTCGTCCTGGGGCCGGAGCAGAAACCGCCAACTGCCGGCGGACTGCTCTCCCAGCCAGAGCTGGTTGAGCGTGACATCCACACCCGGCCACGCCGCCAGATCCAGTTCGCGGAGTGTTGCCGCCGTGTCTTCACCGGCCTCAGTCATGGCCGGAGTGGTTTCGGTTATCCCGGTCTCACCGCTTTTTCCGGGCAATCGAAGGGTTTTAAGGTCCACCTTAATGGCACTCCCATCCTTCGGGTAAACCACTTGTCCGAGCGCTACTTCGGAGTCTGTACTCAGCAACCACCGGTCGCCGAGATCGCTGCCGGATACCTGAACACCAGACAACTTCTGATCCCCGAGGTTGAGCTGATCAAACTGCAGGTCAAAACCATCAGCCCGCCAGTTCAGCCGGAAATCCATCCGATCCTGCCAGAGTGTCGCAACATCCACGCCCTCTGACACAAACGGGTTCACCTCCACCGTCAGGTCCGTTGCCTCGGAGGCAGACTTGCCCAGCGGCGCCGGCCAGCCCACGGTTAAACCGGTCAGATCCGAACTCAGGGTAATCTCTGAGGCACCCTCCGAGTCCACCAGCAAGCCAGCGGTGTAATCGAGGGTTCCTGACATCCCCAGGCTCTGATTTTCCGCCAGACCGGCTTCGGTAAGAACGTCAGGCAGGGTCAACCGGCCGGTTTGTCGAATGGCCACGGCATCGTCACGGTCGCTGCGGGTAAAATCGAGAGCCACTGGTGCGCCCATGAAGCGGGCGGTTACCGGTCCGCCGGAGAAGCCCTTGCGGGTGTGGTAGGTCAAATCCGCCTCAATCTCCTGCCAGGACAGTCCGGTCTGCGGCAAACGGAAGCCGGCCCCGGAAGTCCTCACCATCGCCTGGACCGTTGGTTCCGCGTCGGCTACCAAAGGCAGATCAATATCCAGGTCCACGCCAAACTGGCCATTGTACTGCGCCTGGCGCGCGCCCTCGCCAGCCCATTGCCCCAGCGGGGTATTCGCCAGCCACCAACTGACACGCTCCCCCGACACCTTTGGCGCAGTTTCTATCAGCAGGCGAGCGGGATCGTCACCACCCGCTTGCAAGCGGACTTTCGTTCCCGAGATGTCCAGCCCACCAGTCTCACCTTCGTTTAAATTGATCCAGGCATCACCACCCTGGACCCGCACCCGGCCGGCAGCACCCTGCACTAGCGGCCAGGACGGGTCATAGCGCACCTGGCCGTCTTCAAACTCATACCACATGGAAGCGACAAAGCCTCCCCGTGGGGCTCCCCGATCAATTCGGCCGTGGCCATAGAACCTGCCATCGCTGATTCTGCCCTCCTCGACCGCAGTGGTGAGCCACTGATAGAGCTCCTCGTTCACCACATCGACCGGGACAAACCCGGCGAGCATGGAAGCATCGCCGTTCTGAATCGCCACACGCAGCCCGAGGTTATCCTCGCCCTGTTTATCAAGCCGCAACTCAAAGCCGCCACTGACCCGGGTATCATCACCGTAGGTCGCTTCCAGATTATCCGCGCCGACCCGCGTAATCGGCCCATCCATCTGCCAGGAAACCCGCCCCTGCAGACGGGTAAAATCCCAGGCTCCGGCAAACAGCTGAGGAAAACCTACAGTGGCTGGCTTGCCGGTATCCAGGTCCACATAGCCCCCGGTGGCGTCCACCTGCAACTGGCCATACACGTCACTGGCCTCCGGTGTGCCACGCCATCCCTGTACACCGGCTTCCCGCAGCCTGGCCGTCAGCTCGAACTGTTCCGCCTGTTCCGGGATCACCAGTTTGAATTCGTCGAGATAACCGGAGGGCTGGTAGTGTTCCAGAGCACTGCCTGCCTGCTCCGGCAACAGCGCCAAGGCCTGCACCAGACCCCGGATGGGCGATAATGGCAGGGCATTGGCGCGGATCACCGCCTGACCATCACTGCCCTGGCGCAGACTCAGGTTGAAGGCCGGCACCGTCTCTTCCTGCCAGCGCCAGCTCAGGTCCTGGAAAATCAGGGCCTCACCGGGCAACCAGCCAAACCGGGCCTGAATGTCCTCAAGCGGTGCCAGGGAGTCGCTGCCAACCCCCAGTTGCAGATACGGCGTGGAGACTGTGCCCTGGACCCGGCGGATCTCGCCATTTGCCAGTGTGACCCAGGCCTCGCCGCCCAGGTCAAACCCCTCTGCCCGCAGGTCCCGCCAACTCAGATCATCCAGCAGGCCGTCAAACAGTCGCCCGGAGTCGACGTCCAGATACAGTTGACCCGTAAAATCCCCCCGGAAAAAGTGCTGGCCAACCAGGGAGAAGCTGGCCAGTTGAGTGGCGGTCCCCGCCTGCATCGCACGCCCGGACGCCTGAAACAGGCCCCGGCGATAACTCAGATCCAATTGCGGAATATAAAGGTCACGCAGGTTGTCACGGTTGCGGCCGACGGCCAGGCTGACCCGCGTTATCCGGGCTTCCGGCTCAGATAGCCAGCGCCCGGCCAGTTCAACCCATTCCTGCCATTCGTCAGCCCGGGTTTCCGGCATCGGTACCAGTTCGGCCATGGCTTCAGGCAAAGGGGAGTTTTCAGGCCTGACCAGTGTCAGCTGCAACCCGTCTGCTTCGATGTCCTTGAAAACAATGCGCTGCCGGGCCAGTGAGGACCAGAAATCGAGCTCAACTATCAGGTGTTCCAGGTCGGCAATGGTTTCACCATTCTCGGCATTGGTGACCACCAGGCCGGTAGCGATGACGGAGGGATCCAGCCAGTTCCAGCGGGAGGACAGACGATCAATGGAAATATCCAGACGGCTGCGGGCAGACAGTTCCTGTTCCAGCTCATCGGTAAAGCTGTCGAGATTGGCGGTCAGTTGTCGACCGATGCCGGCATACATGGCCAGCAGCACCAGAATAGTCAGCGCCGTCCACCAGACCAGGCTCGCCAGCCTGGAGGCAATGCGCGCTACCGGCCCGCTTACGGCCGGATCTGGCGTCGGGTGGTCGTAATCCTGGTTCGACATGGTAACAGACCGCTCTCCCTGGGGCCTCTGGATCAGTAGCTCAGATATTAGCCAGACGGGACACTAGAGCAGTACCACATCGTACTGTTCCTGGCTGTAAAAGGGCTCAACCTGAAAGCGAATGGTTTTGCTGATGAAGGTTTCCAGGTCCGCCACATTGTCTGATTCCTCATCCAACAGGCGGTCCACCACTTTCTGGGAGGCCATGACCAGGTAGCTTTCAGCTTCGTAAACCCGGTTCACCCGCATGATCTCGCGGAAAATCTCATAACAGACCGTCTCTGCAGTTTTCAGGAAGCCCCGACCATCGCACACAGGGCAGGATTCACACAGCACCTGACCCAGACTCTCAGTGGTACGCTTGCGGGTCATTTCCACCAGACCGAGCTCCGAGACACCGGTGATCTTGGTTTTGGCATGGTCCCGTTCGAGCATCTTCTCGAGCATGCGATGGACCTGACGCTGATGCTCGGTATCCTCCATGTCGATGAAGTCGATGATGATAATGCCGCCGAGGTTACGCAGCCGGAGCTGCCGGCTGATGGCCCGGGCAGCTTCCAGGTTGGTCTTGAAGATGGTCTCTTCCAGATTCCGGTGGCCGACAAACGCGCCGGTATTGATATCAATGGTGGTCATCGCCTCGGTCTGGTCGATAATCACATAGCCACCGGACTTGAGCTGCACTTTCCGGCTCAGGGCCTTCTGGATCTCGTCCTCGACAGAATAGAGGTCGAAGATCGGGCGCTCACCGGGATAGTATTCCACCTTGTCGGAGAATTCGGTGACGAACTCGTCAACAAACTCCATCACCCGCTGATGGCTTTCGCGGCTATCAATCCGGACTTTTTCGGTCTGCGGACGGATCAGATCCCGGATGGTGCGGATAAACAGAGGCAGATCCTGATAGACCGCACAGGGCGCCTTGACCCGGGTGATACGCTCATTGATCGACTGGCTGACCCGGTGCAGGTACACCATGTCGGCCACCATCTCCTCGGTCGAGGCGCCTTCAGCCGCAGTGCGGATGATAAAACCGCCGTCGATGTCCTCCTTCTCGACCGCTGCCTGCTCGATGAGTGCCTTCAGGCGGCTACGCTCGGTATCGTCCTCGATGCGTTGGGAAATACCAATGTGACTGACACCGGGCATGAACACCAGATAGCGGGACGGAATGGAAAGCTGGGTGGTCAGGCGCGCGCCCTTGGTACCGATGGGGTCCTTGGTCACCTGAACCACCAGGGACTGACCTTCCCGTAACAGTGTCCGGATATCCGGCACCGTTTTGGGCACGTCGGAGGCTTCGTCAGGGCCTGTCTGGCTACAGACCACATCCGACGCGTGGATGAACGCGGCCCGCTCCAGCCCAATATCCACAAAGGCGGCTTCCATCCCCGGTAACACCCGAACCACCTTACCCTTGTAGATGTTGCCGACAATGCCCTTGCGGCTGGTACGTTCGATGTACGCTTCCTGGAGCATGCCGTTTTCCACCAGGGCAACCCGGGTCTCGACGGGCGTCACGTTGATCAGGATTTCTTCACTCATGTTCCGTTCTCCTTACTGCCACCTGGCCAGCCCTGCCAGACCGGATACCCTGCCTGCGCCAGCAAGTCGGCGGTTTCCTGCAAAGGCAGGCCGACGACGGCGCTGTAACTGCCCTTCAGTTCACTGACAAAGATACCACCACGGCCCTGGATACCGTAGCTGCCGGCCTTGTCAGCGGGCTCCCCGGTGGCGACATAGGCGGCAATTTCGTCGTCGGACAGGTCACGGAAGGTCACATCGGTGACTGAAACCACCGTGTCGCAGAACTCGCCCCGGGCCAGCGCCACGGCGGTCATCACCTGGTGGGTAACGCCAGAAAGGCTATTGAGCGTTTCCCGGGCCTGCTGATCTGATTCCGGCTTGCCCAGAATGAGCCCATCAAGCACCACCGAGGTGTCAGAGCCCAATACCAGATCCTCCGGATGTTGTCCTGCCACTGCCAGGGCCTTCTCCCGGGCCATGCGTTCGACATAGGCCAGGGCCGATTCAGCCGCAGCTGGCGTTTCATCGATGTTCGCCGGCTGCACCCGAAAACTCAGGCCAATCTGCGTCAGCAGCTCGGCGCGGCGAGGTGAGGCCGAAGCCAGAATCAGAGCCGTCATGCACACTACCCGAGTTTGTGATTGATACGGTCAAGAATGCTGGACACCAGCGGCCAGAGGATGGCAGACGTCAGGGCCGGCCAGAGGTAGCTGAACCCCGGATTGTCGGCCCCCAGAAACTGTTTGATAAAATGCACCAGCATCTGGCTGACCCCCAGCAGCAGGAACACCACCAGACACTGCTGCGGCAATGGATACATGCGCAGGCGCTGGTGAATGGTCAACACCAGAAAGGCGACCATGGCCATAGCCATGGCGTTGACGCCGAGGGGGGTTGCTTCCAGCACGTCCAGCAACAGTCCCAGACACCAGGCCATCAGCACGCCAAACTGCGCCGGCGCCCGGAAGGTCCAGTAGAATACCACCAGCCCCAGCCATTCCGGGCGGAACTCAAACCAGCCGGCGGGGAAAAGGGAGATACTCAGTACCAGGGACAGGACCACCGATACCAGGAAAACGGGATAGCTTATAACCGACAGCATCAGTTCACCTCCCCGGTTGCCGGACTATCGATGGCGTCGGGTACCGACTCCTCCTGGCGCTGGAAAACCACCAGCACCAGCCGGCTCTGGCTCAACCGGGCTTCCGGCGAGGCCTTGATACTGACGAAGGGCTCACCGGCTTCCTTGGTGATGCTGCTGACTTCCGCCACCGGGTATCCGCGCGGGAAGCGGCCGCCCAGCCCGGAACTGACCAGCATATCGCCTTCGCGGATATCGGCTGTGTCGGGCACGTGAACAAGGTCCAGTTCATTGCTCTGGCCAGTCCCCAGAAGCACCGCCCGCAGACCATTTCGCACGACCTCCACCGGAACCGCGTGGCTGCTGTCAGAAACCAGGAGAACGCGGGAAGTAAACTGGCTAGTCTGGATCACCTGCCCCATCAGTCCCTCCGCATCAAGAATGGCCTGGCCCACGGTGACCCCGTCGCTTTCGCCCTTGTTAATGATGATCTCATGGGAAAAGGGGTCCGGAGAGACACCCACCACCTCGCTGACCACCACACGGTCATCCAGAGTTTCCGATGAATTCAGCAGGTGTCGGAGTTCATTGTTCTCGGCCGCCAGAGCGGCATATTTGAGCGCCCGGCGCTCGAGAATCAACAGACGGGTTTTCAGTTCCTCGTTTTCCTCCTCCAGATCACCACGGGTGACAAACAGGCCGGAGAACCAGTCACTGAAACGATAGGGGGCATTGCCCAGCCAGTGCACCGGCGCCAGCCCTGTGGAAATGGCACTGCGCATCGGAGACAGCCGGTCAAAATGGGCATCGGCAGCGATCAACGCTGCCGATACGAGGATAACCAGAAAGAGCCTGAGGCCGGGCACCGGCCCCTGGACAAAGATGGTTTTAATGGCGAAGCCCTCCCACGGGATCAACCCTCCTGGGAGAACATCCCAATGCCGCCGCGATCCATGACTTCAAGTGCCTTGCCGCCGCCACGGGCCACGCAGGTCAGCGGATCTTCGGCAATGATCACCGGCAGGCCGGTCTCCTCGCTGAGCAACTGATCCAGGCCCCGCAGCAGCGCGCCGCCACCGGTCAGGACAATACCGCGCTCGGCGATATCCGAGGCCAGCTCGGGCGGGGACTGTTCAAGCGCACTTTTGACCGTCTGAACGATCTGCGCCAGGGATTCCTGCAGGGCGTCCAGAATCTCTTCACTGTTCAGCGTAAACGCACGAGGCACGCCCTCTGCCAGATTGCGTCCGCGGACATCGATTTCCCGGACTTCCAGCCCCTCATAGGCACAACCGATCTCGTGCTTGATGCGCTCGGCGGTGGAATCGCCGATCAGGCTGCCGTAATTGCGACGCACATAGGTCACGATGGCTTCGTCAAACTTGTCACCACCGACCCGGACGGATTCGGCATAGACAATGCCGTTCAGGGAGATGATGGCGATTTCCGTGGTACCGCCACCAATGTCCACAATCATGGAGCCACTGGCTTCTTCCACCGGCAGGCCGGCGCCAATGGCGGCGGCCATGGGCTCTTCCATCAGGAACACTTCCCGGGCGCCGGCGCCCAGAGCGGATTCACGAATGGCCTTGCGCTCCACCTGGGTGGATTTACTGGGCACACACACCAGAACCCGCGGGCTCGGGGTAATGAAGCTGTTTTCATGCACCTTGTGAATGAAGTGCTGCAGCATTTTCTCGGTGACGACAAAGTCGGCGATAACGCCATCTTTCATCGGACGGATGGCGGTGATATTGCCCGGCGTACGACCCAGCATACGCTTGGCTTCGGAGCCGACGGCGGCGACCATTTTCTGGGAATTATTGGTGCGGATCGCGACAACTGACGGCTCGTTCAGGACGGTTCCGCGCTCACGCACGTAAATAAGGGTGTTGGCGGTGCCCAGATCGATGGACAGGTCGCTGGAGAAGATGCCTCGGAGTCTTTTGATTAACA
Organism: Marinobacter oulmenensis; assembly: GCF_014201735.1. Classification (GTDB taxonomy): domain Bacteria; phylum Pseudomonadota; class Gammaproteobacteria; order Pseudomonadales; family Oleiphilaceae; genus Marinobacter; species Marinobacter oulmenensis. The sequence goes on along the minus strand of NZ_JACHFE010000006.1, from coordinate 259,957 downwards.
TTCGTGTTGTTTCAACCTGAGAGTTGCGGTTGCAGAAAAGAATGCGGCAACTTTAGCAGTGAGGGCATGTGCAGGCAAGGCGCCATCCGGGCTACAGGCATTGCCATGATGATATTTTGCGGCAGGTTTTGCTGCGGCCCGGGGAACCATCGGGACAGGGATTCTGATACCATAGCAGGCCGGTTTTAAAAGGGGCATGACAGGCGGTTTCCCCAAGCATCTCCCATTAAATTGTTTTCACACATTTGGAGGCAACGTGAGCATTTCCCGCGAGGACATCGAGAAGGTTGCCGTGCTCGCCCGCATAAAAGTGGACGACGAGCAGGTTTCGGCACTGGAGAAAGATCTGGGCAATATTCTGGACCTGGTGGACCAGTTGGGCGCGGCAGACACCGATTCGGTTGCACCCATGGCACACCCGCTGGACGCCGTTCAACGACTGCGTGCCGACGAGGTGACGGAAACCGACCAGCGTGCCGGATTCCAGGCCATCGCCCCGGCCACGGAGAAAGGCCTGTACCTGGTTCCGAAAGTGATTGAGTGATCAGCCATCAGAGACTTCAGGATTCATGATGCATAACAAGTCCGTAGCAGAGCTTTCCCGGGAACTGGAAAGCGGCAAGATTTCAAGCGTGGAACTGACCCAGCAGTTCCTGGACCGTCTGAAGCAGGAAGACGGCAAGTACAACAGCTTTATTACCGTATGCGAGGACCAGGCCCTGGCCGACGCCAAAGCAGCCGATGACATGCGTGCGGCTGGCCGGGCAACGCCCTGGACCGGTGTGCCCTTCGCCCACAAGGACATTTTCTGCACCAATGGCACCCGCACCACCTGCGGCTCGAAAATGCTCGAAAACTTCGTGCCGCCCTACGACGCCACGGTCGCGGAAAAGTTCAAGGCCGCCGGCGCAGTGTGCCTGGGCAAAACCAATATGGACGAGTTCGCCATGGGCTCCTCCAATGAATCCAGCCACTTCGGCGCGGTCACCAACCCATGGGGCCTGAGCTCCGGGCAGAAACGGGTACCCGGCGGGTCATCCGGTGGTTCGGCGGCGGCCGTGGCTGCTCGCCTGGTACCGGCCGCCACTGGCACTGACACCGGCGGCTCCATCCGTCAGCCAGCTGCCCTCTGTGGTATCAGCGGGCTCAAGCCAACCTATGGCCGGGTGTCCCGGTACGGCATGATCGCCTTTGCCTCCTCCCTCGACCAGGGTGGCACCATGGCCCGGACAGCCGAAGACAACGCGCTGATGCTGAATGTCATGGCCGGCTTTGACCCACGGGACTCCACCTCCATTGACCGGGAAGTGCCGGACTACACCGCCACTCTGGACCAATCCCTTAAAGGCATGAAGATTGGCCTGCCCCGCGAGTATTTCAGCGACCAGTTGTCGCCGGCCATGGCCGAGCAGGTCCGCAATGCCATCAGCGAGTATGAAAAGCAGGGCGCCATTGTTCAGGAAGTTTCCCTGCCCAACGCCAAGCTGGCGATTGCTGCCTACTACGTAATCGCACCGGCGGAGGCATCCGCCAACCTGTCCCGCTTTGACGGTGTGCGCTACGGCTACCGCTGCGAAGACCCGAAAGACCTGATGGACATGTATACCCGCACCCGGGCTGAAGGTTTTGGCAACGAGGTCAAGCGCCGGATTCTGGTAGGGACCTACGCCCTGTCCCACGGGTATTACGATGCCTATTACCTGCAGGCCCAGAAGGTCCGCCGACTGATCCAGCAGGATTTCATCAATGCCTTCAAGGACGTTGACGTACTGATGAGCCCGGTAACACCGTCCCCGGCTTTCGCCCAGGGCGAGAAGACCACCGACCCGGTGGCCATGTACCTGGAGGATGTGTTCACCATCGCCATCAACCTGGCGGGACTGCCGGCCATGTCGGTTCCGGCCGGTTTTGTCGACGGACTGCCGGTGGGCCTGCAGATTATCGGAGACCATTTCTCCGAAGCCCGCCTGCTGAACGCCGCCCATCAGTTCCAGCAGGCTACCGACTGGCACCTGCGAGAGCCGAAATAAGCCCGACAGAGGAGACGAACACATGCAGTGGGATATCGTGATCGGGCTGGAAATTCACGTTCAGCTCGCCACCCGGACCAAGATTTTCTCAGGCTCCAGCACCGCCTACGGTGCCGAACCCAACACCCAGGCCAACGCCGTGGACCTGGCCATGCCCGGCACCCTGCCCGTGCCAAACGAGAACGCCTTCCGTTATGCGGTGATGTTCGGCCTGGCCACCAATGCGGAGATTGGCCGGCGCTCCATGTTCGAGCGTAAAAACTATTTCTATCCGGACCTGCCCAAGGGCTATCAGACCACCCAACTCGCCCAGCCTATTGTCGGCCCGGGCCATATGGACATTGATCTGCCAAGCGGTGACACCAAGCGGGTACGTATTCACCATGCCCACCTGGAGGAGGACGCCGGCAAGTCCCTGCACGAGGACTTTCACGGCATGTCCGGCATCGACCTGAACCGGGCCGGCACGCCGCTGATCGAGGTGGTCACCGAGCCAGACATGAACAGCGCCGAGGAAGCGGTCGCTTTTGCCAAAAAGCTGCACAGTCTGGTGACCTCGCTGGGTATTTGTGACGGCGATATGTCCCAGGGCTCGATGCGCTTTGACGTCAACATTTCGCTCAAGCCGAAAGGATCTGACGAGCTGGGCACACGTACGGAAACCAAGAACCTGAACTCGTTCCGGTTCATGGAGCAGGCCATCCATCACGAGGTTGAGCGCCAGCTCGACATTCTTGAGGACGGCGGCCGCATCGTGCAGGAGACCCGTCTCTATAATGGCGACCGTGATGAATCCCGGTCCATGCGCACCAAGGAAGAGGCCAACGACTACCGCTACTTCCCCTGCCCGGATCTGCTGCCGGTGGAGATCGACGATTCCTTCATTGAGGAAGCCCGCAATAGTCTGCCGGAACTGCCGGATGAACGGAAGGCGCGCTTGATGGAAGAGTACGACCTGAATTCAGCGGATGCCTCTACAATCTCCTCTGACTCAAACATGGCCAATTTCTTTGAAGAAGCATCACGGAGGTGCGGTGAGCCAAAGCTCGTAGCAAATTGGCTTAACGGAGAAATCGCAAGTCGAATGAACCAAGAGAATATAAGAAACATTGCGCTTGCGTTTATTGGCCCCGACGTAATTGCCAGCCTAATTACTCGAATAAAAGACTCCACAATCTCGTCAGCCGGCGCCAAGAAGGTATTTGATGCCCTCTGGACCGGTGAAAACGACAGTGTCGATGCCATCATTGAGGACAAGGGCCTGAAGCAGGTGTCTGACACCGGCGCCCTGGAAACCATGGTGGATGAGGTGCTGGCGAGCATGCCCGAGCAGGTGGAGCAGTATCAGAACGAGGACAACCCCAAGAAGCGCAAGAAGATGCTTGGCGGCTTCATGGGCCCGCTGATGAAAGCCTCCAAAGGCCAGGGCAACCCCAAGCTGTTCAACGAGATTCTTGTTCGCAAGCTTGGTGAGTGACGCCAAAGAATGAGCAGGACTTTCCGCCGGGCCTTAGCCTGCTGTTTTTCGGGCAGGGCCTTGGCGGGAAGCGCCTCACAAAAAACGCTCCTTCGGCACATCCCTGTGACGCTTGAGCTCCGCCATCCATGGCTCCGCACATTTTTATGAGGCGCTTCCCGCCAAACCCCGCATGATCCGGGTTACCGCTACGAAAACCCCACCCAAGCAACCTAGGAACTGAGGCGCCGAAACAGACGCTCAAACTGCCCGATGTTCTGCTGAATATAATCGATAAACGCCTGCATGGCCGGCGTGGGCTGCCGCGCCTGGGGATAGACCACACACCAGCTACGCCGCAGCGGAAACCCCGGCACATCAACCACCTGAAGGTTCCCGAGCGCCAGCTCCGACAACACTCCCAGACGCGGCACCACGGCCACACCCAACCCCGCCAGCACGGCGTGCTTGACGGCATCGTTGGAGCCAAACTCGATGTCCGGCTCCATTTTCAGCCGGTGCTCCTGGCAGAAGACTTCCAGCGCCAGACGGCTGCCGGACCCCGGCTCCCGCGTCAGTAGCTGACTGCGCAAAAACGTTTCCGGGCTGACCCGGCCCTGATCCAGCAACGGGTGCCCCCGGGGCGCCACCGGAACCAGTTCGTTGTCCAGAAACGGCAAGGACGCCAGCGGCCGGTCGGTGGGTACCATGCCCATGATCACCAGCCCGGCCTGGTTGTCGTTCAGGCTCTCCAGTGCCGTGGCGCGGTTCACCACGGAGACCGATACGCTGACCTGGGGATTGAGCTGAAGAAAGGAGCGCAGCAGATAGGGCACCACATACTGGGCGGTGCTGACCGCCACCAGTTTGAGCTCGCCGGCGACACGCCCTTCCAGGGCCGCCAGCCGGTTCTGCACGCGCTCCAGCTCCCCGAAAACGGCCGCCACACAGGTTGCCATTTCCTCCCCCGCTGCCGTGCAGTACAGCTTTCGCCCCACGTATTCAAACAGCCGGGATCCCAGCGCCTGCTCCAGGTGACGGATCTGGCTGCTCACCGCCGGCTGGGTCAGCCCCAGCAGGTCGCCGGCCCGGCTGTAGCTTTCCAGCTCATGGACGGCACGGAACACCTGAAGTTGGCGAAAAGTCAGGCGGTTGGCAAGTTGCTGGATACTGTTTGGCATCAGGCAATCTCTCGGCTCAGCTAACCATAAGGTATTACTTATATATACCACAAATAATATCAATTTTCCCTTTTAGGCCCACCCCGATAGCCTGAATAGACCTTTTCAAAGGACGCAAAACGGGGAATCTCCCATGCTCAAAAAAATCCTGATCGCCAACCGGGGCGAGATTGCAGTCCGGATCATTCGGGCCTGTGCAGAAATGGGCGTCCGGTCCGTAGCTATCTACACCGAACCGGATCGCTACGGCCTCCACGTCAAGCGGGCCGACGAAGCCTACTCCCTCGGGGACGATCCCATTGCCGGCTATCTGGACCCGGCCCGGATCGTCAACCTGGCCCTGGAAACCGGTTGCGATGCCATTCACCCGGGCTACGGCTTCCTCTCAGAGAACGCCGAATTTGCCCGTCTCTGCGAACAGCAGGGCGTTACCTTTATTGGCCCGGCTTCCGGCGTCATTCACAAGATGGGCGACAAGACGCAGGCCCGTAGCAGCATGCGTGCCGCCGGGGTCCCGGTCACACCGGGCTCTGACGGCAACCTGGAAAACCTGGATGAAGCCCTGAAGCTGGCCAATGACATTGGCTACCCGGTCATGGTCAAAGCCACCTCCGGCGGTGGCGGCAGGGGCATCCGCCGATGCGACACGCCCGAAGAGCTCAAGACTCACTACCCACGGGTGATTTCGGAGGCGACCAAGGCCTTCGGCTCCGCCGAGGTCTTCATGGAGAAGTGCATCGTCAATCCCCGCCATATCGAAGTGCAGATTCTGGCGGACAGCCAGGGCGAGGCCGTGCACCTGTTCGAACGGGACTGCTCGATTCAGCGCCGTAACCAGAAACTGATCGAAATTGCCCCCAGCCCCCAGTTGACCCCGGAGCAGCGCCAGTACATCGGCGGCCTGGCGGTCAAGGCTGCCAAGGCCGTGGGCTATGAGAACGCCGGCACGGTCGAGTTCCTGCTGACCGGCAACGAAGTCTACTTCATGGAGATGAACACCCGGGTTCAGGTGGAGCACACCATTACCGAAGCCATTACCGGCGTCGATATCGTTCGTGAGCAGATCCGCATCGCCTCCGGCCTGCCCCTGACCTATCGTCAGGAAGACATCCAGTACCGGGGCTACGCCCTTCAGTTCCGGATCAATGCCGAGGACCCGAAAAACGACTTCCTGCCCAGCTTTGGCCGGATCACTCACTACTACGCCCCCGGAGGCCCCGGCGTGCGCGTGGACACGGCCATCTATACCGGCTATGAAATCCCGCCCTACTACGACTCCATGTGCCTGAAGCTGGTGGTCTGGGCGCTCACCTGGGACGAGGTGATCGACCGGGGCAAGCGGGCCCTGGACGACATGCGCCTGCACGGCATCAAGACCACGGCCAACTACTACCAGCAGATTCTGGACCACCCGGACTTCCGTAAGGGCCTGTTTGATACGAGCTTTGTACCGGCGCATCCGGAGTTGCTGAACTATTCCACCAAACGTCACCCAAGCGAAATCGCCCTGGCGATCGCGGCCACCATTGCTGCCCACGCCGGCTGGTAATCTTCGGGAGGAACCAACATGAGTCATGCCAAGAAAATTGAAGTTACCGATGTCATCCTGCGGGATGCCCACCAGTCGCTGATCGCCACCCGCATGCGCACCGAGGACATGCTGCCGATCTGCGAGAAACTCGACCGGGTCGGCTACTGGTCCCTGGAGGTCTGGGGCGGCGCAACCTTTGATGCCTGCGTGCGCTTCCTCAAGGAAGACCCGTGGGAACGCCTGCGCCAACTGCGCGCCGCCCTGCCCAACACCCGTCTGCAGATGCTGCTGCGTGGCCAGAACCTGCTCGGCTACCGCCATTACGCCGACGACGTGGTGGAAGCCTTTGTTCACAAGGCGGCGGAAAACGGCATTGATGTGTTCCGGGTATTCGATGCCCTGAACGATCTGCGCAACATCGAAACGGCGATGAAGGCGGTGAAGGCCGCCGGCAAGCATGCCCAGGGCACCATCTGTTACACCACCAGCCCGGTGCACACGCCGGAGCTGTTCGTGAAACAGGCAAAAGACATCCAGGCCATGGGCGCCGATTCCATTGCCATCAAGGATATGGCCGGCCTGTTGACACCCTATGCCACCGAAGAACTGGTACGGGCCATCAAGAGCGAAGTGGATCTGCCGCTGGTGATTCACAGCCACTCCACCTCCGGACTGGCGCCCATGTGTCAGTTGAAAGCGATTGAAGCCGGTGCCGACCGGATCGACACCGCCATTTCCTCGTTTGCCCAGGGCACCAGCCATCCGGCCACCGAGTCCCAGGTGGCGGCGCTGAAGGAGACGGACTACGACACCGGGCTGGACCTGGAACTGCTCTCGGAGATTGCCGACTACTTCCGCGAGGTACGCAAGAAGTACCACCAGTTCGAAAGCGAATTCACCAAGGAAGACGTCAGCGTTCAGATCAACCAGGTTCCGGGGGGCATGATGTCCAACCTGGCCAACCAGCTCAAAGAACAGAATGCCCTGGAGAAAATCCGGGACGTGTTCAGTGAAATCCCGAAAGTTCGGGAGGACCTGGGATTCCCACCGCTGGTGACGCCGACCTCCCAGATTGTGGGCACCCAGGCGGTCTACAACGTTCTCTCCGGGCAACGCTACAAGACCATCACCAACGAAGTGAAACGCTACCTGCAGGGTGGCTATGGCCAGCCCCCGGCGGCCGTCAACAACGACCTTCAGAAAAAGGCGATCGGTAACGAATCGGTCAATGAAGGTCGCCCTGCCGACCTGCTGAGTGCCGAGCTTGGCAAGCTCAGGGAAGACATTGGTCGTCTGGCCACCAGTGAGGAAGATGTGCTTACCTACGCCATGTTTCCAGACCTGGGGCGGGAATTCCTGCAGCAGCGCAACGACGGCACACTGCAGCCGGAGGAACTGCTGCCACCGGAAGCCAAGGGCCAGGATCAGATCGCCGCTTCTGTGGCCACCGAGTTCAAGATTGATGTGCACGGTGAAACCTATGAGGTCGCCGTGACCGGTGTGGGTGCTTCGGGACCCGGCAAGCGCAAGCTGTACATGTCGCTGGACGGCATGCCCGAGGAAGTGGTGTTTGAATCGCTCAATGAGTACGTGGCGGAGGGCGGCAGTGGCCGCAAGCAGGCGACCGAGCCCGGCCATGTGACAACCGCCATGCCCGGTAACATTGTCGATATCCTGGTGAACGAGGGTGACTCAGTGAAAGCCGGCCAGGCCGTGCTGATCACCGAGGCCATGAAAATGGAAACCGAGGTTCACAGCAACATCGACGGTACCGTGCAGGCTATCTACGTGAACAAGGGCGATCGAGTGACGCCCGGAGAAGTGCTCATCGATATCAGCTGAGGCACATGAGGACGCTTATGGACCATATCATTCGTGGTGTACTGGATTTTCGAAAGAACGTTTACCCTGAGCACAAAGACCTGTTTGGCGAACTGGCCACCGGCCAGAACCCGGATGTGCTGTTCTTCACCTGCTCGGATTCACGAATCGACCCGAACATGATGACAGGCACCCACCCGGGTGACCTGTTCATCTGCCGGAATGCCGGCAACATCATACCTCCGCACAGCAATGAAACCGGGGGCATGACCGCCTCCATCGAGTTTGCGGTGGCGGTACTGAATGTCCGGCACATTATCGTCTGCGGGCATACCGACTGCGGCGCGATAAAAGGCGCCCTGGATGTTCAGGGGCTGAAAGGGCTACCCCACGTGCAGGAATGGCTGGGCCATTGCCGGTCGGCCATCGAGATCGTCCGGGAACGCCACGGCATCGCGAGCGATCAGCCGCTGGATGCCCAGTTCCTGAACGAAGCCATTGAGGAGAACGTGCTGCAGCAGGTCCAGCACCTGCGCACTCACCCTACGGTGGCGGCCAAACTGGCGAACGGCAAGATCCAGATTCACGGCTGGATCTACGACATCAAGTCCGGAAACATCCGCTGCTGCGGCCAGGACAGCTACGAGTTCCAGAACTTCAACGAGTTCTACTCAGACATCATCCAGAAGCTGGAAGAGGCCTGACCTCCACTCGGGGGATCAGGCCAGGACGCCCCAGAGATCGTGCTCGTCGGCGTGTTCGACAACGGCTTGTACGATCTCACCGGGCGCCAGGCCGGTCTCGCCATCGAGGTAGACCATGCCATCGATACCAGGGGCATCGGCTGTCGAGCGGCCGACCGCCTTCTGAACTGAAACTTTTCACTCATTAACCACCGCCCCACCACAGGCTGTGAGACTGGATTCCGGCTCAGCCTGCCCCCAATCACGTTGGCCATCACCGCACCCCGAGCAAAGGCCACAACAAAGTGACGCTGCTCAAATACGATTCACAAATCTGACAAATTTCAGGTACCAGACTTGCTGTTCACTTTTTGGGCACCTAGAATCCCTATGAAATGTCGGGCCTTATTACGGAAATGACTATGGGGAAGGTATCCTCCTTTAAAGAAACCGGACTGGCCAGAAGAGTCAGAGTCAGGACACCGACCGTTCGGCCAAACCTGCGCAACCAGCAACGGGTGGATGTCACCATCGACGTAACCGTTGAGTGCGACGATGGCGGTTGCATGAACTGCCGCGCCTCCAATCTGTCCCGGGCTGGTCTTATGCTCTCATGCGATCAGCAGACGGTACGCCAGCTGATCCCGAACATGCTGCCACCGGCCCCGGGAAACTGGATCGAAGTAAAAACCCGTTTCCCGGTTCCGGTTCTGCCAGCGCAGCCGGCCACGGTTTTCGCGGAAGGCAACATCGTCCACCTGCGCCGAATCTCCAGGGACGAATTCCAGGTTGGTATCCAGTTCAGCGAATTCGAAGGCAACGGTTTCGACTACGTGGACAAATACGTGGCTCGACTACTGGCCGAGCAGAAGGTTCTGGAAGAACAGACACCGGAATGACAGGGATTGTCATTCACTCCCCACGGACTTACCCGCCATATTTCTAGAACGAAAAGTTCTCTTTTTCCTCATTTTTATACCTCTCTTACACTGATATAGTAAGCCATCCATTGATCAAGCCGCACCCTGCGAAAACGGATGACCATGACCACTTACAACCTCACCCATCTCAAGCAGCTGGAAGCCGAGAGCATCCACATCATCCGGGAAGTCGCCGCCGAATTTGATAACCCGGTCATGCTCTACTCCATCGGCAAAGATTCCGCCGTGATGCTGCACCTGGCGCTCAAGGCGTTCTATCCGGGCAAGCCGCCGTTCCCGCTGATGCACGTGGACACCACCTGGAAGTTCCGTGACATGATCGAATTCCGGGATAAACAGGTCAGCCGGTATGGCCTGGACCTGATCGTGCATACCAACCAGGAAGGCGTGAAACAGGGCGTGGGCCCGTTCACCCATGGCAGCGCCAAGCACACCGACATCATGAAAACACAGGCCCTGAAACAGGCCCTGGACAAGTACAAGTTCGATGCCGCCTTTGGCGGCGCGCGCCGGGACGAGGAAAAATCCCGCGCCAAGGAGCGGGTCTACTCTTTCCGCGATGAGCACCATCGCTGGGACCCGAAAAACCAGCGCCCGGAGCTGTGGAATATCTACAACGGCAAGATCAACAAGGGCGAGAGTATTCGCGTATTTCCCCTGTCCAACTGGACCGAGCTGGATATCTGGCAGTACATCTACCTGGAAAACATCGACATCGTTCCGCTGTACTTCGCCGAGAAACGCCCGGTAGTAGAGCGCGACGGCACCCTGATCATGGTCGATGACGACCGCATGCCGCTGAAGGAAGGTGAAGAGCCGATGATGAAATCGGTCCGCTTCCGCACCCTCGGCTGCTATCCGCTGACCGGCGCCATCGAATCCGAGGCCGCCACCCTGCCGGATATCATCCAGGAAATGCTGCTGGCAAAAAGCTCCGAGCGCCAGGGTCGGGTCATTGACCACGACTCGGCGGGCTCCATGGAACAGAAAAAGCGGGAAGGGTACTTCTGAGATGTCACACCAGTCCGACCTGATTGCCGAAGATATTCAGGCCTACCTGAAACAGCACGAAAACAAGGAACTGCTGCGGCTGCTGACCTGCGGCAGCGTGGATGATGGCAAGAGCACCCTGATCGGGCGCTTGCTGCATGACACCAAGATGATCTATGAAGATCATATGGCCAGCCTGAAAACCGACAGCGCCAAGATGGGCACCACCGGCGAAAAGCTGGACTTGGCCCTGCTAGTGGACGGCCTGCAGGCCGAGCGGGAACAGGGCATCACCATCGATGTCGCCTATCGCTACTTCTCCACTGACAAGCGCAAATTCATCATCGCCGACACCCCGGGCCACGAGCAGTACACCCGCAACATGGCCACCGGCGCCTCCACGGCACAACTGGCGATCCTGATGATCGACGCCCGCCACGGCGTACTGACCCAGACCCGCCGGCATTCCTACATTGCCTCGCTGCTGGGCATTCGCCACATCGTGGTGGCTGTGAACAAGATGGACCTGGTGGATTTCAGCGAAGAGCGCTTTAACGAAATCAAGGACGACTATCTGGCGTTCGCCGCCCGCCTGGGCCTGAAAGACATCCGGTTTGTACCGATTTCCGCACTGGAAGGCGACAACGTGGTCAGCCACAGCGACAACACGCCCTGGTTTACCGGCCAGCCGCTGATGGAAATTCTGGAAACCGTGGAAGTCTCCCGGGACAAGAACCTGGAACACTTCCGCTTTCCGGTGCAGTACGTCAACCGTCCGAACCTCGACTTCCGCGGCTTCTGCGGCACCATTGCCTCCGGCCTGATCCGCCCGGGTGAGGAAGTCATGGCCCTGCCCTCCCGCCGTACCAGCAAGGTCAAAGACATCGTGACCTTCGATGGCAAGATGGAAGAAGCCTTCATTGACCAGGCGATTACCCTGACCCTGGAAGATGAAATCGACATCAGCAGGGGCGACATGCTGGTGAAGGTGGCGGATGAGCCGGAAGTGGCCAACCGTTTCAACGCCAACATTGTCTGGATGATTGATGATCCCCTGGAAACCGGCCGGCTGTATGACATCAAGCTCGGACCAACGTTCACCTCCGGGACCGTCAAGAAGATCCATTACCAGACCGACGTCAACACCCTGGAGCAGAGCGCCGACCCGGAGCAGCTCCAACTGAACGAAATCGGCCTGTGTGAGCTCACGCTCAACCAGCCCATCGCGTTCGATGCCTACCAGCGCAACCCGGTAACGGGCAGCTTTATCATCATTGACCGGCTGACCAACATCACCATTGGTGCCGGCATGATCGAAGGGCTGGCCGATGGTACCGAGTCACTGGACCCGGTGACCGTCGAAGAGCGCGCTCGCCGCCTGGCCCAGAAACCGGCCATCATTGCCTGCAACGGCAAACAGGCGCCGGCCCTGGCTGTGGCGCTTGAGCGCGCCCTGTTCGACCAGGGCAAGACGGCCGTGGTGGTGTCTGAAGCCAACACGGGCGTTGCCGATGAACGGCGCAGCGTGGCCCAGTTGCTGACGGCCCATGGCCTGATCGCCATTGCCGAGAACCTCGGTTCGGATGTGGCCAACGCGACACTGACAGCCGACACCGAGCAGGACATTCCTGCGGCTGTGTCCGGTCTGGTTCAGGAGCTGGTTCGCGGTAAGCGGATCTGATTTTCGGTATTCCTGAGATTTGAGATCCCTACCTCGGTGGTTGGCGCCGGGGTGGGGGTATGTTTTTCTTTGGAAAAATAACTCGCTTCGCTCAGACATCTTTTTCCGGCAGAAAAACATACCCCCACCCCATCGCCGGCAGACTTTTGTACCAAGACCTCCCTTCATAACGAATAGCTCTCAAACAATGAGTACGGCGGATACCCCACGGCCTTCCCCAAAAATAGAAAACCACCCATGAATCCCACCCCAATTCATGGCAGAATCTCTCCCGCCTGAATCCCCCGACAAAGCCAACAGGAGCCGAACTCGATGGCCATCAAACACCTGCGCACCGCTTTCGCCAGCCAGTACCAACCGGGCCAGCCCGCGCGCCTTGTTGCCGGCGAAGCCCTGCAGGAACCCGGTGGCGACTACGAGGGCCTGCACAAGCAGATGAAGCGCCTGTTCAACAGCAAGCCGGGCAAGAAATACGGCCGCTTCTCCGAGGACCTGGGCGAGTGCCCGTTCAGCGCCTGGCTGAAGGACTACCTGGAAGACAAGCAAAGCTTCAGCGCCCTCACCGACCGACTGTTCGGCCAGTGGCAGGAACTGCTTAACGGTTGTCAGGAAGAATTCGACGGCCACCTCATGCTCGTACATGAATCCCTAGCCGACTCCGAAGTGGCCTACCTGCTGATCCTGGAAACCGACAGCGCCATGCGCTTTGATGGCAGCGAAAGGCTGGATGCCACCGACATCATCAGCCTGTCCCGCCTGAACCTGGCCGTGCGCATCGAACTGGATGACTGGCTGGGCGAGAACGGCAGCGACAACTACCTGACCCTGGTACACGGGCGTGGTACCGGCGAGCCCGGCGATCTGTTTATCCGCCTGAGCGGCTTCACCAACAATGTGGACGTGGAAAAGGAAACCCTGACATTTCTGGACGCGGTGGAAGCCTTCGCCAAGAATTCCGAGCCCGAGAAAGCCGGCGAAGTCCGCAACCGGGCCTACGAATTCTGCAAGGACCAGCACGCTATGGGCGAGCCGGTAGAGATTGAAGCCCTGTCCGGCTACCTGGACGAAAACCAGCCCGAACGTTTCAAGGAATTCGCCAGCCAGAATGCGGAACTGCCGGAAAGCGGCGTACTGCATCCGGACCACCGCAAGGTCAAAAAACTGGTGCGCATCGCCGGTTCCGGCGGTGGCATGAGCGTGTCCTTCTCCTCTGACCTCGTGAACCAGGCGGTTTACTACGACCGGGACAAAGACGCCCTGACCATCACCCGCCTGCCCAAGGCTCTGCGAGAGCAGTTGCAGCGTTATCTGGAAGCCCGGGAGGAATAACCGGGGCTGCTTATTCCTCAGCGAGGTTTTCCGGCTGCTGATCCCACCGTGGCCGATTCGCCCGCTGCTTGCGGACCTCCTGCATCCAACCGACGCCGTCGATCAGGTCTCCGGTTTCCGGATCAATCGGCGGGTACGGCAGGTTCCGGTCGTCGCAGTAGCGCTTCACCGTAGGTTGGCACCAGCAGAACAGCAGGCGCTGGTATTCCTCATCCGGCAGTCGCTGATGCTCAAACAGTCCGGCCAGTTTCCGTTGGCGCTGGGCCTCGGAAAGAATGATGGAACAGGCCGATGACACGTTCAGGGACTCCACCATCCCCATCATCGGAATCACGATGTGCTCGTCCGCCTGCTCCGCCGTCACCGGATTCACGCCATCCACTTCGTTACCCATGATGATCGTGCAGGGCACGGTGTAATCCACATCGCGGAAATCCACCGCCCGGTCTGATAACTGGGCCGCATACAGCTTGTGCCCCTGGGCTTTGAGTTCGCTAACGGCACTGTCCATCGTGGGATGGGTATGGGTGGTCACCCAGTTGTAGCTGCCGCCAGCCGTTTTCCGGAACGCCCGAAACCCGTCCCTGGGCCAGACCACATGCATATTCGCCACGCCGAAGGCATCGCAGGAACGGATGATCGCCGACAGATTGCGGGGCTTGTGCACCTGATCGGTCAGAACCCGCAGATCAGGCTGGCGGGTGTCGAGGGTTTGTTTGATTCGGGCTAAGCGTTCGGGGGTCATGGCTTGTTTCGTTTTCTTTTTGGTTCGTCGGTCAGTCATGGCTGACGTCAAGCTTGGGGGCAGGCGCCGGGATGGGTGATGCTTTTTCTTCCGGAAAAAACAACTCGCTTCGCTCAGACAATTTTTCCTGCAGAAAAAGCACCGCCCACCCAACGCCGATCATCCAAAACTTTTGATCCGGCCACTCAATAGCGAGATCAAAGAGCTTTGGGGGTGACTTTCCAAAAATCTGCGGAGCCAGGGATGGCGGAGCCGAAGCGTCACACGGACGTGCCGCAAGGAGCGTTTTTTGGAAAGTCACCCCCAAAGGTCTTCAGGCACCAAAGACAGAGGGCCCAAAATGATAGCATACCCCCAGATATGGAATACCGAGACAACGGTGGTTGAAGTTTAGGCACCCCGTTATAATACGCAGTCCATTTTTTCCCGCGCCCTACATCACCCCGGCGCCCATAAACCGAATCACGTGAGAACCATGGCCAAGAAGCTGTACATCAAGACCCACGGCTGCCAGATGAACGAGTACGATTCCGCGCGCATGGCGGACCTGCTCAAAACCGGCGAAACCGTTGAAATGACCGACTCACCGGACGACGCCGACATCCTGCTGCTGAACACCTGTTCCATCCGGGAAAAAGCGCAGGAAAAAGTGTTCCACCAGCTCGGCCGCTGGAAGGGTCTGAAGAGCAAGAAGCCGGACCTCATCATCGGTGTGGGTGGCTGTGTGGCGTCTCAGGAAGGCCAGGCCATTATCGACCGGGCCCCTTACGTGGATATGGTTTTCGGCCCGCAGACCCTGCACCGCCTGCCGGACATGATCAGTGAGATCAAAACGAAGGGTAACGGGGTTGGCGTGGTGGATGTCAGCTTCCCGGAGATTGAGAAGTTCGACAACCTGCCGGAGCCGGGCGCCGATGGCCCGTCTGCGTTCGTGTCCATCATGGAAGGCTGCAGTAAGTACTGCACCTTCTGCGTGGTGCCCTACACCCGTGGCGAAGAAGTCAGCCGGCCGGTGGACGACGTGATTGCCGAAGTGGCCCACCTGGCCAACCAGGGGGTACGTGAAATCAACCTGCTGGGTCAGAACGTCAACGCCTACCAGGGCGAAACCCACGACGGCGACACCATGGATCTGGCGGAACTGATCGAAATGATCGCCACCATCGATGGCATCGACCGCATCCGCTACACCACCTCCCACCCGGTGGAATTCAGCGATGCCCTGATCGACGTCTACGAACGCGTACCGGAGCTGGTCAGTCATCTGCACCTGCCGGTACAAAGCGGCTCAGATCGCGTTCTGGCGGCCATGAAGCGCGGCCACACGGCGTTGGAGTACAAATCGAAGTTACGTCGTTTGCGCAAGATTCGCCCGGACATCAGCTTTTCCTCGGATTTCATCATCGGCTTCCCGGGTGAAACGGAGAAGGATTTCGAGGACACCATGAAGCTGATCAACGACATTGGCTTCGACATGTCCTTCAGCTTTGTCTACAGCGCCCGGCCCGGTACACCGGCCTCGGATCTTCCGGACGACACCCCGATAGAGGTGAAGAAGCAGCGCCTGAGCATTCTGCAGGAGCGGCTGAACCAGAACGTCATGGACATCAGCCGCAAGATGGTGGGCTCTACCCAGCGCATTCTGGTAACCGGCCTGTCCAAGAAGGATCCGGGCGAGTATGCGGGGCGCACGGAGAACAACCGCATCGTGAACTTCCGCCACGAAAACCCGGAGGTGGTCGGGCACTTTATTGATGTGGAGATTGTGGAGGCTTACCCGAACTCCTTGCGGGGTGTGCCGATTAATTCGGAACTCTTTTAACGTTTCTGCAAACCAAAAATTTCGACCCATGTGATTATGATTGGATGCCAGGAGATATGCTGCACAACGTCCTGATAGCCACATAATAGATGCCGGGGACCATGGGAGCTCGAAGCACGATCAGGTTGAGCTTCCCAAAAACGCTCCTTCGGCACGTCCATGTGACGCTTGGGCTCCGCCATCCATGGCTCCGCACATTTTTGGAAGCTCAACCTGACCGCACTTCACTTAACGCCAAACGGGCCTATTAAAAACAACGACGGCCTGACATGGCTTGTTTTTCAGTAATAGGGCCTGCAAATAAACAGAAAGGCGATGCGTGGTACCGCTTCCACAGAGTATTGAGGGCCATGGACGGCCCGAAATAAGCCCACATGGATGTGCTCGTAGCGTCTCTGTGGAAGCGGTACCACGCATCAGCCATACTCCAATTCAGAAATGCCTGTTCCTGACAGAGGCCAGCACCCAGTCAGCGAAAAGCGATCAAACCGGAGAAACCTTGAACACACACGATTCCAGACAATTTGACCTGCACCCGGTAGACCAGCGCCGCCTGGCTACCCTGTGCGGACAGTTTGACGAGCACCTCAAGATGATCGAGAAACGCCTTGAGGTGAAAATTGGCCGTCGCGGGCACCACTTCCGGGTAGAGGGAGGCACCGAAAATGTCGCGGCGGCCGTGGAAGTCATCCGGCACATGTACCGGGAAACCGAAGCCACCGACGACATTCCGCCGGACACCGTCCACCTGTACATCCGGGAGACCGGCCTGGAACGGCTACCGGAAGATGTCCCCTACGACGAAGGTCAGGTCACGGTTATCAAAACGCCGAAAATGACCGCCAAGCCTCGTGGGCGTAATCAGCAGAAGTATGTGCACAACATCCGCACCCACGACCTGAACTTCGGCATTGGCCCGGCCGGTACCGGTAAAACCTGGCTGGCAGTCGCCTGTGCCGTGGAGGCACTGAAAGACGAACAGGTAAAACGCATCCTGCTGGTTCGCCCGGCGGTGGAAGCCGGCGAGAAGCTGGGTTTTCTGCCCGGGGACCTGGCCCAGAAGGTCGACCCGTACCTGCGTCCACTGTACGACGCCCTTTATGAAATGCTCGGCTTTGATCAGGTTACCCGATTGATCGAGAAAAGCGTGATCGAGATTGCCCCGCTGGCGTTCATGCGCGGGCGCACGCTGAACAACTCGTTCATCATCCTCGACGAGAGCCAGAACACCACCCGCGAACAGATGAAGATGTTCCTGACGCGGATCGGCTTCGGCTCTACCGCCGTGATCACCGGTGACACCACCCAGGTGGACCTGCCCCGAGGCCAGAATTCGGGCCTGATCCATGCGGCTCACGTACTGAGCAAGGTTTCCGGTATCGGCTTCACGCGTTTCGAAGCCCAGGATGTGGTTCGCCATCCCCTGGTCCAGCGCATTGTCGAAGCCTATGATTCCTTTGACGACGCGAGCGCAACCGGCCAATGACAGAGCTGACCGTAGATCTCCAGGATGCCTTCGAAGGGCCCGGCACCCCCACCGAAATCCAGATTCAATCCTGGGCCGGGGCAGCCTGGCTGGGCGATCACGATTCGGAAGTGACAGTTCGGATCGTGGATTCGGACGAGAGCCGTGAACTCAATCACCAGTACCGGGGCAAGGACAAACCCACCAATGTGTTGTCCTTTCCATTTGAGGCGCCAGAAGGTATAACGGTTGCATTGGCCGGAGATCTCGTGATTTGCGCTCCGGTTGTTGAGCAGGAAGCCCGCGATCAGCACAAGGATCCGGAAGCCCACTGGGCGCATATGGTGGTGCACGGCATGTTGCACCTTCAGGGCTATGATCATATCGAAGACAAAGACGCCGAGGTCATGGAAGCCCTCGAAATCCGGCTGCTTGCTCAGCTTGGCTTTGATAACCCTTACGAAGCAGAGGAAACGGAACCAGACTCATGAGCGACGACCAGTCGAGTCGCGGCCAGGGCGGCAAGTCCTGGCTGGAGCGCATATCACAGGCCTTCTCCAGCGGGCCGGAATCCGTAGAGGATGTGCTGGAAATCCTACGGGACGCCGAGTCCCAAAACATCATTGATGTCGATTCCATGAGCATCATTGAGGGTGCCATGCAGGTGATCGACATGCGGGTGGATGAAATCATGATCCCCCGGTCCCAGATGATCACCGTGAGAGCGGCCCAGGACCCCAAAGAGTTCCTCTCCGAGATCATGGCCTCCGCCCACAGCCGCTTCCCGGTCATTGGCGAAAATCAGGATGACGTCATCGGTGTTCTCCTGGCCAAGGACCTTCTGCCTCTTGCGATCAACAATGAGCTGGACTGGAACCACATCCGGGAAATCCTGCGCCCACCCAACTTCGTGCCCGAGAGCAAGCGACTGAACCAGTTGCTCAAGGAATTCAAGGAAAACCGCAACCACATGGCCATTGTGGTGGATGAATACGGCGGCACCGCCGGCCTGATCACCATTGAAGATGTGCTCGAACAGATTGTCGGCGAAATCGAGGATGAGCACGATTTCGACGAAGAAACCCACATCAAGGCCCGGGGTGATGGTGTTTACGCGGTCAAAGCCATTACGCCCATTGACGATTTTAACGAGTTCTTCGAAACGGGACTGGACGAGGAAGACTTCGACACCATCGGCGGCCTGGTACTCAAGGAATTCGGTCACCTGCCCAGGCGGGGTGAGACGGTTGAATTCGGCGGATTGCGGTTTACCATTGCCAACGCCGATAACCGAGTCATCCGTCTGTTGCAGGTAACCCGAAGTGAGTCATGAGCCCCACCCCAGGCACCCTCTGAATCTGCCGTTTTTCAATAACCCGTGGTTCGGTGCGGCCGTGCTGGTCGTCGCCGGTGCCCTGCAGACCCTGACCCTGACACCGTTCAATCTCTGGTGGCTGGGGCCCGCCTCCATTGCCCTGATCCTGCTGGTCACCGTTCACCAGCGCCCGACGGCTCTGTTCCGTTCAGGCTGGCTGGTGGGCGTGGGGCTGTTCGCCTCCGGCGTCAGCTGGATTTACATCAGCATCAGCGAACACGGCAATACCGGCACTGCCGTCGCCGTAGTACTGATGGCCCTGTTCATTGCCGGTGTCGCCCTGTTCCATGGCCTGGCCTTCTGGTTCTGGGGCAAACTGGCAAAGCAGAACGCGATCCGCAGGCTGCTCCTGTTTCCCGCTATCTGGGTACTGGGTGACTGGTTACGCAACTGGCTGTTGACCGGTTTCCCCTGGCTCTACCTGGGCACTGCCCATACCGATGGCCCGCTGGCCGGTCTGGCACCGGTACTCGGTGTGCATGGCGTCACCTTCATGATCACCCTGACCGGCGTGGCCGCCTACGCCATTGCCTGGCTTCTTCTGACAGGGCATCGCCGTTATGCCGGTCTGACACTGATGGCAGGTCTGTTGCCATGGATCGTCGCCCCCATACTGCATCAGGTTTCCTGGACGCAGCTTGACGAAGAACCGGTCTCGGTTGCCGCGGTTCAGGGCAATATTCCCCAGCAGATCAAGTGGGACCCGGAATTCCAGCGCAAGCAGATGACCACCTATCTGGAGCTCAGCCGCGACCACTGGCAGAAAGATCTGGTGCTCTGGCCGGAGACCGCCATCCCGGTGCCCCAGGATCAGGCGGGCGAACTGATCCATTACATCAACAGTCAGTTGGGTGAGCAGAGCACGCTGATTACCGGCATCCCCTGGTATGGCTACAGCGCAGACGTGGAGGACTACACCTTCCATAACAGCATCATGGCCACCGGCAACGGCAAGGGTATGTACCACAAGCAGAAACTGGTGCCCTTTGGCGAGTACGTGCCCATGGCCGGGGTACTCCGGGGGATCATCGGCTTTTTCGACCTGCCCATGAGTAACTTCACGCCGGGTCCGGAATACCAGTCTCCGCTGCAGGCCAATGGCACCAGGGTCATGCCTTACATCTGTTACGAAGTGACTTACCCGGACTTCGTTGCCTTCAACGCCCGGGACGCCGGGCTGCTTTTGACGGTCAGCAACGATGCCTGGTTTGGCGATTCCATCGGGCCGCTTCAGCATCTCCAGATGGCACGCATGCGCGCGCTGGAAACCGGCCGCTACATGCTGCGGGCGACCAACAACGGGGTTACCGCCATTATCGATAACCGGGGCAGAATCCGCGACCGTATCCCGCAGTTTGAGCGGGCGGTGCTCACTGGCGAAGCCTACTCCGCCAGTGGCAGCACCCCTTACATGCAGACCGGCTCCTGGCCGGTGCTGACACTGGCAATCATCCTGGTGGTGTTCGTCCGTGAACGGGTGATCCCCAGGAACTGATCACGCCTCCTTCGGAGGCCAGTGGCTGGTCACCCGCTCGAAGTAATGGGAACCACAGGCGTCGCAGGGGTGCAGGTGACTGGTACGGGTCAGGCAGACCATGTGACTGCAGTTCATGCAGCGGAACATGCCGGCTGTCGCCACCTCGCCGGAGATGTAGTGGCCGGCATCGTCGTTTTCCAGTTTCTGCTTGAGTTCCAGAGTATCCACCAGGGTCTGGTCAGCCACCGATAACAGGCGGTCGGCCAGGGTGTTCTCCAGCAGTGACAGATCCAGTTGCAGCCACTCCCGCAGTCCTTCGCCGGTCTCCTCGACAAAGTGCAGCAGATGCTCCAGATCCCGCTGGAGGTAGGCACCAAGGAGGTCCGCCTCCTCGCGGGTCAATTCCTCCAGTTCATACTCGAACTCGACCGCCTGCTGAACCTCATCCTCCAGGGTCTGCAGCGAGGTTTCCTGCATCTGTTTCAACCGCCCTTGGACCCTTTCAAGCATCCGGTCGTAGGCCTCCAGGGCTTTTCCTGACAGGTGACTGCGTTCTGATTCGTTCATGGCACATCCTCTGCTTGCGAACTGGTGGGGCCGCGATACAACCCGGACCCCATAAGGACAAGTCTGCCACAAGTTGGCGGCCTTGGCAGACTACCTGTTACGCCCGCTGTGCGTTAGAATGTTCGGCCCCTTCGAATTTCATTTTGACACAGGGTTATTTTGGTAATGGCAGGAATGGACGAGCAATACAATCCCCGTGAAGTAGAACAGAGCGCCCGCGAGTTCTGGGAAAAGAACGAAACCTTCAAAGTAAAGGAAGAGCCGGGCAAGCCCAAGTACTACTGTTTGTCCATGTTCCCCTACCCCAGCGGCAAGCTGCACATGGGGCACGTTCGCAATTACACCATCGGTGACGTGATTTCCCGCTATCAGCGCATGCAGGGCAAGAACGTGATGCAGCCGATGGGTTGGGATGCCTTCGGCCTGCCCGCTGAAAACGCCGCCATTGCCAACAAGACAGCGCCGGCCAAATGGACCCGCGCCAATATTGATTACATGAAGAGCCAGCTCAAACAGCTGGGCTTCGGGTATGACTGGAGCCGGGAACTGGCCACCTGCGATCCGGACTACTACCGCTGGGAGCAGTGGTTCTTCGCGCGCCTCTATGAGAAGGGCCTGGTCTACAAGAAAATGTCCACCGTGAACTGGGATCCGGTCGACCAGACCGTCCTGGCCAACGAACAGGTGGTGGATGGCCGGGGCTGGCGTTCCGGTGCTCTGGTCGAGCAGAAAAAGATTCCCCAGTGGTTCATCCGCATTACCGATTACGCCGAGGAACTGCTGAACGATCTGGAAGACATGGAAGGCTGGCCGGAACAGGTCAAGACCATGCAGCGCAACTGGATCGGCCGTTCTGAAGGCACGGAACTGACCTTCCCCCTGAAGGACCGTGACCAGGGCCTGACCGTTTACACCACCCGCCCGGACACGCTCATGGGCGTGAGCTACATGGCAGTCGCGGCCGAGCACCCGCTGGCCCGGGAGGCCGCAGAACGCCATCGCGACGTCGCCGGGTTTGTCGAGGAATGCCGGAACAGCAAAGTGGCCGAAGCCGAACTGGCCACCATGGAGAAAAAAGGCATCGACACCGGCTTCAAGGCCATCCATCCGCTCACCCAGGAAGAGGTACCGGTCTGGGTCGCCAACTTTGTGCTCACCGATTACGGCACCGGTGCCCTGATGGCGGTGCCCGGCCACGACGAGCGTGACCATGAGTTCGCCCTCAAGTACAAGCTGGCCATCAAACAGGTGATCGCACCCAACGACAGCCGCGAGATCGACGTCCAGGAAAAAGCCTTCACCGAAAAAGGCGTTCTGGTCTCCTCCGGCAAGTACAGCGGCCTGACCAGCGACGAGGCTTTCGATGAAATTGCCAAGTATCTGGAAGATAACGGCATTGGCAAACGCACGGTCAACTACCGCCTGCGTGACTGGGGCGTATCCCGCCAGCGCTATTGGGGCGCACCGATTCCGATGATGACTCTGGAAGACGGCACTGAAATGCCGGTCCCGGATGACCAGTTGCCGGTGCGCCTGCCGGAAGACGTGGAAATGGATGGTGTCCAGTCACCGATCAAGGCCGATCCCGAATGGTCCAAAACCGAATTCAACGGCCAACCCGCCACTCTGGAAACCGACACCTTTGACACCTTCATGGAGTCTTCCTGGTATTACGCCCGCTTCTGCAGCCCCAACTACGACAAGGGCATGCTCGACCCGGGCGCGGCCAACTACTGGCTGCCGGTGGACCAGTACATCGGTGGTATTGAGCACGCCATCCTGCACCTGCTGTACGCCAGGTTCTTCCACAAGCTGCTGCGCGACGTCGGCCTGGTGAACAGTTCCGAGCCCTTCAAGCGCCTGCTGACCCAGGGCATGGTGCTGGCCGAGACCTATTACCGCGACGACGCCAACGGCGGCAAAACCTGGTACAACCCGGCCGATGTGACTGTCGAACGCGACAGCAAAGGCCAGGTTACCCGGGCAGTGCTGAAAGAGGACGGACAGCCGGTGGAAATCGGCGGCGTCACCAAGATGTCCAAGTCCAAGAACAACGGCATTGACCCCCAGGCCATCATCGATGAATTCGGGGCCGATACCGTGCGCCTGTTCATGATGTTCGCCGCGCCTCCCGAGCAGTCCCTGGAGTGGTCTGACAGCGGCGTGGAAGGCGCGCACCGGTTTATCAAGCGCCTGTGGCGGATGGTGCACGAGCACACCGCAGACGGCCCGGCACCCACGCTGGATGAATCCGCGCTGACCGACGAGCAGAAGGCGCTGCGGCGCAAGACCCATGAAACCATTGCGAAAGTCAGTGACGACATCAGTCGCCGCCTGACCTTCAACACCGCCATCGCGGCGGTGATGGAACTGCTCAACGATGTCAGCAAGCTGGCCGACGCCGAGCCCCAGAGCCGGGCGGTTCGCCAGGAAGCGCTCAACACGGCGGTGCTGGTGCTGGCCCCGATCGTTCCCCACGCCTGCCACCAGCTCTGGCAGAACCTGGGTCACGAAGAACCGGTTGTCGAGGCCTCCTGGCCCGAAGCCGACGAAAGCGCCATGGTGCGCAGTGAAATCACCGTGGTGCTACAGGTTAACGGCAAGGTGAGGGCCAAGGCGGACGTAGCCGCGGACATCGCCAGGGACGACCTCGAAAAACTGGCGCTTGAACACGAGAACGTGCAACGCTTCACGGATGGCAAGACCGTTCGCAAAGTGATTGTGGTGCCCGGCAAACTGGTCAACGTGGTGGCAAACTGATATGTCTCATCGCCCTGCCCTGAACACCCTGCTCCCGAAAGCCGCTCTGCTGGGTCTGGCCGCGGTTATCGCCGGCTGTGGATTCCAGCTCAGGGGGACCTCGCCGGTGCCGGCGGCGCTGCAACCTCTGGCGGTGGACTGCCCGGAAGCCATGCCCGGCAACTTCTGCCGGTCTGTGCGGGAACAGCTCAGCCTGGGCGGAGTCACCCTCGCTCCCGAATCCGAGGCGGACTTTGTCGTCCGCCTCCGGGATTACCGGGAGGACCGCCGGGCGTCGGCCATCACCAGTGACGCCGCTGCTGCGGAATACGTCCTGCGCCACGCGGTCCAGCTGACATTGTTCACTACCGATGAGATTCCTCTGATTGCCTCTTCGGAACTGAGCGCCAGCGAGAGCTACCGCTACGATGAAGACAATGTGCTGGCCAAACAGCGCGAACAGGAAGAAGTCCGTCGCCAGTTGAGTGACCGGATGGCGCAACAGGTGATATTCCGCCTGGCTCCCATGACCCGGGAGCGTATCGACGCCATCATCACCGAATACCGGGCCAGCCAGAACACGGCGGATTAACCATGAAGACCCAGCCCGGCCAGCTTCCCCAGCAACTCAAGAAAGGCCTGGCGTCGGTTTACCTGGTTTCGGGTGATGAACCGCTGCTGGTACAGGAATGCTGTGACCATATCCGCGCTGCAGCCCGGGATGCCGGTTACCTGGACCGCCTGACCTTCCACGCCGATCATCAACTGGACTGGAATTCCGTCGCCGACGAGTGCAACGCCATGTCGCTGTTCGCGGAAAAGCGCCGGATCGAGATCCACCTGCCTACCGGCAAGCTTGGCGATGGCCGTAAAGTCCTGGAGCAGGTACTGCAGGCACCACCGGAAGACGTCGTCCTGCTGATCATCAGCGCCCGGCTGGACGCGGCCGAAACCAAGCGCAAATGGTACAAGGAACTCCAGAATCACGGGGTGCATGTGCCGGTCTGGCCGGTGGACCCGGAGAAGTTTCCCGGCTGGCTGCAGCAGCGGGCCAGCAACCAGGGCCTGAACATTACCCGGGGCGCCCTGATGATGCTGGCGGAGCGACTGGAAGGGAACCTGCTGGCAGCGAGCCAGGAGCTGGACCGTTTATCCCTGCTGACCGACGGCAGCACCATTGATGAGGAGACCGTGGAGCAGGCGGTGCAGGACAGCGCCCGGTTCAACGGCTTCGAGCTGGTCACCGAACTGCTGTCCGGTCGTGCCGCCCATGCCAGCAAGATGATCGGCATACTGCGTCAGGAGGGCGAGAACCCCCTGGGACTGCTCAGCGTACTCACCCGCGATCTCAACCTGATCCTGGAATTACGCTATACCGTGCAACCGGGAGATAACCCGTCCGGCTTCCTGAAGAAGAAAGGCGTTTTCCAGCCCCGGCGAGCCTCGGCCATCCGGCAGGCAGCCTCCCGCCTGGGCACAGCCCAACTGCATCAGGCGCTGGCTCTTTGCAGCCAGACCGACCGGTCCGCCAAGGGCTTTGATGATCTGACGCCCTGGCACCACCTCCGGGATATGGCGACATTACTGGCCAGCAAAGGTTCTTGACACTTTTTCGGCTTAGAGCGCATTGTAGAGGCATACACTCATCAGGGAGGGAAGCTATTCATGAGCATGCAAGACGAGTTCAACAAGCTGTCTGAAAAGGTCAAACAGTACCGGGATGAAGCCAGGGTTCAGATGCACTTGGCCCGGGAAGACGTAAAGGATGAATGGGAAGATCTGGAAAAGGACTGGGAACGCTTCCGCAACAAGATGGACCACATCCTCCATGGCACTCAGGACGCCGGCCATGAGGCCAGGGAAACTGCGCGCAAGCTGGGTGAAGATCTGAAAACCGGTTACCAGAACATTCGCAAGAAACTGGATTGAGCCGGGACCAGGCAACCGGGTGGCGGATGCTTCCCATCCGGGCATAAAAAAAGCAGGCCGCGAGGCCTGCTTTTTTGTTTGGAGACTGACTCAGATCTCCTCAGCCGTCGGCGCCATCATGGCGTCCCCACCGCTGCGGATACCTTCAGCAAGCGCCACCGTCCTCGGCAACAGCCGGTCAAAGTAGAACCGGGCGGCCTTCAGCTTGCCGGTGTAGAATCCGGAGGTATCGCCTTCAGCCTTGGGTGCCGCAGCCTTGGCGATCTTCGCCCACATGTAGGCCAGCGCGGTGTAACCGAACAGGTCCAGGTAGTCCACCGCAGCGGCACCAATGGCCGCCGGGTTATCACCGGCCTGCTTGATCACCTGCTCGGAGACATCCGACAGGCGCTCCAGTGAGGCCGCCAGAGGCTCCAGGTACGGAGCCAGGGCCTGATCACCACTGTTGGCCTCGATGAACGCGGCCATATCCTCAGCAAACAGCTCGTAGAGCTTACCCTGGCTGCCGACCACCTTGCGGCCCATCAGGTCCATGGCCTGGATGCCATTGGTGCCCTCATAGATCTGGGTAATCCGACAGTCGCGGACCAGTTGCTCCTGGCCCCATTCACGGATAAAGCCGTGGCCACCGAAAACCTGCTGCCCGATGATGGTGGTATCCAGGCCCCGGTCCGTCAGGAAGGCCTTGGCTACGGGCGTCAGCAGGGCGACCATGCCTTCGGCGTGTTTGCGCTGCTCATCGTCTTCGGCGTACTTGGCGATGTCGAGCCATTGCGCCACATAGGTCGAGAAGGCGCGACCGCCCTCCACGAAGCCCTTCATGGTCATCAGCATCCGGCGTACATCCGGGTGGACAATGATCGGGTCCGCCGCTTTCTCGGGCTGCTGGGCGCCGTTGGGAGAGCGACTCTGGATACGTTCATTGGCGTATTCACGGGCGCTCTGCAGGGACGCTTCTGCAGCCCCCAGGCCCTGGATGCCCACACCCAGACGCTCGTAGTTCATCATGGTGAACATGGCGGCCAGGCCCTTGTTTTCCTCCCCAACGAGCCAACCCTTGGCGCCGTCGAAGTTCATCACACAGGTCGCCGAGGCCTTGATGCCCATTTTCTTCTCGATGGAACCGCAGGCCAGACTGTTACGCTCACCCAGTGAGCCATCGTCATTGACCAGGAACTTCGGCACCAGGAACAGGGAAATCCCCTTCGGTCCCTTGGGAGCGTCCGGCAGTTTGGCCAGCACCAGGTGGATAATGTTCTCCGCCATGTCGTGCTCGCCCCAGGTGATGAAGATCTTGGTACCGGTCACATCGAAGGAGCCATCGTCATTGGGCTGGGCCTTGGTGCGGATGATGCCAAGGTCGGTACCGGCGTGGGGCTCGGTCAGGTCCATGGCACCGGACCAGACTCCGGAGTACATGTTCGGCAGATACTTTTCCTTGAGCTCCTGGCTGCCGTGGGCATCCAGGGCCAGACAGGCACCGGCGGTCAGCATCGGTGCCAGGCCAAATGACATATTGGCGCCCTGCATCATCTCTTCAAACTGGGCGACCAGCGTTTTCGGCATGCCCATGCCGCCAAACTCCGGGTTACCACCCAGACCGTTCCAGCCGCCTTCAGTGATGGTTTCATAGGCCTCGCGGAAGCCTTCGGGGGTGGTCACCTCACCGTCATTCCACTTGCAGCCCTGTTCGTCGGCTTCCCGGTTCAGGGGCGCCAGCACGCCGGTGGTGATCTTGCCGGCTTCTTCCAGGATGGCGTCGGCGGTGTCCGGGTCCACGTTTTCCGCAACCTTGGGCAGGGATGCCCACAGGGATGGGGCATCGAAGACCTCATTCAGCACAAACCGCATGTCACGAAGGGGTGCCTGATAATCAGCCATGTAAAACTCTCCAGAAATTCAGTCAGTCACTACGGGTTACGGGCCAGGCTCATGCTTGGCCGGAGAATCGCCCATACCCGCTCGGCTATGTGTCCGGAACTGTGTTGTTATCTTTTGGTGAGCCATTCTATCGCAAAATGGCGGCCCAACTCATGAAAAAAGCCCGCCTCCGGGTAGAGAACGGGCTTTTGTTTGCCGGATGCAGAAGCGCCCTTAGATGATGAAGGCGTCTTCAGGCATGTCCAGCAGGCTGTCAGCGCCAGCCAGCATGGCTTCTGCGTGGCCACGGGTGCGCGGCAGCATACGCTTGAAGTAGAAGCGCGCGGTCTGGATCTTGGCGTTGTAGAACATCTCCTCGGAGGTGCCCTCTTCCATCTTCTGCTGCGCAACCTTGGCCATGCGGGCCCACAGGTAGGCAAAGACCGCGTAACCGGAGTACATCAGGTAGTCCACTGCGGCTGCACCCACTTCTTCGCGGTTCTTCATGGCCGTCATACCGATCTTCATGGTCAGGTCGCCCCACTCCTTGTTGATCGCGGCCAGCGGCTCGATGAATTCCTTGAGCTGTTCGTCCTCGGCGTTTTCCTTGCAGAACAGGTGTACCTGCTTGGTGAACACTTTCAGCGCTTCGCCCTGGCTCATCAGGATTTTCCGGCCCAGAAGGTCCAGAGCCTGGATACCGGTGGTGCCCTCATAGATCATACCGATACGGGCATCGCGAACGTTCTGCTCCATGCCCCATTCAGAGATAAAGCCGTGACCGCCAAAGACCTGCATACCCAGGTTGGCAGACTCGTAACCGATTTCGGTCAGGAACGCCTTGGCAATCGGAGTCAGGAAGCCCAGCAGTGCGTCGGCATGCTTGCGCTCTTCTTCAGTCTTGCCACTGTGGACGATATCCACCTGCTGACCAGCCAGGTAGATCAGGGCACGGGCGCCCTCGGCAACCGACTTCTGGGTCAGCAGCATGCGGCGCACGTCCGGATGAACGATGATCGGGTCAGCGGGGCCATCCGGGTTTTTCGGACCACTCAGTGAACGCATGGCCAGACGCTCCTTGGCATAGGCCAGGGAACCCTGCAGGCCAAGCTCGGAGGCGCCCAGCCCCTGGATCGCGGTACCGATCCGGGCGGTATTCATAAAGGTGAACATGCAGTTCAGGCCTTTGTTTTCCGGCCCGATCAGCCAGCCCTTGGCGCCATCAAAGTTCATCACACAGGTGGCATTGCCGTGGATACCCATCTTGTGCTCCAGAGAGCCACAGGAAACGGCGTTGCGCTCACCGGCAGAACCGTCCTCATTGGGCAGGTTCTTGGGAACGATAAACAGGGAAATACCCTTGGTGCCTTCCGGTGCACCGGGCAGACGCGCCAGCACGATGTGCACAATGTTCCCGGCCATATCGTGCTCACCGGCAGAGATGAAGATCTTGGTGCCGGTAATGCTGTAGGAGCCGTCGTCGTTGGGTTCGGCCTTGCTGCGCAGGGTGCCCAGGTCAGAACCACAGTGTGGCTCGGTCAGACACATGGTGCCGGTCCACTCGCCACTGATCAGGCGGGTCAGATAGGTCTGCTTCTGCTCTTCAGTGCCGTGAGCTTCAATGGTATTGATGGCACCATGGCTCAGGCCGGGATACATGCCCCAGGACCAGTTGGAGGTACCCACCATCTCGCTGATCACCAGGCCGATGGAATGGGGCAGGCCCTGGCCGCCGTAGTTGGGGTCGGCGGTCATGGATGGCCAACCGCCTTCCACGTACTGCTGATAGGCTTCCTTGAAACCAGTCGGGGTTTTCACGCCCTCTTCGCTGAGGGTACAGCCCTCGCGATCGCCCACCTGGTTCAGGGGAGACAGCACCTGCTCACAGAACTTGGCGCCTTCCTGGACAATGGCATCCACCATATCCGGTGTTGCGTCTTCGGCACCTTCCAGGTTGGCGTAATGCTGCTCGCTGTCGAGCAGTTCGTTCATGACAAACTTGATATCACGCAGGGGGGCTTTGTATTCGGGCATGAAATTCACCTCGGTTTACAGGCTGGGCTCAGACGCCTTGTATGTCGCTGGCCCGGGTTGCTCAGGAGGCAATGACGCACTGCATCATCGCATCAATTAAACGCTTGTTTGAAACATACGTTTCGGAGCGTGAACTTGTCAATAGTTCCGCAAAAAATTTTAGACAGGACTGGGTCGGCCATTACCCCATGGCAAGCAGGTTACGGCAGACAGATCGTCAGATATCAGAGGATTGGAATGAACTCAGGCAAAAACAGAGGTGGCAGAGATGGATTCCGAGCCATAGCCCTGCATGGCGGCAACACCGCGGTATGCCTGATCAGCCTCCCGGGAACGACCGGCATTGTCGCCGGCCGGGTCTGAGCCACCGGCCTCCGGTGCGCCAGCCTCTTTTTCCCCGTCTTCCGTGGACAGTTCCGACTGGGCCTGAAGCAGTGTCTGCATGGCCTGAGCGGCCACGGCTCGATCCTGGGCGGACGGCTCAGCCGGCGCCATGGCTGCGGCACGCACGGTGCGCATCTTCTCGATGGTGGCCTGGGGATCACCGGATACCGGGGAGACATCAATGGGCACTTCGCCCCCCACCGCGTACTGACTGCCGTCCGGGCCCCGCTCGTAGGTGAACGACATGGACCCTGCGTGCTGGCCACCGACGGCCTGGTGGGCGGCCTCATGGGCACGGACCTCACGGTCACGGGCCTTGAGTTCCGTCAGCTCCTTGAGTTCTTCTTCAGAGAGCCCCTGCTCCGAACCCGCCTTGCCGCCCGATTCGGAACCTTCCCGGGTACGCGTGTCGCCCGCGTTGTCGGTATTGGCGGATTCCTGGCCATTCACCGGCCGACGGGTTTCCGGTTCGGTTTCGGGCGAGACGTTGGCAACCTGCGCACGGGGCACAGGCGCAGCACCGCCAGCGGACGGATAGACAGGAGGAATGGAGGAGAGAACGTTCACAGCAGGCGTACCCCGCAGGTTAATCCGGTATCAGGCCCGGATATCAAGCAGGGTGCCCAGGGTTTCATCAGCGGTTTTGACGACCTGGGCAGAAGCTTCCACGCTGCGCTCGTACAGATTCATCTGAATCATGGGTTCGGCCAGGTTGCCAGCGCCTTCAGCAGACCCCTGAGGGCCGTCGGCACCACCCCGGGCGATTTTGCGGGCAGCGTTTTCCATGCCAACCATGCCATCCTGGATACCCTGAATCCCGATTCCAAGTGTGTTGTTGATCATGGCGAAACTTCCTCTGGAAAGACCTGGGACAATTAACGCACATTCCTGTTCAATTTTCAAACAACTCGGAAAGATTCAGATGCCGCGCCAGGGCCTTTGGCAGATCACCGGGATCCTGGTCCTCCAGCCAGGGCAGCACGCCGAGACACGGGGCGTCCAGATGGTTCAGCAGGTACGTCAGGGTTTCCTGTTCACAGTCCATAGTTTCCTGGTGAGGGTGGTTGGCCACCCAGCCCGCCAGCCTCAGGCCATCGGCACGAATGGCTTCGGCACTGAGCAGGGCGTGATTAATGCACCCTAACTGCAAAGGCACCACCAGTAGCACGTCGAGCTCCAGGTCGCGGGGCACAGCGGCGTAGGTTTCCTGATCGTTCAGAGGCACCCGCCATCCGCCGGCGCCCTCCACCAGGAGCAAATCCCCGGGGCGCATCTGCACACCGCGGCAGAACCCGATCAGGCGCTGGGCAGTCAGGTGGCTGCCTGCCTGCCGGGCTGCCACATGCGGGGCGATCGCCGGCGCCAGGGCTATCGGATTGACGCTGTCATAGGACAGGGATTCGGTCATGGCGGCCTGGAGCATCAGGGCGTCTTCGTTGCGAAGTCCCTCGGGCGTCTGTTCACAGCCGGAGGCAATAGGTTTCATGGCCAGGGTCCGTTTCCCCAGGGCCTTCGCCGCCTCAAGGATCGCCGCTGAAACGATGGTCTTGCCAACACCAGTATCGGTACCGGTCACAAAACAGGTTTTTCTGGCCATAAGTGAGCCCTGTCTGAAAAGTCAGTCAACGATGCCTTGCATCCCTGTATATTCACGCCGGCCCGGACCGCTTCAGGGCTTAACCCAGTAGGTCCAGCCAGCCACATAGCTGGCCCGGCAACCGCCGCCTTCCGCAGCCGGATAGGCCCGGCACATGGCCCGGAACCGGCCCGGCGCGGTGACACTCCGACGGCGCTGCTGGCCGCGGAACACGGCGCCAAGATATTGGAGTTCCCGGTTAAGTGCCATGGGGGACTCATAAGGCAGGACAATCGTCTCTGTTTCAAGCGTTGCCCCGGGCAACACCGAAGCCCCCAACGCTCGCCAGTCCTGTTCCGGCGCAAACCGGTTGATGTGGGGTCGCCCGGGATCGGCCTGCGACCACGCCCACTGAAGCTCGACCAGGGTACCATCAAGCAGCGTCGACAGGAGCAGACGACCACCCGGCTTAAGCACCCGCCGACACTCTTCAAGAACCCTTGCCGGGTGATGACTCCACTGGATCATCAGATTGCTGAACACCAGATCGACACTGTTGTCGGCCAGGGGCAACTGCTCGGCATCAGCCGTGAGCCATCGGGCACAGCCCTGGTCAGCATCCACCGCCCTGGCAATCATCGCCTCCGAAAGATCCACTCCGGTTAACTGCGACTGCGGATACTGCGCCTGAAGGCGGCGCGAGAACCAGCCGGTGCCGCATCCCAGATCCAGAATGTGCCGGGGGCACCATTCCTCCGGCAAGGTATCCAGCATCTCCCAGCCCATCCGCCGCTGCAGACGGGCGGCCTTCTCATAGGTGCTACTGGCTCCGCCAAAACCGCGGGCAATGGACTGTTTACTGCCGGTGCTGTCCCCGCCATGTCCCAGGCTCAGGCCAGCGGCCTGTTCGTTGAACGCACCCATCAGGCCGACGCCTCCGCATGGTCTGGCACGTCGCCGCCAATCCGTACCAGCGCGTCCAACAGTTGATCCACATCGGCCAGGGTATGGGCTGCACTGAGGGTTACCCGCAAACGTGCCTGGCCCTGAGGGACCGTGGGCGGCCGGATCGCGGTAACCAGAAAACCCTGTTCCTCGAGGGCGCGGCTGAGGGCCAGCGCTGCATGACTCTGGCCCACCAGCAGAGGCTGAATCGGGGTACTGGAATCCATCACGCAATAGCCCGCTGCTCTGGCTCCGGAACGGAAACGCTCAACCAGGCTTCTGAGATGATCACGGCGATCATCCGCCGCTTCAATCGTATCCAGGCTGTGGCAGGTAGCCAGAGCCAGAGCCGGCGGCATGGCGGTGGTGTAGATGTAGGTGCGGGCCTTCTGGACCAGATACTCAGTGAGCCATTGCGGGCCTGCGGCGAACGCACCACTGGTTCCGACCGCCTTGCCCAGAGTACCGATCAGCACCGGCACGTCCGCCTCTGAAAGCCCTGCTTCCAGCACACTGCCCCGCCCCTGGGGACCCGACACACCCATGCCGTGGGCGTCGTCCACCACCAGCAGGGCATCGTGCCGGCGGCAGATCCGGGCCAGCGCCCGCAAAGGCGCAACGTCGCCATCCATGCTGAACACGCCGTCCGTCACCACCAGCTTGTGGCCATCCGTTCCGGCGAGCATCGCTTCCAGCGCGGCCACGTCACCATGGGGGTAGCGACGCAGGCGGGCCCGGCTAAGGAGGCAGCCGTCAACGATGGAGGCATGGTTGAGCCTGTCACAGAACACCGTATCGCCCCGCCCCACCAGCGCCGAGATCACCCCCATATTGGCCATGTAACCGGTGGAGAAAAACAGCGCCGAACTGCGTTGGGTAAACTCCGCCAGTCGTTGTTCCAACTGGTGGTGAGCCTGATGGTGGCCACAGACCAGATGCGAGGCAGCTCCGCCAAGGCCGGTTCGCGGCAAGGCATTCCTGAGCGCCTCGATGTTTCCCGCATCGTTGGCCAGGCCCAGGTAATCGTTGCTGCAGAACGACAGCAGCGGCTTGCCGTCGGCGGTCAGTTCCGGTTGCTGGGCCCCGGAAATCAGCCGACGCTGGCGATACAGGCCATCCCGTTTTCGCTGTTCTATTTCAGCGGCAAAATCACGCATGTATGAACCATCATTGGTAAAAAACTGACTCTGCATTGCGCAAGGCTGGTCGCGGTGAACCGTCAGACTGGCAGGAGGGCGGGGTGCACTTGCTGGGACTGTTGAGGGCCAGGGACGGCCCGAAACAAGCCCACATGGATGTGCTCGTAGCGTGTCCCAGGAAGTGTACCCCAGCCTCCCACGTCACAACCCCGGAATCAGGCTGACTCCCGGGTCGCGTCATAGAACATATGGCGGGTGGCCTCGTATTCCACGGCTTCGGCAATCGCTTCCTCTTCCTGCTCTTCCGTTGCGCACTGCTCGCGCTGTTCCGGCCGGATGCCCAGCTTGCGGAACAGTTGCATGTCGGAGTCGGCTTCCGGGTTGGACGTGGTCAGCAGTTTCTCGCCGTAGAAAATGGAGTTGGCGCCCGCCATGAAACACAGCGCCTGCATCTGCTCATTCATCTGTTCCCGGCCGGCCGACAGGCGCACGTGGGATTCGGGCATCATGATCCGCGCCACGGCGATCATCCGGACGAAGTCGAACGGCTCCATGTCCTCAACATCTTCCAGGGGTGTGCCCTTGACCTTGACCAGCATGTTGATCGGAACACTCTCCGGCTGCTGGGGCAGATTGGCCAGTTGAACCAGCAGGCCCATCCGGTCGCTCTCCTCTTCGCCCATGCCCAGAATGCCACCACAGCAGACCTTCATCCCCGCCTTACGGACATTGTCGAGGGTATCCAGGCGGTCCTGGTAGGTACGGGTCGTGATGATGTGGTTGTAGTACTGCTCGGAGGTGTCCAGATTGTGGTTGTAATAATCGAGCCCGGCATCGGCCAGTTCCACCGCCTGATCCTCCCTGAGCATGCCCAGGGTCATACAGGTTTCCAGGCCCAGGGATTTAACCTGCCGGATCATGTCCAGCACGTAGGGCATGTCCTTTTTCGAGGGACTGCGCCAGGCAGCCCCCATGCAGAAACGGGAGGCACCACGTTCGCGGGCGGAACGGGCCTCAGTAACCACCTTTTCGATCTCCAGAAGTTTTTCCTTCTCGAGATCCGTGTTGTAGTGACCGCTCTGCGGGCAGTACTTGCAATCTTCCGGACAGGCCCCGGTCTTGATGGACAGCAGGGTGCTGACCTGCACTTCATTGGGGTCGAAATGCTGGCGATGCACGGTCTGGGCCCGGAACAGGAGATCGTTGAACGGCAGATTGAAAAGATCACGGGCTTCTTTGAGTGTCCAGTCGTGGCGTGGCGCGGTAGAGGTCATGACGGAGTCCTGTTAACCTTGCTTTAATTATGGTTTACGGATAAACCGCGATGATAAACGGACTATCACCCCTGTCAACCTTGGTTAGATTAAAGGTTAACAGCAACCGCACCAGTGGCCGCTGCGTTAACTGCCTATCCCGGCACGCCAGTCATGGCCTGTGCCAGGCCTGCCTCGATGACCTGCCGGCCAATCTCTGGCACTGCTACCAGTGCGCGTTGCCGCTGCCCTATGCCGCTCAGTTTCGCTGTTGCGGGGAGTGCCAGAAACAACCACCGCCGTTCCATCGAAGCCTGATTCCCTGGCGCTACCAGTTTCCGGTCGACGGCATGATCGGTCGATACAAGTATCAGGGGCAGCGCCAGTACGCCCGACCTCTTCTGGCCGGCCTGGCCTCATACCTGCAAACGGAACTGGCCAGCAACGACTACCCGGACCTGCTCCTGCCGGCACCCATGCACTGGAGCCGTCGCTGGCGCCGGGGCTTTAACCAGGCCCAGGACATCGCCGAATACCTTTCCAGCGAGTTGACCACTCCCCTCTCCACGACCCTGCTCAGGCGTACCCGTCGGGCACGGCCCCAGCGCGGGCTGGACCGGACCGGCCGGCTGTCCAACCTCAGGGGGAGTTATCAGGTTCAGGGAAAGGTCCCGGCCCGTGTCGCCATCATCGATGACGTGGTGACCACCG
Organism: Marinobacter oulmenensis; assembly: GCF_014201735.1. GTDB lineage: Bacteria > Pseudomonadota > Gammaproteobacteria > Pseudomonadales > Oleiphilaceae > Marinobacter > Marinobacter oulmenensis. Next base: position 224,293 of record NZ_JACHFE010000006.1, on the reverse strand, counting down.
GCGCCACCGTCCGGACCATCGCCGATACACTACTCAGGGCTGGTGCAGAGGAAATTCAGGTGTGGGCGCTGGCCAGAACGCCGGGATAGGGCTCAGGAAGCCAGCCTGTCAGCCACTTCATCGGCCAGTGCCAGGCAGGACGTCAGCCCTGGGGACTCAATACCGAACAGGTTCACCAGACCCTCCAGGCCATGAAACGACGGGTCGTCAATCCGGAAGTCCATGAAGCCACCGTCCGGGCCGGCCAGCTTGGGGCGAATGCCAGCGTAAGCCGGTTGCAGCCGCTGCGGCTCCAGGGCGGGCCACCATTGCCGGATACTGTCGATAAAGGCATCACGGCGCTGCAGGTTAACGGCATAATCCTCGGTGTCGATCCATTCCACATCCGGCCCGAACCTCGCCTGACGGGCAAGATCGAGGGTCAGGTGGACACCCAGCCCGCCGGGCTCCGGCAGAGGATACACCAGCGAACTGAACGGATGCCGGCCGCTGTAGCTGAAGTAAACACCCCGGGCCAGCCACTGCCGGGGCTTGCCGGTATCGGGCAGCCCCTGCCAGTGGCGGGCAATGGCCGGTGCCTGCAATCCGGCAGCATTCACCACTTCCTGCGCCTGCAACCGGGCCGGAGATTTACCTCCGACCCAAACGGTGTGACCATCGGAGCCGGTCTCTGCCGACGTGACCGGACTATTGACCGCCAACAGACCACCGGCATCCTGAAAATCGCCGAGCAGCGCCAGCATCAGCCCATGGCTGTCGATAATGCCGGTATCCGGCGACCATAACCCGGCGCAGGCCCGGACACCCGGCACCTGCTGCTCGACCACCGGGCCATTGAGCGGCGACAACTGGACACCATTATCCAGCGCTGCGCTGCGGATCGCCTGCAGGCGCTGGGCCTGCTCCTGTGTCGAGGCAACGATCCATTTGCCACAGTTCCATACCCCGACTCCGTGACTGGCCGCGAAGTCATAGAGCTGCTGTCGTCCACGCACGCACAGGCGGGCCTTCAGGCTGTCCTGTGGATAGTAGATACCGGCATGGATCACCTCGCTGTTGCGGGAGGAAATGCCTTCACCAATGCGCGGCCCCGCCTCCACCAGCAGAACCTCCCGCCCGGAGAGCACCAGCCGGCGGGCGATGGCCAGGCCAACAACACCGGCGCCGATCACAATCGTTTGTATGCTGAAGGTTTCTTCGCTCACAATAGTCGCTTTCTTCCTGATCCAGATCGAAAAGTTACCGCAGAAAAAGGTTGCCTGCATTACCTGTGGCCCTATAACCGGTATACTTCGCGCTACATCAATCATGCTGTTGAGAACCATGCCGACAGAGACTCCTGACCCGCAGACGTCCAGTCATCCGTATGACGCGCTGACACCCGACATCATCCTTGATGCCATGGAAGAGGCGGGTTTTGCTGTCAGCGGTCGCCTGTTTGCCCTGAACAGCTATGAGAACCGGGTCTATCAGGTCGGGCTCGAGGATGGCCCTCCGGTGATTGCCAAGTTCTACCGGCCGGGCCGGTGGTCAGAGGCGGCCATTCTGGAAGAACACGACTTCTCCCGGGAGCTGGAGGAAGCCGACATTCCGGTGATAGCCCCGATGGTCCTGAACAACGGCCATTCCCTCGGGCGCCACGGCGACTTCCTGTTCGCGGTTTTTGTCCAGCGCGGTGGCCAGGGTCCGGATACCAGCGTGACCGACACCCTCTACCGCCTGGGGCAATGGCTGGCCCGCATCCATAATGTTGGTGCCTTGAAGCCCTTTGAGCACCGGCCGACCTTTGACCTGATCAACGGCATCGAGCAGCACAGCCGTTTTCTGGTTGAAAACGACTGGATTCCGCAGGACCTGCGCCCCGCCTGGGACAGCCTGCTACCGGACCTGATCGCCAACTGCCGCCACCGGGTTGAGGAAGCCGGCAGCGTCGAAACGCTGCGCATCCATGGCGACTGCCACGCCGGCAACATCCTGTGCCGCGAGGAACAGATGCTGTTTGTCGATCTGGATGACTGCCGGAGCGGACCGGCCATTCAGGACATGTGGCTGCTGCTGAACGGGGAGGCCTCTGAGCGGGGCGCGCAGCTGGGCGAACTGCTTGAGGGCTATGAGCTGTTCCGGGAATTCAACCGCCGGGAACGCCACCTGATCGAACCCCTGCGTTGTTACCGGCAGATCTCTCACTGCGCCTGGCTGGCCCGGCGCTGGCAGGACCCGGCCTTTCCCCGATTTTTCCCGTGGTTTGGCCAGGCCCGGTTCTGGTCCGACCAGATACTGTCCCTGAGAGAGCAACTGGCCATGCTTCAGGAACCGGCGATCAACCTGCCGGGCCAATTCTGACTTTACCCAAAGCGAGGACCTCATGAACTCCAATGAAACCCGTTACTCGGTACGCGCCCTGATCATCACTGCGGTGATCGCCATCATCGGCACCGTCGGGGCGCTCGAAGGCACCGGCCGGATCGACCACTCGGACAACAAGGACCACATGCCGGTTGGCGACTTCCAGGCCATTCACCTCAAGCCTGGTGAAGAGTTGCGTATGTCCCGCAAGCCATCGGAACTGCATGCCGCCTGCGTGGATGGTTACCTGGCCATCGCCGCCGACGTGGACCCGTCGTTCCGTGGCATCCTCGTGGACTACAAGAATCGGGGCGTTCGCTGTGTACGGCCCTCGCCCACTGACATTGACCCGGCCGCACCACCTGCCGGAACCGACGATGAGCAGTAAGCAACAGACACCGCCGGAGCAGGTCACAGACCGGCTGTTTGCCACCGAGCGGAATCCCGAGGATTTCCGCTTCGACGCCTCGGTCGCCCGGGTGTTCCCGGACATGATCCGGCGTTCCGTGCCCGGCTACACCACCATCATCCCGATGATCGAAGTGATCACCGAGCAGTACGTTCAGCCCGGGACCCACTGTTATGACCTCGGCTGCTCACTGGGCGCTTCGACACTGGCTATGCGTCACGGCATCCATCATGACGACTGCGTGCTGGTGGGCGTAGACAACTCCAGTGCCATGCTCGAGCGCTGCAGCCATTACATTGCCCTGGACGATCACGATCTGCCCGTCACCCTTCGCTGCGAGGACATCCTGACGACGGAGCTGAGCAACGCCTCGGTCACCACCCTGAATTTCACCCTGCAGTTTGTACCGCCTGAACAGCGGCCGGGACTGATGCGACGCATCGCGGACGCCACCCTGCCGGGGGGCGTGCTGATTCTCTCGGAGAAAATCCGCTTCGAGAGCGAACAGGAACAGGAAACCCAGACCCGCCTGCATCACGAATTCAAACGGGCCAACGGCTACTCAGACCTGGAAATCAGCCAGAAGCGCGCGGCCATTGAAAAGGTACTGCTGCCCGAGACCCTCTTGGAGCATCGCCAGCGACTGCTGGCTGCCGGCTTCGACCAGGTCGTTGTCTGGTACCAGTGCTTTAACTTTGTCTCCATGCTGGCCATCAAGAGCCCGTCCACCAACCAATGAACCGGGTTCTGACACCATGAGCGTTTTTGACTGGCACCGCCATTTTTCACCGCTGCTGCAACATCTCGACTCCATCGGTTACCAGGACTGGAGCCATCAGCTCGTCACCCAGCTTGAACACAAGTTCGAGGACAACCCCCACGGGGATATTCCCCGGTGGCTCACGGCCTATCAATCGCTACCTGATATTGCAGGCGCCACGGGCAGGCTGGATCAGCCCACGGTGGCGCTCGAAAGCCCCTCTCCACTAACCGCAGAGCAGCAGGCACAACTGGAGCAGGGTCTGCGGGGCCTGATGCCCTGGCGCAAGGGCCCGTTCGAGTTCTTCGGTACCCACATCGACACCGAATGGCGCTCGGACTGGAAGTGGGACCGGGTGGCCCCCCACCTTGCAGATCTGCAGGGGCGCACCATTCTGGATGTCGGCTGCGGTTCCGGCTATCACTGCTGGCGTATGGCCGGAGCCGGCGCGCAGCGGGTGGTCGGGATCGACCCGGGGCTGCTGTTTCTGTTCCAGTTCCTCTCCGTCAAACGCTATCTGGGTGACGTCCCGGTGGACCTGGTCCCCATCCGTATGGAGGATCTGCCGGGCAAGCTGGAGCTGTTTGACACCACTTTCTCCATGGGCGTTCTGTATCACCGCCGCTCGCCACTGGATCATCTGCTGGAACTGAAAGGAACCCTGCGCCGCGGTGGTGAGCTGGTGCTGGAAACCCTGGTTGTGGATGGCCCCGAGGGTTACAGCCTGATGCCCGAAGACCGCTACGGCCAGATGCGCAATGTCTGGTTCCTGCCCAGCTGCCCCACCCTGCTGCGTTGGCTCGACCGCACCGGCTTCCGCAATGCCCGGGTGGTGGACGTCAGCGAGACCACCACCGAGGAGCAGCGGCGCACCGACTGGATGCGTTTTAATTCGCTCGCCGACTTCCTCGACCCGGACGACCCGGGCAAAACCATTGAGGGCTATCCGGGGCCCAAACGGGCGACCCTGATTGCCGAAAAGCCCTGATACGGTTACCGATAACAAAAAAGCCCGGGGCCTGAGCCACCGGGCTTTTTCTATTCCTGCACCGTGCGAGTTACTCGCCGAACGGATGCCGCAGGATGATCGTTTCCACCCGGTCAGGGCCGGTGGAGATGATGTCGATCGGCGCCTCGATCTGCTCCTCGAGGAAGCGGATGTAGGCCCGGGCGTTCTCCGGCAACTGATCGATCGCGGTCAGACCGACGGTGCTCTCGCTCCAGCCCGGCAGTTCCTCATAGACCGGCTCGATGTCCTCGTAGTTGTCACAGCCGATCGGCGGACGCTGGATCTCCCCCCTGGGCGTGCGGTAACCCACACAAACCTTCACGGTCTCCAGACCATCGAGCACGTCGAGCTTGGTCAGGCAGATACCCGAGACACTGTTGATCTGAATGGCATGGCGCAGGGCCACGGCATCAAACCAGCCACAGCGACGGGCACGGCCAGTGGTCGTTCCTTTTTCGTTGCCTTTCTCCGCCAGATGCCGGCCCATGTCATCAAACAGCTCGGTCGGGAAAGGACCGGAGCCAACACGGGTGGTGTAGGCCTTGGTGATACCCAGCACGTAATCCAGGAACAGCGGGCCAAAACCTGAACCGGTCGCGGTGCCGCCGGCGGTGGTGTTGGAGGAGGTCACGTACGGGTAGGTACCCAGATCGATATCCAGCAGGGAACCCTGGGCGCCCTCAAACAGGAGGTTCTCACCCCGCTTGCGATAATCGTGCAGCATGTCAGTGACATCCGCTGCCATGGGCAGGATTTCCTCGGCCATCTGGCGCAGCTCGGCCAGCGCGGCATCGATATCCTCGGCCTCTTCCTTGTAATACTGGGTCAGCACGAAGTTATGGTACTCCATGATTTCCCGGGCCTTGGTTTCGAAATCCGTGGGATTGCACAGATCACCCAGGCGGACACCCCGGCGAGACACCTTGTCTTCATAGGCCGGGCCGATACCACGGCCGGTGGTACCAATCTTGTCGTTGCCCTTGAGGCGCTCGCGGGCCTGATCAATGCGCACGTGAGTGCGGAGAATGATCGGGCAGGCCAGACTGATACGCAGCCGCTCACGGACGGCCACGCCATTGGCTTCCAGTTCCCGGACTTCCTTGAGCAGGGCTTCGGGGGACAGGACGACACCGTTGCCGATCAGGCAGTAAACATCCTGACGGAGAATACCCGACGGAATCAGGTGCAGAGCGGTCTTTTTGCCTTCGATAACCAGTGTGTGGCCGGCATTATGGCCGCCCTGGAATCTGGCAACCGCTTCCACCTTGTCAGTGAGCAGGTCAACAATCTTGCCCTTGCCTTCATCACCCCACTGGGTGCCCAGCACAACAACGTTTTTACCCATGATACTCTCTCACAACAGACCGCACGCGCTCGGGGTCTTGGATATTTGATTCAGGATTTGTCCGCCAGTGGTTCAACCACCCACTGACCGTCACGCTTGACCAGTTGCCGGTCGCAACCCCGGCTGGCGGGATCAACCCCCGCATCTTCCGGAAGAGCGCGGATAACGGTTTCCGTCATGCGCAGACCGGAAATCACCCCTTCCAGGGCCGGATCTTCATCAGCCGGTGCCCAGACCGCCCCGGCACGGCCATAGGGGCGCTGCCCCAGGGCCACCAGTGCCCGGATATCAAGACTGAAGCCTGTCGCCGAGCGGGCGCGCCCGAAATCGCTGCCGATGGCATCGTATCGCCCGCCGGTGGCCACCGAGTCGCCATGTCCTGGCACATAGGCGGCAAACACCAGTCCGGTATGGTAGTTATAGCCCCGCAGTTCACAGAAATCGAAACCCAGGCTGACCTCCGGGTAGTCCCGTGCCAGCAGGTCGGCTACCCGGGCCAGTTGGGCCAGGGCAGCATCCAGCGCCGGTGAGGCGCCACCCAGAATCTGTCGGGCGTCTGCCAGAGCATCGACCCCACCGCTGACCCGGGCCAGCTCCCGCAGGCGGGCTCCGGCAGACCCGGCCGGACAGTCACCCAGCAACTGGTCCAGTTCCGGCACGGATTTTCGGGCCATGGCGTCAAAAACCGCCTCTTCGGTGTCACGATCAAAGCCGGCATCCGTGATCAGGCTTTCATAGATCGACACGTGAGCCAGATCCAGGTGCACCCGGGGCAGACCCGCCACCCGCAGGGTTTCCAGCATCAGGCTGATCACTTCCAGATCGGCTGTTTCCGAGGCACTGCCAAACAGCTCACAGCCGGCCTGGATCGGCGTCCGGCCGGTGAGCATATGCCGGGGACGGGTATGCAGAACATGGCCGGCGTAACACAGGCGGGTAATGCCCTCGTCGCCCAGGGTGTGGGCATCAATGCGGGCGGCCTGGGGCGTCATGTCGGCACGCACCCCCATCATCCGGCCGGTCAACTGATCCGTCAGCTTGAACGTCTGCAGTTCCAGATCATGGCCGGTACCGGTAAACAGGGATTCGAGGTATTCAATCAGCGGGGGGATAACAAGCCGATACCCCCAGCGCTGGCAGGTATCCATTACGTCCCGGCGCAGGGACTCGATCTGCCCGGCCAGTGGCGGAAGGATATCCTCGACGCCATCGGGCAGTAACCAGCGATCAGATACTGTCATGAGATTCTGTTGTCCGTTGTTCCCGGCTGGCTTCGGGGGCCGCCCGGGAAAATGACTCTGGATTTCGCCGCTCCGGATCAGGAAAACCCGAAACAAAACCGCGAAAATTCTACACGCTTGGCAGACACAAAAAAACCGGAATACGGGAGTATTCCGGTTTTTACTTGGCCCCTGACCGGGATCAGTTGGCCCCGGCCGGATCCTTCAGGAACTTCATGAAGTCACTGTCGGAATCAATGACCATGATGTCGTCCTTGCTGGAGAAGGTATTTTCATACGCCTGCAGGCTACGGTAGAAGCTGTAGAACTCCTCATTGGCACCGTAGGCATCTGCGTAGATGCGGGCGGCTTCACCATCACCTTCACCACGGGTCTGCTCGGCTTCGGCAAACGCGTTGGCCAGGATAACCGTCTTCTGGCGATCGGCGTCAGCGCGGATGCCTTCGGCCAGCTCCCGGCCACGGGAACGGAATTCCTGGGCCAGCTTGTGACGTTCGGTCGCCATGCGGCGATAGACGTTCTCACTGACTTGTCCCGGCAGCTCAATCGCCTTGACCCGGATGTCCATAACCTCAATACCAAACTCGGCTATGGCCGTTTCGTTGACCCGGTCCCGAAGGGTGTGCATCAGCTCATCGCGCTGACCTGACACCACCTCGTGCATGGTCCGGATACCGAATTCGTCCCGAAGACCGTTATCCACACGGGACAGAATCAGGGTCTGGGCGCGGAATTCGTCACCACCGGTGGACCGATAGAACTGGTCCACGTCACGGATCTTCCAGGCCACGTAGGAATCCACATCCAGCGGTTTTTTCTCGACGGTCAGGTACTGACGGGACGGCAGATCCATGGTCAGAACCCGCACGTCGAATTCGCGGACCTCGTCAATGACCGGCACCTTGAAGTGCAGACCGGCCGGGATGTCGGTTTCGACCAACTCCCCGAAGCGCAGCATGACACCTCTGTGGGTCTCCGGAATAATGAACACACTGGACAATACGAGCAGGACAACAATCAGGGCGCCTGCAAGGCCCACTACACCTTTAGGTCCCATGGCTTATCTGCTCCTCCGAATAGTCGTATCCTGACGGGACTGCAGTTCCTGCAGCACCTGATCGGTCAGGTTCTGAATATCAACCTGCGGCTGATCACTGCCGCTGCTCCCGGATGAGGAGCGCTGACCGGAGGACGGCAACCGTCCCTGTGTCAGACGATCCAGCGGCAGGTACATCATGTTGCCGCTGCTCTCGGTATCCACAAAGATCTTGCTGCTGTTAGCCAGGACACGTTCCAGGGATTGCAGGTACATGCGCTCACGGGTAACCACCGGGGCACCTTCATAAACCGCCAGCAACTGCTGGAAGCGAGCGGTTTCACCACGGGCGCGATCGATCACTTCCTCTTTGTAGGCGTTGGCCTCTTCGATCATGCGCTGTGCCTTACCACGGGCCTCGGGAACCACCTTGTTACGGTAGGTTTCCGCCTCCTCCTTCACGCGCTGCTCGTCTTCACGGGCACGCTGAACTTCCCGGAAGGCGTCCTGTACCGGCTCCGGCGGCTGGGTGCTCTCAACGTTCACCCGGACAACTTCAAGACCGGCACCATAATCCCTCAGGAAACGCTGCAGTCGCTGTTCCACCCGGATCGCCAGTTCGGCACGCCCCTCGGTCAGGACGTCGTCCAGAGAAGAGCTGCCCACTTCGTGGCGCAAGGCGCTGTCGGTAGCAAACGCCAGAGCCTGGTTGGAATCCCGGACGTTCAGGACGTAATGACGGGCGTCAGACACCCGGTACTGGACCTGAAGGTCGATGGTCACCAGGTTTTCGTCCTGGGTCAGCATCTGGCCACTGGACTCGGCTGTGCGGATGTTGGTGACCCGGACCTTGTAGACCTTGTCGATCAGCGGCACTTTGAAACGCAGACCCGGGCTTTCGGTGCGGTTGAACTCACCGAAACGCAGCACCACGGCCCGTTCCTGCTCGTCCACCGTATAGAAGGACTGGAACACCACATAACCAACGGCAAGAATGGCGGCAATCGCCAGAATGGCGCCATAGCCGGCACCACCTTTACCACCGGAGCCACCACTGCCGCGACCAGAGCCACCGCCCTTGCCGCCAAGCATGCGATTGAGTTTATCGAGACCCTTCTTCAGCGCCTCATCCAGGTCTGGCGGGCCCTGATCATCGCCGCGACGACCACCACCGGACCCCCAGGGATCGTTGTCGTTACGGTTTCCACCCGGTTCGTTCCAGGCCATAGTTCTCTCCGTTCGTGTTTAATCGAATGGCTGCAAATACTAGGGATTTATACGCGCCCCGGCAATAGTCGGCTCTGCCGGTCAGCGGCTGTCAAGCCTCACGCTGTCTTCTGTGACACCGGCCCGGCTGAGCAATTGCTGCCAGTCCCGGTTCTGCAGGCGCACCTCCACCACCGAGTCACCGGTTTCACGATGCTCCTCACTGAGTACCGAGCCGGCTTCGTGCAGCAGCGCTCTGAGTTTGCCGTCGGTCGGGCCAAGCAGCACATAGTGATGCACCACATCTTCCGCCAGACGCTCAACAATGGCATCAAACAGCAACTCCAGACCAGCCCCGGTCACGGCCGACACCCAGACCCGCACAGGAATACCCTGCTCATTGCGATCAACCCGGGGCTCGAAATCCTCGAGCATGTCTATCTTGTTGAACACCTGCAGCACCGGAATCTCGTCCGCGGCAATTTCCGCCAGCACCTCTTCCACCTGTTCAATGTTTTCATCCCGGCGGCTGTCATGGCAGTCGATGACATGCAGCAACAGGCTTGCCTGAGTGGTTTCCTCAAGCGTTGCACGGAACGCTTCCACCAGCTTGTGGGGCAAATGGCGGATAAACCCGACGGTGTCCGCCATTACGACCGGCCCGATATCCGGAAGTTCCAGCCGCCGAAGCGTCGGATCCAGGGTCGCAAACAACTGGTCTGCCGCATACACCGTGGAGGTGGTAATCCGGTTGAACAGCGTTGATTTGCCGGCGTTGGTGTAGCCCACCAGGGACAGCGTCGGTATATCGGCGCGGTTGCGGGCCCGACGGCCCTGATCACGCTGCTTACGCACTTTCTCGAGCCGTTTGTTGATGGACTTGATGCGCTCACGCAGCAGCCGCCGGTCGGTTTCAAGCTGGGTTTCACCGGGACCTCGCAGGCCGATACCGCCTTTCTGTCTTTCCAGGTGGGTCCAGCCCCGGACCAGCCGCGTGGACATGTGCTCCAGTTGGGCCAGCTCAACCTGCAACTTGCCCTCGTGGGTCCGCGCCCTCTGGGCGAATATGTCGAGGATGACCCCGGTGCGGTCCAGAACCCGGCACTTCAGTTCGCGCTCAATGTTCCGTTCCTGACTCGGGCTCAACGCATGATTGAACAGCACCACGTCTGCTTCGTTGGCGGCCACGGCATCACGGATTTCCTCAAGTTTGCCCTCGCCGACAAACAGGCGGGGGCTCGGCTGACGACGGGACCCCGTCACTGTTGCCACTGGCTCAACGCTGGCAGACGTTACCAGTTCCCGGAACTCGCCGAGATCCTCAGAATCTTCATGGTGGGTGAAATCAATGTGAACGAGCACCGCCCGCTCACCGACATCAGGACGCTCAAACAACGGACATCAACTCCCCGAAAAAACAAACACCCGCGACCAAACCAGCCCGGAGGCTGCCCTGGAACGCGGGTGCGAAAAACAGACTAACCGGCAAATCAGCTTTCAGATTCGCCTTCCTCTGCCGGGTTCTGCTGCGGCAGACGAACATTGCGAGCCGGAACCACGGTAGAAATTGCGTGCTTGTATACCATCTGGCTGACGGTGTTCTTCAGCAGGATGACAAACTGATCAAACGATTCTATCTGGCCCTGAAGCTTGATGCCGTTGACCAGAAAAATGGAAACCGGAATGCGTTCCCTGCGCAAGGCGTTAAGGTAAGGGTCTTGTAAAGATTGCCCTTTTGACATGTGTTTTCTCCTGTTATTTATAAATGCAGATCGTCATTATCCAGATTTAAATGTGGTGTGTACCCCGATGTTTTTCAAGGTTTCCAGCACCAGGTGGGGCTCGGGGTTATCCAGCCAGTGGACATCCGGCCACTTTCGCAGCCAGGTCAACTGCCGTTTCGCCAACTGGCGGGTAGCAGCAACGCCCCGGGCCACAAAGGTTTCATAATCCGTTTCACCGGACAGGTACTCCCAGGCCTGACGGTAACCGACGCAACGCATCGACGGCATATCAGGCTGCAGATCCCCCCTCGCCATCAGTTGCCGGACCTCATCTAGAAATCCGGCGTCGAGCATGGCCATAAACCGTTTCCGGATACGTTCATGCAGAACAGAACGATCTGAGGGCGCCAGGGCAAACTGACAAACAGTATAAGGCAGCTCACCTCTTTCGTCTGCCTGCCAGCTTGTGGTGTACGTGTAATCCTCAATGCTGGTTTGGCTACGCTCTGCGTCGTCTGACGATGCCTTCCAGAGTTCGGATATGGGCTTGCCGGTCAGGCGGATCACCTCAATGGCCCGCATCAGCCGCTGCCGGTTATTTGGATGGATCCGCCGGGCAGCCTCAGGGTCACGCTCTGACAATTCCCGGTGCAATGCCTCCCAGCCCTCTGCAGCCGCCTGCTGCTCAATCCGGGCCCGCAGTTCCGGGCTCGCCGAAGGCAGGCCGGACATACCATGCAGCAGGGCCTTGAAATACATCATGGTGCCGCCGACCAGCAGTGGAATGTGCCCCCTACGGCTAATCTCCGCCATTTCCCGGAGCGCGTCCCGACGGAAGTCCGCCGCAGAATAGGTGTCCGCCGGATCACAGATATCAATCAGTCGGTGCGGCGCCCGCACCAACTCCTCCTCCGAGGGTTTGGCGGTGCCAATGTCCATGCCCCGATAGATCATCGCCGAATCCACGCTGATAATCTCACAGGGCAGACGCTCACACAGCGCCATGGCCAGGTCGGTCTTGCCGGAGGCGGTCGGGCCCATCAGAAAGATGGCTGGTGCTGTTTCGGAGGCACCGGGCTGTGACATGGCCCTTAACGCCCCCGCAGAAACAGTTTGTCGAGCTCGGACAGAGTCACCAGTGTCCAGGTCGGCCGGCCGTGGTTACACTGACCACTGCGCTCGGTCGCCTCCATATCCCGCAACAGGGAATTCATCTCCGGGATGGTCAACTGACGGTTGGCCCGCACCGAGCCATGACAAGCCATGGTGCCGAGCAGTTCGTGGGTGGTTGCCTCAACCCGATCACTCTGGCCATGCTCAATCAGGTCCGCCAGCACATCGCGCACCAACTGTTCCGTATCCGCTCCCCGCAACAACGCGGGCACCTGCCGCACCGCCAGGGTTTCGGGTCCGATGCGCTCCAGGTGCAATCCCAACTGCCCCAGCTCCGCACCGTGACTTTCCACCAGGGCCGCTTCCTTCTGGCTTACGGCCAGGGAGGCGGGCACCAGCAGCGGCTGGCTTTTCAGGTCCTGATCATCCAGGGCCCGCTTCATGCGTTCGTAGGTAATGCGCTCGTGGGCGGCATGCATGTCAACCACAATCAGACCGGCCCGGCTTTGCGCCAGTATGTAGATGCCATGCAACTGCGCAATGGCGTAACCCAGCGGCGGCTCATCCCCTTCCTCTCCGGGAGGCGTGGTCAAGGCTGGCCGGAGTGCGCTGCCCGGCCCCGGGGTCGAGGAGGACACGCCGCCGCCTTCGTTCAGCGACTGGTAAAACGCCATCTGGTCACTGGCCCGCCATTCCTGGGGCTGGGGCGCGCCGCCCGGCGACGGATAACCGCCTCCGGCGAGGGGCGCCGAGGTCTGGGCCGGCGAACCGAAAGGCGCCTGGGCATCCGATGCAGGCGGATTCGGCTGCTGCGCAACCGAATCCGCCTCACGGCCCAGAGACTGAGCCACGGCGCCCCGGAACTGGTCATCCGGCCGCACATCCGCCAGCGCCCGGTGCAGTGTGCGGAAGATAAAGTCATGAACCAGCCGACCATCGCGGAAACGGACTTCATGCTTGGTGGGGTGCACGTTGACATCCACGGTGGCCGGGTCCACTTCCAGATAAAGCACAAAGGCCGGATGGCGATTGTTGTACAGCACGTCACGGTAGGCCTGACGTACCGCATGGGCCACCAGCCGGTCCCGGATCACCCGGCCATTGACGAAGAAATACTGAAGATCCGCCTGACTGCGCGAAAACGTGGGCAACGCCACCCAGCCCCAGAGCCGCAGCCCCGTAGCCTCGGTATCGATCATCACCGCGTTGTCGATGAACTGGCGACCACAAAGCGAACCGACACGCCGTTCCCGGTCCAGGTCCGACTCGGCCGGCCTCAGGCTTTGTACGGTTTTCTGGTTGTGGCGAAGGGTAAAACCGGTATCGAAGCGCCCGAGCGCCTGGCGACGCACGCACTCCTCCACATGATTGAATTCGGTTTTCTCGGTACGCAGGAATTTGCGCCGGGCGGGTGTATTGAAAAACAGGTCACGCACTTCAACAGTCGTGCCGACGGGGTGCGCCGCCGGGGAAATACGGGCGTCCATGTCACGGCCTTCGGCCTCGACACGGGCTGCCGCTTCCTGGTCCACGGTACGGGAGGTCAACGCCAGCCGGGCAACGGAACTGATACTGGCCAGCGCCTCGCCACGGAACCCGAGGGTACCGACGGCTTCGAGGTCATCGAGGGTAAGGATCTTGCTGGTGGCGTGACGGTTCAGGGCAAGAGGGAGATCGCTCTCGGGAATACCGGAGCCATCGTCACGGACGCGGATCAGCTTGGCGCCGCCCTGCTCCACCTCGACATCCACCCGACCGGCCCCGGCATCCAGGGCATTTTCCACCAGTTCCTTGACCACGGACGCTGGCCGCTCCACCACTTCACCGGCTGCGATCTGGTTGGCAAGCCGGGGTGAGAGCAACTTGATGTGGGGCATGGCCGGGCACTACCTCCTGGTCAGGATGAGGGGATGCGAATCGTTTGCCCTACCATAACACGATCGTCGGTCATGCCGTTAAACTGCATCAGCTCGTTAACGGTGGTCTGGTTCTCACGGGCCACTGCGGACAACGTATCCCCCCGCTGAACCCGATAATGGCTGGCCTGTCCGCCGGACCTGTTCTGTTTCTGCCAGGCCAGCAGGGTACCCGGAGGCGGTGTTTTCCGGAAATAATCGTTGATGCCTTCCATGATGGCGCTGGACAGCCGTTTGCGGTACCAGTCCGTTGACAGATTCTTCTCCTCGGTCGGGTTGGAGATAAAGCCAGCCTCCACCAGAATCGAAGGAATGTCCGGCGATTTGAGGACCACAAACGCCGCCTGCTCCACTCCCGGTTTGTGCAGATCCGCGACCTGCCCCAGCTCGCCCAGAATGGAACCGCCAACCCCGAGACTGGCATTGATACTTGCTGTCATCGACAGATCCAGCAGCACGCCGGCCAGAGTGTCATCCCGGCCGTCCAGGGACAGACCACCAGCACCACCGATCAGATCCGACCGGTTCTCGCTCTGAGCCAGCCAGCGGGCGGTTTCACTGGTCGCGCCGCGCTGGGACAGGGCAAATACTGACGCCCCTTTCGGTTGTGAAGTGCGGAACGCATCGGCATGGACAGACACGAACAGATCCGCATTGTACTTGCGCGCCAGAACCGTCCGGTTACGCAGGCCAATGTAGTAGTCCCCGGTACGGGTCAGCTTGGCTGTGTAGCCTTCCTGCTGATTGACCAGGTCCGCCAGGGTTTTTGCCATCTTCAGGACAATGTCTTTTTCCCGGGTTCCCCTGGGGCCGATCGCGCCCGGGTCCTCACCGCCGTGACCGGCATCGATCACCACCACAATGTCACGCTTGCCCGCGGAATTCTGGGTGACAGTGGGGCTGCTGGCCCGGTCTATGCGGGTGCCTCCCTCGTCGATCAGGTCAACCACCAGCCGGTGGCCGTACTGCTTGTTGGGTTTGAGCGTAAAGCTCCGGGGTTTGATGTCGCTTTTAAGATCCAGCACCACCCGAAGATCATTGCCGTTGCGGGGAGCACTGCGGATGCGCCTGATCGGGCTGCCTTCCAGCGCCACCTCATCAAAATCCGCCTTCAGACGGGTGTCTTCCAGATCAATCACCAGACGGGACGGGGAAGAAAGGGAAAAGATGTTGTGCTTCACCCCTCCGGCGGTATCCAGAACAAGACGGGTATGGTCCGGCGCCGGCCAGATACGTACACCCTCAATCCGGTTATCCGCCACGGCGGCTCCGGCCATCAGCGTCGCCAGAAGTAATGCCAGGAATCTCATGACTCAGGCCCTATCAGCTCGATTTCATTCATCAGGGAGGCGCCCAGCTCGGAGCGGGCACGAATGACCACCGAGCGACCGTCCTTCTCCTGCTCAATATGCACATCAATGTCCGGTTCCGGCAGAATGCCCTCGCCTCTCTCCGGCCACTCAATCAGGCACAGGCTGTTGCCGGAGAAATAATCCCGGATTCCCATGTGTTCCAGCTCTTCCGGATCACCCAGCCGGTACAGATCAAAATGGTAGACCGGAGGCTCCAGGTCCTCGTAGGGCTCCACCAGTGTGTAGGTCGGGCTCTTCACCGCACCTTCATGGCCCAACGCCCGCATGACGCCCCGGCTCATCGTGGTTTTGCCCATGCCCAGTTCACCGTCCAGAAACACGGTAAAATGCTCACCATGAGCTTTTGCCAGACGCGCCAGTTCGCCACCAAGGTGCTCGGTTTCGGCTTCGGTTTCGAGGAACAACCGGCGCTCGTTGCCAAATACTGTCATACATCCTCCCGGTCGGTTCCGATTTGTACCAGTTCTGCTTCTCTGAAGATCTCAGGCAGGCCATCAATGACATCTGCGGGCAGCAGCCCCATATAGCCAAAGCGGGCAACCTGGCGATCGGCAGCAGCCAGATGCGCAGAGGCCGCAATCACGGTTGCCAGCGCCGGCTCCGACACCTGCCCCAGTAGCCCACCTATCACTCCGGTCAACACGTCGCCCATGCCGCCAGTCGCCATTCCGGGGTTGCCACCGGCAATGATGACCGGGGCGGTCCGGCCGTCATACACCACCGTGCCGGCGCCTTTAAGCAGTACCGTACCGCCGTACCGATGCTGTAACTGGCGCGCGGCGGCCAGCCGGTCGTTTTCAATGTCACGGACAGCCCATCCCAGCAGCCGGGCGGCCTCACCCGGATGGGGCGTAGTGACCGCTGGCGCAGCAGACAGGGCCACACCACCGGCAATGAGGTTCAGGGCATCGGCGTCCAGCACCAGCGGCTTGCCGCTGGCCATGACCGCCTGAAGCATCTGCTGCCCCCAGGCGCCCTGCCCCAGACCGGGGCCACAGAGCACCACATCCGCCCGATCAAGCAGCGGCGACAGCTCGTTACCATGTTCAACGCCCCTCACCATTACCGAGGGGCAACGGGCCAGCGCTGCCGTCACATGTTCAGCCCGGGTTGCCAGAGACACCAGCCCGGCACCCGAGCGCCCGGCGGCCTCGGCCGTCATCAGCCCGGCACCGCCAAACCCCCGATCCCCGGCGACCACCAGCACATGACCAAACCGGCCTTTGTGAGCATCCAGCGGCCGCCGGGGCACTTTTGACCGGCAGCCGGACCAATCCGTCAGACGGGCCACCGGCTCGGCCTCAAAATCGGCCAGTTGTTCTTGCGTCGCCAGAGCATCAAACACCACCTGGCCGCAGGCACCGGCCCCTGCGCCCGTGTACAATCCAGCCTTGGCGCCGATAAACGTCACCGTCAGATCGGCGCGAACCACGTCGCCCCCGGCCGAGCCGGAGGTTGCATCCAGACCGGACGGCACATCCACCGCCAGGACCGGCCGCTGCGACTGGTTAACCGCCTGGATGACCTGATCAAACGGCGCCCGCGGGGCGCCGGTCACACCGGTGCCCAGCATGGCATCCACCACCAGTTCCGCCTCTGCCAGCCTGTCCGGCAGTCCGTCGTCACCCAGCTCACCCAATTCGACAATCGGCACGCCTTCGGAACGGGCGGTTTCCATGGCCCGCAGGGCATCACCGGAAAGCTTGTTCACCGGTGCAATTGCGACACAGCTGACGGGCAGGCCATGGCGTTTGGCACTCGCCGCAACCAGATAACCATCGCCGCCATTATTGCCGGCACCGCAGAGCACCAGCACAGCACCCGGGCTGGGCCAGCGCTTGAGCATGTGCCGGAAAGCCGAGCGTGCTGCGGACTGCATCAGGACAAAGCCGTCCACCCCCTTCTGGTCGATGAGGTAACGGTCCATCGCCCTCACCGTATCGGCGGAATACAGGGCGTCTGGTAGACTGTTTGCCTTCGTGGCCGCCATGGGCGGAAGCTCCCGATAAAGAATCCGGTTTAAGAATTATGGCCAGATACCTGTTAAGCATAGCAAAACAGTCAAAAAGGTCATAACTTGAGCAATTAAATCCTTTGCTCCACCCTTTTGCAACGATTCCCCATGAACAACCCGTCAGAAAACAACACCAAGCGGGCAGCGGACCTGCCCCGCCTTGTCAGCCAGATCCGCGACTGGGCACGCCAGTTGGGGTTTGCCGATGTCGGCATCACCAATGCCAGCACCGGCCCTCATGCCCAGCGCCTGCAGGCGTGGTTATCTGCGGGATACCACGGCCAGATGGCCTATATGGCGGATCACGGCGACAAACGCTACACGCCGGACTCGCTGGTGCCGGGCACCACTCGGGTAATCTCGGTGCGG
The DNA here is from genome assembly GCF_014201735.1 of Marinobacter oulmenensis. Lineage (GTDB taxonomy): Bacteria > Pseudomonadota > Gammaproteobacteria > Pseudomonadales > Oleiphilaceae > Marinobacter > Marinobacter oulmenensis. The sequence goes on along the minus strand of NZ_JACHFE010000006.1, from coordinate 206,432 downwards.
ATGGAGTATTTTCCGGCGCCCGACAACCCGAAACAAGTACTTACTGACCGGGAAACCGCCTATATCACCCGTTATGCCCTGGGCCGCGACTATCACAAGCTGATGCGCAAGCGCCTGGCGACACTGGCCAAAAAGATCGATGCCGCTGTGGAAGGATGCGATTACCGCGCCTTCGTTGACAGTGCCCCGGTTCTGGAACGCGGACTGGCCCAGCGGGCAGGCCTTGGCTGGATTGGCAAGAACAACATGCTGATTCACCCAAGGGCCGGTTCTTTTTTCTTCCTGGGCGAGATCTACACCAACGCCCCTCTGCCGCTGGACGAACCGTTCGAGACCGAGCATTGCGGCTCCTGTTCCGCCTGCCTTGAGGTCTGCCCGACCGATGCCTTTGTCGGCGCCCACTTACTGGATGCGCGGCGATGTATCAGCTACCTCACCATTGAACTGAAGGGCTCGATCCCGGAGGAACTGCGCCCGAAAATGGGCAACCGGGTGTTCGGCTGCGACGACTGCCAACTGGTCTGCCCCTGGAACAAGTTCAGCAAACCAACGGCGGAACCGGATTTCCAGCCCCGGCACGGGCTGGATAACAGCCAACTGGCAGAACTTTTTCTGTGGAGCGAGGAGCAGTTCCTGAAACGCACCGAAGGGTCGGCGATACGGCGGACCGGCTATGAGAACTGGCTGCGCAATCTGGCAGTGGGCCTGGGCAATGCCCCTTCAACCATCCCGGTCATTGAGGCCCTGAAACAGCGGGCCGACCATCCGTCGGCCCTGGTGCGCGAACACGTGGCCTGGGCGCTGGAGCGCCACGGCCTATAGACGGAAAAACGTTTCCCGGTAGTGACGCAGCTCATTGATGGAGTCCCGGATGTCATCCAGCGCCAGGTGGCTGCCCTTCTTGGTGACCCCATCCAGTACATCCGGGCGCCAGCGCCGGGCCAGTTCCTTGATGGTGGATACGTCCAGATTCCGGTAATGGAAGAAGGCTTCCAGCTCAGGCATGTACTTCACCAGAAAGCGGCGATCCTGGCCGATGCTGTTGCCGCACAGGGGGGATTGCCCCGGTGCGACGTGCTTTTTCAGGAATTCAATCGTCTCCTGCTCGGCCTCGGCCTCGGTGGTGGTGCTCTTTTTCACCCGGTCCGTCAGCCCGCTGGCACCGTGAGTGGTGGTACACCATTCATCCATGGCATCCAGCAGACTGTCCGGCTGATGAACGGCAATCACCGGGCCCTCGGCGACGATGTTAAGCTCCGAGTCCGTCACGATACTGGCCATTTCGATGATCCGCTCTTTGTCCGGATCCAGGCCGGTCATTTCAAGATCTATCCAGACCAGCTTTGTGTCTTGCTCTGCCATTGTCCAAGCCTCTCAGCCCTGTCGTTTTAAATTGGTTAGGGAGCCTCTGCTTAAAGCTCTGACCATTGTCCCTGATTCACGTATCATGTGTCACACCCACTTCCCGGATGCGTGTTTTTTCATGGCCAAACGGAAACTGAACAAACGCCAGCAATGGCGCATTGAAAAAATCCAGAAAGAGCGGGCCAATCGGGCTGCCCGCAAGGAAAAGAACGTTCAGGACCAGGCCGAGGCCGGCGAACTCGGCGCGGAGCAGAATGGCCTCATCATTGCCCACTTCGGCCAGCAACTGGATGTCGAAGCCCTGGAGGGCGAGCACCGGGGCCAGGTGTTCCGATGTTTCGTGCGCGCCAACATCGACAGCCTGGTAACCGGGGACCGGGTCGTCTGGCGCCCGGGCAAAAGCGAGACCGGCGTTATTGTCGCCCGCTGTGACCGCAACAATCTGCTGGAACGCCCGGACAATTTCGGCGCGCTGAAGCCTGTTGCCGCCAACATTGACCATATCATCCTGGTCATCGCCCCGGAGCCGGAACCCCACGACAACCTGATTGACCGCTATCTTGTGGCCTCCGAAAGTGCCGACATTCCCGCGGTGATACTGCTTAACAAAAGCGACCTGGTCACCGACAACAACCGCACCGCCATTGACGCGCTGCTGAACCGTTATGAACGCCTGGGCTATCAGGTGGTCAGAACCTCCGCCGCCGACAGTCAGGGCCGGCCCGCGCCGGAGGTGGAAGAGCTGGTCAGGGACCAGACCAGCGTGTTCGTCGGGCAGTCCGGTGTCGGTAAATCCTCCATTATCCAGACGCTGTTGCCGGACGAATACCTGCGGGTAGGCGCGGTGTCCGAAAGCACCGGCAAAGGGGTTCACACAACCACCACCGCCCGTCTGTTCCATGTGCCCGGCGGTGGCAACCTGATCGACTCACCGGGCATCCGGGAATTCGGACTCTGGCATATGACACCCCAGGAGGTGGAGTACGGGTTCCGGGAAATCCGACCGCTGATCGGTCTGTGCAAGTTCCGGAACTGCCGTCATATGGGGGATCCGGGCTGCGCCCTGGACGCGGCAGCGGAAAACGGTGAGCTGTCGCTGGAACGGCTGAAAAGCTTCCACCGGATACTGCAGGATATGGCACAGCAGCAGGCGCGCGGACTGAAACTGAACTGACCCGGAAGGGCTACCAGTCCAGCTCCCCTTCTTTGGGAGGCTCGGACTCGTTGAACCAGTTGCCACCTTCGAGTTGTTCGGTGGCCCTCTGCTGCTCCTGCTCGCTCGGCCCGGTCACATCAATCACGGGCTCGTCCGGGCGGGCGCCGCTCTGGATATCCTCGGCGGTTTTCTTGTTGAGAACGATGATGGAAATACGCCGGTTCACCGGGGCAAACGGATCGTCCTTGTCAAACAGGACGGAGTCACTCAGCCCCACAACCCGGCCAATCTGCTCCGACCGGACACCGCCGGCCACCAGGGCCCGCCGGGCAGTGTTTGCCCGATCCGCCGACAGTTCCCAGTTGGTGTAACCGGGGCGCCCCTTGAACGGGGTGGAATCGGTATGGCCGGTAATACTGAGCTTGTTGTTGACCGACCCGAGGGTATTGGCCAGCTCAAACAGGATGTTCTGGGAGTAATACTTCAGCTGCGAGGACCCGCTATCGAACATCGGCCTTCCGGACCGATCGACGATCTGAATGCGCAGCCCTTCGTCAGTGATATCAATCAGCAACTGATCCTTGAACTCCTGGAGCGTCTGGTTTTCCTCAATCCGCTGCTCCAGCTCCTGGAACAACTCCTTCATACGGCGCTGTTCCAGGGTTTCAGAGAGCTCGTCCACCACCTCGTCTTCCAGTTGCATCTGGTTGGGCTGGGTGTCCTGGGGAGACTCCTCGACCACCGAGGCGCTGCCCTCCAGGTCGACCGGATTCGGTGAACCGCCCTCGGTGAAGCCGACCGGGTCCCTGAAGTAGCCCTGGACTGCCAGTTTCTGTTCCGGTGACGCTGTGGAGGTCAGCCACATCACCAGGAAAAACGCCATCATCGCCGTGGCAAAATCCGCAAACGCCACTTTCCAGGAGCCGCCGTGGTGACCGGCGACAACCTTTTTCTTACGCTTGATGATAATCGGCTGTTCTTCCACCTAGGGCTCCGCGCTATCCTGGCATGCCGGCTTACTTGGACCGGACGTGATCATTCAGTTCCTGGAACCCCGGCCGTTTATCGGTCGGCAGCGCCTTGCGGCCGAACTCGATGGCCATTTGAGGCGCCTGGCCGGACACGGTGGCGACGATCGACGCTTTTACGCACTCATAGGCCTTGAGTTCATACTTGGCCGCGTGCTCCAGGGCGATGGAAGTCGGGCCAACGAAACCGTAGCCCATCCAGATCCCCAGGAAGGTACCCACCAGAGCCGCAGCCACACTCAGGCCGATCTTCTCGGGCCCCTCGGACATGAAGTTCATGGTGATCACGATACCGAGCACGGCCGCGACGATCCCCAGGCCCGGCAGCGCATCCGCGATCTTGTTGACGGCGTGCGCCGGCTCCTCGAGCTCGTGATGCCGGCTGTCGATCTCGTTTTCCATCATGCCTTCGAGCTCATGGGAGGCCATGTTGCCGGTGCTGATGATACGCAGATAGTCGGTAATGAAGGCGAGCAGGTACTTGGATTTCATGACCGCCGGATAGCGGGTGAAAATCTGGCTGGATTCCGGGTTATCAATGTCTTCCTCAATCGCCATCACGCCCTGTTTTCGGGACTTGTCGAAGAGTTCGTACTGCAGGCTGAGAAGATCCATGTAGAAGGATTTATTGAACGGCGAACCGGTCAGAAGTCGCAACACACTCTGGAACACTTCCTTTACCGTATGCATCGGGTTGGCGATGATGAATGACCCCACCGCCGCGCCACCGATGATCAGTATTTCGGTGGGCTGCCAAAGAACTGCCAGATTGCCGCCGTGGAGGATATAACCACCCAGCACACTGGCAACAACGATTACCGCTCCGATTATCAGTAACATGAAATCAACGCACGCCTTGTTGTCATCCGGGAGCCCCGATCATAGCAAGCCTCTGCCATAACAGCGAAACCACAAAACAATTTCTATACACAGAGTACGGTTTGCTAAACTGCGCAGCCTTCATTTAGCCAAGAGACTGATCCCGGATGTTTGACCGACTCTTCGTCCTGAGCCAATACATCATTCCGCAACTGGCAATTTCCCGCCTGGCCGGCAAACTGGCTGACAACGATAGCATGCCAGCCTTGAAGAACCGGGTCATCAAATGGTTTATCGGCCGTTACGGCGTGAACATGAACGAGGCAGCCGACCCGGATCCGGAATCCTATGCCAGCTTCAACGCATTTTTCACCCGGGCCCTGAAACCCGGGGCTCGGGTCATCGAGGGCGACCACCGCGTGTTTGCCTGCCCGGTGGACGGCGCCATCAGTCAACTCGGCCAGATCAGCAATGACCGTATTTTCCAGGCCAAGGGGCAGTCATTTGGTCTGACCGAACTGCTGGGTGGTGACGAAGAACGGGCTGCGCCCTTCGCGGAAGGGGAGTTCACCACGATCTATCTGTCACCCAAGGATTATCATCGCATCCACATGCCCATGGCCGGCCGCCTTCGGGAGATGGTGTACGTGCCCGGCAAGCTGTTCTCGGTCAATCCGGTCACCGCTGACCAGGTGCCCAACCTGTTTGCCCGGAACGAACGGGTGGCCTGCATTTTTGACACGGATGCAGGACCGATGGCACTGGTCCTGGTGGGCGCCATGATCGTCGGCAGCGTCGAGACCACCTGGGCCGGCGTCGTAGCGCCGAATCAGGACAGCGTCAGCCACTGGCAGTATCAGGGTGAAGAGGCCATCAGCTTCAACAAGGGCGAGGAAATGGGTCGTTTCCGGTTGGGCTCGACGGTCATTGCGATCATGCCCAAAGGCGCCGTGAGCTGGAACCCGGAACAGACAGCGGGCAAAACCGTCCGTCTGGGCGAGGCGTTCGGTCAGTTAGGCTGAGAACTCAGGCTCGGCCAAACGGGAAGGCCAGCACCTCATCAATCGAACGGGCGCCCACCTTGAGCATCTGCAATCGGTCCAGACCCAGCGCCACACCGGCACAGTCCGGGAGCCCGGATTCCATCGCCGCCACCAGGGTCTCATCAATGGCCATCTCCGGCTTGCCGGCAGCCCCGCGTGCCCGGTTGTCCGCCTCGAATCGTGCCCGCTGCTCTTCAGCGTCGGTCAGTTCCCAGTAACCGTTACACAATTCCAGGCCCTGACTGTACAACTCGAAACGGTGAGCGACGGCATAACCATCGTCCCGGGAGGTTCTGGCCAGCGCAGCCTGGGAGGCGGGATAACGGGTCACGAACACAGGGGCGTTCTGCCCCAGGGCGGGCTCAACGGCAAAGCTCATCACCAGGTCGAGGCAGGCATCACGGCCTAGGTCATCCAGTTGCCCGGGTTCCAGCCAGCGCTGGCAATACTGGCGCAACTCGGCGTCGGTGATGGCCATCGGATCAAAACCGGCGTGACGCATCAGCGCACCGCGATAGGTCAGAACCTCCGGTTGCGGGCACTCCAGCCAGCCGCAGACCAGGTCGCCCACCTCGGCCATCAGCTCACGGTCATCCATACCCGGGCGATACCACTCCAGCAGGGAAAACTCCGGGTTATGGCGCGGCCCGCTCTCACCGTCCCGGAACACCCGGGCAATCTGGAAGATAGGCCCGGCGCCAGCGGCCAGCAGACGCTTCATGTGGTATTCGGGAGACGTCTGCAACCAGCCACCCCGGACACCACAGGCCGCAACATCCGCGCGAATTCCGTCCAGGTTCAGGTCGGTCACACCAAAGCGGCCAAGCACCGGGGTTTCCACTTCCATAACCCGGCGGCGCGCAAAAAAGCCGCGAACATAAGCTAGTAGCTCGGCGCGGCTTTTCAGGGCTGCCAGTGAGGCAGCCGGTTGCCAGACAGTTGCGTCTGTCATCGCAGGATCAGCTGGTCTTGACCCGGCCCACGTACTCACCGGTACGGGTATCCACTTTCAGGACTTCACCGATGGAGATGAACAGCGGTACGTTGACCACCGCACCGGTGGACAATGTGGCGGGTTTGGAACCACCCTGAGCCGTGTCTCCCTTCATGCCGGGGTCGGTGTCCACCACTTCAAGTTCAACAAAATTCGGAGGCGTTACGCTCAGAGGGTCATCGTTGTACAGGGTAATGGTATAGACGTCCTGTTCCTTGAGCCATTTGACGGTGTCACCTACGGCCTTCTCGTCGGCGGCGTATTGCTCGAACGAACCGTCCGTCTTCATGAAATGCCAGAACTCACCATCGCTGTACAGGTACTCCATGTCGAGTTCGACCACATCGGCCGCTTCCAGGCTTTCACCCGACTTGAAGGTACGCTCCCAGACCCGGTTGGTCATCAGGTTCCGCAGTTTCACCCGATTGAACGCCTGCCCTTTGCCCGGCTTAACAAACTCGTTCTCGAGCATGATGCAGGGATCGCCATCCAGCAAAACCTTGAGACCACCGCGAAATTCGTTGGTAGAATATGAAGCCATGAAATGTCCACCTGACATATTGTCGTTAAAATTTCAAAGGTCGCTATGATACAGCGAACCCCTGCCCCTATAGAAGCCCGCGATCCGGAAGCGGACAGCGCACCGGCCCCGACATCCATCAGAGCCCCCCAGAGCAAGGACTGGCAAGCCATACTGAAGGCCTCCGTCACCCGGCCCGAGCAACTGCTTGAACGCCTGGGTTTGTCTGCATCCCAATGGCTGGACGGCGCAGAGGGCGGGCATTCACTGTTTCCCGTCAGGGTGCCGGAGCCTTTCCTTCAGCGTATGGAATATGGCAATCCGGACGATCCATTGCTCAGGCAGGTCCTGCCCAGAGCCGAGGAAACCCAGCAACGGACCGGTTTTGTCCAGGACCCGTTGGCCGAAGACAACGCCATTGCCGGCACCGGGCTGATCCGCAAATACCAGAGCCGGGCACTACTGATGGTGACAGGTCAGTGCGCCATCAACTGCCGTTACTGCTTCCGCCGCCATTTTCCCTATGACAGCCACCGGTTGGGCCCGGGCGAAAGGCGCGCGGTGATTGAAGCTCTGACCGCCAGCCCGGACATCAATGAAGTGATTTTCAGCGGCGGCGACCCCCTGGCCGTCAACGACCGACTGCTGGCTCGCTGGGCCGGGCTGATTGAAGAGGTGCCGCACATTCGCCGACTGCGGATTCATTCACGCCTGCCGGTTGTGATCCCCCAGCGGGTCTGCGACGAATTGCTGGCCTGGCTCACCGCCAGTCGGCTGCAGGTTGTCCTGGTGCTGCACATCAATCACCCGGCGGAAATCGATCAGGCCACCCGGTCCGCCCTGGCCAGACTAAGGGGGGCCGGTGTTACCCTGCTGAACCAGAGCGTGGTGCTGCGCGGGGTCAACGATTCCACTGACACCCTGTGTCAGTTAAGTGAGGCCCTGTTCGAGGCGGGCGTCATGCCTTATTACCTGCATGCCTTCGACCCGGTTGAGGGTGCCCATCACTTTGATGTCAGCGATCAGGAAGCGGCTGAGCTGGTTCGCGGCATGCTCAGCCGCCTGCCTGGTTTCCTGGTCCCGAAACTGGTCCGGGAAATTCCCGGCCAGCCGGCCAAGACACCATTGAACCTTTGGCCAGAGGCGTCATCGAAAAGTCATGGTAGCGACCCGTTTGTACGCTGATGTCGCTTTTTATTTCCTATTTGCTATCTTGACAGTGAATGAACATGAACAATAAAGGCATGTATTTTAGGCACTTTCAGTGCGAACCTCACATGTTATGGCAAATGGCGTAACGACATGGAAAGCAGGATTGTGAAACCAGAGCTCGTAGTCCCGGAGCAGAAAACGGCCAGCCTGTCGTTCTGCGACACCGCGCCCAAAGCTTTCCGGCAGTGGACGGAACAACTGCCCATGGCCAATATTGGCGAAGCCTCACGACAGCTTTACCATGCCATTATCGAACTGAACCAGGTGTTCCTGCCGCCGCAGCAGCGCATGCAGTTCCTGGAAATCATCCGTGACCGGATCCACTTTGTTTGTGAGGAACTGTCCCGTCACTTTCTGGGGCTGGCCATTGCCCTGCCGGAAAAACAGCGCAAAATCGCCAATCTTACCCAGGCCCTGCAACTGCACCTGGCCAGCGGCTACAAGCTCTGTCTGCTGGAATACCTGGATAGCAGTGTCACCGACAAGAACCGGCGCCAGATCGCTGTGGCCACCCATCGGGCCGTGTCGGAACTGGCCGAAACCATCCTTCGTGCACACCAGCTCTACTGCCCGAGCCCCCGGCGCAGTTGGCTCGAATGCCACCATCTGTTCCAGTTTGCCTATCGCCATCGTCTGCTTGATCAGGACATCGAGGACAACACGCTGGTTCACCGCAAATCCAGCACCGTCGCCGATAGCTACAAACGTATCCTGCTGTTGGGCTGCGCCCGCCCCAACCAGCTCAGACAGACGGAACTGACGCAGGTCTACGACCTGCTCGAAACCTGGACCGGTTACAGCCGGTGCGGTCCCGATATCGGCAGCGACAGCCTGTTCGTAGTCAACCCGGAACAGGATGGCCCGCCCATCTATCGCAGCCTGCTCGAAGCGGCGACCGGTCAGCAAAGCTATGGTCTGGACACCCACGAACTGTCCGACCACCTGTCGGCGACCATCAATGCCCGCCAGAGCCGCACCAAGGTCCAGACACCACTGGAGGTGCCCGGCAATGTCAGTGACCCGCTGCTAACCCACCTGAACCAGGCTCTGGGCATACTCGCCAAACGCAACTTCAACCGTATCGCCAGCCAGGGCACCCTGGAAATCTGTGTCGGCCTGACAGCAACCCACTATTTTGTAGCCGGCCAGAAAGCCTTCTCGGAATTTGTCTCCGGCAATGACAGTGACAGCCCGGAGCAGGAAAACCGTTTTGTCCGCAGCGCCAGGCAACAGGGCGATGCCTGGTCCCAGGCCCATGACGTAGCCCCCAGCGACGACCGACTGCACACCTCGGACTCCCCGATCAATTTCCGGGATTCCTCTGGCAGTCAGGCTGCAGCCAGCCCCGGCAAAGCCCCGCCCCGATCCTTTGAGACATCACTGGTGAATACCAGTCCGGGCGGTTACTGCGTCAGTTGGGAGAACAACATTCCAGCCTCACTGCAGGCCGGAGAGGTTCTCGGGGTGAGGGAACACAGCAGCCACCCCTGGAGCATCGCCGTGGTCCGCTGGCTGCGCCAGATCAAGAATCAGGGTTCTCAGGTTGGCATTGAGCTGCTGGCGCCCAGTGCCGCCCCCTGTGCCGTCCGCCTGATCCAGAAGGTGGGCAACAGCAGCGAGTACCTGCGTGGGCTACTGCTGCCTGAAATCAGTGTCGTCAATCAGGCCGCGACACTGGTCACGCCCCGCATGCCCTTCCAGACCGGCAGCCGGATCTCCCTGCTCCACGATGGCCGGGAGGATCAGGGGCATCTTCTGAAGAAGGTCTCGGCAACCGGCAGCATCAGCCAGTTCGAACTCAAGCTGTACAGTTCTGAAATCACGGCCGGCAAGCAGGCATCACCACTGGGGACCGGTGGAACCACCGATGATGAATTCGATTCCCTTTGGCCGTCACTGTAGACCAGTCGGTTGTTATTGAGCGCCAAGGACTGCATCATTAACCGCAACACCCATGGACTTTCAAGCAAATTGCCCCCGTCGATACCCGTCCCGGGCGGCATGAGATTTCCGACGCATGCAGAAGCAAAACTCGACCGTACACCTGTTGATCCTAGATCCGTCGCAGAATGATGCCGAGTCGGTAGTCAGTCTGTTGCGCAATGCCGGCCGGGCCACCCGGGCCCACCGGATCACCTCCGAAGAAGACCTTGAGGAAGCGCTGAAGACGGCCAGCTGGGATCTGCTGCTGGCCCGGGACCTGGAAGAGCAGGAGTTCGGACCGGACGACGCACTGGCCATGGTCAAGCGCATGGATAAAGACATCCCGTTCATCCTGCTGACCGAAACCGAAGACCGGGAACGGACGGTCAATATCATGCGGGCCGGCGCCCAGGATGCCCTCCCCTTCGAATACACCGACCTGATGGTACTGACAGCCAAACGTGAACTGGCTGCCCTGGAGGAGCGCCGCCGACGCCGGGTACTGGACTCCCACCTCCGGGAAGCCGAGCAGCGGTGCCAGTTGCTGCTGGAAAGTTCCAAGGATGCCATTGCCTACATCAACGACGGCATGCACATCTATGCCAACCAGTCGTACATGGAACTGCTGGGCTACGACGACCTTGACGAGCTGATCTGTATTCCGGTTCTGGACACCCTGACGCCCAAGAGTCAGGAAAAGTACAAGTCTTTCATGAAGGGTTTTGCCGAGAAACGCGAAGATGGCATGACGCTCAACTGCGCAGCCCGACGCAGCGACGACCAGGAGCTGAACGTCACCATGTCGGTATCGGCCGCCACTTTCGATGGCGAAGCCTGTACCCAGATCGTCCTCCAGCCCGAGCACTCCGATGCAGAACTCGAAGAAAAGCTCAAACAGATCAGCAGTCAGGACCTGCTCACCGGCCTGTACAACCGCCAGTACCTGATGGACGCCCTGGGCCAGGCCATTGCCGAAGCCGGCAAGAACAACGAAACCGGCGCCCTGGCCTATATCGCGCTGGACAACTTCATGAGCACCAAGACCCGGGTGGGTATTTCCGGGGCGGACCTGCTGCTGGGCGATCTGGCTACACTGCTCCGTGAGTATTCCGCAGACAAAGGCACCCTGGCCCGGTTGAGCGACGACGCTTTCTGCCTAATGCGCTTTCCATGTAATGAGAAGGACCTGGAGGAGCAGTGCAACCAGATCCGCAAGGCTGTGGAAGACCACCTGTTCGACATCAATGGCCGTACCGTTCCCGTAACCGTCTCCATTGGCATCGCCGCCATCACCGAAAATTCCCCGAACGCCGAGGATATGCTGGGCCGGGCCCACACTGCGACGGCGGAACTGAAGAAACAGGAAGGCCACACCCAGGGCAACGGCGTGCTGGTCTATAACCCGGCCGACCACGAAACCCTGGACGAGACCAATTCCACCGAGGCGATCCAGAAGGCTCTGGACGAGAACCGCTTCCGACTGCTGTTCCAGCCCATCATCAACCTTAGAGGTGAAGACGAGGAACACTACGAAGCCTTTGTCCGTATGCTCGACAAGGACGACAAGGAGATCTCGCCCTATGACTTCCTGCCACCGGCAGGGCCCAGCGACACGGCCATTCGCATTGACCGCTGGGTGATACTGCAGACCATCAAGCAGTTGGCCAGTCATCGCTCCCGGGGTCACGACACCCGTCTGTTCCTGAACATCACCTCGCGGACGCTTCAGGACAAAACCTTCACGCCCTGGCTCAGTGTCGCACTGAAAGCATCAAGACTGCCCGGTGACTCCCTGATCTTCCAGATCCGGGAAGGGGATGCCAACAATCACATGAAGCAGGCCCGGGAGTTTGCCAAGGCGGTTCACGAATTACGCTGTCGGGTATCCATCTCCCAGTTCGGGTGTGCACTGAACCCGTTCAACACCCTCAAGCACATTGATGCGGACTACGTGAAGATTGACGGGTCCTTCACCGAAGAGCTGCAGAAGAATGATGAAGCCAAGGACCAGGTCAAAGAGATGGTCAAGAGCCTGCAGAACGCCGGCAAACTGACGATTATTCCGCTGGTCGAGAATGCCGGCGTGCTGGCTACCCTCTGGCAGGCCGGCGTGAACTATATCCAGGGCTACTACCTGCAGGCGCCAGTGCCCGAGATGAACTACGACTTCGGCGACAGTTAAGGCTCAGACGGGCGGGCCTCAGAGCCCGCCCTGCTGCAGACTCTGATTGGTGTCACTTTCCCGGAAACCGATCAGATAGAGAATGGCATCCAGCCCGAGCGTCGAAATGGCATGACGGGCGGATTCCTTGACCAGCGGCTTGGCCCGGAAGGCTACCCCCAACCCCGCCTGGCTCAGCATGGGCAGATCATTGGCGCCGTCACCCACGGCGATCACCTGCTCACGGGAAATGTGTTCCTTTTCCGCAATTTCCAGCAGCAGTTCCGCCTTGCGCTTACCATCCACCACCTGCCCACAGACCTTGCCGGTCACCTGGCCATTCTTGATTTCCAGCTCATTGGCGTAGACATAATCGATGCCCAGCTTGTCCTGCAGATGCCGGGCAAAATAGGTGAAGCCCCCGGAGAGAATGGCGGTGCGATACCCCAGCCCCTTGAGACTCCGGATCAGGTGCTCAGCCCCCTCGGTCAGGCGCAGGCGGGCAGCGATACCCTCGAGGACCGATTCATCCAGCCCCTCCAGCAAGGCCAGTCGCTCGGCAAAACTCTGACTGAAATCGAGCTGCCCCTGCATGGCCCTTTCGGTGATTGCTGCCACCTGATCCCCCACCCCGGCCTCATGGGCCAGCTCATCAATCACTTCCGCCTCAATCAGGGTGGAGTCCATGTCGAACACGACCAGCCGGCGGTTACGCCGGAAGATGGAGTCTTCCTGGAACGCGATGTCCACATTCATCTCCCCGGCAATATGGAGAAAATCAGCCCGCAGCTGGTCGAGATCCTCCGGTGTACCACGCACCGAGAACTCCACACAGGCGATACGGTTATCCGAGGGGTTGAGGGAAGGCCGCGCAGACAGACGGGAAATGTTGTCGATATTCAGGCCATGGCGGGCGGTAATCGCCGACACCCGTGCGATCTGCTCGGCCTTGATGTCGCGGGACAGCAGCGTGACGATGTAGCATGCCCGGTTACGCCCCTCGGCCCAGGCCTGGTATTCCTCCCGGGTAATGGGGGCAAACCGGACCTGCAGATCCAGGGAATGCAGCCGGAACAGCAGATCACGGATCACCGGAGAAGACTTGGATTCATCCGGAATCTCGATCAGGATACCCCAGGTCAGGTGGTCGTGAATGACCGCCTGACCGATATCCAGAATCCGGACATCGTACTGCCCCATGATGCCGGTGATTTCCGAGGTCAGGCCCGGCTTGTCACGGCCGGACACATTGATCAGTACCAGCTCACTCACTGTCAGCATGCTCCTCTTCCCGGGCACGGGCGGCGGAAGGGAGCACGTCAATGGCGTCCACCCGCTGCAGGCCTCGGGGCAGCTTGTGCCCCCGGCGGCCCCGTTCGCCCTGGTAATGTTCCAGATCACCGAAACGCAGCCCGAGTTTGCGCTTGCCGGCACGGATTTCCAGTTGGTCTTCCTCGCCGAACACAGCCACCGCAACCACGTATTCTTCCCCACTCTGCAGCCGGGCCGATGGAATACTGATGATTTTGTTGCCCTTGCCCTTGGCCAGTTCCGGAAGCTCGCTGAGCGGGAATACCAGCATCCGCCCCTCGTTGGAAACCGCCGCAAGGTACAGGGTGGACGCTGTTTCCGGAACCATTACCGGTGGCATGATGCGGGCTCCCTTGGGCACGGTCACCACCGCCTTGCCCGCCCGGTTCTTGCTGATCATGTCGCCCAGCGCAGTGACAAAACCATAACCACCGTCGGTCACAAGCAATACTTTTCGCTCGGGCTTACCGGTCACCAGGCCGGCAAAGCTGGCACCGGAGGGTGGGTTGATCCGGCCGGTCAGGGGTTCACCCTGCCCCCGGGCTGACGGCAGGGAATGGGCCATCAGTGAATAGGCTCGGCCGGTGGAATCCAGGAAGATGGCCTGCTGGTTATTCCGGCCCTGGGCCGCCAGCGCGAACCGGTCCCCGGACTTGTAACTGAGGCCGGCCGGATCGATATCGTGGCCCTTGGCCGCCCGGACCCAGCCTTTTTCCGACAGCACAATGGTAACCGGGTCGTTGGACACCAGATCGGTCTCGCTGAAGGCGCGGGCTTCGTCGCGTTCAACGATTGGCGAGCGGCGGTCGTCCCCGTATGTCTCGGCATCCTGCTCAAGCTCTGTCTTGATCAGTTCACGCAGCCGGTCATCAGAGCCCAGAATAGCTTGCAGCTCGTCCCGCTCGGCAGACAGTTCATCCTGCTCACCGCGGATCTTCATTTCTTCCAGCTTTGCCAAGTGGCGGAGTTTCAACTCCAGAATGGCTTCAGCCTGCTCTGCCGACAGCCCGAAGCGGCGCATCAGCTCATCCTTGGGCTTGTCCTCATAACGGATGATTTCGATGACCTCGTCAATGTTGAGGTAAGCCACCAGCAGGCCTTCGAGAATGTGCAGGCGCGCCTGGACCTTGTCCAGACGATATTGCAGCCGACGGGTGACCGTGGTCCGACGGAACGCCAGCCATTCCGTCAGAATTTCCCGCAGGCCTTTGACACCGGGACGGCCATCATTGCCAATGACATTGATATTGATGCGGTAGGTTTTCTCCAGGTCGGTGCTGGCAAAGAGGTGAGCCATCAGCCCGTCAAGATCCACCCGGTTCGAGCGCGGCACAATCACCAGCCGGGTGGGATTCTCATGATCCGACTCATCCCGCAGGTCTGCCACCATGGGCAGCTTCTTGGTCTGCATCTGATGGGCAATCTGCTCGAGTACCCGATTTCCGGACACCTGGTGTGGCAGATCCGTGACCACGACCTCGCTGCCTTCCCGGATCCAGCGGGCCCGCATTCTTAGCGAACCGCGCCCGGTTTCATACATTTTATGAAGATCCCGCTGCGGCGTGATGATTTCCGCGCGGGTTGGGAAATCCGGACCCTGAATGTGCTCGCACAGTTGATCCACTGTCGATTCCGGCGCGTCCAGCAGCCGAATACAGGCAGCCGCAACCTCACGGGCATTATGGGGCGGGATGTCGGTGGCCATACCCACCGCGATGCCGGTAGTACCGTTGAGCAGCACGTGAGGCAGGCGGGCCGGCAGCACCGAGGGTTCGTCCATGGTGCCATCAAAATTGGGCACCCAGTCCACCGTGCCCTGTCCCAGTTCGCTGAGCAGCACTTCGGCAAACGGAGCCAGCCGGGATTCGGTATACCGCATCGCGGCAAAGGATTTGGGGTCATCCGGCGAGCCCCAGTTACCCTGGCCATCCACCAGCGGATAACGATAGGAGAATGGCTGCGCCATCAGTACCATGGCTTCGTAACAGGCGCTGTCGCCATGGGGATGGAATTTACCCAGCACATCGCCCACCGTGCGGGCGGACTTCTTGTACTTGGAGGTGGACTTCAGCCCCAACTCCGACATCGCATAGACAATACGACGCTGAACCGGCTTGAGACCGTCACCCACATTGGGCAACGCGCGGTCCAGGATGACGTACATGGAATAGTCGAGATAGGCCTTCTCGGTATAGTCCCGCAGCGATACCCGCTCGAACCCCTCATCCGTTGTCTGAAACTCTGGCATGGGTGCCTCTTTGCCTTGAATGACTGAATCAGAATGCCATTGTACGCCCCGGTCAGGGATTACCCGAATGCCTGACCGGTGGCGGCGCGGCGTGGCGCACATTATATGGACCCCAGTCCGGATACACCAATTTCCAATAGCGGAATTCCCGCATGGAGAGACGGTAATGGTCGCCGTATTCTCGCTGAAGTGACCGATAGCCGTTGTTTAACTGCGAATTAGCGGAAGCCTATGAAACCCAACCTCAAAGCATGTTGGCATGCGATGATCACAGCCCTGGTCAATGCTGTACTGGCGGTATCACTGATGCTGCTGGTGGAGTTTGCCATTAGTGGCAGTTTTCAGATGCCGGAACCATACTTGTGGGCGGGCCTGCTTATCTGGGCTGTCATATTTGTCGGCCAGTTCTGGCGTCAGCGTTATCTGTGTAAAAGCAACGAACCTTCCGGAAGTGCTCAAAAAGGCTGATACCAGCCAGATCCAAGGTCCCCGAGTTAGCGTAAAGTCTGATCAAAAATGCGTCACCCAAGACTACACGCAGAGTATAATCAGGCTTCCATTGAGAGGGACTGCCATGAATGTAATAAAAAACCTGGGTTTCAGAACAAAAATCGCCCTGCCCTTCGCCATCACCGCCATTGCCCTGATTGTTGTTGGCGTCTTCAGTGTCATGACCGCCAGAAACCTGGTGTCAGATACCGAACGCACCGCCTCCGTCTACCTGCCATCCGTCAGTGAAATCCTTAATGGCGACAGAGACCTGTACCAGGCACTCGTTGCCCAGATGAGCATTATTGACCTGGCATCCAGTGGGGATAGTTCCGATCAGTCATTCAAGGACTTCAACGAAAACGCCGACCAGGCACGGCGCCGGTATGAAGAAAGCATTGAGCGCCTGGCCGGGACCGGCGTTGCCGAGCATACCGAGGGCTTTACCCAGGCATTCAACCGCTGGCGCCAGTCGGCAACAAAAGTGATCGAACTGGCCCGTGATGGCGCCCCCCAGCAGGCCCGCAGGCTGGCTCGCAGCGAAACCGACGCACTCTTTGGTGAACTCCGGAACTACTTTGACAAGGCCGGCGCTCATGCCGACGAGCAAGCCCAAAACAGGGCTGCCAGCGCAGCAGCAGACGGACTGGCCAGCTCAACAACCGTTCTGGTCATCACCGTCATAGCTCTGATCCTCAGCGTGATTCTGTTCATTGTGTTTCTCAGGCTGATCATTCAATCCATCGGTACCCTGCGCGCACAACTGGATGACATTGCCGACGGAGAAGGCGACCTGACCAAGCGCATCCCGGTAACGAAACAGGACGATCTGGGCACTCTGTCCCATAGCTTCAACCGGGTGCTGGAAAATCTTCAGAGCATGATTGGCTCCATCCAGTCACTGAGCCGGGATCTGGGCGCCGAGTCCACGCACCTGGCCACCTCAGCCCGGGATAACAGCGAGGGGGTGACCAAACAGACGGACTCCATCACCATGGTCGCCACCGCCATCAACGAAATGCAGAGTGCCATCGAAGAGGTCGCCGGCAACGCTTCACGGGCAGCCGAGTTGACCCGCAACGCCGAGACCAAAGGCAACAACGGTGCCCGTATCATCCAGGGGTCATCAGAGCAGGTTCGCCAACTGGCCACCCGTATCGGCGAGGCGGTGGACGTCATCCGCAAACTGTCCACCGATTCCGACAACATTACCTCGGTGCTCGACGTCATCCGCGGCATTGCCGAACAGACCAACCTGCTCGCCCTGAATGCCGCCATTGAGGCCGCCCGTGCCGGTGAACAGGGCCGTGGCTTCGCCGTGGTCGCAGACGAAGTCAGAACCCTGGCCCAACGTACCCAGAAATCCACCGAGGACATCCAGTCAATGATTTCCACACTTCAGAGCGGGGTTACCGAAGTTGTCGATATCATGGAAGTCAGCGGCAAAGAAGCAACTGCAACGGAGAAATCCTCCGAGGAAGCCGATCAGGAACTCCGGGCAATCCTTGAAGCCATTTCCGACATCGCAGACGTGAACACCAGCGTCGCATCGGCCACTGAGGAACAGACTCAGGTCATTGACGAGATCAACCGGAGCATCACCGACATCAATGACCTGGCAGCCGCCAGCGCTGACCGTTCCCAGGCCATCGACGGCATCAGCAAATCCCTGGAGGAATACGCATCACAACTGGAAAGCCAGACCGGACGGTTCCGCGTTTAACGCGCGGAAACCCGGTCTCCAGCCCCGGTTACTGGCGAATACCTTCAACCGAAATTTCCAGTTCTACGGTTTCCGAGGCTTTACCAAGATCCATGGGGATGCCGAAATCTTTGAGGCGCAACTCGGTTTCCGCCTCAAAGCCCATCCGGTAACCACCCCATGGGTCCTCACCATGGCCGACCATCTCGGCATCGAGGGTAATTTCACGGGTGACGCCGCGCAGGGTCAGGTCCCCGACAATATCAGCCTCACCATCATCACCAACCACGACCTTTGTGCTTTCAAAGGTCGCTTCGGGATATTCGCTGACGTACAGGAAATCTTCACTGCGCAGATGCTTGTCCCGCTCGGCATGGTTGCTGTCTACACTCCCAGTGTCCACCGTAACCGACACCGAACTGTTCTCCGGGTTTTCCGCATCGTAGGTGAATTCGCCGTCAAAATCGTTGAAGCGCCCATACAGCCAGCTGTACCCAAGATGTGAAATCCTGAAGGTAATGAACTGGTGACGACCTTCAGTATCGAATTGATAGGTGCCACTGTGGGTGTCGGCCTGAGCCGTCCCCACCAGGGCCATGGAAATGGCAGAAGCAAGCAGCAGTTTTTTCATCGGTCTCTCCTTGGTGCAGTGGTATCAATCAGAGGGCCCGGGCTACGAACGTCCGAGCATACGAGTAAGTGTTGGATCCCGGTCTACGAAATGGTGCTTCAATCCGGCCAGTGCATGAAGGGCGGCCAGGACAATCAGCGTCCAGGTACTCCAGTAATGGACAACACCGGCGATATCCTCCATACCCTGGATACGACCGGTGAGTGACGGCACTTTGAACCAGCCAAACACATGAATCGCGGTTCCATCGGCGGTTGAAATCAGGTAACCGCTGATCATCGCAACAAAAACGAGCAGGTAGAGAAGCCCATGAGCCAGATGGGCGGCCAACACTTCCCAGCGCCTGTGTCTGGAAACGGCAGCCGGGGACGGCGTCAACAGACGCCAGGCCACGCGCACGAGCATCGTAATGAACAGCAGGATACCCACGCTGCGATGCACATCCGGCCCGGTCTTGTACCAGGGGTCATAGTAGGTCAGTCCAACCATCCAGTAACCCAATGCGAACAGACCAATGATCCCGGCCGCCACGACCCAATGCAGGATCACGGTTACCCATCCGTAGGTCTGCGGCGAATTCATCAGTGCCATGGCTGGAAATGCTCCTCTAATCAGCCGGTCTGTCCAAATCCAAATGATTGCCAAAAGCATAGAAAGCCTGGGCCGGAGGGGAAAACGAAATGTTTTGCTGACCACCATCAGATTTTCTGATCAACCGGCCCCCGGCGTGCGAAAAACGACCTACGGGTTCTACGGATTGCGGGAAACTATGGTGAAGATAGACTTTTCACATACTATGAAACCAAGCCCTTTCGCCGGGGCGCCTGCGACCGCGAGGAACTTCACATGGAACTGGAATTCGACGAATCCGTCGTTGTCCCGAGCAACAACTGACAGCCCCTTCGGCGCACCCGGTGCCGGTCCGGGTGCATCCCCTGCCCCCTGGCTATTGGCACCCTTTTATTGACTTAAGTGGTGGTAATAGCCAATTTTTTTTGGCACTCTTTAGACCTGTAAGCTAATCCAGCCCATCCATAGGTGCATCGGTGCCAGGGATCAAGGCACTCTGGCTGACTGCTGTGCGGCACCAGAGTCACCACCGATGTTTTCGCTAACGGTTCAGATTCTGCCTATGTCCCAAAGCCTTCCTGATCCCGAAATTGACTTGCTGTCCCCGATGCTGACTCAGGAAGGCGATGTCTGGACGGCTAGTTTTCGCGGTCTGACCCTGCGCACCGCCCTGCAACCGATCTACAGCATTTCCCACAAACGCACGATTGGTTATGAAGCGCTGATCCGTGCGTTCGATAACGACCGATGCCCGGTTCCCCCCCTGCAACTGTTCAGGCTCCCCGAATCCGAGGGCGAAAACCTCCTGCTGGATCGCCTGTGCCGGTACCTGCACATGCGCAATTATTGCGACATACAGGACCAGCTCAACTGGTTGTTCCTTAACGTGTCGCCAAAAGTGGTGACAGCCGGCGGACTCGCAAGCTCGTTCTTTGGCCAGTTGCTGAATAAAACGGGGTTGCCACCCCACCGGGTGGTGATTGAAATCGTCGAACAGCCCACGGATGATCCGGCCAAGTTGCGGGACACCGTCGCCTATTACCGGGAACTGGGTTGCCTCACCGCCATTGATGATTTCGGAGCCGGCCATTCAAACTTCGAGCGCATCTGGAACCTGTCCCCGGACATTGTAAAGCTGGACCGGGAGCTACTGTGGCGCGCCTCCGAAGAGCCCCGCGCGCGGCAGATTCTCAACGGTATGGTGTCGCTGTTGCACCAGTCCGGTTGTCTGGTGTTACTGGAAGGCGTCGAAACCCGGGATCAGGCCATGATCGCTATTGATGCGGGTGTGGATTTCGTCCAGGGCTTCTACTTCCGAAAACCGGCACTGGAACTGGACAGCTTTACCCGCGAGCCGATCGATCTGGACGAACTCCTCAGCGAATACAAACGCTATAAAAAAGTCACCCACGACCCGGCCCAACAGGTGCTCGACTTCTTCGATGGCCCCTTCCGGCGAGCGACCGAACTGCTGGAGGAAGACGCCTCCATGGCAGGCGCGTGTACAGAACTACTCGACCACCCAACGGTCTCCCGCTGCTACCTGGTCGATCACAACGGCATACAGATCGACGACACCGTCGTCTCTGACACCGCGCTGAGAAACCGTGACCCACGATTCCGCCCCCTGGAGAGCACTGCCAGTGCCGACTGGTTCCGCCAGGAATATCTGCGTCAGGCGCTGGCCTACCCGAATACCCTGCACGTGACGTCACCCTATCTCTGCGTCACCGGAGCCTACATGTGTGTCACCCTGTCCCGGGCTTACAGTTATCATGGCCGGATGCGAGTGCTCTGCTGCGACATCCTGGCTGATAATCACGCCTGACCGTCACCTCAGCGGCAAGTCGTACACCAGGGCGATCACCACTACTGTCACCAGCCCCACAAACAGATTCATCGGCAGCCCCACCCTGACAAAATCCCCAAAACGATAGCCACCGGGCCCGAACACCATCATGTTGGTCTGATAACCCAAAGGGGTGGCAAAACTGGCGGAAGCCGCCATCATGATGGCGATCATAAAAGGCTCCGCCGGCGCGCCCAGACTGGTGGTCAGAGACAGCACCACGGGTACCAGCAGAACCGCTGCGGCGTTATTGGTGATCACTTCGGTCAGTACCGACACCAGTACATACACCAGCAAAAGCGCCAGAAGCACATGGCCGTGACTCAGCTCCAGTACCGTGCCAGCCAGAAATCCGGCAGCGCCGGTCTGCTCCAGAGCCCCTCCCAGGGCAAACGAAGCGGCAATGGTCAGCACCACAGGCACATCCACGGACTTCTGCGCCTGCCCGACCGAACAGCAGCCACTGAGAATCATCAGGGCCGCTCCCACCAGCGCAGCATTGAGCATGGACAACAGGCCCAGCGCCGCCATGCCCACAACCGACAACAGGATGCCCCAGGAAAGCCAGGCCCGCTCGTGCCGGGGCGCTTCGGTTTCCAGATCATTGATCAGCAGAAAATCCTTGTTGTAACGCTGGCGACTGACAAACGCCGGACGGGCTTCCAGCAGCAGGACATCCCCGGGCTTGAGGCGGATATTGCCCAGATTCCCCGGCACCCGCTCCCCACCGCGGGCCACGGCCAGAACCACGGCGCCATACCGGTCCCGGAAGCGGGCGTCCCGGATGGTCAGTCCCAGCACGTCGGACTGGGGCGACAGGGCCGCTTCGACCAGGCGTCGTTCCGCCCGGTCCTTGCTCAGGGCCGGTTCGTCATCGTGCACCGAGGGAACGATACCGTTGATGCGCAGCAGGTCCGAGATGGCCTGGGTGTCGCCGGCAAACACCAGCCGGTCACCGCCCCGCAGGCGTTCTTCCGAGGGCACCGCCGTGACCACGCTGCCATCCCGCTCGATTTCCACCAGATACAGACGATCAAGCTCCCGCAGGCCCGCCTCTCCGACGCTTTTACCCACCAGAGGCCCTTCAAACGCCACCGCCACCTCAAGGGTGAATTCCCGGACGGAACCGAACTTGTGCTGATCTTTCCGGTCCGGCAGAAACCGTGGCAGGAAAATCAGCATGGCCGTAACACCGATAACGGCCACCGGCAGGCCCACCGCAGTAATGGCAAACACGGAAAAGCCCTCGCCGCCGGTCAACTGCTGGTACTGACCATTAACCACCAGATTGGTGCTGGTGCCGATCAGGGTCAGGGTTCCGCCCAGAATGGCGGCGTAGCTCAGGGGAATCATCAGACGTGAGGGGGAAATGCCGATCTTGCGGGACCAGGCATGGACGGCCGGAATCATGGTGGCAACGACGGGCGTGTTATTCAGAAAGCCACTGAGCAGGGTCACCGGCAGGGCAATCCGGGCCTGGGCCCGCCGGACCGAGCCGGGCCGCCCCAGGATGTAATGCACCAGCAGGTCCACGCCGCCGGAATGATGGACGCCGGAGGCCACGACAAACATGCCCACGACGGTGATCAGACCGGGATTACTGAAGCCGGCAAGCGCCTGTTCCGGCGCCAGTATGCCGGTGGCGCTGAGCACCACCAGCACCGACATCATGACCAGATGGGGCGCAAACCGGCCGGAACTCATCAGTCCGAGAGCGACGGCGGCGATGCCCAGAGAAAACCAACCTTGCCAGTCCATAATCCGGTCTTATCCAATCCTGAAACCGGCAGGATAACGGGCAAATAAAAGATTTAAAAAGAATAACTAATGATTTTTATATTCCAGAAATGAACATCAAACCTCAATGTCCGCCATATTGCCGTAGGTTTCCAGCCAGGAGCGGCGGTCGGATGCCCGCTTCTTGCCCAGCAGCATATCCATGCGCTCCTCGGTTTCATCACCGTCTTCCAGGGTCAGCATGACCAGACGACGGGTGTCCGGCGCCATGGTGGTTTCCCGTAGCTGCAATGGGTTCATCTCACCCAGACCCTTGAAGCGGGTCACCTGGATCTTGCCCTTACGCTTTTCGGCCGCCAGGCGGTCGACAATGCCCTGCTTCTCATGCTCATCCAGGGCATAGAAAGTTTCCTTGCCCAGGTCCACCCGATACAGTGGGGGCATGGCCACAAACACATGGCCGGCGGCGACCAGTGGCCGGAAGTGTTTAACGAAGAGTGCGCACAGCAGGGTGGCGATGTGAAGGCCATCGGAGTCGGCATCCGCCAGGATGCAGATCTTGTTGTAACGCAGCCCTTCGAGCCTCTCCGACCCCGGATCCACGCCAATAGCCACGGCAATGTCATGCACTTCCTGGGAGGCCAGGATTTCTCCCGGGTCCACTTCCCAGGTATTCAGGATTTTGCCCCGCAGCGGCATCACCGCCTGGAACTCCCGATCCCGCGCCTGCTTGGCGGAACCACCGGCAGAGTCACCCTCCACCAGGAACAGCTCGGAGCGGCTGGCGTCGGCCCCGGAACAGTCCGCCAGCTTGCCGGGCAGCGCCGGGCCTGAGGTCACCTTTTTACGGGCCACCTTCTTGCTCGCCCGCAGGCGGCGCTGGGCATTGCTGATGAACAGTTCAGCCAGGGATTCGGCAATGTCGGTATGCTGGTTCAGCCAGAGGCTGAAGGCGTCCTTGACCACGCCCGAGACAAAAGACGCCGCCTCACGGGAGGACAGGCGCTCCTTGGTCTGCCCCGAAAACTGCGGCTCCTGCATCTTGAACGACAGCACATAGGCTACCCGCTCCCAGATGTCCTCCGGCGTCAGCTTCACGCCCCGGGGCAGCAGGTTGCGGAACTCACAGAACTCCCGCATAGCCTCCAGCAGCCCGGTCCGCAGCCCGTTAACGTGGGTGCCGCCCTGGGTGGTCGGAATCAGGTTCACGTAGCTTTCCAGCACCGCATCGCCGCCTTCCGGCAACCACTGGATCGCCCAGTCCACGGCCTCATTATTACCGGAAAAGCTGCCGGTAAACGGCTCAAGGGGAACCGCTTCAATGTCCGCCAGCGCGGTGCGCAGATAATCGCGCAGACCGTCCTGGTAGAACCATTCGTCCTTTTCCCCGGTTTTCTCCTGCAGGAAAGTGACCGTCAGCCCAGGGCAGAGTACCGCCTTGGCGCGCAGATTGTGGCGCAGGCGGCTGATGGAGAAGTTGGGGCTGTCGAAGTATTTCGGGTCCGGGGTGAACAGCAGCCGGGTACCGGTGTTGCGCTTGCCAACAGTATCGACTACTTCCAGTTCCGATGCCTTTTCGCCATCGGCGAACGTCATCCGGTGCATCTCACCGTTGCGCTTGATGGTGATCTCCAGATGGGTGGACAGCGCGTTCACCACGGAAACCCCAACCCCGTGCAGACCACCGGAGAAGTTGTAGTTACCCTGGGAGAATTTACCGCCCGCATGCAGTCGGGACAGGATCAGCTCGACCCCCGGCAGCCCCTCCTCCTTGTGGATATCCACTGGCATGCCCCGGCCGTCATCCTCCACCGACAGGGAGTTGTCGCTGTGCAGGATGACATCAATACGCTTGGCATAGCCCGCCAGAGCCTCGTCCACACTGTTGTCGATCACCTCCTGGGCCAGGTGATTCGGGCGCGAGGTATCGGTGTACATACCCGGGCGTTTGCGCACCGGATCGAGACCGCTCAGAACTTCGATGGCATCGGCGTTGTACTGTTGCTGGCTCATAATGGGGGCGAGGCTCCGCAATTGGTCATAAAAGCAGTCCATAGCTTAGGGATTCAGGGTGAAAGATCAACGGTTGATGAAGCCAAAGCGCTTTTCCGTTATCCTTCCGCCACTTTTCCACTGCGACAGCCTGACAGCCAAACCCGGGGCCTGCCATGTTCGACATCATCTATTTTCTCGAAATGATCGGCGTTGTCGCCTTTGCCATATCCGGAATGATCGTCGCCCGCTCCAAGAATATGGACCCCGTGGGCGTATTCACCATCGGGTTTGTCACCGCACTCGGCGGCGGCACCCTGCGGGACCTGATGATGAACAATCACCCGCTGTACTGGATCAAACATCAGGAGCAGCCCATTCTGATCCTGGCGATGGCCGTGGTGTTCAGCTACTGGAGCCGGGCCCATAGCCTTCGGGAGTCGCGCATCGTGTTTCCCGACGCCATTGGCCTGGGGATTTTCACCATACTCGGGGCGCAACTGGCCCTGGACCTGGGGCATTCCTGGTTCATCGCCTCCCTGCTCGGGGTGATGACCGGTACCTTCGGTGGCGCCCTGCGGGACACCCTGTGCAACGAAGTCCCTTTCATCTTCCGCAAGGACCAGATCTACGCCTCCATCTCCTTTGCCGGTTGCTGGCTGTATTTTGTCTGCCAGTGGCTGCTGGAAAGCGAAACCCTGGCCCTCTCCATTGGTCTGCTGTTCATTGTCATTTTCCGACTGGCCGCCGTGCGTTTCGACATCCGCCTGCAGCGGGACCAGAGCCACTCCTAGCCAGAAATTGCAGGGCTTCAAAGGCCAATCATCCCTTGGCGTGGCGCCCCTCAAACGGTAACATTGCCGTTTTTTCACCGTCCCCGGTTTCCCGACCGGAGCCGATCCAAATTCCAATTTCCAGCACCCTGCGAGGCAGATTCCGTCATGTTTGAACGACTGTTCCAGCTCAAGGCCCATGGAACCACGATTCGTAGAGAAGTGGTTGCAGGCATTACGACCTTCCTGACCATGGCCTATATCATCGTGGTCAACCCGAGCATCCTGTCGTCCACCGGCATGGATTTCGGCGCTGTTTTCGTGGCCACCTGCCTGGCAGCCGCCATCGGCACGCTGATCATGGGCCTCTGGGCCAACTACCCCATCGCACTGGCACCGGGCATGGGCCTGAATGCGTTCTTCTCCTTCACGGTGGTTGGCAGCATGGGGTACAGCTGGCAGGTGGCGCTGGGTGCCGTGTTCCTGTCCGGCTTCATCTTCTTTATTCTCAGCATCGTGAAAGTGCGGGAATGGATCATCAACAGCATTCCCATGTCGCTGCGCTTCGGCATTTCCGCCGGTATCGGTTTCTTCCTGGCGCTGATCGCCCTGAAAAACGCCGGCATCGTGGTGGATCACCCCGCCACCCTGGTGGGCCTGGGTGACATCAAGGCTGCCGAGGGTCTGCTGTTCTTTGGCGGCTTCGTGCTTATCTGCGCCCTGTCGTTCCGTCGCATCACCGGTGCGGTCATGATCGGCATTCTGGCCATCACCGTCGTTTCCATGCTGCTGGGCATGGTGGAATACGACGGTCTGGTGTCTACGCCGCCGAGTCTCGCCCCCACCTTCCTGGAACTGGACCTTTCCGGCGCCCTGAACATCGGCATGATCAGCGTCATCTTCGCCTTCCTGTTCGTGGATCTGTTCGACACCTCCGGTACGCTGATCGGCGCCGCACACCGTGGCGGCCTGCTCGACGAAAACGGCAAGCTGCCACGACTGGGCCGAGCCCTGATGTCCGATTCGGTCGCCACCATGTCCGGCGCCGCCCTGGGCACCTCGACCACCACCAGCTACATCGAGTCTACAGCGGGCATCTCTGCTGGTGGCCGCACCGGTCTGACGGCCGTCGTGGTGGCCATCCTTTTCCTGGCCTGCCTGCTGTTTTCGCCGATCGCCAGCATCATCCCCGCCTACGCCACGGCCCCGGCCCTGCTGTACGTCGCGGTACTCATGGCCAGCGGCCTGAAACTGATAGACTGGGACGACATTACCGACGCCGCGCCGGCAATTGTAACCGCACTGACCATGCCACTGACCTTCTCCATCGCCAACGGCATTGCCCTGGGTTTCATCACCTATGCTGTGGTCAAGGCTCTGTCCGGGCGCTGGTCTGATCTGAACCCAAGCGTGGTGATCATCGCGGTGGTCTTCGTTCTCAAATTCATGTTCCTGGACGCCGCCTGAGCGGCGTCCTGAGTACGGACCGGATCTGTCATGGACTATTTCTCCGAAAGCATCAAAAAAGCCATCCGCACGGTGCCGGACTGGCCCAAGCCGGGCGTGTCCTTTCGTGATATCACCACTGTCCTTCAGGACAGGACGGCCTTTCGCAAACTGATCGACGCTTTTGTCCACCGCTACCATGGTGAAAATATCGATGCGGTTGCCGCCGTGGACGCCCGGGGCTTCATTATCGGCTCTGCACTGGCCTACGAACTGAATGCGTCTCTGGTGCTGGTGCGCAAGAAAGGCAAACTGCCGTTCGACACTCTGGTCGAGGATTACGATCTGGAATACGGCACCGCCTCGGTGGAACTGCACAAGGATGCCTTCAAACCGGGTGACAAGGTGGTGCTTGTCGATGACCTGATCGCCACCGGCGGCACCATGCTGGCCGCTACCCGGCTGATCCGCCGGATCGGGGCTGAAATCGTCGAGGTCGCCGCCATGATTGACCTGCCGGACCTGGGCGGCTCAAAACGGCTGCGTGACGATGGCCTTGAGGTCTATACTGTCTGTTCATTCGACGGCGAATAATCCACAAGCCACAGCGGAGGTACCATGCCGGACTATCAACATCACTGGAAAGACGGTACCCCGCTTCACCTGCCTTTGGGCAAAATCCTGTGCGTAGGCCGCAACTACGCCGAACACGCACAGGAGCTGAACAATCCGATTCCCGATGAGCCGCTGCTTTTCATCAAACCGGCCACCGCCGCGGTTCACCTGACCCGCCCGATTTCACTCCCGAAAGACCGGGGCGCCGTTCATTTTGAAACGGAACTGGCGGTCCTGATCGGCCAGCCCCTGACCTCCGCGTCGGAAGCCGAGGTAAAGCAGGCGATTCTCGGCTATGGACTGGCGCTGGACCTGACGCTTCGTGACGTTCAGTCCCGCCTGAAAGAAAAGGGTCAGCCCTGGGAGCGGGCCAAGGGGTTCGACGGGGCCTGCCCGCTGTCGCCATTCGTGCCTGCCGACAAGCTGCCCGAAGGCAACATCCACTTCACCCTGGACATCGACGGCCAGCGTCAGCAGACCGGCGATACCCGTGACATGCTCAACCCCATCCTGCCGCTTATTGCCCACATGAGTGAGCATTTCACCCTGCAACCGGGCGACGTGGTGCTGACCGGCACCCCAAAAGGCGTTGGCCCGCTGGTGTCCGGCCAGACCCTGTCGCTGGAACTCGAAGACGTGCTGTTTGTGGAGACTCAGGTTCTCTGACCGGTTGCCTCCCTGAGGGTTACGGACCGGGAGCGGGACCGATTACTCTGAGGCTTGCACAGCCGGAAGGACTCTGTCCAAAAAACGCTCCTTCGGCACATCCCTGTGGCGCTTGGGCTCCGCCATCCCTGGCTCCGCACATTTTTGGACAGAGTCCTCCCGTCTGCGCGACTGAGCCCCGGGATAGCCCGCCAATAGCCTGAAAGAAATTATGCTTTGCCCCACCCCATTCTCCATGAGCTGTAACTAGGCCCTTCGTGGGCCCAGCTTTCCAAAAATTTCGAAGGCCAGGGATGGCCTGAGAGAAGCGCACAGGGGTGAGGCAAGCGTTTATGAAGCAAAGCTTCATGCGCAGCCGAACGACAGCAATCTATGATTGCTGGCCGGACCCGCTTGCGGGTGCTCGTAGCGGTTTTGGGAAGTCCAACCCATAAAGGGCTCACCCCCAAAACATGAGACGGGAAGATTCAGGACAGAGAGGAAACCCACTCCCGAAGCCCCTCAGAAGCGCCCTTTCGGATCACCTCGGCCCCGAATACCGACGCCGGTTCACCCGGGTCGATGACGGTGATTGGCACACCCGGATTCACCTCATGCACCAGACCGGCTGCCGGGTAAACCTGGAGTGAGCTCCCCACAATCAGCAGGCGATCAGCGGTGGCGACCACATCGGCGGCCGCGGCCAGCATGGGCACTTCCTCGCCAAACCAGACGATGTGCGGACGAAGCTGGGCACCCCGGTCACAGGTATCACCGGGCTGGATGTCCCGATAACCGATATCGTAAACCAGCTCCGGATGCAGCGAACTGCGCGCCCGCGTGAGCTGTCCGTGCAGGTGCAGGACCTGACTGGAACCGCCCCGTTCGTGAAGATCATCGACGTTCTGGGTGACGATGGTCACCCGATAATGCTGTTCCAGTTCCGCCAGCAGGCGGTGGGCAGGATTGGGTTCGGCAGCCTGAAGCTGGCGCCGGCGATCGTTGTAGAAACGCAGGACCAACTCGGGATTACGCTCGAAGGCTTCCGGGGTCGCCACGTCGTAGACGCTGTGCTGCTCCCAGAGCCCGCCATTGTCACGGAAGGTGGAAAGCCCGCTCTCGGCGCTGATGCCAGCGCCGGTGAGTACAACGATATGATCTGTCATCAGTCCAGCAGCTTGCCCGGGTTCATGATGCCGTTGGGATCGAAAACCTGTTTGATGCCACGCAGGTAGGCGATTTCCGCTTCACTGCGGGTGTACTGGAGATACGGCTTCTTGGTCATGCCCACGCCATGCTCGGCAGAAACACTGCCCTCGTAGCGTTGGACAATCTCGAACACCCACTTGTTCACCTGCTCACACTTGCCGAAGAACTCCTCTTTTTCCATCGCCTCCGGCTTGAGGATGTTCAGGTGCAGGTTGCCATCGCCAATGTGGCCGAACCAGATGATCTCGAAATCCGGGTAATGCCGGGTGACCACGTCCTCAATCTCCTGCAGGAAACCGGGAACACGGGAAACCACAACGGAGATGTCGTTCTTGTAGGGCGTGCGGGGGGCGATGGACTCGGAGATGCCTTCGCGCAGCTGCCACAGATTACGGGCCTGGGTTTCGCTCTGGCTGATCACGCCATCCAGGACCCAGCCCTCTTCCATGCAGTGCTCGAACAGTTCCATAGCGTCGTCCATAACCTGGTCGGAAACCGCTTCGAATTCCAGCAGCGCGTAATACGGCGCTTCGGTATCAAATGGCGCCTGCACCTGCCCATGCGCCAGCACGTGGCCCATGGCCTGGTGGGAGAAAAACTCATAGGCAGTCAGGTCCAGCTTCTTCTGGAACGCCTTGAGTACATCCATGGTATTGGTGAGATCGTTCAGGCCAAGCACCAGTACTGTCAGATCATCCGGCTGGCGGGTGAGTTTCATGGTGGCTTCAGTGATGAAGCCCAGGGTGCCCTCGGCGCCGATAAACAGGTGACGAAGATCGTAGCCCGTGTTGTTCTTGGCCAGATCCTTGTTCAGATCCAGCACGTCGCCTTTACCGGTGACCACTTTCAGACCGGCCACCCAGTCCCGGCTCATGCCGTACCGGATCACCTTGATGCCACCGGCATTGGTGGACAGGTTGCCACCGAGCTGGCTGGAACCGGCGGAGGCAAAGTCAACCGGGTAGTACAGGTCGTTTTCCTCGGCAAAATTCTGCAACTGTTCGGTGATCACACCCGCCTGGCAGCGCACGGTACGATCACTGGCATTGAAGTCGACAATCCGGTTCATGTTATCAAACGCCACCACAACCTCACCGTTGGCTGCCACAGCGCCGGCACTCAGGCCGGTACGGCCACCGGAAGGCACCAGGGCCACCTGATGGTCATTGGCGAACCGCACCAGGGCCTGCACCTGCTCGGTGGTTTTCGGCAGAACGACGGCCAGCGGACGGGGTGCATGGATCTTGGTCCAGTCCTTGCCGTAGGTTTCAAGATCGGCAGGATCGGTCAGCACTTTGCCCGGGGTATCACCGGCGGCAACCAGCTCTTCAAGGGAAGCGATGATCTGTTCGGAAGTCATGAAATCAGTCAGTCTCGTCGGGGTTAGGCCGGCGCCCGGCAGGGCGGTCGGATCGGCGATTGATCCAGGTAAACCGGCACACTGTGAAAGTCGGCGTTTATGGTATCATACCGCCCCTGTTCTGTGAGCCGGGCCTTCAGATCCCGGTTTCAGGTCATTTCATGTGACAAAAGGTTCGGAAGCAAGCCCATGTCGAATACGTCTCTTGAGAAGAGCAAGATCCGGATCCTGCTGCTGGAAGGCGTGCATCAAACCGCCGTTGATACCCTGAACGCTGCAGGCTACACCAACATCGAATACCTGACCCATTCCCTGGGCGAGGAAGAGCTGATCGAGAAAATCGCCGATGCGCATTTCATCGGCATTCGCTCACGCACCCAGCTCACCGAGAAGGTGTTCGATGCCGCCCAAAAGCTGGTTGCCGTGGGTTGCTTCTGCATCGGCACCAATCAGGTGGATCTTCAGGCTGCCACCCGTCGTGGCATTGCGGTCTTCAATGCGCCCTTCTCCAATACCCGCTCGGTTGCGGAACTGGTGCTGGCACAGGCCATCCTGCTGCTCAGGGGCGTACCGGAGAAAAACGCCAAGGCCCACAACGGCCAATGGCAGAAATCCGCCAAGAACAGCTTCGAAATCCGCGGCAAGAAACTGGGCATCATCGGCTACGGCAACATCGGCACCCAGTTCAGCGTGCTGGCCGAGGCCCTGGGTATGGAAGTCTTCTACTACGACGTGGTCTCCAAGCTCTCCATTGGTAATGCCACCCAGGTGGGCACCATGCAGGAGCTTCTGAACATCGCCGATGTCGTTTCCCTGCATGTGCCGGAAACTCCGGCAACCCGCTACATGTTCAAGGCCGAGCAGTTTGCCCAGATGAAACCGGGTAGCATCTTCATGAATGCCTCCCGAGGCACCGTGGTGGACATCGATGCCCTGGCCGACGTCCTGCGCTCCGGCAAGCTTCTGGGAGCGGCTGTGGACGTTTTTCCGGTGGAACCCAAGTCCAATGACGAAGAGTTCGTCTCGCCGCTGCGGGAATTCGACAACTGCATCCTGACCCCGCACGTGGGCGGCTCCACCATGGAAGCCCAGGAAAACATCGGCCGTGAAGTGGCCGAAAAGCTGGCCATGTACAGCGACAACGGCACGTCAGTGTCCTCCGTCAACTTCCCGGAAGTGGCGCTGCCGTCGCACCCCAACCAGCATCGCCTGCTGCACATTCACGAGAACATTCCGGGCGTGATGTCCGAGATCAACCAGGTGTTCTCCGAAAACGCCATCAACGTCTGCGGCCAGTACCTGCAGACCAAGGAAGACATTGGCTATGTCGTGGTGGATGTGGACAAGGCCTACGGCGAGCTGGCGCTGGAAAAACTGCGCCAGGTGAAAGGCACCATCCGTTGCCGCGTACTGTTCTGAGCCTGCTCAGTCGCCACAAAAAACCCCGCAGGCATTCGCCTCCGGGGTTTTTCTTTGCCGGTAAGCCGGCGACTACTGCTGCATCGGCACCAGCGTCAGCTCGACCCGGCGGTTCTGCTCGCGGCCGGCAGCCGTGTTGTTGGTGGCGATCGGGTAGCGCTCACCGTAACCCACAGCCCGGGTCCGGCGCGGCTCGATACCGCGATTGAGCAGAAAATCCCGGACCGACGAGGCACGGCGCTCACTGAGCATCTGGTTGTAGCTGTCGCCACCGGTACTGTCGGTATGCCCCTCAATCTGGATGGTGGTCTGGTCAAATTCCTTGAGTACCAGCGCCACCGATTCCAGCGTGTCCACAAATCCGGAGCGGATATTGGACTGGTCGGTGTCGAAGGTAATGTTACCGGGCATGACCAGCTCGATCTGGTTGCCGTTGCGGATCACCCGTACGCCACTGCCTTCAAGCTGCCGGCGAAGCTGTGCTTCCTGGCGATCCATGTAGTAACCAATGCCACCCCCGACGGCCGCACCACCGGCGGCACCGATGAGGGCGCCCTTGCCCCGGTCCTTTTTGCTGGACGTGGCTGCGCCAACCGCCGCCCCGCCGATGGCTCCGATAATGCTGCCTGTGGTGGCATTGGAGACTTTCTCTTCGCCGGTATAGGGATCGTAGGTCATACAACCGCTGAGGGTCACAGCGGCCAATGAAAATGCGAGGATCGTTTTTTTCAAGACACTTCTCCTGACTGGGTAATGACAGGGCGGAAAACCTTTGCCCGCCCTGTGTTCATTCCGAGAATGTTTTAATAATGGTACTGAACACCGATGCCTGTAAATCCCTGGTTTCGTTCACCAGATGATGACGTCCTTCCGGCAGGCGTTTTTCGGTCACACCTGAGAACTTGTTCCGGATGATCCGCAGGTTGTGTTGCCAGTCCACGGTCATGTCCTTTTCGCCCTGAACCACCGTGACCGGAAAATCCACCGGCCGGGCCGACTCAATGTGCGGCACCCACTGGCGTAATGCGGTAACCCAGTCCACATGTACGGCCCGGGCCTGCAATGGATCATGATCCCGCAGAAAACGCAGAAAACGCGAATTACCACTATTCTCCGCAAATACCCGCCGCCAGCGGGTCAGGAACGAACCAAACAGGCTGTGCAGCACCTTGGCCCCAAGCCAACCGGCTGGTCGTATCAGTGGCGCCAGCAGAACCACGCGCTCAAAATCCGAGGTTTCCCGGTTATGGTGGTTGGAAAGCAGATAATCAATCAGGATCGCGCCTCCCGTACTCTGGCCCACGGCAAACCAGGGCCCGCGTACCCGGTTTCTGGCAGCCGCCATCACCCCGGTCAGCACCGCCTGGTATTCCAGAAAGCTGCCGATGGCAGCCGGTGTGCCACTGGAAAGACCATGGCCGGGCTGATCATAGGTCAGCACATCGAATCCGGCGCCCAGACACCGTTCAACCAGTTGAGTGTACAGGCCAACGTGATCAAAGTATCCGTGCAGAATGAAGACAGTTCCCCGTGCCGGCGAGGCTTCCGGGAGACGGTAGTAGTGCACCATGACCTCGTGGCCATCGATGCCGACATACCCCTGGTGGTACGCCACCTCCGGGTAGTCCTCCCAGAGGTCCAGGCCATAGTAGCGGCAGTAGGCGCGCATTTGGGCGCCCAGTTCCCGGCTTTCCTCGGGCTCGAACGGTGCCATGGACTGGAGCAGTGAATGGCGGTCCCATTGCGGTATTTCGGGGTTATCGGTTTTCCAGTACACGGAGTCGGATCCCTGTTTAAAGCGTCAAGTGATCAGGATGCCTGATACGAGCATACTAACATTCTTCGGGCAGGCTCACGGTTCCTGTAACCAGGGCTTCCTTTCGCGCCCTTGGCCAGCGTTTGACACGCCACTCCAGACTGAGCGCGCGACTGCGCTCACCCACGGGCACGTGGAACACCAGGGTCAGCGGGCCTTTCCCCCTCAGGCTACGCGCACCTCTGGGAGCGCCAGCCTGGTGCTCGGCAAACCGGCGCTGGACATCGGTGGTTATACCGGTATACAGACTGCCGGACGCGGTCCGGATCAGGTACAGGTGCCAGTTATCAGCCATGCTCCAGCGCCTGTTCCCGGGCACGGACTTTCCTTTGTTGAAGCCAGAGCCCGCCGATGATCAATACCAGCCCGACGTAAGTGGAGGGCAGGATGACCTCACCGAGGATGAAGTAAATGAACACCAGCGACAGAAACGGTGAAATGAAAATCAGGTTGCTCACCTTCGAGGTGTTCTCCGCCTTCTTCATCGCCTGGGACCAGAGCACAAACGCCACGCCCATCTCGAACACACCGACATAAACGGCCGCGGCCAGAGAACCCCCGACCGGAAAGTCCAGGCCGGCGGTGTACCAGCAGGCCACGGCAATAAAGGGCAGACCACACAGAAAGTTCAGAAACAGACCAACTACCGGATCACGACTGTCCCGGGTGGCGATAATCCAGTAACTGGCCCAGACCAGCGTACTGCCCAGCGCCAGGGAAACCCCGAGGGGATCGGAAAAGTCCAGACTGGTAACCGCCCCGCGAGTGGCAATCACCACCACACCGGCATAGCACACGAGGCCCGCCAGAATATCGATGCGCCGCAGTCTCTGGCCCAGGAAGGGCACTGACAGATAGGCAAGCACCAGTGCCCAGGTATAGTTAAGGGGCTGGGCCTCCTGGGCCGGCAAACGGTCGAAGGCACCGAACAGCAGGAAGTAGTAGAGGCAGGGATTGATCAACCCCATACCGAGGGACTGCAGGTACTGGCGTCGACTCAACCGGAATACCAGGTGCCAGCGCCCCTGCGCCACCAGAATCGTTGCCATCACCACCACCGAAGCCAGACAGGCGATCAGCAGCATCTGCACCGGCGCCAGATCCGCCAGCGCCAGCTTGAATGCTGTGGCTACCGTGGACCACAGCAGCACAGTAGCGAGCCCGTACATCATTGCCTGCTTCTGGTTGGTCATGCATCTGCCCCGTTGTGGCGTTCCCGAAAAAGGACAACAGACTGCCATGGCCGGATCATCCTGTCATTCCCCGGCGCGGCCGTCACGACCTCCGAAGTTGCGGAAAACCCGGGGCATTTTCTGCGGCCCTGGTTGTGGTAACGTTGCACTACAAAAAACTGACCCGGGCCCTGAGCCTGAACAACCGGAGCCGAACCACCCATGCCCATCCCCCGCCATTCCCTGACCAGCCTGCTTCTGGCACTCTCGGTGTTGCTGACCGGCTGCGGTGAGTCACCCAGGGAGAATACAGGGGGTAGCACGCAGGCGTCCGGTGACGGCGAGCACCCGGTGACCTGGCGGTTTGCGCTTGAGGAAATCGAGGGCAGCGTCCAGCATGCCTACGCTCAGGCTCTGAAAGAAAAGATTGAAACCGTATCGGACGGGGACATTGTGGTGGAAGTCTTCCCTTATGGCTCGCTGGGCACGTCCACCCAGCTCACGGAACTGACCCGCAATGGCTCGGTCAACCTGGCTTTCGCATCTCCCGGGCACCTGGCGGACTCGGTCCCGGAAACCGGTCTGTTCAACCTGCACTTTATGCTTCCGGCTGAACCCGAGGTCACCCGTGAATGGCTTTACAGCCCGGACCTTCTGGCCGCCTTCAGGCCTGCCTATAAGTCCGCAGGACTGCAACTGATGGGCTTCGTCCAGGAAGGCTGGATGGCCTGGACCGCCAACAAACCCCTGACGACCCCGGCGGACTTTGAGGGCCTGAAAATACGCACCATGACCTCCGATATCGCGGCCTCCACGCTCCGTGCCTATGGCGCGGATCCGGTACAGACGCCCTATTCACAGGTCTACAGCGATCTTCAACTGCACCGTATTGACGGCCAAAGCAACCCGGTCTTCGCCATTGAGGAAATGGATTTCCACGAAGTCCAGTCACACCTGACGCTGCCCCGGGCATCACGCTTTATTTCCTCCCTGGTTGCCAACCCGGACTGGCTAGGCGGACTTGATGAGCAGCAACAACAGTGGCTGAAAAGTGCCATCGCCGATGTCTCGGGGCAGGCCTGGGATATCGCAGCTGAACTGAACCAGCAGCGGCTGGAGATCATGGTGGAGCGCGGTGACATTCAGGTGGTCCGGCTGAGCGACGCCCAGCGGGAAGCATTTCGGGGCGCGAGCCAACCGGCCCGCGATGACTACCTCGAAGCCACCGGCAAGCGCGGCCAAAAGCTATTGGATCTGATTCCCGGCGAGTAAACCGGTTGGCTGCCGGATCATTCCGGCACCAGCCACTCCATGCTGGCACTGAGGCCAAGACGTTCACTGCCCTCAAGATCTGCCATCATGGCCGAAAAGCGCTGGTCAAAGCCCCAGGGCGGGTTCACAACCAGCATGCCGGAACCGACCATGCCTCTTTCCGGCGGTGCATCCAACCTCACTTCACTCTTCAGAATCTTGCGAACCGGCCCAGCCTTCAGGGAATCCAGCAGTTGGCGTTCCAGCCCCGAATCCATGACCGGATACCAGATCAGGACAATGCCATGCCGGCACTTTTTCCAGGCCTTGAAAAGCGTCCGGGCCACCGTGTCATAGTCCGTTTTGATTTCGTAGGAGGGGTCGACCAGTGTCAGCAGGCGAGGCTGCTTCGGCGGTAATGCGGCTAACCAGCCCTTGAGGCCGTCGCCACGCTGTACCCGCACACCAGTGCTGGCTGCCCACTGATTCAGTTGATCACTCTCGGTGGGATGAAGCTCGAATGCGGTCACCGGATCACCGGCCCGGGCCAGACTGGCCAGCCAGGCGGGCGACCCCGGATAGCTCGCCAGTCGATCCCCGTTCTGGCTGAGGTGACGCTCAAGTGTCGCAAACATAGGCGCCCAGTCCCCGGACCGAACCCCGTCTCGAGCCCGCCACAGGCGCTGAATGCCAGCGTCCGCTTCCGCCGTCTTGCGCGCACGCTCTCCGGTCAGGTCGTAGCACGCGCTGCCTGCGTGCGTATCAAAGCAGGCGATCGCCGATGACTTGGCCTGCATCATCGTGTAGACCAGTGTCAGGGCTGCGTGTTTTTGAACGTCGGCAAAATTGCCGGCGTGATAGGCGTGCAGATAACTCAGCATAAAGGGCTCCCGGATTCAGGAGCCCATTAGGCATCAGCTACCTGGTCTGTGCAAGATCAGCACTGCGTCCCTTTCGCCGCCGGGACCGATCAGCCGGCGGCTGCTGGACCGACCGCCGCAACGATTGCCACGCCACAAAAACATTCCTTGAAGAGCCTGCAAGCTGAACGACTGAATCACTCATGGGATTTCCTCCATCGCAATCACCACCACGAAAGTCAAGCTAGCACAGCGATACCTCTTTGCAAATCGTTCTCATTAAAATTTATAATACGAATCGTTCAGAATTGTCGGAGATCAAAAACCCCTTGCAACGTGGGGATTAGGCATACACAATCTGAACGATAATATTTATTGTTTTCAAAAACACGATAAGACATGGAGTTCCCAATGAACGCACTGTTTCGCCCGGCTCCGCTGGCGCTGACCATCGCTGCAGCCCTGACCGCCGGCTGTGCCAACACCCCTTCGAGCGCGCAGAACACCCAGCCCGCGACTCGCGACAACGTGGTTGAGCACTATGCCGACCTGGCCCATGCCACCTATGAAGACGCCCTGATTACAGCGCGTGCACTGGACGAAGCAACGGATCGTCTGATCGAGAACCCGACCGAAGCCAACCTGGCAGCGGCCAAGGAAGCCTGGCTCGCCTCCCGCGTGCCCTACCAGCAGTCTGAAGTATTCCGTTTCGGCAACACCATTGTTGATGACTGGGAAGGCCAGCTGAATGCCTGGCCGCTGGATGAAGGCCTGATCGACTATGTTGAGCCCGCCGAATACCAGTACGAACTGGGTAATGCCGGTGCCACCGCCAACATCATCGCCAGCGACAGCATCACCGTCGGCGGCGAGAACCTCGACGTTTCCGAACTGAGCCCGCAACTGCTGGCCGACCTGAACGAAGTGGGCGGCTCCGAAGCCAACGTCGCCACCGGTTATCACGCCGTGGAATTCCTGCTCTGGGGCCAGGACCTGCACGGCTTTGAGCCGGGCGCGGGTGAACGTCCGGTTACCGACTACGCCCGAGGCGCTGACTGCACCAACGGCAACTGCGACCGTCGTGCCCAGTACCTGGACGCAGTCACCGACCTGCTGGTTTCCGACCTGGAGTGGATGGTTGCCCAGTGGGAAGAAGGTAACGGCGACAACTACCGCGCCAAACTGGTTTCTGCCAATCCCGATGCCGGCATCCAGAAAATGCTGTTTGGCATGGGCTCCCTGTCACTGGGCGAACTGGCAGGCGAACGTATGAAGGTAGCGCTGGAAGCCAACTCCTATGAAGACGAGCACGACTGCTTCAGTGACAACACCCACAACTCTCACTACTACAACGGCAAGGGCATCCAGAACGTCTATACCGGCACCTACCGCCGTGTGGATGGCTCCCTGGTCACCGGCCCGTCCCTGTCCGACCTGGTCGAGAAGTCCAACCCGGAACTGGACGCCCGCCTGAACGCGCAACTCGACGACTCCATGGAAGCTCTCGAAGCCATGCGCGCCAAGGCCCAGAGCAGCCAGAACCCGATGGCGTTCGACGTTATGATCCGCCCGGGCAACGCCAAGGGTGAGCGCATCATCAACAACACCATCATGGCGCTGGTTGAGCAGACCGGTTCCATTGAGCAGGCCGCCCGCGAACTGGGCATCCAGGCCCTGGCTCCGGACGACGCCGGTCACAGCTTCTGAGAGTGACTGTCGGCAATATGTGACTACCGGGAGCGTCCTGCTCCCGGTATCATGCCCCCTGAGCGAGCCATGGAAAACCTGCCTGACGGGCTGATTTTCCATGGCTTATTCATTTGTAGCGTGAGCATCCATGAAACCAAGACTGACTCTCTCCCTCATCTCCCTGGCGCTGCTGCCTCTCTCCCTGCAGGCAGAAACCCATGCCGGCTTTCCTCTGCAGACCTCGCCGGACAGCGGCGGCGAAGGTACCGTTCAGCAGGCCGATACCAACGCCTACTCACTGCCCCAGGGCAACCTGTCGATGACCAAGCGACTGGACTTCAGCGTTGGCAACAGTTTCTTCCGCAACCCCTGGGTTGAAGCTCCGGCCAGCACCGACGCCCGGGACGGCCTGGGCCCGCTGTTCAACACCAATTCCTGCCAGGGCTGTCACATCAAGGACGGCCGCGGCCATCCTCCGGGTGTCGACGAGCCCCCGGTGTCCATGTTCCTGCGCCTGGCGGTTCCGGCCGACCCCGAACAGGATGCCGACCTGCTGCGTATGCACGGTTTCAAACCGGCGCCGGTCTACGGCAGTCAGTTGCAGACCTCCTCCCTCCCGGCCGCCAAACCCGAAGCGGACCTGCGGATCGAATGGCAGCCGGTGGAAGAAACCCTGGCCGACGGCACAGTCGTGGAACTGCGCAAGCCGGTCTACCACATCGACAACCCGAACTACGGTCCCATGCCGGAAGATCTGCTGATCTCCCCCAGGGTAGCGCCCCAGATGATTGGCATGGGCCTGATCGAAGCCATCCCCGACGAGCAGATCAATGCCCTGGCCGACCCGGAAGACGCGGATAACGACGGCATATCCGGCAAGCGCAACCAGGTGTGGGACCTGGCCACCGAACAGACCGTTCCCGGCCGTTTCGGCTGGAAGTCGGGTGAGCCCAGCGTTCGCCAGCAGAGCATGGGGGCCTTCGCCGGCGACATGGGGCTGACCTCCTCGCTCAAACCGGCAACAGACTGCACTCCGGAACAGGAATGCGATCGCTTCACCCATGGCGGCGAGCCCGAGGTGAGTGACAAGGTGGCGGATTTCGTCACCTTCTACGCCAAGAGCCTGGCCGTGCCGGCACGCCGGAATATGGACAACGCCAGCGTGCAGCGCGGCGCCGAGCTGTTTAACGAAACCGGTTGTGCCGCCTGCCATACGCCGCGCCATACCACTGGCGAGGTCGCAGACCGTCCGGACCTGAGCAACCAGACCATCTGGCCCTACACCGACCTGCTGCTGCACGATATGGGCCACCGCCTGGCGGATGGCCGAAGCGAGTTCCTGGCCGATGGTTACGAATGGCGGACACCGCCCCTGTGGGGGATCGGGCTGGCCCAGGTGGTCAACCAGCAATCCGGCTTCCTGCATGATGGCCGGGCCCGCACCCCGGAGGAAGCTATCCTCTGGCACGGCGGAGAAGCCCAGCCTGCCGCTGACAGCTATCGCCAGATGCCTGCCGACGAACGCAAGGCTCTGATTGATTTCCTGAACTCGCTTTAAGGACCGACAATGAAACCGTTCAGCAGACTGCTCTGTATCTCCGCAGCCCTTCTGGCACTGAACGCCTCAGCGGCGGCAGAAACGCCCGCCCAGCAGGCGCGGCAGCAATGGCACCAGGAAATACTGACCGGCTATGAGCACCTGGCAGAACAGGCTGGCGCCTTCGCCGATGCCGCCGGAAGCTGGTGCTCAAGCCCAAGTGAACAGGGCCGCACGACCACGGAAAAGGCCTGGCGCGAAGCGTTCATGGCCTGGCAGGCCGTGCGTTTCGTCAATTTCGGGCCGATCGAAACCGACAACCGCAGCTGGCAGTTCCAGTTCTGGCCCGACCCCAAGAACCTGATCGCCCGCAAGGCACGCTACCTGCTTTCCAGCGATGAACCGGCCACCGCCGGCACCATTGATGACTCCGGCGTGGCTGTGCAGGGGTTTCCGATGGCGGAATACCTGCTGTTCGACCAGCCCTTCAACCAGGGTGAGCGGGCATTGCCAGCCGGCCGCAGCTGCGATCTTCTGGTTCTCGTCGCCGGCCATATCCGGGATACCGCCGATCAGCAGCTCAGGGACTGGCAGGCGTTCCGTGCCCCCTATCTGGCCAACGACCAGTACCATGACACCACCATCAAAGCCGGGATGACCGCACTGGAAGTGCTCGAGGAACGCCGTCTGGCGCAGCCCATGGGGCTTCGTGGTAATGGCAAGCGCTCGGTCTATGCGGCCGACGCCTGGCGCAGCGGCACCAGCCTGGCCACTCTGGAGGCCACGGTGCGAGGCCTCAAACAACACTTCCTGCCCGGCCTGACGCTGCTTCTGGAGAACGGCAACCAGCCGGAGCTGGCGCCCCGAATCCGGTCGCAGTTCGACGAGGTGCTGGAAAACTTCCCGGACATGGACAAACCCATGGCGCCGCTGCTGGCCGAAGACGGCCACTACTCGGAGCTCCAGGGGCTGTTTGTGGACGTGTCCCAGCTGACCACACTGGTCAATGACCAGGCCGCTGTTGCACTCGGCGTGGTCCGTGGCTTCAACTCCAGCGACGGCGACTGAGGCAGACCATGGCTGAGCTGAACCGCCGACAACTGCTCAAGGCCGGCGCCGCCGGCAGCCTCGCCGCCACCCTGACCGGCTGTGGCCTGCTGCCGCGCAAGGCCGGACACCATCCGGATCAGTACACCGGCGCCGTCGGACTGCCCGACGGGGGCTTTGGCGTCTGCGCCATTGACCGGTCCGGCCAGCCACTCTGGCAGTCCCCGATGAAAACCCGTGGCCACAGCGGCTGCATTCGCCCTACCGGTGAAGACGTCGTCTTTTTTGAGCGCCGCCCCGGCTGGACCTTCTATGTCATTGATCAGGCCACCGGCCAACGCCGGCATCAGGTCCGGGCCGCCGAGGGCGAGCACTTTGTCGGCCATGGCGTTTTTTCCCCCGACGGGCGCTGGCTTTATGCCACCGGCAGCCGCTATCAACAGGGCGAGGGCATTGTCATTGTCTACGATGCCCATCAGGGCTACCGGCGCAGCCACAGCTTTGATCTCCATGGCGTTGGCCCGCACCAGATAACCCTGCACCCGGACGGGCAAACGCTGGTCATCGGGCTGGGCGGCATTCTCACCCACCCCGACTATGACCGCATCAAACTCAACCTGGACACCATGGAGCCAGCCCTGGTGCTGATGGACCGCAACTCCGGAGAGATCCGGGGCCGCTTCCGACCGGACCATCACTGGCAGAGCACCCGCCATGTGGATGTCGCACCGACCGGCCGGGTCTACGTGGCCTACCAGTACCAAGGCCCTCTGTACGAAACCCCGCCGCTGCTGGCCCGACTGGAGGAAGGGAAACTCCGGG
Source organism: Marinobacter oulmenensis (assembly GCF_014201735.1). Taxonomy (GTDB): domain Bacteria; phylum Pseudomonadota; class Gammaproteobacteria; order Pseudomonadales; family Oleiphilaceae; genus Marinobacter; species Marinobacter oulmenensis. Next base: position 164,021 of record NZ_JACHFE010000006.1, on the reverse strand, counting down.
AGTACCGTTTTGATGCGGATACCCAGGCCAGCCTGGCAAACTACATCGCCAGCGTGATTGCCCATCCCGAGAACGATCTGGTCGCCGCAGCGTCGCCAGTGGGCGGCACCGCCATCGTCTTTGAGGGGCAGTCCGGGAAACTGCGGGCAAAAGCAGAGATCACCGACTGCGCCGGTGTCCAGGCACTGGCCGGCGGTGACTTCCTGATTTCCTCAGGCCAGGGCAAACTGGTGCGCCTGGGCGCGGACAAGCCACCACAGGAACTGGCCCAACTCCCCGTTTACTGGGATCACCATCTGGTCTGATGCAGGCTGGGCACCGTACCTCCGATCGCAAAACTGGTATGATTTCGCGATATTTTCCAGGAGGACGGGCCCTTGCCAGCGAAGAACCGGAGCACTGTTGACCAGCTATACAACCTGATTGCCAACGAGGAGGATGCCCGCGTCTGCCGCGACATCCCCGACGAAGCCTGCCGGGAAGTCCCCCGCAACTTCTTCCTGATTCTCGCCAGCAATGTCCTGACCAAACTCGGCGACCTGCTGATCAGCCCGAAAACCGTGCTGGCCTGGCTGATGACCGCCATTGGCGCACCGGCCCTGGTGGCCTGGCTGGTGCCCATCCGCGAGTCTGGCTCCATGGTCCCGCAGATGGTCATTGCCGCCTGGGTCCGCCGAAAAGCGGTGCGCAAGTGGTTCTGGACCCTCGGCAGCCTCGGCCAGGCGCTCAGCGTTGGAGCCATGGCCGCCAGTGTCCGGTTTCTTGAAGGCTATGCCGCCGGCGGCGCGGTCATTGCCGCCCTCATTGTCTTTTCCCTGGCCCGGGGGTTCTGCTCTGTTTCCATGAAAGACGTCCAGGGCAAGTGCATACCGAAGACCCGGCGTGGCCGGCTGTCCGGTCTGGCCACCACCATCGGCGGCACGGCCACCGTGGTGCTGACCGCGCTGCTGTTCTGGGACCGGGGGGATCCAAGCATTGCCTTCTATTCCCTGCTACTGTTGCTGGCCGCCCTGCTCTGGGTGATCGCCGGTGCCTTGTTTGCCGGTGTTGAGGAATACGCCGGCGAAACCGGAGGCGGCGGCAACGCCCTATCGGAAGCTTTCAGCAGCCTGTCACTGCTGCGTGACGACGCCCCTTTCCGCCACTTTGTGATCACCCGGGCCCTGCTCCTGTGCTCTGCCCTGGCCTCACCCTACTTTGTTGTGCTGGCCCAGCGCGAATCCGATGTCGGCTGGATGCTCGGGGTGTTCCTGCTCGCCAGCAGCCTGGCCAGTTCGGTCAGTGCCAGTTTCTGGGGCTGGGCGGCGGACACTTCCAGCCGTCGGGTTATTATCCGGGGGGCCGCTATGGCCAGTGGTGTCTGCCTGGTGGTCGGCATCCTGGCGCTGGTGTTTGGTCCGGGCTTCGGTGGCGCGTGGTTCTATCCGGCAGCGTTCTTTGTGCTGGGCATCGCCCACGCAGGCGTGCGCCTGGGCCGTAAGACCTATCTGGTGGATATGGCGGGGGGTAACAAGCGCACCGACTATACCGCTGTCAGCAATACCGTGATTGGCGTTCTGCTGCTGGCCACTGGTGGCCTGACCGCCGCCATTTCGCTGATCTCAGAGGTGGCGGTCATCCTGGTGCTCGGCGCCATGGGCTTTGCCGGTATGCTCAGTGCACTGCGCCTTGAGGAAGTCACGGAACAGTGATCAGGAGGGCGTCCGGCCTTCGTTGAGTGCCAGGGCGCCCATGACCACCCGGTAGATCACCCAGATGGCAATGGCCAGCAAAATCAGCCAGCCGATGATCAGCATGGTGGTCATGATGCCGATCACTGTCCACAGCAGCCCGATCCAGAAAGTGCGGATCTGCCAGCGGAAGTGGGGTTCCAGCCAGGTCCCCCTGACATCGTCCATCTTGATGTAGTTGATGACCACCCCTGCCAGGGCCGTGATGCCCCCGACAAAAAAGGACAGGGCCTGGAGGATGTAAACCACCGTGGCCAGGTTTCGGGCAGAGCGCGGTTCCTGGTTGCGGTCACCGGCGGGAATATATTCGGGATCGGGCACAGACGTTCTCTCCTTTGGACCGAGCCATCACTCTACCACAGCCGCCGGAACATCCGGGAAGGGTCAGTGCCCGGACGGACGGTACCCCACCCGGAAACCACCCCAGTGCTTGCCGTTCACATAAATAGGCACGGACAGGTCATGCATGATTTCCCCCGTATCCCGCCGATAGGTCTGCAGCAGCATGTCTTCGGTGTGGCTGCCACAACGAAGACCGGTTCGGTCATTGAACAGACGCTTGCTCCGGCTCTTAACCAGGTCCACCTCCCGGTTTCCGGTTGGCGGGTTGGCAAAGTCCCGGTTGTGGGTGGGCACGTAGCCGTCGGGAGCACAGGAAATGGAAAACACGATAGCATCGTGAGCATTCTTGACCGACTCCTGGATCGCCGTCAGATGCTGATCGGTAAACTGATCAAACGCACTGCTGTACTGCTGCGGATCGGTGTTCGGGATGGGTGTGCGTTTTTTATCAAACAGGTCCGCTTCACTGAGCTTGCCGTCCCGGATGGCCTGTTCAAACAGCTGGCCAACCTGCCGGGCACCCGCACGGGCCTGGTCATAGAAGGTCCGGTGGTAGCTCTGGGTACTGTTCAGTGCAAACGCCGCATTGGCCTTTTCGGCCAGTTCCATCAGCTTGGCTGCCTGGTCCGCCAGGGAAGAGACACTGGCATCGCTCTCCGAGATATGGTCCCGGACCGACTCGATGGCTGAAAACACCTGCGCCAGGCTCTGTTCATTGTTCTGATCGATCTCAGCAATGCGGGACACCTGCTCCTGAACCCGGTCCGACTGGTCCCGGATCTGGTCCAGTTGCCCGCCGACGCTTTCAACGGAGACCAACCCCTCTTCCACGCTCCGGGCCAGATCCTCGATCCGGGTGACAATCAGGGTGGTATCGCTCTGGATTTCCTCCAGGGTCTGGGCCACCTCGCCGGTGGCCTGGGCTGTGCGCCCGGCCAGCTGCCGGACTTCATCGGCCACCACGGCGAACCCCCGCCCCTGCTCTCCGGCACGGGCGGCCTCAATGGCCGCGTTAAGCGCCAGAAGATTGGTCTGCTCGGCAATGCCCTGAATGGTGTTGGTGACGCCCTGGATCTTGTTGGATTTGTTATTGAGTTCCTGAATCAGCCGCAGGTTTTCACCAGACTGCTGGTGTACTTCACGTACGCTGTCGATCGCTGAAACCAGTGCTTGCCGACCATCAACGCTGACCTCCCGGTTCTGCAGCGCCATGGTGGCGGCATTGGTTGCCTGCTCGGAGGATTCACGAACGGATTCGGTGATGTGGCCGGCATGCTCGGCCATCTGGGAGGTTTCCTCGACCTGGCGGTCCAGGCGCTTCTTGACCTGATCGGCGGCAAACGACACTTCCGCCGCAGAGATGGCGTTCTGATCCGCGCTTTCAGACAGGGTATCAATCAGCGCACGGCCCGCTCTGGCTTCCGACATCAGGCCCTGGCAGCGCTGATAAAGCGGGTGTTCCCTCGGCAGCGAGCCGTCAACCAGCCGGTTGATCGCCTGCTGGGCCGGGGACAGAACCCGGATCAGCATGTAGCCTGCGGCCACCGCCAGACCAACCACCAGTCCGGTCACCACTGACACGGCGTCCAGGCCGATCAGGGGCGCCACCAGTGGCGCAATGACAGCAAGAAGGATGGCAACTGCCAGTCCCGCAACCAGTGCCGAGCGATTGAGTAATCCCATGGTGCCCTCGTCGTTTTCGATGCCAAAAGGCGCTTTATTGTTATCAGGCTGTTGTTGAGACTAAAGAAATGAGCTGAGTTAATAACTCATACTTTAGTGTATTTTTCATACCGGTATACGGCCGACGTTCTGTTTATCGGCCTGGCGGGGAAGTTCTTGAGGGGGATCAGTTTTCTGCCAGCCGCCGGCCATCAATCATGATGATGTGGTCAACCGCCAGCACCCTGCTGGCGCCGAGCACCAGGAAGTCACGGCCCGCGCGGCTCAGCAGGTCCCGGATGGACTCATGAACCACACAGACATCGCCGGAGGGCGACTGGTAGACAATTTCCGCCAGTCGGCCGGAATGGATGTATTCCTGCAGGGACTGCTGCAGCGAGCAGGACAATGTGGCCGGAGACGGGGTTGAGAAGCTCATTCCGGGGCGCCCTTTTTCCTGTGGTCAGGGACAGTTTGAACCACAAATGGCCAGCCTGCCAGTTCAAAAGGGCACCCCGCTCAGCCGTCAGAACCAGTCCGGCTGCATCTGCAGGCAGGTGTCATCCTGATTGCGCAGCAGAACCAGGTCCTGGGCAACCGTGGGCAGCTCATGATGGAAGAAGTAGCGGGCCGCCTGGAGTTTGCCCAGATAGAACTTCCGGGCCGGTTCGTCACTCACGTTTGCCAGGGCACAGGACGCCGCATTGGCCTGGCGCAGCCACATCCAGGACACCACGATGTGTCCGAACAGGTGCAGGTAGGCAGCCGCATTGGCCAGGCTTTTCTCGGTATCGCCGGCCATCAGCGAGCGCCCCAGCCCCTGGGTGACCTTGACCGCCTGCTGCAGGGTTTCGCTGAGCGACAGCGCCCACTGGCTGCACTGCTCGCTGGTGGCCGCCTCAAGGTCAATCTGCATCTCTCGCATCAGCAGTTGCAGGCCATGGCTCTGGTCCTGCCAGATCTTCCGGCCCAGCAGGTCCAGTGCCTGAATACCGTTGGTGCCCTCATGGATGGCGTTCAGGCGGTTATCCCGCCAGCACTGCTCCACCGGGTATTCCCGGGTATAACCGGCACCGCCGTAGACCTGAATGGCCAGATCGTTGGCCCGCAGCCCGTAGTCCGAGGGCCAGGCCTTGATCACCGGCGTCAGCAGATCGAGCAGCACACCGGCTTCCCGGCGTTTGTCCGGCTCGGGATGCGTGTGCTGATCGTCCAGCAGGCGGGCCCCGTACAGACAGAGCGCGAGCGCCCCTTCGCAGTATGATTTCTGGGCCAGCAGCATGCGCCGGACATCGGCATGTTCGATGATCGGCACCTGGGGACTCTCCGGGTCCTTGTGTGACAACGGACGCCCCTGAAGCCGGGTACGGGCATACTCCAGGCTGTGCATATAGCCACGGTAACCAATCGCCATGGCGCCAATGCCGACGCCCACCCGGGCCTCGTTCATCATCTGGAACATGTACTTCAGGCCCTGATGCGGTTCGCCCACCAGATAACCGTGACAGGGGGCGTCGTCACCGAAGCTCAGGGCGGTGGAGGTGGCACCGCGATAGCCCAGTTTGTGAATCAGGCCCGCCAGACTGACACCGTTCCACTCACCGGGACGGCCGTCTTCCTGGACCCGGAATTTCGGCACGATGAACAGGGAGATCCCTTTAACCCCGGCCGGGGCGCCTTTAATCCGGGCCAGCACCATATGCACGATGTTGTCAGTCAGGTTCTGGTCACCACCGGAGATGTAAATCTTCGCCCCCTTGATCAGGTAATGGCCGTCGTCGGTCGGCGTAGCCGAGGTGCGCAGATCGGCCAGACTGGATCCGGCCTGGGGCTCGGTCAGGGCCATGGTGCCTGCATACCGGCCCTCCAGCATCGGACCAAGGCAGCTGGCGCGCTGCTGATCACTGCCCAGCACCCGGATCAGATTGGCGGCGGCGGTGGTCAGGAAGGGATAGGCCGCCGAGCCCGGATTGGCTGCCGTGAACAGGCCATTACAGGCGGCCATGACCGTCTCGGGCAGTTGCATGCCACCCAGCTCCTGATCGTGCCGCCCGGCGATAAAACCCGCTTCGGCAAAGGCCGTGAACGCGTCCTTGACCTCGGGCAGCATGGTTACGCCACCGTCCGTCATTTTCGGCTCATCCCGGTCACCGGCGCTGTTGTGGTTGGCAAAACGGTCGCGGGCAATCCGGTCGGCTGTCTCGATCACGGCGTCAAAGGTCTCCCGGCTATGGTCGCTGAAGCGCTCCCGGTCGGCCAGCGACCCGGTATCGAGAACCTCGTAGAGCTGGAAGGCAAGATCACGGTGATCAATAAGGGTATCGGTCATTCACTTTCTCCGTGTTGGCACTGTGCGGTAATGTGCAGGGTTTGAAGGGGAAAATAAAGCGCCCCGTCACTTGACCTTCGACAACGGCTACGTATTATCGGAACCCCAGTTTCACTGACGGAGCAACCATGACCGAAAGGTCCGCCGGCTGCACGAATACACCAACGGCCCCCCTGACTGCGGATATCGTCGTCCAGCGTGGTCGTCTGCCGTATTTCCCCGATCCGCCCTTCCCTGCCTGATTCCGATTGCAGACCGGTGTCACCGGTCGTGTTATGCATGGCGCGCCACCTGAGGCTAAACTCTGTGGGCGTCGTATCCCCGGCCGATCATGTAAAACAACACCGACAAAGAGGTTGCGATGTCGCTACCGCTGGTTGTATTTCTGCCTTTTCTGGGGGCCATTGCCGCGCCCCTGTTCGCCCAGGGCGGGCGCACGGCCATTGCCATCGCGTCGTCCGTACCGGCGCTGATCGCTCTGGCGGCGCTGTTCCCGCACTGGGAAACACTCGCCGGTGGCGGCACGGTACTGGCCAGTTACGAATGGCTGCCGGCACTGGGGCTGTCCTTCAGCTTCCGCCTGGACGGCCTGGCGCTGCTGTTCGCCCTGCTGATACTGCTGATCGGCCTGCTGATCATCCTGTACGCACGCTACTACCTCAAACCGGCGGAGAACGTCGGCAAGTTCTACGCCCTGCTGCTGTGCTTCAAGGGCTCCATGCTTGGCATCGTGCTTTCAGGCAACCTGTTGCTGATGCTGATTTTCTGGGAGCTGACCAGCCTGACCTCGTTCCTGCTGATCAGCTTCTGGAACCACAAACAGGACGCCAGGCGGGGTGCCCGCATGGCCCTGGCGGTGACCGGCGGTGGCGGACTGGCCCTGCTCGCCGGCATTCTGCTGATCGGCAACATCGTTGGCAGCTATGAGCTCGATGACGTACTGGCCGCAGGCGACCTGATCAAGTCCCATGCCCTGTACCCGGTTGCCCTGACCCTGGTACTGCTGGGCGCCTTCACCAAATCCGCCCAGTTCCCGTTCCACTTCTGGCTGCCCCATGCCATGCAGGCGCCGACACCGGTCTCCGCCTATCTGCATTCGGCCACCATGGTCAAAGCCGGCGTGTTCCTGATGGCGCGCCTGTATCCGGCCCTGGCTGGCACCGAGCAGTGGTTTTACATGGTCAGCTTCACCGGCATGGCCACACTGCTGATTGGCGCCTATGTGGCGATGTTCAAGCATGACCTCAAAGGCCTGCTGGCCCACTCCACGGTCAGCCATCTGGGCCTGATCACCCTGCTGTTCGGTATGGGCACCAAGCTCGCCGCCGTGGCCGCGGTTTTCCACGTGATCAACCATGCCACCTTCAAGGCCTCGCTGTTCATGGCGGCTGGTATCATCGATCACGAAACCGGCACCCGCGACATGCGCCAGATCAACGGCCTGTGGCGCTACATGCCCCACACCGCCACACTGGCCATGGTCGCAGCGTCGTCCATGGCCGGCGTCCCCCTGCTCAACGGCTTTTTGAGCAAGGAGATGTTTTTCGCCGAGTCCCTGCAACTGAACCTGCCCGGCGGGCTGGCCTGGCTGCCGCCGCTGGTGGCGACTCTGGCGGGTATTTTTGCGGTGGCCTACTCCGCGCGCTTCGTGCACGACGTGTTCTTCAACGGCAAGCCGGTCAATCTGCCGATTTACCCGCCTCATGAGCCGCCGCGCTACATGAAGATTCCGGTGGAGATTCTGGTCTTTGCCTGCATCATGGTGGGCATGTTCCCGGCCTTCTCCATTGGCCCGCTGCTGTACGCGGCCTCCTACGCCACCCTGGGCGGCGAGGTGCCGGACTACCACCTGACCATCCTGCATGGCATCAACCTGCCTCTGATGATGAGTGTGGCGGCGTTTGTCGGCGGCCTGCTGATGTACAGCCAGCGCCAGAAGTTCTTCGACTTCCACGCCCGTTTCCGGGAAATCGACGAGAAAGCCGTGTTCGAGTCGGTGGTGTCCTGGCTGGTGGATCTGGCCCACCGCTTCACCGGCGCCATTGAAAACGGCTCACTGCAGCGTTACGCCATGTTGCTGGTGGTCAGCGTTATCGCGGTGGCCCTGGTGCCGCTGAGCACCATGGGCGTCTTCGTGGGCGAGAACGGCCTGTCCCCGGTGGACTGGCCCACCGCCATCGCCGCCGGCGTGCTGATCCTGTGTGCCATCGCCACCGCGATCGGGCACCGGGAACGCTTCATTGCGCTGGTACTGCTCAGCGTTGTTGGCCTGGTGGTTGCCCTGGCGTTTGCCCGCTTCTCGGCACCGGACCTGGCCATGACCCAGTTGTCCGTGGAAGTGGTGACGATTGTTCTGCTGATGCTCGCGCTCTACTACATGCCGTCCTGGACACCGCACGAAAGCACCGGCGGCCGGCGCCTTCGGGACCTGGTGCTGGCCCTGGTGGCCGGCGGCGGCATGACGCTGGTCACCCTGGCCATGCTGACCCAGCCGTTCAGCTCGATCTCCCAGTTTTTCCTGGAGAACAGCAAGCCCGGCGGCGGTGGCACCAACGTGGTCAACGTCATTCTGGTGGACTTCCGGGGCTTTGATACCCTGGGCGAAATCACGGTACTGGCCATTGCGGCCCTGGGTATCTACGCCATGCTCAAGGACACAGCGCTGACACCACCACCTGGCGACGGCCAGGGGCACCCGTGGACCCGCGATGCCCATCCGCTGATGCTCAAGCAGATTGCCCGACCCATGCTACCGCTGGCACTGATGGTATCGGTCTATATCTTCCTGCGTGGCCATAACCTGCCCGGCGGTGGATTTATTGCCGGACTGGTGACCTCGGTGGCCCTGATCATCCAGTACATCGCCAGCGGCATGACCTGGACCCAGGACCGCATTCCGGTGAAATACCACAATGTGATCGGGCTGGGCCTGCTGTTTGCCACCGTTGCCGGTGCCGGCAGCTTTGCCTTCGGCTACCCGTTCCTGACCTCCACTTTCGACTACATCAGTTGGCCGGTGGTGGGCAAGTTCGAGGTGGCCTCAGCCCTGATTTTTGACCTTGGTGTCTACCTCACGGTTATTGGCGCGACACTGCTGGCCCTGGTGAGTATCGGCCGGCTGTCACCCCATTCAGCAATCAAGAGCCCCCGGGAGAAATCGTAATGGAGCTGATATTTGCCCTGGTCATCGGTACCTTGACCGCCACCGGCGTTTACCTGCTGCTCCGGGCCAGAACCTTTCCCGTGGTGGTCGGCCTGACGCTGCTGTCCTATGGCGTTAACCTGTTCCTGTTCTCCACCGGCCGCCTGGCAACCGGCCAGCAACCGGTGCTGGGTTCCGCCGAAACCTACAGTGACCCGCTGCCCCAGGCGCTGGTGCTGACCGCCATCGTCATCGGTTTTGCCATGACCGCCTTTGTGGTGGTGCTGTCACTGCGTAACCTGGCCGATAATGAGGACGATCACGTGGATGGCCGCCAGCCACAACCGACCGAGCCCAGCAAGCGGGAAAGGGAGGCAGGCAGCAAATGAACCACTGGCTGACGGCTCCCATTCTGATTCCCCTGCTCGGTGGCATCCTCCAGGCGTTCATGGGCTATGCGCCCATCCAGTTGCGCCGAACCCTGGCAATCACCACCACCGTACTGATCCTTGGCGCCAGCCTGGTGCTGTTTTCCATGGCACTGGATGGTGACTACCGGATGTACGCCTTTGGTAACTGGCAGCCGCCGTTTGGCATCGTACTGGTGCTGGACCGGCTGGCGGCGTTCATGGTTGTGATGACCTCGGTGCTGGCCCTGTTTGCCCATATTTTCTCGCTCGGCGGCTCTGACGAGGGCAACCGGCAGTTCCATACCCTGTTCCTGTTCCAGTTGATGGGCCTGAACATCGCGTTCCTGACCGGCGACCTGTTCAACCTGTTCGTGGCCTTCGAGGTGCTGCTGATTGCCTCCTACGGGCTGCTAATGCACGGCGGCGGCACCATCCGCACGGTACCGGGCCTGCATTACGTGGTGCTGAACCTGATCGGCTCCGCCGTCTTCCTGATCAGTGTCGGCATGATCTACAGCGTTACCGGCACCCTCAATATGGCGGACCTGGCCGTGCGTGTGCAGCAGGTAACCGGCGAGAACCTGCAACTGGTCAAGGCCGGCGGCATGATGCTGCTGGTGGTGTTCGCGCTCAAGGCCGCGATCCTGCCGCTGTGCTTCTGGCTGCCCCGGGCCTACGCCAAAGCCACGGCTCCGGTGGCCGCCCTGTTCGCGGTCATGACCAAGGTGGGCGTGTACGCCATTCTCCGGGTTTACCTGCTGGTGTTCGGCGACCAGGCCGGGCCGCTGGCCAACCTGGGGATGGACTGGCTGTTCCCGCTGGCACTGGTGACCATGGCCATGGGCTTTATCGGGGCCCTGGGGGCCGACAATCTGCGCTCCCTGGTGGCCTGGCAGGTGATTATCTCGGTTGGCACCCTGCTGGCTCCGATCGCGCTGGGCTCACCGGCGGGCCTATCGGCCGCCCTGTTCTACATGCTGAGCACCACCTGGACCGTTGCCGGCCTGTTCCTGGTTGCCTCCCTGGTTGCCGGTCAGCGCGGCACCGCCGGTGACCGCATTGTCACGGCCCCCCCCATGCGCAACCGGACCTTCCTGAGCGTTCTGTTCATGGTCGGAGCCGTGGCAGCCGCAGGCCTGCCGCCGCTCAGCGGGTTCGTTGGCAAGATCCTGATCCTGCAGTCCGTCCCGGCCGGGGTGGAAATGGCCTGGCTCTGGGGTGTGTTACTGATGGGCAGCTTCCTGTCGCTGGTTGCCTACAGCCGTGCCGGCAGCATCGTGTTCTGGCGGACGGTGGACGGCCATCTGGAATCACCGCCCAGGCTCACGGGCCCCACCTCCATCGCGGCCGGTGCCCTGATTGCCCTGACCCTGGCGATCGTGGCCATGGCCGGTCCGATCAACAAATACACCGATGCCACGGCGGCCCAGTTGCTGGACCATACCCGGTATCTGGAAATACTTGAGACCCCCGTGGTCGGGGAGGAAAACTGATGCTTGACCGTCTTGGTTTCCCACAGCCCTGGCTCAGCGCACTGCTGTTCGTGACCTGGCAGTTTCTGAGCGAAGGCGTCTCCGGCGCCAGCATCGTCATGGGGCTGGTACTGGCCATGGTGATTCCGCAGATCACCCACGGCTTCTGGCCGGAGCGGCCGGCGTTCGTCAAAGCCTGGAAGATGCCGGCCTATCTGCTGATCGTGCTCAAGGACATTGTCGCCGCCAGCTTTTCCGTGGCCCGGCTGATCCTGAGCCCGCGGCCACCCCGGCCGGTGTTTGTCTGCTACCCGCTGCAGCTCGAGCACCCACTGGCCATTTCGATTCTGGCCAGCACGATCTCCCTCACTCCCGGCACTGTCAGCGCCGATGTCAGCGATGACCAGACGCTGCTGTTGATCCATGCCCTGGATGCCGAATCCGACCAGGAGATCATCGACGCCATCCACCAGCGCTACGAGAAGCGCCTCATGGAGATGTTCCAATGATCATCACCGTCGCTCTTTACGTCACCATTGCCATGGTCACCCTGGCCGCCCTGCTCAACGTGTACCGGCTGATCAAGGGCCCGGATGCGCCGGACCGGGTGCTGGCGCTGGATACGCTTTATATCAATGCCATCGCGCTGATTGTCCTGCTGGGCATCACCCTGGGCACACGCATGTATCTGGAGTCCGCCCTGCTGATTGCGGTCATGGGCTTTGTCGGCACCGTGGCCATGGCCAAATACCTCAAGCGCGGCAGCGTCATCGAATAATTCCGGAGGTCTGTGCATGAACCCGTTCGCTGAGTATCTCATTGCCGCTTTGCTGCTACTGGGCGGCGCCTTCTCCCTGATCGGAGCCCTGGGCCTGGCCCGGCTGCCCGACTTTTTCACCCGCTTGCACGGCCCCACCAAAGCCACCACACTGGGCGTCGGTGCCATCGTGGTCAGTTCCGTGCTCTATTTCAGCAGCCTTGGCGAAGGCATCGGCATTTCAGAAATACTGATCACGGTATTCCTGTTCCTGACCGCACCGGTCAGTGCCAATATGCTGGCCAAAGCCGCCATGCACATAGGCGTAAAAACAACAGACGACACCCGGGGCAACCCCTGGGAACAATAACGATAACCCTGCGAGGTAGTCAGAAATGGCCCAAACCCGTGTTCTCCAGCCGGCAGACAACGCCTACCAGTATCCACTGCTGATCAAACGCCTGCTAATGTCCGGTCCCCGCTACAACCCGGACCAGCAGATCGTCGACAGCAACCGGGGCAGCTACAGCTATCGTGAACTGGTGGAACGTATCCACCGCCTGGCCAACGCCCTGACCGAAGCCGGCGTCCAGGCGGGCGACACGGTCGCCGTCATGGACTGGGATACCCCTCGTTATCTTGAGTGTTTTTTTGCGGTGCCGATGATCGGCGCCGTTCTGCATACGGTCAATGTGCGCCTGTCCCCGGATCAGATTGTCTACACCATGAACCACGCGGAAGACGACGTAGTGCTGGTGCATGACGACTTCCTGCCCATTATCGAGGGTGTGAAGAGCGATATCGAAACAGTGAAGACCTGGATCCAGCTCACCGACAATGACCAGCCCGGCCAGACGTCGCTGGACACTGCCGGCGAATACGAGGCACTGCTGGCCGGTGCGGATGATCACTTCGACTTCCCGGATTTTGACGAAAACAGCGTTGCCACCACCTTCTACACCACCGGCACCACCGGCAATCCCAAGGGCGTTTACTTCAGCCATCGCCAACTGGTGCTGCACACTCTGGCCATCAGCGGTGCCGTGGCCGCCTTTGACGAAATGCCGCTGCTGCGCTCGTCTTCGGTGTACATGCCACTGACCCCGATGTTCCACGTACACGCCTGGGGGGTGCCCTACGCCGCCACCATGCTGGGGGTCAAACAGATCTACCCGGGCCGCTACGAGCCGGAACTGCTGGTGGAACTGATCCGGGAGCATGGCGTGACCTTCTCCCACTGCGTGCCGACGGTCATGCAGCTGATCCTGGCCACCGAGGGTGTGAAGTCCGCCGATTTGAGCAACTGGCACGTACTGATCGGGGGCAGCGCCCTGACCCGCGGGCTGTGCAAGGCCGGCGCCGAGCATGGCGTGCGCATGTACACCGGTTACGGCATGTCCGAAACCTGCCCACTACTGAGCACCACCCACCTCAAGCCGGAAGACCTGGAGCTGCCGCCGGAACAGCAGATCGGCCAGCGGGTGAAAACCGGCATTGCCGTGCCTATGGTTGAGCTTGAAATCGTTGATCCGGATGGCCAGCCGGTGCCCCATGACGGCGAGGCCAAAGGCGAAGTGGTCGCCCGGGCACCCTGGCTGACCGAAAACTACTTCAAGCAACCGGACAAGGGCGAGGAGCTCTGGCAGGGCGGCTGGCTGCATACCGGCGATGTCGCCAGCATGGAGCCGGACAACACCCTGACCATCAAGGACCGGATCAAGGATGTGATCAAAACCGGCGGGGAGTGGCTGTCGTCCCTCGACCTGGAAAACCTGATCAGCCAGCATCCGGCCGTGGCGGCCACCGCCGTTGTTGGTGTGCCGGATGAGAAATGGGGTGAACGCCCCTATGCGCTGATCACCCTGAAGCCGGATGAAAACATCGGCGAGGACGATATCCGCGAGCACCTCCAGGGCTTTGTGGACCGGGGCGACATTAACAAGTGGGCGATTCCCGAACAGATGCGTTTTGTCGAGGATATTCCCAAGACCAGCGTTGGCAAGATCAACAAGAAGCTGATCCGGGACCAGATCAACGACTGATTGACCGGTTCGGAAAAAAAGCCGGCGCATCAGCGCCGGCTTTTTTGTTTCCGGAAGGTGTTAAACCCCGCTCAGAGACCGGAGAAGGTGAAGTCCACCTCGGGCTTTCGGCCAGCCACAATATCAGCCAGCGCCGCTGCCGAGCCGCAGGAGTGGGTCCAGCCAAGGGTGCCGTGACCGGTGTTCAGGTACAGGTTGGAGAAGTGACTCTTGCCAATGTAGGGCACATTGGAGGGGGTCGCAGGCCTGAGTCCGGTCCAGAACTCGGCCTCGTCCCAGCGCCCGGCTTCCGGCATGATCTCAGCCACCCGGCGCACAATGGCCCGGCAGCGGGTGTGATTCAGATCCCGGCCATAGCCGTTCAGCTCAGCGGTACCGGCAATGCGCATACGATCACCCAGGCGGGAATACACCAGTTTGTATTCGTCGTCCGTCAGGCTGACGTTGAAGGCCGCTTCCTCATTCCTGACCGGCACTGTGATCGAATAGCCCTTGGCCGGATAGATGTTCAGGAACAGGCCCAGGCGGCGCGCGAGAATGGCACTGAAACTGCCCAGGCTGAGCACGTAGCTGTCGGCCCGGAGGGTTTCGTGGTGACCTTCGCGCAGGGTGCGAAGGCCCATGATGCGGTCACTGGCCCGGTCGAAATCCAGAATCTCGGTGCCATAGAGGAATTCGACACCGGCCTCTTCACAGCGTTTGGCCAGCGCCTGGGTGAACTTTCGGGCATCCCCGCTTTCGTCCTCACTGGTGTAGGTGGCGCCGGCGATGCGATGACGGATTGGCTTCAGCGCCGGCTCCAGTTCCACCGCGCGATCGGCGTCGATGACCTGACGATCGCAGCCCAGGTCCCGCATGATCTGCGCCGGACCCAGGGCCCCGTCAAATTCCGTCGGATTGGTGTAGAAGTGCAGTATGCCCCTGTCCAGTTGGTCGTACTCCAGGCCCTCTTCCTGACGCAACGCCTGCAACTGGCTGCGACTGTAGGTGCCCAGGTTCACCATCTGGCGGATGTTATGGGCCGCCTTGGCGGAGGTGCACTGGGTCAGGAAAGACAGGGCCCAGCGCCACTGATAAGGGTCCAGGCGGGGCCGGTAAAGCAGGGGGGCGTCAGGCTGGAACAGCCACTTCATGACTTTCAGCGGGGCGGAGGGATTGGCCCAGGGCTCGGCATGGGAAACGGAAATCTGCCCGCCATTGGCGTAACTGGTTTCAAGCCCTGACTGGTTCTGGCGATCAACCACCGTCACCCTGTGGCCCTGTTTCTGCAGAAACCAGGCGGTGGTCACCCCGACAACGCCTGCTCCCATCACCAGTATGTGCATGCCTGCCTCTCCTCAAATCGATACTGCAGACCGTCAGCCGCCCGCGCGTTTGACGGTCCATCCTTTCTGTTCCAGCAACGGCACCAGCGTGTCGCGCTGATCTCCCTGAATTTCCACGATACCATCCCGGACCGTACCACCGGTGCCGCACTTGGCCTTGAGCTGCTTGGCGTAGGCTTTCAGCGCCTTGTCGTCCAACGGGATCCCGGTGATCAGTGTCACGCCTTTGCCCTTGCGCCCCTTGGTCTCACGACTGACCCGGACGATACCGTCACCCGCCGGCCGGCTGACGGTATCGGAACACACACACTCGGACGACGGACGACGGCACTGCGGACACATACGGCCCTGATCCGTGGAATAGACCAGGCCGCCCTGATTCTTCTTACCCACCTTCAGTTTCCTGTATTGCTCAGTTCAGCTCCGGAGGGTATTGGGAAAACATATCAGAGACAACCTCGTCAATAATACGCTGGCGGGTTTCCGGAGACTGGGTCTCCCGCAGATAGCGACGACTGATGGCCTGCCAGACCACCTCTCCAGACTCCCGGTCCGCCAGGCGCACAATCAGTTTTCCCTCGGTGACCTCGCGAATCGGTGGCGGCGCGGTAATGCCCCAGCCAAAGTTACCGTGCCCGAAGCCAAATCCCAGGCCAACGCCACTCTGCTCCAGGCGATCCTCTTCCTGGATGCGCCAGCTGATCAGCAGATCGGCCTCGGCTTCGTCCGCCCGCTTCAGAGTCGTTCCCCCCAGTTCACGGGCCACAGCTTCCCGCACCCGCTGGCCATCCAGGGACAGAAAGCCCCCGGACTCCTGGTCCGGCGCAAACGCCCAGGTGGTGTAATCCGAGAATGCGGTCCGGGACTGGTAATCGGTTACCACCGAGCTGGCACAGCCGGCCAGAAATCCAGCCAGAAGAACTGTCATCAAAATACGCATCATCGATCCTCCGGGATTGACTGCCATGTGACGAGTATACGCGGAGTTGCCCGGCGATGGTTCGCCAAGGGCTTCAGTTTTCGAAACGGTAATCCAGCCCGCGGGCCTCGCAGAAACCGGCGAAGGGTTCCCGCGCCACCTCGGGTAATGACACCAGGGCACTGACGCCGCTGCCATAGTCCACCTGCTCCACCAGGCCGTCGCTGTTTTCACACCAGTGCCGCAGGGGCTGCTCGTCGGCAAACCCCAGAGCAACACGCACCTGCAACCTAGACTGCTGAACCTTTCGGTCCACCGCAGAGAGCACGCTTTCGGCGGCGCCGGCATAGGCCCGTACCAACCCGCCGGCACCCAGTTTGATGCCGCCAAAATAGCGGATCACGATCACCAGCACATCGCCCAGATCCTTGTGCTGGATAACGTTGAGAATCGGCTTTCCGGCCGTGCCGGACGGTTCGCCATCATCGTTCATACCCGCCTCGGCAGCCGAACCGGGCCGGCCGATCTGGTAGGCCCAGCAGACATGCCGGGCATCAGGAAACTCACGGTGCGCCAGCGCTGCCAGTTCCTTGACCTCATCCCGGCTGGCCACAGGATACACCCGGGCAATGAACCGGCTTTTCTTGATCTCTGTTTCACGTTCCAGAAAGCCTGCTGGCACAGGGTAGTCTTTACTCATGACAAGGTCAGTCCTTAACAAATATCGGCAGGCTGATCAAAACCCTCAGCCCCCCGGTGTCACGGTTCTCCGCGCGGATACTGCCATCATGGGCCACGATAATGTCACGGCTGATCGCCAGGCCCAGCCCCCAGCCGTTCCCCGAACGGGACTGGTCAGCCCGATAGAATGGCTCAAACAGATGCGCCAGGGTTTCGTGAGCCACGCCCGGGCCTTCGTCCTCAATCAGGATCTCCAGGCGTTCCTCCACCTGGCCGACCCGGACGTCCACCCGCGTCGAAGGCGGCGCATGGTCCAGCGCGTTCTGCAGCACGTTGTCCAGCGCCCGTTGCAGCAGACTTGCGTCCCCGAGTACCGATGCCGTGGAGGCTTCCGGACTGGCCTCCAGGTGGCAGTCCACACCCCGCTGCTCCGCGTAATCAGCGGCATCGCCCAGGACCCGGTTCACCAGCGCCAGCAACCGCACGGGCTCACGTTCCATATCGCCGCCGGCTTCGGACACACGGTAGAGCGCCAGGATCTGCCCGGTCATGGCTTCCAGCCGCTCGTTCTGGCGCAGTATGCTTTCCATCAGGGCGGTGTCGGCGCCCGCGTCACTGGCAAGCTCAATGGCCACCCGTTGCCGTGCCAGGGGCGTGCGCAGATCGTGTGAAATGTCCCGCAGCAACTGGTTCTGCCGGTCGAGCAACTGGCACAGCCGGTCGGTCATGGCGTTGAAAGCCCGGGCTAACTGCCCCACTTCATCCCGCCGGCGGGTGATACGGTTATTGACTCTCAGGCTGGTATTGCCCGCAGCAATGGCCTGGGCGGTGCCCTCCATATGGCCCAGTGGTCGGGCGACCATCCGGGCGATCCACCAGCAGGCCAGGGTAATGAACAGGAAGGCCAGCGCCATTTCCATAAACCGGAATACCCGGGGCTCCAGCCAGCCTTCCCCTCCCATACGGGGCCAGGCCACCAGTTGATAGCCTCCGTCAAGTTCAATCACCGCCGGCTTGTTCGGGAACCATCCGGATTTCATGCGCTGACGTATCCCCCTGGGCAGCCGGTGATGGCCGCCTTCGCGCTCTACCAGAAACAGATGCAGGTCCAACCGGTCACTCTCGTTCCGCAGGAAGTTCCGGGCGGCCAGAGTGCCCTGTTGTTGCTGGATCGCCAACGCATCGGTGGCGACTTCCTGAAGCCCCACTTCACGCTCGATGGCGTGACGCTCCCGGTCCACGAAATAACGGGTCGCCAGGTTACTGGCCACCACCGCAACGGCCATGGCCAGCCAGATAGACAGGAAGATCCGCCAGAACAGGGGGAAGGTAAACCGCTTCATGAGACTGGCACCCGGTAACTGTAACCAAGCCCACGAACCGTCTCGATCCGGGGCGGGTCATCGTTACCCAGTTTCTTGCGCAGGTTGCTGATGTGCATATCCAGGGTCCGGTCGTAGGCTTCCAGCCGGCGCCCGAGCGCCCACTGCATCAGGTCTGTCTTGCGTACCACGCTGCCGGCCCGGGCCAGCAGCACCTGCAGCACCTCGTATTCAGTGGCCGTCAGGTCCAGCGGTGTGTCGTTCTGGTAGATCCGGCGCTGATCCGGTTCCACCCGCAGATCTCCGTAGGTTCGGGCCGCATCCACCTCGTTCTTCTGGTCCCAGGCAATGCGGCGTAACAGGGCCTGCAGACGGGCCACCAGTTCACGGGGGTTGCAGGGCTTGGGGATGTAATCATCTGCGCCCACTTCAAAACCAACGATTCGGTCGGTCTCATCGCCCCGGGCCGTCAGCAGAATCACCGGCAGGTGGGCCTGTCCGCGCAGTTCGCGTAGAACGTCCAGGCCGCTGATGTCAGGCAGCATGATATCAAGAACCACAATGTCACAATCCTGAGCCAGTGCCAGCGCCAGACCGTCACGGCCATTGGCCGCCTCACGCACAGTGAAGCCCTGACTGTCCAGGTATCGGGCCAGCAACGCCCGTAGTTCATCATCGTCCTCGATCAGCAATACCCGGTTCTGCATGGTGACCTCTCCGCCAATGTCCGCTGCCAGTCTATCACGACCGCCGTTTGGGCCTTTCCGGGTGTTTGCCCTTTACCCAACCTTTACAAGCGCCTGACATCCCCTGACGTTGTCCCGCCTTATGATGGCAGGCATCAAGACCCGAAACCAACGAGGTGAACCATGAAAACACGTAGATCCATTCTCGCCGCCAGTGCCCTGGCCGCACTGATCGTCTCCGCACCACTCGCCTTTGCCGGCAAACACGGCATGAACCATGACAGCCGCTGGGACCGTCAGGCCATGTGCGAGAATTTCCGCGATGGCAAGGCGCCATTCAATATGGCCGAGCGCCGTGCCGAAATGGCAAAGCGCAATGCCGAGATGGCCGACCGGCTCAAGCTCAATGAGGAGCAGCGCGAAATCTGGCGTGAAATACAACAGGAGCGCCAGCAAAAGAACATGGAGCGGATGGAACAATGGCGGGAGAAGATGCAGCGCCGCTGTGACCGCCAGGGCAACTGAACAGACCGCCTTCAAGGTGCGCAGTCATCCAGCAACCATTCGCTTGCGTACTTTCCACCAGATTCGACCCGGCCGGGGGAACCCTGCCGGGTTGCTGCTGTCATTCCAATTTTGAGCTGACGGAAATCCTACATGCGACGACTGCTAAAATCCCTGGCCTGGATCACCGGATCACTGGCCCTGCTGCTGTTCGGACCATTGCTGATGGCGACAAGCGGCAATCTGGCTGGCGCCGAAAGCTGGCAGGATGCCAGCCGAGAAAGTGCAGGCATCGCCCCGTTGGCCAGCGAAACCCCGGAAGCCGTGGTGCAGGTTTACGGTGCCCGCGCCTGGAGTTGGCGGGGGTATTTTGCGGTCCATACGTGGATTGCCACAAAAGAAGCTAACGCCGATCATTACCGGGTGCACGAAGTCACCGGCTGGCGCCGGAACGTGGTGAACTCCCGGCCGGGCGAACCGGATCGACACTGGTATGGTGCTGCTCCTGAGCTGTATGCCGATATTCGTGGCAAATCTGCAGCCGAACTCATTCCGCGGATTGAGCAGGCTGTAGCGGCCTATCCCTACCCGACCGAGTACAACGCCTGGCCCGGCCCCAACAGCAATACCTTCACCGCCTGGGTGATCCGCCAGACACCGGGACTGGATGTAGCTCTGCCCAACCATGCCATCGGCAAGGACTACCTGGGCGACGAAATTGCGGCCCGGGTGCCCGGCGGCACCGGTTACCAGGTGTCACTGGGCGGCTACCTCGGCGTGCTTGCGGGCGCACGGGAAGGCCTGGAGGTCAACGTTCTGGGCCTGTCCTTCGGCATCAACCCAATGGCACTGGGCATCAAGCTTCCCGGCATTGGCGAGCTGGCACTGCTCAATACCAACCCGATGCCAGACACCGAAACGGCCGCGCCCTGACCGGTGCCAACTCAGCTCCGGGCAAATTCCAGATAACGACTGGCCGCCTGTTTTTTCTCATCCTGGCTGTTGAGCAGGGCCAGTCGCAGCTTGTCGATCACTTTCAGATAATGATCCAGGGGCGAGGTCGCTTTGCCTTCCTCCCTGGAGGCCTTGATGAACGCTTTCTGCTCTTCGCGAATGCTGTTGAGCTTTTCCAGCGCACCCCGGATCGCTTCAACCCGGGCTTCCACCAGTCCATTGGTCACAGGGTCTACGCGCCCTGCCGGCTCAGGCAGGCTTTCCACCATGGCCGGAACCGCTTCTTCCGGGGTGTCAGCCGCCAGGTCCTGAGCCGCCAGGTCCAGTTCCTCCAGCGTCCGCACTTCACCACCAGTGGTCAGATAGATCCCGGACGACCGGATCTGGCCAAGTGGGACACCCTGGCTGTTGGCCAGAGTGAAACTGTCCTGGACGCTGTCCAGATACAGGGCCTGCACTCCCACCTCCGCCAGTGATCGGAGTTCCTCGCCCCCATCGGCGGTCTGCACCCAGACCGACAGGGAATCGAACACCTCGTCACCTTCATCAATCCAGCGATTGCCATCATCATCGTAACGGGCCAGTTCACCAAACCCCGAGCCTGAGCCCGGGCCAAACAGTTCCGAACCGTCATCCACCTTGCCGTTGCCATTACGATCAAACACCAGGTAACCACTGCCGGCACCGAGCGCGGCAAACGACTCGGTCTCACCGTTGCCGGTCATGTCAAACTCAAACAGGGTGTCGGTCAGACGGGCGGTGGCGGCACCAAAATTGATGACCAGCGGATCGGACATGGGGCGCTCACGGATCTGAACGTTTTCCGAATACTGATAACTCCGGGATTGGGACTGGCGGAGCGACAGGGTGAAATCGATGGTATTGCCATCATCCAGGGTGATACTTCCCGAGGAGGCAAAACTCCGGCTTTCCGACTCCGAATAAAACATGTACCGACTGGCTGAGACGGACAGACTTTGCGGTGTTTCCACCGGCGCTTCCCCGCCCAGGGCCGCGCGGCTGACGCGCATGGCCTGCTGCCCCACTAGCAACAGGTCCGACGACCGCTCCAGCAGTTGCTCGGTAGTGAAACTTTGAGTGCGGCCATCCCCGGACACCTCGCCGCTGGAGCTGAACGCCATCTGTTCCCGGGCGCTGTAGCGGTAGGCTGCCTGACGGAATACGGACAGTTCTGTTCCCTGATCCACGGCCTGCCCCGGAGCGGAACCCGACTGCCGCACCCGGAGCTGACTGGCATCCAGAGTGGAAACCTGGCGCGAACTGTCCTGAAACAGGGAAATCTGGCTGGATGTAATCATGGCTGCGAACCCTCTAGACGATTGCCTGGGTTATCGGCACCACAACCGGAAACTTGAACAGTTTTTACACAGATCTCTCAGATTACATACCGGACCAGCGCCGCCGCCACCAACCCCATGGCAATGGCCGGCAGGGGCTTTTTCAGCACCAGCATGGTCATACCCGTTGCCGCCAGGGCCGCCAGCGCGCCCAGGTCGCCAGCCACCGCCATGGGCACGATAATGGCAATCAGAACGGAGCTGGCCATGGTATTGATGAAGCTTTCGACCCTTGGATTGATGCGCACAAACGACATCACGAACACCCCGCCGAAGCGGGTCACCAGGGTCACCAGCGCCATAATGGCAATCAGGGCCAGAACCCCGGCGGAGGTGGTTTCAATAGTCATCAGGCAGCCTCCTCACCGGTTTCATCCTATTTGTCTGATCTGTCCGCCCAGAACAGGCCGACAACACCGCCGGCCAGCGCCCCCACCACTACGTGGCTATTGGGAGGCAGCCATTTCCAGGCAGCCAGGGAACCGGCGCCCGCAACCAGCCAGGCCACCAGCACCCGAGGGCTCTTGTTGCCGCCCAGGGCCATAGACAACAGAAAACAGCCCAGCACCATGTCCAGACCGAAGGCCTTGGGATTCTGTAACAGCCCGCCGAAGAAGACCCCGACAGACGTGCCCAGAATCCAGGCCATCCAGAGCACCAGCCCACCACCGATGATGACCTCCAGATTGCGCCGGCCACTCTGGTATTCCTGCGCCGACACCGCCCAGTTGGCGTCGGTGAGCAGCAGCAACAGGGCATAGCGACGGCCCGGGGACACGTCCCTGAGCATCGGGTACAGGGACGCCCCCATCAGCAGGTGCCGGGAGTTGATGGCAAAGACCACCGCCATCAACGGCAGTAAAGAGACTTCCGCGCCCCACATGTCCACGGCCGCAAACTGGGAGGCGCCAGCGAACATCGCCGCACTCATCAGAATGGACTGAAACGGCGATAGCCCCTCCTGACTGGCGGCCAGGCCGAACGCGGTGCCGAAGGCCACCACAAACAACGAGATCGGCAGCAGGCGGAAAAACTCCGCCCGCACCTTGCGGGACTCAAACTGGTAGGGATAAAGATTGGCAGACATCAGAGGACGCTATGTCGGATAAAGTGAAAGGCGAATAGGTAGAAACCCTATTAGAAAAAAATTCTATCGCCAGCTCAAGTGGTTAGATGACTACCTCAGTTACTTTCCCGATTTATCCCCATTTCTGGATTGACGTTCACGTAAACTTCCTTTAGCTTGAATTTTGTCCAGCCCCAAAAGGGCGGGCCCGACCAATCCTTCGGGCAGGACACCCAAGACCGAAGCGCCGGCCAAAAGCCGGACGAACAAAAACAAGACAACCCAACCGCCGCGATCCGGTCAGGTGGGAGAGGATTACAACATGTCTGATCTTTCACGCTCCCCGCAAGGGCTGCGTACTGTCAGCCTGGATGACATCTGGGCAAAAGACAGTGGCCCCGTGTATATGAATGGCAGCCAGGCACTCGCACGTCTGCCCCTGCTGCAAGCCCGCCTTGACCAGAAGAACCAACTCCATACCGCCGGCTTCATCTCCGGTTACCGGGGCTCACCCCTGGGCGGCTTCGACAAGGTTCTCTGGAAAGCCCGCGATTACCTGAAAAAACAGAACATCCATTTCCTGCCCGGTGTTAACGAAGACCTGGGTGCCACCGCCGTCTGGGGCAGCCAGCAGGTCAATATTTTCGAGGGCGCCCGCTACGATGGCGTGTTTGCCCTCTGGTACGGCAAGGGCCCCGGTGTCGATCGCACCGGCGATGTCTTCAAGCACGCCAATGCCGCCGGCACCTCCCGGTTCGGCGGTGTGCTGGCAGTGGCCGGTGATGATCACGCCTGCAAGTCCTCCACCCTGCCCCACCAGAGTGACTACGCCTTTCAGGACGCCGGCATGCCGGTTCTGAACCCGGCGGGCATACAGGACATTCTCGACCTGGGCCTCTACGGCTGGGCCATGTCCCGTTACAGCGGCTGCTGGGTGGGGTTCAAGGCACTGGCGGAGAACATGGACTCGTCCATTTCCGCCAACCTGGACCTGGATCGCATCCAGATCCGGCTTCCGGAGGATTTCCGCATGCCCGAGGGCGGCCTGAATTCACGCTGGCCGGACAAGCCCATGGAGCAGGAACAGCGCCTGCATCGGCACAAACTGGATGCCGCCCGCGCCTTCTGCCGCGCCAACCGCCTGGACCATACAGTGTTTTCTGCCAGCCAGCCCCGCCTGGGCATCATCACCACCGGCAAGGCCTATCTGGATGTTGTCCAGGCACTGGCGGACCTGGGACTGGGCGAGCAGGAACGCGAAGCCATCGGCCTGAGTGTCTACAAGGTAGCCATGCCCTGGCCCCTGGAACCCGAGGGCATCTTCGAGTTTGCCAGTGGCCTGGAAGAAATCCTGGTGGTGGAAGAAAAGCGCGGGCTGATCGAGGAACAGATCAAGGCCCAACTCTACACCTGGCAGGATGCCCGGCGGCCCCGGGTGATCGGCAAACTGGACGACCAGGGCAACGAACTGCTGCCGGTGATTGCCGAGCTGACCCCGGCCATGGTGGCCCGGGCCATCGCCTCGCGGCTGGAGGGCCGTTACTGCAACGACACGCTGCGCCAGCGCCTGGACTTCCTGGCCGAGAAGGAAAACAGCCTGGCCCAGCCCCGCGAACGGCTCGAGCGCACGCCGCATTTCTGCTCCGGCTGTCCCCACAACACCTCCACCCAGGTGCCCGAAGGCAGCCGGGCCCTGGGCGGTATCGGTTGCCACTACATGGCCACCTGGATGGACCGGGGCACCGACACCTTCACCCAGATGGGTGGCGAAGGGGTGACCTGGCTGGGCCAGGCGCCCTTCACCAGCCAGAAACACGTGTTCCAGAACCTGGGTGACGGCACCTATTTCCATTCCGGCGTGCTCGCCATCCGGGCAGCCATCGCCTCGGGTGCCAATATCACCTACAAGATTCTCTACAACGACGCTGTGGCCATGACCGGCGGCCAGCCGGTGGACGGCACCCTCACCGTCCAGCAGATCAGCCATCAGCTCTACGGCGAGGGTGTGCGCCGCATCGCCGTGGTCAGCGACGACATCGACAAGTACCCCTCCCGGGCCGACTTTGCCGATCGCACCACCTTTCACCATCGCGATGACCTGGACGAACTTCAGCGTGAAATGCGCGAGATCGAAGGCTGCTCGGTCATCATCTATGACCAGACCTGCGCGGCCGAGAAACGCCGGCGCCGGAAACGCGGCACCATGGAAGACCCGGATCAGCGCGTGATGATTCACGCCGATGTGTGCGAGGGCTGTGGTGACTGCGGCATCCAGTCCAACTGCCTGTCGCTGCTGCCCAAGGAAACCGAACAGGGCCGCAAGCGCACCATTGACCAGTCCGCCTGCAACAAGGACTTCTCCTGTGTGCGGGGGTTCTGCCCGAGCTTTGTCACCGTCAAGGGCGGCCGGCTGAAGAAACCCGCCGGCGTCAGCGCCGATGTGGACTTCCCGGAACTGCCGGAACCCACCCGGGTCTCCGGCCACGACCCTTACGGCATTCTGCTGACCGGTGTCGGTGGCACCGGTGTGGTGACGGTCAGTGCCCTGCTGGGCATGGCCGCCCACCTTGAAGGCAAGGGCGTCTCCGTGTTGGACCAGACCGGCCTGGCACAGAAATTTGGCGCCGTGGTCAGCCATGTCCGCATCAGCGATCACCAGGAAGACATCCACGCCGTGCGCATCCCGGCCGGCGAGGCCGACCTGATGATTGCCTTTGACCTGATGGTCGCCGCCGGCGACGAAGCCCTGGCGAAACTCGACAACCGCTTCTCCCGGGCCGTGGTCAACACCGAACCGGCCATGCCGGCGGCCTTCACCCGGGATCCGGATATCCAGTTCCCGGGCGACGCCATGGAACAGAGCATCCGGGAAGCCTGCCAGTCCGGCAGCAGCTGGTTCCTGGATGCCGGCGGACTGGCCAAGGCGCTGATGGCCGACGGCATGGCGGTCAACCTGTTCACCATCGGTTTTGCCTACCAGCAGGGCCTGTTGCCCCTGAGCGCGGCAGCGATTGAACGGGCCATCGAGCTCAATAACGTGGCCATCGAGAAGAACAAGCAGGCCTTCCTGTGGGGCCGGCGCGCCGCCCACGATCTGGACCGGGTCAAAGCGCTGGCGTTTCCGAAGCCCCAGGGCAACCCTGTCCAGGTGATGGAGACCCTCGATCAGCTCATTGAACGCAACAAGGCCCATCTGGCCGAGTACCAGAATGCCGGGCTGGCCCGGCGTTATGAAAAGCTGGTACGCCAGGCCGAAGCCCGCATCCAGCAGCGCCTGGACCGGGATCCCCTGCTGCTGCGGGCGATTGCCGAGAACTATGCCCGGGTTCTGGCTTACAAGGACGAGTACGAAGTGGCCCGCCTGTTCAGCAATGGCAGCCTTCGCAAACAGCTGGCGGAGGAGTTCGAGGGCGACGTGGAGCTGGAATTCAACCTGGCACCGCCGCTGCTCAGCCGAGGCAAACAGGGCGAGCGTCCGAAGAAGTACCGTTTCGGCCCCTGGATGGAGCGGGCGTTCGGGATTCTGGCCAAAGCCCGGGGCCTGCGCGGCACGCCGCTGGACCCGTTCGGCTACAGCGCTGATCGCCGCCTGGAACGCAAGCTGATCCGGGAATACGAAGCCGACGTGGCCTATCTGCTCAAACACCTGAGCACCGACCACGCCGATGCCGCCCGAAACCTGGCCAACCTGCCTGCGAAGATCCGCGGCTACGGCCCGGTCAAGGAAGCGGCCTATCAGGCAACCCGCCGTGAGCGCGAGCAGCTTCGGGCCGAGCTTAACCCGCAGGCCCGGGAACACCAGCAGATCGCCAACGCTGCCGTCTAACAACAAAAACCGGCTGCCGCAGGCCCCACAAGGGTAGCGGTAGCCCCTGGACAAGGTGAAACGCCATGAACGTATTCAGCCATCCGGAGTTCGACAACCACGAACACCTGTCTTTTTTCTGCGATGCACAGACCGGCCTCAGGTCCATCGTCGCGATCCACAACAGCAGCCGCGGCCCCGCACTCGGGGGCTGCCGGATGTTCCCCTATGCCAGCGATGAACAGGCCCTGCGGGATGTCCTGCGACTGTCACGGGGCATGACCTACAAATCCGCCCTGGCCAACCTGGACCTGGGCGGCGGCAAGTCGGTGATCATCGGTGATCCGCGCAAACACAAGACCGACGCCATGCTCGAAGCCATGGGCCGGCATCTGGAAAGCCTGGGCGGCCAGTACATTGCCGCCGAGGATTCCGGCACCAGCGTCGCCGACCTGAAAGTCATGGGCCGCCACACCCGGCATGTCGCCGGCATCGCGCCCCGCACCGGTTTCGATGGCAACCCGAGTAACGGTGACCCATCCCCGGCCACGGCCTACGGCACCTTCATCGGCCTGAAAGCGGCAGTCCGCCACCGCCTGGGCCGCGATGATCTGAACGGCCTGAAAGTGGCCATCCAGGGCATCGGCAATGTCGGCTTCCGGCTGGCCCGGCACCTGGCGGACGCCGGCGCCGAACTCTGGGTGCATGACATCCATGAGGATAATCTTCGCCGGGCCATAGACGAACTGGGCGCCCGCCCTGCGGCGGCCGAAGACATCCTGACCCTGCCGGTGGACGTGGTCGCCCCCTGTGCCATGGGCGCGGTCCTGAACGACACCAGTATCCCCGCGATCCGGGCCGGCATCATCGCCGGCGCCGCCAACAACCTGCTCGAACGGCCGGAACACGATGCCATGCTGCGCCAGCACGACATCCTGTATGCGCCGGATTTCGCCATCAACGCCGGCGGCATCATCGATGTCTTCTACGAGCGTACCGGCGCGTCACCGGACCAGGTCCGGCGCCATGTGGATACCATTGGCGAGACCCTGGCAGAGATTTTCAGCCGCTCTGAGAAGTCCGGGCTCCCCACCGGCGCCATCGCCAACGAACTGGCGGAAGAGCGGTTCAGCAAACACATCGCGGGTGCCGGGCTGGCACCCCAGCGGTGGGCTCGCGCCGGTTGACCTGACACCGGTGCTTCCCCTCTGGGAGCCTTGGACAGCCACGGCTCCCCTTTTTACCTGACGACAAAAACAAGTATTCCAGGAGATCCTCATGTCTGTTCATTCAACAGGTTCTGCAACCTATTCCGGTGCCCTTGAGGGTGCCAACGCCAAGCGCGGCCTCTGGTCATCCAGGCTCGCCTTTATACTGGCGGCCACCGGGTCGGCGGTGGGCCTGGGCAACATCTGGAAGTTTCCCTATATCACCGGCGAAAACGGCGGTGGTGCCTTCGTCATTGTCTACCTCGCCTGCATCGCCGTGGTCGGCATTCCGATCATGATGGCGGAAGTGATGATCGGCCGCCGCGGCGGCCGCAGCCCGGTCAACAGCCTGCGCCTGATCACCGAGCGTGACCGGCTGAACCCGGCCTGGAAACTGGTGGGGGCCGTGGGCGTGCTCGCCGGCTTCCTGATCCTGTCGTTCTATTCGGTGATCGGTGGTTGGGCCGTGTCCTACGTCGGCACCAGCGCCAGCGGCCAGCTGGCCGGCCAGTCCGCCGAGGCCATAGGCGCCATTTTCTCAGGGCTGCTGAGTGATCCGGTTACCCTGCTGCTCTGGCATTCGGTGTTTATGGCCCTGGTGATGGTGGTGGTTGCCCGGGGCGTGCGCTCCGGCCTCGAACGGGCGGTCAGCATTCTGATGCCGGCCCTGTTCGTACTGCTCCTGGTGATGGTCGGTTACGCCATGACTTCCGGCGCTTTCGGCCAGGCCGTGAGCTTCCTGTTCCAGCCGGACTTCTCCAGCCTGACCACCACCGGCATCCTGGTGGCGCTTGGCCACGCCTTTTTCACCCTGAGCCTGGGCATGGCGGTCATGATGGCCTACGGGTCCTACCTGCCCAAGAACATCTCCATCGCCAAGACCTCGATGACGGTCTCCGTTATTGATACCGGCGTGGCCCTGCTGGCCGGTCTGGCAATCTTTCCTATTGTCTTTGCCAACGGACTCGAACCCGGTGCCGGCCCTGGCCTGATTTTCCAGACCCTGCCTCTGGCCTTTGGTCAGATGCCCCTGGGCAGCCTGTTTGGCACCCTGTTTTTCGTTTTGCTGATCTTCGCGGCCTGGACATCCGGCATTTCCCTGCTGGAGCCGATCGTTGAGTGGCTGGAGGAGCAGAAAGGCATGAACCGCACGGTCAGCACCCTGGGTGCGGGACTGGTTTGCTGGGCTCTGGGTATCGCTTCCATCCTGTCCCTGAACCTGTGGGCCGATGTCGCGCCCCTGGGCTTCATCCCCATGCTGGAAGGCAAGACCGTTTTCGATCTGCTGGACTTCTTCACCGCCAACATTCTGCTGCCCCTGGGTGGCCTGCTGGTGGCGCTGTTTGCCGGCTGGGTGATGTCGCGGCAAGCCATGGAAAACGAGTTGAGCCTGCCGGCCCCCGCGTTCCGCCTGTGGTTCATGACCGTGCGTTTCATTACGCCGGTCGCCGTGGCCATCGTGTTTATCTACAACCTGGTCTAAACCTGCCGGGGAGCCTGCACGGCTCCCCGCTCACAACTGGCTGATGGCCACTGCCAGGGTCTCCCCGATCCGGGCATTGAGTTTCAGGTTCACCAGATCCTCCGCCCGCGTGCGGCCCAGCGTCAGGGTGGCCATGGGCTTTTGCCATTCCCCGGCATAACGACAGAAACGGAAGCCGGAATACACCATCAGGGAAGAGCCAATCACCAGCAGGCCATCGCTCTCGCGAATGGCGTCCATGGCGGTGGTCACCCGCTGGCGGGGCACGAAGTCGCCGAAGAACACCACGTCCGGTTTGAGAATGCCGTTGCAGACCGGGCAACCCGCCACCTGGAAGCCGGAGAAATCCACGTCCAGATCGGCGTCGCCGTCCGGGGCCGCGGTCGCGGTGAAATGCCGGAAATCCGGATTCAGGTCGGCACAGCGGTCATGCACCTCGTCCCGTGAGCAACGATAACCGCAGCTCATGCACACCACTTCGTCCGCCCGGCCATGAAGATCAAGCACCCCCCGGCTGCCGGCTTTCTGGTGCAGCCGGTCCACGTTCTGGGTCACCACCAGTTGGCAGTGGTTCAGCAGTTCCAGTTCGGCAATATGATGATGGGAAGGATTGGGGGTGGCGTTACGTATCACCGGCCAGCCGATCAGGCTCCGGCCCCAGTATCGCTGACGGGTCCCGGTGCTGGTCATGAAGTCCTGATGCTGGACCGGCTGCTTGCGCTTCCAGGCACCGTCGCCATCCCGGTAGTCCGGAATGCCAGAGTCGGTACTTACTCCCGCCCCGGTCAGGATAACCAGCCGGGGGTAGTGGTGAATAAAATCGGCAAGCTGTTCACCGGCCTGCTGCGGGCCCAGTTCAACCAGCGCCTCGGTCAGCTCCGGCAGGCGCTGATCGCGGCTGAACGGACGGGTTCGATGGGGCAGTTCTGTCATTGCTTCTCCGGCAGTTATCCCGGCTTCCGCGCCACATACACCGTATTGAACGACTCCCTGTTCTGGAACGGATTGAAAAAGGTCACCACATGGCAGACGACGTCGGTGAACACATCCCGGAGCACGGCCATGAATTCGGCGTCCTCGCCCTCATTGGACCACATCGCGAAGACGCCACCGGGCCGGATCTGACCCGCCATGTGCCCGATGCTGTCCACGGTATAGAAGCTGGCGTTGGAATCGTGCAACAACGCCCGTGGGGAATGGTCGATGTCCAGCAGGATGGCATCGAACTGCCGGCCCGGTGACTGCGGGTCAAAGCCGCCCTGATCCGGCGCCTGCACCGCCAGATCGAAAAAGCTGCCCTGCACATACCGGGTTCGCTCATCGTCGGTCAGCTCCCGGCCGAGCGGTACCAGGCCCTGCTGATGCCAGCCAATCACCGGCTGCAGGTATTCAACCACCAGCAGTTCACTGACCCTCGGGTCCTTGAGCGCGGCAACGGCGGTGTAGCCCAGACCGAGACCGCCGACCACCACACTCAGGCCGTCACCCGGCGTGGCGGCCAGCCCCAGATCGGCCAGCGCCACTTCGGCATCCACGAACATGCTGGACATGAGGAATTCCTCGCCCATCTTGACCTCGTGAATGTCCCGGTTACCAAGCGCCGGGATACGGCGCCGGCGCAGGGTGATGTCACCAATGGCCGAAGGCTGGCTGTCGATCTGTTCAAATAGCAGTCCCAAAAGCACGCTCTCTCGTCTGTGGCTCCGGAACCTCAGGGTTCCAGATGCCAGGGATTATCGGTCAGGGGTTCGGCCCCTTTCTCTGTCACCAGGATGGTTTCACTACTACCAATGCCCCAGCGGCCCGGCGCCCTCAGGCAGATCGGCAAGTGAAACACCATGCCCGGCTGGAATTCCGTGTTGCCACCGCGGGCGATAAAACCGGAACCCTCAACCCAGGATGGCGGAAACTGGGCGCCCACGGTATAACCAAATACGCCGGAAAAGAAGACTTCATCCGCCAGCGGCTGGAGCGCCCTTTCCGCCGCCCGGGCGGCTTCGTCAAAGGAAACGCCGGGGCGAACGGAAGCCAGCAGCGCATCCACGATACGACGACAGCCGTCATGGACCCGCTGCACATCACCATCCGGCTGACCACCGGCAACCACGGTCTGCATCATCGGTGCGGTGTAACGATACCAGGCGGAGCCAAACTCCAGGAATACCGGATCACCGGCCTCAATGACGGTGCGCCGGTGATTGCAGTGGATAAAGCTGCTGCGCACACCGGTGGTGACGATCGGCTGCATGCTCATGAATTCACTGCCCGCCTCGATCAGGGCCCGGGCACCGGCAGCCGCCACATCATTATCCGTCGTGCCTGGAATCACGGCGGCACGCGCCGCTTTCAGCCCGGCTGCCGTCACTCTGGCGCTTTCCCGGAGATAGGCGATCTCCGCCTCCGATTTGACGATGCGGATTTTCTTGAGCAGACCGTTATTATGGACGAAACGCACCGTAGGCAGGCGCACTTTCAGGCCATCCAGCACACCGGTACGCAGGGAGCCGTGCCAGGCATCCACCGCCACCGTCTCAATGCCGTTGGTCAGTGCCTGGACCAGGGGTTCCAGCACATCCCCGATGCCCTCCCAGCGGTAACCACTGATGTTCTCGACCCGGGTGGTGGTCAGTGCCGGCCCCATTTCAATAGATGGCACCTGGAGCATCAGATCCTTATGGGTGACCACCAGGGCCACATGCACCGACACCTCGAAGGTGCCGTAACCGGTCAGGTAGAAGATATCCGAGGGATCGGTCACCAGCAGGGCGTCAAAATCCTCCAGCGCCATGCGCTCCCGGACCCGGTTTATCCGGTCTTCGTACTCGGACGCCTGAAACGGACACTCCGCGCCGCGATAGCGTGGCGACAGGGCTTTGCCATAGGCATTGAAATCCATGAAACGTCTCCCGGTTCCGGCCCCGAAACCCTCGGGGCTTTCAGCGAATTAGCGTTACTTCTGGGAGACTGGACCGAAAACCGGGTTTGTACAAATTCACGCCGGCAGAAAGCGTCAGAATCCGCCGCTGATCTCGATCTCAGCTTCAAGCCCCCGTAGCCGCTCCACCAGAAATTCCATGACCATACGCACACGCGCCATCTGCTGGGTGTCCTGATTGACATGCAGCCACAGATCCACGCTTTCACCGTCCAGGGGATCGGACAGCCGCCGAAGTTCCCGCGCTCTCTCGCCCACATAACAGGGCAGAACCGCCAGTCCCGTACCGGCTCTCGCCAACGCCAGCATGGACTGCAGGCTGTTGCAGCGGATCACCGACGTCACCTGTTTCAGATGCTTGCGATACCAGCGGCCGGTAGCCAGGTGACTGAAGGTCTCATCCGGGAGGATCCAGACGCACTCGTCCGGGTGATTCTCGATGTCCATGTTGCGGTTGCGGCGACAGTACTGGGCCGAGCCGTAAACGGCTGACTCCACCGACGCAATCCGCTCCCCTTCCAGGGTTGCCTGGGGCTTGTTTTCCGGGCGCAGGGTCAGGTCCGGTTCCCGGTGAGTCAGGTTGGCCACGTCGTTATCCGTGAGCAGTTCCAGTTCGATATCCGGAAACTGGCGCACCATTTCCGCCAGTATCGGCCCCAGCAGCTGGTTCACCATCATGTCCTCGGCGGCAATCCGGACCTTGCCCACCGGCGCGGAATCCCCGCCGATCAGCTTGCGCTCCAGATTGTCCATATCCGTGGCCAGCCTCTCCGCTTCCCGGAAGGCCATTTCGCCCACCGGCGTCAGTTGAAGACCGTTCTGGTTGCGCTCGAAAAACTGCACACCCAGAGACTCCTCCATCTGGTCCAGCCGGCGCAGCACCGTTGTCTGGTGTACGCCCAGTATTTCACCGGCTTTCGCCAGCGTCCCGCCTATTGCAAGCGCCCTTATGTATCGAAGATAATCCCAGTCCATAATCACTGCATATTTGCAACACGAGTACGGAGTTTAACGTATTCAAGCTGCAAAAAAGAATCCTTAGAATATGTCGTAAATTAAAGATAGATCGCTATCAATCCACCCGATGAAGGAGGAAGGCGCTATGACTCAGAACCATATCGCAACCGTAAACCCCATGCCGTCCACCATCCTCCACAACAGTGCTGAGGTCAGGCGCCAGTATACCCGCGCTGCGGCTCGCCAGGCGATGGCATTTATCCGTCGTAAGGTACGGATTTTCAACCGCAAAGCAGTCGCTGTAGCCCAGGACATGCCTCAGGTACAGGGCGGCCACTGAGTTAGTCTCTGCTCCACCCCTCCTCCCCGAGGAGGGGAACGAACCTCACATCCCCAAAGTCTTCCCGATCAAAACCACCATCAGGCCTTCGTGTTATACACAACAAACGCTGGACCCCTTGCTCCGGCCCGACCGGAATAACCAGTCGACCACCCACAGCCAGCTGCTCTGACAGGGCATCCGGCATGGCAGGCGCCCCGGCAGCCACACAGATCCCGTCAAAAGGCGCCGCTTCCGGCCAGCCCAGAGATCCGTCCCCGCATCGCACCTGCACCTGACTGAATCCGGCTTTCCTCAGGTTCTCACGGGCACGTTCAGCCAGTTCCGGAACCCGTTCCATACTGAAAACTTCCAGGGCTATGCTGGCCAGCACGGCCGCTGCGTAACCCGACCCCGTGCCAATATCAAGTACCCGTTCCCGGCCATCCAGACCCAGCATGTCGGCCATCAGGGCGACAATGTAAGGCTGGGAGATGGTCTGCCCATAGCCGATCGGCAGGGGGTGATCCTCATACGCCTCATCCTGCAGATGCCTGGGAACGAACAACTCCCGGGGAACCTGCTCCATGGCCTCCAGGACCCGGGGGTCCCGGATACCCCGCGCCAGAATCTGTTCCCGCACCATGTCCAGCCGGCGGGCGCTGCTGTCTTTGCTGTCTGAGCCCATGTGACGACACTCCCATGGTTACTGGCGGTTACAACCCATAACCTTTTTACAACAGATGCATAGACTGCTACTGTCTATTTTTTAATCAAAGATTACTCCTCCACCCGATGGAGAAAAAGAAAAACAACAAGCCGGAAAACAACAACAAGACCTGCCTCTGCCGCCAGGCCGAGGGGTACGGGGAGAAAACCATGTCTACGTCAGTCGAACACCTCCAGCAACGCACGCTGGATGCCACCGAGTTGCTCGGGGATCTGATCCCGTCCGCCATCACCCTCGCCACTATGCTTCGGCATCGGACAATGGCCACCTGGCTGCGCCAGGAATATGAAGGCTACGCAGACCATCAACAGGCCCCGCCCTACCGTCGGGAACTGCCCGGCCACATCGTGGCCAAATCACCACAGTACGGCTGGATACCGGCACCAGTCGAGGAACATCAGACCGAGCAATTCGGGCGCCTGGATCTTCTGGACCCGGTGCGTGAACTGGAACACACCTGCCTGAACTGCAAGAAGGGTAACGGCAGCCGGATCCTGCTGGCCCGGGAGGATCTGGCCACCCTGCAGAAACAGATCAATCTGAGCGCGGACCTGGCCATTAATATCAGCCGCGACGTTTACTGCCAACTGCTACGAACGGTCCGCGGAGGCCTCCATCTGTGGCTGGAGGCCCTGGTGGCCGCCGGCCTTGAAGGTGAACACAATCAGTTCAGCCGTGATGAAAAAGCCCAGGTGGCCCATCTGGACACGCCCCAGGATTTCTGGCGCCGGGCGATGGCCGAAAGAGACTCACTGCCGGTTCCGGATGTCCGGGAACTGGGCCTGCTCGAGCGGATGTTCGGCCGGGCCGGCTGATCCGCGCCTCTCATCCCCCCCGGATTGGCGGGCGCATGCCTGCTGCATCCGGGGTACTATCAAACCTGCGTCACATATTTAATGGTTATATCTCACAAGTTTTTTACAACAGATTCTGCAATCTGCTAGCGTTTACCCTGAACGCTTATCAATCCCCATATCCTCGGGTGGCTCTGTTCGTCTACGCAACAGGGATACCGGGAAACGACCCATTACGGAACCACTAACAAGGCTGCTTCTGGCCTCACAGGGCGATCAGGGAGAACACTATGGCCACATCCGTCGAAAATCTCCGGCAGCGCACGCTGGAGCCCACTGAACTGCTCGGCGATCTTCTGCCCTCCGCCATTGCACTTGCCACCATGCTTCGCCACCGCAACATGACCGCCTGGCTGAGGCAGGAATACGACGGTTACACAGACGCCAAACAAGCGCCGCCCTATCGCCGCCAACTGCCCGGAGAGATCGTCGGCAAGCCACCCCAGGCGACCATGCACGGCTGGGTGTCCGCGCCGGTGAATGACCAGCAGAGTGAAACCTACGCCCGCCCGGACCTGCTGGAGCCGGCCCGTCGGCTCGAACGACTCTGCCTGGGTTGCAAGAAGGGTGACGGACACCATGTCCAGATGACTAACGAGGATGCGGCTACGCTGAAGAAAGAGCTGAACCTGACGGCCGAGCTGGCCATCTATCTCGACCGGGACGTCTACAGCAAACTGGTCCGCACCATTCGCGGCGGCCTTTACCTCTGGTTGAGCGCGGTACAGGAAGCCGGACTGACCGGTGAGCGCAATCAGTTCACCCGCGAGGAAAAAGAGAAAGTGGCGCATCTGGACACACCCGAGGAGTTCTGGCGCCAGGCCATGGCGGACCTGGACACCCTCCCCATCCCGGACGTCCGTTCAATGGGCATCTTCGAGCGTCTGTTTAACCGCACCGGCTGAGTTCAGCCCCAGACGCTGAACAACCCGACGGCACTGACGGTCAGCAACACGCCCCCCAGCACCCGGAAGAACAGATTGCTTTCCGAGTGCAACAGCCGGTCGTGGGCGTAGAGCCCGATCACGTGCCCGACGGCGGCGGCCGGCAGCAACCACAGGTGATGGATCAGTTGCAGGTCGATGCCCACCCACAAAAACGCCGACAGCTTGATCAGCACCAGAATGAACCAGAGCGCGAACAGAGTATCCCGCAGTTTTTCCTTGGGCAGATACTGGGCGGCCACGGCAATAATCAGTGGCGCCCCGATCAGTGAGGTGCCACTGATGTAGCCGCCGAGCATCAGAAACAGCACATCCACCGTCTTGCTGCCGCTACGGAACGGCCGATCCAGGATGTAGGACACCGAATAAAGCGCCACAATCACAAAAATGATGCCGCTCATGATATCCCCGGGCAGGGTGATCAGCCCGAAAACCCCGATCAGTTTGGGCACGATCAGAATCGCCAGAAGCCGCCCCAGATAGCGCCAGTCTACGGTACCGCCCTGCCCGTCTTGGGCCTGCCCCGTCTTCCGGTTGTTCATCCAGATGGTCAGGGATGAAAACACCAGCAGGTGTACGGCAATGATCGGCAGGAACACAAGCGGATCGTCCAGTACCAGCAGCAGGAAAGGCAGCGACAGGACGGCCCCGCCAAACCCCAGCCCGGAACGGACAAAACCACTCCAGACAAAAATCAGCGCAATCAGAATATACTGGACAGACGACAGGTCAGACATGGACACTCGCGGCTTGTTTCAGAACAGATGAACCGGGCCACCATCGCCCCGTTCACGGACAGAAAAACGACCATCGTACCATGTAACCCCGACAACCCGCTGGGAGAGACCATGACCAATAAGGTTGATATCCACTACTGCACCGGCTGCCGCTGGTTGCTGCGCTCCGCCTGGATGGCCCAGGAGCTGCTGACCACCTTCGAGGACGACATCGACGAGCTGGCCCTTCATCCCGGCACGGGCGGCATCTTCGAGGTCTGGGTCAACGACACCCGGATATGGTCCCGCAAGGAACAGGGAGGCTTCCCGGACATCAAGCAGCTCAAACAGCTGGTACGGGATGAAATTTCGCCGGACCGGTCACTGGGACACTCCGAGGGCAAACCCGGCACCACCGGAGGCAACTGATGCCCGGCGACCTCAGCATTGTCTGGCTGGGCACCCTGGCCAGCCTGTTTGCGGGCCTGGCCACCGGCGTGGGTGCACTGGCCATCTTCATGGTGCGCACCATCACCCACCGCTTGCAGGATGGCATGCTGGCAGCCGCCGCCGGCGTGATGCTCGCTGCCTCGTTCTTCTCCCTGCTGCTGCCGGGCCTGGACTATGGCGAGACCATCACCGGCCACACCTGGGCGGCGGCGCTGATCGTTATTTTCGGGGTATTGTCCGGTGCCGGCGCCCTGTACCTGGTACACCAGAAGCTCCCCCACCAGCATTTCGAACTGGGCCGGGAAGGCCCCGATGTCTCGTATATCCGGGGCATCTGGCTGTTCATCATAGCCATCACCCTGCACAATTTTCCTGAGGGTATGGCGGTGGGTGTGGGGTTTGCCGGCGAGGACGTTCGCAACGGTTATATCCTGGCCACCGGCATCGGCATGCAGAACATTCCCGAAGGCCTGGCAGTGGCCTTCTCCCTTCTGGCCATTGACTACTCCCGGCTCCGGGCCTTTGGCATTGCCCTGCTCACGGGCCTGGCTGAGCCCATTGGCGGACTGTTTGGCGCAACGGCTGTCTGGCTGGCCGAACCGGTGATGCCCTGGACCCTGGGCTTTGCCGCGGGCGCCATGCTGTTCATCATCAGCAATGAGATTATTCCGGAAACCCATCACCGGGAATGGAAAATCATGTCCACCTTCTCCCTGATGGGAGGCTTCTGCGTCATGATGTTTCTGGATGCCACCCTCGGCTAGGCGCGTCTGGTTAAACGGCGGCCAGGGAAGGCAGGCTCCAGACGCTGGCCAGGGCTTCCAGGGCCTCGGCAATCACCGGCTCCTCTGACCGGCCCTGATGCCAGATGAAGCTCAGGGCACAGGGCAGCCGCACGCCCTCGGCGATCTCCAGCCCACGCTCCTGCCGCTCGGCCATGGCCAGGGCGTCGCGGGCAAGGCTGAGGCCCACGCCTGCCCGCACCAGATCCAGCATACAGGCCTCCTGATCCACCTGGGCCACACCCCGGGGTTCCAGCCCCAGCGGGTCCAGAGCACCCCGCAACAGACGGTGATGCACGGAATCCTCGGGGGTGACCACCCATGGCAGTTCCGCCAGTTGTGGCCAATCCGCCGACACCAGCCGAGTACGCCAGCCCGGGGGCGCCACCACGTAGTAATTGAAGCGGGTCAGTTCCCGGTGCTCAACCTCCGGGGCCAGGGCGCCAGCGCCCACCCCGGGTGGCGACAGGAAAAACCCCACATCCAGCCGGCCATCCCGGACCTGCTCCAGGACACTGCCGCTCATGCCCTGGCGCAGTTCCGTCTCCAGTTGTGGAGCCCGCTCCACCAGCCGATGCAGGAAATCCCCCAGACGGATGAACTCCGGATCTACAATGGTGCCAATCCGCAAACGCCCGCGCACGGTGCTGTGTAACGCCTGGGCACTCTGCTCAAACGCCGCCAGCGAGGCCAGCGTCTTTTCGGCAGCAGGCAGCAGAGCCTGGCCATCCGCGGTCAGCATCAGCCCCTGGGGCCGGCGCGTGAACAGTTTGAGGCCCAACTCGTCCTGGAACTGCTTGAGTTTGAGACTGACCGCCGGCTGGGTCAGGTGCAGCCGCTCAGCCGCCCGGGAAACACTGCCCTCACGGGCCACGGCCACAAACGCCCTCAAGCCCTGTAATGCATGCATGACACACCTCTCTTGAATATAAGAAAAGCTTATATCCCGCTTTAGAAAAACTCAATTGCTCCGGGCGCGCCCCCGACCTAGCCTGATACCACACGATCGCCCGCAACTGACAATAAAAGATCGGGCAACCATCATCCGGAAGCCACCGACGGGGACAGAAAATGACCACGAAAACCATCAATCATTATATCAATGGGCAAATAACACCGGGCGAATCTGACCGCAAGCAGGATGTGTTCAACCCGGCTACGGGGGCGGTCACCGGAGAGGTCGCGCTGGCCAGCGCCAGTGACGTGGACCGGGCAGTCGCCGCAGCCGGGGCTGCCTTCCCCGCCTGGGCCGACACACCGCCCATCCGCCGGGCCCGGGTCATGTTCCGGTTCCTGGAACTGCTCAACCAGCACAAGGACGACCTGGCCCGCGCCATTACGGCCGAGCACGGCAAGGTCTTCACCGATGCCCAGGGTGAAGTGGCCCGGGGCATCGACATCGTTGAATTCGCCTGCGGTATTCCGCAACTGCTCAAAGGTGACTACACCGAGCAGGTCAGCACCGGCATCGACAACTGGACGACCCGCCAGCCCCTGGGTGTGGTGGCAGGGGTGACGCCCTTCAACTTCCCGGCCATGGTGCCCATGTGGATGTTCCCGGTCGCCATCGCCGCCGGCAACAGCTTCATCCTCAAACCCAGCCCGCTGGACCCGAGCGCCTCGCTGATGATCGCCGACCTGCTGCGCCAGGCCGGACTGCCGGACGGCGTATTCAACGTCGTCCAGGGTGACAAGGACGCCGTGGAAGCCCTGATCGAACATCCGGACGTGCAGGCCCTGAGTTTTGTCGGCTCCACCCCGATTGCCAACCTGCTCTACGAGAAAGGCGCCAGCCGCGGCAAGCGCATCCAGGCCCTCGGTGGTGCCAAGAACCACATGGTGGTGATGCCCGATGCCGACCTCGACAAAGCCGTCGATGCCCTGATCGGCGCCGCCTACGGCAGTGCCGGTGAACGCTGCATGGCGATCAGCGTGGCAGTGATGGTCGGCGACGTTGCCGACAGAATCATGCCCCGACTGGCCGAGCGAACCCGCAGCCTGAAGGTCAAAAACGGTGAGGAACTGGACGCCGAGATGGGCCCCATCGTCACCCGCGCCGCCCATGAGCGCATCAGCGGCTATATCGACAAGGGCGAGGCCGAAGGCGCTCAACTGCTGGTGGACGGCCGCAACTTCGACGCCTCCAGCACCGGCGAAGGCTGCCAGGACGGTTTCTGGATGGGGGGTACCCTGTTTGACCATGTCACCCCGGACATGACCATCTATCGCGAGGAAATCTTCGGCCCGGTGCTGGCCTGTGTCCGCGTGCCGGACATCGCCACAGCCATCGAGCTGATCAACAACCACGAATTTGGCAACGGCGTGAGCTGCTTTACCGAAAGCGGCAATGTCGCCCGGGAATTCGGCCGGCGGATCCAGGTGGGCATGGTGGGCATCAACGTCCCCATTCCGGTCCCTATGGCCTGGCACGGCTTTGGCGGATGGAAGCGCTCCCTGTTCGGGGACACCCACGCCTACGGCGAGGAAGGCGTGCGTTTCTACACCCGCCAGAAATCCATCATGCAACGCTGGTCCGACTCCATTGATGCCGGCGCGGAATTTGTGATGCCGACCGCCAAATAGGCGGCGGCACCCTGACCACCTCACTCTGGAGAACGCCATGTCCGACAACAACAAGGCACAGGGACACGCGGAAACATTTGACTACATTGTCGTCGGCGCCGGCTCGGCCGGCTGCCTGATGGCCAACCGGCTGAGCGCCGATCCGTCCAACCGGGTCCTGCTGATTGAAGCCGGCGGCCGTGATAACTACCACTGGATTCACATTCCGGTGGGTTATCTTTACTGCATCGACAACCCACGGACCGACTGGCGGTTCCGGACAGAGCCGGACCCGGGCCTCAACGGCCGCTCCCTGATCTACCCCCGGGGCAAGACCCTTGGTGGCTGTTCCAGCATCAACGGCATGCTTTACATCCGGGGCCAGGCCCGGGATTACAATCAGTGGGCCGAGGTCACCGGCGAGGACGACTGGAACTGGGACAACTGCCTGCCGGATTTCATGCGCCACGAGGACCATTACCGGCTGGATCCGAACGGCGACGCCGATCCTGAGCACAGGAACTATCATGGCCATGGTGGCGAATGGCGGGTGGAACACCAGCGCCTGAAATGGCAGGTGCTGGAAGACTTCGCCGAAGCCTGCGTGGAAGCCGGCGTGCCCAGAACCCGGGACTTCAACCGGGGAGACAACGAAGGCGTGGACTATTTCGAAGTGAACCAGCGCGGTGGCTGGCGCTGGAACACTTCAAAGGCTTTCCTGCGCGCGGCGGAGAAACGCCCCAACCTGACCCTCTGGCATTCCACTCAGGTCCAGAACCTGGAAACCCGCGGCAGCGGCGAGGGTTCCCGCTGCACCGGTGTGCGGGTCCAGCGCCCGGGCCAGGGCGAGGTAACCGCCCGCGCCAGCCGGGAAGTGATTCTTTGCGCCGGTGCCATCGGCTCGCCACAGCTACTGCAGTTGTCCGGCATCGGACCGGCGGATCTACTCCAGGCCCACGACATTCCCGTGGTCCGGGATCTGCCCGGTGTTGGCGAAAACCTACAGGACCATCTGCAGATCCGATCGGTTTACCGGATTCAGGGGGCCACCACACTCAATACCATGGCCAACTCCCTGCTCGGCAAGGCCCGGATCGGTCTCGAATACCTGCTGACCCGCTCGGGCCCGATGAGCATGGCGCCGTCCCAGCTGTGTCTGTTTACCCGCAGCTCGGCAGAATACGACTACGCCAACATCGAGTACCACGTGCAACCCCTGAGCCTGGATGCCTTTGGCCAGCCGCTGCACGATTTCCCGGCCATCACTGCCAGCGTCTGTAACCTCAACCCGACCAGTCGCGGCACCGTGCGCATCCGCAGCGCGGACCCGGCCCAGGCACCGGCTATCGCGCCCAATTACCTGAGCACGCCGGAAGATCGCAAGGTGGCGGCGGACTCACTTAGGATCACCCGCCGACTGGCTGAACAGCCGGCGTTCGCCAAATACCAGCCCGAGGAATACAAACCGGGCCTTCAGTACCAGACCGACGACGAGCTGGCCAAACTGGCGGGCGATATCGGCACGACCATCTTCCATCCGGTCGGTACCACCCGCATGGGGCGCGACGATGACCCCATGGCGGTGGTGGATCCGCACCTGCGGGTAAGGGGCGTGGCCGGACTGAGAGTGGTGGATGCGGGCATCATGCCCACCATAACCAGCGGCAATACCAACGCCCCGACCCTGATGATCGCGGAAAAAGCCGCGCGCTGGATTCTGGCGGGCCACTAACCCAACCACCGGGGTCAGGGTTCTTTGCCGGTGCCGGGCTGTTAAACTCTGCAGTCTGAACCACCGGCAAAGGACTGAACCATGACTCTTGCGACCTGGCTGACGGTTGTCACCATCTGCGTTCTCGGCGCCATGTCGCCGGGTCCCTCCCTGGCCCTGGTACTGAAACAGACACTCAGCGGGGGCCGCCGCAACGGCGTGATCACGGCCCTCAGCCATGGCCTGGGCATCGGCATCTATGCCTTTCTCAGTATTCTGGGCCTGGCCGCCGTCATTACCGCCTCCCCGACCGCGTTTGCCCTGTTGCAATGGGGTGGCGCCGGGTATCTGGCCTGGCTGGGCCTGAAAGGGCTCATGGCCAGACCGTCCAATGACGAAACCCTGCCCGAACCACCCACCACGCGCAGCGCCGCCCGTGACGGCTTCATGATTGCCTTTCTCAACCCCAAGATTGCGGTCTTTTTCCTCGCCCTGTTCAGCCAGGTGGTGGGCACCGACACCACACTGCTGGCCAAAGCCGGCTATGCCAGCACGGCCCTGGTGATCGACACCGGCTGGTACCTGCTGGTGGCTTGGCTGTTCTCCAGCCCACGCTGGCTGGCAGCGCTGCAGCGGCGTGCAGTCTGGTTCGAGCGGGTCTTTGGGGCCGTTCTGGTCGGGTTGGCCGGGCGCCTGGTGGTCGGCATCGTCAACGGCCGATAAAAAAACACCGGGCAGAGCCCGGTGCAAAAACTGACAGCAGATCGTCAGGTGGGAGCAACCCCGTCAGTCACTGACGGGGGATTCTTTCATCGCCGCATTCATGCGCCGGCGCAACAGCGGGCCCACAATGTACGGCAGGAGCAGGCCAAGCCCGGCAACAACCCACAGGCCCTTGGCCAGTGCGCTTTGCCACAGGATGCTCCAGTCGCCGTCGGACAGCACCAGAGCGTGGCCCAGGTTCTTTTCCATTTCCGGCCCCAGCAGAAGCCCGAGGATGATCGGCACCAGTGGAATCTCCAGCTTGCGCAGGAAATAGCCGGCAACACCGAAAGCGACCATGAAGTACAGGTCGAACGTGCTGTGACTGATCGAGTAGATGCCGACAAAGGCGATCATGGTCACAATCGGCAGCAGGTACATCGGCGGCACCGACAGCAGCTTCACGAAGAAACCCACCAGCGGGATGTTCAGCACCAGCAGCAGAACGTTGCCAATCAGCAGCGCGGCAATAACGCCCCAGACAATTTCCGCGTTCTGGGTGAACATCAGCGGTCCCGGCGTGATATTCAGTGAAATCAGCATCGCCAGCAGGACGGCGGTGGTACCACTGCCCGGCACGCCCAGCGTCAGCATGGGTACCAGGGCACCGGAGGAGGCACCGTTGTTGCCGGCTTCCGGAGCCACCACGCCACGGATATCGCCCTCACCGAATGTGCCCTTGCGGCCAACCACCTGCTTTTCCAGGGTATAGCTGATGAAGCTGCCCAGCGAGGCACCGGCCCCCGGCAACACGCCGGAAATAAAGCCGAGCACGCCCCCGCGCAGTTGCGTGGGAATGGTGCTGACCAGTTCCCGGAAGCTCAGGGAGAGCTTGCCGACACTCATCTTGCCACGACCACTGCCCATCCGGGATTCCACGAAGAACAACAGTTCCGAAATGGCAAACAGGCCAACAATCGCCAGGATGAAATCGATCCCTTCATACAGCTCCAGCACACCGAAGGTATAGCGCTGGGTGCCGGTGGAAATATCGATGCCCACCGTGGAGATCATGATCCCGAGCGTTGCCGCGATGACCGTCTTCATCGGATTCTTGCCGGTAATACCACCAAGGGTGGCAAACGCCAGCAGGAACAGCGCGAAGTACTCGGCCGGCCCGAACGTCAGCGCGAACCTGGCCAGCACCGGCGCCAGCATGATCAGGCCGATGGTGCCGATCAGGCCGCCGGCAAAGGACGCAATGGCCGACACCGCCAGGGCATCGGCAGCCCGACCGTTCCTGGCCATGGGATGGCCGTCCAGGCAGGTCATCATCGCCGGTTCGTCACCGGGGATATTGAGCAGAATCGAGGAGATCCGGCCGCCATACATGGCCCCGGCATAGACTGCCGTCAGCAGGATCATCGCCGTTTCCGGGGGCAGGCCCAGGGTGAACGCCAGGGGAATCAGGATCGCCACACCGTTGGCGGGGCCAAGGCCGGGCAGGCAGCCAATCAGGGTGCCAACAAACGCGCCGAACAGGGCGAACATCAGGTTGTACGGGGTCAGAGCCACCGCAAAACCGTCCATCAGAAAACCGATCGTTTCCATCAGTTCACCTCCAGCAGACCGGCCGGAAGACTGAGCGCCAGACCATAGTTAAACAGCACGAACACCACCACCGCACTGACCAGACCCGTGATGAAGGCATAGCGGGGCTTTGCCCCCATACGCCAGCTCAAAGTGCCCACGGCCAGAGTGGTGGAAATGACAAACCCGAGGGGCTCGAGCAACACGGTATAGACCAGCAGTACCAGCAACGAGATCACCAGTTCCATCAGCGACTTGCCAACGGGCCACTGGGCATCCGGGTCCGGTTTGATCATCAGATACAGGCTGCCGGCCACCAGCACCACCGCCAGGATGGTGGGGAAGGTTTCGGGCCCCACAGTCTCGGCGCCGCCGAACGGCTCGGGCCACTGCTGCGCAGCCCAGCCGTAGGCAACGGCGAGGACCAGAAGGCCCAGGCCG
This sequence comes from Marinobacter oulmenensis, assembly GCF_014201735.1. GTDB lineage: Bacteria > Pseudomonadota > Gammaproteobacteria > Pseudomonadales > Oleiphilaceae > Marinobacter > Marinobacter oulmenensis. The sequence goes on along the minus strand of NZ_JACHFE010000006.1, from coordinate 119,131 downwards.
AGGATACGATCACCGAAGCGTGTCATTTCAGCAGTCCGATATCGCGGGACAGCTGTTCGATTTCCTGCACCTGATTGCGTACGAATTCATCGAACTTGTCAGCCGGCGGGTGGAAGGCGATCAGGCCGTTGTTGCGCATGACCTTCTTCCATTCATCACTGGCATAGAGGGTATCAACAGCATCCACCCAGTAGGCTTTGGCTTCGTCGCTGGCGCCCTTGGGCATGTAAAAACCGCGCCAGTTCGGGCCGACCGCATCAATGCCCTGCTCTTTCGCGGTGGGGATGTCGCTGAAATCACCCGGCAGGCGCTCATCCGCCAGCACCGCGACCACGCGCAGGTCACCGGATTTCATGAAGCCGGTTGCCTCGGAGATATCACCGGTGAAGGCGTCCACCTGGCCGCCAACCACCTGGCTCATGGCTTCACCACCGTTGTTGTAGGACAGGTAGGGAATGGACGGCAGCTTGTCGGCGCCGGCCGCGCGGGCAGTAATCAGGACTTTGAGGTGGTCCCAGCCGCCACGGGCACTGCCACCGGCGAACTTGACCGATTTCGGGTTTTCCTTGACCGCGGCCATCAGCTCATTGAGGTTCTGGTACTCGGAATCCCTGGACACCGCAATGATGCCGTAATCCGCGCCCAGGGCACCGACCCAGGTCACCATGTCCGCGTCCATGCCCGGGAACTGCTTCTGGGCCAGACGAGTGGTGGTTGCCGTGGAGGCGGCTACCAGCAGGTTGTTGTCCTCGGCCCGCTTGCTCACGGTGTGGGCGTAGGCCACGCCACCGCCGGCACCGGCCATGTTGACCGTCTGCACCGTGCCTTCCACCAGGCCAAGATCCTGCATGACATTGCCAACGCTACGGCAGGTGAAATCCCAGCCGCCACCGGGATCGGCGGGTGCCAGACATTCGACTTTTCCGGAAGGCTGCCAGGCCATGGCATGCATAGAGACGGCCGCAGCCGCTACGAAGGACAGGGTTCGCTTGAAAAACATATTGTCACCTCTCAGCTTGTTTTTGTCGTCGCCCCTGAGGCAGGACCGTATTGGCCAGGTCCCTGGCTTTGGCAGGCCAGAGGAGCGATTGCGCGCAGATTAAAAGGTGACCGGGCAGGCGAAGAAGTTTATGGGCGAAAACCCTTTAAAGAGCGAAAAGGATATTTTGTGCATAAAGAGCACGGGCAAGCGTCAAGGTGATGCAGTACCCTTGGGGCAGAAAACAATAACGCTGTGCCGGACTCATGTTGCGAAAAACCACCCTGAAAACCCGGATGATTCTGACCCTGGGACTGCTCGGGGCGCTCCAGACGCTGCTGATTGGCGGCTTCGCGGGTTACTACCTCAGCGAATCCCTGTATGAGGAAATCGGCCAGCGCGCCCTGATGGTCTCCCGCACCGTGGCGGCGACCCCGTCCGTTATCCAGGGCGTTCGGGCCCGGGACGTGGACGCTCTCAATCACCTGGCCCAGCGCCTGGCACAAACCAACAAGGCCCGTTTTATCGTGATCGGCGATCACAACGCCATCCGCCTCGCCCACCCCAACCCGGACCGCCTGGGCCACTCCATGGCGGATGACGATGGTGATGACGGCCGGCGGGCACTGATTGAAGGTAAATCCTACGTGGCCCGCGCCCTTGGCAGCCTGGGTGAGACCATGCGCGGCAAGTCCCCGATCGAGGACCCGGCCACCGGCGAGATCATCGGCATCGTCTCGGTGGGGTACAGCCTGGACCAGGTGGAAGCCACCATCCGCCGTTATAACTTCACGCTCTACGGTGTCGTCGGCCTGATGGTGCTGGTGGCAGTGCTGTCGGCCATCGTCATCGCGGGGCGGTTCAAACGGGCCATTTTCGGCCTGGAACCGGAAGAAATTGCCCGCCTGTTCCAGGAACGCGAAGCCACCCTGCAATCGGTGCGCGAGGGCATCCTCGCCATCAACCGCGACGGCATTATCACCACGGCAAACCGGGCCGCCTGTGAAACCCTGGGCCTGGCACCGGATACCAGACTGGCGGGCCAGCCCATCCTCGACATCCTGCCGGAATCCAGCCTGCTGTCGGTGCTGGAATCCGGCCAGCCGGACTTTGACCGGGAAGTCTGGCTGCGTGGCCGGCAGATGGTGGTCAACCGCCTGCCGGTACGCCAGGGCGACGAGATCATCGGCGTGGTGGCCAGTTTCCGGCTGCGGGATGAGCTGGACCAGGTCAGCCGCCAGCTCACTCGCATCCAGCAATACGCCGACACCCTGCGCAGCCAGACCCACGAGTATTCCAACAAACTGCACACCATCGCCGGCCTGATCCAGATCGGCGCCCACGACAAGGCGTTGGCACTGATCGGCAGCGAGGTCAGTGACCACCAGTCCCTGCTGCACCTGCTGCTGGAAGCGGTGCCCGACCCGGTCATCGCGGGCTGTCTGCTGGGCAAGTACAACCGCGCCCGGGAGATGGGCCTGCGCCTGGACATCGATCCGGACAGCCAAATGGCGGACATTCCCGCCACCCTGCCCCGGGAGCAACTGGTCAGTGCCCTGGGCAATCTGATCGACAACGCCCTGGAGGCCACGTTCCAGCAGACCGGCCAGGGTGGCGTGGTGCGGCTGTCGATGACCGATCTCGGCGCAGAGCTGATTTTCGAAGTGGAGGACCAGGGCCCGGGCGTGCCCGAAAACGCCCAGCAACGCATTTTCGAGCGAGGCGTCAGCACCAAGGGTGAAGACCATGGCATCGGCCTGCACCTGGTACAGCAGTTCCTGAACCGCTGGGGCGGCTCGGTTACCGTGGAGAATCTGACCGCCGGCGGTAGTCGCTTTACCCTCTATCTGCCCAAACAACCGGAGGAGAAAAAGGGCCTGTGAACCCGATTCGACTTCTTATCGTGGAAGATGACCACAAGATCGCGGAAATTCAGCGCCGCTTTATTGAACGCCTAAACAACCTGGAGCTCTGTGGCATCGCCCATACCCTGGCCGACGCCCGGGACCTGGTAGACGTGATGGCGCCAGACCTGATCCTGCTGGACGTGTATTTTCCGGACGGCAACGGCCTGGAACTGCTCCGGGAACTGCGGGCCACCGACAGCGGTAGCGATGTCATCCTGATCACCGCCGCCAAGGAAGTGGAAACCCTGCGCAGCGCCCTGCGCGGCGGGGTGTTCGATTACATACTCAAGCCACTGGTGTTTGAACGCCTTCAGGATGCCATCAACCGGTACCGGGAACACCTGGAAAAACTGGCCACCCTGAATCAGCTCGCCCAGCGCGAGGTGGATGCGCTGCTGCCCAGGGGCGGAACAGAAGGCGAAACCGGCAATCAGGAGAGGTTGCCCAAGGGCATTGATGCGCTCACCCTGGACAAGGTCCGGGACCACATCGCCCGGGGCGGCCAGTGGAGTGCCGAAGACATGGGCATGGAAATGGGCGCCTCACGCACTACCGCCAGACGCTACCTGGAGTACCTGGTGGGTACCGGCGAACTGACTGCAGAAGTCAGCTACGGCAGCGTTGGCCGCCCGGAACGGCGCTATTTCCTCAAGGCCTGAGCGCCACGGCCCTTGACCGTGACCAGCGCCACGCCGGTAATGGCGACCAGGCCACCGGTGATGGCCAGCGGCCCCAGGCGTTCGCCAAACAGGATAAAGGCTTCCAGCGCCGTCACTGGCGGCACCAGATAGAACAGGCTGGCCACCTGGGAGGCCGCCCCCCGGCGAATCAGCCACATCAAAAGCAGGATCGCGCTCACCGACAGGCCAAACACCAGCCAGGCCAGGGCCAGCTTGAACTGCAGGGTCCATTCCACCTCCCGGGTCTCCAGCACGAAGGCGCCCAGGGCAAAGAAACTGCCGGCCGCCGCGTACTGCACCATGGTGCCGGTGACCAGATCGACACTGGTGCCATGGCGCTTCTGGTAGACGGTACCCAGGGAAATCCCCAGCAGGGCCAGCAGAGCCCAGATCAGCGTGTGCGGCGGAATCCCCACCTCGCCGGTGCCGCCCATTTTCTCTGCCAGCACCAGCACCACACCCACCAGGCCCAGGGACAGCCCGAGCCACTGGCGGGAGGTCACGGATTCTTTCAGAAAGATCACCGCCGCCAGGCTGGTTACCAGCGGTTGCAGGCCAACAATCAGCGAGACAACCCCGGCGGACATACCCTGGTCGACCGCGTAGAACACCCCACCCAGATAAAAACCCTGCACCAGCAGCCCGGTCACCGCCAGATGACCGGCCCCACGCCAGCCGGGCCAACGGGATTTCAGAAAGACGGCAAGCACAGCCAGAGGCACCAGGGTCAGGAACATGCGCATGGCCAGCAGGGTAAACGGCTCGGCAAAAGGCAGCCCGTATCGGGCACCGATGAAGCCAGTGCTCCAGAGCCAGACGAACAGTGCGGGAACGAACAGAGAGTAAAAGACCGGTGGCATGCCGTGGATCAACCCAGTTGGAAAAATCAGGGCCGTCGACTATACCTGTCCTCCAGTAAGGCGAACAGGTACAGTCCGTCGGCAACCGGCCGTAACAGTCAGGTATCTGACAGCATGGACTTGAGTTTCTGGGTCATTTCAACGGCCTCACACCCGAGTGGCGTCAGGTAGCCGCCGTCGTGATGGGAGGTCAGCCCCTTGGCAAACAGTTTCTCGGCCGCCTGCACGGTTTCCGGCGCAGCTTCGTGTGCGTGCACCTTGATTCCCTCCTGGGTGGACGTGGAAGGAAACTGCAAAAGCAGGTTAAGTTCGGCAAGATGGTTGGGGGAAAACGGCATTGTGTCACCTCTCTGTAACGGCTGGCTGTAGTCAGTCTAGGCGCCGCGCGGCGGTTGGCCAAGCACAGGAATGCAAAGCGATGGCAAAACAGGACGATTACCCGATTTACTACCCCAGGCCCCTGCGGCACCTGAGTGTCTATCTTGCCGGGCTGGTGGCCGGGCGGCTGTGGTTGAAAGTACTGATCGGCCTGGGCCTGGGTCTCGTGGTTGGCACCCTGCTGGGGCCATCAGTCGGGCTGGTTGAGCCCGCCACCGGCACCCTGATCGGCAACTGGCTGGCGTTCCCCGGCCAGCTGTTTCTCGCCACCATCCAGATGATTGTGATTCCCCTGGTCATCGCTTCGGTGATTCGGGGCCTGGCCGCCAGCGAGGACCTGGAACAATTACGCAGGCTTGGGCTGCGGGTCACCCTGTTTTTTGTGGTCACCACCGGCATTGCTGCCTCCATCGGGCTCTGGGTGGGCGGCGTGCTGTCGCCGGGCACCCTGCTGGCCGGGCTGGCACAGACCGAACTGCCACCGGGCGACCCCACCAGCGGGGCCGCCATGCCGGCAGTGGAAGACCTGCCGCGCACCCTGATAGGCCTGCTGCCCGGCAATCCCCTGGATGCCATGGTGGAAGGCCAGATGCTGCAAATTGTGATTTTCTCGATCATCGTTGGCATCGCCCTGGTCAGCATGGCCCCGGACAAAGCCAGGCCCATGCTGGACCTCCTGGATTCCCTGCAACAGGTCTGCATGACTGTGGTCAAATGGGCCATGCGACTGGCGCCACTGGCCGTATTCGGCCTGATGGCCCAGTTGACCACCACCATCGGTTTCCGCTCCATGCTGGGCATGGGCGCCTATGTGCTGACCGTGCTTGCCGGCCTGCTGCTATTGCTGGGGGTCTACCTGCTGTTCATGAAACTGGCCGTAGGCTACCCGCCTCTGCGCTTCATCCGGGACAGCCGCGATGTCCTGCTGCTGGCCTTCTCCACCTCCAGTTCAGCAGCGGTGATGCCCCTGTCCATCCGTACCGCCGAAGACAAGCTCGGCGTGCGCCCCTCCATCTCCCAGTTCGTCATCCCCCTGGGCGCCACCATCAACATGAACGGCACCGCCCTGTACCAGGCGGTAGCCACCGTTTTCCTGGCTCAGGTGTACGGTATTGATCTGGGCATGGGCAGCATGGCACTGGTGGTGGCCATGGCGGTTGGCGCGTCCATCGGGTCTCCGGCCACACCGGGCGTCGGCATCGTGATCCTGGCAATGGTGCTGCAGACGGTTGGCATTCCGCCGTCGGGCATTGCCCTGATCATGGGTGTGGACCGGATTCTGGATATGTGCCGGACCGCCATCAACGTCACCGGGGACCTGGTGACCTGCCGGCTGATGGAAAACTGGTCCGGCACCCGGCTCCCCCAGGAAGAGGCGCCGACGGGCAATTCCGGTTAAATGAGACCTGAACACTATGCTCGGATGTCTCAGGCTGGAATAATGGAACGGTTATCCAACCGGGCACCAGTGACGCGTTACGAACCATGGCCAGAGACACCCGACATTCCCGCTACCGACTGCTGATGGGGCTGTGCATGGCCCTGTCCATGCCGGCCATGGCCGATGGCATTCAGCGGATCGAGCATCCAGATGGCTCAGTGGAATTTACCAACGCGTCCCAGGATGCTCCGATTGCCTCCACGGGCAATGAAACCGTCTATCGTTACACAGACGAAAACGGCACCGTGTCTTACAGCAGCGACCGGCCCACGATGGCGGAGTTCGATGTTATCCGGTTTCACTGTTACGCCTGTGACCCGGACTCCACCGTGGACTGGCGCAACACCCCGCTTTTCCTCAACCCCTACCGGGAAGAAATCCGTGTCGCGTCCGACGAGTTTGATGTCGACCCGGCCCTGGTGCGAGCGGTGATTCACGCCGAATCCGCCTTCAATCCCAACGCCACCTCGCCCAAGGGCGCCCAGGGGCTGATGCAACTGATGCCGGGCACCGCACGGGAGCTGGGCGTGAGCAATGCACTGGCTGCAGAGCAGAACATCCGGGGTGGCGTCGATTACCTGGCGCGGATGCTGAAACGTTTCAACGGGGATATCCGCCTTGCGACCGCCGCCTATAATGCCGGTCCCGGTGCGGTAACCCGTTACAAGGGCGTGCCACCTTACGCGGAAACCAAGGCCTATGTGAAACGGGTGGGCATTCTGCGCGAACGGTATGCCGCCAACTGATGGGCAGCATCGTCAACCGACCGGGCATCAACGGCGATATCGTTCATCTGGAAAGGGACGGTTTCGGCAACATTCTGGTGCTGGAGGACCGCAAGCACCGGATGCTCAGCTTCGATTCCATCTTTGAGCAGAGCAAAATCGCCCTAGCCGCCCCACACCTGCCGGTCCACGAATACAGCCGGGCCATGCTCCTGCCCGCGGCTTTTGCCACGCCGGGGCATGTCACCGTTCTCGGTCTGGGCGGCGGCGCGCTGGCCCACGGCCTGTACCGGCTGTTTCCGGACTGCCAGGTTCACGTGGTGGAACTGCGGGAAAAAGTGGTGAATGTCGCAAGGCAGTGGTTCGGCTTGCCGGACGACCCACGCCTGAGTATCACCGTGGACGACGCCGCCGACACGGTGGCAAACCTGCCCCCGGGCAGCACCGACATGATCTTCACCGACCTATACAGCGCCAACCGGATGAGCCCGACTCAGGCCCAGCGGCGCTTTATCAAGCACTGCTGCCGGGCGCTGACCGACGATGGCTGGTTGATACTGAACTATCACAAGGTGCCGGATGAGAGCGGCAGCCTGTTCCGGGAACTGGTACGCCAGTTCCCCTGCCTGCTGTATTTCCGCAGTCGCAGCAACAACACGGTGATTTATGGATGTCGCCAGCCCTTCTATCCCTGGCCTCTGGACGTTCCCTACCTAAAGGAGCTGGAACAGCAGCTGCCGGTGGGCTGGCGCAAGCTGATGAAGAAACTAACGCTGGTCGAAGGCTGAAGCTTCAGCCCCCGTTTTCACCCGCAGAGGCGATGACTTCCCGCACCACGCTGGCACTGTGCAGAAACGCTTCCTGCTCCTGCTCATTCAGCTTCGGGTGCAGAACCCGTTCAATACCGTTGCCGCCGACGACCGCTGGCAGGCTCAGGCAGACATCACTTACGCCCAGGAAACCATCCACCCGCAGGCTGACCGGCAAAGTGTGCTTGGCATCCTTGATAATGCATTCGATGATCTCGGCGGCCGCCAGGGCGACGGCGTAGTTGGTCATGCCCTTGTGTTTGAACACCTCAAACCCCGCCCGGGAGGCTTTTTCCGCCAGGGCGTAGCGCGCCGGCGTCGGGTCCAGCGGCTCGCCGCCAGCCCCGGCGCAGCTCATCGCCGGAAACTGGCTGTCCCCGTGCTCACCGAGCATGTACGCGCGAATATCACCGGAGTGGATGCGCAACTCCTCGGCAAGCAGCTGGCGGAAGCGCGAGGAATCAACCAGGGTACCGGTACCCACCACCTGATTGGGCCGCAGATCGGTGTATTCCAGGGCGTAGTGCACCAGTACATCCACCGGGTTGGACACCATGACCACCTTGCAGTCCGGTGACAGGCGGGCCAACTCAGGCATCAGTTCCTTCATCAGTTGGACATTGCCACGGGCCAGCTCCAGACGACTGTTCATGTTCCGGGGCGTCGGTACCGACGCACACATGGCGATGATATCGGAGCCGGCAGTATCGGCAACGGTGCCAGCGGTGACCTGGGCCGGGGCATTAACGAACAACTGGCTATGGCGAAGGTCCAGCACGTCGCCCAGGGCTGACTCCCGGGTGCGTCCGACCAGCACCAGTTCCTTGACCAGATTCTTGAGCGTCAGCACGAATGCCAGGGTGGAGCCAACGTGGCCGGTGCCGATGACGGATACTTTCATAGTCTCTCCTGTTTATCCGCCGACCCGTTGGCCGGCGGGCGATGACTTGCCATGACACCGATCAACCTGCAGTAATCGTGCCGTTGCCGGCAGATCAGGCGCGACTGAGGAAACGGCGCTCTTCCACGTTGATCTTGATGCGATCACCGGTGGAAATATGCTCCGGCACCTGGACGACCAAGCCGGTGGTCAGCCGCGCCGGTTTGGTGCGCGCCGTCGCCGAGCCACCCTTGATTGACGGATCGGTTTCCTCAATGGTCAGCTCCACCGTGGGTGGCAGGTCCAGTCCCACCGGGCTGTCGCTGACCAGAATGACCATCAGGCCTTCGGTATCCTCGTTGATAAACAGCAACTCGTCTTCAATGGCCTCCCGGTTCAGCAGGTACTGGCTGAAATCCTCCGAGTCCATGAAAAAGTACTCGTCACCGTCGCTGTAGGAGAAGGTGGCAGGCCGACGCACGAGGTCGGCCTGGTTGAGCATGTCGGAATCCCTGAAGGTATGGTCCAGCTTCTGGTTGGTCACCACATCGTACATCCGCATGCGGTATAGGCTGCCGCCGGCCCGGCCCTGGGGCACGGAACGTTCGATGTCCTTGACGAAATAGACACGGCCCTCGTACTCGACCGCCTGGTTCTTCTTGATGTCGCTCGCTTTTGGCATGGCATCCGCTTCCTGAAAAGTTGGGGAGTGTCTGAATCACTCTGGAGATAGGAGCGCTGGTATACCATGACTCCCGCCGGGAATCGAGAGTCTCGCCCCTCTGATACCCGGCGGTTCAGGGCTCAGCCGCCCAGGCCGAGTTGTTCGGCATCCTGCTCAATGCAGCGATCCAGCAACGCCAGGTACTCGGCCTTCGCTTTCAGCTTGGTCTGTTTGTGCGCCCGCAGGTTCAACTGGCCGAACTGTGAGGCCACGGCCCGGGCACGATCAAGCAACTGCTCCGGTGCCACGGTTTCATCCAGGAAACCGGCGGAAACCGCACCTTCCGGATTGAAAATCTCCGCGTTCACCACCGAACGGTAGAAATAGGACGGCGCCAGGCGGTGCCGGGCAATCTCAATGCCGGCGTGGTGCATGGTCATGCCAATGGCCACTTCGTTCAGGCCCAGCTTGAAGCTGCCCTGCACACCGATCCGGTAATCCACGGACAACAGAATGAACGCACCCTTGGCAATGGCGTGGCCACTGCAGGCTCCAATTACCGGCAGCGGAAACGCCGACAGCCGGCGGGCCAGGGAGGAGCCGACCTTCACCAGCGCCATGGCTTCCTTCGGTCCCTTCTGCATTTCCTTGAGATCGTAGCCCCCGGAAAACATGCCTGGCTGGCCGGTCAGGATGACAATGGCCTTGTCCTGTTCGGCTTTATCCAGAGCGGCATTCAGCGATTCAAACACGTCGTGGCTCAGGGCATTGGCTTTGCCGTTGTTGATGGTAATCGTGGCAACGCCATCGATCAGTTCGTAACTTACGGGATCAGTCACCGGAATGTCCTCTCTTGCACAGATAAAGTGAGTGTTTGTTTACTTATTCTGAAGGAATTGTCTGTGACCTCGCCATCAGTTGCAATCCCGTATGCGCGATTCCGGTCCAGGCTGTACTGTTTTGACCGGAAATGCGTTAGTTTAACCTTTTCAAGACCAACGGCAGGACCATGCACGAGCGCGTTACCCCGCTGCCCTATTACCTCGGCTGCCCCCAGTGGCAGGACCCGGCCTGGAATCGCCAGCTGCCGCCGGCTTCCAGCCCTTTGGCCCGGTACAGCCGGCTGTTCAACTGCGTGGAGGGCAATACCACCTTTTACGCCACACCCACCCAGGCCCAGTGTGCCCAGTGGCGCCAGCAGGTCCCGGATGATTTCCGCTTCCTGCTGAAATTTCCCCAGCGAATCAGTCATGAGCAACTGCTTGCCGGGCCGGCCTCCGAGATAACCGATTTCCTGGAAACCGTGGCGCCCCTGGAGGATGTCCTGGGGCCCTTCCTGCTTCAGTTACCGGCAGCATTCGGCCCCGAGCACCTGGAGAATCTCTGGCGTTTCACCGACGCCCTGCCCGCCCCGTTAACCTGCACGGTGGAATTCCGGCACCCGTCATTCTTCGAGAAAGGCGAGGCGGAGCGCGCCCTGAACCGTGGCTTGCGGGAGCGGGGAATCGCCCGGGTCTGCCTGGACAGCCGGGCCCTGTTCAGCGCGGCTCCGGACAATGACATCACCCGGGACGCACAGCGCAAAAAGCCGCGGGTGCCGGTTCACATCCTGCCGGCTGAAGAGCCCGAACCGGTGGTCCGTTACATTGGTCATCCGGACCTGGAAACCAATCGCCGTTTCCTGCAGCCCTGGCTGCAACGGGTCAGTGACTGGGTCCGGGAAGGACGGCGCCCGTTCGTGTTCATGCACATGCCGGACAACAGCCACGCCCTGTCCCTGGCGGCACTATGGAGTGCCATGCTGGCCGAATACCTGCCGCATGCACCTGCCCTGAAACTGGAACCCGAGCCCCAGCTGGGGCTGTTTGGCGGCCCGGAGTAACGGTTGTGGTTTGTATACGCCACGGCGGGCAATGGCAATATGTTAGGGTCTGATCTGTCGAGCCAGGAAACCCCATCATGCGAATCCGGATTACACACCAGAGAATCACCGCACTGCTGCAACTGATCCTGATGGCAGAGGCCGCCTTCGCGCTCTGGGGTCAGCGCTGGTTTACCGCCTTTCTGACCGGCATGATCATTCTGATCACCTTCATGCCGGTTGTGTTCGAGCGCCGCTTCCGGATCCATATCCCGCCGGAACTCCAGCTGGCAGCCATTGGCTTTGTGTTTGCTTCGCTTTTCCTTGGAGAGATCCGGGATTACTACACCCGTTTCTGGTGGTGGGATATGGCCCTGCATACCACTTCCGGCTTCCTGCTGGGGATCTTCGGTTTCCTGCTGGTGCACATCATGAACGAAACCGAGAAGATCCAGCTGCACATGAAGCCCGGCTTTGTGGCCTTCTTTGCCTTTCTGTTTGCGCTCGGTGTCGGGGCGCTCTGGGAGATTTTCGAGTTCACCATGGATTCGGTGTTCGGGATGAACATGCAGAAGCCCATGCTGGGCGACCCTTCCGGCCTCACCGATACCATGTGGGACCTGATCGTCGATGGTATCGGCGCCTTCGTAGTGTCGTTTCTAGGCTGGCGTTACCTCAAACATCCGGGCAGGCAGTCGTTCCTTGAACGCTGGATTGATGCGTTTGTCTCCCGCAATCCCCGGTTTTTCCGGCACTGACGGGAAGATTGCCCGGCCCCGTGCAGGGCCGGGCGTTCGCTCAGGCCATCCGCTTCATCAGGCGGTCCCCCAACCACAGCTGGTGAACAAGGGCCGCCGCCACATGCACACCAATCATCACCCAGAGCACATTGGCCAGAACCTCGTGCAGGTCTTCGCCGACCTCTTCCAGAAGTTCGATTTCAGGCCCGGGCGCAAACACCATCAGGCCGAAGAAACTGACCGGATCGCCCTCCCCGAGGGAGGTGGCAACGCCGGATAATGGCATCAGAATCATCAGTGCATAGAGCGCGATATGTCCCAGTCTGGCCATGGTGGCCCAGTGGGCCGGCGGCGCCAGGCGGGACCGGTTCAGCCAGCGCCACAGGGCGCGGAACAGCACCAGGGCAAAGATAATAAGGCCAAGGGTCTGATGCCAGACCATCAGATCGGCCTCGCGAACCTGGTGCTCCAGTCCCTCGAACCAGACCTCGGTACTGAGCATGACCAGCAGCAGAATCGCCATGACCCAGTGCAGCCCACGGGAAACAACCCCATAGCGGTTTTCAGAGTCCAACATTGTCATCACACATCTCCTTGAGTTCCCTGGCCGGGGCCTGTCGGGCCCCGGGGATGCAGGCTACGCTCAGTCGTGCCGGCCACCACGCACAGGTGCCCCATAGCGGTTGAACTCCTGTTCCCGCATCAGGTTCTGCTCGGCATCCCGAAGCTGCACCCGATAGGTGCCGTCGGGTGTTTCATCCACGGTCACCTCAACGCCCGGACCGTACCGGCGAAGCGCCTGGCCGTAGGCCATGATGCGCAGTTCGTCGCTGCTGTACTGTTTCAGGTCGGATTTGGCCATCAGGCGGTCGCTGCGATGCTCGTAGCGTTCACCAGCTTCCCGGTAATTGTCGCTGGCAGACACCACCAGCGGAGCGCTGGCCAGCAGAGCGGCAGCAGAAAGCGCGGCAACGGTTGTCGTCTTCTTCATGATCGAACTCCTTGTTAAACACAATGGCTGACGACCGATGAGAGGGGTGTCGTTCGTCGATGATTATTGGAGCAGGCAAACGTCGCAAAATTGTCCCGATACCGGGTCGGTTTTGTCGCAAAATGTCGCAGGCACGCCCATCGGGATGCTTTTTGACAACCTCGCTCCCAAGAGCGGCCCCGGCTTCTCTATAATCAGGTCCATCAATGATCCATGGAGACATTCGTGAGCGAGTCACCGACAGTCCTGGTGGTCGACGACCACCGTGATATCCGCGACCTGGTCAGCCGTTACCTGCAGGAGCACGGCATACGCACCCTGCTGGCCGAGGGCGGCGTTACCATGAAACGCCAGCTCAGAGACCACGCTGTGGACCTGGTGGTGCTGGATATCATGATGCCGGGAGACGACGGGCTCACGTTGTGCCGTTACCTGCGCGAGCACACCGAACTGCCCGTTATCCTGCTGACCGCCATGAGCGAGGAAACCGACCGCATCATCGGCCTGGAAATGGGCGCCGATGACTACCTCACCAAACCCTTCAACCCCCGGGAGCTGCTGGCCCGGATCAAGGCGGTGCTTCGCCGCGCAAGCGCCCTGCCGCCCCAGCGTGCGCCCATGGCCGGACGCAACCTGCGTTTTGATGGCTGGACACTGGATGTGGATCGCCACCAGTTGACCGACCCAGAGGGCGTGGAAGTGTCGCTGAGTACCGCGGAATACCGCCTGTTGCTGGCCTTCCTGGAACACGCCGGGCGAGTGCTGTCCCGGGACCAGCTTATGGACCTGACCCGGGGCCGGGAGGCCGACGCCTTCGACCGCAGCATCGACAACCACGTCAGCCGCCTGCGCCGGAAGATGGATCCGGACGCCCGCCACCCACGCCTGATCAAGACGATCTGGGGCGGCGGTTACCAGTGGATCGCTGACGTGGAAGGGGCAGCGGAATGACCCTTATGCCCAGACGCACTGCCGGGCAACTCGCCTTCCTTCTGGTGGTTGTGCTGGTAATTGCCCAGGCTATCACCATCTGGATTCTGGCCGATGAGCGCCAGGGAGCGCTACGCTCCGCCAGCCTGGAGCATGTTCTGCAAAGGGTGGCCGATGCCTATACCCTGCTCGACACCACGCCCGAGGAACGCCGTCCTCAGGTGCTCCGGGCTCTGTCCAGCCCGACCCTGCGCCTGAGCGTCGACCCGGAACCGCTGCTCGACCACAGCCGGGACGTTTTCATCCGGCGTCAACTGGCCCGATCGGCCGGCCTTGAGACCGACCATGTCCGTACCCGGCTGGAACGCGAGGGGCACGACTGTTCGGCCTTCCGCGAGGAAGAACACGAAGAGGATCATGGCGAATCTCGCCGGCACGATGACGACCACGATGAGGATGATGAACACGAGAAAGACGAACACCGCCGGGAAGGCAATTGCCCACCGGTGATCAGTGCCTCGCTCGCCCTCTCATCGGGGCAGTGGTTCAACGCCAGCGCACAGTCGCCGGCACCGTCCTGGCTCTGGCTGAAGGCCACACTGACCAGTGTCGGGATTACCGCGCTGCTGCTGGTTGTCACGCTTCTGCTGGCCATCCGCCACCTGCTGCGGCCGGTGAATGAGCTGAGCCGGGCGGCTCACGCCTTTGGCCGTGGCGAGAAGGTCGCTCTCGAGGAGCGGGGACCGGAAGACATCCGTGAAGTCACCCGGGCGTTCAACCAGATGCAGCACCAGGTGAGCCGTGCCCAGGAAGACCGGGAACGCCTGCTGGCCGCACTGGCCCACGACCTGCGCACGCCCATCACCTCCATGCGCCTGCGGGTGGAAATGCTGCCCGAGGGCGAGGATCGGACCCGGCTACTGGAAACACTCCAGGACATGCAGCATCTGGCGGAAGCAACGCTGGACTTCATTCGCGGCAGCACCACCGAACAGCATCGCCGTTATGACCTGTCCACCCTACTGGACAGCCTGTGCGACGACCTCAAGGAAACCGGACTGGCGGTTTCGTTCACCGACAGCCCCCGCTGCGTTCTGCAGGGTCAGCCGGAAGCGGTGAAACGGGCCATCAGAAACCTGATCGAGAACGCCGTGAATTACGGCGATGAAGCCAGCGTCAGCCTGGCGACCACTGGCTCTGACGCGGTCATCAGCATTGTGGACCGTGGCCCCGGCATTCCCCCGAACGAACGGGAACAGGTATTCCAGCCGTTCTACAGGCTGGAGCATTCCCGTAACCGGGACACCGGCGGCGCTGGCCTGGGCCTGGCCATTGCCCGGACGCTGATCCGTGGCATGGGCGGCGATATCCGGCTGGACAGTGGTCCGGAGGGGATCGGGCTGGAGGTTGTGGTTACCCTGCCAAGGGAAAGGGAACCGGTTCAGCCAAAGTAATCCTCCATCCAGTCAAACAGCAACTGCGTGCTCATCTCGGACATGGGCTTTTGCTGGAAGTCATTACCCACTTCGTCGTCAATGGTCACGAACTGGTACAGAAACACGCCCGGCTGACCGTCATGCAGGATCAGGGTGATCCGCCGGCGGGTGCGCAGACAGTCGATGGTCATCACATCGGCGGGAATGCCCGACTTGCGCATGCCCTGACGCACCTCCACCACGGGATTGATGTGCTGGTGCGTCGCCTGAATGCGGGCGTGAGCCTCGCTGGCCATGTCAGACAGGGATTTGAGCGGTTCTTCAGCCATGTCAGCGAGTCTCCTGAGCCTTGGGGAATGTGCCGGATGGTACCGGAAAGGCCTTGGTGCGGGCCAGTTGGCGTACCGCCATCCGGTTCCCGCGGGTGGCAAAAGACTTACTCACAAAACCTGTGGATAACTTTGTTGGCAATTGCAGGATAGGTGTTCCCAGGCGTTCACATTGGCGACTTCCAGCAAACTGAAGGGTTTTTGATCAGACGAAAAAAGCACCAACTTCCGGTCACTTATACATACTGTAACGGTCGCCGTGAGGCCTCAGGGTTTAAGCACCCGATGCCTGTCCCCATCTTTGAGGTATTGGCAAGAAATCGGTTGAATGAGCAATCCGCGAAAAAGGAGCGAGCCCGCTATGAAAATCGACCTGACAGGAAAAACCGCAATTGTATCCGGCTCCACGGCCGGGATCGGCCTGGCGATCGCCAAGGGGCTTGCCAATGCCGGGGCCGCGGTCACTGTGACCGGGCGCACCCAGTCCCGTGTGGATGACGCTATAAAAACCATCGAAAACCAGGTTCCTGGTGCCAGCGTTGACGGTGTGGCCGCCGATCTGGGCACGGCCGAAGGCTGCAACGAACTGATTCGCCAGAAACCCGACTGCGATATCCTGATCAACAACGTCGGTATCTTTGAGCCCAAGCCGTTTTTCGACATCACCGACGATGACTGGCAGCACTTCTTCGACGTTAACGTGATGAGTGCCGTGCGGCTGTCCCGCCACTATGCCCAGGGCATGAAGGAGCGCGACTGGGGCAGAATCCAGTTCCTGTCCAGCGAATCCGCTCTGAACATTCCGTCGGAAATGGTGCACTACGGCATGACCAAAACAGCCGTGCAGTCCATCTCCCGCGGCCTGGCCAAGGTACTCTCGGGCACCGGTGTGACCGTCAACGCGGTACTGCCCGGCCCCACCAACTCGGAAGGCGTGGGTAACATGATTTCCAACATCGCCCGGGAACAGGGCGTCTCAGAAGAAGAGGCCGGCGCCAACTTTGTCAAGGAAAACCGGCCAAGCTCCATCATCCAGCGCATTGCAGATGTGGAGGAAGTCGCTAACATGAGTGTCTATCTGGCCTCACCCCAGGCAAGCGCCACCACCGGCGCCGCCCTGCGGGTCGAAGGCGGTATCGTTGACACCATGGCCTGAGGCAACGCCAACAGGCCGCTAAAACGCCAGAGGGGAGCCGCCACGGCTCCCCTCTGTGCCATCCGGACATCACATGCTCAAGATCTCCAACAACGTAGAGCTCGCTGACTGGGAAATCGACATGTCCCAGATCCGTGCCCAGGGGGCGGGCGGCCAGAACGTGAACAAGGTCGCAACCGCGGTGCATCTGCGCTTCGACATTCTTCATTCCACACTGCCGCCGTTCTACAAGGAACGTCTGATGGCGCTGTCCGATCAGCGGATCAGCAAAGACGGCATCATCATTATCAAGGCCCAGTCTTTCCGCACCCTCGAACAGAACCGGGAGGACGCCCTTCAGCGACTGAAGTCGCTGATTCAGGAGGCCGTCAAACAGCACAAGGCCCGGCGCCCCACCCGCCCGTCGAAAACGGCGCGCAAACGCCGTATGGACAGGAAAACCCAGCGCGGCCAGACCAAGGCGCTTCGAGGGAAAGTCAAACTCTAGCGCCCACAAGAAATCGGGCCTAATTCAATACCTCCGCCCCGACTTTGCGCTACTCTATATCCTTTGTATTTTTCAGAGGCACATTCCATGCGACTTTTCCCGGCGGTACTGATGTCAGCGCTGGCTGTTTTTGCGCCCTGGGTATCGGCATCGGTTGACTCCCTGCTGATCGTGGATGGCGACCGCAGGATAGATCTGCCCATTACCGAGCTGCGCGAGCGGGCGGACCTGGAATTTACTTTTTATGCACCCTATCGTGGCCGGGACGTTACCATCCGGGGTATCGCGCTGACGGATCTGCTGGCCCGTGAGATTGGCCGCGTGCCGGAACGCATCCGGCTCGAAGCCCACGACGGCTACATTATCGAGCTCGACGACTGGGCGTCCGGCAGTTGGGTTCTGGTGACCCACGAAGACGGTGAGCCGCTGACCCTGAGACAGCAGGGGCCGGTGCGCCTGGTGGAACGGGACTACGGCGACCGTAATCCGGAGCACCTGCGCAGCTTCAACCTTTGGGTCTGGATGTTGAAGAGTATTGAGGCTTTATAGTGAAATCTCCCCGTTGGCGCCGACACATCAGCTGGCTCTGGCTAAGCATCCTCTGCTTCGCCCTGCTGTTTGCCGTGCTGTCCTACGAAGCAGGATGGGGCCAGCCCCAGGTCAGCCGCTATTTCAATAACACCGGCAAACTGACCGACAAACAGCTGGCCACCCGCGCCCGGGAGCGGCTCCAGAACAGCCTGGAAACGCTGCTCACCGAGAACCCGCAGCATCCCCATTACCCGGCTATCAGCCAGCAGCTGAACATTGTTTACGGTCTGCTCAATGTGCCGCTTTACCTGGATGAGTATCCTTGTGCTCAGGGCACCCTGGACCGGCTCGACAGACTGGATCGCACACTGGCCACCGGGGCGCCGGTTTCCCATGAACTTGCCGCATCCCTGCTGCTGCCAGTCATCCAGTGTGTCAGTGACATTGAGGCCGGCCAGGAGGCAAAACGCACACGGGTGGCCCTCATGCTCCTGGAAGAAATCGAGAACAACCGCAGGATGCTGCTGTGGTGGGCTCTGGCCGGATGCCTGGCCGGCTTCGGTTTCTGGGCTCTGCATGAAAGCCAGCGCCGGGCCTACACCCGGGACCTGCACGACAAGCTGGAATGGATGCATCGTGCCAGTCACGACCCTCTGACCGGGATACTGAACCGTCGCGCCCTGGATCAGGATCTGCGAGCCGCCATCGCGGAATACCGGGCCCATGGACAACTGTTTTCCCTGGTGCTCTGCGACATAGATTACTTCAAGCAGTATAACGATGCCCTGGGCCATCCCCAGGGCGACCGCGCCCTGAAAGATGTGGTGAACGCCATTGCCGGCGCCCTCAGGCCTGGCGACACCCTGTACCGCTACGGTGGGGAAGAGATCGCCATTCTGCTGGCCGGTGCCGACCGGGAACAGGGCCAGCGTATCGCTGAGCGGGTGCTTGAAAGAGTCCGCGCACTGGGCATTGCACACCCCGAAGGCATCGGCGGCATCCTTACCGCCAGCGCCGGCATCGCGCTGGTCAGCGACAGCGGCCCGGACGCGGAAGCCATCATTGCCATGGCAGACCGCCAGCTCTACCAGGCCAAACAGTCCGGTCGCGACCAGCTGTTCTGAACAACAGCACCGCCGGGGCCGCACCATCACGGCGACACCCGGGGACAATCGCACCAGAACCATGCATGAGCTGCGCACCCCCTAGGCCGCCAGCACCCCAATTGTTCAAAATGCACAATTCCTTCCCGCGGCTGCCGGCATGATCCCTGGCTATAACTCAGGATGGCATAAAGGTTGCCATTCGCCTTCGTGTTAACCAACAACACGGAGCGACCACCATGAGCACTGCCCCCACCCCGAAAGAACAGGATTATCCCCTCAGTCCGGTGCCCATGGATCAGCGCAAAAGCGTCTGGTCCATGGGGCTGGTGCTGCTGGGTTTTACCTTTTTTACCGCCACCATG
Organism: Marinobacter oulmenensis; assembly: GCF_014201735.1. Taxonomy (GTDB): domain Bacteria; phylum Pseudomonadota; class Gammaproteobacteria; order Pseudomonadales; family Oleiphilaceae; genus Marinobacter; species Marinobacter oulmenensis. Next base: position 99,879 of record NZ_JACHFE010000006.1, on the reverse strand, counting down.
TGGGCTGGCGGCAGCGTTGGCGTAGCCTTTGATTTTTCCACCATGCTGATCGTGCTCGCCATCGGCAACTTGTTGTTGGGCCTCTACGCCGCCGTACTGGGCTATATAGCCGCCAGAACGGGCCTGAATACCGCTCTGATGAGTCGCTTCACCTTTGGCGAAGTGGGCAGCAAACTCTCTGATTTCATTCTCGGTTTCACCCAGATCGGTTGGTATGCTTGGGGCACCGCCACCATGGCCATACTGCTGGTTAAACTGACCGGTATGCCTGAAAGCCTGACAACGCCCCTGATGGTTCTGTTCGGATTCGGTTTCTGTATCACCGCCTTTATTGGCTACCGCGGACTGGAATGGCTCTCCCGATTCGCAGTCCCCGCCATGATTGTTCTGGTGGCCGTAAGCATGAGCATTGCCACTACCGATGCCGGCGGCATCAGCGGGCTTCTGGCGATTACACCCACCGACGACATGACCATGGCCGCAGCCATCACCCTGGTCTTCGGCACCTTTGTCAGCGGCGGAACCCAGGCCACCAATTGGACACGCTTCGCAAAATCCGGGAAAACCGCCGTGATCGCCACGCTCCTGGCGTTCTTCCTGGGCAATGGCCTGATGACCCTGATCGGGGCCTTTGGCGCCCTTGTATACCAGCAGGCGGATATTGTCGACATCATGGTCGCTCAGGGGTTGGCCACACTGGGCATCCTGATGCTGTTCCTGAACCTGTGGACCACTCAGGACAACACGGTTTACAACTTTGCGGTGGCCGGCTGCAACCTGCTCCGGACCCGTCGGCGCAAAAGCGTAACTATCGGCGGTGCAGCCATTGGCACTGTACTGGCTGTGCTGGGAATGTATGAATGGCTGATTCCCTTCCTGGTGCTTCTGGGCACCTTTATTCCACCCATTGGCGGCGTCATTATGGCAAGCTATTTCGTTGGCTATAAACGCCAATATCCGGCCCTTGAGAACACCACGTTGCCGGCGTTCAACATTCCCGGTCTGCTGGCCTATGCGGTGGGCTCTGCGGCTGCGTACACCTCACCGTGGATTGCCCCCATTGTAGGGGTTTTGGTAGCAGCACTGACCTACAGCATTGTCCTGGTGGTCGGCCAGGCTGTGCGTGAGCGCCGCGCCCAGGTGATGGGAACCGCCTGAATGCCTCTGCACTGTCATGACATGCCCGCAATCCCCGGCCTGGAGGCGATACGCCTCCGGGGCGGGGGCGCCGCTGCCGACAACACGATACGTTGGCCATACGTTGCGGAAAACCGCTCGTTTCAACGCTGGGTAAAAGGCGGCGAACTGGTTTTCGTAACCGGCATCAGCCGGCATCGCAGCCCCGAGAACCTGGCCGAGTGCCTGTACGAAGGTCGGGAATGCCGCATCTCCGGGCTGGTCGTGCTGACCGGTGAGGCCTACATCGGCCAGTTGCCCAACGCGCTCTGCCGCCTGGCCGATGAATTGTCCATGCCTCTGTTCGAGCAACCTTATTCGCTGCCCATGGTGGAAGTAACCGAGGCAATCAGCCGCGCCATAGTCCAGTCGGAGATCGTCGGGGAACTGCCGCCGGAACCCGGGTTACTGGCCACAAATGCCGACCTCTTGGAAGCCTGGGTCACCTGCCGGGGCAACCAGCGTGCCATGGCCGATGCCCTGGGTTGTCACCGCAACACCATCCGCAACCGGATGAACCATATTCACCGTTCCGTGCAGCACCCGCACGGGAACGAAGCATTTAAGACACTACTGCTGGCCCACTTGTTGTCCTCGCGTTGAAAGCAAGTGGGCCAACTGTCTGGAGACATCATGAAAGCAACCGTCAATGCCATTATCAACGCCCGTCTGCAGGGCCTGGAAGGACTCCACACACTCACCCTGTCGGAAGGGAAGTTTGCAAGCATCCGCTCTCAGCCCGGTGCGCAGCAGGCAATCGACGGCCAGCTCGATGCCGACGGCAATCTGGTGTGCCCTGCCTTTGTCGAGCCCCATATCCATCTGGACGCCGCCCTGACTGCGGGCGAACCCCGCTGGAACCAGAGCGGCACCCTGTTCGAAGGCATTGAGTGCTGGTCCGAGCGCAAGGCCAGCCTGAGCCGTGACGATGTCCTGCACAGAGCGACGCAGACCCTGAAGCTGTTTGCGGCTCATGGCATTCAGTACGTGCGGACCCACGTTGACGTGACCGACCCCCAACTGACTGCACTCAAGGCCATGCTGGAGGTTCGTGAACAGGTGGCCGGGTTCGTCGATCTGCAGATCGTGGCTTTCCCGCAGGAGGGGATCTGGTCTTTTCCCAATGGCCGGGAACTGATGGAGGAAGCCATCCGGCTCGGCGCCGACGTTGTTGGCGGGATTCCCCATTTCGAATTCACCCGAGACTATGGCGCGGAGTCCGTTCGCTGGCTGGTCGAACTGGCTCACCGCCACGATCGGCTGGTGGACGTCCACTGCGACGAAATCGACGACCCCGAATCCCGCTTTCTGGAAGTTCTGGCAGCGGAGGCATTACGACTGGACTATGGTTCACGGGTGGCGGCCAGCCATACCTGCGCCATGGGTTCCTACAACGATGCCTACTGCAGTCGCCTGTTCCGGCTGCTGAAGAAGGCCGATCTGAGGTTCCTGTCCATGCCCACCGAAAACCTGCACCTGCAGGGCCGGTTCGACAGCTACCCCAAACGCCGGGGTATTACCCGGGTTCCGGAACTCCTTGACGCCGGCCTGAAAGTGGCCTTTGGCCAGGACTCGATTCGTGATCCCTGGTATCCGATGGGCAATGGCAACCTGCTGCGCACGCTGGATGTGGGCCTGCACGCCTGCCACATGCTTGGAATGAACCGTATCGAACAATGCCTGGAGATGATTACCGATAACGGCGCAGCAGCGCTGAATCTGGATCATTACGGCATTGCACAAGGGCGGCCCGCCCGCTGCGTGGTGCTGCAGGGTCAGACGCCTTACGAGGTTCTACTGGGACAAAGCCCGGTACTGGCTTCAGTCAGGGATGGAAAGCTGCTGGTCGAAAGGGCCGCCGACAACCGGCAGGCCGATCTGATGCTGCCCTAGCAGTTAATGCGGTAATCGAGCAGCCCTTCGCCGGGGCTGCTCTGTGTATAAATTGCCTGGGTTATTCACCGTACTGGTTAGAGAACTGGGAAACCGCATCCACCACTTTGCGGGCCGCTTCCTGGATTTCATGAATAACCTCATTGGCCTCATGCACCAGGGCGCGCACATCTTCCGCCTTGGCCTTACCGGACTCGATGGTATAGACCGCATTGGATGTCAGCTCCTGGTTCTCATTCACCACGCCAACAATCTCTTCGGTCGCCGCCGTGGTGCGGGACGCCAGTTGCCTGACCTCATCCGCCACCACCGCAAAACCACGACCATGCTCACCCGCCCTCGCCGCTTCAATAGCGGCGTTCAGGGCCAGCAGGTTGGTCTGGTCGGCAATGCCACTGATGCTTTGAATGATATTGCCAATCATCTGGGACTGGTGGTCCAGCTTGCCCATTCCAGCCACGGCTTCATTCATCTGATCCGACAATTCCTGCATCACTTCGGCGGTCTTTACCATGACCTCGATTCCACGAACAGCGCTGGCATCCGTATCCTTCGACGTTTCAAAAGCCACGCCTGCGGCATTGGACACTTCCTGTTCCTGGCGCACCTGATCGGTAATCACCGTGGCAAACTTGACGACCTTGTAGTACTGGTCACGGGAGTTCATCAGCGGGTTGTACGATGCCTCCAGCCAGACCTCATCACCGTGTTTACCGATACGTTTAAAACGATCCGCCACGAAATCCCCGCGTTTCAGCCGGGCCCAGAATTCCTCGTATTCCGGCGAGTCATACACCTCGGGCGGACAGAAGATCCGGTGATGCTTGCCCTTCACTTCATTCAGCGAGTATCCCACGGCATTCAGGAAGAGCTGGTTGGCGTGCAGCACATACCCGTCCATGTCGAATTCGATCACCGCGGTGGAGCGCTGCATGGCCCGGATCAGGTTGTCATGCTCTCTGGAGGCTTCGATCGTTCGTGTCAGGTTCTTCACGACCAGGGTGAAGTGGCTGAGTTTCCCGTTGCCGGTCTTGATCGGGCAGATCAGGACCCGAAGCCAGAACTGGCTGCCACCGGGATTCTGGGCCTGCCAGGCTCCCGACCAGACCCGCCCTTCCTTCAGGGCATTCATCATGTGCTCGAAGTGCTGGGTATTGCGGTCATACTCCGGAACCAGATCACGGGCGTGCCGGCCATTGAGTTCATCCGCTGAAACACCAAATTCCTTCTGGAACATCTCGTTGCAGGCCGTAATTTTACCGGCTGCGTCCAGGTACAGGACCATGGTTTCCTGGGAAATCTCGTCCGACAGCTGTTGCAGCATGTAGAGCTCTTCTTTGAGAGCAGCGTTTTCCTGGTGCAGCTTTTTTCCAAACATTAACAGCACGCCTTTAGTAAGCCGATAGAGTCGGTATCGTAATACGAACACCCACTGAAAAACGGTTCAGGAAATCCCTGATTTATGCCTCAGTATTTTTATCGGGTTCAATCCCCCAAACTTGAGCGAACAGAGCCAAATTATGTTCGGAAAGTTTACCATTAGGAAATAAAACCTTTCTTGCTGGTCGGCGCTTCAGGTGTCAGTCTTAACAGGACTGAAAGACAATCAACTTCATTCACAAGGAATCCATTAATGGGAAGCACCAGACTTGTCGGTATCATTCTGCTTGTGGTCGGCATTGGCCTGCTCTACTTCGGCTACCAGTCCACCCAATCCCTCGGGGGCCAGGTGACCGAAACCCTGACCGGCCGTTTTTCCGACGAAACCATGTGGTACCTGATCGGTGGCGCTGCGGCTGCGGTCGCCGGAGTTTTCCTGACCTTCCTCAAGAAATAGATAGCCCGGGAGCCATTATGACACTGCATCTCCAACTCGCCCCCCTGATCAGCCTGGGCGCCGGTATCGGCATACTGGTGTTTCCCAAGCTGCTTAACTACATCGTAGCAGGCTACCTCATTGTGATCGGAGTGCTTGGCCTGCTCGGTCACCCGATGTAATCCCGACGACCCGGACTGTCAGTGGGCGAACCGCCCACTGAGGCCCGCACACAGACCCGAGGCGCTCCCTGCCCGGCAGCATCAATAACCACAAACAAGGAGACGGTTGTGCTGAACCCACAGACGAGCGCCCGGCGCACCAGCGTGGATATCCCCCTGGGCTACCACCACGAAATAGAGGCCCTTTTCCGATTCGGTGACGACAGCCCCCGGCTGGAGGACGCCATCACCTTCGTGTTCAGCCAGACACTCCAGCGGGACCTGTACTACGGGTCCTGGGCGCAGGCCTACCGCAACGGCAACGGGCAGTACCGGTTGAAAATCACCAGTCCCTGCGACGATGTCTCCGCCTACGAGACGCTGGTGCCCGGCTATATTGCCGCCGGGCGGGAAGCCCTCGGCAACTATTACGACATCCCTTACGACGCCCGCAAGGACTGGGAATTCCTGCTGCCGTTCGGCCTGGCCATGGCCAACGTCAAATCCATCCAGTTGCTCCACTTTCCGCCCCTGGAAACGTTCACCTACAAGAACTACCTGTACTCCCCTACGAACCGGCGCTGGGAATGCCTGCTGGCGCAGAACGGGTTCAACGGTACCGACAATACCACCGTCGAACGCATTGTTGATGTCGCGCCCATCGCTGCGCCGGGCGGTGCCGGCGAGGCGCTGACAGATTACAACGAAGACTTTATTCCCTACGCCAAAGCCCAGTTGCGCAACTACCTGCGCCCACTGCCGGAGACCGGAGGCAACCTGACCCAGCCCATGGTGGCCTATGGCGAACCGGTTCATAAATGGCTGGCCCAGGCCTTCAAACTGGCGCAGACCCCGGACACACTGGATATTGTTGAGCTGACGGTTCTCGAAGACAGCGCTCACGAGCCCGCCCCCAAAACCTGGGTCCTGTGCGCCAACCACCCCAGTGAATACCTGTACGACACCGACCTGCCCCTGAGTGATGCCTGCAAGCCCAACGGCGACTATCCACCGCCCATCCACGTCATCTGTCAGGACCTGATTGCCGCTGGCTGGCAGGCGCATATGTCGGCGCATCCCTCGGATGATCCCCACAAGGTGCTGGCCGACCTGGAAACCCAATGGGGCTGGGATCGCGATAGCGGCACGGTCCGCAAAGACAAGGAACAGGCCCTGCTCAACATCATGAAAGAGCAGAACGAGGAATTCAGCCTCGACAACAATTCCTTCACCCCCACCGAGGCCCAGAGCCAGGCTCACGACTTTGCCCTGATGCGACACCAGGCGTCGGACCGTTACACGGCCTATGCCTTCACCCCGGAGGCCAACCAGGCCTTCCAGGAAATACCCATGGCGGACAACGCCACCGTGCCCGCCAACCGGCGGCTAATGCAGGTCGGCGGTTACCTGATTGAATGGACGCCGCCCGGCTCTGACGACGACACCATTGACTACCGGGTGATTCGATATGACCGCAACAGCGGCAATCCCCTGGCAGAGGAAACCCTGGCCTATGGCACCTGGGACAAGGAAAAATTCTTCGGCGACTACCGCCCCAACTTCGGCGCGGGTTTTAACCAGATCGAACTGATCGGGCTGCCGGGCTATGTCCTGAGCATCATTCCCGCCGCCGGGCGTCGCAGTTACCAGCTCTGGAGCTTTGACCCCGAGGCGGAATACGACTGCCTGTCTGCCGGCGAGTTCAAGAGCGGCGGGTTCCGGGACATCGCCGCCGACCGGGAACTCTACCCCATTGGCAATTATGTGCTGGATCGCAAGGGCAGCAGCTACCGGGTCTGGAGCTTTGACCCGCAATCCGCGCCACCGCTGGCACTGCCGACCATCCAGGAAGGCCAGTGGTCGGCCATTGACGAAACCGATGCCATGGCCGTCATCGGTGATCACGTCGTCACCTGGAAGCCGGCCGACAGTGCCGGGGACTGTCACATCTGGCACTTCGACGCGACCAGCCCCAATCCCCTGGGGCACGAGCCCGTGGCCACCTGTCCATTGCCGGCAGGGTTCGAACCTCACGCCTCCCTGTTCGGCGCCATCCCCAGCCAACCGGCGAATGAGACCAGGGCCAAAACGCCCGGTACCATCGAGTTCATGCGCGGGAAAATCGAGCACGTGGTCTACTACATGCTCGAAAGCCGCTCGTTCGACAACGTTCTGGGTTGGCTTTATGAGCGGGGGCAGAAAGACAGCCTGAACTGGATCGGCCCACAGGCTGACGGTTTCCGGGGGCTGGACAGCACCATGAGCAACCGCCTGCCGGACGGCACCGAAGCCCTCGTCAGTCAGTACCAGAAAGGAGAACTGAGCAACGATTTCGTCCTGGGCGGCCCTGCCCAGGACCCCTGGCACGACAACAGCGATGTACTGATGCAGATGTTCCGGGGCTATGAGGGCTACGCCTGCAAACAGACACCGGGCATGGATGGCTTTGCCTGGAACCAGGACAGCGCGGCGGTTCTCTCCAGCTTCACCCCCCAGCAACTGTCAGTCCTCAACGGTCTGGCCAGTCATTATGGCGTCAGTGATGACTGGTTCAGTTCCCTGCCCGGGGGCACCGACGTCAACCGGGGCTTCTCGGTCAGCGGCTCCGCCTATAACCGGCTGGGCACCTGGGAGGGTGGCAAGCCCTATGAGGACTGGCCCGACAGCCCCCACCGGCAATCCATCTGGAAAGCCCTCTGGAGCCACGGCCACCGTGACTGGAAAATCTATTACAGCATTCTCTGGAAAAAGGCGGTGTTCACCCACCAGCTCTATCTCAAGGGACAGATACCCGAGGTGGATGCCGCCTGGGCCAAGGCGGTTCTCAATGCCAGTGACGGCTACGACCTGCCCAGTTCCGAATGGATTGCGCCACTGCAGCAGTTCTACCAGGACATCAAATACAATTCCCTGCCCCGCTTCAGTTATCTGGAACCGGCCTGGGAGGGCGCGGACTGCACCTCCTACCATCCGGGCTCATCGTCCCAGGGACTGGCGTCCGTTGTTCCCGGCGAACGCGCCCTCAACGACATCTACCAGGCACTGAGCAGCAAACCGGAAGTCTGGGAAAAAACACTGCTGGTGGTGACCTTCGACAAGAATGGCGGCCTGTTTGATCACCAGCCTCCCTCTTACGTGCGCAAGCCCTGGCCGAAAGACATGGCCGACGGCTTCGGCTTTGACTTGATGGGTCCCAGGGTTCCGGCGGTGTTTGCCTCGCCCTGGATCAAGCCCCGGACCGTCCTGCGCAGTGATAGCGGCCAGGCTTTCGACGCCACCTCCTTTGCCGCCACACTTCTGGATTGGTACGGCGTTTCCCGGGCGACCTGGGGACTGGGGGACCGGATAACCAGCGTACCGACATTCGAGTCGGTCTTCGCCGAGCATGAGGCCCGCAAGGATACACCGACGCTGACCGTGCCCTACGACAAGGATTTTCCTAAAACCCGCTGATTGGTGCTATGTTCTATTACTTCGGTTTCGGGTCCAACATGAGCATGGCCTCGCTGAGGGCCAAGGGGGTAGAACCCCGCTCGTCCCGGCGTGCTGTACTGAGCGGTTGGCGACTGCGCTTCAATGTGCAGCATTTTTTTCGTCACGAAGGCGGCGTCGGCAATATTGAGCACACCGGCAATCCAGCCGACCGGGTACTCGGTGTTTTGCATGAGTGCCCTGACGAAGCGCTTGCACGGCTGGATGACGCCGAGGCCTACGGCCATGGCTATGACCGGATAGAGGTTGTGGTGAAACCGCACAGGCCGGACACCGGCAGCGAATCAGGCATCCGCGCACTGACCTACATAGGCATGCCGGACTTCATCGACAATCGCTGCCGCCCCAGCCGCCGTTATCTGAACATCATTCTCGACGGCGCCTGGCACGCTGGCCTGGACAGGGACTATATTCAAGAACTGGCCAACCAGCCGATACACGAGCCCGGAGACTATCCGGCTTTTGTGCCGCCAGAGGGCGACTACCCGACCTTTGACCGGGACTCACTGGCACAACGGCCGCTGTGCACCGCCCTGTACGGGTCGGTGTTCGATATGTCAGAGGCACGACCATTGCATGAGTTTCTGAAAGGTTTTTTTGGTGGCAGGGACATGACCCTGTTTCATCTCAAGCGGCTGGACAGCAGCAATGCTGACGAGACCATGGACGACATCCGGCACGGACGCCTCAACCAGGCCCAGAAGCAGTATCTCAACGCGTACCTGAACGAGTACGCCAGGGAATACCGCTACATCGGGCGTTACAGTTATCACATGGATTGAGGAATCTGTATGTCATCTTTCCCTCCCGCCCTGGCGCACAACGCGATTGAAGAGGTTCTGCCGGACGTTTTTCTGGTCAGTGGCGCCATGGAAACCGTGCTCATGGATATGGACTGGAACTTCAGCCGGAACATGACCATCGTCCGCGACGGGGAGCGCCTGATCCTGATCAACACCGTCAGGCTGAGCGATGAGGGATTGGCAGCACTGGACAAGCTGGGCAAAGTCACCGACGTGGTCCGCCTGGGTGCCCTGCACGGCCGCGACGATGCCTTCTATCTGGACCGTTACCAGGCACGGTACTGGGTCATGCCGGGCCTTGCTCCGGAAGACGGCACACCGGCACAGCTTCTGGGCGAAGGCGGAGCCTCCCCGCTGCCCGGCGCCACGGTCTTCCAGTTCCACACCAGCAACATACCGGAAGGGGTGCTGTATCTGAACCGGGATGGCGGCATCCTGATCGCCTGCGATGCCCTGCAGAACTGGCTGAACCCCGATGAGCACTTCTGCGATGCCTCGCGACAGCGGATGGAAGAAATGGGCTTTTTCACTCCGGCCAACATCGGCCCGGTATGGTTACAGGCTGCCGAGCCCGAGGCGGAAGACTTCACCCGCCTGAGCGAGCTGGAATTCCAGCACGTGCTCTGCGGCCACGGCCAACCTCTGCTTGAAACCGCCCGGGAAGACTTCAGCGCCACCTTCAGGCGCCTGTTTCCTTCCTGACAACCGCCTCTGAGAGACGCGCCCGATGCAGAGCGACCATCCGCTGCCCGGATTCAACATCCTCTCCTGCCTGTGGCGGCACGCGGGGCGGATCGCCTATCATGCTCGTCGCATCTCAGACAGCGCCGATGTCACCATTGAGACGCTGGACTCGGAATACCCGGACCGCCGACAGGTCGCGACCCTGCACCACGAGGCTAGCATCTGTTCCCGCCTTGAGGGCGTGGAAGGTGTGCGCCAGGTCCATCTTCTGCTGCCTTATGGCAGTGGCAATCTGGCGCTGGTCACGGACTTCTACGATCACTCATTGGCCTCCCTGCTGGATGACAGTCTCGGTGGCCGACCGTCGGTATCCCAGGTACTGGATATCGCCCGGCGCCTGGTCCGGATACTCAGCGACATCCACACCCGGGACATCGTCCATAAGGCACTGACTCCACGCAATGTGCTCTGGAACCGGCATGAGGACAGGCTCGCCCTGACCGGCTTCAGCATCGCCTCCGAGCTCGGTCAGGAACGCCAGGCCAAACAACTGGCAAGCCAGCCCGAAGCCACCCTGCCCTATATTTCCCCGGAACAGACCGGGCGCATGAACCGCAATCTGGACTACCGCTCCGACTACTATTCACTGGGCGTCGTGCTGTTCGAACTGCTGACCGGGCAACGCCCCCTGAATGCGACCACGCCACTGGAATGGGTGCACAGCCACATCAGCCGGGTTCCACCGGCACCCAGCAAGTTGTCCGCCGAAGTGCCCGAGGCACTGTCAAACATCGTTCTGAAATTGCTGGCCAAGTCTCCGGAAGACCGCTATCAGAGCAGCGAAGGCCTGCTCCATGATCTATCCCGCTGTGCGGATGCCCTGGCCAACGGCCAGGACCTACCGGCGTTTGCACTGGGCGAGAAAGATCATCTGCAGAAATTCCTGATTCCCCAATCATTGTATGGACGTGACCGGGAGCTGAAGGAACTGCTGGATCTGTTCGAGGAGGCGGTGGAAGGCGAAACCCGATTCTGCCTCGTTCACGGCTATTCCGGCGTCGGCAAGTCGGCCCTGGTCAACGAAATCGACCGTTACCAGATCCGTGAGCGCGGCTTTCTGGTACAGAGCAAATTCGACCAGTTCCAGCATGGCGAGGCCTACTCGGCGCTGGCCGCCACCTTCCGGGCTCTGGTCCAGCAGGTGTTGCTGGAGCCGGAACTGACGCTGGCCCGTTGGCGGGAACGGCTCAAAAGCGCTCTGGGGCCGAACGGCGCCCTGGTGATTGACCTGGTCCCGGAACTGGCGCTGATTATCGGCGAACAGCCTCCGGTCACCGAGTTGCCGCCAGCGGAAAGCCGCAACCGGCTGCAACTTGTGCTGTCTGCCTTCCTGGGCGTGTTCGCCGACAGCGGGCACCCGGTGGTGCTGTTCCTGGATGACCTTCAGTGGAGCGACACCCCGACTCTGGACCTGCTGCGCCGTATCGTCACCTCACGGGACCAGAGCCATTTGCTGCTGATCGGAGCCTACCGGAGCAACGAAGTCGGCCCCAGTCATCCTTTAAGAATCCTACTGAACGATCTCGAGGATCATCAGCGTATCCATGAGATCCCGATCGGTCCCCTGGACCAGAGCTCCGTCGAGCACCTGGTGGCAGACGCCCTGCGCTGCGAACCTCAAGCCAGCCGGGAACTGAGTGACATGCTGTTCCACCGGGCCCGGGGCAATCCGTTTTTCACCAATGAGCTGCTGCGACAACTGCATACCCAGGGCGCCATCTGGTCCGATCCCGGCAGCGGCCAGTGGCACTGGCAGGTGGACCGGGACAACTGGAACGGGGCCAGCCACGATGTGGTCGAATTCATGGTGGACAACCTGCGCCAGTTGCCGGAAGAAACCCAGCACGCCCTGCAACTGGCCGCCTGCATCGGCAACACGTTCAACCTGCAGACTCTGGCCGCCATCTATGAGCACACCACGGCCCAGACCGCCGAGGCCCTGTTGGCGGCCCTCAAACAGTACACGCTGCTGCCCCTGCACAGCGACTACCGACTGGCCCGACATCCGGATGAAAAGCTGTCGCTGAACCCGCACTACCGGTTTCAGCACGACCGCGTGCAACAGGCTGCGTACAACCTGATCGCAGCCGAAGAACTGCCCCGCATGCACCTGTCCATCGGCCAGTTGATGCTCAAACATGCAGGCGGCACCGCCACAGACGACCAGTTGATCGACATTGTTAACCATCTCAATCATGGCCGGGCTCTGATTGTCTCCGCCGATGAGCGCCTGCAACTGGCACAGTTCAACCTGCGGGCCGGGCGCCGTGCCAGGCTCTCCAGCGCCTACGAGCGGGGCCTGTCGTACCTGCAGATTGCCCGGGAATCATTGCCCGAAAACGCCTGGGGGGAAACACCGGAGCTGATGCAGAACCTGGCAGCCGAAATCCAGCTCTGCTTCTACCTGACCGGCCGCACGGAAGACGCGGACCGCTGGCTCGAAATCATGCTCGACCATGCCGGATCCGCCCTCCACCGGGCGGACATCCTCTCCATCCGTACCCGACAGAACGCCACCCTCGGCCGCATGAGCGAATCCATTCATGCAGCCATTGAAGGCCTGGCACTGTTGGGGGTGGATTTCACTGAACACCCGACTCAGCAGGACATCGACCGGGAACGGCAACGGGTTGAGGAATACCTGGGCCGCCGGGAGATTGCCGATCTGGTGAATGCGCCAACCATCGACGACCCGGCCACGCTGACGGCCATGCGACTGCTGATGGAAATCTTCGCAGCCGCTTTCCTGTCCGGCAGTAACCTGTTCAGTTATCTGGTTCTCAAAGCTGCCAATCTGGCGCTCAAGCGGGGCAACTGTCCGGAATCCGCCTTCGCCTACGCCGCCTACGGTATGCTGTTGTGCGGCGAACTGGATGAGCCCGCCGTCGGCTTTCAGTACGCCAAGGTCGGCCTGGCCATCAATGAACGCCTGGACGACCTGACACTCCGGGCCCGGGTTATCTACGTGTACGCCATGTTCGTACACCACTGGAGCAACCACTGGGCAACACTGACACCCTGGTTCCGCAAAGGCATTCAGGCGGGCTACCAGTCCGGTGACCTGCTCTACCTGGCCTACAGTGCCCAGGACTGCGTGATCTGGGACCCGCGCATGGATCTGGAGACCGCCCGTCGCCTGCACGAGGAGAATCTGGAGATTGTCCGGGAATGCGCCTATCAGGACTCCCTGGACTCCGGCACCCTGTTCCTGCAAATGCAGCGGAACTTCATGGGGGACACCCTCTCCCCGTACACCCTCAGCAGCGAAGATTTCGACGCGGACAAATGCCTGGCGCAGATGTACGAACGCCGTTTCATGACCGGTATCGCCAATCACCACATCTACAGCGCCGAAATCAATCTGCTGCACGGCAACGACGAACAGGCACTACACTTTGTCAGGAAGCAGGACAAACTGATCAAGTCAGCCATGTCGCTGCCGCAACTGGTGCGCTTCTACATCGTCGCCAATCTCACACTGACAACGGTCTACCCGGCCATGGACAAACAGGAACAGGCGACAACCCGCCAACGGCTGGAGCAGGATCTGGCCCGGATGACCCGCTGGGCAGACAACTGCGAGGCCAATTTCCGCCACCTGCAGTGGCTGATGACCGCCGAACTGGAGCGCCTGGACGGCCATAATGAGGTCGCACTGGACTATTTCGACATGGCCATCGATGCCGCCCGTGCCGGTGGTTTCCTCCATGACGAAGCCACCGCGTGCGAACGGGCGGCCCGGCACCTGCTAGCCCTTGGCCGCAAGCGTTCGGCCGAGGGCTACCTGCGTGGCGCCCACGGTGTCTATAACCGGTGGGGCGCCCAGCGCAAAGTCGATCAGATGGAAGAGGACTTCCCGGTTCTTCGGGAGTGGCGACAGGTCCAGGTAAGCCAGTTCGGCAACCAGACAGACGACCTGGACCTGGCCTCAGTCATGAAAGCGTCCCGGGAAATCTCCGGTGAGATGGTCCTTGACCAGTTGCTGCAAAAAACCATGGACATTCTGCTGGAAAATGCCGGGGGCCAGTGGGGCTGCCTGATTGTGCGCAACGATGGACAGTTCGTGGTCGAGGCCGCGATACCGCCGGATCCCGGCCCGGCCCCGGCCGACATCCCGGACCACTCCACCCTGCAGGATCACCAGGGCAACCGCATCGCCCTGCCGATGAGCGTTATCAGCCAGGTGTTCCAGCGTGATGAAGCCGTCGTCCTGCACGATGCGTCGGCGGATGGCCCCTACGTCAACGATCCTTACACGGTGCACCTGCGACCCCGCTCCATCCTTTGCGTCCCCATCATAAGGGAGCGATTTGAAGCGGCCGTCTACATGGAGAACAACCTGGCGGACAGTGTCTTTACCGAAGAGCGCGTGGAACTGATACGGTTGCTCGCGGCCCAGGCATCGGTTGCCATCGAGAATGCCCGACTGTACACCCAGGTACATAACTACTCCCGGACACTGGAAGAGAAGGTCGCCGAGCGCACCGCTGAACTGGAAACATTAAATGCGGAACTGCAGCGCTTGGCTGACCGGGACGGGCTGACCGGGGTGGCCAACCGGCGCTCCGGGGACGCCTACCTGCAGGAGAGCTGGTTGCGCCTGCGACGGGAGCACCACCCCCTGTCCATCATCATGCTGGACGTTGACCATTTCAAACAGTTTAACGACACCTACGGGCACCAGATGGGCGACGAATGCCTGATCTCCGTCGCCTCAACCCTCCAGGACCAGATGCACCGCTCAACCGACATGGTGGTTCGTTACGGCGGCGAGGAATTCATGCTGATACTGCCCAACACCGATCATGACGGAGCCATGAAAGTGGCCGAAAATGCGCGTTTGGCCATACAGGCACTGGGCAGCAACGCAGACCAGTCGGACTCCTGCGCCCCGATCACAGTCAGCGTGGGCTGCGCCACCACCATCCCCGATGAGACAATCGGCGCCGAGACGCTGGTTTACGCAGCCGATCAGGCGCTCTATCAGGCCAAGGAAAGTGGCCGGAACCGGATCCGGGTCGCCAGTTAACGCCCGATAGGTACAATCCGTGCCTTTCCGGCCGATGAGCATTTCTTAAGTGAAACCAGGCTCAATTCCCCGTAATCTTCGCCTCCAACGCATCAAACACGGAGGCATCAAGCGATATGACCAACATGCTGACCACCCTGCCGGTACGGGCACTGTTTGCCAGACTGTTCTCGCTGGTTTTCTTTGTGCTGGCGTTTTCTCTGCTGGCAGCCGCAGGGATGGACGTGGTTGACTATCTCCAGTCCGGAGAGTCATTCATGCAGGCCATCATCAAAGGCGTCAATGGCAGCATCATTGCACTGGCCGTGTACGAACTGGCCATGGTGATCCGTTCAGAATACAGCGGGCGCTCGGAATCCCACGACATCGTCACCATGATGCGGCGTACCCTGCCCCGGTTCATCGGCACCGTCTGCGTGGCCATGTCACTGGAAGGGCTGATCATGATCATCAAGTACAGTCAGCTCGACCTGGCGGGTAACCTCTACTACCCGGTCGCCATCATCGCCAGCACCGCCCTGTTATTGGCCGCGCTGGGGGTGTTCCTGAAAATGGCGCCCAAGGAAAAAGACCAGGGCAGCGACTGCTGCTGAGACACGGATGTTGACATCACAGTCGCCAATTTTCGCCCAATGGGTTAGTTTGATCCGATGATCAATGCCTTTGCCGTCGCCAACTACCGAAGCCTAAAAGACATCGTCGTCCCCCTTGACGGCCTGAATGTTGTTACCGGACCTAACGGGTGCGGCAAGTCCAATCTGTACAAGTCGCTGAGGTTGCTGGCCGAGACCGCAAACGGCAACCTGATCTCATCCATTGCCAGGGAAGGCGGGCTCGATTACACCTTCTGGGCTGGTCCGGACGCCCTCACCCGCGGCATGAAGCAAGGCACAACGCCCGTGCAGGGGTCCGCCCAGAAACGTAACAGCCGGCTGAAGCTGGGCTTTGCCGGTGAGGAATTCGGTTACGCCATTTCCCTGGGCATGCCGGCCCCCCAGGGGTTCGCGGGTTATCAGGACCCGAGCATGTTCCAGTTTGACCCTGAAATAAAACGCGAGTGCATCTGGGTCGGGGATGTGTGCCGGCCCAGTAGTTGCCTTATTGACCGCACGGGCCCGGTGGTCAAGATCCGATCCGGTCGGCAATGGCAGGTCTACAACGCACAGCTCAACAGCTATGAGAGTATTCTGAATGAAATCAGCGACCCGGTGGCGACACCGGAGATTCATGCTGTTCGGCAGACCATTCGCAACTGGCGCTTCTACGACCAGTTCCGAACCGATCCACACTCGGCCATCCGTATCCCGCAGATAGGCACCCGGACACCGGTTCTGGACCACGCCGGCCATAGCCTGGTTGCCGCTCTCAGAACCATTCACGAGATTGGTGACCGAGAAGCCTTGCACCTGGCCATTGCAGATGCCTTCCCAGGCGCCACCATCAGCTTTGAAACCGACGCCGGCAACCGTCTGGTTCTTCAGTTCCTGCAAGAAGGCCTGCTGCGACCACTGAACCAGGCAGAACTCTCGGACGGCACGCTTCGCTACCTGCTTCTGGTGGCGGCGCTGCTGACGCCCAGGCCGCCCTCCCTGCTCGTACTGAACGAACCGGAGACCAGCCTGCATCCGGACCTGTTACCGGCGCTCGGGCGCCTGATTATCCGCGCCTCGAAGGAAACCCAGGTATGGGTGGTCTCGCACGCCCCAAGGCTCGTCAGCACACTCAAAGAGAACAACGTCTGCAATGCCGTTGCACTTGATAAAGAATGGGGCGAAACCACCATACCGGGGCAGGGGCTGCTCGATACGCCACCCTGGCATTGGGCGGACTGATATCATTTCTCCCTGCACGCAGGAGCTCCAATGGTGCATACATCACTCTGAAGCTTCATTTTGGGTCAACAATAACGGATCCGCTCAAGGTAGGTTTTCTGCCTCACCTGTTGCTGGTACTCCAGCGGCGTTGCCGAAACAAAGCGCTTGAACTCCCGCAAAAAATGGGACTGGTCACTGAATCCCAGGTCACATGCCAGGTCGGAAAAAGCAACACTGTCGCGGTGATTGATGTCATAGATTGCGGACTGACAACGAATGATTCTGCTGAACGCTTTGGGAGACATCCCCAGGTCCCGATGGAACTGGCGCTGGAGCGTGCGGGTGCAGAACCCCGTCAGTTCCCGAAGTTGATGCACCCGGATATCTCCCTTTGCCTCACAAATGGCCTGAACCACTTCCAATGACAGGCGGGAAACCCTACGCACATTTTTGTCTCTCAGGAAGTTCCTTAACACGGTTACCCTTCCGGCAAACTCCCTTTCACTAACCACCTGATCGAAAACCGTTTTACTGCCCTTCACGGCATCCAGAAAGCTCAGCTCGTGGTCCACCAGGCCCTCGGCAGACACATCCAGAAAATCCGGCACCATCCCCAGCGAGAACCGCACACCGAAATACAGATGGTCCTGCTTGAGTTCGGCACTTCGAGCTTCCAGCGTCGTCCCACAGACTTTGGCGCTGGGGCCTGCATCATCACAATCAAACACGATGTCAACGCAGCCGTCGGGTACCGCAAACGTCATCCCGTTCAGCGGGTTCGCCTTGAAGCTGTAGAAGTGCGAGATCGCCGGCGTATCCGATTCAATCAGGTCATAGTGATCGGCGGCGCTGAGAACGAACCAGGGCTGTTTCGAGTGGATCCCGGCAACCCTATTGCGGATGGACACAAGTGCCATGAGTCTGCCCTCTGAAATTCAGACTCCGATAGCTGAGCAATTTTTGAGCCACACCCGATTGATCCCGTAACCGGGAGATGCCTGTCGCAAAAATTCAATACGGCCTGACGGGCACCCCATAACATTCTCCCTAATCGCTGCCAGCAGCGTCCCTGAGCGCCGGACCGGAGCCGACATCTCCAATCGCATTCGGGGCAAAAACCACCAATTCCAAATCTGGGTGATGTTATGGCCGAAAAGACAACCATCGATTTTCTATACCTGTCGGAAGCAGACATGATCCGGGCCGGGGTTACAGACATGCCGGCCTGCGTCGAGACCATGGAGGAGATGTTTCAGCTCCTGCATCAGGGCGATTACCGCATGGCCGGTCCCGACAGTGACTCCCACGGCGCGATGATCACCTTTCCGGAGGAATCCCCCTTCCCGACCATGCCCAAGCCAACGGCGGACCGTCGTCTGATGGCGATGCCGGCCTATCTCGGCGGGGATTTCCAGACCTGTGGCGTGAAATGGTATGGCTCGAACATTGCCAATCGCGAAAAGGGTCTGCCCCGGTCAATCCTGATGATGACCCTGAGCGATGTGGACACGGGGGCGCCACTGGCCTACATGTCCGCCAACCTGCTTTCCGCCTACCGGACCGGGGCCATTCCCGGCGTGGGGGCACGACACCTTGCCCGCAAAGACGCGAAAGTCATCGGCCTGCTCGGGCCGGGCGTCATGGGAAAAACCTCCGTCGCCGCCTTCATCGCTGCCAGGCCCGACATCGACACCATCAAGATCAAGGGGCGCGGCCAGAAAAGCCTCAACGACTTCATTGGTTGGCTTGAGGAACACTACCCGCAGATCACTTCCATCAAGGTGGTGGATTCCATCGAAGAGGTGGCCACCGACTCGGACATTGTCACCTACTGCAACTCCGGCGAAGTGGGTGATCCCTCGACCTATCCGATGGTCAGGCGCGAGTGGCTCAAGCCCGGCGCCTTTCTCGCCATGCCGGCGAGCTGCAGCCTGGACGAAGGCATGAGCGGCGCCGATGTTCGCAAGGTGATGGACAGCGTCGGGCTATACGAAACCTGGTACCAGGAAGTCCCCAGGCCCAGTCACAACCACATTCCCCTTGTGGGCATGCGCTTCATGGACATGATTGCCGACGGCCAGATGAACCGACAGGAGCTGGAGGATCTGGGGGCCATCGTCTCCGGGGATACCCCCGGCCGCCGGAATGACGAGGAAATCATCGTCATGTCGGTTGGCGGAATGCCGGTTGAAGACGTGGCCTGGGCAACCCGGGTGTATCGCAATGCCGTGAGAGACGGTATCGGCGTCAAGCTCAACCTCTGGGACACCCCGGCCATGTGCTGACACCGTCCCGACGTTTGTTCAGCCACTTCACCCGGATCAGGAATACCGACATGACCAAGACACTGGAACCCGTCGCAACAACCAATGAGCTGCCATCGGCAACCAACATCGTCATCATCGGTGGCGGCATCATTGGTGTAACAGCCGCCCTGGCACTGGCGGAACGCAACATTCCTGTGGTGTTGCTGGAAAAAGGGCAGATCGCCGCAGAGCAGTCCTCCCGCAACCTTGGCTGGATTCGGAAAACCAGTCGTCACGCCCAGGACATTCCGCTGGCACAGGCAGCAGACCGGCTTTGGGCGCAAATGCCCGAGCGCATCGGGCACCCGGTCGGATACCGGCAAACGGGCATCCTGTTTGTCGCCCGGTCGCCGGAGCAGATGGCCATGCACGAAGCCTGGCACCGTTCCGTGGACAGTCTGGAACTGGACTCAAGACTGCTGTCGCCAACCGACATCGAGCGCCTGGTTCCCGGCGGTCAGGACCAATGGCAGGGCGGGGTCTACACGCCCTCCGACGGCCGGGCAGAACCCGCCCTGGCGACCAGCGCGATGGCCGGGGCAGCCATCCGCAAAGGGGCAACCATCGTTCAGGAATGCGCGGTACGCACCCTGTCAAGATCCGCCGGCAAAGTGTCCGGAGTGGTGACCGAGAAAGGCGAGATCCGGTGTGATCAGGTCTTGTTGGCCGGTGGTGCCTGGTCCCGCCGCTTCCTGAAAAACCTCGGCGTGTCGCTGCCAACCCTGCCGCTCATCTGCTCGGTTCTGCGTACCCGCCCCATGGAGGGCCCCACCGATATTGCCGTGGGTGCACCGGACTTTTCCTTCCGAAAGCACCAGGATGGTGGCTTTGTCATTACCCAGCGGGGAAAACTGGACGCGCCCATCACGCTGGACCATTTACAGGTTGGATGGCGCTACCTGAACCAGCTCAGAACCCAACACAGCTTTCTCAATGTTCGGCTGGGCCGGCACTTCATGAATGACCTGGCACTGGGCCGGCGCTGGAAACACGCCGACACATCCCCCTTCGAACGCGTCCGCGTCATGGATCCCGAGCCCAACACCGGACTTAACGAAGACGCGCTCAGAAATCTGGCCTCCGCCTGGCCCCAGTTTGCCCAAGCGACGGTGGATGAGGCCTGGGCGGGACTGATTGATGTCACGCCGGACTCGCTGCCTGTCATCGACCAGGTCAACGCCATTCCGGGCCTGACTGTGGCAACCGGGTTTTCCGGCCATGGTTTCGGCACCGGACCCGCTGCCGGCCAACTGGCCGCCGACCTGTTAGCCAACACCGATCCCATTATCAACCCGGCTCCCTATCGCTTTAACCGGTTCTGACATCGCCAATCGCATGGCTGCCAAAAGGGGTAAGACACATGAGCAACATTGCAAAATCTCACAGCACATCGTTTTCAAGCACCAGCCGTATCTCCAGGCCACTGAAGATGGGGCTGCTCACCATGATGGCCATCTCCATCGGGATGGTCATCGTTCAGGGCGCAATGATTTCTGCCACCCAGGGCATCGGCATCGGAGGCATGAGCTTTATCGCCGCCATGGTGGTCGCCCTGATCATTGCCCAGTTCAATGCCATGAGCTTCGCCGAACTGTCGCTCATGTTTCCCCAGGAAGGCACCCTGGCAACCTACACGCAAAAAGCCATTGGTCACTTTCCGGCGATCCTCGTGGTGTTTGCCGGCTACGTCATGGTCGCGCTGCTTGCCATGCCTGTTGAAATGTTCCTGGTCGACGCCATGCTGGGGGAACTGCTACCCAGCCTGCTGCCGGCGAAAGTGGGCCCCCTGCTCATTCTGGTCGTTCTTACCATCACCAATCTGGTGGGCTCCGACATCTTTGCGCGAGTCCAGAACCTGCTGGCGTTCATTCTGGTCAGCGCTCTCAGCTTATTGGGTTTGATCGCCACTACCGGCCTCAGCGAACCTCATCCGGTTATCTCCGGCACGCCGGTGGACTGGAGTTTTGGCGGCGTTCTTGACGGCAGCTTCATCGGGCTGGTGGCCCTGGCCATGTGATTGATGGTGGGAGTGGAGTTTATCTGCCCGATGATCAACGACGTAAAAAACCCGGCCACAAACATTCCGAAAGCCATGCACCTGTCGCTGTTTGCGATTTTCTTTATCTTCCTTGCGTTTGTGGTCGGCGCCACGTTCTATCTTGATACCGAAACACTCACCGGCTCGCCCATTCCGTATCTGGATTATGCCAATGCCGTCTTCGGCAAGGCCGGCCTGCTGATCGCGACAGTAATGGCACTGGCGGCAACCTGCAGCACCATCAACACGCTGCTGGCATCGATTCCCCGGATGCTCCATGGCATGGCCATGCAGGATCAGGCGTTCCCCCAGCTCAAAGCATTAAACCGTTTCAACGTCCCCTGGGTTGCAACGATCATGATCGCGGGCGCCACCACCATTCCCTACCTGCTGATCGACATTGATTCCCTGATCACACTGGTGATCGCCGCCACCACCAGTTACCTGATTGCTTACATGGTCGCGCATATCAACGTCATCGTTCTGCGTAAACGGATGCCGGGCCATGATCGCCCGTATCGCACGCCGTTCTATCCATGGCCCCAGATCCTGGGTATCGCGGCCATGGTCTACGTGGCACTGAACAACTCACCAACCCCCGAGATGACCGTCACCATCTACAGCATTACCGGGATCATTCTCCTGATTCTGGGTGTGATCTCCGCCCTTTGGGTCAAGTTCTACATGAAACGCGGGCTGTTTGAGCCCGATCAGGACTAATCCCTGTCCACCATCAGACACCTAGATTGAGGAACTAAAAGATGAACAAACGATGCAGACCCGCACTGTTCACAACCGGTATTGGCTCGTTACTCGCCCTGTGCTCAGGCTCCGTCTCAGCGCTCACGCTGATGGACAGCGACCAGGCCACACTGAACCTGGACGCCGAACTGGTCATCGGGCAATTCAGCAGCGATGAGACCTATGGCAACGATGAAAGCTCACCGGCCTGGACCGAAGGCTACGCAAAATACGGCTTTTCGGGCAGCTATAACCTGGCAGGGGGCGCCGTGTTCGGTGCGGCCAACGCTCTGACGTCAGGAACCTGGGGCGACGGAGATGCCTTGGGGGTCACCAATGGCGACGAGCGTGAAACCGATGTAGAGGACCTGTACATCGGCTACCGGAACCACCTGTTCGAACTGTCCGCCGGGCGGCAGAACATCACCATCGGCGATGGCTTCATCCTCAACGGGGATGCGCTCAATCTGGGCAAAGGCGCAGGTCCTGAGGCGCTGGATCGGGGCGGAGCTTACTGGCTGGCTCCCAGAAAGGCCTTTGACCAGACGGCCAAGTTGAGCATCGGTGAAAGCGAGGGGCTGCGTTCCGATCTGTTCTGGTTCAAGTCTGACAACTATGCCCAGGCGAAAGCGGAGATGGCAGGCCTCAATGTCGAATACGTCACCGCCCAGGGCACCGTTGGCCTGATGCATCTGGAGGGCCTTGATGTTGAGGAAAACTGGGGCTTTGATAACCGCGATGGTCAGGAGACAACCAGCATCCGGTTTCAGGGCAACGCCGACTCAGACACCAGTACCCAGGGCAACGACGACACCAACACCTATGCGCAGGTTATCGCCATCGTTCCTTTCTGAAGGTGAAACACGCCCAGCCGTCAGTGACCGGAGCCATCCTCCGGTTCGCTGGCGATTTCCCGGAACGCATTAACCAGTGTTTCCGGTTCCTGGGCACCGGAGATCAGGTACCGGTTACCGACCACAAACGCCGGTACCGCCGTCACCCCCGCCTGCTGGTAAGCGGCCTCATCCTCCCTGACGGCCTGCGCGTACTGCTCGCCGGCAAGGATCTCCCGGGCTTCAGACACATCCAGCCCCACCGCTTCCACACACCGGGCCAGCACCTCGTGATCGGAGACATCCTCGGCGTTGCCGAAATAGGCATTAAACAGGGCCTTTTTCAGTTCGGTCTGCCGCTCATGGCCGGCCGCCCACTTCACCAGGCGGTGGGCATCAAAGGTATTGCAGGTGTAACGCTCCTGCATCTTCCCGAAGTTAAGCCCCAGACCGGTGGCGATCTCTATCATGTTGTCCTGGGTGGCCCGCATCTCGTCTTCACTCCGGCCGTATTTTTTCGCCAGCGCCGGCAGGATAGCTTCGCCTTGGTCCCCGTGGTCCGGGTTCAGTTCAAAGGCATGCCAGCGCACCGTAAACGACAGCTCGGAGGCGAGTTGTTCCATGGCCTGTTCCAGCCGGGCATAACCAATGGCGCACCATGGGCAGGCGATGTCGGATACGAGATC
Source organism: Marinobacter oulmenensis (assembly GCF_014201735.1). Lineage (GTDB taxonomy): Bacteria > Pseudomonadota > Gammaproteobacteria > Pseudomonadales > Oleiphilaceae > Marinobacter > Marinobacter oulmenensis. Next base: position 76,347 of record NZ_JACHFE010000006.1, on the reverse strand, counting down.
AATCTGCAGTGTTTTCATCTGGGCTCCTGCTGAGTGGCGTACACATCGTTCAGATACTGGCCGCCAAGCTGGGCCATCTGGGTCAGGATCCAGGCGACCCGCTCCCTCACATAGGGCGTGGGCGCCCGGGCATTCAGCACCTTCGGGTTGGGCAATACGGCTGCAAGCAGCGCCGACTGGTAACCGGAAAGTGCCTGGGCCGAGTGGCCGAAATACGCCTGACTGGCCGCCTCCACACCGTAAATGCCCGGGCCGAATTCAGCAATATTCAGGTAAACCTCCAGCACCCGCTCCTTCGGCCAGAGCGTATCCAGCCCCAGTGCGAGCACGGCTTCTATGGCCTTTCTGACGAAACTCCGGCCATTCCACAAAAACAGGTTCTTGGCGGTCTGCTGCGTGATGGTGCTGGCTCCGCGCAGCCCTTCGCCCGCCCGGTACTCGGAAAGCGCCTGACCAATGGCCTTGAAATCGACACCGGCGTGGTGAGGAAAACGCTGGTCCTCACTGGCCACCACCGCCAGCGGCATGGCCGGGGAAATCTCCGACAGCGGCACCCACTGGTGGGACAGAGCCCGCTCCGAATCACTCAACTGATACCCCAGCATGAAAGCCGAGGTGGGCGGGTTCACAAAGCAGAACAGCAGAATCACCAGCAGCATCAGAGAGACTGCACCAGCCAGCCCCCAGCCCAACCAGCGCAACAGACGCCAGGCCTGGTCGAAACGGGATCGGGATTTACGGCCGTTTTGCCAACGAATGCTCATCCGGTTTCCGCTCAGAATGCGCTGGACATCAGTTCCTGGAGGTCCTGCTTCAGCTCTTCCGGGCTGGTGATCCAGAGCTCTTCGTCCATGCCCGGGAAAACGCCCACCTCGAGGCCGTCACGGGTCAGTCCCGACACCCATTTTCTGAAGAAATCCGGTAATGAAACCGCCTTCGGAGAGAGGCCTTCGGACCCCGTCGCATAATGCTCGGCAAACTCGCTGTTCGGCCAGACCGGCAGGTAAGCCACGCCGTCCTCCTCCGCCACGATTTTCAGAAACTGGTTATCGGCGTTCACCAGTATCCAGATGTCCCGTTCTTCAACGACGGCATCCAGAAAGTAGTCGTACCGCGCTTCGCCATCCAGTTCGAGAATCTGCTGTAAGGAATTGTTATACATGCATGGCTCCATAGCCGTGTTGGTGGTTTTGCCGGAGTCTACCGTATATCTAGTCCGCCGGTGTTCCGGATTTACCACAACATAACCGGTAGACAGCTTCTTCATTACCGGTACGCCTGTATACTTGAATCAGAAAAATACCAGCCATACAGACAACCTGGAAATGTTGATGACTGCCCATAGACGCGTCTACCTAGCCGGCCCAGAGGTGTTCTTTCCGGCAAAAGAACATGCGGCGCTCGTCGCCAGTAAAAAGCGGTTACTGGAAGAGGCGGGACTGGAAGGTGTGGACCCACTCGATACCGAACTGGTGTTTTCTGATCAGGAGCCGAAAACGGCTCAGGGCCACCGGATCTACCTCGCCAATCGTGAACTGATGGACAACTGCGACGCCATCATCGCCAACCTGACGCCCTTTCGGGGCATCAGTGCCGACCCCGGCACCGTTTTCGAAGTGGGTTACATGACTGGCCAGGGCAAACCGGCGGTGGGGTTCACCATGGACCACCGCGACTACCGTGAAAGGGCCGGCGGCACGGACCGGGATTCAGAAGGCCATACTATCGAGGACTTCGGGCTCAGGGACAACCTGATGATTGAATGCGGCTTGTCAGAATCAGGCGGCAGCCTGTTTGTAGCGGAGCAAAAAGGCTGTCACCGCTATTTCTCAACGGCTGTTTTCCGCCAATGTGTACAAGCCATTGCGCGGAAACTGGCGTCAGACTGAACCGGAATCACGCTCCACCACATCCGTCAGCACCGGAATCTCATCTTCCGCCGGCTCGTTACGGGGAAAGGCGCCGATCACGCCACGCCGGATGATCACCGCAAGCGAAACAACAACGGAAACAAGGGCAAACAGGAATACGGTCAGATAGCGGGCACCCGAGGCCGGGAAAGACAGCGACTGTGGTTGAGTCTGCATAGAAAAGCTTCCATTTGGTGCTTTGGGGTAATGTGATGTCCCTATTCGTAACCCGCCTAACTTTAACGACATGTCGCGCTGAACCACATTGGCCTCAGGTCCATGCTGCATAACGCACCCACATTGCACTATCTGTACAGCCCTGCCTTGAGTTACCGTCTTTTCAGCTTTCCCCCGGGGAACTTGCGCGATCCGCCGCCACCTGTTTGAATCCTCATTAATACCCAACCAATCAGGAGAACACATGACCCTTATCATGCGAGCGTTACTGATCACTTTTGCGCTGGGCGCGGGCCTGGCAGGCTGTAACACCATGGAAGGCGTGGGCCAGGATCTGGAAGATGCCGGCGAGGCCATTGAACAGGAAGCCTCAGAGGCCTGATTGACCGAATGCTCCAGCACCACGAAGACCAGCCTTGCCCCTGCGGCAGCATGAAGCCCTACGCCGAATGCTGCCAACCACTCCACCAGGGCAAGGCTGCCCCCTCCCCGGAGGCCCTGATGCGGTCGCGCTATGCGGCCTTTGTACTGACACTGCCGGACTACCTCCTGGCCACCTGGCATAGCTCAACCCGGCCGCAGTCGCTCAACCTGGACGATTCGCCGGACTGGGCATCACTGAGCATTCTGGACAGCGAACAGACAGGCACTGACGGCAGGGTTCATTTCCGTGCGATCTACAAAGCAGGCAAAGGCTGGGGTTACCTGGAAGAAGCGTCCCGCTTTGTTCAGGAAGAGGGGCGCTGGTACTACCTCAGCGGCAATACCAGCGAAGGCCCGCTCAAACCGGGCCGCAACGATCCCTGCCCCTGTGGCAGCGGCAGGAAGTACAAGGCGTGCTGCCTGTAACGGGGTTACAGGCTGGCCAGAGCCTCGGCAATCGGCGTTTCACCTGAAAGCACGTCAAACACCTGGTTCCGGGTATTGTCGGCATCCAGCACCGCCATCAGAACCCGTGCAACGTCCTGACGGGGAATCTCGCCAAACTCATCCTGCCGGGCACGGATACTGACTCTGCCCGTGCCTTCCTCATTGGTCAGCCGACCTGGGCGAACGATGGTGTAGTCCAGCCCGCTGGTTTTCAGATGTTCATCGGCATTCCGTTTGGCCCGCAAATAATGCTGCAGCTTTTCCGGTCCGGCTTCCGGCTCTTCGGCGCGCATGCTGCTGACAATGATGAACCGCTTGATGCCCATGGCCTTGGCGGTATCCATCAACCGGATGGCCCCATCCTGATCCACATCGATGGTTTTGTCCGGGCCGGTGTGCGGGCCCGAACCGGCGGTAAAGATCACCGCATCGCAACCACGCATGGCTTCGCTGCAATCCTCTTCAAGATTACCGAGCACGGTTTCCGTTGCGCCCAGTTTCTGCAACTCCGGCCCCTGGTCGGGGTGCCGGACCAGGGCTCTCACCTCGTGATCACTCTCGGCCATTTCCTGCACCAGATGCTGACCGATCTGTCCGTTGGCGCCTGCGACAAACACATGCATAACCGTTCTCCTGATTCGGTGATTGGCTTCGCTGATTCTAAATCTGCGTGCCTGACCGCCGGAATTCAAGGTAAACGGACCATTACCACGGGCCAACCACATACCCCAGTTGCTCAGGCAGCCAGAGTGCGATCCCCGGCACCAGCATCACCAGCAGCAGACTGATGGACATGGCGGCGATAAACACCAGCGCCCAACCAATGGTGTGTTCCAGTCGGATATTGGCGATGCGAGTGGTCACCATCAGGTTGACCGCCACCGGGGGTGTGAACTGCCCAATCGCGATGTTCATCGCCAGCAGTATGCCGAACCAGATGGGGTTCCAGCCAAAGTGGTTCATCAGCGGCAGCACGATCGGGATCAGGATCAAATAGATGGAAATCGCATCCAGCAGCATGCCGGCAATAAGCACCAGCAGCATGACCAGACCCAACAGAACCCAGCCATTCTCGGACAGTGACAGCAGCCCCTCGGCCAGATGCTGGAAGGTGCCCAGCGTGGTGCCCGCCCAGGCGAAAATGCCGGCCAGCGCGATGATGAACATCACCACCCCGGAGGTCACCGCGGCTTCGGTCATCAGGTTCCAGAGATCACGAAGACTCAGGTTGCGGTACAGCAGACAGCCCACCAGCACACCGTAAGTCACCGCCACCACCGCAGCCTCGGTGGGTGTGAACAGCCCTGAGCGCAGGCCGCCCAGAATGATCACCGGCGCAAACAGCGCCGGTATCGCTGCCTTGAAGCTGGGCCAGAACGACGGCCGCTCAACCGTGCCCGGGTCTTCCCAGCGATATTTCCGGGAAAAGTACAGGGCCGGAGCCAGCAGGGAGATACCCGCCAGAACGCCGGGAAACAGGCCGGCCGCGAACAGCGCCCGAAGGTCCACACCAGGCACCACAATGGAATACAAAATCAGGGCAATGGATGGCGGAATCAGGATCGCGGTGGAGGAGGATGCCGCAATCAGTGACGCGGAAAACGGTTTCGGGTAGCCGGCTTTCTGCATGCTCGGCAGCATCACCATGGCCACGGCTGCAGCATCTGCCGGGCCGGAGCCACTCATGCCGCCCATGATCAGGCACACCAGTACCGCCACGACGGTCAGCCCGCCATGCCGCGGGCCGATAATGGCCTGGGCAAAGCGAACCAGACTGGCCGCCACCCCGGCCCGCTCGAAAATCAGCCCGGTCAGGATAAACAGGGGAATCGCAATCAACGGGTACTTGGCCACACTGTTATAGGTATTGGTGCCAAACGTACCCAGCATGGCCGGGGGCAAACCGGCGACAATGCCGACAACACCGCCCACACCCAGGGCCACCGCCACCGGCACACCCATCAGCAACGCCAGCAGGAAACTGGCGATCATCAGCAGGTCAGGACTCATGAACCACCTCCGGATCGGCTTTGCCCCGCAGGCGGTCAATGAGGTTCTGCGTCATCCGGATCATGATGGCCACGGACAGAATCGGCAGCCAGATCACGTAGATCCAGTTCGGCAGTCCCAACCCCGGAGACAGGGACTCCCACTGGTATTCCTGTAACGCGAAGGTGCTGCCGTACCAGGTCATGATCCCGAGTACCGTGACGCCCGCCAGCCATTGCAGGACGAACACCACCTTCAGTGCCCAGTGCGGCAGGTAGTGTTCAATCAGCTCGATCCGGATGTGCTGGTTATGCCGCGCCGCGACTGCCGCCCCTGCAAAGGTGAGTACCACCAGACAGAACACCGAGAATTCCTCGGTAAAGGCAAACGACACATCGGTGGCGTATCGCACGATCACATTGCCCAGACTGATCCCACAGATGGCGATGAGTGCAATAGTGGCCAGCCAGGCCTCGGGGCGGAACTTGGGGGAACGGCGGCGCATGAAGACTCCGTATCAAGAAAAACGCCCGCCGGAAGTGGCGGGCGTTCGGGACAGGCCGTTGTTACTGGTTGCGGTTGGCGACCGCTTCCTGAGCCTGCTGTACCAGATCCTCACCGATGCGGGAGGTCCATTTCTCGTAAACCGACTCGGTGGCGTCCTTGAACGCCTGGCGCTGTTCAGGCGTCAACTCGGTGACCTGGACACCGCGCTCTTTGATAGCCGCCAGAATGTCATCCACCTCGCCACGGGATTTTTCGATTTCCCACTGGCCGGCATCAATGGCGGCCTGTTTCAGCAGTTTCTGGTCTTCCGGAGAGAACTGGGCCCACACCCGGTTGCTGACCGCGAATACCAGCGGGTCGGCCATGTAGTGCCAGCGGGTCAGATATTCCTGGCCAACCTGGTCAATGCGCGCCACGTCGAAAACGGACAGCGGGTTTTCCTGGCCGTCCACAGCGCCGGTGGTCAGCGCCGGCTTGGCATCCGCCCAGCTCATCTGGGTCGGGTTGGCGCCCAGCGCACTGAAGGTATCCTGAAACAGCGGAGAACCCACCACGCGGATTTTCAGACCATCCAGATCCGACGGTTCATCAATCACCAGTTTGGAGTTGGACAGCTCGCGGAAACCGTTTTCACCCCAGGCCAGCGGTGTCACACCGCGCTTCTTGATGGCTTCAAAGACCGCCTCACCGGCTTCACCCTGGGTGATGGCATCAATGGCGGCGTAATCCGGCATCAGGAACGGCAGGGAAAACAGGTTGAGTTCCGGCACCTGCGGGGACCAGTTGATGGTGGACCCCACTGCCATGTCGATCAGCCCGGAGCGCATGGCAGAGAACTCCTTGGTCTGGTCGCCGGCAACCAGTTGGGAGTTACTGTAAATCTTCATATTGATGCGCCCGTCAGAGCGCTCTTTGACCAACTCCACCCATTTGTCAGCGGCCTGGCCCCAGGGGAAGGCAGACGGCAGAACCGTCGAGACGGTGTATTCATCCTTGTACTGGGCTTGGGAAGCGGCACTGAACAGGAGTGTAGCTGCCGCAGCGGCAACCATGAGTGTGCGACGTTTCAACATAACGTTTTCCTTCTTTTTGGAGTTGGTCGGATCACTTTAGCAGCAATCCAACTGCAGACCGCCCGGGGATTATAAAAATGGAGGTATTGGGAGGCAATCCAAAATAGTGCACGCTGTTTCGGTTTTCCCCCACTACGGTTCTGCCAGCACCGCCCCCATATAGGAAGGTGAACGATAAATACACTGTCAGGAAGATGAATGACCCCCGCACTTAAACAGTTTCTTTTTATTTCGAGTATTTACCTTCTCTCGCCCAACGCGGGCGCCGCACGCACCGATCTCATGGAATGCACGGACGCCAGCGCACCCAACCAGTGCCAGGATCTGCAACTGAGCACTGATAGCGCAGAAAACGGGGACCGCCGTTCAGCCTGAAACTGACTCAGGTTCCTGGTGATGCCTACCCAGAGCTTTCTTTGATGCCTTGTGCTGATACATCTTGCGGTCGGCCTCTGCCAGACAGGCTGACACATGACCGCCATCGCTGCTGGTGGCCAGGCCAAAGCTGATTCCGGCATCCGGCCAGTTGACTTGAAGCGCCTGTTCAATGGCGGCGACATCCGCGAGAACCTTGACACGGATACCGTCCAGTTGCTCCCAGGTATCGCTTTCGAGCAACCAGATAAACTCGTCCCCTCCGGTTCGGAACACCTCTCCGGCAGCACCCAGACGGCTGCGCATCATGGCGGCCGCTTCGGAAAGGAAACGGTCGCCGGCATCGTGCCCGAGCCGGTCATTGATGGCCTTGAAACCGTCAAAATCGATGAACACCAGGGCGCAGGGGCCTGAGATCTGGTCCAGGCGCTCGTTCATCAGCATCCGGTTGCCCACCTGGGTCAGCGGATCCACCCGGGCCTCGTAGGACGCGCGCATGAAATCCTTCTGCTTGCGGCGGAACCACTCGGTCATCGACAGCATGATGCACACGCAATCAAACGCCAGGGCACTGACCACCACGAGTTCCCGGTAATCGAAACCCTGCACCAGATCCGTGTGGGCCAGCATGAAGTAGATCAGCGAAAGACTGTAGGCGAGGTTACCGGCCAGAAAATACCGGGCCCGGAAATCGGACCGGGAAAGCATCCAGACACCGATCCCGACGCTCAGCACCACCCAGATAACCGCAACCACATGCGCCAGGTAGAAGGTCGCCTGGAACGGCAGCGCCAGCTCCACAACGCCCAGGCAGGCGAATGCCCAGGTAAGCCGTTTCAGCCACCGGGCAAGCGCGGGGTGCATCTCTGCACAATTGAACAGTTCCCGGGTAAAAAGGGCGGCGCAGGCAATGGCAAAGGGGAAAAGGTGCATGCCTGCATAAACCGGGTTGACTCCTTCCATGGGCAAGAGCCGGCTGAGGGCACCGGCAAGTGCCGCCCAGCCAATACCATGCAGCCCCACGTAACCGGCGCAGTACAGCGTAAGACGCTGCCGTGTGCGGACGAACATCACCAGTGACAACAACCCGAGAACCAGCATCACCACAATGGCGGCCAGCGTGCCACCATTCACCAGAAACTGGTATTCAAAAAAAGATCCCTGCGGAAAAAAGGTCACTTTCACCGGGGCTGGAAAGTGCTTCGCCTTAATGACAATCCACAGTGTTCCGGACTGGGCGCCGCCCAGTAACAGCGGAAATGCCTGTGAATGCATCAGTTGCGGCGTATTGCCGTCATAGGACTGCGCAAACTCCGCCACCAGTTCCGTCGCCCCCTGGTCAGGCTGCCAGTAGGCCAGCCCGGTATCCACGTAGTTGGCATTGGGAACCACGAACCACAGATGGCGATCCGCCAGCGTCAGCGGGATACGCGCAACGTATGCACCGGAACGCCCCGTCAGTGAGCCAGCCACCGGCGTTCGGCCAGACAGAGCCTGTTCCAGGGAAAGAGGAGAAAGCGGGAAAACGTCAGTGTCCAGCTCAGACCAGAGCTGCTGATCGTCCAGAATCTGGACTCGGTCATCAAGAGCAAGCGGGGGGACGTCTGCCTTCGCGCCGGAAACGGAAATAAAAGCGACGATAGCCAGCATCATCGCACACAAGAAACGACGCGAAGACATAATCAGTGGAGGGACCCGAACTCATGAAACCTGTATCCCGAGGATACGCGAACAGGCCACACAACCGCCACTTAAACCGGCACCCCTGACAATAAACATTGACGAATCCCCCCACACGGTGCCTGAATAGGGAAAATGTCACCTTACGGAGGAAACCGGCATGAAATGGATCGTCGTGATCATTATTGGCGCCATTGTCGCCTTCTGGCTCTACCAGGGCCGGCGCAAGAACGCGCTTGAAGACCCGGAAGTCAAAACCTACGAGGACAAGGACTTCTACCTCACTTCAGACGATAACAATTCCGACGATTCATCATCCTCCGGCGACAACCCGCGCCACTGAACAAAGCCAGACAAATAGCAGGCGGGCAATTCAGAGGCATTACTCTGGTTGCCCGCCCGGCACGACAGATCAAAGCTATGCCCCTCCAAGCATCATCCCGAGACGGGCGCAAGGACCTTATCGGACCACCTCACCCAAATCCAGGCAATACCGCCCGATTACTTCATTTTTGAGCAGAATTGCTTATGCTCTCGCCTGCCCTTATAGTGGCACAATGAACGTCAAGACACGCATTCCCTGAGAGGCCAGCCCATGATTGGTCTGAAAGAACACCAGCCAGTCGATACAGCTCCCCCTGCGAAGACCGGCCCGGCGCTGACGGCCCGGCACAGTACAGCCGGGCTGAAATGGCTGTTTGAACGGCGCGAGCGCTGGGGGCTGACCATGGATGAATTGGGAACCCTGCTCGGGGGTGTTCGCCGGCGCACGCTGACCGACTGGCAGAAAAGGGTCAACAGCGGTTACGAGGTCGAAGTGACCCGCGACACAATGGAGCGGGTCAGCCTCCTACTGGGCATCCATAAAGCGCTGACCCTGATCACCCCGGCCGGCCAGGAAGACCTCGCCTTTGAATGGTTCCAGAAACCCATTGATCTGATGGGCCTGCGCGGGCGGTCCATCCGTGACTACCTGCTGGAACAGGGATCCATGGATGCCCTGTACTATGTCCGCCGTAACCTTGATGCTATGCGCGGCTGATCCGAAAAGGAATCGGAGATCAGGTGGAACACGTCAAACCGGAGTGGAAACATCACCGCGTTATTCACAGCAAATATCCACCACTGGATTGCTTTGAAAGCGACGACGCTCTACTACTGGGTGAGCTGGAATCCGCCACCAGTGACCGCGTGGCCCACTGGCCCCGGTATGTGGAGGACAAGGATTACCGCTATGGACCAGGCTGGGGCGCCGTCATGGCTTCGTTCTGCTACCCGTCCGAGGGGCGCTTTAACACCCTGCGCCGTGGCGCCTACTACGCCGGCGATTCACTGAAAACCGCTTTCCGGGAATGGGCTTATCACACAGCCGGGGTTTGGCAAGGGTTCGGTGTGACCAACGACTGTTCCGCCATTGTGCGCTGTTACACAGGCCACACCGCCGAGCCACTGGTAGACCTGCGCAATCAGACGCAGTACATGCACAACACCAACTATGCCCCCGGCCAACAGACAGCTGCGGCCCTGCTCAATGCCGGGGAATACGGCATTCTTTACAGCTCGGTACGCAACCCCGGCGCTGAAGCCATTGCCCTGCTACGCCCACCTGCAACCACACCGGTGATGCAGGCCGGCCACTATGTGGTGCGCTGGGACGGGCACGCCTTTACCCATTTCGCCCGCATTGAGGAATACCACCCGCTCTGATCACACCAGGCGAGCATCCATGCTGTTCTTGGCCAGTTGGTGGGCCTGCTCCTCGGTCATGCCCAGCTCATCACGCAATGCCAGGAAGTTCTCCAGAACATAACCACCGAAATAGGATGGGTCGTCGGAGTTCACACTGACGTTCAGGCCTCGGCTCAGCAACTCCAGGATATTGTGGTGGGCCATATCCGGGAAGACCTGCAGCTTGGTATTGGACAGCGGGCATACCGTTAACGGCACCTGCTCCTCCGCCAGCCGGTCGAGCAGTTTCGGGTCCTCAACGGCCCGGACCCCATGATCGATCCGGTCCACCTTGAGCAGGTCCAGCGCCTCCCAGATGTAATCGGCTGGTCCCTCCTCACCGGCATGGGCCACGGCCCGGAAGCCCTCGGCCCTGGCCTTGGCAAACACCCGCTCAAATTTGCTGGGCGGGTGGCCTTTTTCCGAACTGTCCAGGCCCACGGCGAAGAACTGATCGCGGAACGGCATCGCCTGCTCCAGGGTTTCAAACGCCTCGTCTTCCGAAAGATGCCGCAAAAACGCCAGAATCAGCCCACCGGTAATGCCCAGATCCTCGCGACCATCGCGCAGGGCTGCGCTGATGCCATTAATCGCCACCTCAAACGGAATACCTCGCCCGGTGTGGGTCTGCGGATCGAAGAAGGGCTCAACATGAACCACGCCCTGCTCGTGACACTTCTGAAGGTAGGCCCAGGTCAGATCATAGAAATCCTGTTCGGTACGCAGCACGTTCGCGCCCTGGTAATACAGGTCCAGGAATTCCTGCAGATTGTTGAAGGAATAGGCCTGGCGAAGCGCATCCACGTCATTCCAGGGCAGCTCAATGTCATTGCGCCGTGCCAGCGCAAACATCAGTTCAGGTTCCAGCGCACCTTCCAGGTGCAGGTGCAGTTCCGCCTTGGGCAGGGCCTTCAGCCAGGCTTCGTTCATATCAGTCTCCGGAATCGGTGCATGGGAATCGACAAATCATCCTAGAAAGCCCTGAGTACATGCAAACACCCTGCCTCACTGCCATCCGTTTCAGCCCGGTGCAGGGATGACCGTGCCATTAACATCCTTCCACAAAGCGGCCTGAAAATTGCGGTTCCCCGATGCGTGTGCCACGGTTAAAGCACACCTTTGAATGGAGGATGCAAAATGCTCTATTGGGCTATAGTTTGTCTGGTTATCGCGATTGTCGCCGGTATTCTCGGGTTTGGCGGCATCGCCGGAACCGCAGCCGGCTTTGCGAAGATTCTGTTCTTCATCTTCCTGGTACTGCTGGTTATTTCCCTGGTGGCCAATGCTGTGCGGGGTAAAGGCCCCAAAATCTAGCGCCTCCCGCTCGCCGCCTGGTCCCTTCCGGATCAGGCGGCAACCCTGCCCCGTCTTAACTCAGTTCCCTGCCCCAACCACACTCATTCGGCCTTTGTCAGCCATTGCCGGTAAAAGTCCACAAATACGCGGACCTTGGCGGGAATGAACGCGCCGGGAGGGAAAACCGCATAAATGCCGCCCCTGGGCAACTGCCAGTCCGGTAACACTGTCACCAACTCCGGATGCTGTCGACTGACATCACCAGCCAGTACCGACAAACCCGCGCCGTTCAGAATCAGGCTGCGCACCGCACTGGTGCTATCCACTTTCAGATGACTGTTCATGGAGACCTGAACCCGCTCCCCGTCTTTTTCAAACCACCAGGTCAGACCGCTGGGCAAGGGCGTGAACTCAATCCACCGGTGCCGGCTCAGTTCGCTCGGGTGGTCTGGCACGCCCTGCGATTTCAGATAACCGGGCGTAGCGACAACCGTCTGCCCAAACTCACCCAGCTTCTGGGCTCGCAACGTGGAGTCTTTCAGCCAGCCCATGCGGATGGCCAGATCGATCCCCTCACCGACCATATCCGTCACCCTGTCACCACTGCGCAGTTCAATGGTCAGGTTCGGGTGCTGCTCGCCAAACGCGGCAGCGGCCGGAGCCAGGCTCTGCGCCATGTGATCCGCCGGCGCGGTCATTCGCAGGGTGCCCCCAAGGGTTCGCGCGGTGGTGCCGGCGTCACTCAGGGTTTCTCCCAACTGGGCCAGCAGGGGCTGGCTGGACCGGTACAGTTGCTGGCCGGCCTCCGTAACCGTGACCTGGCGGGTCGTGCGGTTGAACAGGGCTAGCCCCAGATGGCGCTCAAGCGCCCGGATGTTCAGGCTGACTTTGGTTTTGGTACATCCCAGGCGATCGGCCGCCGCCGTGAAAGAACCCGCTTCCACCGCAGCAACAAATACCGGCAGGGCGTTGAGGTCAATATCGTCAATCATAGGACCACTGTTATTGATTTGATAACAGTGAATTATTGTTTGCGCCGTTTTTCAAATCAATATCCCGGCGCACAATTGGCCCATCACTCACCAGTCAACGAGGATCACACCATGAACATTGCCATCATCGGTGCCAGCGGTTTTATCGGATCAGGCCTGCGCGAGGAAGCACTGAACCGGGGCCATACGGTCACCGCGCTGGTCAGCCGCCCGGAACGGCTCGAATCCCAGCCGGGACTGCTGGTTAAAAAGACGGACGTACAGCAGACCCAAACGCTGGCGGAAGACCTCAAAGGTTTTGATGCGGTGCTCAGCGCCTTCTCCGGGCATGCCCAGGAGGACGTTGCCGGTTACTACGCCAAAGGCTTTGACAGCATTCTGGAAGCCGCCGGGCAGGCCGGAGTGCAGCGCCTGCTGGTGGTCGGAGGTGCCGGTTCCCTGGAAGTGGCGCCCGGAAAGCAACTGATTGATACCCCGGAGTTCCCGGAGGAATACAAAGCCACCGCCGAAGGCGCCCGTTACGCGCTGAACCAACTGCAGGCACAGACGGACGTTGCCTGGACCATGCTGTCACCAGCGGCAATGATTGCACCGGGTGAACGCACCGGCCAGTACCGCCTGGGCGGGGATCAACTCCTGACCGATGCCAACGGCGAAAGCCGCATTTCCGTGGAGGATTATGCCAAGGCCATGATCGATGAGCTGGAAACACCTCAACACCGCAATGCCCGGTTTAGCCTGGCCTACTGAAGATTGAATCACTCAGGCCCGCGTTCGACAGAACGACCGGGCCTGTTATGTCTCTTTTCGGCCTGCAACAGCGCCCGTTTGCGGGCCAGCCCCCAGCGATAGCCGCCGAGCCCGCCATCCCCTCTTAACACCCGATGGCAGGGAATCAGCACACCAATGCGGTTTTTCCCGCAGGCAGAGGCGACCGCCCGCACCGCCTTGGGTTTATCGATCCCCGCGGCCACGTCGCTGTAACTGAGCACCTCACCCTCACGGATGCTCAACAGGAACCGCCACACTTTCACCTGAAACGCAGTACCGCGCATGTCCAGCGGCAAGCTGGGACTGGGCGCGCCCTCGCTGAGGTGCTCATCCAGCGCCTGCATCCAGGCGTCCAGTTCGGGCGCATTCTCGGCCGGGGACAGGATCAGTTCGGCGTGGGGGAATTCCGTTCGCAGACAGTCGATCAGAGACACCTCGTCCTCGCCGAACTGGACAAAACAGACACCTTTGTCTGTGGCGGCCATGGCCATCACGCCGAGCGCGGTGTTTCGACAGGCGTAGGTAATCACCTCACCGGCACCGCCGGCCCGGTAGGTTCTGGGGGGCATACCCACGTTTCGCGTTGCCTCACCGTAGACCCGGCTGACGGAACCAAACCCGGACGCAAAAATTGCGTCGGTCACCCCATCCCCCTCTTTCAGGTAACGTTTGAAGCGACGCATACGAAACGCGTCCTGATAGGCTTTGGGGGAGACCCCGAACGCTTCCTTGAAGGCCCTCTGCAAACGGGAGGCGGATAAACCGGCAATGCCCGCCAGGCTGGCAAGCGTTAACGGCGCCTCTGCGTTCGCTTCAATGTAACGTGCGACCGCGACCAGCCCGGCCATCCGTGCATTACCGTCTACGGCGCTGTTACTGGCCAGGGCGGCAGTCTGCCTTTGCTGCTTCGATGATGCCGACATGGGACAATCCCTCTTCAACCGTTACGCCCAGTTGAACGGATTTCGCCGGGCATTTCCATCCGATTCTTGCTGTGGGGTGCCAGGCAGCAGGCCGGGCCGTGAACGTCGGCATTATCAGTCCGCTTCGACGGCCTCACGAATGGTCTGTTCTGCACTCTCCCAGTCCTTGGAAAGCTGATCGAAGGCATCATTGAACCCTTCCTTCATGGACTCCCAGGTAAAGTCAGCACTGTCCTGCATACGCTCATACCACTCGGTCACGCGAGCCCGCTCTCTGCGCAGGGAAGCTAGCGCCTTCCGGGCCTGGGCCCGGGTCAGCCTGTCGGCTTCGTCCCAGTCTTCGTCCAGGCGGTTTTCCAGGGTCTCAATGCGGGCATCCAGGGATTCGAGAACCTGCTCGATGTCTGTCATCAGCCGGTCCCGGCGCTCGGTAGTGAATTCCCTCAGTTCCTGATCCAGGCTCTGAATTTCCTGGCGCAGGGATTCGACGGTTGCCTCGCCATCGCCCTCTGTCTCAGCGGCATGGCCCTGGGCCAACGGCACGGTCAGGGCCAGCATAAGAACGCCGGCCTGCAGTCGCAGTGGGAATCTCACGGTCAATACTCCTCTGGATAAAATGTTTGAAAAGGCTCAGACAAGGATGCCTCTGAGCGGAGGTTTTTCATAGTTAAGTACCGATGAACAACAGGAAAGGTTGTCAGCCGATGCCT
This sequence comes from Marinobacter oulmenensis, assembly GCF_014201735.1. Lineage (GTDB taxonomy): Bacteria > Pseudomonadota > Gammaproteobacteria > Pseudomonadales > Oleiphilaceae > Marinobacter > Marinobacter oulmenensis. The sequence goes on along the minus strand of NZ_JACHFE010000006.1, from coordinate 61,346 downwards.
TTCGACTGCAGCCACTGACTGATCTGCGCCTGATTCATCGCGCCGCTCTGGCGGGCGATCTCACGGCCATTCTGGAACAGGATCAGGGTGGGAATACTGCGGATACCAAACTGGCCGGCCGGTCCCGGGGACTGCTCCGTATTCAGCTTGGCAAACCTCACTTTGCCCTGCCAGGCCCTGGCGGCCTGCTCGAACTGGGGCGCCATCATCTTGCAGGGGCCGCACCAACTGGCCCAGAAATCCACCAGTACCGGCAGATCACTGCGCCCGGTGTGCGCAGTAAAGCTCCGGTCGTCCAGTTCCAGAACCGAATCCGGCCACAGCAGTTGCTTGCAGGCACCGCAATTGCCACCGGATGACAGCTTGTCCGCCGGTACGCGATTCACTTTGTGACAATGGGGGCACACGAGGTGTCGAATATCCGCCATAATCCAGTTGCCTCTGGCTATCTGTTTCTATCAATAGTCAGGGCAACCAGAGAGAAATCAACCAGGACGCTATCGAATGGAAACGGCCGACATCCTGCTTTCTGTGCTCTTCGGAGGCATTGGTTTCGGATACTTCATGTACGGCCGGCGCCGGCAGAATATCGTTGCCCGTTACTGTGGCATCGGAATGATGCTGTACCCGTACCTCGCCAGCAGTCCCTGGGAAATGATCGCGGTGGGGGTCGGATTAATGGTGGTACCCCGTTTTATCGAACTTTGACTCCCGGCGGCCTGGTCACAGATCCCGGGTTTCCCGAACGTCATCGATACCACCCGCGTTTGTCACATGGGTGTAGCCCGCGTCTTCCAGAACGGATTTCGCCTGGCCTGCCCGGTTGCCGCTGCGACAGTACAGGCGGATCTCCGTGTCTTTATCCGGGAAGCGCTCACTCACCTTTGCCAGAATCTTCTGATGCGGGATGAGTGGGTCGCCGTCAATGTGGTCCTGCTGGTATTCCGCCTGAGTTCGCACATCAATCCAGACCGGCTCGGCCTGCGCCACCAGGGGTGTGAACGCCAGCGTCAGCAACAGCAGCAGGGCCTTCCCTGAAAAAGAAACTCTCATAATGATTTCGCTCCTCAGCGTTGGGGGTTAGTGTTCAGTTTATCGATTAAAGGAGAGGATACCCAATGACCAACGACCTGCCCTATTCCCAGGCCTGCGAGAACAACAAAGCCCCGATTCTGGCGCAATTGCAGGAAGTGTTCGTGACACCGGGCAAAGTCCTGGAAATCGGAACCTACACCGGGCAGCACGCCGTACACTTCGCCAGGGCCATGCCCCATCTGACATGGCAACCGAGTGACCGCCCGGAATCCGCCCACCTTTGCCGGCAGCGGCTGGCCCGGGCGGCACTGCCCAATATGCTGCCGGTGGTTGAGCTGGACGTTGGCCAGAGCCCCTGGCCGGTCGGCGCTGTTCAGTGGGCTTTTTCCTCGAACACCGCTCACATCATGGCGTGGCCGGAAGTGGAGCAGATGTTCCAGGGAATTGCTGAACGCCTGGCCAGCGACGGCGCGTTCTGCCTGTACGGCCCGTTCAACGAACAGGGTGACTACACCAGTGACAGCAACCGCCAGTTTGATCAGTACCTGAAGTCCCAGGCCGCCCATATGGGCATCCGTGACCTGACCGACCTCAGCGCCCTGGCGGAAGCCAATGGCATGCGGTTAACCGAACAACACGCCCTGCCCGCCAACAACCAGTTGCTGGTGTTCCGGCGCCGCTAACCTTGATAGCCGGAAGCTCATTTTTTGATGGAGCAGAATTCCGTGGTCCCCGGCGGCGTGAGCTAAAAGCTGATTTGTTGGGGGACAACACGAAAAAACTTTCTGCTACAATTGTGGCAAATTGCATCACCAAAATATCCTGAGGTCTACTTAATTATGGCTACCAACAGCGTGCGCCTGGATGAAGAACTGGTTCAAAAAGCCAGCATCATCGCCAAAGCCTTGAATCGCACCACTCCCAAACAAATCGAACACTGGGCAAAAATCGGCGAAATGATGGAAGACAACCCGGATCTGCCTTACGAATTCGTCCGGCAAGCCATCATTGCACAGGCCGAGCGGGAAGCAGGGAAGCTGGAGACGTACGATTTTGGCTAAAGTCACCACCGTCCTGCAGACGCCCACTTTCAAAAAAGCGGTCAAAAAGCTGAAACCAAACCAGAAGCAAGACCTGGACGCCGCTATCAAAGAGTTAATGGCATGCCCGACCCTGGGCACCCAGAAAAAAGGTGACCTGGCGTTTCTACGCGTTTACAAATTCAAGATGAACAAGCAACTCACGTTGCTCGGCTATCACTTTGACGATGGCAAGCTGGTGCTGGAATTAATGGCTCTGGGCTCACACGAAAATTTCTACCGCGACCTGAAACGATAGATGCGCCTCAGGCCTGGTAAGCCTTTCGATAGTTCCCCTGATAATCAAACACCCGCTCCTGAACCTGCCAGTAGTGTTTGTGCTTGCGGGCGATGACGAAATCCGGGGCCGACAGCAGGGCCTGCATGTCCAGCACCTCGTCCGCCTTGTTGAAGGTTTTCGGCGCCTGACTGTTGGCAAACCGGCGCCCGAACAGTCTGTTGAACACCGTGCGCTGGGCAGGCTTGCCGAAATCGAACGACTCGCTGAGCTCTTCCCCGTCTTCGCCGTGATAGGTGACTTTCAGTTTTTCGCCCTTCCCGCCCAGTGAGATTCCCGCACAGCGAATCACCATGGCGTCTTTCAGTTTCAGGGCATCTTTTAACTGGTCGTCCGGGTCAATGATCGCGCTCTGGCACTGATGGCATTTACGGGCTGCGATGTCATTCTCAGCGCCGCAGTGGCCGCACTCCTTGAACCGGAACCGGTAATCGCACTGCTGTGGCGGCCCGTCCTGAAGCGCCGGCTCCTCGCCGTCTGCGGCACCCAGAATACCCTGGCAACGGCGCCCGTAGTGCTCAACCATACGGCCGTCGCCGTCGGTCTTGCCCCAGAAAATATTGGCAAAACCACAGGCCGGGCAGAACACCTGCACCGGCTCGCTGTCCGGGTCGGGCCTGGGTTCGCCCACCTCCGGATGATGCAGGTTCACACTGTTGCCCGCGTAGTCGATCACCAGGCAGTCACGCTTGCCCTCGTCCAGCCGGAGCCCCCGGCCGACAATCTGCTGATACAGGCTGACCGACTGGGTTGGCCGCAGGATGGCGATAAAGTCCACATGAGGCGCATCAAAACCGGTGGTGAGCACCGACACATTCACCAGGTACTTCAACTGTCGCTGCTTGAACTGCCCGATCAGTCTTGTGCGCTCCTTCATATCCGTCGCGCCAGTCACCAGGGCGGTTTCGTGTTCGGGCAGGTAGCCGGTGATCTCCCGGGCGTGGTCCACCGTGGCGGCAAAGATCATCACGCCCCGGCGTTCGGCCGCCAACTCCATCACCTGCTCGATGATGGCCTGGGTCACCCGCTGGTGCTTGCCTAACAACTGGTTGACGTCTTTCTCGGCGTATTCGCCAAACCGGTCCTGGGCCAGCGCGGAGAAATCGTATTGGGCCACCGCCGCATTCACCAGTTCAGGCCTGGTGAGATAGCCCCGGTTGATCATGAAGCTTAATGGCAGTTCGTAAATGCAGTGCTGAAACGGCTTGTCGTCCTCACTGCGCACAAAGCCGCGATGGTGGTAGCGGTAAATCCAGCCCATGGCCAGGCGGTAAGGGGTGGCAGTGAGCCCGAGCACTTTCAGGGAGTCGTTCTGCTGGCGCAGCAACTCAATGATCCGCTGGTACTGACTGGTATCCTCCCCGCTCACCCGGTGGCACTCATCGATAATGACCAGCGAATAGTCATTGCAGAACTGTTCCAGGTTCGCCGACACCGACTGCACACTGGCAAAGGTCACCTGGTGCCGGTTTTCCTTGCGGTTCAGCCCGGCGGCGAAGACGCCGCCGGTTAGCCCGTAGCTCTCATACTTGGCGTGATTCTGCTCCACCAGTTCCTTCACATGGGTCAGCACCAGAATCCGGCGCCGGGCCAGACGGGCCAGCTCGGCGATCACCAGACTTTTGCCCGCCCCCGTCGGCAGCACAATCACCGCAGACTCATCGGACCGGCGGAAATGCCGGAGCGTGGCGTCAACGGCCTCCTGCTGGTAGGGGCGCAGTGTGAAGGGAGCATTCATTCGCAGGGTTTCATCGCGCTCAGGGTCGAGAGCCAACCATAGTAACAAATGCATCCCTCACGACAGGAAACCCGCCATCCTTTTTGAGCAGATTCCTTTGTTGCTTGATAAGCCTGCCTCCGCGACAAGATTCGGATGTTTCGGGCGCTAACCGCTTGCTAGGCTAGCCCTGTCCATTGATTCCAAAGAGGCACACCTCATGAATACTCCTATAAACACCTCAATGGGCGCCCGGGAATGGTCGATGCTGATCACACTCTCCGTGCTTTGGGGAGGCTCTTTCTTTTTTATCGGAGTCGCTGTCTCTGATCTTCCGCCCTTAACCATTGTTGCCCTTCGGGTCGGGATAGCAGCAATCGCACTGTGGTGTTTCGCCCTGGCCACCGGCTTACGCCCACCCAGGCAACTGAGGGTCTGGGTCGCGTTTATGGGGATGGGGTTGCTCAACAACGTTATTCCGTTTGCTCTCATCGTCTGGGGACAAACCCAGATTGCCTCCGGGCTGGCGTCCATTCTCAACGCAGCCACCCCCATATTTACAGTTGTTGTCGCTGGTATGCTGCTGCCCGATGAGCGCGCCACAACTCTGAAGCTCACGGGCGTAACCATTGGTTTCCTGGGTGTCGTGGTTATGATCGGACTACCGGCCCTCACTGGCGGGGACAACCTTCTGGCCCAGCTTGCCATCATCGCAGCAACACTTTCCTATGCGTTCGCAGGGGTTTATGGCCGCCGATTCCGGGCAATGAACATAAGCCCGATCACGACGGCCGCAGGACAAGTCACCGGCTCGGCGATTATTCTGACCCCCGTGGCACTGGCCGTGGATGGGCCGGTGGATTTTGCCCAGGTCAACCCGGGAAGCATTGGCGCTGTTGCGGCCCTCGCCCTGCTCTCAACCGCTGTCGCCTATGTTCTGTATTTCAGACTCCTGGCATCGGCAGGGGCAACCAACCTGTTGCTGGTCACGCTTCTGGTCCCGGTGTCGGCCATCATTCTCGGCGCCTGGTTCCTTAACGAAACACTGGAAACCGTCCATTTTGCGGGAATGGCGCTGATTGCCCTGGGGCTGTCCGCTATCGATGGGCGGCTTTGGCGACACATCATGCCGAAAGCCCTTCCCGGTAAACCGAAAGCCTGACTGCAGGTCCCTTTAGCACTCCTCGAGCCATCAGGTCTGCTCCAGCCGCCAACCCTGGTCGGTACCGAACAAACGGTCTGTCAGTTCGAGCCGGTCCAGGAACGAGTCGTCATGGGACACCACGCCATCAAGCTCTGCCATGTGACGTCTGGCGACCGGCGCAACCGGTATGCCATGAAGCGTTATCTGTGCTTCATCCTCGACTTGCCGAGCAGCTTCACGCACCTGGGCATTCAACTGTGCCCGTCTGGCATCGTGTTGCCTGCGCAAAGTACCCGACGATACTTCGCTGCGTTCCTTCTGTTGGTCCAGCAACACCTTGGCCTGATTAGCCTCTTTGCCCTGTCGGTTGCCCCGGGCCTGACGTCGCTCCTGGCGTTCACGTTGTTTCCGCATCGCCTGATCCTGTCGCTGGCGTTCGAGCTTGCGTTCATTCAGATTCTGCAGCGCTTGCTGGCGTTCGTGCGCCCTGGTTTGGGCATAAAACGAGTAGTTGCCCCCGTAACTTCTCAGCCCCCCGGAAGACAACTCCACGATACGTTCCATCGACTCCAGCAATTGCCTGTCATGACTGACCACGATCAGTCCACGAGGCCACCGCTGCAGTTGTTCAAGCAACGCCTGGCGATTCGGCCTGTCCAGGTGATTGCTCGGCTCATCCAGAATCAGGAACTCTGCCTTCGAAAGCATGGCGCCGATCAGAGCCACTCGCATCGCCTCACCACCGCTCAACGTGCTGGCAGGGGTATCGGCCTCAAGGTAGCTCAGGTGGCTGCGTTGCAGCTCATGCTCCAGTCGTTGACGGATGTCCCAGTCATCGCCGACAGCGTCGAAATCCGCCGCCGCGGTGCTGCCCGACTCAATCCTTCCGAGCGCATCCAGCGCGTGCTTTACCCCCGCCAGGCCAGCCACGGTCGAATCGTCAGAAAGGATCACCTGCTGGCCGAGGTAATGCACCGTGCCGGAGCAGACGCAGTGCCCGGACGACGGTTTTAACAACCCCGAAAGAATGCGGGCCAGCACCGTTTTTCCCACACCATTACGCCCAACCAAACCGGTCGGGCGACCATCAAACGCCTCATTAAGGCCAGAAAAAAGAGTTCTGCCGTCTGGCAGTACGTAGGACACGTCGTTTAAAACGAGATGAATATTTGTCATGCGCTATTTCCAGGATGCCGAAACCTCCCCCTACAACCGGGGCTGGTGGAGACTGGCCGTTATTGCAACGGCGGCATCAATTGCGCATTGGACAAATACCTCAATCTGAAGGGGACAGTGAAAACTATACAAATACTCAGCCAAATCCACAACGGATAAAACTCAGCCAACAAATACCCGTTGATTACCGACAAAACAGAAGGATAACGATCCCCCATAAGCAAAGCCGGCCTGCCCCTCTGGGCCACTATCAGCTTCGGTGGACGCGGATTATTCATTCCTGATGAACGTCTACCCGATTTCGGCCGTTTTTCTTGGCCCGGTACAGGGCACCATCGGCTGCACTCATCAGGGCATTGATATTGGCGAAGTCCGGGTAGGTGGAAATTCCGATGCTGACAGTGAAATGTACGACGGTCTGCCGGGCGTGGGCCACAGCCAGGTCAGCCGTCTGGTTAAGGATCTCTCCAGCCACTTTGGCCGCACTCTGGAGATGGGTGCCCGGGAGAATCACCGCGAATTCCTCACCGCCGAGGCGACCAATGATGTCGCTCTTGCGCAGCAACGAACGCAGCAGTTCAGCAAAGTGCTTTAAAACCTGATCACCGACCGCGTGACCGTACTGGTCATTAATAGACTTGAAGTGGTCAAGATCCATCATCATCACGCTGAAAGCCGTCTGTGTCCTGGCAGCCTTATTCAGCTCCGCCTCCAGGAATTCAAAGAATATGCTGCGATTGAGCAGGCCGGTGAGATCGTCGTGACTGGCGTTGCGTGTTAACTGCGCGCAGAAGCAAAAGTGCTCGACCAGCGCCGCCAACGCCTTGGCGACCAAGCGCAAAACCGAAGCGAAGGCCGGGTCCGGATGACCGTACCAGTATATCTGAAGGGTTCCGGATAACTTACCGACGGACGAATACAGGGGAAAGCAGTCTCCCGCCCAGGCTTCACAGCCGTATCCTGAGGTCAGCCAATGCTGCGCATGGTGTGCCGACGACCGGCAGGCAGCCGTGCTCAAAGGCTGGGCACAGAACAACTCATCCGCCAGGTAAAGCCGGCAGCAGGCAGCCGGAAGATATTTTTCCACCTCCCGTAACACCTCAGGCAATATTCCTGTAAGATGCTCGCCCTGCTGGATGGACGACAGGGCTTCCATCATCAACAACGGTAGCTTTTCCAACAATCCATTGCGGCCGCTCTCAGCATCAGGCTCACTAAAGCTGAGATCGCCAGTCTTCTCCATCTGCTTACCCTTCCCTAGCCTGGCGGACTCCGACCCACAAGGAAGCAACACGCGCAGGCCGATATCCCAAAATGGGATATCCCGATTTTGCCCATAGAGTGCCGGAATGGCAAATACTTTGTGGACATACCGGCAACAGGCTTTTCGCAAGGCCCTAAAAAACGTACGGCAGCAGGCACAACTCAGCCAGGCGGCGCTGGCCGAACGGTTGGGCAAACCACAGAGCTTCGTATCCAAATATGAAAGCGGAGAACGACGGCTTGAATACCTGGAAGTTGAGATGATCTGTCTGGCCTGCAACATCACCTTGAGCCGCTTTACCTCAGAGTTCGAAACCCTGTACCCATTGCCGAACCGTGAAAAACTGCAGATGGTGGCCGAGACACAGAGCGAAGCCTATACTGTTGGCGAGGATCTCCAGGCCACGGAAACAGCTACCAATCCCAGCAAGTCTGAAGACTGAGCACATAAAAACACGAACCGCGCAGACATATCCTTCAGCTCACCCGCAAGTCTCGCCAGCTCTTCACCTGAGCTGGTCACCGGAGCAATGGAGGAGGACTCCAGGCGTTGGAGCTGATCACTATTCACAGCACAGCTCCCGCAGGAGGCCAAATTGCCATCATCATCCACACCACGATTCCAGATGTTCTACTGGCCGAGCGCATTCCGCGGCTGTTTTATCAGCTATCTGTTTGCCTACCAGGAAGTGCCTCTGCTGGAAGAATACAACCCGGATGTCATTGCCAGACTCATGAGCCAGCCTCCCGGCAGCCAGGACATCCCGTTTATCGGCCCGCCCCTGCTGAAGGACCTGAAAACCGGCCAGACGCTCAGCCAGATGCCGGCGATAGTCCAATACGCCAGCCATGAACTCGGCCTGGCCCCCTCGGAACCCTACGCGGCAGCCGTCTGCCAGAAGATCATCATGGACTGCAACGACCTGCTGATGGAAATATGCCAATACAACGGCTCACGCATGTGGACGCGCGAGGAGTGGCAGGAATTCCGCAACCGGCGTTTCCCCCGGTGGTTGGCGGTGTTCGAGGCCTCCCTGGCCCGTGGTGATATCGGCGGGCAAACGGTGACCTTTGCCGACATTGGCGTGTATGCCCTTCTTGGAAACATGATCCGCTGCCTGCCTGAACTGGAGCCGGACGTGCAAACCCACGCACCGGGCATCCACAGGCTCTGCCAACAGATCGGCGCCAAGCCGTCCCTGGCGGCTCATGTTTCAGAGCTGGAACAGGCCTTCGGGAAATCGTATTGCGGCGGGCAGATTGAGGCGTCCATCAGGGAGATGTTGGCCAGTGACGAGTAGTGACCTAACGACGGGGGCGGAGGCTCCCCCTGACACCGGCCTGACCCGCCAGGAAGCCAGCGCATGCCTGGAGAAATACGGCTATAACCAGCTACCCACACCACCCATGCCGGGGGTCTTGGAGCTGTTTGCCCGGCAGTTCCTCAGCCCGTTCATCTACATTCTGATGATCGCCTCCGGGATTTCGTTTGCGCTGGGCCAGAACCCCAGCGGGGTGTTCATCCTGATTGTGCTGTTGATCAACGCGCTGATCGGCACCGTGCAGGAATACTCGGCCCAGAAGGCAGCCGCCGCCCTGAAGCAGATGATGAAAGGCACGGCCCATGTATTGCGGGACGGCCAGATCATCACGGTGGACGTTGAGGAAGTGGTGCCCGGCGACACCGTGCTGTTGTCCTCCGGCGACAAGGTGCCCGCGGATATCCGCCTGCTCAGCGCCAGCAGCCTGGCGGTGGACGAATCCATGCTGACCGGGGAATCCCTGGCAGTGGCCAAAAACGCCGACACCCATAGTGAAGACAGCACGCCCCTCACCGAACGCGCAGACCAGTGCTTTGCCGGCAGCATCATCACCCACGGGCGTGGGCGAGGACGGGTGATCGCCACCGCCTCCGAGACCCAGCTTGGCAAGATCGCCCAGGGCGTCACCGGCAAGACCTCGGCCGAGCCACCGCTGATGATCCGCATCCGCAAGTTCACCTATCAGGTCACCTTCGGCATCCTGGCAGCCATTGCCGCCCTCGCCTGCCTGATGCTCCTGGATGGCAGTTACTCCCTCGAAGAGATGGTGCTGATGACCATCGGCCTGGCGGTCTCCGTCATCCCGGAGGGCCTGCCCGCCGCACTGACCGTGGCTCTGGCCATTGGCATGAGCCGGATGGCCAGGCTCAACGTGATCATACGCAAACTGGTGGCGGTGGAAGCCCTGGGCTCCTGCACCCTGATCTGTTCCGACAAGACCGGCACCCTCACCGTTAACGAACTCACCATTCGCAAGGTGATGCTGCCGGATGGCCGCCAGTTTGACGTGACCGGCGAAGGCGTGGCGCCCGGCGGCGAAATCCAGGGCCTGGAAAGCACCGACCCGGACACCCTCCGGGAGCTGTGCGTGGCCGGCGTGCTCGCCAACGAAAGCCACCTGGATTACAGCGGCGGTGAATGGGTGTCCCAGGGGGACATCGTGGACATCGCCTTTCTGGTGATGGCCAAGAAACTGGGCATGTCCATCTCTGAACTGCGCACCCGCCAGGAGCAGATCGCCCTCATTCCCTATGAGTCCGAAAAGGCCTACAGCGGCGTGGTTAACCGGATCGGCGACCAGACCCTCATCTACGCCAAAGGCAGCCCGGAGAAAATGCTGGCCATGTGTGATCGCATGTCCACCACCGACGGCGCCACCGCCATTGATAAAGCCGCCCTGGAAGCGCAGTTCAACGAGCTGGCGTCCCGGGGCTACCGGATTATCGCCCTGGCCAGGAAAACCTCACAGCCTGGCGACCACGACATGACCGACATGGTCTTTCTGGGCATGGTCGCCATGATCGACCCGCTGCGCCACGAAGCCTTTGAAGCCATCGAAAAGTGCCGCGCCGGCGGCATTGAAGTGGCGATGATCACCGGCGACCACCCGGCCACCGCCAAATCCATCGCCCTGGAACTGGGCCTGTGTGACGCCGATGCCACCGTGGTCACCGGCCCGATGCTGGAGGAAGCCAGCACCCGGGGCCAGGAAGCGGTGGACCAGCTCACCCGCCAGGCCCGGGTATTCGCCCGCATAGAACCGGCCCGCAAAGCCCAGATTGTGGACAGTTTCATGCGAGACGGGCACTTTGTGGCGGTCACCGGGGACGGCGTGAACGACGCCCCGGCCATGCGCCAGGCCCACGCCGGCATTGCCATGGGCAAGCGCGGCACCGACGTCGCCAAGGAAACGGCGGATCTGATCGTCACCGACGACAACTTCTCCTCGATTGTTGCCGGCATCGAACAGGGGCGGGTGGTCTACAACAACATCCGGAAGGTCATCGGCCTGCTGGTGGCCACCGGCTTCTCCGCGATCCTGCTGTTCTTCTTCTGCGTACTGGCCGGGCTGCCCATGCCGATGATTGCAGTACAACTGCTCTGGCTTAACCTCGTGGCCAACGGCTTCCAGGACGTGGCCCTGGCCTTCGAGCCCAAAGAAGGCGGCGAACTGTCGGTGAAACCGCGCTCGCCGCATGAGCCCGTGTTCGACAAACACATCATCGAACACGTGCTGGTGGTGGGCTCGTGGATGGGCCTGGTGGCCTTCCTCAACTTCCAGTGGACCTTCGAGCAGACCCAGAACCTTGAGGAAGCCCGCAACCTGACCCTGATGCTGATGGTGCTCTTCGGCAACATCCACGCCCTGAACAGCCGCTCGGAATTCCGCTCCCTGTTCAGAATCCCGTTGCTGCGCAACCCCTTCCTGATGCTCGCCGTGCCCCTGGCCCAGCTGGCCCACATCGGCGCCATGTACACCCCGGGGCTGTCCGACGTGCTGCAGATCCAGCCGATTTCATTGCAGGAATGGCTGCAGTTGCTTGGCTTCGCCCTGAGCCTGCTGGTGGTGGAGGAACTGCATAAAGTGCTGATCAGGCGACGCAGGGCCCGTGCCACCTGATGTCTTCTGTCATCCGGCCCTGCCCCCTAGAGCCGGATGATCCCTTCGCCCTGGTCGCTCACCCAGCGAGCCCAGTCCGAATTCAACATGGCGACACCGCCCAGGTAGTGTTCATCCACCAGGTAGTACGACAGCGTGCGGTCACCCCGATCGAAGTTATGCATCAGCCGCACCACGAAGTTACGGCGGGTGGGTTTGGCGAGCAGAAAATAGACGAACTGTCCCGCCTGGGCACGCACACTACTGCTCCCGGAGAAATCCGAATGTCGCCATTTAATGCTGGGCAGTTTCAGGAACTCGCCAATCGCCGCTAAACGGCCCTGTTCACGGGCTTTGGCGACAACCCAGCGGTTTTCCGGGTGATGCTCAAAATACAGGCCCGATTCATCCCGCCCCAACATCTCCATCTGTTCGGCCAGCCCCTCATTCAACCAGGATGGCGCATAGGGAACCAGGCTATGGAGCACGGCATGGCTCACCTCATGCTTGATCGTCCTGAAGGTGCGGGGCTTGTCTTCCTGCATATAGACGGCTATCTGATGTTCCCGGGGCATATACACACCGTAGGACGCAACAGCCAGCCCTCCGCCCTTGCCAGCCAGGTAGTTCTGGTATTCCCGCGCCCCCTTGAAAATCAGGATATTGACGGGCACCGTCTGGTACATGTCAAAGGACATCACACGGTCATAAAACTCGTAGACGCTGTTCACGCCGTCGACAATCTGCTGGTGTTCCGCATCGCTGAGTTCAACATCAACGGTTTCGACCTTGATATCAAAACGCGACCATTCAGAGGGGCTTGGCCTGACGTTGACCACTTCCTGTTCAAGCCTGTGATCCTTGCGATCACTGAAATGCACCTCGCCGTTTTCATCCACCCATTTGTAGATCTCGGCATGCCCCGGGCTGACAACGGTCATAGCCAGCGCAAACACGAGAGCCGGGTGACGGGTTTTCCCTAACCATCGAAACATTGAGCTTCACCCCATCGAGAAAAAGTGACGGCAGCGTTTCCCTGCTTAAGCGTCAGGAATGGCAGCGATGACCGAAATTTCCACCAGCAACTCCGGAGACGCCATCTTTGCCTGCACACAGGCCCTGGCCGGTGCCTCGCCTTCAGGCACCCAGTTATCCCATATCTCGTTCAAGGCCTGAAAATCAGCCATATCCGCCAGGTAGATCGTCGCCGAAAGCATCCTGTCGCGGCCGGAACCGATGCTTTCCAGCAGCTCGTCCACGTTCTCCAGCATCCCGGTTACCTGGGTATGAATGTCGCCACCGGTATCCTTGGCAACCTGGCCACAAAGGTAAGCCGTGCCGTTGTGTTTTACGATCTTGCTCATGCGTTGATTGGTGCCAATACGTTCTATCGTCATTGCTCTCGCCTGATTGGAAAATGTAAAGGGAAACCGGGACTGAACGGTTCCCAGCGCCAGGCCACTGACCGCCATTGGTTCCCGGTTCGTCCGCTTGTTGACCATCATAGCACCGTAATCCATCTCCCTCCTGAATGGTCGAAGAATTGCATGAAATGCTGATAAGGAGACGTGTGCACGCCTAATCCAATTTCAATCGAACCCGGCGTTAGGTAAAATTCCGCGCCGTTTTTGTTAATTGAGCGATCAATCAAAAGGGTCAACATGCGAATTATATTTTTCCTGGCGGTTTTTGCATCGGTTCTGGCCGGACACAAGGCCTACGCAGCCGAGCAGTGCGAACAGATACGCTTCGGTACTGTGGACTGGACAGACGTGAAGGCGACCACCGCGGTGGCCTCAGAACTGCTGCAGGCCCTGGGTTACGACGTGGAGATCTCCGACCACTCCGTCGGGGACACCTACGACGCCATGGCCAGTGGCGATATCGACATCTTCCTGGGCAACTGGATGCCCAGCATGGCCCCGATCGCCGATCCGCTGGTCAACAACCAGCAGATTGAACGGCTGGGGCCCAACCTGACCGGCGCCAAATACACACTGGCCGTGCCGCAAGCCGTCTACGACGCGGGGGTGAAAAGCTTTTCAGACATCGCCAAATACGCCGACCGGTTTGATCACCGCATCTACGGGCTGGAAAAAGGCAACGATGGCAACCAGTTGATTCTCGACATGATCGACACCAACGCCTTTGATCTGGCCGAATTTGAACTGCTTGAGACTTCCGAGCGCATCATGCTGGCCCAGGTGAATGCCAAAATTCGCGACAACCAATGGATTGTCTTCCTGGCCTGGGCGCCTCACCCGATGAATGAACAGTTTGATATTGCCTACCTGGAAGGTGGCGACGACTACTTTGGGCCGAATAAAGGCGGTGCAACGGTATACACCAACACCCGCGCCGGCTTCACCGACGACTGCACCAACGTTGCCACGCTGCTGGACAACCTGGAGTTCTCGTTGTCGATGGAAGGCCAGGTGATGGACATGATCCTGAACCAGTTTGCGCCCCAAAACCGGGCAGCACGCCACTGGATGAATCAACACCCGGACACCGTGGAAGCGTGGCTGGAGGGGGTTACCCATCGGGACGGCAGCCCGGCTGATGGGCAGGCTATCGCCCAAGCGATGGAGTTATCTTACTGACGACGCCGGTTGTCCAACGGGTCAGGCCGCCTCATGCGGCCTGACCAGAAGATTCCGCCCGGCGCCCAGTGCCACGACCATCGCACCTAGCCCGATCAGCCCCAGCAGAATGCCCACCACATCCCAGCCGCCGGCCCAGTCGTGCAAAACTTACCTGACCTCCATAACAGACAACGTCCGAAACCCATCCAAGGCAAACTGCTCCGTCATGCCACTCACGAGGTCTTGAATCAGACGGCATCAGCAATAAAAGTCCCACAATGACCCAGATATCCGCGTAGGCCTCACCTCTCATCCTTCCATAAGCCTTCACGTGCTTTGCGGCCAATCGATTTAACAATCGGCTTTCCACCAGGAAATTCCCGCTTTCCTGTTAGAGACCTCAGCAACTTACCAAAACACAAACGTAACCAACTCAATACCGTCCGTTATCAAGTCATAAAGACATTTTCAATTTCTTCGCAAAGCGATAAACGCAAGCTTCGAACGATAGACTGTCATACTGTGATCCGTTCCGAATTTCTTCCATGTAAACTGTTTCCTCAGCCATCCCTTTAGCCGGTACCAGATATCAACATGGGTGAGCAACCGGGCCTTATGATATTCGCCCGCTTTTACGTCAGTGAGAAAACGCATGTCACCACCGTGGATATAATCCCCGAAATTCTCACGCAGAGCAGATTTCAATTTTTCACCTACTACCGGCAAAAACCCCAACACCCAGGACAGTGGAGTAATAACTTTATCGGGCGGTGGCACCATGGTCACCCCATCAGATGAATTAACTACTCGGTATATCGGTGTTTTCATTGTCATAAGCCAGTGATCATCCGATACTCTAGGTGCACCGAATGTATAGCAAGCAGCGTTCCCCCCGATATGATTTATTCTCTTTGCTGCTATTGTTGCCAGCGCACCACCAAGAGAATGGCCGGTTATAAATAGAGGTAAGTTATTAAAATCCTCTAGAGACTGGATAATTTCCATTTCAATCGAGTTATATGCTTGGTGAAAGCCTGAATGCACTTTTCCCTCGGTCACACATTTCGTGAGTACCGCATTAGCATCCGCCTTTATATCCTTTAGTTCTGTCGGCTCCGTTCCTCGAAATGATAAAACAACAAAATCATGAGTTTTAATAAGTATCGCTTGACTACCATTTGCATCAAAAGTGGTAACAAGCTCCGCCCCAAGAAATTCAAGCTGCTCTTCAAGTAGGCGCTTTTCCTCTTCCTGGTTATAGCAAAATTTCTCAACCGCCAGCTGAATCGCGCCTTTTAACATACGGTCATTGCTCTTGCCTTCCAACAGCATTGTCTCAACTTTCCGGCCTAGCTTTCCCGTAATGAAAGGTGGATTAAACTTAATATAAGCCAGTTCGGCAAAGCACGCCATTAACCAAGCGGTTCTATCACTATAGGCCTTCCTATACATTGGAAAGCTCTTGCACAGCAACTCATTAGCTCGATTTAACTCATCACTTGTCTCTATAATTGGCTTTGACATCATCTAATTCCCTGACACCCAGCAAATCAAAATAAAAACATCGGCCTATCCGCACCAAGCTGCAGCAGCAGCAAAATCACCATAAAAAGACCCAGCCCGTTTTTATGTGAACTTCTGCAAAAGAGTCAAAACGACCGCACCAAACTCCTCAGCATTAGAAACTAGATGGTTGATCTTTCTATTTCTGTCTTCTTCAGATTTTACGATCTTCATTAACTCGGAGAGCCTTTTTACATCTGCCGGATCCGGAAACAATTCCTGGACCTCTTCATCCGTCATCCGCGTTATTGAAGAAATTTGCGACGCCAGTCTGTCGTCTGTAGCGTCAGCGGATTCTTCAATTATCGAATCTATTTCACTATCAAATTTATCCCAATCAACAGGCATTTTATTTCTCCCTATCATCTATATTGAATCACGAATGTCCCGTACCTTTCCTATGAACTCCTCAGCTCTGGTCACTTTATTACTGACATCATCAGCCTTACCAAGGAGATCGGAAACGGCATTATCCGTCTTGTTAATGATCTCTCCCAGGCTTTCACCATTTACACCAGCCATTTCCAAGTATCGATTTCTGTTTTCAGAAACCTCAGATGCAGAAAGCAAAAAGCTAGTAATGCTGTTATTCATAGCTCTTGCTTGGTTGTACTCTTTCCTAATCTTACCTTCAATGCGTCTTTCGAGATCATCAAGTGGCTGAATAAGCTCTAGCCGCTTTTCGTTGATTTTACTTTGTAGTCTAGGCCCCACTTTCACCAGGAACAATAATCGCTGTTTTTTGTCATTCTCGCTGACGATTATGTCCCACGCATCAGCTATTGTTTGATTAGAAAAAACTTGGTTCGCAAACTCAGGGACCCACTCATTCTCTATAAACTCATCCACATCCTTTCGCTTTTGGTCAAAAAAACGATTCAGCAGCGTAATATTGGACTTTTCAAGTTCGGAAATTCTTGTTCCCAGCTCCGACGACAACTCAGGGGCCTCAGGCGGGATAGAAGCACATGCCGTCAAAGTCATAATTGCAAGCAATGACACTACCATTGTCATTTTTTTCATCGTACCGTCTCCACCGTTAGTGACTATTACCTGCCTAAACTCATCCAAGAACGGACAACCCTATTGAAGGGTTGTCAGCAAGAAACAGTTAAACTCCAAGGCTTCTTACTCTCTCCTCAATTGACACCCATTCTTTCTCGGTCCTCTTTTGGAAGTCTTGAGCAAATAACGCGGTAGTTCGCATAGAGCTCAAGGAACCTCTGAGAAAAGAATAGACCGACCAGGATCACTACTACGGAAACTATTGCGGTAACCCAGGTAACAATGTTCTTTGAAGCTTCAATTTCCTTTTCTAATTTGACGACATCTGTCCCGAATGAATTTAGTCTTTCTTCATACTTACCCTGCATCACCTGCACTTCTTTCAATTTAGCCCAAATATTATTTATCGAATTCAATCCCTCAACAATTTTCATATATTTAGCATCAATATTCTTTGATGCCTCGTTAGCGTAGGTTATTTGGCCTGTCAATTTGGATATCCTGCTTTCTATCTCCGCAATATCAAGTGATATTTGCCTCGAATTCGCATCAATCCTGTGTTGCGCCTTGTCTAGCTCCGCAGCCAATGCCTCCACTTCAGGCGTGACATTTGCGTAAGACAAACAAGGAAAGATGCATATGCCAATCAACAGCATACCCACATATAGGAATTTCATTTCTCGCCCTCTTCAATGACGGTTCTTGCATTTTCGATTAACTCGTATTTTCCATCAGAATTCTTTTCATATACACGAAACTCATACACGCCTGGATTGCTTCCGAAAACTGTTTTATGGACCCTGTAATAGTCTTCTACCACATCCAACCTTCGCTCGTATATCAACCATTTCTTATCCGTATTATAGTTAGAAAGCACCAGATCTTTACCTTCACGGTGCAGAATCCATTCAAAATAGAGCACATTCGGGGAGATATTAGCTGTGTCTGAGACCAGTTTTATATATGCATACAACTTATGGAGCCCACCGCCAGTGATCGAATCTTCATTGGCGACGGTTGAGTTTAGTTTTTTATCTTTTGTAGAGATAGCTACGGATACTGTGTCCGCAGCCTGACTTTCTATAACGCCAAAAAACGTAGCGCACAGCAATAGTAAAATTACTCTTCTAAGATTCACCATCATCTCCTATTAGTATTTTCCCTATTATTCCGCCAATATTTTGATCAGCCTTTTTCCACCTTGATCGACTAAAATATTGTCATTCGAAAAAAATTCGGAACCTCGACTTACAAATCTCGATTTGATGTTTAAAAAACTTGTATCAAGAATTGCTAAATGCTCACCGTGGTCATTTAGCTGCCTTACAATTAAAATGTCGTAGCTTCCTCCGGTCTTAACACCATCGGTCGCCGCCATAATGCGAGCGCCGCAGCAGCCCAGATACTTGAGGAAATTGAAGGGCAGTAGTACCGAGGAGGAGTCCATACATCATCCTTAACATTGTGCTTTATCCGTTACCTATGACTACACACTAGTCTATTCTGCAGCATCCTGCCTGCCTGACTGGTGATCGAAAATTTTCGTCAATCGCCACCATCGGCGAGGTCCTCTCCGCTCCCATAATGGTTCTGACATACCACAGCGGTCCTGAGAACGCCGATAGGATTGTTCGCGAAGTAGAGGAACTTAGAAAAATGGTAGTCAGCGGCAAAAGGCGCTGAGGAAGCCTTCTCCCGATATATGGAGAAAGAGTTTGGAGAACACAGAATTGCGTTGATGACCACCGCACCGGGCGACACCAGGCCTTAGGCAAACGAATAGAAAGCCAGCCATTGCGGCAGGTTTTTTATTGTCTCCGGCGCATAGAGGCTGTAAAAGCAAATTCCGCCGACGGCCATCGGGACAGAATCAACCGTCGCGCCTCGATTAGCTGCCACTGCTTCTGAAACTGCAGTGGCGAAAGCGATGTCGGTTCCGGAAATGGTATTAGAACCACGAAGGGTTCATCCCTGCCTCAGGCGCCGGGCGCGACCCATTTCGCCCCTTGAAGCAACAGACAGATGAGCAGATTTGGAATACTGCTGGAGTATAGCAATTTAGCCTGTCAGGTCGCCTCATGCGGCCTGACCAGAAGATTCCGCCCGGCGCCCAGTGCCACAATCATTGCGCCTAGCCCGATCAGCCCCAGCAGAATGCCCACCACATCCCATCCGCCGGCCCAGTCGTGCAAAAGCCCAACCAGCAGCGGGCCAAAGGCGGCCAGTACGTAACCGACCCCCTGCGCCATGCCCGACAGCTCGGCAGCGGTATCGCCATCCGGTGCGCGAAGGGCCAGAAGTGTCAGCGCCATGCTGAAGGAGCCGCCCTGGCCCAACCCCAGAATGACGATCCACAGCCACAAACTCTGTGTCGGCGCATACAGACAGCCCGCCAGACCCAACAGGGTGAGCAGCACCACACCGACCAGCACCGCGCGTTGATCCTTCATGCGCCCGCCGAGCAGCGGCGTAGTGATAGCGGTAACGACCTGAAACAGAATCGAGACCGACAGCGCCAGCCCTGCCGTAACCGGCGCGACGCCCCGGTCCTGCAGAATGGTTGGCAGCCAGCCAAAAACTGTATAGGCCAACGACGACTGCAGCCCCATGAACAAGGTGACCTGCCAGGCCAGCGCATTACGGTAAAGGGAATGACCCTCCCGCGGGCGCACGCGAGCCGTGTGCGCGACCCGAAGCTGGGGAATCCAGACCAGCGCAGCGATGACAGCCGGCACCAGCCAGAAGACCAAGGATGGCTGCCATTGATCACCAAAGGCCTGACGCAGCGGCTCGGTGGCACCCGCCGCCAGCGAAGCGCCCAGATTGAGGGCCACGGTATAAAGACCGGTAATGAGGCCGACCCGTGTCGGGAAGTCACGCTTGACGATCCCCGGCAGCAGGACATTCATAATGCCGATGCACGCCCCGGCCAGCGCCGTGAACACGAAGAGACCCACCATGCCCGTCAGGGGGCGAGCCAGCAATGTGATGGCCAGCAGAATGAGGAAAGCAAAAACGGTGCGCTCGGGGCCAATGCGGCGCGACATTTTGGGCGCCAATGGCGCGGCCAGCCCAAGGCAAACAACCGGCAGGGTGGTCAGCACCCCCTGAGCGGCAGGCGACAGCGAGAGCCCGGCAGCGATGTTTTTAAGCACAGGGGAAACACTGGTCAGCGCCGGCCTCAGGTTGATCGCCACCAGCAACAGCCCAACCAGCGCCAGCACCGCCTCCGCCTGAAGCCCCCTTTTTGTAGTGTTCACCGATGACATGCCACAACATCCCCTGCAGAACCAAAAGCGCCCTATTCTAGGGCAGAACGGGGTGTCGTGCAGCATGAGTGGTTACTTACACCATGAACTCACTCTTTCGTTTCTGGCATTTATTTGCGGTCCTGTTCTTTCACGCAGCTATACGTGAACCCTGCGGATCTCGAAAGAGTCACCTGGTGATTTTTAACGTCAGCCCACTGGAATTGCGGCCCGTATTCAGCTTCACAGGCGCGGTCAAAAAAGTCCCTCGCCTCCTGTTCCGGCTCCACCGCTACAATCGTACGAGTGTCATCACCGTTCTCTCGAAACGATATCGTGAGCAATATAGATCGCCCGCTAGAATCCTCAATGGTGACGTCCTTTTGAGCGGAACCTGACGCCATGGACAAATTTGAAAGCCCGAGAAATAGAAACAGGAGTGCTCTGGAGCAAAACACTAAGGCTGGCATAACTTCTCCTGCGGTCGATGAAGGGGCAGTTACCTGCCCTCTTCCTTTTCATTGGAAAGCGACTATTGGGCTCTTATTTCACCGACAGCCGTTGCGGAGAGCCCGGGAATAGTGGATGACAGATAGACAGGCCATGTCCCTGCGTTGTGGGAGACACATAACACGTTGATATAAAGCATGCCTCGAGCGTCGCTGCCAATCGTTCCAGACCTAGAGATCCCGCATTTATCCGCTTGCATCGAGTTGTGATAGAACCCGCCGTCTTTTGTGTAATATTCGACATACCCATTGAGTCGATAATTTATATTGACCGGCACATCTCTGTTGGGAGGAATCAAGTTCAGAGCAGGAGGCCAATAAAGGCCGCTGTTTGCAGTGATCATTTCCGTTTTTTGGTCAGCCGGTTCCCCGGCAGAAAACTGCTTTCCTGGATTAGCTGTGGTGATCCGGTCAATGGCCTTGCGATCAGTAATTTTGCAGATCGCGACATCAAGAACGCCTTGGGACACCATCGTTGTGCCTTTATCGAAAACATCGACACCACCCACTGACTGACAGATATCCTGATGGATGTTCCGCAACTTTTCAGGGCGGGCATTTCTGACAAAGGTGTAAAAGCCATCACCATGCTCATACACTTTTTGAGTGACCTGATGCTGACCACCATACCGATCTTCTACCAACACTTGACGCTCCGTTTCCTTGTCGGAGGCAACGACGCCGGCAGATGCAAGTGATGTGGCCACTATAAACGCAAGACAACTCCCTAGCTTGAAGTCTTTCATTAGGTACCTCCTTGTCTGATTCTTCCCTTTATATACTGAGTACTGAAACGCCATCACGTTACCAATACATTTTCATAGTAGCGCGCGCGCCCCCCTTTGTGAACTATCATGGACTACGACAGAAAAACGCATAAAATCACATTAACCAATGCCACCAGAAGACAATAACAAACTGTTTTATAATAATATTTTTTAAAAAACCAAAATCCTCTTGGACCTGGGATGTTCTAAATGCGAACCAAAAACAACCAAAAACCAAGAGGACGCAGCATACGAGAGACTCCATTGCTCAGGTCAGTATGTAATCTCCGTCTTTTTGAAACAGGCACCGCCTGCAGAAACCTACTTCGCCTCCATAACTGACAGTGTCCGAAACTCATCGAGAGCAAACTGGTCTGTCATACCACTCACCATGTCTTGAATCAGACGGCATCGGCAATAAAACTCCCATAATGGCTCAGAGATATCCGCAGGAGCTTCACGTCTCATCGTGCCGTAAGCCTTCACGTGTTTCGCAGGCAATCGCTTTAGCAATCGGCTTTCCACCAGAAAATCCCCGTTTTTTCCCTCAATCAGTGCGTCAAACTGACTTGTATCCAGCTCCAACAACGGCCGATAGAGCTCAAGTAACCCCGTTATAACCTGATAGCCCTGCAACTCCAGGGTTTGAACCTCGGGGTAAGAAAAAACCTCTTCAAACGCAACCGACTTAAAAGCCTTGATGACACTGTGGCAGGGTGAGCTATCTTCCAGAAGGGCGCGGTTCAGGCGACCGTGAAACACCTCCTCTATGTTATCAATGAACGCTTGCGCTGCATGATTAACAAGGGGATGAATCAGTTTTACCCGCAACCAGACAAAAAACTCATGCTCCGGATTGATGTCTTCTCGTTCAGCCTTTTCAAGTACCTCATCCACCAGTTGGTCGAACGACTTCTTCTTTCCAAAATTGAAGAAATGGCCGTTCTGATGGTCCGATGGACGAAGCTGAGTAAATGCAGACTTTAGCTTTTCTGCCAGGGCCCCATAGCCAATGATGCCCTTATCAACCGCATCCTCCAGGTCCGCGAGACAGTAGGAAATATCGTCCGCAGCCTCCATGACATAGGCTAGCGGGTGTCGACACCCTTCATCCATCCCCAGCGCATGTTGCATGCGCTCGATGAATGCAGACTCGGAAAAATAGTACCCGGGTTTCTTTTTAAGGTACGCCAGTGGCTCATCGCTTGTCGGCTTGGCCTCTGTTGCTCTGCGCGTGTATTTGAAAACAGACGCGGCCTGAACAAACGTCAAGTTGAGCTTTTGAAGCCTGCTTATCAGACGAATCGCCTGGGCGTTACCCTCAAAGGAACACAACTCCGAACCGAGTTCCTGTTTGAAGGCTTCTGCTTCATCAATCTTTTCAAACGGTGCAAGCTTGCCCAAGTTGGAACTGAACCAGCGGGAAATAGCGGCTTCGCCGAAATGACCAAAGGGCGGGTTACCAATGTCGTGCATCAAGCAAGACATCTCGACAACCGTTTCAAAAGCCCTGTCCAGGCCCTTGAGACCAAGATTCTCAGCCTTCTGCCCCAGCCTCTCGTAGATCTTTCGCGCAATGAAGCGGCCGGTTTGTTGTACTTCAAGGGAATGCGTCAGGCGGCTTCGAACCGCCGCATTACGTTCCAGCGGAAATACCTGGGTTTTCTGTTGCAGGCGCCGAACCGCAGCAGAATTGATAATCCTGCCACGATCGCTTTCCAATTGACTCTCCAGCCTGGCCAAGTCGCAAACAGGAAACTTGAACTGATCCGGGCCTGAGCCATCTGCGCCCCGGTTGTATTCGCGCTCAATTGAAAACCGATCTTTAAAATCAACACCTGCCACTTGGAACCCCCATTGAGGTAATGCAACATCGGACCTCCCCCAATTGGGCGAAGTCTTTCCTCCCAGTCTAACCCAAATGATCGCCAGGCCGGGGGGTCAGCATGTTCAGGGGTATCCGGCCGGCTTCATTCCGCCAACAGGTCTGCCTCGATAATATACAGGCGATTACCATCCACGGTATTCGAGTCCAGCATCTTCTGCTCCAGCTCACCGCCCGTGGACCAGGTGGCAAAATCGTCGTCATTAAGCACACCCAGGTGCTGGTTGTCGATCAGCCACAGGCCTTCCATCTTGTCGTGGGGATAGTTGACCTCCGCGACCATATCCACCACCTGGGACTTGCTCACCGGCACGATACCCGCCTCGGCCAATGCGCCCCAACCCTGCTCCAGAGCCACTTCTTCCAGTGTCTTGCCGGAGATAGTCAGCCCCAGGTTGTCATCCTGAGCCAGCTCAACGGTGAGCGGCACGGTTTCCAGATTGGTTCCGGAGGACAAATCGATTCGGTAAACCCGTTTCTGGGCCGCTGGCGCTGCGGCCACCTCACCATTGGGACCGCCGTAGAGGAAGCTTCCATCCCGCTCCAACACCAGAAATTCGTTGGCATTGAGGGCCAGAATCTCGGAGTTCGAATTCTGGGATTTCTCCTGACGATAGAGATACTGGCCGATGTCGCCGGATTCCAGGTTGACGGTAACGATACGGGTAAGGTCCAGATCCTTAACCCCCTTATCGGGGTTGTACATGGTGGACTGCATGATGCCCACCAGAGTGCTCTCATCTGGAGTAATCGCCAGACCTTCCATGCCGCGGTTCGCCCTGCGATTGGCGAATTCCGCCGGCAGGTTCAGGCTGACCCGGTCATCATTGCCAAAGGCATTAATACGCCCGATCTCACGGCCATTACTGTCAAAATGAACGATGTGGGGACCATACTCGTCGCTGATCCAGAAACTGCCATCCGACAGCGCCACCAGTCCTTCCCCGTCCAGCCCGAAGTCATCCAGCCGGAACGGGTTGGTGGCTTCGTCGTAAGGCAGGCTATCATCCACCAGTATCGGTTTGCCGTCAGCATGATAGGGGGTCTCGCCGGTACCACCGAGCGCTGAACTGTTGGGCAAGCCGGTGATCTCGGTACCATCCGGCCTCTTCAACAGGATGTTGCCAACCTGCGTGATCACTCCTTCTGGCTGCACTTCAAACAGACCGATCCGGGGTGTGTAGTCCGGTGTGGGAAATTTCTTTCCCTTACCGTAATCCCCGGTGAATGAGGCATTGGGGCCACGGTCGGTCAAGGCGTAGAAGCGGGTGGGCTCTGACGGGTGGGCGGTCATTGCGGAGCCAAAGCCACCGTTGCGGATCTCAACAGTCTGTTGAGTCTTGCCATCCTGCAGGTCATCCCTCAGTACGCTATAGGGCAGAAACACGCCGTCGGCTGGAAAGCTGTCCAACATCGATGCGGTGCTGTTGGCGTCATCATCGCCACTGCAACCCGCCAACAAGACAGATGATGCCAGCAGGGAAGCCAGGATTCGCGTGTGTTTATCCATATCATGTTTCCTTGTCGTCAGTGGTGATAATCGGCATTACCGACTATGCCCGACCGCAGCCGCCTCACTCTGACTCTGGCAAGGAAACATCCTGTATGTCTGAAGTCAGCTCAAGCGCCAATCGGAAGAGGTCCGAAGCTTAGCGACCTAAGATGACAGCTTGTTTTCATTCGTGTGCCCGGCAGTTTGAATAGATGGTGCAATCCCCCCCTTTTTGTAGTGTTCACCGATGACATGCCACAACATCCCCTGCAGAACCAAAAGCGCCCTATTCCAGGGCAGAACGGGGTTCCATGCAGCTCAGGCGAAACTGTTCGCGACTATTTCGATTGATACCCGCCAAGGGCAGTTGCAGGGTCGTTGAGGTCGAGGCTGGGCTCGCGGCTTTTCAGGCCGCCGTCTTTTCCGATCAGCAGCATTGCCAAAAACCGTCGGCCATTGTGCAAATCAGATCCTCCGTAACGCATCCTCAAGATCCAATTTCCGAAACGTTTGGCGCAACGTCTCTCCGGCCAGGCGCGCTTCCCATTGCCTTCGTTGTTCCAGCACCGAACCGTCTGCAGGCACGGAATCCAGAACAGACAACGCATAACTGCGGAGCAGTTCACTCCGGCACTCGATGACAAGATCGGAAGGCGACGCCGTACCGGTCCCGGAATAGGCAAAGCAGTGCTGGACATTGCGCCTGAGGCTTTCCCGTTCAACCGCTGAGATCTCAACCTCCCGTGCGCCAGTGTCGGGAACCAGTAAAACGTTCACGCCCCGCCCGGTAATAGCCTCGGCGGTCTGCTGCGCGTCACCCGGAACCTGGACGTTCTTGTGGTTTGGCCAGATATCGAACATGCCATAGTCGGCACAGGGGGCCTCTCGCTGGAACGTAAAGAAATCCGGGTAGGCATAAAACTCTGGCCCCCGCTCGCGATAACGATCATAGAACGCCGTGACGTAGGCCATGATGAGCGTCATGGCACCAATCCCATCAAACCGATGAGGGACAAGGATGCCAAGGCGATCTGTATCCCGGAACGACGAAAATATATCCCCGTGCGAAATGGCCTCGCCATCCCGGGTGATGTTGAAATCGGTGCCTCGGAGGGTGCTGCTGTGCATAGTTATGCCTGACGCTTGCGAAAAATAGGCCTATCCCGTTTTCCAGAAGTCTCAGGATAGCTTATTGCTTCAGGATCAAACCGGCAGTTCGATAATCTCACCCACCACACCGTCTTCAGTCACCTGCAACCGCCCTACTGTGATAGGCAGTGTAAAACGCCTGGGCCCGGCACCGCCCGGATTGAAATAGAGCACGTCGTCAATCCATTCATTGCGGGGTTTGTGGGAATGGCCGGCGATCACCACCCGGTAATGGCCTTGCGGATCGAAGTCGAGGGTTTTGACATCGTGGAGCATGTAGAAGGTGTGGCCGAGGAATTCCAGGTCCTGAGTTTCGGGAAGCGTCGCTGCACGGCCTGCTGTATCGATGTTGCCACGAATAGCAACCAAGGGAGCGATGGCCTCCAGTGCTTCCAGAACCTCATCCCGCCCCACGTCACCGGCATGCAGGATCACATCCGAGCCCTCAAGAGCCTCCAGGGCTTCGGGACGCATTTTGCTGTGGGTGTCTGCGATTACCCCGATTTGCATGTTTACGCCTCGTTCAGTCTCTCAGTCGACTTTCCCGGCCCAGCGTATAGCCAGGCAGATAAGGGTTGCTATAGTGAAACAAGCCCGCCTCATTCCCATAGTGGCGAGATCCAGTGCAAAGGTACAACCCATGGCGGGAGTTTCCCATGCCCACTTACACCGTCACGGTCGCGAATCTGTCTCTGTCGGCGCAGCAGAAATCACAGATTGCCGAGACCATCACAGCGGCGCACAGCGCCCAAACCGGCGCACCCCGGTTCTTCGCCCAGGCTCTGTTTTCTGCAGCCAATGAGGGCGACCACTTTGTGGGTGGCAGAATGAACACCGCGCCTCAGGTGTATGTGCACGGCCTGGTGCGGGAGGGCAGAAGCATCGAGATCAAACAGGCCCTGATGAGCCAGATGCTTGAAGAAATCGCCCACATCGTGGACATCACAGCTGAAGATGTCTGGATCTATCTGCAGGACATTCCGGCCACCCAGATGATCGAGTTTGGGCGGTTTCTGCCAGCGCCGGGAGGGGAAGCTGAGTGGGAAAAGGGGATGTCTCCGGAAAAGCGGGGCAGCTTACCCAAATAACCGCAATAATAGATCTGGCCCGGTTTTCCGCGGTTCCGGCTTTGCTGCTAGTAATCGGAACCACCATCTGAGACAAGGACAGCCCAAGCACGATGAACAGCAACTACAAAATCGCTCTACTCATCGACTGTGACAACGTCAGTCACCAATCCATCGAAGGGGTACTCCAGGAACTCGCCAAATACGGGGCTGTGAACGTGCGCCATGCCCACGGAAACTGGAACGGTCCCCGGCTGGGTGGCTGGATCGAAAAGCTCCACGCCAACGCCATCCGGCCGGTTCAGCAATTTGCTTACACGACCGGCAAGAACGCCACCGATGCCTCGATGATCATTGACGCCATGGACCTGCTCTACAGCGGGAACGTCAATGCCTTCGCCCTCATGACCAGTGATTCCGACTTTACGCCCCTGGTGATGCGAATTCTTGAAGCCGGCCTGCCCGTCTTTGGTTTCGGCGAGCGCAAAACCCCCATGCCTTTCGTCAACGCCTGCTCGCAATTCATCTACACGGAGAACCTGCGCGAGGACACCGAGGAACCCGATAGCGTCAGCAACGGTGGAACGCCAAAACCAACTGTGGAAACCAAATGGGGCCGCAATCAACTGAGGGGCGACACTGTACTGGTACGAACTCTACGAACTGCGGTGGAACAGACTGCTGACGATGATGGCTGGGCCCACCTCGGCAAGGTAGGCCAGTACATTTCGAATAACAGTTCCTTCTCACCCGTGAACTACGGGTACAAGAAGCTGAGCGATCTTATCCGAGCCAGTGAACTCTTCGAAATGAGTGTGCGGGATAAAAACGTCCTCCATATCAAAAGCCCAGAAAAATAGGTCTGTTCCGGTTTACAAATTTACCGCGATCAGCTCGAAAAGCTGCCGGAAAATTTACAGATCCTCTGTGCCAGATCCAACCCTTCCACTCGCTCATGCCCTACCCAGAATTGACAATGTATGCGACATTATTGTCTGTTGCTAAGGCGTCAAAACCATAGAATTCGATAACTCTCAGGAATATGGACACGTTTAGGAATGACAAAAAAATTATGTAGGATATTTCTAAAAAATCAGGACACCCATGAGCCCGAATTTGATTTGAAGAAAATACGTGATAGGGAAAAAGAAATTGCCGAGAAAGCTACTAAAGCCTCAAAGAACGATATTGACAACCATTATCATTTGCTGAAAAACCATGAGAACTCAATTGAGACGCGATTAGAGAGCTTCTTAATCTTGCTAACTCGACATCGACGCTACAAAGATACGGAGAAAGGCATCGCTGTGTGGGAAGATTTCAGTGGTGAATTTGTCGGAACCTCGGAAGATCAGAAGCTTTCGAGTTTTTTTTCGCAACACGTCTACTCTATATTGTTGAAAGATAGAGGAACCGAAACTGACTTGGACACCGCAATTCGATTAGCTAGGCATTGTCTAAAACTAGTTCCGGATTATCCTGGAGCTTTACATAGTCTAGCGGGTGGCCTGGTTGATAAGGCTAAGTCAAATGGACAATCAAAAGAAGAAAAAGCAAAACTTCTCAATGAAGCACTGAAAGCCGTAAATACTGCGATCGATTCCGAACCGGGATATCCTAAATATTACTCCACAAGAGCTCGAGTCCATGCTCAGCTTGGGCTTTATGAGAAGGCTGACCAAGATATTCGCCATGCAATAGACCAAGAGGACAGTGGATCGCCTGATTATCCGATCCGTCTAACAAATTATCTCGAGATAAAATCCGAAACAGCGCTATCAAGAGAAATATTAGATATAGAAAGGCAAATAAGTGATGCCACACTATCAGCAGTTAGTGAAGCTAAGAGCTCAAATATTCAAATCTTAACGATATTTATAGCAGTAATTTCTTTGCTAATAGGCGGAATAAGTGTCTCAGCTTCCTATCCATTCATCCATGCCGCTCAATTGATATTTGCTCTCGCCGCTGCACTACTAATTTTCATAAGTGGATTCGGCGTTCTTTATGAGCCCCGATCAAGAATCAAACGATTCCTTTTCGGGTTTGCCATATCTACAATACTAATAGTTATATCTGTTTTTCTTGACAAACTATATGGGATAGCAAATGAAATTAATTTGCCTTGAAAAATTATCTGTCCCTGCTGAACAGAAGAAAGTGAACGAAGACGAACTTTACTTTAGCGAAAGTGTAGCTTTTGTTTTAGATGGTGCAACTGGACTTGGAGAGCCCCTAATACAAAATGAAGAATCTGATGCCTCTTGGTTTGTCAGGAATTTGAAATCTTTTTTAAAAAGCCGTATTACCGATGACGAGCCAGTCGAGGAAAGCCTTTTTTATGCAGTTAAGAAAACCAAAAATTTGTTTAACGCAATAACATCAAAATACAATGTAAAAAAATTCCAAATACCGTCATCTGGCCTTATCCTAGTACATCTAAACAATCACACTCTTAATATTCATAGGCTGGGAGACTGTGAGATCTATTGCCTTCTCGAAGATGGTAAAATATGGAAATTTCCAAATTCTCCGCTTGAATCATTCGACAACCATTCTATTTCTCTTTTGCAAAAAGAAATAGCTTCAGGAAAGCCTTTCCCTGAGGCTCGAAAGGCAATCGCGTCTACTCTTAGGCGTACTCGATCCATGATGAACTCCCCTGGCGGTTATTCAGCTTTGTCTCCGGATCTGAAATATACCGAGTACCTTGAAACAAAAAAAATTGATGCAAAAAGCGTGTCGAAAATTCTTCTCTGCAGTGATGGTTTCTCAATATCATTCAAGCAATATGGGATATGTAAAGTAGAGGAAATTTTATCGAAAAGTGGCCCATCCCTAAAACAAATAATTAATGAAATAAGAAAAATCGAAAATGACGACAAATCTTTATTAAAACACCCGAGATTGAAGCCTCAAGATGACGCAACAGCAATGATAATTGAGGTAGCAAAACCATTTTAAAGATTTTGACTTAGGAAATAACTCTGTCCCAAGTTTCCCAAAACGTGTCTGACGACCAGCCAAGTGCTTCATCAATTGAGGAATTGCGGTCACATTTTCGTTTGCCTGAACGACCAGATGAACATGGTTCGTCATCAGGCAGTAGCTAAATATCTCCAGCTCATAAACCTACTTCCACTCTTGCAGGTTTGCCAGGTAGTACTCGAAATCACGGCGTTCGACGAACACCGGTTGGCGGTTATGGCCGCGTTGGACAATATGGTGGGGAAAACCGGGCACAATCAGCCTGGCCTGTCTTGGCATAAGCACCTCCTTGCTTTTAAACCACAGAATCCGTTCTGTAGGCCGGCAACCAATATAACCGACGCGAGAAGAAAACTAATAGTGGCTCAGACTAGCCCTGAACCTTTAAACAAGCCGTAAAAATAAATCTGTCCCGGTTTTCCCGCTGGCAGTGCCTGTCCTTAATGCTTTGGCCTAATTTTTCCAATCATCAATTAGCCCAACCGGAAGATCATTCACTCCATTAGACCTGTAATGAGCTACTTCAAACCCTACATTTTCATAAGCCACACTAGGTGGAATGTCATTATCTACAAGAATGATCTGACAAAGCTTGCCCTCGGCGTCAAACTCTTCTGCAATATCAATCAAGGCATCAAAAAGATTTTTGTACTTTTCAGGATCCGCCACACCTTCAACATCACTCGAATCCCCTTCAAAGGAACCTTCGGAATCTTCAGGAGTTTTTCCAAGAAACTTACCAACTGTATCAATCATCAGCAAGCCGGGAATATTTGTTTCCTTGCGCAACTTTTGCCTCAAAATCGTTGCAAGATAACCTATAGATGCCACGGTCCTTAGTCCACCCGAATTAATACTTCGATATTCGGTATCCCGAACCCTTGGCAAAAATGTTTTACCATCTATTCCCACGCCAACATGATTATTAATTTTAACTTTCCGGATAAACTTATCTATATCTGTGCTTAGATCCTTAAGCACTTCCTCAAGTGATGGAGCGTTATCCTTGAGTTCGCTTAGGCTCTTTTTAAGCTTTATAATAGTTGCTTCTAAACGACTCGCCTGATCCGCCACCAATTCCTGCTTATTACGAACACGAAGAAAGTGCACTAACTTTTCTCTACGCTCATCTAGCTGAGCCAATTCCTCGACAATTGCGTCCCGCTCCGCTAAGTAAGGCGATACAGATTTAGCCAGTTCCTCATCGATCATCCTCCTTGCCTTATTTCGCTCAGCATACAATTCATCAAGCGTAGAATTCGCAGCATCCAACGAGTTTATATTTTCATCAATTAAGCCTTTAAGGTCTTTCAACCTCCTTTTAATTGATGTTTTCTCGCTTTTTAGTCGTGTCTCGCTAGACATATCAAACTTTTTCGATATCTCACTAATTTCAACAACCGTTTCACAAACTGGGCAACTCGTAGTTTCTTCAATCTCTGCTCCAACAACCTGTTTTGCAGACAACCCAGCATCAATCTTATTGATATCGTTCTCGTAATCGTTGGAAAGCCTAGCGAACCTATCAATATTACGCAAAGCCTCATTTTTAGCCTGCTCATTCTCAGTAATTTTCAAATTGATGGTGTTTAAAGCATCGCTTAAACTATCATATAATTGATTATCGCTTGTGATTCTTGAATTTAAATCTAAAAGTAATTTTTCAAGCCCCTTTCTCGCCTCGTCGACGTTATTTAAATCTCGATCTAAATCATCCAAGCTTTTGAAGTCGGTATCATTCAAAAATCGACTTATTACCGAGTACTGGTTAGAAAGATCTGTCTTTTCTTTTGACTTATTTGCTATATCTGCCTCTAACTCAGAAATCCCAGAGTCAAGTACATTAAAAATATACTTAAAAACCTCCCGATTCTTCACTTCAACAACAGGATTTCCAATATTTAACATTTTCGTACTGCCGACATCATCCTGATCGAGGTACATAAACTTAAATAAGTCTAGAAAACTGAGCCTAGCAACATCAGACGAATCTTTTGAAGGTGCCTGCTTTAGCATTACCGCAGGAAAACCCAATGCTTCAATAAGAAATTCGGAGAGGCTTTTGTTTTCTTCGTCAGACTGAGAAACGCTGGATTTATATTTATCGGGGAAAGACCTCGATATATCGGAGTACGCACATGAGTACACGTCAACGTCTCGTCCGGAATTAAAAATATCCCTACTAATGCAGTATGGATTGCCATTGATACTAATTTCTAAGACTGCGCACTTCACAGACGACGTTATTTCTTTATCCAGCTTTATTTGCTTCCCACCGAGCAGGTAGTACACCAGTCTAAGGATGCTAGACTTACCTGTATCGGCATCGCCGTATATTATGTTGACACCAGGATGGAAGGGAACCCAATAATCTTTTCGATGCCCATTTAAAATCAAATTTTTTAGAAGCAACCCTGACGAGAGATCCACTTTTTAACCCCTAACTAAAACTGACTTTATATAGCCATTAATTTTATTTGGCGAATAAGACTGGAATGCAGAAATCCTTTCTATAAAACCTCGAACCTTTTCAAAATAACTTCCCTCTAGCTTACTAGCCGCAATATGACCTTCATAAGTTAAGTTAAAAAAGTAACCATCTGTTTTTGAGTAGCCTGCGTCCATATAATCTTTGGACGAAAGAATTTTTATCATTTGCAAAATGCGCTGTCGATCGAAAAGCTCATCTATATTTAGCGAAATCGTCTCTACTGTATAATAGTCAACCTCATCTATGGCGAGACTAGTCTTTCCAGCCAGAACAAGAACGCTATTCAAAAAGTCCGGCCTACTAGCCAAAAAGTAGAACGATTGCAATTTATCGATAGTCAAAACCTTTTTCCCCTTTTTCGTTTCTGCAAGGGCAGAAATTACTAAAAGAAGAATGCCTAAACAGTAAAAAACTTCCCGCTCTGGCTGGACATATGGAAGCTTATTCATCTCTTCTCGCCTTCAATAAGTCACGAAGGGACTCTATGGAACCATCCTTCACCCACCAAATATCCTCATTTTCTTCGTTAGCTAATTGATGCAGCATCCCCTGTTTATGGATGGCGTTTAAAAACAAAAGGAACGATTCAAGAAATCCCTTATCCTGTTTTATTATATTATCATGCACATCAGATAGTAGAAGTCCGGAATTCGGTATTCCGTCATGCAGATACTTAGTGTAACTGTTTTGATATATCTTTCGTATCTTCGAATAAAGTTCAGCTAAACGCTTTTGATCGGCTTCGCCCCTGAAGAACTTTCTTATATATTCAGCATTCAGGAACGCTTCTTTAGCTTCTCTTATTGAGACCTTGTGTATATCAGCCGAGATCAACTTTAAGACGAATAACTCATCGTCAAACTCAGATTCATCTTCTAGTTTTTTTATCACAGGGTCTAATACCCCAAGATCTTCGGCGTCAAAATCAAGCACCGAGTGCCTCACCGCAATAAATGTTGTGGCACTTTTATCTTCCGGCTTTGTAATACTAGTGTGATCTTCATCAAGCGATATTGCATCCGATTTTTCTTTATCTATCGGCACAGCGCTTGTTTTTTTTACAACCGTGTCGTGTACTCCATAAAAGTACTTGGTAGTCGGTCTTATGTTGGACCTTAGCCATTCATCATTAACTTTATGGATAAACTCATTTAGAGGGGAAAGCTCTTCGATTTGCAAGTTATCACTAAATAACTTTCCAAAAGTTGCAGCGTCAGCACCCTGATGAGGAACGGCTAAAGATATAAACAGCTTAATTCTAGAAGGGATCTTTTCCTCTATATCACTAATTATCGCACTCTTCGTAACCAAACCACCCATGCTATGAGCAACTACAACAATATTTTCGTATTGCTGAAGCCTAAACCTTATTTCCGTTCGCAAAAGATTACCGATTTCCTCAATACTGACATTTTTAGCCAGCTTCCCATGCGAAGAACCAAAAATACGCTTCATGAGCGTTTGCGCCATTCCTGCCTTTGCAAAAAGATTTAGCAACTTAGTGAAATACGAAAAATATGCCACGTCGAATCTTTCGGATATCTCAGTATCGTCACGAAACAGCTCAGGAAATGACGCCGAGTTGCTCTGACTCCACGTTTCTCGGCCACCACAGAATCCATGCACGAACAGAATCAGATTGGTTTTATTGCTTTGTGAGACAAACTCTATCATTAGAAACTGCTCTTATTTATATAATTAGCTTTCATTTTCACAACACACCGGCATTCTTCTCGCTCTATATCATTGATTAATTCTAATCGATTGTCGAAAAAATGACACAGTCATTGTTCTTCTCATGCCTATTCTTATAAATCGCTATAGCGGTTTCCAAAGTACTCCCCACGAAACCCGACCTTAGCCCGCATCCGATAATTAACACACTCAACCATATGCCGATCTGACCGCCAGTTATCACACCCCTCCGGCGCGACATAGCTCTCAACAAATGCCCTCTCAAACGCCTGCTCCCGTTCACGCTCCAACCGCGCTAGACGAACCCGCTCCGCAGCCTCCCGCTCGATTCTTAAAGCTTCCTGCCGAGCCTCCTGCTTCCTCTCCAGCGCCAACTGCTGCTCACGCGCCTTGGCCTGAGCAATCTGAACACTTCGGGCCGCCTCGCTGTTTTCTGGCTTATCCGTACTCGTCCAGTAAAAAGCGGACAACGCCAGTACACAGATAACGAATAACGGCTTTACCAGCCATCCATCGCGCCGCTGCCGTCTTTGCCCAAAGGGGGAGTCCTCCCAGTCAGCCGCCAAGCCAGCCTCACCCTGCTTTTGCTCAACAATCCCTTGAACATGCTTCACATGCTCCCGATGTGTCCGCCAGGTAGGCTTTAGCCGCCCAAGTGCAATCTCTTCAACCAGGGTTTGAACCTGCACGGTGGTGAGAACAACGCTGGTGTGGGATTTGATAAACCGAATGAACCCAAGCCCCTGGGTGACGTTGTCTGGCATGGGCGTCTTGAACGTGCTGTCGCCAACAAACACCACCAACGAACAGATCTGATCGTCAGTCAGCCCCAAGCGGCTCTGGACGGTTTTGAGGTGTTTGTAGTTCTGGTGCAACGGGTTCTGGAATTTCTGAGAATGCCGGAAAATCTTCTGGGTCCAATACCGCTGCTTCGCCCCACCAAAGATCCACCCCTTCATATTCTTGGTCTCCACCACAAACACCCCATACGGAGACACAATCAAATGATCAATCTGGGTGGTCCCGTCCTCAGTGGGCAGAGTGACATTGCGAATAAGGTGATAGGTCTTGCGGTCGAGGAGGAAGTGCGCCGACAGGTTTACGATGGCCTCCCCAACTTGCCCTTTGAACCAAGGCGACTTGATCACCGCTGCCAGAACGAACAGTGGAATCAGATACCAAAGGGCGCCCAACAGAGGCTGAAAAAGCGGGGAGAAGTCCATCCGTCATCCTTAACAGCGGGTGTATCCGTTACTTATAGCTACACACTAGCCTAATCTTGAGCATACTGCCTACCCGGTGGACGTAAATTTTAGTAAACCAGATACAGAAAAAGCCGCCCGGTTGCCCGGGCGGCTTTTTGGTTTTCTGCGGTCAGTTTTCGGGTATCAGGCAGCAGCCAGATACGCTCCGGCTGCCGCCAGCACTGCACCGATGCCACGGCTGAAGCGGCTGTCTGCTTTCAGCATCAGGGCGCCCAGGCCACGGCCTACGAGGGTGATGGCGAGAGTGGCGATGGAGAAGCCGGTGAGGTAAGCGGCCAGGGTGCTGCCTTCGGGCATTTCGGCGCCGTGTGCGAAGCCGTGGAACAGCATGAAGGCGCCGACCAGGGTGCCGCCGACGGCGGTGGGCAGTTTTGCCAGGGTGGCGATGAGGATGCCGGCGACCAGTACCGAGAAGGTGATGCCGGTTTCAACGCCCGGCAGGCTCAGGCCGCCCCAGGCGAGTGCGGCGCCGAGGATCATGCCGCCGATTACGAAGGCCGGTGTGGCGTTTTTCATGGTTTTGCTTTGGCGCACGCTCCAGAAGCCGATGGCGGCCATGGCCAGCAGGTGGTCCAGGCCGAACATGGGGTGCAGCAGGCCGCTGGTGAAGCCGCCGGTGCCGTGGCCGGTGTGAGCCATGGCGGCGGTGGAGGTGGCCAGCAGGGCGGCGGTGGTAAGCAGTTTGGATGTCAGTTTCATGGTCTTCTCCTGGTGGTTCTCAATGCGTTCTGGTTCGGT
This sequence comes from Marinobacter oulmenensis, assembly GCF_014201735.1. GTDB lineage: Bacteria > Pseudomonadota > Gammaproteobacteria > Pseudomonadales > Oleiphilaceae > Marinobacter > Marinobacter oulmenensis. The sequence continues at coordinate 25,266 of NZ_JACHFE010000006.1, read as the reverse complement.
CGCTCAGGCGGTGGTGGCCTGTTTGCCGGGCCGGCGCTCGGGCAGCATGCCGCGTTCAAGGATGAAGGAGATGATTTCCTCCAGCCCTACTCCGTCGTACAGGTTGGTGAACACGAACGGGCGCTCGCCCCGCATTTTCTTGCTGTCCCGCTCCATCACGTCGAGTGAGGCGTGTACCTGGTCGGCGATGTCGATTTTGTTGATGATCAGCAGGTCCGATTTGGTGATGCCGGGGCCGCCCTTGCGGGGAATCTTGTCGCCGGCGGAGACGTCGATCACGTACAGGGTGAGGTCGCTCAGTTCCGGGCTGAAGGTGGCGGAGAGGTTGTCACCGCCGGATTCCACCAGGACCAGTTCGAGGTTCGGGTGGCGGCTTTGCAGATCGTCGATGGCGGCGAGGTTCATGGAGGCGTCCTCGCGGATGGCGGTATGGGGGCAGCCGCCGGTTTCCACGCCCAGGATGCGGTCGGCTTCCAGCGCTTCGTGGCGCAGGAGGAAGTCGGCGTCTTCCCGTGTGTAGATGTCGTTGGTGACCACGGCGATGTCGTAGTGCTCCCGCAGGGCTTTGCACAACTGGCGCAGCAAGGCGGTTTTGCCAGACCCCACCGGGCCGCCGACGCCTACTCTCAGGCAATGTGTCATGGTGTTTCTCCTCTTAATACTTCTCTGAACTTTTAAATCCTTTGGAGGTCGGCAAGCAGCAAGGGCGGTTTGAAAAACGCTTCAAGCACATCCCTGTGCGCTTGGGCTCCGCCATCCCTGGCTCCGCACATTTTCAAACCGCCCTTGCCGCTCGCCTCCCCCGTCATCGGTGTGGCCTCTCAACTCCTGAAAAGCCGTGAATACTGTGTTTCATGCAACGCGCTGCCCAGCGCCAGGCCGGGCAGTACCGGGCCGAGTTCGCTGTCTTCCCGTGCCAGCGCGGTGTCCACGGCGGCGACCAGTTGGGGCCGCAGTTTTTCCGTGATGCGCTGGGCGGCGGTGTGGCCCAGGGGCAGCGCCTTGCAGGCAACCGCCAGTTGGTTTTCCAGCCAGGCCCAGGCGAAGCCGAGCAGTGTCTGGCGCACCGGTACCCGCCGTTTGTGGGCAGCCCAGGCGAACATGGTGATGTAACCCGGTTCCTGCGGTATCAGCGATTGCTGCGGCAGCAGGTCCAGGTTGCCCAGCAGGGTGACGAGTGCCGCGCCAAGGCGGGTGTCTTCGTCACTCAGTTCGGCGGTTTCCCGGGTGGCGTGCAGCCAGTCGTTCCAGTGGGCCAGCGCCGGTTTGTCGCTCTCTGCCCAGGCCGTCTGCAGGCGCACCAGCAGGGGCAGTTCGCAGCGGCTCAGGCCGTCTTCCAGTACGCCTTCGATCCATTCGGCCAGTTCGGCTTCGTTGTTCACCCAGCCCAGTTCGAAGGCGCTTTCCAACCCTTGTGACCAGGCAAACGCGCCGATGGGCAGTGCCGGGCTGACCAGTTGCATCAGGCCCAGCAGAGCCAGGTCGCCGCCCTGGGCAGCGCTGGCGTCAGTGGCTGTGTGAGTGACTGTGGTCATGGCTGTGGCCGTGATCATGGTCGTGTGAATGGGAGTGGCTGTGGCTATGGGAATGGCCCGCCTGGGTATAGGCGCCGGGTTCCGGGTCGAACGGCGCGGTGTGGTGTACCACGGTGGCGCCCAGGCGTTCGGCCAGTTCTTCCAGTACGTGATCCGGCGGGAAGCGTACGTAGCTGCCGTCGTCGTCCTGGCCGATGGCAAGGGTGACGTGCCGGTTGCCCAGGTGGTAGCACAGGCGCGCCAGCGGCAGGCCGTCGTCGATGCGGGCGGTGACCACCTGTTCCACGGCGGCGCGGATACGGAAGACTTCGCCGGTGGCGGCTTCGAGCAGGTCGCCGTCGCGCAGTACGGGGCCACGGTTCAGGAACAGGCCCACGTCCAGCCCGGTTTCGGAGGTGGTACGCAGGCGGCCGCGGATGCGCAGTTCGTACGGCAGCACCAGGTTGTCGTGGATTTCGCTGGCGTCCACGTGGGTGATGCGTTTGGTGAGTTCAAACATGTCGTTCTCCGTTGTCCGGCTCAGTGCTGTATCGGTTAAAAAAGATGGTAGCGCTGGGCCAGTGGCAGTTCGGTGGCCGGCTCACAGGTGAGCAGTTCGCCATCGGCGTGCACTTCATAGGTTTGCGGGTCCACCGTCAGGTGCGGGCATTCGCCGTTCAGTTTCAGGTCACCCTTGCGCACTTCCCGCACGCCTTTGCAGGCAGACAGCGGGCTGTCCAGGCCCAGCTCTTTGCCAACACCGGCATCAATGGCGGCCTGGCTCACGAAGGTGAGGCGGGTGGCACTGGCGGCTTTGCCGAAGGCGCCGAACATGGGGCGGTAGTGCACCGGCTGGGGCGTGGGGATGGAGGCGTTGGCGTCGCCCATGGGCGCAGCCGCAATCATGCCGCCCTTGAGGATGGTGGCCGGCTTCACGCCGAAGAAGGCCGGGCTCCAGAGCACCAGGTCCGCCAGCTTGCCCACTTCCACGGAACCCACTTCGTGCGCGATGCCGTGGGTGATGGCGGGGTTGATGGTGTACTTGGCGATGTAGCGTTTGGCCCGCAGGTTGTCGGCGCCCAGGTCCTCGTCTTCCGGCAGCAGGCCGCGTTGCTGTTTCATTTTGTGGGCGGTCTGCCAGGTGCGGCACACCACTTCACCCACCCGGCCCATGGCCTGGGAGTCAGAGGCGATCATGGAGATCACGCCCATGTCGTGCAGGATGTCTTCGGCAGCGATGGTTTCACGGCGGATGCGTGAGTCCGCGAAGGCGACGTCTTCGGGGATGTTCGGGTCCAGGTGGTGGCACACCATCAGCATGTCGAGGTGTTCGTCGATGGTGTTCACGGTGTAGGGCCGCGTGGGGTTGGTGGACGACGGCAGTACGTAGTCCTTGGAGCACGCGGTGATGATGTCCGGCGCGTGGCCGCCACCGGCCCCTTCGGTGTGATAGGTGTGGATGCAGCGTTCCTTGAACGCGGCCAGGGTGTCTTCCACAAACCCGGATTCGTTCAGGGTGTCGGTGTGGATGGCCACCTGTACGTCGTATTTGTCGGCCACGGTCAGGCAGTTGTCGATGCTGGCCGGGGTGGTGCCCCAGTCTTCGTGCAGTTTCAGGCCCATGGCGCCAGCCTGGATCTGCAGTTCCAGGGATTCCGGCAGGGAGGCGTTGCCTTTGCCCAGAAAACCGATGTTCATCGGCAGGGAATCCACGGCCTGGAGCATTTTGCCGATGTGCCAGGGGCCGGGGGTGCAGGTGGTGGCGTTGGTGCCAGTGGCCGGGCCGGTGCCGCCGCCAAGCATGGTGGTAACGCCGCTCATCAGGGCTTCTTCGATCTGCTGCGGGCAGATGAAGTGGATGTGGGCATCGATGCCGCCGGCGGTGAGGATTTTGCCTTCACCGGCGATGACTTCGGTGCCGGGGCCCACGACGATGTCGACATCCGGCTGGGTGTCCGGGTTGCCGGCTTTGCCGATGGCGGCGATGCGGCCTTTCTGGAGGCCTACGTCGGCTTTGACGATGCCCCACCAGTCGAGGATCAGGGCGTTGGTGATGACGGTGTCCATCACGGCGGCGTCTGCCCGCTGGCTCTGGCCCATGCCGTCACGGATGACTTTGCCGCCGCCGAATTTCACTTCGTCGCCGTAGTGGGTGTGGTCTTTTTCCACTTCGATCCACAGGTCGGTGTCGCCCAGGCGTACCCGGTCGCCTACTGTGGGGCCGTACATGTCGGCGTAGGCTTGTCTGCTGATTTTCATGCTATCCCTCGTTTATCTGCTTGGGTGCAAGAGCAAGTGGCAGCGGCTTTCCAAAACACGCTCAAGCACATCCCTGTGGCGCTTGGGCTCCGGCATCCCTGCCTCCGCACAGTTTTGGAAAGCCACTCCCACTCGCTCCCCCGACCATCAGTTTTTGTCCAGCTTGCCCATCACTTCCTGGCGGAAACCGTAGATCTCGCGGTTGCCGGCGAACGGAATCAGGGTGACGGAGCGTGTCTGGCCCGGTTCAAAACGGATCGCGGTGCCGGCGGCGACGTCCAGGCGGTAGCCGGTGGCCCGTGCTCGATCAAACTCCAGCGCCGGGTTGGCCTCGGCGAAGTGGTAGTGGGAGCCGATCTGTACCGGCCGGTCGCCGGTGTTGGATACGTCGATTTCGATGCGTTCACGGCCAACACACAACTCGATGTCGCCGTCTTTTAACTGGAATTCGCCAGGAATCATGTCGGGCTCCTTACACGATGGGGTTGTGGACCGTGACCAGCTTGGTGCCATCCGGGAAGGTGGCTTCCACCTGTACCTCGTGAACCATGTCGGCCACGCCGTCCATCACGTCTTCACGGGTGAGCACTTCGGTGCCGGCGCTCATCAGTTCGGCCACGCTGCGGCCTTCCCGGGCGCCTTCCATGATTTCCGCGCTGATCAGGGCCACGGCTTCCGGGTAGTTGAGCTTCAGGCCTTTGGCTTTGCGGCGTTCGGCCAGCAGGGCTGCGGTGAACAGCAGCAGCTTGTCTTTGTCTCTGGGTGTCAGTTCCATGGGTGACTCCGTTGTCTCAGGTAAGCCAGATTCTGGGTGTGTGGGCCGGTACACCGGCGAGCATAGGGCGCAGCAGGTGCCAGGCCTGTTCGCACAGGGCCCAGGCTTCGTTGCGTTCGCTTCCCAGGTAGCGCAGCAGCAGTACGCCACGGCGCCGGGTGACCGCCCAGCGGTTGTTGTCCGGTAGTGCTTCGCGCAGCCGTTCGATGGCACTGGCTTCGTCTTCCAGGCCGACCGCCCAGAGGGTGGCCTGGACGGTGGCGCCGCCCTGCCCCCAGTGGCCGGTGAAGCGCCGGTGTTTCGGGTCCAGCAGTTGGCGCTCCAGCCACAGGGGGTTGCCGTCCAGGCTCAGGTGAAAGCGTTGTTCCAGTTCGCCGGTGGCAAACGGCAGTTTGCTGGCCGGGCGGCCCAGGGCGAGGACTTCCCAGCCCAGGGTGCGGGCGCCGGTTTCCAGTTCGATGGTGGTGGTCTGTTGGCCCCGGGAGCCGTCGAAGGCGATGGTTTCCTGGGGCAGGTATTCGAGGATGGCGTCTTTCGCCACGTGCAGCCGAGTGTGCTGGCCCCAGGCCACGCCGTGGCTGTCGGCTTTGTAGAGTTTGGCCGCCGCCGGGGTGGTCAGCAGGGCGTGGCTGCCTTCGCCGGCACTGGCTTCAATCCGCAGTTCGTCCCCGCTGACCAGCCCGCCGGGCGGGTGCAGCAGGTACACATGACAACAGCCGTTTCTGCCTTCGGGGTAGAACGGGCGCTGCACCCGCAACGGGCCGTGATGGCGGCGGCGAACCAGCCGGGAGATCCGGCCGGCATCGCCTTCGTTGCGGGCAACAAAACCAAGCTCCAGCGACGCCGCCCAGCGGCGGCTCTGGTCGAAGCGGTGCCCGGAGGCGTAGTCGGCAATGGGCTGATACGCGGTCATACAGTCAGGTGCTTCTTGATCAGTTCGTCGGAGAGTTCGGCTATCTCGCCTTCGGCAACGCGGCGCCCCCGATCGATGATGGCAAAGCGGTCAGCGTATTTGCGGGCGAAGGGCAGCTTCTGTTCCACCAGCAACACGGTCAGGCCGTCTTCTTCGATCAGCTTGCGGATGACTTCGCCAATCTGGGCCACGATGTTGGGCTGGATGCCCTCACCCGGCTCGTCCAGGATCAGCAGGCGTGGCTCGATCACCAGCGCCCGGCCAATGGCCAGTTGCTGCTGCTGGCCACCGGAGAGGTCGCCGCCGCGCCGGTGCTTCATTTCCTTGAGCACCGGGAAGAGTTCGTACACCCGCTCGGGGATCTTCTTGCTGCCATCCTTGCGAACGGCCAGGCCGGTGCGCAGGTTTTCTTCCACCGTCAGCAACGGGAAGATCTGCCGGCCCTGGGGCACGTAGCCGACGCCCAGGCGGGAGCGGTCTTCGATTTTCTTTCTGGTGAGTTCCACGTCGCCGGCATATTCAATGCGGCCGCTCTTCGCGGTTTCTTCGCCCATGATGCATTTCATCAGGGTGGTCTTGCCCACGCCGTTGCGGCCCATCACGCAGGTGCACTGGCCCTGGGGCACGTCTACATCCAGATCCCAGAGCGTGTGGCTTTCGCCGTAATAGTGGTTGAGCTGTTCAATCTTGAGCATCAGGCCTCCTCCCCGAGATACACCTTGATGACTTCCGGGTCATTGGAGACCTGATCCATGCTGCCTTCGGCCAGCACGCTGCCCTGGTGCAGCACGGTGACTTCGCGGGCGATGGAGCGCACAAAGCCCATGTCGTGCTCGACCACCACCACCGACTGTTTGCCGGCCAGGCTGGTGAGCAGCTCGGCAGTGCGTTCCATTTCCTGCTCGGTCATGCCGGCGACGGGTTCGTCCACCAGCAGCAGGCGGGGCTTCTGCATCAGCAGCATGCCGATCTCCAGCCACTGTTTCTGGCCGTGGGAGAGAATGCCGGCCGGGCGGTCCCGCAGGCTTTGCAGGCCGATCATTTCCAGCACTTCGTCGATCTGGTCCCGGTACTCGGGCTTCATGATCGCGGTCAGCGTGGGCAGGATGCGTTTGTCTGCGGCCATGGCCAGTTCGAGGTTTTCAAACACGGTGAGGGCTTCAAACACCGTGGGTTTCTGGAATTTGCGGCCAATGCCCAGGCTGGCGATGTCCGGTTCGTTCATGTTCAGCAGGTTGTGGCGGCTGCCGAACCAGACCGAGCCGGTATCCGGGCGGGTTTTACCGGTGATGATGTCCATCATGGTGGTTTTACCCGCACCGTTGGGGCCGATGATGCAGCGCAGTTCGCCGTCATCGATGGTCAGGTTGAGGTTGTTGATGGCCTTGAAGCCGTCAAAGCTCACGCTGACGTCTTCCATGTACAGGATCGGCCCGTGGCGCACATCCACCGGGGATGCCTCCGGAGCCAGAAAATCGAAAACCTGGTCCCGGTTGGTGAGTTGGTCCAGTACGCTCATGCGGCCACCTCCTGTGCGTTGGCGCCATCGTCATCCGTGGCTTTGCGACGTTTCTGCAACAGCCCGGCAATGCCTTTAGGCAGGAACACGGTCACCAGTACGAACAGCGCGCCCAGGGCGAACAGCCAGGCGTCTGGCATCACGCCGGTGAACACGGTTTTGGCGTAATTGACCAGCACCGCGCCAATCACGGCACCGTAAAGCGTGGCCCGGCCACCCAGGGCGACCCAGACAACGATTTCAATGGAAAACAGCGGTGAGAACTCGCTTGGGTTGATGATGCCCACCTGGGGCACATACAGCGCACCTGCCACGCCCGCCAGCATGGCGGACACCACAAATACGAACAGCTGCACCCGCTCCACCCGGTAACCCAGGAAACGTGTACGGGCTTCGGCGTCGCGGCAGGCCACGCTCACCCGGCCCAGCTTGCTGGTGACAATGCCCCGGCACACCACATAGCCAACGGCCAGGGCGATGCCGGTGGCAATGAACAGCCCGAGGCGGGTGCCATCGCTGCGCAGGTCAAAGCCGAGAATGTCTTTGAAGTCGGTCAGCCCGTTGTTACCGCCAAAGCCCATTTCATTGCGGAAGAAGGCCAGCATGAGGGCGAAGGTCAGCGCCTGGGTGATGATGGAGAGGTAGACACCGGTCACCCGGGAACGGAACGCCAGGAAGCCGAACACGAAGGCCAGCGCGCCGGGCACCAGAAGCACCATGGCAAAGGCGAACCACGCCATGTCGAAGCCATGCCAGTACCAGGGCAGTTCCTGCCAGTTCAGGAACACCATGAAATCCGGCAGGATCGGGTCGCCGTATACGCCCCGGTCGCCAATCTGGCGCATCAAGTACATGCCCATGGCGTATCCACCGAGGGCAAAGAAGGCACCGTGGCCGAGGCTGAGGATACCCAGGTAGCCCCAGACCAGATCCACCGCGACCGCCAGCAGGGCGTAGCACAAGTATTTGCCCAGCAGCGTGACCGTATAGGCGCTGACGTGCAGGGCGCTGCCTTCCGGTGTGGCCAGGTGCAGGATGGTAACCACGACCACCGCAGCGGTCAGCAGGCCCAGAAAGATTTGCGTTGAACGCTCCTGTAAAGGCCGGAGCAGCCACATATTGGAACTCGTCATGACTCAGTTCTCCGCTGCCCGGCCCTTCTGGGGGAACAATCCCTTCGGGCGCTTCTGAATAAACAGGATGATCAATACCAGCACCATGATCTTGGCCAGAACGGCACCCGCCCAGGGCTCCAGAATCTGGTTGATGGTGCCCAGGGAGAGGCCGGCTACGAGTGTGCCCCAGAGGTTACCCACGCCGCCGAACACCACCACCATGAAGGAGTCGATGATGTAGTTCTGGCCCAGGTTTGGCCCCACGTTGGTGATCTGCGACAGCGCCACGCCGGCCAGCCCGGCCACGCCGGAACCCAGGCCGAAGGTGAGGATGTCCACCCGGGTGGCCTTGATCCCCATGGAACGGGCCATTGCACGGTTTTGGGTCACGGCCCGAACTTCGAGCCCGAGACGGGTACGACGCATGATCAGCATCAGCCCGGCGAACACCACCAGGGCAAAACCGATCACATACAGACGGTTGAGCGTGAGCGAGAGGGCTTCGTTGATCATGATGGAGCCGCTCATCCACTCCGGCGTGACTACCGTGCGGTTCAGGGGTGAAATCACGGTACGCACCAGCTGCTGCAGGATCAGGCTGATACCGAAGGTGGCCAGCAGGGTTTCCAGCGGACGGCCCTTGAGGAACTGGATCACGCTGCGTTCTATGGCGATGCCGGCCAGGGCCGCCACCAGAAAACCAGCCGGAATCGACAGCACCAGCGCCAGCCCGGGCTGACCCGGCAGCATCTGTTGCATGCCCCAGGTGGTGTAGGCGCCCAGCATGATCAGCTCGCCGTGCGCCATATTGATCACGCCCATCACGCCGAAGGTAATGGCCAGGCCAATGGCCGCCAGCACCAGTACGGAGCCAAGCGATAGCCCAAAGTAGAGGGTTTCAGCGGCGTGGTTGATCTTCAGCTTCTGTTCAATACTTGCCAGCGCCTTGCTGGCAGCGGCGGCCAGTGCCGGATCGTCGCCGTTAGCGGCGGTATTCAGGGCAGCCCGTGCCGTGGGGTTCAGGCTGCCGGAGAGCACGTCGATGGCCTCGGCATCGCCCTGCTCCAGCCGGTGAATGGCGATGGCGTTGGCGAGCATGGCGCGAACGTCGGCGTTTTCTTCCTCGGCCAGACGTGCTTCCAGTTGCTCAGCCAGGGTGGCATCCACGTCGCCCAGCAAATTGCGGGCGGCGTCCAGCCGGCCTTGCGGATCGGTGACGGTCAGGTCAATCACGGACAGGATGCCGTCCACCTGCGCGCGCATGGCGTTGTTCACGCGTACGGTTTCCAGGTCACGCCGGGACATTTCGCCGAGGTTGTCGCCACTGAGGGCGTCGGCGATTTCCCAGTCACGGCCACGGTTGTTCAGTACGATGACGACGTTGCCGGTGTCTTCAACCACCGCCAGCTTGCCGCCCCGGAAGGCTTCCAGCCAGCCACGGGCGCGTTCGTCACCGGTTTCGGAAATCTCTTTTAGCAGGCCAAGCTTCTCGGCCTGGTTGGCCTCCACCAGCTGTTTGAGGAGGTCGCGGGCGGTATCGTCCTGTACCTGGGCGGTCGCCAGCATGGGCCCGAGCGCCAGGCACGCAGCCAATACGATCCTGGCGAGCAATCGGTAGATGCTCATGGTTCATTCCTGTTGGCGTTTTTGTGAGGAGAGAGCAAAAGGCCGGGCAGGCCCGAAGGCCCACCCGGCAAACCGCTTGATCGTCAAGCACTTACTCTGAGGCACCACCACACTCGCCGGTGGCAACGTTGAAGTTGCCGCAGCGCAGGGGAGCACGCCAGTCACTGATCATGTCCCGCGAACCGGGCAGGAAGTCAGACCAGGCATCGCCAGCCACGGTGGACGGGGTTTCCCAGACCACGGAGAACTGACCGTTGTCCTGGATTTCGCCAATCAGCACCGGCTTGGTGATGTGGTGGTTCGGCATCATGGTGGCGTAGCCTCCGGTCAGGTTGGGCACGCTGACACCGATGATGGCGTCTTTGACTTCGTCCACGTCGGTGGTACCAGCCTTCTTGACCGCTTCGATGTACATGTTGAAGCCGATGTAGTGGGCTTCCATCGGGTCATTGGTGACCACGGTGTCGTCGCCTTTGTAATCGATCCAGGCGTCGATGAAGTCGTAGTTGGCGTCGTTATCAACGCTCATGAAGTAGTTCCAGGCGGCCAGGTGGCCAACCAGGGGGCCGGTGTCGATACCGGAGAGTTCCTGTTCACCCACGGAGAAGGCAACAACCGGGATGTCGGTGGCGGAGATGCCCTGGTTACCCAGTTCACGGTAGAAAGGCACGTTGGCGTCGCCGTTGATGGTGGACACCACCGCGGTTTTCTTGCCAGCGCTACCGAAGGCCTTGATGTCAGAAACAATGGACTGCCAGTCGGAGTGACCGAAAGGCGTGTAGTTGATCATGATGTCGCTGGCCGCTACCCCTTTGTCTTTGAGGTAGGTTTCCAGGATCTTGTTGGTGGTGCGCGGGTACACGTAATCGGTACCGGCCAGAACCCAGCGCTCCACACCGATATTGTTCATCAGGTAATCCACTGCCGGAATTGCCTGCTGGTTGGGCGCCGCACCAGTATAGAAAACGTTCTCGGAGGATTCCTCACCCTCGTACTGTACCGGGTAAAACAGAAGGCCGTTCAGTTCTTCCACCACCGGCAGTACGGACTTACGGGATACCGATGTCCAGTTACCGAAAATAACGTCTACTTCTTCCTTTTCGAGCAGTTCGCGAGCTTTCTCAGCAAAAAGCGGCCAGTTTGACGCAGGATCAACAACGACCGGCTCCAGTTGACGGCCCAGAACACCCCCTTCCTCATTCTGCTTTTCAATCAGCATGAGCATGGTGTCCTTAAGGGCTGTTTCACTGATGGCCATGGTGCCGGACAGAGAATGCAGGATGCCGACTTTGATGGGGTCTTCCGCGGCAACGGAGCTGAGAGAGACAGACAGCGCCAGGGCGGAGAGGCCCACTTTCACGTGTTTTTTAATACTCATTTTGTGCGTCCTTTTCGTTGGAGTGTGAGTCGCCGAACTCGAAACAGCCATCTGCATCTGCCGTTCCAACACCCCAAAAAAAGACTTAAAAACAATCAGTTAACTAGTATACAAGCATTCCAGCGCCCATAACTCCAGCAATATCACCAACCTCTGGGCCTGCTTTTGGTGCCACCACTCATAACACGCACCACCTTAGTGCATACGCTGGCGTATACAATTTTAGCTATATACATCTAACTCTCTGATTTAAAGAGACTTGGCACCAGCTGCACCGGAATGGCACGGGCCTTGCGATTTCACATGTATACAAGTTGCATGACTCATGAGGACGCACCATGCCCCAGACCCTCGGATGGACCATCCCCGACTGGCAGCAGGCCTACAAAGAGGGCGCCAAGCCTGCAGATCTGCTGATGCCCCTGATCCGTGAACTGAAGGACGCGGACCCCGCCTGGATTTCCCGGCTGTCTGAAGACACTCTGAAAACCGCTTTGACCGAACTGGCCGGCAAGGTGGAGGCCGCCGGGGGCGACCTGGAACAGTTCCCGCTTTATGGCATTCCGTTCGCGGCCAAGGACAATATTGATGCCGAGGGCTTTGAAACCACGGCTGCCTGCCCCGCCTACGCCTACCAGCCGGCGAAAGATGCTGCCGTGGTGAGACGTCTGAAGGCAGCGGGCGCCATCCTGATCGGCAAGACCAATCTGGACCAGTTCGCCACCGGGCTGGTGGGTACTCGCTCACCGTATGGTGCCGTTCCCAACAGCTTTAAACCGGACGTGATCAGCGGTGGTTCCAGCTCCGGATCCGCCTCTGTGGTGGCACGCGGGCTGGTGCCTTTTGCCCTGGGCACAGACACCGCCGGTTCCGGCCGGGTGCCCGCCGGTCTGAATAACCTGGTGGGACTGAAGCCAACCAAAGGCTGGTTCAGCATTGACGGTGTGGTGCCCGCCTGCCGGTCCCTGGATTGTGTATCGGTGTTCGCGCTCACCATCAACGACGCCAGCACCGCGGCGCAGTCCCTCGGCGGTTATGAGCCCTCCGATGCGTATTCCCGCAGGCACCCGCAAAGCCTGCCCCTGGATGCGCCGGCCCTGCGACGCCCGGGCCCGCCCAAACGACTGGCGGTTCCCGCCAACCCGCAGTTCCACGGCGACCCACTGGCAGAAGCCGCCTGGATCACAGCCATCGAGCAGTGGCGACAACTGGACAGTTCGCTGGAACTGGTGCCCATCGACTTCGGCCCCATGCTGGAACTGGCCGCCCTGCTCTATGAGGGTCCCTGGGTGGCGGAACGTCACGCGGCGGTGGAACACTTCATGGAAACCAACGCTGACGACATGAACGACACCGTTCGCGCCATCATCAACAACGCGGGCCGGTTTTCCGCAACCGGCACCTTCAAAGCGCAATACCGCAAAGAAGAGCTGATCCGTGAGATTGACACGCTGCTGACCGACATCGACGCCCTGCTGGTGCCAACTGCGCCCACGGCACCGACTATCGAACAGGTAAACGCAGACCCCGTGGTGCTCAACAGCCAACTGGGCACCTACACCAATTTTGTAAACCTGGCTGACCTGTGCGCCCTGGCCGTACCGGCCGGCTTCCGGGATGACGGCCTGCCCTTCGGCGTGACCCTGGTTTCCGGCGCCTGGAAAGACCACGAACTCCAGGCCCTGGCCAGCCAGTGGCTGAATGCCCATCCCACACCGCTGGGCGCAGTGGACAAACCACGCAAAGCCGAAGTCATCACTCCCCAAAAGGCCGTACCCATGGTGCAGGTGGCGGTAGTGGGCGCTCACCTTTCCGGCATGCCACTGAACACTCAGCTCACCGAAAGAGACGCCCGGTTACTGGAGCAGACCACAACCTCCGCCAACTACCGGCTTTATGCCCTGCCCGACACCACGCCCCCCAAACCCGGATTGCAGCGTGACCCGCTTGAGGGTGAGGCCATCCGGCTGGAAGTCTGGGAAATGGCTGCCTCGGAATTCGGCTCGTTCGTTGATCTGATTCCCGCTCCTCTGGGCATTGGCAACGTCGAACTGGCCGATGGCCGCTGGGTCAACAGCTTCATCTGTGAGGGCTATGGCCTGGAAGGCGCCCGGGGCGTGACGGAATTTGGTGGCTGGCGCGCCTATATCAACGCGCTTAAAGCGGGAGATGCCTGAGCGACTGTTCCTCTGCTGAGTATCAACACATGAGCCAAACCGGCAAACGCAAAGCCTCCATGGCCGACCGGGTGTACGAAGCCCTGAAGGATGACATCTTCGAGTTTCGCCTGATTCCCGGCGACAAATTCAGTGAAGGTGACGTAGGCACACGCCTGAACGCTTCCCGGACGCCGGTCCGGGAAGCTCTTTACCGGCTTCAGCGGGAGGGTTATGTGGAGGTGATGTTCCGCAGCGGATGGCAGGTCAAACCCTTCGACTTCCAGCAGGTGGAAGAACTCTACGACCTGCGCATCACCCTGGAACAGGCCGCCATTCACAAGATCTGCAGCCAGCCGGAGGAACCCTCCGTAATCCGAACGCTGACCACCATCTGGAACCCCGACCACCCTTCCGAGCGCGCCGTGGGCAGCACCGTCCGGGCTCTGGATGAAAGCTTCCACTGCGACCTCGTGGCGGCCGCCGGCAACCGCGAAATGACCCGTATCCACCGGGAAATCACGGACCGGCTGCGGATTATTCGGCGCCTGGATTTCACCCGCGACGAACGAGTGGACGCCACCTACAACGAACACGCGACCATTCTGGCAGCGTTGCGACGTGGCCAGGCCGATGAGGCCGCCAACAAACTGGCCAATCACATACGCACCAGCCAGAAAGCCGTCAGAGCCATCACCATGGAGCGCATCCGGGAAGCCGCACACCGAAATCAGGCGGATGGAACGCCCACCGAAGAGGGTCCGGGGAAACAATGAACCTCAATTCACCCAAATGCGGACACGGCGTAGGAAAAGGCTTACACATCACCTATCCAATATCCGATATTCACCTTTTCTGAAACCGGTACACTGACCATGTCAGGGATGACAAGCCGGCAAGGATGTTGGCTCAAGGAAGAAAACTCCACGGATCGGGAGTTGCCCAAAGGAACCGGGCCAGAGGGACGAAAAGGACATAGCGCCACGGATGCGGCGCAGCCTGAAGGATCTAGGCAGGGGTCAGCCACGGAATCCGGGAACCACAAGGAATGTGGTTCCTTCCGTGCACCGGCCCGACTTTTCAGATGTTCCCACCCTCTCCTCTGCACCTACCTGAACATCGGATGCCAAGGCTTGTCACGCCTGCACCCCCAATAATGACCGATGTCTTCAGGAGAGTATCCATGAAACCAACGTCTCTTTTCGCAACACTGATTCTGCTGTTCACCCTGGCCACCGGCACTGTCTACGCCGGCGAGCCTACCCCCGTCAACATCAATACCGCCGACATCGCCACCCTGGCCCAGCTGGATGGCATTGGCGAAAGCAAAGCCCAGGCAATCATCGAATACCGCGAGAGCAACGGCCCCTTCAAATCCGCCGAGCAACTGTCTGATGTCAAAGGCATCGGCGCTCGTACACTGGAAAAGAACGCCGAACGTATCACCGTTAAATAAAAAAACCGGGCGGCCTGGCCGCCCGGTTTTTTGGTCAATTATTAAACTGTCCTAAGCAATCCGCGGGATCAATCAGATTCCTCAAGCGGGTAACGGTACTGGTAGCCATCGGAGGATGGGCGAACGACACCATGCTCCAACTGCCACTGCCAGGAGCGGGCGATTGCTTCTCTGATCTGGCCATCTGTCATTTTTTTTGCCAATTCCTTTTTCGCTTCTCGTCCTATGCCAGTGCTCAGGTCATATAGCATGTAGGCTTTGACCAAGTCTTTTTCAGTACCTAGCCCATTTTCGAAAAACTCTGCGGCATATGCTTGGGCGGATCCATCATCTTTTTGAACCCCCTTCATAATCCACTCGAATGCTTTATCTATATCTTTCTCAACTCCACGGCCTTCTCGATAACTCCATGCAAGATTGTATATGGAGATGGGTGCCCCAGCTTCTGCTTCTTTTTTGAGCCAATACATATATTTTTTTTCATTTTTTTCAACACCCATTTCGGGGTTGCCATCTCGATAGACCTTCATGAGATCTGTTTGCCTTGACAACATCCCCCTCTCAGCAGCTTCTGTCATGTATTTCAACCAGTTACTGGAACTCTTTTCTACGCCCATGCCATACCGATAGATTCTAGCCAGTTCGGAATAAGCTTCAGCGGCACCTTGGTCTGCAGATTTTTGGAGCCAAAATCGTCCCTTTTCTTCATCTACGTCTACATTCTCTTCATCAAGACCATATAGATAGGCTGCTCCAACCAAATATTGGGCTCTCATATCACCTGACTTTGCCTTGGTAAGATTGGCCTCGAAATCTTGGCTATAGAAAATTTCTACAACGTTATCCCCTTTGAAAGCCAGCTCAGCAGACAAAAGAGGACAAAAAACTACTAAAAAGACACCAAGAAACCACCTAATCATTTTGAAAGCTCCATAATATAATCCTCCCTCGGCATCGGCCCCAGATCTGGCATATACCATAAGGTAGCCACAAGTTTTCCCTCTCTGGCTTGGATGTCTACATCATGACTGATCGTGCTCCGCTCGTTTGCAACCTCCAAGCTGAACCCAGAAGGCTCAGGAGGAAAATACTGAATCCCCCAATATCCTTTGACTCTGAAGCTCGAGCCGGCTGGCCATGCTGATCTACCGGAAAAAGCTCTCCACCAGCATACATCGCCCCCCCCCCCCAAATACCTCTCTTTACCTTCTGGAGATTGATGCTTTAACCAAACAGTCAAAGCACCCGACAACCCCACCGGAAAATTCAGCGTTACCTTCAAGTTGAACTTCTTAAAGCCACCACTACTAACATCATCCAACCAATTTGGCGGCATTAAGGTCCCGCCCCAAGAGTCGATATTTCTAACCACATCCATATCAAATTCAATCCCACTGAACACCATCTTCCGGGATTCCTGTTCCTCCTGCATAGACTGGAACGGTTGAAAACGGAAGGTTTCCTGCTCTTTTCCATAGAGGCTACGCCTCAACCAGGTTACGATGTTATTTGGTACCAGCTTAACCAGTAGGATAGGCGCCAATCAGCATCACAACGCCGATGATAAAGGGGATGAGAACGAGTGAGGAAGTCGCCAGGGCTAGGCCGGTAATCCCCGGCCCACCGAGAAATGCTTGGGACGGAATTTGGAACGCAATTCGCCCCGTCAAGTCAACAAAACTGGAAAAGAAAACTGAACGAACCACCGTTAAATAAAAACCAGTCAGCAATGCCGTCCGGTTTTTTGGTCATTTCTGAAACTGTCCTAAACAATCCGCGGGATCAATCAGATTCCTCAAGCGGGTAACGGTACTGGTAGCCATCGGAGGATGGACGAACGACACCGTGCTCCAACTGCCACTGCCAGGAGCGCGCAATCGCTTCTCTGATCTGGTCATCTGTCATTTTTTTTGCCAGTTTCTGTTTCGCTTCTCGTCCTATGCCAGTGCTCAGATCATATAGCATGTAGGCTTTGACCAAGTCTTTTTCAGTACCTAGCCCATTCTCGAAAAACTCTGCGGCATATGCTTGAGCAGCCCCATCGTCTGCTTGAACCCCTTTCATGATCCATTCGAATGCCTTATCTATATCCTTCTCAACTTCCAGACCTTCCCTATACCTCCATGCCAAATTCCTGATGGAGATAGGCACCCCTGCTTCCGCCTCTTTTCTTAACCAATATACGTACTTCTTTTCATTTGGTTCGACGCCAATTTCTGCCGCTCCATCTCGGTAAGCATCTGAAAGTTCAATCATCGCTCTAGAAAAATTTTGCTCCCCCGCCAGTGTCATATACTTCTCCCACTTCTTCGCATCTTTTTCCAAACCGACACCATTACGATAGAGCATAGCCATCGCGTATTGAGCTTCTGCTGCACCTTGATCAGCAGATTTCCTCATCCAATAAACACCCTTATCCTGATCCTCATCTACGCCAATCTCATTATTTCCAAACAAAAAAACCCTAGCGATTAAATATTGGGCTCTAGGATCTCCATTTTCAGCTCTAAGTAGATTTTTACTAAAATCCTGATTAGCCACCTTCACCCAAATATCATCATTTGGAAACAATATCTCCGAGTGAGATGGAACTGAAAAAAGCAAAACCAGTGCAATTAAAAATATTTTAATCACTCAACAAACTCCAAAACATAATAATCTTTTATAACCGCACCAACCTCAGACCGATATCCAACACTAGCCAACACTCCAGTTCCATCATCGACTATACTGGATTCATAAATAAGAAAACTTCGATCATCACGCTCCTCCAACCGAAAGCTTGGCTCATTAGAAACAAAGGGATCATCTCCACGTATAGAATTACCATGCCTATCCATCTTTAACAAATCACCTTCAGAATACTTCGATGCAGTTAAATGCTGTTCTTCTCCCGCCGAATCCTGATAGCTAAGATTAATCGACAGATCCCCAGACATTTTTTTAGGAAACGCTAGAGTTACTGTCAGACATAGGGCATTCCGCCCACCATTCCTAATTCCAGTCTTCCAGTTTGGCGGCATTAAGGTCCCACCCCAGGAGTCAACATTTCTAACCACATCCATATCAAACTCAATCCCACTGAACACCATCTTCAGGGATTCCTGTTCCTCCTGCATGGACTGGAATGGTTGGAAACGGAAGGTTTCCTGCTCTTTTCCGTAGAGGCTACGCCTCAGCCAGGTCGCGATGTTATTCGGCACCAGTTTGACCAGCAGGTAGGCGCCAATCAGCATCACGACACCGATGATAAAGGGGATGAGAACGAGGGAGGAGGCCGCCAGGGCAAGCACTCCACCGCCAATAGCAAGCCCGCCCATAAAGGCTTGAGTTCGGACCCGGGACCGCAACTCGCCTCTGCGTGCCATCGACTCCGCTTCGGCCAGGGCCATGAAACCATCGATAATGCCAATCACGGCCCCGGCCACTCTCAAGCCATTGCCAATTCTGAGGTATTGTGTTCCCCGCGCTGCCTGGGTGTACGCCATCTGGCCACCGGCTGCCAGACCCCGGCGCATACTGTGGTCACCGGCGACTTCAAACGTCACCTGCAACACCCCCAAGGTCGGACCCAGCATTTTCCACCAGTTCTCCAGACTCTCGGGCTTGTCCTTCAGGGCACTGCCGGCCTCAAAGAAACTGACGAGAACACAGAGGGCTTCAATGAATTTGGTGCTCCCATCGGCTCCTTCCAGGCGGCTTTTCTGTTTTTCCAGCTCGAACATCATGATCTGCTGGTCCAGCAGGGGAATGGTCACAGGCTTTCCACCCGCGGCGATAGCGTCGCGATCGACACCGTCTACATACCCGGCAAACCGTTCGAGGTCGGTCTCAGTCACCTGCCAAAGTACCCGAACACGGGTTTCATCACTCACTTCAACATCGGGAAGGTTGCCGCCAACGCGGGCTCCATCCTCACGTGTTTCCAGGTACTGATACTCCCCCTGGTTATTCTGAAGGGGTTTGCCCGCCCGGTTCGCCTGATAACTGACAGACCTTTGATAGCCCCCCATGGTCATTTCCATCTCGACGACGTACCGAGCCCCGGAACTGTCTCCCTCATCAGGCGCCGTTACCAGATTATCAATTTGCAGAAGCCGGGCGTAACGCACCATCGGGCGGGTGTCAGGAGAAATTGATTCCCCTCTCGAAGCCTGGTCGGCTGAGGATTGGCCGATCAGAGCCCCGCAGGCTCCCACGACCGTGGCTCCAAGGTGGGAAAGGGAATTGCGCATCGCGTTGAAGTCGCTAGAACCTTTGCAGAGCATTCTCCGTGCTACTGGCTTGCTCCTGAGCGGCTGCTTCCACAGACTTCGTTAATTGGTTTAGGCCATGACAGACGGACAACTAAATCGCAAGTATCAATCAACGCGGCGAATGAATCCGCCCCCTATCTCAATATTATGTTCTTCCTGCCAGGCTTGGGACTGTCGAAGGGCTTCGTCGATTTGTTCCTGAGTCATTTTTTTGGAAATACGCTGTTTGCTTTCGATGCCAGCAGTGCCACTTAAGTCGTAATATTTGTAGGCTTTGACAAGATCAACCTCTGTGCCCTTACCCCTCTCATAGCATTTTGCAAAGGCCATAAAACCTGCTCTATTCCTTTTTTCATACTTAGACGAGATAGCTTTTTTTAACCACTCAAAATATTTCTTATTGCTTTTTTTAACGATATCGCCATCATAATAGATGCCGGCGAGATGAGCTGCCGACCTTCTATCTCCAGCATTTCCGGCCATGCTTAGCCAATACACACCTTCATCAACATCGTAATTATATAGCTTTTCCCATTTCTCGCCCAAATAGGCCATGCCCAGCATGCGCTGTGAGAGAATATAACCACTGTGCGCCGTTCGGGTTGCCAATTCTCTTGCCTTGTCAATATCCTTGTCCGTACAGACTCCGTGATAATACATGGTCGCCAAAGCATGGCCAGCATCGGCAATATCTGCTCCCCAAGCATCTGTTAATAATGAAAAGGATTTTTCGCAGTTTTGGTCTACACGAAACGCCTCATCTCCATTAAGATAAAGCAGACCTAATAAATATTTTTTTTCATAGACGTTCGGTGGAGATAAATCTTTAACCTCTTCCTCAGAAAGACTTTCAAATGCTGCATTAATTGCTTCCCCGGTTGGATCTTGGAATAGAATTTCCGCCTGCACAAAACTACCAGACAGAAAAATCAAAATCATAAAGACTAGATATTTCATTCGACCGATTCCCCTTCTTTTTCTCGATCTTCGATTTTTATAGTCAAACTATCACCTTTTAGAGAATGTGTTTCATGAGACCTGAAGTCGATATTTAGGTCCACCAATGGGCCCAAAGCGTTCTTTTCGTATATTTGTGACCAATTTGTCTCGTAGACATCATCCTTCAACGTGAACTCTGGCCGACTCCCTTCTTCTTCGGGGAGGGAATAGCGGTCTAATTCAACAAGCAGTCTTTCATCGTTTCTTTCTTTATTATATTTCCAGTCAAATATTATTTCTGGCTTATTTTGCGGCGAGAGCTGAAGCATCAGTTCCATGACATCCAACTTCGGCACCCGAACCTTCAGGTTGATTCTGACCAAATCTGCGACACGCTCCTCCTCTTCTCTGCGGGCCTCTGAATCGAGACTGAACCCCAGCATCCCACCGCCAATTGAGGTGCTATCAAAATATTTCGTCGCATCAGGCGCAACCGGTTCCCACGACAGTTCCACCACCAACCCCTGAAACACCATCTCCAGCGAGCTTTGTTCCGAGGCCAGGTCCTCGAACGGCTGTACCTGGCTGGCGTGGTGGCCGACCAGACTGCGGTCGATCCACATCTGGACGGATGGCGCAACCAGGGTGACCAGCCAGGCACCCAACAAGAGGGCCAGGATACCGAAGAAGAGTCCCACAGCGAGTCCGACGACTACGCCTGCGCCAATCACCAGAAGCGTGCTGATACCACTGACCACCCCGAAACCACCCATGATCCTCTGGTTATCGGCGGTCAGGCTCTGGCCCACCCGTCTGGCACGTGATGACTCGGTCAATTTACGCATTCCGTCCCAGATTGAGAGTGTTCCACTCGCCACACCGAGCAGTCCCCCGCCCAGTTTCCAGCCGCGGGCATTGACCAGTTTTCCGACCGCCCCTTCAGTACTCTGGCCCAGGCTGGCGACACGAATCTTGTGGTACCCCTCGGCTGCTCCCATACCGGCACTGAGCAGGCTGATCCCCGAACCCAGCAGTCGGGTCCAGTCCGCTCCGTGGTTCTCGTCGGCCAGCAACTCCTGGTCAACCGCCAGTAACACATTCCAGGCGGTCAATCCGAACGCCAGCAACTTGCCGTAGCTGCCAGTGCCAACAATGGTTCCGGCAATATCACGGGCACTCTTGGCGAGATCCGCCCATTGCTGCTGGGCTTGTTCGGCATCATAACTGTCACCCGGCGCACTGTTCGCGACCAGGCGCTGAATCGTCTCCTGATCAAGCCCAAAACAGGGAATCGTAACGGTTACAACAACCCCATTGCCCCCCATGGGGGCAGAAAAATTGCCGCCGCTACTTCCAAACGAGGGCATGGCGCGGTCGGTATCAGCCCCTTTGCTGTTCGTACTGTTCTGATAATGCTGGACGATCTGGCGCTGCCAATGGGCATATTGTGCCATCGTCAACGTAACCTCGATCAGTGTCGCCCGTGGCGCCTCACCTTTCTGCACATCGGGATCACTCATGAAGACCAGTTGTTCCAGGTGCATGAAGCGACGCAAGGTAGGCTTGGTATCGTTGTCGGAACCGCTAATAAGGTCTTGGGTCACGAGTGTCGCAATGGCGTTACCGATCGTGCTGGCGAGTTGACCCTGGATGGGGCGCAGCCGGTTGATAAGATCATCGGAGGAAGGCTGTCGATAATCCAGTTTGAGCGTTGAGGCCTGGAGAGTTCCGAAGCGATCCCCCCAAGCAGCCAGCGTATCCGTCGATAGTTGGCTACCGGCGGGCACCAATGACATCGTTTCTCGCGCCTGGCTTATCAGTTCTGCGTTGTTGGAAAACAGGGCGGCCAGAATGACCGAGCCTTCAGCCATCATAGTCTCGGCAATCGATTGCCAGAGACTACCGCTGGCCGGGGACAGAATACCGCCCCTTAGCGTATTGGCGAGCATGCCACTCAGCCCGAGCCCCATCCAGTAGTCGGTCTTACTGTAGCGGCCTATCAGGTCGGCCAGATGGTGCTTCACCCATAGCGCATAATCGCTATCGTGCAGAGCTAACCGCGCCTCGCAAACGCGGGTTCGCTTTTCGTGACGCTCGGTGAAATCTTTCAGAGCTTGGGTGTCATATAGCTCATCAAGTTGGGCGGCATGCTTCTCGGCCATGCGCTCAGCCTCAGATTTGATGCTGTTGAGCAGAATCTGCTTACGTTGGATATCGTTGTCATATAAGGGGAAGTGTGGCACCACTTCGTTCCCGCGCTCATCCGTTTCGTCACTACTGGCTGCTCGGCGGGCACGCCTCGCGTCTTGCTCGGCTTTTTTACGTTTCAGCTCTTCGATTTCGGTTTGAAGCTGTCGCTTCTGTAGTGCTCGCTCTTCGGCCCCGCGTTGTTGTTCGAGCAAGAACTCTTCTCGCTCAGCCTCGGCCTCTCTGACCGCCTGATTCAACTGATTTCGAGTACGCTGAGCCTGCGCGCGCTCTCTCCGGGAGACATCCTCGTCGGAATGACTTTTCTCTTGAAACTCATCCCGCTCGGCCCGAGCTTTATCGACAGCTTCATCCAGCGATTTCTTCTGACTCGCCGTGTAATTCTCTGCGAAGTTCTCCTTGAACGCGTCGATCGCCTGCTTGCATAGCAGCTTGCGACGATTGTCGTCGCTTTCGCAGACGAAATCCTCGACCTCGGCAAGTGCCTGATGACGATAAGCGTTAAGCTCATCAATAATGGCGGCTTCGTCCTTGACTGCGAGAATTAACCCTTTCCCCTGATAGCGACTGGCTGCATGGTCCAGCCGAAGGTCCATAGCCTCCTTCAGATCCTCTCGGCTATACAGGTCGCGCATCTGGCCGCTGGGCCAGAACTGCGAGCTCAGATCGTCTGCGCCATCGCTGTATTCCGCCACTTTGTCGAGTTCGTCCGTACCATAGGCAAACGGTTGGCTCTGGCCATTCACCCAGCCCTGGATATCGACTTTCTGCATGTGGGCGTCGCGCCACTCAGGATCGCTGCCGATCTTATGAATATGCTCGATGGACCAGGCATGTTCAGAATACGCATAGTAAAGCGTACCCGAGTTGTCCGGATCCGGCAGGGTCACCAAAGAGGCGTGCAACGTGTCGTTTGCCTTGTTATTGCAGGCTTCAGGGAAACTGATGTCATCCAGAGTGACGGGATGCGCAACCTCAAACCTGTAAAACTTGCCGTCACTGGTAATCGCGTATGCGTACCAGTACATGCTATGAGGGTTGTCCTGATCGTAGAAATAAAGGTATCCCTCACGAAGTTGGCGCAGTATGTACTTATTAACCTGACTGCCGGTGCTTTCTGTAATCTCATTCCTGATATCCGCAGGTACTTCACGAGCCACGCGATTGCCGTTTTCATCAATAGACTGGTCGAGCATGATATCGGTGAACTCCCGAACACGGGCTTCATCAAGCTCCGGGATACCACTGTTGCTTTCATTGCGCTGACACACGGCATAACGCACCGGCAATATGGGCAGGCCCTTGCGCTCACAGAATTTGCAACGTTCGCTCGATGCACCAGCTGTCTCTCCCGCAGCGGCATGAGCATTCATCCTTGATGCTGTTGCCATGCTAAGCACTCTCCTCAACTGTTGAAATCGCTTCCCATTCCGTGTCGGTAAGGCGATTGGTCAATCCGATATAACTGGAGCCCCCCACTTGTCGCAGCAGATTCTGCATAAGGGGGTGGCGATAAAAGTCGACGTGACTCACCAGTCCATGAAGCACGAAAGCGGTCATATCCGCGCGTTCGGTCAGCCCGTTTGCATAGGCAGCCACGAGCAGATTGTCGACCAAGCCATCTGTGACAGATGCCTGTTGATCTTCTTCCGGTAGCGCCCAATAGCGCTCAAGGCACCGATTGATCTGGCCAATGCGGTGAATGGCCTGCCACTGTTTGGTGGTTAAGTGAAGGCGCCCCAAATGACGCTGACCACGGTGAGGGGCAATTTCCCGAACCCCATTTTCCTTATCCAGATAAACCCAACGGTCAACCGGGCCCAGCAAGGCAGACAACTGCCAGGGGTCCAGAATCCGCGGCAATTGTTGAAGTACTCTTGGGTCGTAGAATCGTAACAGGGCGGGATTGCCTTTGCGGTCTTGCTGGGAAAGCTGTTTGCTGAGATAAGTGGCTAGCGTTCGGCACGGATATCGCGATACGAGCCAGCCACAAAAAGGGACGGGCTCCAGCAGGTTCGATGATCGCGCATTCCTTTCCCGCAAAAGCTCACCTTCCATATCCTTAGCGGCTTCACTGTCAACACTCTGTAGATAGAGTTTTTGAGATGGCGTTTGTGCGAAAAATGGGTTCTTCACCAATTGCGCGCCTGTCAGTGCCTTACCACTCAGGCTCCGTGCGGGAGTGTTTGATGGATCGATCAAACGATACAACTGGCCAGCTTTTGCAAGCGCCGGAGCATCATGAATGAACGCATTCTCATCAATAGCCTTCACAGTCAGCTCTCCACAACCCCATCACCGCCACTGGCTGCCGATTGGCCCTGACTTGGACAGAGTACGTTTTCCCCCTCCGGCAGCTCCGGCATGGCCACATCCATGCTCGCCGGCCCGCCAAACGCGTGCTGGGCGCCTTTTACATCGATAGTGCCCGGGCCGTGGACCTGGACATCACCGCCTTCGATGCGGATGTAACCGCCGCCGCTGGCAAGCAGGATGCCGTTGGCGGCGTTGATTTCCACGCGGCCTTCGGTGGAGGTGATCTTGACGTCTTTCTCTGCCGTCAGCTCCATGGCGTCACTCTGGGCCTGCACCTGCACCTTGCCCCGGGCGGCAAACAGCTTGATCCCGGCCTTCTGCACGAACAGCGACAGGGCTTCGGAGATGGAGGCCACCAGGCTTTTGCCGGTGGCGATGTTGACGTCTTCGCCCGTGGCCACGCTCAGGGATTTGCCCTGGGCCAGGTGGCTGGATTCGGGCGTGCTCATTGTGATGCCGGCCGGTGAGGCCAGGTGCAGCCAGGGCGCTTTCATCCTTGCGGCTTCGCCTCGGCCACCGCTGTCACTGGCACCGGCGGCGCTGCTCTGGTCACTGTCGGTGAGCTGTTCGCGGGTGCCGTAGGTGTCGTCGGCGTCTTCGCCGGCCTGTTTGAGGTAGGCGGTGGCATTTAGGGCCTCGGCGTTGTGGTCAGCGGCACTCTGGCTGAGGCTGTCGCTCAGTTGCCAGGCACTCTGGATCTGCTGTCGGGCTGGAGTAAGATCAAGTTGGTCGCCGCTGGCGCCGATCTGGCCCCAACTGGTCAGGTACAGGCCTTCGTTGGCCCGGATGGCGCCGTAGGCGTCGGTGCGCAGTTCAAAGCCGGTGCCCCGGAAGCC
>NZ_JACHFE010000005.1:340856-349287 GCF_014201735.1 Marinobacter oulmenensis | reverse complement strand
TGGTATTTTGTGGTGTTGCCCCGGGGGTCGGTGATGGAGGCGATCTTCGGTTTGCTGTTGGCACTCTGGGTATAGGTGTAATGCCAGGATTCACCCCGGACATCCACAATCTCTGTCAACTGGCGCCTGTCGTTGTACACGTAGGATACGGAGCGGCCACTGTAGTCTTCTATGCGGGTCGGCAGTTGGGTGTTGTCGAGGTAGGTGAAGGTGACCAGGGAGTGATCAAAGTGGTCGATCACTTCGGTCACGCGCCCGAGATCGTCAGTGACCAGTTTATGGGAGTAGAGCGGGTTGCCGTATTCGGTGATCACACCGGTGTTGGGCAGTTCCGGCTTGAGCTGGTAGCGAATCCAATTGCCTTCCCGGTCTTTCCAGGTAAGGGCGCTCTCGGACACGTCAAAGAATTCGTACTGCCCCGCTCCCTGGGCCACAAATCGCAGGTCCGCAAAGCGCTCTGCCGTGCCGGGTGAGGTGCGTGTATAGGTCACGTCGTTACGGGCAATGCTGGCGGTATCCGAGACCCAGCCAGGCGTTAGGGGTACGGCCCAACTGCCGTTGTTGGGGCCAAGGTTGGCAGTGACGTTAGCCCAGCGCCGGTTCCAGTGCCACTGGCCGTCGGAATACACCCGGCGGATCACCACGTCCGAGCCGAAAGCGGCCACCGTCAAGTCCTCGTCCGTGGGATTGACGTTCATGGAGGTCACTTCCGGCGTGGGGCGGGTGGTGACCGTGGGGGCGGCCTCCGCCTGTGGGGCAAGGGGGAGTGCCAACAGGGCCATCAGGCCAAGGAGGGCTGTTTTAAGCCTAAACGAGTGCCTTCCGGTGGACCTACGGTTTTGCGCCTTTGTGTTTTTCATCATTCCCTTGCCGCTCATTACACATCCCTTTGTTCTATTTAAACTTGCACGCCCATTCTGTTTCGTTCACGCAACGGACCGTATACACAGGTGGTATCAGAATCGCATCAGAGGCTCGCCGATTGCCGTGCCCCCCGGAAGACCTCCCGATCCACCGCCGGAGCCCAAGCCTCCTGCACCACCACTGCCGTTGCCGCAGCAGTATTCGCAGTCTTTGGGGCAAAAATCGTCATCCACGGTCACCTCGCCACGGGGCGCCGGCGAGTAGTTCACACCACCGCCACCGTAGCCACCGTAGCCCCCCCAATAGCCGCCACCACCATAACTACCGGATGACCCACCACTGGAGGAACCACATGAGCTACCGCTAACAGCATTCCAGAACATGGTTGCCGCGTTATCGATGATGGTTCCTACAGCACATTGGGCTGAATAGGTACAAATGGCCTTGTACTCGCGCTTCACACATCCGCCCCCGGTTGCTTCGCCATCGCCACTCGGCTCAAAGTCCTGCAGCGCCACAATCCGGTAGGGCACACGCACCACTTGCCCCGGGGAAAGCACATCGGGTATTTCGGTGAGGTAATCAAAGCGGGCGTAGTCGTCACCCTCTGGCAGGGAGGCTGCGACATCGTAGGCTTCAATCAGGCCATGGTTGGTAATGGTGAATTCTCCCTGGAAGACCTCACCCTTCTTGAGCATCGGGAGATTGACGGACATGGGCTCAAACATCACCACCGGAGCCGGAACATTGGTCTCGTATGTGGCCTCGAGCACGATGTCGTAGCGGTCTTCCAGGGTGACTTCCGTTACCGAAAACTCCACATTCACCAGTTTGTTCATGAGGAAAAGCTGCTCATCCGTGGTCACGCCGGGCTTAACCCACAGGTGGCCAGACACAGACTCATGGTCAAAGGCGGAGGCCCTATAGCTGTATCGCCCGGCGGGGATGTCTTTCAACTCACCGAAACCCTCCGCGTCGGTTTTGAGTTCGAATTCCTCAGACAGCACCCGGGTGTTCTGCAACTTGATCTTGACGCCGCCCAGCCCCGGGATGGGCTCCATGTTTTCATCCAGTGTTGCGGTGTAGATGTCGGTGGTGTGGAAGAAAACGTTGCCGGTATCCGAATCTGTAGCGGCCACCAGCACCGGCACCTCAAAGGCTTCAACGTTGTCTCCCGTCACACGCACCTTGAACACATAGTCATTGGTGGGCACCTGGCTGTCGGGCGACAACGCCAACTGGACTTCTGCCGAGGCATCGACCGCCAGTGAGCTGATCATGGTAGGAGACAATAGCTGGAACCAGGCCGGGGCCGGGTCGCCACTCTCTGTAATCAACTCCAGTTGGAGATTGTTGGCGCTTGCCAGTCCGGTGTTTTCGAGAGTAAAGGTTTCCTGCTGTGATTCCCCAAGACTCACGCCGGTATTGAGCAGTGACGGCTGGGCCAGCATGGCTGGCTTGGCCTCGGAGAGGAAGTAGCTGACCACGACCGTATCCAGCGGCTGTTCGCGATTATCCGCTACCACATGAAACCGCAGTTTGCCTTCATCCGCTGCCGACGCATCACCGCTGAACGACAGAGGAAGGTATACGCTGCTGTTGGGCCTTACCTGCTTTGGCGCTCCCAGATCGTATTGCATGCCCTGTGGAGCAGGCAGCGGGTTCCCGTCGTTATCGGTCGATGGTGCGTAGACCAGCCGTACATTGCTCAGTTCGGTGGCGTAGCCTGATTTAACGCGAATCTTCAGATCATCGTATTCATAGTTACGTGGAATATTGATGTTTGCACGGGTGGGACTTACGCCCGCGCCTTCCACGGTAAATGAGCCGTGCTCGGGCCGTTCCACCATCTGTGGATGCAGAACCGATACCCGATATTCCCCGGACCCGGAGGCGCTGGGCGTGAAGGAGTAGGTAAACGAACCGTCCTCGCTTGTGTATATCGGGAAGGTGCGCTCAATACCACGGGTGGTCAGCACGAGGGTAAGTGGGACATTCGGCAGAACACTCTCGGTCTGGCGGTCCAATGCCCGCCCTTTGATGTTCACCGTATCGCCAGTGAAAACCGTTGCCGGGGTAATGTCGTCCAGTTCGCCGTAATAGGGCGTTTCTTTAAGGCTGACATCCCGGCTTGCACGGGTACCTGCAATCGCGACAGCGGTATCCCGGCCGGTGTGGTAACGGAAGTGATCAACCTCCAGATGTACCTTTACCGCGTCTGGCGCTGAGGATGGTACCGGCACCTCCAGGAACTGGGACTGGTACGTGTCATGGGGGGGTATACGCGCGACGGTTTGGCCGTTGCTCAGTGTGATCACGTCGCCGGTACCCTGTTTCACCGCCTGCTCACTCAGCGTGTTGCCATCCGGGTCTTTGAGGATCAGCCGCAGTTCGTTGGAGGCCCGCTTACCGGAGGACCTGGCCATCAGGACTTCCGTCTCAACATCAGAGGGGTTTTCCAACACCAGCCTCACCTTGCCGGTTGCGCCTCGCACGAAGTCTTCCGGCTCCAGTGTGGCAATCAATCCGGACTGGCCAACCTGGATTTCCTCCGTCTGCTCAATCACAACGGATTGGCCAGCCTTGGGTGCCAGTACAATATCCACCGATACCGGGGCCAGTGTGGGCAACGCCTCGTATCCGCCAATCACTACCGGCACATCGGTAAACCCACCAGGAGCGACGGAGAAGCGTTCCGACCAGTGTTTACGTTCGGTACCGTTGTCGCTGACGGTCACCCGCAGCCGGGCCTGAACGACATCCGTGGCACCGGCGTTGGCGACCCGGAAGGATACTCGGTTCATAATGCCCCGGCGCAGATCAATGCCGCTCTCGTCACGGTTGAGCGAAGCGTTTAGCGCTGGTAGCAGCAGATCATGCCCAACACTGGATACACCATTGGGGTCCACGGCGATGACGCGGTACAACCGATCCTCAGTTGCCCCACCTCCGGCCACCGTGCTGTAGCCGCTGTCCACATAATGGCGGTCAGCAACACGCCCTTCATGCAATGGCGTGTCTTCACTGGTGTTGACGTCGTATACCTCAAACTCCACCGAAGACGTTTTGGCGTGGTTCCAGCTCAGGGTGGGCTGGCCGTCTTCCGGCAGGGTGATGCTCAGGTCACTGACCGGAAGCAGGTCAACGTTGAGGTACTCAGCATTGGATGCAATGGATTCGTTACCGGCAGGATCCACCGCGGTTATCGCATAGAGGTGCTCTGTGGCCGACGGGCGGGAATCCAGCGCGATGATGTCCGGGATGCCATTCTGCAACGGCTGATAGGAGGTCATGTCAGAAGGCTGACTATCCGCCGGCAGGTTGACCCGGTAGAGGTTGTATTCCAGCAACCCGTCCTGTACCTCTGAAGCCGGGGGTTGCCAGCGGGCAACGACTCCGGCGCCGTTCAGTTCAAGTGACAGGTTTTCCGGTGCGTCCGGCGGTGTAGCGTCGGCGTTCACGGTAACCGGATCGCTCATGGCGCTTACGGCGGTCTGGCCATTCTGTACACGGACACTGGCAATCGCGTACTGGTACTGGCCATCCGCCAATGGCGCAGTCTGACCATCCATATAAAGCATCTCGGCCGGGAAATCGAGCTGCTTCAGTTCGGTCAGCTCAGTCTCACCCGGGGCCTGACGGTAGAGCCGGTAACCGGCTGCGTTTTCCACATCACTCCAGATCAATTCGATCTTGCCGGCAGGCAGCGCTCGCGCCATCAAACCCGACGGCGTCTCAAGCGGAGGCAAGTCACCCTGGTAAACCTGGAAACGGGGGTTGCCGGCAATACTATCGACCTCATTACCCAGATCGTCTCTGGCCAGGTACCGGAAACCGAGCAATTCCGATGTGGGTTCGCCGGCGTCGTCCTGTCCAGCACTGACCGGTAGCTGAAGCTGTCCATTGAAAACCGGGGTACCCGGCTGAGAGGCCTCATCCCGTGTCAGGGTTATGCCGGAGGCGTAATCTGCAATGACCTCCTCGCCAGTATCCGTCACGACGACGGGGATCAATTGCGGCATTTCACCGGGCATAACGTCATCAGCCAGGGTCAGCGACACATCCAGAATGCGCCCGAGGCCATGCTCATCCGGATCGTTCTGGATGGGCGAATTGGGGTTAAGGCTGAGCTGACTGACTTCGGGGCCCTTGGCATCCACAACGAGCGTGTCGCCTATGACTACCTCAGAGCCACGATTGCCTACCTTGTCATGGGCAGAGAATACCGCCATGGCGGTACCGGAAACGGCAGTTTCCGGGATGACGAATTCACCGGTATAGCGAGTATCGCTGCCATAGTCCTTGCGCAGCTCCGCCACCATCGGCGCACCGCCACTGACTGTCAGCGCCAGATAAGGTGTGGTTTTCAGGGGTTCGCTGACTTCCACCTCAACATCAACCTGGCCCGGCCCGTAGCGGCCGGAAGCCTCGTCATAACTGCCGTGGGGCGTGTAGAGGATTTCCGTTGCCTGTGGGGCTGTGCTGTCAGAGGCCGCCGATGCCGATGCAGAGGGCTCGCTCTCCGTGCCCAGCTTGTTCACGGCGATCACGCGGTAGTAATAGTCGCCGTCCTGGCCCGGTAGATCCTGATAGGTGGTCCCTGTGAGGGGTTCACTATTCAGTTGAGTAACCCCCTGAGCCACATCGAATGGCTCAGACGCACGATGAATGCGATACCCTTCCGCCTGGTCTACCAAGGACCAACCGAGGGCGATCTGGCCAAGGGGTTTGCTTTGGGCGGTTAAACCTTCGGGCGCATCGGGAGCGCTACTGTCACGCGTGATCGTAAGCGGCGCGCTGCTCTCACCATAAACTCCCCGGTTGGTGTATGCAGCAGCCAGCGTTACCTCGTTATCGCCTTCGGAAAGGGGAACCGTTGTCTTGAACTGGCCTCCAGGGCCAGGCTGAATGGTGTCGGGTTGAAGCGTTCCGTTAACGGTGACCTGAATGGTGGTCTGTGCAACGGATTGGCCGGTCACCTCAACTTCAGAACGGTTGGTGGTGGTACCGGCCTGAGGGCTCAGGATCTCTGGTGCCGCCGGAGGGGCCAGGGCGACATTCAGGGTCAACACGCGTTCAGAGGTGTTGTTCAGGGTGTCATGGGCCGTGGCAGTCAGAACGTGCTCACCATCGTCGAACGCAATAAGATCCCAGGGGATCTCAAAGAAAGGCGACGCTGAATGGTCGTTACCGATGCTAACGTCGTCAATGGCTAGTTTGAGGCTGCTGAGGCCTGAGGGGTCTTCAGCGTAGATGCGAACTGCACCAACCTCGGTAACACTTGACCCATTGTCGAGTTCCACTTCGGCAGCGCCGTCGAAATAGGTCAGCTTCTGAATATCGGGACCACTTTCGTCATCTTCAGGCGTCACCTCCATGGTTGTAACCTGAGGATCTTCACCACCGGACAGATTCACAACAGTGACGGCGACATAATACGTTGTATCATTCTCTAGCCCTGCAACTCCTCCACTTAGCTGGTCTTTGGGGAAGGAAGCCCTGGCGCTCATACCCTCCACGGAGGTGTAGGGGCTGGTTGAGGCATAGACCCGGTATTTCTTGACCAGACTGACCTCTGGAACCGCAGACCATTCCAGCTCAACTTTACCGCTGAACGGTTCCACGGATATCAGTTCGGGGTTTTGAAGCAGCGTAACGCCCGGCTTGGCAATTCCTGATGATTCATTTCCGTCGCCGTCATATGCCGTTACCCTCAACTGATACCCAGTGGCTGGTTGCAGCGATGGCACATTAAAGACCACGGCCCCGTCTTCTACCACTAGTGAATCAACCGGAAGATCGTTGGTATCCGTCTCTTCGTCGCTCTGGACATACAGTCGATAGCCTGCCAGATCACCTGCCTCATTAGAGGATGGCTGCCAGGAAACCTTCAGATTATCTGCGCCAGGCGAGGCATTCAGTCGGGAGGGATTAGGTGGTGGCTGAATGTCGACCGTTTTAATTTCAACGCCGGTGACTTCGTCCAGCATTAAGCCTGACGTGTCTTGTGCAACAACCGCGACATACACCGGCTCGCTACGGGACACGCCACGAAGCTCATATGACGTTGTTCCTGCCGGAATAACCGCCTCCGCTTCCAGACTCTGAACCGATGTAAAGGGCGCCGTTGCAGAAAACACATGATATTGGGCGATATCGTTGCCATTGGCGACGGTATCGTAAGAAGACCAATCCAGTGAAACCGAAGTGCCATTACCTTCCGGATTGAAGCTGAAAGTTACCGGTCCAGGTACGGTGTCATCATAGCGAATGGTCACAACCGTTGGCTCACTGATATTACCGGCCCGGTCAACCGTCCTCAGTGTAAAGGTGTTGTCACCCTCCACCAATGGAGCCGCATAGCTCCATGAGGTTTGTTTCGTATTGGATACCTTCAACTGGTCATCAACAAGAATACCGGTGTAGGGTTCCTTGCTGCCACTAAAGGTGAAAGTGTTAATGGTTGTGGCTGGAGGGTGCGCGACAACCTCCGGAACTTCCGGAGCTGTCAGGTCAATGACAAACTTGGGGGTGTGCGCCGCGTTAATATTGCCCCTGGCATCACCCAATTCAACATCGACCGAGTAGAACCCCTCTTTCCAGGGGACGGACGCCCTGAACACCAACACATCGCCTTCAAGCTGAACCGAGCCGGCAACGGCTTCTCCATCTCTAACGACGGTGATCGAAGAATTCGAAAGATCAAGGCCGCTGCCCTCATCACGGGCTTCAACCCGCACCGCCTGAGGCAGAACATTGATATGGCCCTCCGGCTCCACACCCACAAATGTTGGACCGTAACTATCGACGTCAACTTGCAGCACGACCGGCTCAGATTGGTTAAGGGCAGCGTCAACCGCAACAAACGTCAGCTTGTTGAGACCCTCGTCCAGCGGGTAATCCTCAATGGACCAGGCCGTATCACCGATGGCAACCTTCTGCGCCCCATTGACCCTGATGGACACATCATCGTCACGGAGCCCCTCTATGTTGATGCTTCTGGAATCAACCTCATAAAGCTGATCAACATTATGGGAGGTAATCGTGACTGCCTCAGGTGCCTGAGTATCGATTGAAAAACTGGCGCGGTAGATATCTTCAGGCTCGCCAAAGATGCCATTCCAGTTCTGATCCATACCCATACCGTCATCCGTCAGGATGTCAGGCCCAATCGCTAGCTGGTAGTCTCCATCTTCCAGTGGCTGCTGCAGAACCACACGATAAGTCAGCGAATTAATCTGTTGCACCTCTGCAACGGTCGCGACATAACCGGCGCTTTCCAGCGTTATATCAGAGGGCTGGAAGGAAGTTGCATCGATCGAGCTCCAAAAAGACACATTGAATGCTTCAAGCGCCTGATTGCCATTTTCCGGCAAATCGGTTTGCCTGATGGATACGGATTTGAGGACAGGGTGACTACGCGCAACGATGTGGACGGTACCGTCGGATCCGTCCTTGGTAATGCTTGAGCTGCTACCCGAGCCGCCAAGGGCCGTTACACCCGACCTATTAAAGCCATCCAGCGCCTGATAATAGATCGCAATACGGCCGCCACCACCGCCGCTAC
>NZ_JACHFE010000005.1:0-340759 GCF_014201735.1 Marinobacter oulmenensis | reverse complement strand
CAAAGGTGTGGGTGCCTGTCAGGGCCAAACGACCACCATCAACGTTGACCGCACCACCTGTTGCTATCTCTTCCTTCTCGAAGGTCACTCGGGCGCGTTGAATGGTTATTACATCCAAATCAGACGCACTCTTACGAATGCTCGTTGTCTGAGTATTAATGCCGGATCCGCCAATCAACAGCTCCGAGTGCCCCTGAGACTCGTCCTTAAAATAAACTGTCCCAGCACCTCCATCCTTGGTATCGCTTGAGCTGCTACCCGAGCCGCCAAGGGCCGTTACACCCGACCTATTAAAGCCATCCAACGCTTGATAATAGATCGCAATACGGCCGCCACCACCACCGCCACCGCTACTACTGTAAGATCTGGCATTACCACCATTGGCTTGAATGGACCCCGACCCTGAGAGCGTATTAACACGGAGCCAAATAGAGCCACCGCTCCCGCCACCGCCGTTTCTGCTCTCTGAGTCGCCATTCGAGAGAATCTGACCATCTAGGGTCAAGACGTCCGCGGTCAGCCGAACGGAACCACCACCTCGAGTTAAATCGGAACTCCCCGTCCCATAATCGTCAGGCTCCTCATAGCTGCCATACTCTTCGCTGCTTGAATACGTATAATACTTGCCT
Source organism: Marinobacter oulmenensis (assembly GCF_014201735.1). Classification (GTDB taxonomy): domain Bacteria; phylum Pseudomonadota; class Gammaproteobacteria; order Pseudomonadales; family Oleiphilaceae; genus Marinobacter; species Marinobacter oulmenensis. The sequence goes on along the minus strand of NZ_JACHFE010000005.1, from coordinate 340,130 downwards.
CCGCGGCCACCGTAGCTACCCCCAGCTCGATAATGAATGTCGCCCTTTTTTTTGCCAGATCCACGGCCATTGACATTAATTTGGGACGTCGAATCAATTGACACCGAGCCCGAAACTGCAATATCCAACTTGGTGTCAGCGGCAGTTGGATGAACCAAGGTTGCTTCATTGCTAAGAGCCAAGGAGCCAAAGGTGTGGGTGCCTGTCAGGGCCAAACGACCACCATCAACGTTGACCGCACCACCTGTTGCTATCTCTTCCTTCTCGAAGGTCACTCGGGCGCTTTGAATGGTTATTACATCCAAATCAGACGCGCTCTTACGAATGCTCGTTGTCTGAGTATTAATGCCGGATCCGCCAATCAACAGCTCCGAGTGCCCCTGAGACTCGTCCTTAAAATAAACTGTCCCAGCACCTCCATCCTTGGTATCGCTTGAGCTGCTACCCGAGCCGCCAAGGGCCGTTACACCCGACCTATTAAAGCCATCCAGCGCCTGATAATAGATCGCAATACGGCCGCCGCCACCACCGCCACCGCTACTACTGTAAGATCTGGCATTACCACCATTGGCTTGAATGGACCCCGACCCTGAGAGCGTATTAACACGGAGCCAAATAGAGCCTCCGCTCCCGCCGCCGCCATTTCCGCTCTCTGAGTCGCCATTCGAGAGAATCTGACCATCCAGGGTCAAGACGTCCGCCGTCAGCCGAACGGAACCACCACCTCGAGTCGACGAGGAACTCCCCATCCCATAATCGTCAGGCTCCTCATAACTGCCGTACTCTTCGATGCTTGAATACCTATCATACTTGCCTCCGCGGCCACCATAGCTGCCACCGACCCGATAGCGAATACTCTCTTTATTGCCATATCCACGGCCATTGACCTTAATTTGGGAAGACGAGTCCACCGTCGCTTTACCCGATACGACAACGTTGAATTTATTGTCGGTAGCAACCGGATGGGTCAAAACAGCTCCATCAATGAGACTGAGCGTATTAAAGGCGTGCGATCCATCAACCGTCAGGGTCGCTCCTTCAACCACCACGTCCTGATTCTCGTAGGACTGATCATCTGCCGATATGGTGGTATCTTCCGTGATGGTTACGCCCCAGGACTTTGCCAGCGGCGCCATCAGCAGGAGCAGAACACACAGGGGCTGTAACTTGTTGAAGGTTTTCACACGCTATTCCTTAAGGCTTAAAACCTGACATCTGCCGCCTTCCGCTTGCGGCACTGGTATTCGTATTCAATGGCTCACTAATTCATCTGCACTCGAATTCGCGGGTCATAAGAGAAGAATCTCTGGGAGTTCAAAGCATCGCCGCTTTGGTTCTGAAACAGTCGAAAGGCGATGTAACGGTCGGCATCGTTGTCGAATACCCCCGCATGAGGATCGGCGACACGCCATTGGTTGTTGGCGTTAGCCATAACCCAGTTGTGGTAGTCCGACGCCTGAAGAATGCTGTTTCCCGCCTGAGCAGGGAAGCCGGCAACCATAAGCGCCGGCATGTCTTCCGAACGTGCTATGGCAATCAACGCCTGTGCGAACTCGGTGCAGTCTCCTTTCAGTTCACGGAGGGCATATTCCGCCCCCCGGTCTTCGGCAACGTAGCCTACGTCCTCCAGGTTTTCGTGGACCCAACGGTTCGCGGAGCCAAGACGCTGAAGAGGGCCTGAAGCATTCTCCATCTGGCTGACAGCCTCAACCAGATACCCGGCTGAGCCCGGGACGATGGGCGTTAAAAAGGACTCCGGAGTTAACGGGGAGTCATAAGCAGCTCTATCCGCCAGCTTGAGCCACACACTGATGGAAATGGATTTTTGCCCGAAGGGCGGAAACTGTTGAATGCTGAATACCAGGGTCTGGTTACCGAGGGCATCGGTTTCCAGTTGGTATGGCAAACTGGCTTCGATGCGTTCGACTTTCTGAAAAGGGGTCTGACTGACAGGAGCGAACACCTTGAATTCTGTTTGCTCAAGGGCCTGATTGGAGTGGTTTTCCAGCGTAAAACTGTAGCGGACCATCCTCTCTGTGATGACAGGGCTCAACTCATGCCCCTGTTCCTCCGTCATAAAAAAACCAACGATGCCCACAGCGACAAGAACAGCAAAGCCAACGAGACTCAGAAGAATCGGTTTTCGCTGCATCGCTTTAGTGAGTTGATCGCTCATGCTTATCGCTTCCTACCCACCGCATCGGTATCGTGCCGGAATTCTGCTTCGCTGGGATGCAGAGGCCAGCAGTTGGCTGTGGTTGGTGCGCAATTCTTGCGGGGAGAGCTCCAGTACGTGGATTGAACGATGTTTACGGGCGAACGCCTTCACATCGGGTCGGGAGCCAATGTACACAAGGGGGAAAAATGCGTCGTACCCTCCGGAGGTAAACAGGCGGGCCAACTGACTCTCAAGTGGGACATCCGAAGACAAGCGATGAAGGGCAGCATCGTCACCGATGACGGACAGCATAGCCTCCGCCTCACCTTCATCAACAAGTATGGATACTCGCTGACGGGCCAGTTCTGTAAAAAAAGCATCGGCTTCAATTTCTGGCAGGCGGGCGATGGCGCCAGGGTCGCCTTGCATCCTGGTGCCTGCCGCACTCCAGGCAGCAACGCCACCGGCAAGGACCGTCAAGTTATCAAAGTGATGATCCCCAGCCCGTGCGCACAACTCTGCCATCCGGGTTCGGGAAAACCCCTGGTCTACTACCAGAACCCTTCGCTTTTGCAGGGCAACCGTATTCATTAACTGATCGGGGGAGAGGTTTACGCTGCCCGGGATGTGGGCTTTTCTGTAGAGATCGGAGGGTCGGACATCCACGATCAGGAAGTGATCGGGCGGGATCTCATCGACCGTTCGGAAACAACTGAAACTTTCATTTTTGTTGCGGGGGCGGGCGGTCAAGGCAGCCTGCTCGAGATAATCGGCCTCTACCTTGCATTCCGGAACGACGGCATCATCGCCTTCAGCCGCTTTAGTGGGAAAAGACACCCACAGAACCAACAGGCCCAACACAATTTTCCTGGCGACACATCCATGTCTGTACATCTTCCGGGCCTTTTCCAGAAAGCCACCCCGTCCATAGGGGACTCAAAAAACCCTACCACAGGAAAAATGTTAATGGTAGTTAATCGAACGGTAATTTTTAAAATCGGCGAATTTAGCGGTTTTACATGCATAAAGCACCGAAAATATGCGCGAATTGGCCTTAATTAATGGGAACAAAAAGATGGTCCGTCGTTAGGGGCTGTCGTTTTTCTGAAAGATTGAGTTTTTCCCTTGTACTCAGATCTATGTCATAGAAATCGTCAAAGGTATCGTTGGTGATCTCTGCGGTATCGGCCTGATCTCGCATAATACTCGGCCTCAGGAACACAACCAGGTCCCGTTTCACCCATTGTTTGGTCTCTGAGGAAAACAGCTTTCCAATACCCGGAAGGTCGCCCAACAGAGGAATCTTGCTGGTCGTCACCTGGAGGTCATCACGCGTCAGGCCACCAAGGACAATGGTCTCCTGGTTATCCGCCAGGACAGTCGTCTTGATGCTTCTTTTGTTGGTGATTAAGTCAGACGCCCCCTCAATGTTTGTCCGGGCCAGATTCTCGGTCGTCTGCTCCACTTCCAACCTGACCAGCCCGTCCTCGCTGATGGTTGGCGTAACATTGAGTGTCAGCCCGATGTCTCTGCGCTCAATGGTGGTAAACGGATTGGTGGTGCCATCGCCACTCACGGTACTTTGCCCGGTACGAAAGGGGACATTCTGCCCGACGATGATCTCCGACTCCTGGTTATCCAGGGTAATAAGGCTTGGCGTTGACAGCAGATTGGCAGCGGCGGAGGTATTCAGCGCCTGAATCAACACCCCCCAGGTAATACCGGACTGATTCACCTCGGTAACGCCCACGGTGAGGCCGCTTGCAAGTTGGGGCAGGGTATCTCCAACAAGCGCACCGATGACCGAGTTCAATCCAAGCATGCCGCTGCTGCTGGTGAGATTCGTTCCGGCGCCCGTTACCCTGCCGCCAGATTGCTCCCCGGCGACCACCTGAACACCGGCAGACTCGCCGGTCTCATCACTGATTTCAACAATGGCCGCCTCAATCATGACCTGAGCCCGACGAACATCCAGCTGGGCAATGATCGACTTCGCTTTCTGCATTATTGCCGGCTTGCCACGGATGACCAGGGCATTCAAATCGTTGTCGGCGATAACGGAAAACCCGTCATCCGGTTGACCAGACGCGTCCCCGGCTTTCTGACTTGCCACCGTATTCAGAATTTTCGTCAGGTTATCCGCGTCCGCATGTTTCAGGCGCACAACCCTGATATCACCCTGCGTGGCAGAGGGCTGATCAAGCTTTCGAACAATTTTGTACATGCTGTCGCGGAACTTCTGATCACCATAGATGATCAATCGGTTCGAGCGCTCGTCCGCCGTTACCTGAGCCTGGTTTGCCTGTTCAGCACCACCAGCCGCGATAGGTCCGAGTTTTGACAACACAGGCGCAAGATCCCCAACCCAGGCTTCGTGCAACTGAATCACCTCAACCTCAAAGCCGGACGGAACATCCAACGACTTAATAAGACGTCGAATCCGGGCAATATTACTGCGCCGGTCGCTGATGATCAGGGCGTTGGCCGTTGGCACGCCCGCCAGGTGTCCGTATTTTGCGACCAGTGGGCGTAGGTGTTGAGCCAACTCAGTTGCACGGGTGTTTTCGACAGGAATGACCTCTGTCATTAACTGGCCAGAGGGAGGGCGGGTAAAGCGATCGAGCGCTTCCGGAGACTCTTTCGCATTGACCTGCTGCACCACCTTGATCGCGTCTTCACCAGAAATGGCCGTAAAGCCGTGGACTTCAAGCACTGACAGAAACAGGTCATAGATCTCGGCTGCATTCATCGGCGTGCTAGAAAGAACCGTTACCTTGCCGCGAACCTGAGGATCGACAATGATATTAAAACCCGTAATATCAGCAACCTGCTCAACAAATGCGCCGATATCGGCTTGCTTGAGGTTCAGACGCCAGGTTGGTTCATTCTGGGCATAACTCTGGGTTACCAGTAGTGAGGAGAAAAGAAAAACCAACAACTGGAAGAAAGGCATAAAAGACGGGAACCCTCGTCTGCTTCGCAGTGCGGTGACATCCATTTTCACTTATCTCCTTGTTAACCGTTGCGACTCGCACCCTTGCCCTAGCCTTCGCTCTATGGCGGGAATGGGGCTTGGACAGGCACGCTAATATGACCACCGTACTGCTCAGCCAAGTTCAGCGGGGTGATTTGTATCCGTCGTTTTTACATTGGAATCGGGCTGTTTCACGGGCTCGGCAATGGCGGGCCGTTTTTTTCCATCCTCGTCTCGCCCCTCGAAACTCAGAGCCTCATATTGACCATTACGCCTAAGAAAAATCCGGTCTGGCTCAACACGGATGAGTTCAGCATCGCCAGGAAGTGTTTCGCCTACGCGAAAGTATCCGGTATTTCCTTTATCGTCTGTGACAATTGCCCCGGAAAGCTGTCCATCAATACCGGCAATAATGCCCAAGAGGGATAACGTCAAATTGGTTTCGGGCACATTTTCCTGAACAGGGACTTTATCGGCCTCTTCTCCCGCTCGCTCTATGGAGCCAAACATCTGATAGTTCTGCAAAGGACTCTTTATGCTTTGCCTATCGGTCGCACGCGCAGGGGCTTCGGGGAGAGATAATGCGGCAGGATTCGAAGTAAACACGCGAATCGCTTTTGCGACATCAAACGCAATAAGAGCAACCAGCCCCAAGGCCAGAGCCCATGAGGCTACATGTGCCAAACTTGACGCGCCGACCCGTCGCGTTAACTTCTTCATACCCGACATCCATGTGACTAACTCAGGGGCGTGCCGCCCCCTTCAATTCCATCGATTGTACAGAGAAATGTCGCCAACGTTGACCCAAAGCGACTCTGATTTGTAGCTTATTGAAACAGATTGGCCTGAGCCACTGATCTACTGACTCAGGCTCTCACGCCATGTTCGCACCTACTCGTCCTTGCCCTTGTCCGCCGGCTTGTGCTGCATAAAGCCCTTGATCATGTCCATCGGCAGGGGGAACACGATGGTGGAGGAATTCTTGGTGCTCATGTCCGACAGGGTCTGCAGGTAGCGCAACTGCATGGCGCCGGCTTCGGAGGACATGACTTCCGCGGCCTCCACCAGTTTCTTCGATGCCTGCAGTTCACCCTCGGCGTGGATAACCTTGGCCCGGCGCTCCCGTTCGGCTTCGGCCTGACGGGCAATGGCGCGGATCATGGAGTCATCCAGATCCACGTGTTTGATTTCCACGTTGGCCACCTTGATGCCCCAGCCTTCGGTCTGGGCGTCGATGATTTCCTGGATGTCGGCGTTGAGCTTGTCACGCTCAGACAGCATTTCGTCCAGGTCGTGCTTGCCCAGCACCGAGCGCAGCGTGGTCTGGGCCAGCTGACTGGTGGCGTCGCCGAAGTCCTCAACCTGAATGATGGCTTTTTCCGGGTCCACAACCCGGAAATAGAGCACCGCACTGACGTGCACCGTGACGTTGTCCCGGGAGATGACGTCCTGGGTGGGCACATCCAGGGTGATCACCCGCAGGTCGACCCGCTCCATCTGCTGGATGCCGGGAATCACGATGATCAGGCCCGGGCCTTTGACGCTCTGGAAACGGCCCAGGAAGAACACCACGCCGCGCTCGTACTCGGGCAGGATCTTGATCGCCGATCCGAGGATCAGCAACAGCACCACAGTGGGTGCGAGATAGGGAATGAAATCGCCCAGGTTCATACGGCCTCCTTGGTTTTGCCGTTAACGTTCAGTGATCAGCATCCTGCGGCGTGACCCGCAGGACCAGTCCTTCCATTGCCTGCACCCGGACCGGCGTGCCCCGGGTGATCGGCTCCTGGCTGAGTGCATTCCAGCGCTCGCCATTGACCTGCACATGGCCCTGGTAGTGGTTATGGTCAGCCCGGAAGTCGTCCATCGCCTGGCCCGTTTCGTGGACCATCTGCTCGCTGCCACTGACCGGGTGTTTGCGCCTCAGGCCGATGAACCGGGTCACCGTCCAGAGAATGAAACCACCCGCCACCACGGCAGTGCCACCGATGGTGGGCAAGGAAATGTCCCGGTGACTGCCATCCATCAGGATGACCGAACCGGTCACGAAGGCGACGATGCCCCCCACACCCAGTATCCCGAAGCTGGGCACAAAGGCTTCGCCAACAATAAAGGCCAGCCCCAGGAGAATCAGTGCCAGCCCGGCGTAGTTGACGGACAGCACCTGGAAGGCGAACAGCGCCAGCACCAGGCTGATGGCCCCGATCACACCGGGCACCACCGCACCGGGGTTGGCCAGCTCGAAAATGATGCCGTAAAACCCGATCAGCATCAGGAAATAGGCGACGTTGGGGTCGGTAATGACGGACAGCAGGCGGGTGCGCCAGTCCGGCTCTGACCGGACCAGCTCAAGATCGGCGGTGGACAGCGTCTGCTCACCGGAGGCAAGGGTCACGGTGCGCCCATCCACTGCCTCGAGCAGGGCATCAAGGTCCGGCACAACCAGATCGATAACGTTGCGCTCGCGGGCTTCAGCGGCGCCCAGGTTAACGGCGTGGCGGACCGCCGCTTCCGCCCAGTCGGCGTTGCGGCCGTGGCGATCCGCCAGCCCGCGGATGTAACTGACCGCGTCTTCCAGCACTTTTCGCTCCATGGCGGAGCCGGGCTCGCCACTGGCGTTACTGTCGTCTTCGGAGGTGTCCGAGTTGTCTGAACCGGAGTCGCCGGTGCCAGGCAGGCCGCCCATCTGTACCGGGGTCGCGGAGCCCAGATTGGTGGCCGGCGCCATGGCGGCAATGTGACTGGCGTACAGGATGTAGGTGCCGGCACTGGCCGCGCGTGCACCCTGGGGAGACACATAGGTGACGACGGGCACCTCGGATGCAAGGATGGTTTTTATGATGTCGCGGGTCGAATCCATCAGGCCGCCTGGGGTGTCCATTTCCAGGATCACCAGTCCGGCACCCTGATCCCCGGCCTGCTCAATGCCCCGGATCAGGTAATCCGCTGTGGCCGGGCCGATCGCGCCTTCCACCGATAGCAACAGGGCGCTGTCAGCATCGAGAGAACGGGCCTGGAGCGGGCTGGCCAGGATCAACAGCAATACCAGGCTGCTCCACAGGGTTGCGATCGTGCGGCTCATGGCAGTCTCCCTTCGGCCGTCGACGGCCGATGTTATCAGCCGGCCTCAGAAATACAGGGTCTGGCCAGGGTCCGATCCGGAGCCCGAGGTGTCCTGTGTTTCATCGGCCACCATGCCCTTGAGTTTCTCACCAACCATGGTGGGGATGCCATCCGCCTGGTCCACCGCAATCTCGATGGCCTGGCGTTTAAGATGAACATCCGGGTGCTGGTCACGGAACCGGGCAAGCTCCGCTTCCACCTTCTGCCAGAGCGCCTGGCGGTCTTCGGCCGGGTACTCCTCGTGAGGCCGGTGCACCTCCAGCCACACCTCGCCTTCGGACAGGCCCAGCTTGACGGGCTGGCGAATCACCTGCACGGAGGTGCCTTTGCCCACCTGATGCACGAAACGGGAGATATCCTCGTTGTACATCCGGAAACAGCCGTGACTGACCGGCATCCCCACCCCAAACCGCTTGTTGGTGCCGTGGATCAGGTAGCCTTTCTCACTGAGCAGCAGGGCATGGCTGCCCAGGGGATTGTCCGGGCCGGGAGGGATCATCCGTGGCAGGTAATCCCCGGACGCCGCGTATTCCGCCCGGATACTTGCCGGGGGATACCAGGCGGGGGACTCCAGCGGCATCGTGACCTTGGCATCCGCCAGCGGCGAAGGATTCTCTTCCGTGCCAACACCAACCGCGTAGACCTGCACACCCTCATCGGTGAAATAGTAAAGGCGGTACTCGGCCAGGTTGATGACAATGCCTTCCCGGCGCACATCCGGCATCACGTAACGGCGCGGCAGGGTAATGGTGGTGCCTTCGCCCGGCAGCCAGGGATCGACACCGGGGTTGGCCTTGACCAGTTCCAGATACCCCAGGGCCTGATTGCTGCCAATGCCGGCGAAGGTATCCTCATACCGGGTGGTGAAGGCCTGTAGCTCCCCGGCCAGATCACCGGACAGTTCAAAGGTGGGCACCCGCGGGGCCCGCTGTGCTGCCTGCGCATCGGATTCGTTGCTTTGCGCTGCATGGCCGGAAACCGGCGATACCAGCAAAAGGCCCAGCAATAACAGGCAACCATTTTTCAACCGCATAGCTTTCCATTCCAGTTCTTATCGGTTCTCCGGGGAATGACTCCGGAAAACGTCAGGAGTTCATCACGGTGGCCCATACCGTCACTACGGCAAGGATCACAAACAGGATACTGGCACTGATTCTGGCTGTCGCCAGTGGCAGACGTTCCATCAGCCAGCCTCCGGCCAGGATGACCGGCACATTGGCCAGCAGCATACCCACAGTGGTACCGATGATAACCCAGAATGTCTCAGTATACTTGGCGGCCAGTACCACGGTGGCCACCTGGGTCTTGTCGCCAATTTCAGCCAGGAAGAACATGACCGTGGTTGCCATGAAGGCGCCCATGCCCAGGAATTTCGAGTCCTCGCTGTCGTCCTTGTCCGGCACCAGCAGCCAGAGGGCAATTGCCACGAAGCTGACGGTCAGTATCCAGGGCAGCCAGGCATCGGGAATCCAGCTCGCCACCCAGGCGCCAAGCCACGCGGACAGGGCGTGATTGAGCACTGTGGCAACCAGAATACCGAGAATGATGGGGGTACGGGTGGCGTAACGTGCCACAAGAAACAGGGAAAGCAGTTGGGTCTTGTCGCCGATTTCCGCGATGGCGACCGCCAGGGTTGAAGCTAGAAAGGCATCCATTCACACAGACCTCAGGGCGGAGATTACCAGACACGAGGCAGCTCACCTTCCGCCCTCTGGAGGTGATCTGCCCCGGGTCTTGCCAATCCCGCCAGTCTGGTGCGGGACACGATAGCCACGGAGATTGAGCTCCAAGCATGTTGACTACCGTTCGGCCTGCAGGACGCAGGCGAAGGCTACTCCCCCGAAGGAAGGGCCATACTAATCGATTGCCATCAGCACCTCAACCGCCGCCAATGGCCATAAAGGTCACTTCTGGGCTTCAGCGTTTTCCAGAATACGGTTGAAGACCTTGAGCGCACATTCGATTTCCTTGTCCGGAATGCCCGCCAGCATTTCCTCACGCAGGTTTTCGGCACGCTCGGACAGCTCTTCCATGAAGTCGATACCGGCCTTGGTCAGGTACAGACGACGGGCCCGGCGGTCGTTGGGACAGGGGCGGCGCTCAATCAGGCCCTGCTGTTCGAGGCTGTCCAGCAGACGGACCAGCGTCGGATTCTCGATCGCCATGAGGCTGGCCAGTTCCCGCTGGGTCAGCCCTTCACCCCCCTGCTTGAGGTACACCATGGTACTCCATCGCGCCTGTGTGACCCCCAGGTCCTTGAGGCGCTCATCAAGCATCTTGCGCCAGCGGCGGGTAACCCTGGCAACCGCAAAGGGAAACTGATCTCTCATGGTGTTACTCCTGATCGTCATCCGGTCGGACCGGCATGGAATACCGGACAATCCGGCACAAGACTTACCTTATCGAATATTTACCAATAGTAAGCTAACCGATGAAATAAAAACAGATGTGCAACCGAAATCATCATCCCGGAAAACCGAGGGAAAACCGCCACCAGCAGCTTACCCTGCCTCCCGGTGGACTTCGGTGGCCACCTCTTCCATATCCGGAGCTTCCTGGAACTCGGTGTTCCGGGGATCCATCTCGGTCAACACAGCGGAGGTTTCCGGCATGGCAGCCACAAAGTGCTCCTGATCCGCCACCGGCACATCGTCGGTATGGCTGATCCGGTAGCTGGTAATCAGCGCCAGCACCATCAGGAAACCGGCATTGCCGTAGAAAAGCCCGGAGGGCCCCAACAAATCCATCAGCTTGGCCATCACCACAGGGCCAATGACGCTGCCGACACCGTAACTGAGCAGCAGGGTGGCACTGGCTGCCACAATCCGGTGGCTCTCCATGCGGTCGTTGGTGATCGCCACCGCGATGGGGTAAATGCTCGCCGACAGCCCGGTAAACAGGCCAACCAGGATCGTCAGCAACACCAGATTGAGCGCTCCGAGCAGGGCCACGCCCACAGCTGACAGGGCGGCCAGCAGTCCCACCCAGAACATCACCCGGCGCCGGTCAAAACGGTCACAAAGCCGACCCAGTGGCCAGGCCAGTAACATGGCAGCCACGATGGCGCTGGCCATGAACGTGGATGTCCGGGCTACATCCAGCCCCACCAGCGTGGCGTATACCGGGCCCAGCGCGTAGAAGCCCCCGATCATCACACCGCAGATCACGGCGCCGGCAACGCCGGAAAAGGACTCGCGGGCCAGTTTGAACACCGACATCCGGGGCGCAGGTTCAATCACCGGTGCCTCCATTCGTGTCAGTGACAGCGGAACCAGCGCCAGCGCCAGCAGGATAGCCGCCAGGGAAAACGGCATGAAGTTGGCCGGGTCTCCCACATTGATGATCAGTTGCCCCCCGGCGGCGGACAGATAGAAAACAATCTGGTAAACGGCAAAAAGCGCACCCCGGGTGGTGTTGGTTGCCCGACTCGAGAACCAGCTCTCAATCACAACCAGTACACCCGCTATACTGAAGCCTGACAGAATCCGGAGTATGGCCCAGAACATGCTCGACACCGCCATGGGGTACATCAGGGCGGCCACTGCCGCCATGGCGGCAAACACGGCAAAGGCACGGATATGGCCAACTCGGGTGATGATTTTCTGGACAAACAGCGTTCCCAGAACAAAACCGATGGAATAGCACACCAGAACCCAGCCGATCACGTCCGGCGCCACCGACTCAATGCTCAGGCGTATGCCCAGCAGGGTGGACAGAAAGGCGTTACCGCTGACCAGCAGAACAATGCTCATTATCAGCGCAGACAGGGACGCGACCATTCGGGTCATCAAAGGCTCCGGAATCACTTACATGCAGGTTTTAAAAGATAGCAGCCTCAACGGTCGGCTGCTGGCCATTTAAGCAGCAAGCCTGAGATCCGTGAACTAGGCACTTGCCGAGATTACCGTGCCGTTGGCAGGCTATTTGACAATGTTTTACATTAATGGGACGTAACACACCCCGCTTCCGGGGACGGGTAACATAGCTCCCTGCAATCTATCGGATCACGAGCACCTGGTTATGAACAGAACGGACTGGCCCATTCGGTGGGACCTGTTGCTTCGCTACAGGCTGATCGAAATTGTTGCCCTGTGGGAGGGGCGTCTGACCACTAACCATATCTGCCATACCTTTGGCATCGGTCGTCAGCAGGCCTCCAAGGATATCAACACCTATCTCCGGGAGCTGGCGCCGGGCAATCTGGTCTATGATCGCCACCTCAAAGGCTATGTGCCGGCTCCGGAATTCCGTCCGGTCGTGACACAGGGGCAGATCAATGAGTATCAGGATCTGATCGCCCGCCAACATTCCCTGAGCAGCACCTTTGAAGCCCTGGACCTGACCGTGCCTGGCTCCACCCTGGTGCCGGAACCTGGCCGACGGATTGCTCCGGAAGTCATGCGGGCGGTGGTCACGGCAACACGCTATCGGCGGCCGCTAAGAGCCAGCTACGTTTCCCTGAGCCGGCCGGAAGCCGTGGAAAGCCTGATGGAACCCCACACCCTGGTGTGCACTGGCACCAACTGGCATGTGCGGGGCTGGTGTAATGCCAACAGGGAATACCGGGACTTTGCCCTGAGTCGCTTCACCGGCCAGCCTGAGGCTCTGCGTGAACGGGCCAAACATACCATTGACCGGGACGAGGACTGGCAGCGGATGGTGACGCTCGAGATCGTACCGGACAAGCGCCTGACCGAAGCCCAGCAGGCCATTATTGCCCGGGATTTCGGCATGGATGACGGCTACCTGACCCTGCAGAGCCGGGCGGCCCTGGCCCCCTACCTGCTGTCCCGTATGGGCATCACACTGGACAACAACCATCCGGACCCGCTGGTCCAGCAACTGGAGCTGGCCAACCCCGATCAGCTCGGCTTCGGCAGCAAGCGTGAACGGGCACTCAAAGCCATTGCCGGAGTCTGATAAGCTGCCCGGGTGATTACACCGATCCGACTGCTACCAGCCGCTCTGGCAGCCCTTCTGCCTCTGGCTGCGAATGCCGGCGCTACAGGAGTCTGTGGCGACCCGGCCACGCCGATTCACCAGGTTCAGGGTGAGGGGGCTGCCTCGCCCCTTCTGGGCCGGGAGGTAACCGTTGAAGGGGTAATGACCCTGGACGCCCGCCACCCGGGCGGGTTCAAAGGGTTCTACCTGCAGCAGCCCGATGCCCTCACAGACGGCAATCCGCGAACCTCTGAGGCTCTGTTCGTCTATACCGATCATTCCCGTGGCCACCCCGGCGATCAGGTACGGGTGACCGGTGAGGTCAAGGAATATCACGGCCTGACCGAACTGGTCGCGGTCCAGTCCATGTCGGTGTGCGGCAAACGTCCGATGCCGGCTGCCACCGATGTCTCCCTGCCCTGGTCCCGGTCGCCCGAATCCCTCGAGAACATGCGGGTGCGCCTGACTGACCCTCTGGTCATTGTCGATACCTACAATCTGGGCCGCTATGGCGAACTGACGCTGGCGCCCGGGGATCCGGTCATGCCAACCGAATACATGGCACCGGGGCCGGAGGCCCTGAACCGTTACCAGTCCAGCCCCCAACAACAGATCACACTGGATGATGGCCAGGGCGAACGCGAGCCCCGGCCCGTTCGCTGGCTGCAACAGGTGGACTCACTCCGGGCCGGTGACACCGTCTCCCGCCTGAACGGCGTTCTCGATTTCCGCTTCGAGCAGTGGCGCCTGCAACCCGCAAAGGCGCCGGTATTCACCACAACCAACCCGCGCCCGGCACCACCTCCGTCACGCCCTGACAACCATCTCCGGGTGCTCTCCATGAATCTGCACAACTATTTCAACGGCGACGGCCGGGGCGGCGGCTTTCCCACCAGCCGGGGCGCACAGACACCGGAGGCACTGGCAAGACAGAGCCGCCGGCTCATCAACGCCATCCAGGCTGCCAGCCCCGACATACTGGCGGTGACCGAGCTGGAAAACGACGGCTACGGGAACAACAGTGCCATTGCCGACCTCGCCCGCCACCTGGGACCGGCGTGGCGTTTTGTGGCCACCCCGGGCGCGGACGGCAATGATGAGATCCGTACCGCATTGCTGTACCGGTCAGACCGGGTGCGGGCAACGGGACCGGGGCATCGACTGACCGTCGGTCCTTTTGCCGGCAAAGGCCGCCCGCCGCTTCTGCAGACGTTCACACCTGTCGGCGGCAACACCGGGATCCAGGTTGTGGCAGCACACCTGAAATCCAAATCCTGCCGGAATGCCAAGGGCAATAATCAGGCCCGGGGGGATGGCCAGGGCTGTTTTGCCACACGCCGGGTCGCGGAGGCCGAGGCCATCATCTCGGCCCTGGCCGACAGCAAAGATTCCGGGAAGGTGGCAGGCACCGTTCTGGCGGGCGATTTCAACAGCTACGCCATGGAAGCGCCGATGCAGTTACTGGCGGAGGCGGGCTTCACCAGTCTGGTACATAAGTACCACCCCTGTGGCCCGGACAACTGCCCGCACTACAGCTATCGGTTCCGCGGCCACCGGGGCACCCTGGATTACATCCTGGCCTCGGAATCACTGGTATCCCGGGTAGGGCGGGCCCTGACCTGGAACATCAACGCGGATGAGCCCAGAGTCCTGGACTATCGGGGCAAAGCCGACATATCCGGTCCCTGGCGCGCCTCGGATCATAATCCGGTGATTGTCGACCTGGACCTCAGTCAATCCCGATGATCTTGTGCATCTGCAGGGTCAGGCGCCAGCGGGGGTGGGCCAGGCAGTAGTCCGTAGCACGGCGGGTATTGCTCATTTTGACCGGATCGTCACCGTGTTCGGGAGCACTCGGTGATGCCATGGGTGAGAGAAAATAATGGCGGGCCCGGATGTCCTGAAATCGCTCCGGCGGGGCCAGCGGCTGCGGGTAAACCAGCTTCAGTTCATCACACTCGGCAATCACCACCGCGGCATCGGCTTTTGGCGAGACACACAGCCAGTCAATACCGGCAGGCGCTGGCAGGGTGCCATTGGTTTCCACCCCGACTTCGAACCCGGCCGCATGAAAGGCGGCAATCAGGAGCTCATCCAACTGGAGCAGGGGCTCACCGCCGGTGCAGACCACATAGGGGGCGCCACCGGCGTTTTCCGGCCAAAGGCGACGGACATGCTCCGCCAGGGCCTCGGCCGTTTCGAACCGGCCACCATTCTGACCATCGGTGCCAACGAAATCGGTATCGCAGAAGTCGCAGACGGCGGTGGCACGGTCCTTCTCCCGGCCAGTCCACAGGTTACACTTGCTGAACCGGCAGAACACAGCGGCCCGGCCGGCCTGGGCGCCTTCGCCCTGGAGGGTGTAGAACGCTTCTTTGACCCGGTACATCAGGCGCCGCTCTCATAGTCCAGGGGATCGGTCACGCCATTGTCGGCGAAGGCCTCCAGCCGCTCCACACAGGAACCGCAGCGGCCGCAGGCCTTGTCCCGGCCGTTGTAGCAGGTCCAGGTCTGGCCGTAGTCAAGGCCAAGCTTCAGCCCTTCGGCCAGGATCTGGCCCTTGTCCATGGCCATAAAGGGCGCTTCGATCGCCACCGGCTGGTAATTGGCCACCCGGCACACCGCATCCATCTTCTGGACAAACTCAGGGCGGCAGTCCGGATAGATCGCATGATCACCACCATGGGCACCGTACCAGACCGAGCCCGCGCCCAGGGTCACCGCGTAGCCGGTGGCGAGAGACAGCAGGATCATGTTGCGGTTGGGCACCACGGTGGATTTCATGTTGTCTTCTTCGTAGTGCCCCTCCGGTACGTCAATATCCGAGGTCAGCGACGAACCACTCATCACCTCGCTCATTGCCCGGATGTCGATCACCTTGTGGGAAATGCCTTCGGCCTGGCAGACCGACCGGGCGGCTTCCAGTTCACGGACATGGCGCTGGCCATAGTTAAACGACAGGGCGTGGACCTCAAGGCCCCGGGCCTTGGCCCGATGCAGCAGGGTGAAGGAATCCATGCCTCCGGAATAGATAACAACAACAGAATCAGTCATGAGTGTAACGCCGGCTGAGTAGGGGATTTGTCATCGGGGTTTGCGCAATCATGGGCACATTGTAACAGTGCCTCGCGCGGTTAGGTTCGCGTCGGGGACGGATCGGCTGTAAACTCAAGCGAAAACGAAGAAATCCAGCAGTGGCGCTATGACACCAGAGTTCGAACCCGCATTCATCGACTTTGAGGCCTCCAGTCTCGACCTGATCGCCAGCTACCCGATTGAAGTCGGCATCTGCATGCCCGACGGTGGGCTGCACAGCTGGCTGATCCGCCCGGAAGGGCGCTGGAGTGACTGGTCAGAGAGTGCCGAGGGCATCCATGGCATTTCCCGCCAGCGTCTGATGGACGAAGGCATCAGCGCCGGTGAGGTGGCAAGACAGCTCAATGCGCTGCTGCCGGAGCAGGTATTCTGCGACGCCTGGACCTTCGACAGTTTCTGGCTGCACCGGCTCTACCGGGCCGCCGGTGAAACACCCGCTTTCCAGTTGGAATCCATATCCATGCTGCTTGAGCCGGCCCAGGTCCGGGAATGGTCAGGGGTGCGCCAACAGGTGATCTCGGATCTTGGCCTGCCGGTGCACCGGGCAGCCAACGACGCCCTGATTCTTCACCAGACCTGGCGCAGAATCATTTTGAGTGACGAAGCCGCAGCGCAATAACTTCCAGTCCATCCCGCACAGTGTGCAGCGTCCACCAGGTGGCCAGCGCCATCAGGCCGGCACCGAGCACGGTGAATGACAGATCATCGCCAACCACCTGATCCCCGGCAACCACCAGGTACATAATCACGGCCACGATAAGAGCGGCTTCGACGACAAAATCTGAAAGAAACTTGTTTTGTGCGGGTTCGGGGTCTTCGGGCATGTTCGTAGGTCTCAACCTCTTGGTCTATGCGGTTTTTGATGACCAGATTGTCGCCAAAAAACCGTCACATGGCTGTACGAACTAATGGCTACGCAGATACCGAGACGAAAAAAAAGCAGCCATAAGGCTGCTTTGAAAGGAGAGATCCATGTGATACCTGGAGAACAGGTATCTGGATTGCACAACGTAAAAACACGTGACAGGACGAAGTATGAGGCTGCGCGCGGATGGCGTCTGTACGGGGTTACCACATCCGTAGCCGCCGCAGTCAGTCGGGCTATTGCAAAGCCCGTGATTGCCGATACACTGGTAGACGAGATCGAATTCAAAGAGCCGATATGACCAACTCGACGTCCATGAACATGACTTATTTCACCGCTGGGTGCCTCCGAGGGCATTCTGCGCGCGCCATCATGAAAGACAGTTGACGGCTTTCGGTCAGTTCCGGGGGCCGCTACGGCAACCGGGACAGCTTCTCCGCCAGACCCCGGTTGCCTGAGGCTCCGGGGTTTTCTGTTTTTGCAGCCGCAAAACGACAAGGAGAAGATCATGAAAAGACATCCGACTTCACGCGCAGCCAATCAAGCGGCCGGCAACCGTCAGGGCCCGGTCAAGCGCCCGGAAAAGCTGCCACTGCTGGATGCCATCTGCAAAAAGCTGAATCAGCGCGTCAACCTGGATGACGAACAGCGGGTGCTGGGCCTGTACGAACGGGGCTGGATATTCAACGGTGTGCTGGCCAACATGAGCAGCGCCGAGGCCCGCTATGTCCGAGCGCTGGCCAGCCGCTACAATTCCTGGATTGCCCGCCAGGTCGCCTGAACCCTGACCCACACCAGGCCGGACCGCCCGGTTCGGCCATTACCCGTTTTCAGCCCGGCTTGCGGCTTCGCGCCGCCTCCGGGGCACCCGCTTCAACCACACGATCACGCCCCTGCCGCTTGGCCAGATACATGGCCTTGTCCGCCGCGATGCCCAGGCTGTCGGCATCTCCGCCATGCTCCGGGTACAGGGCAATCCCGATACTGATGGTCAGGTAGATATCGTGTGACGGGTTCAGGGAAATAGGCGTTCGCCGCACCCGCTGGCGAAGACGTTCAGCGGTTTCCCTGGCCTCCTCCCGGGCCATCTCCGGCAACAGGATGGCAAACTCCTCACCACCGAACCGGCCAACGGTGTCCACCGAGCGCACACTTTCCCTGAGCGTACGGCTGACCGAGCAGAGCACGGCATCCCCGGCGGCATGGCCCCAGGTGTCGTTGACATCCTTGAAGTGGTCGAAATCGACCCAGAGCAGGGCCATGGGCCTGCCGTAACGATCGCAGCGGGCCATTTCCTCCTCGATGATGCGGGTAAACTCCCGGCGGTTGACCAGACCGGTAAGCGGATCACGGGTGGCCAGCTCAGCCAGTTCGTTTTCCAGCGCCTTGCGGGTGGAGATATCCAGGATAATGCCTTCCAGGACCATGCTGCCGTCCTCATCCCGCACCGCGCAGCCCCGCTCCCAGACCCAGAGGGAGCGTCCGTCCTTGCCGGTAATGGGGTATTCCACAGAGAAGGCCTCATCCCGGGCGGTGGCTTCGGCGACCCATGCGGCGACCTCCCCCGCGGCGTCATCATCAATCAAATCCGCGAAGCTCCGTACCCGGTTGTGGATGAGTTCCTCCGGCTGATAACCGGTGAGCTCCACGCAGCCACCCGAAACAAACAGCATGGTCCAGTGCTCGTCATTGAGGCAGCGATAGGCCATACCCGGCAGATTGTCCATCAGCACGGTCAGTTGGCGCTCACGGCGCCACAATGCCTCCCGCTGGCGCAGTTGTAACCGCAACCGGACGCGATCACTGCGCAACTGGCGGTGGAGGCCTACGGCCAGGACCAGACCGGTCACCAGTACAAAGAAATAGCCCTTCCAGGTCTGCACCACCGAGAGAGTCGCAGGATCCGGAAACCAGGCCTCCGCCAGGCGGTCGGAAAACGTAATCCAGAGCAGGCCTGCCGACAGGTACAGGAGCACCGCCCAGACCGTCCGTCTCAACGGGCCATGCCGGTCCTCCAGGCGCCGCAGGGCGTCGCGTTCCGGACGTTTTGGAAGCATTTTGGTACCGCTCACCATTCTGGGTATGTATACATACAAGGTAGACAGTCCGGGGTGACGGGTCGAGTGGCCGGTGGTGCTACAATGCCCGGCAAATCACTCTCTGCCCGGATCCCGATCCCGCAATGAATCACATTCACGATTTGCTACTGATTGGCGGAATCATGCTGCTGGCACTGGGCGCCCACACCATTGGCCAGCGGCTGCACGTGCCCCGGGTCACCCTGCTGATCCTGATCGGGGCCGTTGCCGGCCCGCAAATGCTGGACCTGGTCCCGGCCAAGGCCAGCAACAACTTCACCCTGGTAACGGAACTGACGCTGGCCATGGTGGGCTTCCTGCTGGGGGAGCGGATGGCCTTCCGGGATCTCCGGCAGGGCCGGGCAGCAATCATTATCAGTCTCAGTGTCACGGTGGGCACCGCGCTGGTCATTCTGCTGGCCACCTGGCTGGTCACCGGTAACCTGGCAGCTGCCCTGTTGCTCGCGGCCATTGCCACCGCCACCGATCCGGCCGCCACGCTCGATGTCATCAAGGAGTCCGGCGCCAGGGGGCCGCTCACCCGTACCCTTGCCCAGGTCGTCGCGATTGACGATGCCTGGGGCGCGATACTGTTCAGTGTCCTGCTGGTGTTTGCCGAACTGTTCAGTGGCAACGGCCACAGTATCGGAGCCACACTCGGGCACGGCGCCCTGGAAGTGGTGGGTGCCCTGATGCTCGGCACCGTACTGGGTCTGCCCATGGCCTGGCTGACCGGCCGCATACGCCCGGGCGAGCCCATGCTGCTGGAGTCGGCGGGGTTTGTTTTCTTCGCTGCCGGCATGGCCGGACTGCTGAACGTGTCTTACCTGCTGACCAGCATGGCGCTGGGCGTCACCGTCGCCAACATGGGACGGCACCATGTCCGTCCTTTTCGCTCCATCGAGGGCATTTCCGAGCCTTTCCTTGCCATGTTCTTTTTCCTGGCCGGGTTCAGCCTGGACTGGTCCGTTCTGCCGACACTCGGGATGCTGGGCGCGACCTATGTTCTGGCCCGGATTGGCGGACGTATCGCCGGAGGCTATGTCGGCGGAGTACTGGCCGGTTCCAGCCCGGATATTCGCCGCCGCAACGGCGCCTGCATGCTGCCCCAGGCCGGTGTCGCCATGGGGCTCGCCCTGGTGGCAACCGACCGCATGCCGGAGCTGACCTTCCTGCTGCCACTGGTGATCGGATCCACGGTGATTTTCGAGGTCATCGGCCCGCCGGTCACCCTGTACCACCTGGGTAAGGCCGGGGAAGCGGGCAAGGCCGGTTCGATGTTTGACGACGACGCCTGAACGACAGACACAAAAAAACCGGAACCCCGTGGACGGGATTCCGGCTTTTCGAATCACTCCGGTGACAGACACCGGAGTCGCTCACCCGGGGGCGGTTATTCTGCCGCTTCAGCAAACTCCGCCAGGATGCTGTTCAGGGTTTCGCTCGGCTGCATCACGGCACACACCTTGTCTGCCGGAGCGTGGTAGTAACCACCGATATCAGCGGCGTTGCCCTGAATAACCGTCAGCTCTTCAAGGATCTGATCCTTGCGGGCTTCCAGTTTCTCGGAGAAGCGCTTGGCGAATGCCTTCAGGTCCTGGTCCTCATCCTGCTCCGCCAGGGCAGCTGCCCAGTGGCAGGCCAGGTGGAAGTGGGAACCACGGTTATCCAGCTCCCCCACCTTGCGGGACGGCGACTCGTTATTCTCGAGCAGTTGCCCCACAGCGGTGTCCAGCGTCTGACCCAGCAGACGGGCACGGGCGTTGTCGTGTTTCTCGCCCAGCTCCTCCAGGGAAACCGCCACGGCCAGGAATTCACCCAGGGAATCCCAACGCAGGTGGTTTTCCCGGATCAGCTGCTGAACGTGCTTGGGCGCGGAACCGCCGGCACCGGTTTCGTACAGGCCGCCACCGTTAAGCAGCGGTACGATGGACAGCATCTTGGCACTGGTGCCCAGCTCCAGAATCGGGAACAGGTCCGTCAGGTAGTCACGCAGCACGTTACCGGTCACGGAGATGGTGTCCTCACCACGGATCATGCGCTCCATGGTGTGATTGATGGCATCCACCGGCGACATGATACGGATATCCAGACCGTCGGTGTCGTGCTCTTTGAGGTAGGCCTCGACTTTCTTGATCAGCTCGGCATCGTGGGCCCGGTTGCTGTCCAGCCAGAAGATGGCCGGCATGCCACTGGAACGTGAACGGTTCACCGCCAGCTTGACCCAGTCGCGGATCGGGATGTCTTTGGTCTGGCAGGCGCGCCAGATGTCGCCTTCCTCAACCTGGTGCTCCATCAGCACCTTGTCGTCAGCGATCACGCGTACGGTACCGGCTTCCTTGAGGATAAAGGTCTTGTCGTGAGAACCGTACTCTTCGGCTTTCTGAGCCATCAGGCCGACGTTGGGAACGGTGCCCATGGTGGTCGGGTCAAACGCACCGTGCTTCTTACAGAAGTTGATGGTTTCCTGGTAGATGGTGGCGTAGGAACGGTCCGGCAACACGGCCTTGGTGTCACGCATGCCGCCTTCGCTGTCCCACATCTTGCCGGAGCTGCGGATCATCGCCGGCATGGAGGCATCGACGATCACGTCGCTCGGCACGTGCAGGTTGGTGATGCCGTTGTCGGAATCCACCATGGCGATTTCAGGACGGTCCTTGTAGATCTTGGCCAGGTCCTGCTTGATGTCGTTCTGCTTGTCTTCCGGCAGCTGCTGGATTTTCTCTTCCACAGAAGAGACACCGTTGTTGGCGGTGACACCGATTTCCTCGAACAGGTCGCCGTACTTGTCGAACAGCTCCTTGTAGAAGCTCTTGACGGCGTAACCGAAGATCACCGGGTCGGACACCTTCATCATGGTGGCCTTCAGGTGCAGGGAGAACATGATGTCGTTCTTCTTGCAGTCTTCAATCTGCTCATCGAAGAACTTGAGCAGGGCTTTCTTGCTCATGAAGGTGCTGTCCAGCACTTCACCGGCCAGCAGCGGCAGCTCGGATTTCAGGACGGTCTTCTCGCCGTTGGCATTTTCAAAAACGATTTGCGCGGTGGTGTCGTTTTCCAGGGTCACGGACTGCTCGGCGGAGTAGAAGTCGCCGTCTTCCATGTGTGCCACGTGGGTCTGGGAGTCGGAGCTCCACTCACCCATGGAATGCGGGTGCTTACGGGCGAAGGCCTTGACGGCGGCCGGAGCGCGACGGTCGGAGTTGCCTTCACGCAGAACCGGGTTAACCGCACTGCCCAGCACCTTGGCGTAACGGGCTTTGACTTCTTTCTCTTCGTCGGTCTTCGGCTCTTCGGTGTACGCGGGCACTTTGTAACCCTGGGCGTTGAGCTCCTTGATCGCGGCGTTCAGCTGGGGAACAGAGGCACTGATGTTCGGCAGCTTGATGATGTTGGCGTCCGGATCCTTGGTGAATTCACCCAGTTGAGCCAGAGCGTCCGGTACCCGCTGATCGTCTTCCAGGTAGTCCGGGAAGTTGGCCAGGATGCGCGCCGCCAGGGAAATATCGCTGGTTTCAAAGTCGATGCCGGCTGGCTTGGCGAAGGTTTCCAGAATCGGGAGCAGGGAACGGGTCGCGAGGGCAGGTGCCTCATCCGTCAGTGTGTAGACAATTTTGGCTTTGGGAGCTGTCATTTTCGTCCTCAGGCTAATGGGTGGATTCGGGACGGTCATCGGCGGGCCCTGGGTCTTTTGGACGAGCAGGCCGGCACCATGACGGATTCAGAAACTTTTGATAGACCTACTAAGATACCATTTTCTGGCAAATTTTGGTTACGATCTTAGTATAAGAACGGACTTAAAGTGCCTGATCTTTCGTGACAGCACGATGAAAAGGCCGGATTTTACGAAACTTTCTAAAATTCGCGCTTTTATAACCCTGCCAGGCCCGGCCCCCATAAAAAAGGCGCCCGGAACACAGGGGGTCAGGGCGCCTGAAACGCAGATCATCACAGCGGGTTGTCAACAATCCGGTGGAAAAGACCGTCAGTCAGCGGGAAGCAGTTCCACGTTTGCCAGTTGCTCACGAATACGGTCCAGCGCCTCCGGATTGCCCAGGGCATCCCGGTTATCCGCCTTGCTGGAGCCGTTGATCAGCCGGGCCACCGCCAGCTCCACCTTCTTGCCGCTGCGGGTGTAGGGAATGTCCGGCACCTCGACAATGTGTTTCGGTACATGCCGTGGACTGGCGCCCTGACGGATACGGGTCCGCAGTTGCTTGGCGAGATCGTCGGTCAGGTGCTGGCCGTCGGCCGGTACCACCAACAGCACGACTTCCACATCCCCCTCAGTCTGGCGACCTACCACCAGGCTGTCCTTCACCTCGGCGACGGTTTCCACCTGCCGGTAGATTTCAGCGGTACCGATACGCACCCCGCCCGGGTTGAGCGTGGCATCGGAACGGCCATAGATGATCGCACCACCGTGTTCCGTGAACTCGATGAAGTCGCCATGGGCCCAGACACCGGGGAAGGTGCTGAAATAGGCCTCGCGGTAACGCTCGTCGTTCGGGTCATCCCAGAAGCTGACCGGCATGGACGGCAGCGGCTGGCGGCAGACCAGCTCGCCCCGGCCCTGACTGACCGGCTGGCCGTCATCGCCATAGGCCACGGCATCCACACCCAGGAACCGGCACTGGATTTCGCCCCGGCGTACCGGCAGCAAGGGGCAGGCCCCCACGAAACAGCCGCAGATATCGGTACCGCCAGCAATGGAGCCCAGCAGAACCTCCGGTGCCCCTTCGCTGTAGATCCAGTCGTAATCCTCCGGCAGC
Organism: Marinobacter oulmenensis; assembly: GCF_014201735.1. Taxonomy (GTDB): domain Bacteria; phylum Pseudomonadota; class Gammaproteobacteria; order Pseudomonadales; family Oleiphilaceae; genus Marinobacter; species Marinobacter oulmenensis. The sequence continues at coordinate 316,123 of NZ_JACHFE010000005.1, read as the reverse complement.
AGCGGAGAACCGGTGGAAAACAGGACCCGAAGCGCAGTCAGGTCCAGATTTCTGGCCGGCTGTATTTCCGCCTTGCGGCAGCCGGCGATGAACCGGGCACTGGTGCCAAAGTGCGTCACTTTCTCAATGGCCACGGTGTCCCAGAGGAAGTTGAGATCCGGATAGCCGGGAGAACCATCGACAGTAATCACCGCCGCGCCGGTCAGCAGCGCCGAGGCCTGCCAGTTCCACATCATCCAGCCACAGGTGGTGAAATACAGGAACCGGTCACCGGGGCCAACATCCCCGTGCAGCATCAGCTCCTTGGCATGGTTGACCAGCAGACCGGCGGTGCCGTGGACGATACACTTGGGCTTGCCGGTGGTGCCGGACGAATAAAGGATGTACACCGGATGGTCCGGATCCATGGGCTCAAAGGACGGCGACTGGCCTTCACCCTGGGCCAGGGCATCCTCCCAGGTGGTGACCAGGTCGCCAGCCAGCGGTGCCTCATCCGGCAACTGCTGGACACTGACCACGGTTTTCAGGGACGGCAGCTGGCTGACCAGTTGCGCGAAGTCCGCCTGGCGAGCAAACACCTTGCCGCCATAGCCGTAACCGTTCACCACCACCAGGGCCGCAGGCTCAATCTGGCCAAACCGGTCATTGATCGCCCCGACACCGAAGTCCGGCGAGGCGGAACTCCAGATGGCGCCCATGCTGGTCGCGGCCAGCATGCCGACCAGCGCTTCATAGCCATTGGTCACCACCCCGGCCACGCGGTCGCCCTTGCTGACACCCTGACTGCGCAGGAACGCTTCCAGGGCACCGGCGTCGGCTTTCAGTTCGGCGTAGGTCCGACGCAGTACCGGACGGGTTTCACAGTAAGCAACCACCGCCTCATCATCGGCATGCTCTCCGTCTGCCAGACGCAGCAGGTTGGCAGCGAAGTTCAGCTTCATGCCGGGGAACCACTCGGCCCCCGGCATCTCCCGGCTACCGAGCACCTGTTCTGCCGGGGTGTCGCTGACCAGGCCGCAGAAATCCCAGACTTTCTGCCAGAAAGTCTCAAGATCACTGATCGACCACTGATACAGGGCATGGTAGTCGGCAAACGGGCCAAAGCCCTGGCCTTCCAGCCAGGTCTTGAAGCGGCCCATACGGGAGTCCCTCAGGGTGGTTTCCGAAGGAGACCAGACTACCGGTGATTGTTCTGTTGTACTCATCCGTCTCTCCTGAAATGTTATTGCATATGCCAGCCGTGACTGACCACGATGGACTGGCCGGTCAGCGCGGCAGAGGGGAACGCCGCCAGATGCACGGCCAACTCGGCCACGTCTTCCTGGGTGGTAAATTCCCCATCCACGGTATTTTTCAGCATCACCTTGCTGATCACTTCCTCTTCGGAAATGCCCAGCTCCCTGGCCTGTTCCGGAATCTGTTTGTCCACCAGTGGTGTACGCACAAAGCCCGGACAGATGATGTTGCTGCGAACGCCATACTCCGCGCCTTCCTTCGCCACAGCCCGGCACAGGCCGAGCATGCCGTGTTTGGCGGCGACGTAAGGCGACTTGAGCGGCGAGGCCTCCAGTGAATGCACCGAGCCCATGTACAGCATGGTGCCGCCATCGCCCTCGTACATGTGCTTGAGTGCCGCCCGGGTCACCAGAAAGGCCCCGTCCAGGTGCACCCGCATGACCTTGCTCCAGTCGGCGTAAGCCAGTTTGTGCACAGGGTCAATATGCTGGATGCCCGCGTTGGCGAGGGCCACGTCCAGGCGCCCCCACTGTTTGACCACAGAGTTGACGCCCACGTCAACCTGTTCTTCATCGGTCACGTCCATGGCGACACCCATGGCAGTGCCACCGGCCTGCTCAATGGCTTCCACGGTCTCACGGGTGGCGTCCAGGGTCAGGTCGGCCACGGCCACCTTCGCACCCTCGCGGCCGTAGGCCTCGGCGATGGCACGGCCAATGCCGCGACCCGCACCGGTAATCAGCGCAACACGGTTTTGCAAACGCATGACAATTTCTCCTTAGTCATAGGCCACGCTGGGCAGCCAGGTCGCGATTTCCGGAACCAGGAAGACAATCGCCAGGGCAACCAGCTGGATAAGAATGAAAGGGATAACCCCACGATAGATGTCGGTGACCTTGATCTCCGGTGGCGCCACCCCTTTGATATAAAAGAGTGCAAAACCAACCGGCGGCGTCAGGAAGGACGTCTGCAGGCACATGGCGAACAGGATGGTGAACCACACCAGATCGAAACCCAGATGCTGCACCACCGGTGCAACCAGCGGCAGAATGATCAGGGTGATTTCCACCCAGTCCAGGAAGAAGCCCAGGATAAAGACACCAAACAGAATGGTGAGGATCACACCATAGGGGCCGAATGGCAGGCCAAGCAGGGCCTCTTCGATAACCTGGTCACCACCGAGCCCCCGCAGGACCACCGAGAAGGCGGTGGCGCCCAGGAAGATGGCGAAAATGAAAGCAGCGGTACGGGTGGTCTGCTGCAGAGAGCTGTTCATCACCTGCAGGTTCAGCCGACCAGAGATGAGCGCCAGCAACAGGGCGCCCATGGCACCGACACCGGATGCTTCAGTGGGTGTCGCCACCCCGGCAAAAATGGAACCAAGTACGCCCAGAATCAGAGCAGCTGTGGGCAACACCGCCTTGGCCACGTCCCAGACCACCGACCAGGTGATTTTCTCGATCCCTTCCGGAACCGGCGCCACCTTGGGCTGAAACAGGGGGCGGAGCATGGCGTAAGCCACATACATGGCACCCAGCAGGAGGCCCGGCAGGAAGGCACCCATGAACAGGTCACCGACGGACGCTTCGGGCACCGCCAGGCGGTCGGCCATCAGCACCAGCATGATGGATGGCGGAATCAGGATACCCAGAGTGCCCGTGGCGCAGGCGGTGCCCACGGCAAAGCCCTTGTCGTACTTGTTCTCCATCATCACCGGCAGGGACAGCATGCCAAGAAGGACCACGGAGGCACCAATAATGCCGGTGGTGGCGGCCAGCAGCACACCAATCACAATCACGGTAACCGCAAAGCCACCACGAACATTGCCGAACAGCTTCACCATGCTCTTCATCAGCTTTTCAGCCACACCGGACTGGTCCAGCATGATCCCCATGAAGATAAACATGGGCAGGGCAACCAGGGTTTCGCTCTCCACGATCCCCCAGATACGTTCCGGTACCAGTCCCATGGAGGACGGGTAGTCAAACCACAGATTGGCACCAAAATCCTCAACAGCGACAACCCCGATCAGGGTCCAGATGACGGCCGTGCCACCCAGCACCCAGGCGACGGGATAGCCGGTCATCAGCAGCACGCCGAAGGTCAGGAACATGCCGATTACAAACAGCGCTTCAAGCTCCATCAGGATGCGTCCTCTTTGTTCTCAGTGCCGGTGATGATCCGGATGGGTTTGGGAAAGCCGAACAGCAGCGCTGTGACCTTCAGCAGTCGCGACAGGGCAGCAATCAGGATCATGGCAAAAGACAGTGCCAGCACGGCCTTGAGGACCCAGCGATGGGACAGACCAGCCGGCGCCTGGCTGGTTTCACCGACCTCCCAGGAACTGATGGCGTAGGGCACCATTTCGTATACGGCCAGTGCCAGGAACGGCATCAGCAGGCACATCAGGCCAAACAGCTCGATCCACGCCTGAGTCCGGAGCGAGAGCCGCTCATGCAACACATCCACCCGCACGTGATCATCGACCACCAGGGTGTACGCCAGGCCCAGCAGCCAGCCAGCCCCCGCCAGGTGCCACTGCACCTCTTCAAGCAGGACCGACCCCTGGCCAAAGACGTAGCGGCTGACCACCGCATAGATAATGACACCGGTCACGACCAGCCAGAGCCAGGAGGCACCCTTGCCGATCGCCGTCATGGCTGCATCCAGCCACTGGCTGATCCGGGTGGTCGGCAGTTCGGTGTGATGATGGAGAAATTCGTCCGCGACCGGAATGGGCGTATAACCGCCCTTCGGTGCGTCGTGTTCAGACACCGTCATGATGGCGTTCCTCACTCAGAAAACCTTGTGGAAAAACACGGATGGCCCCGAAGGGCCATCCTGTTGGTCCGGACACCGGATCAGAATCCGGTGTTCAGCTCTTAGCCGGCGTTAGAGGTCCGCCGGCAGGTAGGCGCGCTCGTCCCACACCTTGTAGGTTTCCATGAACTCCTGCTGGCTTTCATAGACGCGCTTGAAGTCGGCATCCTTGGAGGCTTCCTCCTTGAGCACCTCATCGGTCACGTCTTTGAGTTCCAGCAGAACGTCGCGGGGGATCTGCTCGGCGTGAACGCCTTCATCCTGGAATCCGGCCAGGACCTTGCCGTTCTTGTACTCGCCTTCGGCCAGGCCGCGGGTGGTGGCAGCCGTACAGGACGCTTCAACCAGGGCTTTCTGGGCTTCGGTGGTCTTCGCCCATTCGTCCTTGTTGATCAGCATGTACTGGGCAGTGAACTGCTGGTGCCAACCCGGGAACAGGTTGTACTTGACCACCTGATCGAAACCGAGCAACTGGTCGATGGCCGGCATGGAGAACTCGGTGCCATCGATGGTGCCCTTCTCAAGGGCCTGGTACAGCTCGCCACCCGGCATCATGGTGACTGAGGCGCCCAGCTTCTCGAGCACCTTGCCGCCGAGGCCGGCGAAGCGGATCTTCATGCCCTTGTAGTCTTCCAGGGACTTGATGCTTTCCTTGTACCAGCCGGCGGTTTCAGGACCGATGATGCCGCACAGCTGGGCGTGCACGTTAAAGCCTTTGTTGGCGTAGACTTCCTGCAGCATTTCGTGGCCGCCACCGTAGTAGTACCAGCCAATGTAGGGCCACGGCTTCATACCGAAAGGCACGGCCGCAAACAGGGGAACCGCCGGCACTTTGCCCTGGTCATAGCCGATCCAGGTGTAACCCGCAGCGATCTTGCCGTCAGAAACGGATTGCAGAATATCGAACGGCGGCACCAGCTTGCCCGGCTCGTAAACACGAACCTGGATGCTGCCATCAGACGCGGTGGTGAGGTTATCCGCCACCCATGCGGCCGGAGAACCGAGGCCAGGGAGGTTGGTTGAGAAGGCAACAGGCATTTTCCAGCGCAGGTCGTCTGCAAAGGCGGAGCCTGTGGTAAGCGCAATCGCACCGGCCACACCGGTGAGAGCCTTCAGAAGTTTCATTGGCAAGTCTCCTCGCATTGTTATTGTCATGGCCTGGCGGCTTGCACACCACCTTGGAGGCCTGGTCTGAGTCGGGTCAGACAACGCAGGAACAGACGGACAGAATCACGGTATGGGTCCAACACATCACGTCAGTCTTGTTCTAGGCATTGTTCTGACGCCCTGCACGGGATCTACAGCAGACTGTGTGCCAATAAGTATTTTTTCTTATATATCAGCGCCTTAAATTTAAGCCACAGGTTTACGTTTACGGAAACCGAAAGAAAACCGTCCGAAAATCCAGACAAAACAAGACGTGAGTATTAGGATATCGTCCTGAAAACTGGACACATGTCCGGAAATCAGGACATTCTGGAGAGTTTTTCGTAGAGAACCGAGCGGGAAATACCCAATGCCCGGGCGGCCCGGGTGCGGTTGCCACGGCAGGCCACCAGAGCCTCCTCAATGGCCTCCGCCTCGGCGTCGGCGACAATCTGGGCCAGCGGGCGCACGGCCCGGACCGGCGCCCGGGACTCCGTGGCACCGCTGGTACGGGGCAGGACCTTGAAAATGGCGTCCGCATCCAGCAGATCACCGTCCTCGCTCATGGTCAGTGCCCGCTCCAGGACATTGCGTAATTCCCGGATGTTGCCGGGCCAGTCGTAGCCGCCCAGGGCGGCTACCCCGGCGTCGGTGATTTCTCCCCGCAGGTCCTGCCCCTCGCAGATTTCCCCGAGCAGAGCTTCACACAGGACCCCCAGGTCCGCCAGCCGCTCGCGTAGCGGTGGGATACCGATTTCCACCACATTCAGCCGGTAATACAGGTCGGAACGAAAGCTGCCCTCGGCGATCATGGTCTCCAGGTTCCGGCTGGTGGCCGCGATCAGCCGGATATCCACATGAGAAACCTTGTTCGAGCCCAGCGGCTCTATCTCGCCCTCCTGCAGCACCCGAAGCAGTTTTGCCTGCAAAGGCAGGGGCATATCACCAACTTCGTCCAGGAACAGGGTGCCGCCATTGGCCAACTGGAACTTGCCTTCGCGGGTTCGGCGGTCGGCGCCGGTGTAGGCACCCGGCGCCACCCCGAAAAATTCCGCTTCCAGCAGGTTTTCCGGCACCGCCGCCACGTTGACACCGACAAACGGGTTCTCCGCACGCGCCGAGGCCGAGTGGATGGCCTGGGCCAGTACCTCCTTGCCGGTGCCGGTCTCGCCAAGCAACAGCACGGGCATGTCTCGTCCGGCCGCCAGCCGTGCCCGGCGCTTGACTTCCAGGGCTTCCGGGCTGGCTCCGACAAAATCGGCAAGGCTGTAGCGGGTGCCCCGGGCCTTGCGGGCCAGGGCCTTGCGCGCCGCTGCCAGGTCCCGGTGCAGACGGCGGTATTTCGACACCAGCGGCGTCAGTGGTTGCAGATCATCGTAAAGGACAAAAGCCACCGCCCCTTCAATGGCCCCCTGGTCGTCGTAATAGGGCATTCGGGTCACCACCAGCTGCTGCTGATTGTGCTCCATGATATCGAGCAGCAGCGGTTTGCCGGTTTCCACCACTTCCGGCATGCGGGTATGCGGAATCACCTGGCGCACGGGCTTGCCGATCACCTGCTCGGGATTCCCCAACCCCAGAAGCTGCGAATAGCTGTTGTTGATCCAGGTGATGTAGGACTGGCGATCCACCGCAATGGCACCGGCGCTGGCCTCTTCGAACATCGGCAGCAGCGCTTCGATCAACTCCCGGGTCAGGCCGGGTTTGCTGTTACCGGTAAAGAGATCGGTCATGAAATCAAACCTATAAAACGGGAATCAGCCGATGCCCAGAAAAGGCATCAGGCTGAAGCCAATGATCACCACAATGGCCACACAGGCAGCCAGCGTTCGTAACGGATGCCGCAGGAACATCTGCCAGATGCCGCCCACTTCACCCCGGGCCATACGGTCTTCGTACTCCCGGCGGTGACGGTCGAAACGCTGCCGCTGGTAATCGTCCAGCAGGGCACGGGCCCTTTCGGCCTCGTCGTCATCGTGAACCCAGAAGCCCCCCATGCTGATCCCCCAGCGGCTCGGCGGGGTTTCATAATAGGCCACGTTGTTGGCGTCAAACAGGTCCCGGATCTCGTCAGCCTCGTCATCCGGCACATGGCGCAGGTTCATCAGGTGATGGGGCATGGTCTCTCTGGTATCACAATCGGTATAGGGGATATGCTAGCACCAAAACCCCCTTGACCGAATCGGAACCCGGACCCGCATGAGCCAACACCCCCTTCGTCTGCTGCTGGATTTCGACGACTGCATCCGGCGCGACAGGGACCAGCCCGCCAGCTTCCTGCATCGCCGGGATCGTCGCTTCGCGCTGGACTGCCAGGACAAAGGCATCAGCCCGACCATCGAACAGTGGCTGCAACAGCGTCACCGGCTGTCTGGCAGCGCGCCGGAAGGGCCGGACCAAGACCTGCGGCGCTGGCAGCGGATCACCACCGGGTTCTGTCTGGCCGGAGGGGGGCTGGGCGTGCTGGCCATGACAGGCCTGCTGTTCTATGACGGCGGCCAGCGCATCAACATCACCGTCATGCTGGCATTTGTCGGCTTTCAGTTACTGCTGGCGCTATTCACCACGGTGCAATCCATGATGGGCTGGCAACCCTGGCACTGGCTCACCCGGCGCCTGCGGCTGGAACCCGCTACGGCAACCCGGGCCAACCTGCAGCCTCTGTTGATGGCCCGATCCGCCCAGGCCGGCGGGAGCGTATTCGCCGCCACCGCACTGACCACTCTGTTGCTGATGGTGATCCTGCAGGACCTGGCCTTTGGCTGGAGCACCACCCTGGACACCGCCGCCGGCAGTTACCACGCTCTGATCCGGGCCATCGCCACCCCCTGGGCCTGGCTCTGGCCTGACGCGGCTCCCTCCCAGTCACTGGTGGAAGCCACCCGCTTTTTCCGGGCAGCGTCCGAGGCTCCGGATACCCCACCCGCCATCTGGGGCCAATGGTGGCCTTTCGTGGTCATGCTCTGGTTGAGCTGGGTACTGATTCCCAGACTGTGCCTGCTGGCACTGAGCCACTGGCTGGTCCGTCGCCGGGCTGCAGCGCTGCTGGCCAGCCACCCCGGCTGGCAGGCATTGAGCGATCGCATGACAACCCCGACAGTGGAGACCGGCAGTGACCACACCGACGCCTCGGAGCCTCCAGCCCCACGCAGGCACACCGCTCAATCCACCGTGCCCCAGACGCCGCAAAGGATCTGCTGGGCCGGTGCGGAGCAGCCCTCCCTGCCCGGACAGGCCGAAGCGGACGCCCTGCGGGCTGGCGGTCGGGCCACGCTGGCGGAGGATAAAGCCGTGATAGACAGCATCGGGCGAGACCTGATCGGGCAACCTGCGCCAGCGGTCATTCTTTTTACCCGTAGCTGGGAGCCGCCGACCGGCGAACTTCAGGATTTTCTGGAAACCGCGCGCCATCGGTGGCCCGCCAACACCCATGTCACCCTCGTGCCACTGGCCACGGATGCTGAATCCAGCCCCGCCGACCACCTGATCCAGCCCTGGTTGAGATTCGCTGAATGCCAGCCCGAAACCTTTATCAGCGTTGCCCTGCCATTCGGCAGCGGGGCGCCGGGGAGGCAGAGCGCATGAGCAGAGCACCCGTGTTTGCGGTGGTGGGACACCCCAACAAGGGCAAATCCAGTGTCGTTGCCACCTTGTCGCAGAACGATGCCATTGCCATCGCCCTGGAGCCCGGCACCACCCATCAGCATCAGGATTACCCCCTGACCGTGGACGGCGAGGTGCTTTATACCCTGGTGGACACACCGGGGTTCCAGCGTCCCCGCCGGGTGCTGGACTGGCTCAGGGCTCACAGCGTATCGGCCTCGGACCGGCCGCAGACGGTAAGAGCCTTCGTGAACGAACACCGGCACGATTCCCGTTTTACCGATGAATGCGAACTGCTCGAACCCATTATCGACGGTGCCGGCATCATCTATGTGGTGGACGGGTCGGTGCCCTACAGCGATGAGCATGAAGCAGAGATGACCATACTCCGGTGGACCGGCAGGCCCAACCTCGCTCTGATCAACAGCATCGGGCCGGACGACCACAGCGACACCTGGCAGGCGGCGCTGGGCCAGTTCTTTCAGGTTGTCCGCCGGTTCGACGCTGTTCGGGCCCCGTTTGAACAACATCTCGGGCTTCTCAAAGCCTTCGGTCAGCTTGAACCAGGCTGGGAAGCCCCCCTGGCAAAAGCCACCCATCACCTGGAACAGCAACGGGAAAACCGCCGCCACCAGGCAGCCCGACTGATTGCCGGCGCCATTGAAGACATGATGACCTGGCGCGAAACCCGGACGCTAACGCCGGCAATGGCCGCCGGGACCAGCGATCAGGGCCTGGCCAACCAGCTCCGCGACCGCTGGTTCAAGCACCAGCGTCAACGGGAGCAGGCCCTGAGAACGGACATTGAACACCTGTACCAGCACTGGCGACTGGAGCGCAGGGAACAGGATCTGGAATGGCAGGGCGACCGCGACCTGTTCTCGGAGGATACCCGCAAAGCCTGGGCCGTCAGCCGGGGTTACCTGGCCACCGCCGGGTTTGGCGCCGGCGCCGTCAGCGGTGCCGGCATTGACGCTCTGACCCTGGGCTCCTCTTTCGGTACCGGTGCGCTCTTGGGCGGCCTGGTGGGTGCTGCCGGCAGTTACCTCTACGGTGACCGGCTGGCGCTGGCCGCCCTGAACATCGGCCCACTGAAAAACGGCATAAAAACCGCCAGTTTCGGACCTGCACAGGACAGCCAGTTCGGCTATGTTGTATTGGGCAGGGCCGTGGATCACTGGTGGCGCATCAGCACCCGCAATCATGCCGGGCGCGAGCCACTGGAACTGGACTCCGCTGACCACCACTGGCTGGAGGGCCTGGACCGGCACAGTCGCCGGGAGATCCAGCGGGCCTTCAGCCGGTGCCGGCGGCGCCAGGGTCTGGACGGCGCCCAACGTCAGAAATTCATAATGGCCATTGAACAGGCGATGGCGGCGTACGACAACTGGCGGTTGAATCGTCGCTGACCCGCGTGTTTATACTGATAGGCTGTTCCATCACCCAATGAGGAATGCGCATGAAAATCGTACGAGTGCAAGACATTATCGGTACCGAGCGTGAAGTCAGCGACAAGCAATGGACCAGTCGCCGCCTGTTGCTGAAGAAGGACGGCATGGGCTTCTCTTTCCACGAGACCATCATCAAGGCCGGTTCCGAGCACACGTTCTGGTACAAGCATCACCTGGAAGCCGTGTACTGCGTGGCCGGTAACGGCAGCATCAAGGATCTGGCCACTGGCGAGGTTCACGAAATCACCGACGGCACTCTGTACGCGCTGGACAATCATGACCGGCACACCCTGTACGGTGGTACCGAGGACATGCGTCTGATCTGTGCCTTCAACCCGCCGGTTACCGGTCGTGAAATCCACGACGAAGACGGCGCGTACCTGCCCGACACAGACTGAGCGAGGCCCCGTGGGTTCCCCACAGGCCAACCACACACCGCCACCGCCAGCGAAACTGCTGCCGGTGGCGGTGTTGCTTTGGCTCTCCGGTGTCTACCTGAGAATTCCCGTGCTGGTGGCACCACCGCTGGCCCCCTTCATCAGTGATGACCTGTCACTGTCAAAGACCCTGACCGGCGCACTCACCACCCTGCCCATCCTGATGCTCGCCATCGGCGCCATGCCCGGTTCCCTGGCGATTGCCCGTGTAGGCCCCCGCAACACCCTGGCACTGGCCCTGATTGTCACCGTTCTGGGATCTGCCGGCCGTGGACTGGCCCCGGACACACTGACCCTGATGCTGATGAGCGCCGTCATGGGGCTCGGCGTCGCGATGATGCAGCCGGCGCTGCCAGCCCTTTTGCCCCGCTGGCTTCAGACCCGCCATCTGGCACTGGGCTCTGCCATTTACATGAACGGCATGCTGATGGGGGAATTCATTGGCGCCGGGATTACCCTGCCTGTCCTGATGCCGTTACTGGACAACAGCTGGCGCGCCACTTTGGTGGCCTGGTCAGTGCCGGCCCTGGCCGTAGCGGTGGCCCTGTTCCTGCCCCGCCGCGATCTGGCAAGGCCGGCCCGGAAACCGGAATGGCTGCCAGACTGGAAAAACCCGCTGACCCTCAAAATAGGGCTGCTGCTGGGGCTGTCCGGGTCCCTGTTTTTCGGACTGAATGCCTACATGGGTGAACTGCTGGAGCAGCAGGGCCAGTTCGACCGGCTCCCACAGGCCCTGTTCTGGTTCAACATTGCCCAGGTGTTCGCCTCTCTGATGACGCTCCGTTTTGCCCGGGCCTGGGTCGGCCGCCGCAGTGTGATCGTCGTGACCGCCGTACTCAGCATTCTGGCAACCGTGGGGATTATGGTGCTTGATGGCTGGTGGTCCATCGCCAGTGCCACCCTGATGAGTCTGGTCGCCGGTACCCTGCTGATTCTTCTGGTGGCACTGCCACCGCTGCTGGTCAGCTCCGAGGAAACGGGCCGGCTGTCGGCGGGTACGTTTCTGGTGGGGTACACCCTGGCATTCTCGATCCCGATGGCCGGTGGCGCCCTGGCGGATGTCACCGGTGATATCCGCCATGCGGTCATGGTGATGATCGGTTACAGCCTGCTGGTACTGCCGTTGGCTTTCACCCTGGACCTTACCCGCCAGTCCGAGTGATCAGGCCCCGATGCGGTCCAGAAACCGGGCCACCTCACTGAGCACAACGTCGGGCTGTTCCCGGTGCGGCACGTGGCCGCAGGCCGGCAGGATCCGAATCTCTGCCGGGCCGGCACTGAGGCTGGCAATGCGTTCGGGCTGACCGGCGGACCCGAATTCATCCTGATCCCCGTGCATGGCCAGAACCGGACAGGACACCCGGACCAGGGTATCGTCCAGGCTCCAGTGATCAAAGGCCTTCGAATGCCAGGTGTCCACCCAGGCGCGCAGCACCCAGTCGGCTTTTTCGCCATGGTAGCGGGCCAGCCGGGCCATCTGCTCCGGATCGGCAAAGCCCTGCTCGGCTTCCCGTATGCCCTGTCGGGTTCGTTCCTCCACATAGGCCTGGGCCGCCTCGGTCACCAGCCCAAGACAGCGCTCCGGAAAGGCTGCGGCCACGGCGGCGGCCATGCCCCCGCCAACGCTGTGCCCCAGAACCACAAAATCGCCAATCCCGAAATGGTCGAGTACTGCGGCAAACGCCTGGCCCGGCTCGTCGTCGATGAAACTCGGTTGCTGGCGCCCCTCATGGGGAGTCGATTCGCCGTAGCCCGGCCGGTCATAGGCAATGACACCCCGGCCCAGGCTCCGGGCCAGGGCTTCCGGGAAATCCCGCCATAAGGCCACGCAACCCAGCGAGTCATGCAGCAGTACGATGGGTGCACCGGCAGCCGACTTCGGGGACCAGCGACGGGCAAAAACCTCGCCCCGGGACGTTCGGATACGGCTATCGTCAATGGCTACCTCTGTCATGGCGTTTCCTCATAGGCAGGATCCAGAGCAGACACCATAGCAACCCCGCCGTCACCGCCCAATAGGCATAAAGGCGGGCCTGTTCAGAGGTAATAGTCTTTCAGCGGAGGAAAACCGTTGAACTCCACTGCACTGTAGGTAGTGGTATAGGCGCCGGTGGAGAGCCAGTACATGCGATCTCCAATCGCCAGGTTCAGCGGCAGGGGGTACTTTTGGTCCTCATACATAATGTCAGCGGTGCGCGCCTGGCAGGTAGTATTCAGGGTGTTACCAGAGATTGACGGAGAAACCGACAATGGATGAGCCAGACCAAGACATCATTGAGACGATTCGACAGGATCACAGCTCGGGCGCGGCACAGCTCGCCGTCCGGGCGCTGAACCTGGTTGAGGCCCGTATGGCCCGGCAGGACATCAGCCGATCCCGGTTGGACCGGTTGCTTTCGTCCCTTGCGAAAGCCAGGCCCAGCATGGTTCCTCTGGCCAATGCCGTCACCCGTTGCCGGCAGCAACTGGCGGACAGCAGGGAGAGCGCACAGGCCGTGGTCCGCTCGGTGCGGGAACAGCTGGAAAACGCCAACCGGCAGGTGGCCGGGCATGCCACCACCCTGATTCCTGACGGTGCACGGGTACTCACGCACAGCCGCAGCTCCCAGGTGCTGGCCCTGTTCCAGCGACTGGCGCAACAGGGCCAGCCGTTTTCCGTGATCTGCACCCAGAGTGCGCCCGGCAATGAGGGCTTTACGCTGGGCGAGGAACTGGACCAGCTCGGCGTGCCGGTCACGCTCATCACCGATGCCCAGATGGGCCTGTTCGTGGACCAGGCTGACCTGATCCTCTGCGGCTGCGATACCTGGCTGGCTGACGGGCACTTTATCAACAAGAGCGGCAGCTACCTGCTGGCACTGGCCGCTGCGGACCGTAACCGGCCATTCTGGGTCCTGGCCGACAGTTTCAAGGACAGCGATGCCGGGCTCCGGGACACGGAACTGGAGGAGATGACCGGCGACGAACTCGGTGCGCCGGCGGGCCAGCGGATCACGCCCCGTAACATCTACTTCGAGCCGGTACCGACGCGGCTGATTGCCGGACGGGTCAGTGAGCAGGGCGTTTTTTCGTACCCTGACGGGGCTCGGCGGTAAGCGGGTCCTCGGGCCAGGGGTGTTTGGGGTATCGCCCGCGCATGTCCTTGCGAACGTCGGGGTAGGCATTCACCCAGAAACTGGCCAGATCCGCGGTCACCGCCAGTGGTCGCTGGGCGGGAGACAACAGGTGAATGACCACCGGCAGCCGGCCGCCCGCGATCCTGGGGGTTTCGCTCCAGCCAAACAGGGCCTGCAACTTGGCCGGCAGCACCGGCCCGTTATCGGCCGTGTAGTCCAGGGCCACGGACTGCCCCGTGGGAATGGTCAGCCTGCGGGGAGCCAGTTCCTCCAGCTGCTGTTGCTGTGGATAGTCCAGCAGTGACTGCAGCGCCATCAACAGGTCCAGTCGCTGTAACTGGGACCAGCGCTCGATGCCGGCCAGGAAAGGCGCCAGCCATTGTTCCAGGGAATCCAGCAGGGCCGGGCCACTGACATCCGGCCAGTCACCGGGGCAGACACGCGCCAGGGTCTGTACCCGGGCGCACCATTGCCGGGCTGATTCGCTCCAGGGCAGGCGGTCCAACCCCTTTCGGCGAACGGCATCCAGCAGTCCCTGCTGAAGCCGTTGTGGGTCCACCGTTTTAAGGGGCTGCTCGGACAGCACCAGATCCCCCAGCTTTCGGGCCTGACGGGCCACCACCATGCCGCGCCGGTCATCCCAGCTGGCTTCCTCCTGTTCGGTGATGTGCTCTGCCAGGTCCTGTTCCAGGTCGGCCAGATCCACCGGCGCCGCCAGATAAATCGTGGCTTCCCGGGCCTTGCCATCCAGCTCAGCCGCCACCAGCCAGTCGTGCCTGGCCAGCGGGTCTTCGGGCCGCAATGCCGCACCCCGGCCGTTGCTCAACCGGTAACGGGGCGCGTTACCTGACCGTCGACGGGCCACCCGGTCCGGATAAGCCAGGGCCAGTAACCGGCCGACCTCGGCTTCAGAAACCGAGGAAGCGTCATTGGATGACTCCGGGCACAGACGCCTGGCCGCCTGACGAATGGCCTTCAGCCGGGCCGCATCCACGGCACCCGAGGGCCTCTGCGCACGCAGCAGTCGAACCCGTTCATGCAGATCCGCGCCGGCTGAGGGACCCAGCAGATCCCGCTCTTCCAGCAATGCCGCCAATTCCGCAGCCAAGCGCCCAAACCCGATGTCACGACCACGCAACACCATGTGTGCCAGCCGCGGGTGCAGGCCAAGCTCCCGGGCGGCCTTGCCATGCCCGGTGATTGCGCCTTCGCCATCGAGCATGTCCAGCCAGTTGAGCAGCCCTGCCGCCTGTTGCCAGTGGGCGGGCGGCGGTGGGTCAATCCAGGCCAGTTGCCCGGGTGAACGGGCGCCCCACTGGGCAAGCTCCAGCACCAGCGGGGCAAGATCGGCCTGCTGGATTTCCGGCGGCGTGTGATCGGCCAGGCCGAACTGCTCCGATTCGCTCCAGAGCCGGTAGCAGACCCCGGGCTCGAGGCGGCCAGCCCGACCACGACGCTGTTCTGCTGACGCCCGGGAAACACGCCCGGTCACCAGCCGGGTCATACCACTGTTCGGATCAAACACCGCCCGGCGCTGAAGGCCGGCATCAATGACCACCCGTACGCCCTCAATGGTCAGGCTGGTCTCGGCAATCGCCGTGGCCAGCACCACCTTGCGGCTGCCCTCGGCGGCCGGTGCGATGGCCAGATCCTGCTCGGCGGACTTGAGGTTGCCATACAGCGGCGCCAGGACGACATCGGAAGGCAGTTGCCCTTTCAGTTGCTGCTCCAGGCGGCGAATCTCACCCGCACCCGGCAGAAACACCAGCACCGAACCGGATTGCTCCGCCAGTGCCTCACGGACTATCGAGGCCGCCTGCTCCACCGGGCGGGCGTTGCGGGGCGCCGGCCGGTAGAGCACCGCCACCGGAAAGGCCCGGCCCTCACTGTTGATGACCGGCACCTCCCCCAGCATCCGGGCAATGGGGGCGGTATCCAGGGTGGCCGACATGACCAGCACCCGCAGATCCTCGCGCAAAGCCTGCTGGGACTCACGGACCAGCGCCAGCCCCAGGTCCGCCTGCAGGGACCGTTCGTGGAATTCATCAAAGATGACGGCGGCGTAGTCCTCCAGCATCGGGTCGTTCTGGATCAGCCGGGTGAGGATGCCCTCGGTCACCACTTCAATTCGCGTGTCGTTGGACACCCGGGTGTCCAGCCGGGTGCGGTAGCCGACGGTCTGCCCCGGTTTTTCACCCAAGTGCCGGGCCATATAGCGGGCCGCGGAACGGGCCGCCAGGCGCCGGGGTTCCAGCATCAGAATCCGGCGCTCCTCACGCCAGGGCGCCGACAGCAGGGCCAGGGGCACCCGGGTGGTCTTGCCCGCCCCCGGAGGCGCCTGCAACAGGGCGGTGCTGGCCTGTTCCAGAGTCCGGGTAAGTGTTGGCAGTATCTGATCGATGGGCAGCATGCGGTGACTCAATCAGGGATCATCTAGGCGCTGGCCGGCCGGGGCACAAAGAAGGTGAATACCAGACCAAAGGCCAGAGCCGCGACGCCAATGCCGAAGGCCGACACCAGCGTGCCGCCGTTATCCAGCCATTGCTTGGTCAGCCAGGGGCCAGCCATCTGGGTAAAGCCGTAAAGAGCCACGGTTGCCGCTGAAAGCCGTGGCCCCTGGTGCGGGTGCAGGGCCCGACCGATGCGCTGGGTCAGAAGGACCGTGCCCACAAACGTGCTGCCAACCAGAGCGGCACAGAGTACCAGACCAATGGCGCCCGGCCAGACGACCGCCGCCAGGGCGCCCAGCAACTGAATCGCAAAGTTCAGCCGCAATGCCGGCAGATCCCCCATTACCGCGCCCAGCTTGTTCCAAAGCCAGGGAGAGGGGATGGTGAAAAGCGCGGCTACCACCCAGGTACCATCCACCAGGGCATGGCCCTCGGGCAGTTCCATTTGCGCCAGCAGAGGTAGAAAGGTCATGGGCAGGATGTAGCCCAGCCCGGCCCCCGCGTAGGACAGGAACAGGGGGCCACTGGCCCGGTCCACCAAAGGTGTGTTGGCCACCGGTTCACCGGCATCATCCTGCTGGCGAACCGGTATATCCAGTTTGCGGAGCTGGGCCACGCCCCACCAGGCCAGCGGCACGGATAGCACAACCGCCGGCCACCAGCGCCCGGCACCCGAAAGCCAGTCTGCCGTGCCCGAGACCAGGCCGCTGGAAACCAGCAGGCCTATCCCCACACCCAGATAGACCAGACCACTCATCGAGGCCCGGTTGCGCGCCACCAGCCACTCCAGAATCAACGCCGGCGCCTGCACAAACACCACGCCATTGGCCAGGCCATTGAGCCAGCGGGTGGTCGAAATCACGGTCAGGTTATCGGTCTGGGTCATCATCAGCGTCGTGATGACGTGGATGGCCAGGAACAGGGGCAGCATGAAACGGATCTGATCAATACGGTGCCACTTGATGGCCACCATCGCGCCCATCAGATACCCCAGATAGTTCCAGGTGGCCACGGCGGCGCCCTCGGGCGCCGTGAGCTGCCCGTCCGACACCAGGTAGGGCAACAGCGGTGTGTAGATAAACCGGCCCAGAGTATGCACCACCAGCAGCACCAGGCCGCCGGCAAGCAGAACGGTAAACAGTTGTCGTGGGGTTACACAGTCTTGAGTGGTCATGACGCCGCCCGATTGTTATTGGCATTGAGAATCAGCAGCGCCAGTGTATGCAAAGCTAACGAATAAGTCAGTGTGACCTTGGAATAACCCGCCCTAACTGCCGGTTGCCCGCTCACGGTTGGCCCGGGCCCACTGGTAGATACGGCGATAGGCCTCGGCCAGTTGTTCCGGTTTATGCGGCGGCTGGATCAGCGCCTGAACCTGCGCCTGGGGATTGAGCAACGCAAAATGGCCGCTGTGATCAACCAGCAACTGGTCATCCACCTGACGGTGCTGGAATACCGCGCTCAGGCTCTTGGCCAGCTCGCGGGTGGTCTCCAGGTCGCCGGTCAGGCCATGGAAGTTGTCACCGAAGAAACCGGTGTAATCCCGCAGCCTCTCGGGGGTGTCGTGCTCCGGATCGGCGCTGATCAGCAGATAATCCGGCTGGGGCAGGTCTGCCGGCAGCATGCCATCCATCCGGCGCAGGTTGGCCATGGCGGCCGGGCAGATATCCGGGCAGTTGGTATAGCCGACAAAGGCAAAGGTCCACCGGCCCTTGAGGTCTTCCCGGGTCACGGTCTCGCCGTTTTCATCGGTCAGGGAAAACTCCGCCAGCGGCCGTCCCTGATCGTATACATAGGCGTTGTACTCCGCCAGGTCCGGAGCCGGTTCCGGCTCGGCACTGACCAGATTCATCTGGCGGTAGACCACAAACGAGAAAATGCTGGCGACAACCAGCAATAAAACGATCAACGTTGTCCTTACAGACCCACTCATCATGACTCCGGAATCCTTGTATGAACCAGGGAGGGTATGGGTGGTCTTTTCTGGAGGAAAAAGGATGTCTGAGCAAAGCGAGTTGCTTTTTCCGTAAGAAAAGATCACCCATGGCCTCCCGGCACCCCGTTATTCGGGGTTCAGAAGAACACAAAATGGTCCACAAGGAGTACCACAAACAGCGCCATGAGATAAGTGATGGAATACTTGAAGGTCTTCAGCGCCACCCGGCGGTCATCGCCCCGCAACAACCGGACAGCGTACTGCAGAAAGCGCAGGCCAAGGGCTGTGGCGCCAACCAGATAAATACCGCCGGACATGCCCGTGACAAAAGGTAGCAGGCTCGCCGCCAGCAGCATCAGGGTATAGAGCAAGATATGGAGTTCGGTGTAACGGTTGCCATGAGTCACCGGCAGCATGGGAATTCCCGCCTTGGCGTACTCCTCCTTGCGATGGATCGCCAGCGCCCAGAAATGCGGCGGCGTCCAGGCAAAGATGATCAGCACCAGCAGCAGCGCATGCCCCTCAACCTGACCGGTAACCGCCGTCCAGCCCAGCAGCGGCGGCATGGCACCGGCCAGCCCGCCAATGGTGATGTTCTGGGGTGTGGCCCGCTTCAGAAACAGGGTGTAGATGCCCGCATAGCCCACCAGTGAGGCCAGGGTCAGCCAGGCCGTCAGCGGATTGATCAGCGTGATCAGGATCGCCATCCCGGCGCAGGCCAGCACCGTGGCGAAGAGAATGGCATCGAAGGCCGCAATCCGGCCTGTGGCCACCGGGCGGCGGCGGGTCCGGGCCATCACCGTATCGATCTTCTGGTCCACCACATGATTGACCACCGCAGCGGAGCCAGCCAGCAGGGCAATCCCCAGGTTGCCGAACAGCAGCACATCCCAGCCGGGCACTCCGGGCGCGGCCAGCAGCATGCCGATGACCGACGTCAGGATCATCAGGGCCACCACCTTGGGCTTGGTCAGTTCCAGAAAATCATGCCAGGAAATGGCCCGCCGGGGAGTCTGAACCGCCAGTGCTTTGGCTTGTTCACTCATGCCGTTACCTCCCGTTGAATGGGTGTTCTGTCAGTGTTCGCCAGTGGCCGGGGCGCCAGCAGCTGGTGATGACGCCAGACCAGATACACAACCGAAAGCAGCAGCCCGGCGCCCATGGCGTTGTGGGCCACCGCCACCGGCAGCGGAATATGCAGTAAAACGTTGGCCAGCCCCAGAGCCACCTGCGCGGCCAGCGCCAGGGCAACCAGCTGGATGGGCCGCTCCAGCCCGTTATCAGCCCTGCGACGCCAGAGCATCAACAGCAAGGTCCCGAGATACCCCAGAACCACCAGGGCGCCGACCCGGTGGGTCACATGGATGGCCACCCGCCCATCGGCCTTCAACTGCCCGCCCAGATAATTGGGGCCCACATGCTGGGTAATATCGAAACCGTGCCGGAAATCCATGTCCTCCGGCCACCACTGGCCCTGACAGGTGGGCAGATCGGTACAGGCCACGGCCGCATAGTTGGCCGCCGTCCAGGCCCCCAGGGCAATTTGCAGCACCACCAGTAGCAGCCCACCGTACAACCAGGGCCGGAAACCCGACAGCATCGACGGCCCCGCCGGTAATGACTCGCCACGGGCACGCTTGCGCAACCGCAAGGTCAGCAATACCAGCAGGGTCAGAGTGGTGAACCCGCCAAGCAGATGCAGGGCCACCACCTGGGGCCAGAGCTTCAGGGTGACCGTCCACATACCGAAGGCCGCCTGCAGCACCACGAACCCGGCGATGAACAGAGGAAGGCGAACCGGCACCCCTTTGCGACGATGACGCACCGCCGTCAGTGCCAGGCCAAACACCAGCAACCCCAGGGTGCCGGCGGCGTAGCGATGGATCATCTCCGGCCAGCCTTTGGCTACGTCCACCGGGGATTCCGGGAAGCGTGCGTTGGCAATGGCAATCCGGGCCTCGTCACCGGGTACGGTGAGAAACCCGTAGCAGCCCGGCCAGTCGGGGCAGCCCAGCCCCGCGTGAACAAGGCGGGTCCAGGCACCGAGCATGATCACCACCACCGCCAGCCCGCAGGCCAGCGTGGCCCATCGGGCCATCAGGCGATTGATTCGCTGCTCGTCCCCGTCGTGCTGCATTTCACCCCACCTGGGAAAGTTTCAGCAGATGCTTGAGATCCTCCAGCATCTGTTTGCCGGTATGACGGCTGTCGTAACGCATCATGACATTGCCCATGGGGTCCACCACCAGGATGCCGGGCGCCTGCTCCGGTCCGACGCCCTCGGGCCAGGCGGGGCGGGTTTCCGGCAACGGCTGGAGGCGCTCCATCCGGCCATAGTCGCTACCCCACCGGCTTTCCAGCGTCGCTGGCACAGACTCCAGGTAGGCCGCACGGGAGACCCTCGGGGCATTCTTGCCCAGCGCGATGTTCACCTGGCGGGTACGGAACAGCAGTTGCTCACACCCCTCACCACAGGCACCAGCCACCACGATCATCTGCCATTGGGGATCCGCGGCGCCGGGGCCGAAGCGATCAGCCAGGGGCTGGCCGTCGGCGCCCATCAGGTGAAGTTCCTGGACCGGCACCACCGGCTTGATCAGCACCCCTTCGTTGGTATGCCCGGCGGGATTGAGCCAGCCGGTGTAGTACATCACCGTGGCCAGAATCATCGGGCCGAAACCCACGGCGAACAGCAGCAATGCGGTGCGCCGGCCCCGGCGCACCTGGGCCGGGGTGGGTCCGTCAGATCCAGACACGGAATCAGCCGTTATCATTGTCATTATCGGCTCCTGTTCTTCGGTAACTTGCCACTACCGTCAATGTAGTCAGCGCCACGGCCATCGCAAACCATTGAGCAGCATAGCCATAGTGTGTGCCCGGGCCCATGATGTCAGGCTGGCGGTCCGCCCGGAACGCGCCCGGCTGCTCGCTGTCTGCCAGTTGTACGGCCATCGGGGCCGGGGCGGCAACCTGCCGGGCCACCGCTTTTCTGGGCAGCGCCTGTACCCGGCGGGGCCAGCCACTCTCCGGGGCGGGCGTCTGCGCCAGCACCGGAGGCTCTGGATAATCATCAAGCCTGCCGCTGAGGGTCAATCGGCCCTGCGGTGTCGAAAACCCGGGCAGCTGGTCCCGGCTTCTGGGTGCCGCCAGCCAGCCCCGATTAATCAGTACCACCGGGCCAGACTCCGGCTGGAACAGCGTCAGCACCTCGTAACCGGCCCGGCCATCCCGGGTTCGATTGTCCAGCAGCCAGGAGGGCCCAACGTATCGGCCGGTCACAGTCACCGGCTGCCCCACTTTCCACGGATTGTTGGCCACCTCAGCCCAGGGCCAGTCGTTGGCCGGTTCCTTCCAGGCCGCCAACAGGGCCTCTTTCTCATGCGCCCGACCGAGCTGCCAGATACCCAGTCCGACCAGCAATGGAAACAGCAGTCCCGAAAACAGCAGCAGCCGCCAGTCAAACCGCCAGTACCCCGCCATCAATCAGGCCCGTGCCAGCTTTGCTATAGTGGGTGCATCAATCCGACAACCGGCAACGGGGCCTGACATGCTGAAAATCATCATCGTGCTGTTACTGCTGGCCGTGGTCATAAGTCTTTTCAGCGGTCTGTTCTTCCTGGTGAAGGATGGCGGCAAGACCCGCCGGGTAGTCAACTCCCTCGCTGTCCGGGTGGGCCTGAGCGTACTGCTCCTGGTGCTGATACTGGTTGCGCTCTGGACCGGCGACCTGTCGCTCAATCCCACCCCCTGACGGGTTCCGCCCGTCAGAGGATGTACACAAACACAAACAGGCCCAGCCAGACCACATCGACGAAGTGCCAGTACCAGGCCGCGGCTTCAAAGCCGAAATGACTGTCGGCGGTGAAATGCCCCTTGAAGATCCGCACCAGCATGATAATCAGCATCAGCGTGCCCAGGGTCACGTGGGCGCCATGGAAGCCGGTCAGCATAAAAAAGGTACTGCCGTAGATCCCGGAATCCAGTGTCAGTTGCAGCTCCTGGTAAGCGTGCACATACTCTTCCGCCTGCAGCACCAGAAAAGCCAGCCCCAGCGCAATGGTCAGCCCCAGCCAGAGCTTGAGTTTCTGCCGGTTGTCCGCCTTGAGCGCATGGTGGGCAACCGTGATGGTGAAAGACGACGACACCAGCAGGATGGTATTGATCAGGGGCAGCCCCCAGGGGCCGACCACCTCGCTGGGCCCCGGAAACGCCTCCGGATCGGGGTTCTGGATCAACGGCCAGGTGGCATTGAAACCTTCCCACAGCATGGACGATGAGCCCCTGTCCCCTTCGCCACCCAGCCAGGGCACGGCAAACATCCGAACATAGAACAGAGCACCGAAGAAGGCGGCGAAGAACATCACTTCCGAGAAGATGAACCAGCCCATGCCCCACCGGAACGACCGGTCCATCTGATCACTGTACAGGCCCGCCCGGCCTTCCCGGATGACACTGCCAAACCAGCCAAACAGCATGTACGCCATGATCAGCGCGCCGACAAAGAACATCACCCAGGACGCTGTGGTGCTCTCACCCTGGTTGCCATTCACCAGGATCGACGCCACCCCGTAGAGGGTGACGCCCAGGCCAACCGTGGCAACGATTGGCCATTTGCTCTGCTCCGGAACGTAATAGCTCTGGTTATCCGCCATAACAGCCTCCGATGGCTTGGCCGTTGTTGGTTGTCACCCGATCTGCCGGTTGTTATTTAATTTCCGGCGGCGTCTCAAAGGTGTGGTAGGGCGCCGGTGACGGCAGGGTCCACTCCAGACCCTCTGCACCATCCCAGGGTTTGGCCGGTGCTTTCTCACCACCCCGAACACACTTCACAACGATAAACAGGAACAGCAACTGCGTGGCGCCGAACATGAAGGCACCGATGCTGGACACCATATTGAAGTCAGCAAACTGCAACGCGTAATCCGGAATCCGGCGCGGCATCCCCGCCAGGCCCAGGAAGTGCATCGGGAAGAACGCCAGGTTCATGCCCACAAACGACATCCAGAAATGGGTCTTGGCCAGGGTCTCGTCGTACATGTGCCCGGTCCACTTGGGCAGCCAGAAATAGGCGGCGGCAAAAATGCCGAAGATGGCACCCGGCACCAGCACGTAATGGAAGTGGGCCACCACGAAATAGGTGTCATGGTACTGGAAGTCGGCCGGGGCGATGGCCAGCATCAGGCCGGAAAAACCGCCGATGGTGAATAGCACGATAAAGGCCACCGCGAACAGCATGGGAGCCTCGAAACTCAGCGAGCCCCGGAACATGGTGGTCACCCAGTTGAACACTTTAACCCCGGTGGGCACAGCAATCAGCAAGGTCGCGTACATGAAGAACAGCTGGCCGGCCAGCGGCACCCCGACGGTGAACATGTGGTGGGCCCAGACGATGAACGAGAGCAGCGCGATGGCCCCGACGGCATACACCATGGACGAGTAGCCGAACAGCGATTTTCGGGAGAAGGCCGACACAATGTGGGAGATGGCCCCGAATGCCGGCAGGATCATGATATAGACCTCGGGGTGCCCGAAGAACCAGAACACATGCTGGAACAGCACCGGGTCGCCGCCGCCGGAGGCATCAAAGAAACTGGTACCGAAGTTGATGTCCATCAGCATCATGGTGACCACGCCCGCCAGCACCGGCATGACGGCAATCAGCAAAAACGCGGTGATCAGCCAGGTCCAGACGAACAGGGGCATTTTCATCAGGGTCATGCCTGGGGCCCGCAGGTTCAGGATGGTGGCGATCACGTTGATGGCGCCCATGATCGATGACACCCCCATGATGTGGATGGCAAAGATAAAGAAGGTGGTACTCGGCGGCCCGTAGGTGGTGGACAGGGGCGCGTAGAAGGTCCAGCCGAAATTGGGCGCACCGCCCTGCATGAACAGGGTGGAGACCAGAATCAGAAAGGCACAGGGCAGCAGCCAGAAGCTCCAGTTGTTCATACGCGGCAACGCCATGTCTGGCGCGCCGATCATCAGCGGCAGCATCCAGTTGGCCAGTCCCACGAAGGCCGGCATGACCGCGCCAAACACCATGATCAACCCGTGCATGGTGGTCATCTGGTTGAAGAATTCCGGCTCGACAATCTGCAGGCCGGGCTGGAACAGCTCCGCCCGGATCACCATGGCCATGCTGCCGCCAAGAAGGAACATGGCAAAGCTGAACACCAGGTACATGGTCCCGATGTCCTTGTGGTTCGTGGTCAGCAACCAGCGGCTGATGCCCCTGGCCGGACCATGGTGATGTTCCTGGGTGTGGGTATCTGCAACCGCGCTCATGAAACCCCCCGTTACCGCCGTTCAGTGCGGCTGGCGTTCATTGATTATTGTTGTCCCGTTACTGCTGGTTCTTGAAGTCCAGCACCTGCTTGGGCGTGACCATATCCCCGGTGTTATTGCCCCAGGCGTTACGCTCGAAGGTCACCACTGCTGCAAGGTCCACTTCGCTCAGCTGGCTGCCGAACGCCTGCATGGCAGTACCCGACTTGCCGTTGACCACTATATCCAGATGCCCCTGAACATCGCCGGTGGCAATCGCACTGCCCTTGAGCGCCGGGAACGCCGGGGGCGAACCACTGCCGTCAGGCTGGTGACAGGACGCACAGGTGGTCTGGTAGGTCTGTTCACCCCGGGCCATCAGCTCTTCCATGGTCCAGTCTTTCTGGGTCAGCTCCCGTTCCTTCTCGGCTGCCGCTTTCTGGTCGGCCACCCAGGTGTCGTATTCGTCCTGGGGCACGGCCTCCACCACCACCGGCATAAAACCGTGGTTCTTGCCACAGAGCTCGGTACACTGGCCCCGGTAGGTGCCCGGTTCCTCCACCTTCACCCAGGCTTCATTGATAAAGCCCGGAATGGCATCTTTCTTGACCCCGAACGCCGGTACCCACCAGGAGTGGATAACATCGTTGGACGTCAGCAGAAAGCGCACCTTCTGGCCAACCGGAATGACCAGCGGGTTGTCCACTTCCAACAGGTAGTTCTCCCCCTTGTTCTGGCGGTTGCGGATCTGGTCCGCCGGTGTCGCCAGATTGGAAAAATAGCCAAATTCCTGATCGACGTACTCGTACTGCCACTTCCACTGATAGCCGGTTACCCGGATATCCAGATCGGCATCGGTGGTGTCGTACATCTCCACCAGGGTCGCGGTGGCCGGAATGGCCATGGCCACCAGAATGGCAAACGGCACAATGGTCCAGAGAATTTCCACCACGGTGTTTTCATGGAAATTGGCCGGCTTATGGCCCTGGGATTTCCGGTGGGCCAGAATCGACCAGAACATGACCCCGAACACCACCACGCCTATGGCGACACAGATCCAGAGGATGGTCATGTGAAGGCTGAAGATCTGGTTACTGGTGCCGGTGACACCCGGTGACATATTGAGGGTCCAGTCCGCCATCGCCATGGCCGGGGACAAAAGACCCAAGAGCGCGACCACAGGAGTTAGCCGCTTGCCTCGCACGCGCATACTGTGTCTCCGTAGTGTTATTCTTGTCGGTTTACTGCGGCTTTGTCTGACCTTTCTGGCCAGGATTCCGAGCCACACCGGGAGTCTGGAGAAAAAGTCTTCATACGGATACATCATTAGGAAGTATAGACACAGATCAAAAAATTTCTAAAAAATCCTTAAATCCAATACGGATAAGCAGAAAATTTTGAGAAATACAGCTTATAAACCGCGCATCAGCATCACTGACCGGCGCCTGTGGGCCCTGGCCTGGCCCCTGATGCTGACCAACCTGACGGTCCCGTTGCTCGGCCTGGTCGATACCGCGGTCCTCGGCCACCTTGAAAGCCCGGAATACCTCGGTGCCGTGGCGGTGGGCGCCAACCTGTTCAGTATTCTTTACTGGACCTTCGGTTTCATGCGCATGGGCACCACAGGCCTCGCTGCCCAGGCCTGGGGTCAGCGGGACGCTTTCGCCCAGGTGGCCCTGCTGGTGCGCTCACTGTTACTGGCGGTGGTTATTGGCCTGCTGCTGATTCTGCTGCACCAGCCCCTGATAAGGCTGGGCCTGGAACTGATGAATCCGAGTGAGTCGGTAGCGGAACTGGCGGCGGAATACGCCGGCATCCGGATCTGGAGCGCGCCCGCCGTGCTGTGCCAGTACACTCTGGTCGGCTGGCTGATCGGCAACCAGTACCCACGCGGGCCCATGGTCATGCTGATCATCGCCAACGGCATCAACATCCTGCTGGATGTCTTTTTTGTGACGGTACTGGGCTGGAACAGCCGGGGTGTGGCCATGGCCACGGTGATGGCCGAATACGGCGCCACCCTGATCGGCCTGGCCATTGTGCTCCGGCGCATGCCCGAGGGCCAGCGGATGACCCGCGAACTGCTGGGCCGGCTGGCCGATTACCTGAAGATCCTCCAGGTAAACCGCTACATCATGGTGCGCACCATTGCGCTTCTGCTGGCTCTGGCCTTCTTTACCGCCCAGGGAGCCAGACAGGGCGATACCATTCTGGCCGCCAACGCCGTGCTGATTACGTTCCTTCTGGTGATCTCCAACGCTCTGGATGGTTTTGCCAATGCCGCCGAGGCACTGATCGGCGAGGCCGTCGGCAAGCGCAGCCGGCCGCGTTTCCGCGCGGTATTCCGCAGTGCCCTGCGCTGGTCCCTCTGGGGGGCACTGGCGCTGACCATCGGGTTTGTCCTGGGTGGCCGGTGGCTGATCGCCCTGCTCACCGGCATTGAAGAGGTCCGGACCACCGCCTGGCAATACCTGCCCTGGCTGTGGCTGCTGCCTTTCGCTGCCGTTTGGGGCTTTCTTCTGGACGGCGTCTTCATCGGTGCCACCCGCACCCGGGAAATGCAGAACACCATGCTGTTTTCCGCCCTGGGCGTATTCCTGCCCGTGTGGTGGCTCAGTACCGGCTGGGGCAACCACGGCCTGTGGCTGTCGCTGATCTGCCTGATGCTGGCCAGGGCGGTGAGCATGGGTTGGCTTTGCTACCGCTACACACGCCGGGGGACCTGGTTCCGCGACACCTGAAACCCGGCCCCGCGACTGATCAATGTGTGAATGATTGTCACTCAATTCTTCAGGCAGGCGCCGAAATCTTGACTACACTATGCGTAAATGGCGGGCCGCCAAGGACTCCGCCCCGACTCCACCGGCTGGCACGGAGGCGCCTTGCGACCCCAATTTTCCGAGACATTGGCTGCGGCAGAAATGACTCCACAGGCCGTGCTTGAAATCATCGATCATGCCCGACGCCAGGAAGCCCGTTCAGGCACGTTCTTCCGTCAGATGAAGGACACCGTCCACCGGTTGCCTTCATCGGTGATGGTCGACTGCCATCAGCCGGCCAACTGCCTGTTCCGGTTCGTGATCGAGTACATCGAAATGGCACCGCGGCTGATCGAGTGCGTGGAAGCCTGTGCCATGGAAGCCGGCCAGAAAAGCCTGTTCCAGCCGTTTATTGACGCTGCCACCCGCTATTTCACCCGGCCTTCTGTGCTGCTACTCAAGTACGACGGGCTGGATGGCCTGTTGATCCGTGCCTATCAGTGCCATCGACTGATGGAAGAGATGCATGATAACAACCGTTCCATGCGCGCCGGGGAACTGATTGATCTGGAAGCCACCCGCGCCAACCTGCTGGCCCACGAGTTGATCGGCGAACCTTTCGCCAACGAACTCGACGATGCCATTACCATCACCGTGGTCCAGCTCGCCGGCACCCCGGACTTCTACCATCTGGACCTTGAGCCCTTCATTGACCAGGTCAACAACCGGGCCTGGGACTGGATGCGCAACTACTGGGAAAGCCTGCTGGAGCGCAACCACATACACTTCCGGCTGGGCACCGCCGGCCAGCCTCTACCGTAACAGATCACTGAATCTTCTCCGGAAAACCAGTATTCTTCGTGGCATTCAGAACTCAACCACGGAGATGACAACGTGCTCGATAATGCCGACCTCGGAAAACTCCTAATCCGCCTGACCCTCGGTGGCCTGCTGCTGTTCCATGGCGTTGCCAAGATTCTCAATGGTGTGGGCTTTATCGAAAGCCTGCTGGTCAGTCACAACCTGCCGGCCGTGCTGGCCTGGGGCGTGTACATTGGCGAGGTGCTGGCTCCGCTGATGGTGATCCTCGGCTACCAGACCCGGATCGGCGCCCTGCTGATTGCGCTGAACATGATTGTCGCCATCGTCCTGGCCCACACCCACGAACTGCTGGCACTCAACAGCCATGGCGGGCTGGCCCTGGAACTGCAGCTGTTCTTCCTGCTGAACGCCATTGCCCTGGTATTCCTCGGTCCGGGTAAGTACAAGCTCAAGAATTGACCTGTCGCTTTGACTACGCAGGGCATTTCCTGCAAATTAGCGCACTTTTCTGACTGCCGGCGCCCCAAAAGCGCCGGTAAATCCACAATTCCTGTCCGGAGTCTGCCATGAATGCCGTAGTTGCCGCGGTACTGATCATGCTCGTTCTGAGCCTGTGCCGCATCCATGTTGTCGTCGCGCTGATCGTGGGCGCCATATCCGGCGGCCTGGTGGCCGGCATGTCCCTTGACGACACCATCAACGCCTTCAACACCGGTCTCGGCGGCGGTGCCACCGTAGCCCTGTCCTACGCCACCCTGGGCGCTTTCGCCGTTGCCATCGGAAAATCCGGCCTGGCCCACGCCCTGGCCGACAAGGCGCTGACCATGGTCGGACGCCAGGGTGAGAACAGTGCCGGCAAAGGCATCCGTTTTGCGATCATCGGCTTACTGCTGGCCATTGCCGTGTCCTCACAGAACATCCTGCCGATCCACATCGCCTTTATTCCACTGGTGGTGCCGCCCCTGCTGTACGTCATGGCGAAGCTGAATATGGACCGCCGCCTGGTCGCCTGCGTGCTGACCTTCGGCCTGATCACACCGTACATGTTCCTGCCGGTCGGCTTTGGCGGCATCTACCTGAACGAGATCCTGCTGGCCAACGTGCAAGACAACGGCATCAACCCGGAGAACCTGAACGTCATGGCTGCCATGGCGCTACCGGCCCTGGGCATGCTCATTGGCCTGTTGATTGCGGTGTTCTTCAGCTACCGGGGTGGCCGCAGCTACGACCTGGAGCGCATTGAGCAAACCGAGCGCGTGGACGTGAAATACAACTCGAAAACCCTGTTCATGGCCATCGCCGCCATTATCGTGGCGTTCGTGGTCCAGCTCTGGCTCGGCTCCATGATTCTGGGTGCCCTGGCCGGCTTCGTGCTGTTCAACATTTCCGGCGTGGTGAAATGGAAAGAAGCCGATGACCTGTTTACCGAAGGCATGAAGATGCTGGCGATGATCGGCTTCATCATGATCGCCGCCAACGGCTTTGCCGAAGTCATGCGGGAGACCGGTGACATCGCCAGCCTGGTGGAAGGCTCCGTAGCGGCCATCGGCGACAACAAGGCCATGGCGGCACTGCTGATGCTGGTGGTGGGCCTGCTGATCACCATGGGCATCGGCTCGTCGTTCTCCACCATCCCGATCATTGCGGCGCTGTATGTGCCCCTGGCCATGGAACTGGGCTTCAGCCCCTTGGCCATCCTGGCCCTGGTTGGCACCGCCGGTGCCCTGGGGGATGCCGGTTCACCGGCTTCCGACTCCACCCTCGGCCCGACCGCCGGCCTGAACGTGGACGGCCAGCACAACCACATCTGGGATACCGTGGTACCCACCTTCCTGCACTACAACCTGCCCCTGCTGGCGTTCGGCTGGCTGGCGGCGATGGTGCTCTGATACCAACCCCGGGGACTCCAGGTCAGGAAAGACCTCCTGGCGTCCCCGGGATTCAACGCACCGCAGCGGTGAACTGACTGCTTTCGCTCACCGTCACGCCATGATCAAAGACCAGGCGAAACTCCACCGGGTTGCTCGGCTGCTTCAGATCCCTGGCGTCCATTGAGATAGCGACCGGAATATCGACAGCCTTTCCGCCTGGTACCTGACCGGAGACCGACCGGTTCAACTGCGCCCCTTCAAGCCCCGCCACCTGCAAATGATAGGTTCTTGGTGACCGTTCCTTGTTGCGCACAGTAAGCACATAGCTGTTCTCGACATCTCCGCCCGCGGTGTATCGGTACAGGCCCCGGTCCTTCGAGACATCAAGGGTCAGCAGTGGGCGTGAGACAAGGCCCCAGCCAAAGGCGCCAATCATCACCAGCAGCAAGGCCGCGTAACCCAGCAGTTTCGGTCGCAGGATCCTCGGGCGACCGCCTTTCAACGCGCGCTCACTGGTATAGCGAATCAGGCCTCTGTCGTAACCCATCCTGTCCATGATGGAATCACAAGCATCGATGCATGCCGCACAGCCAATGCATTCCATCTGCAACCCATCGCGAATATCGATACCCGTAGGACAAACCTGCACGCACATCTGACAGTCAATGCAATCACCCAGGCCCTGTGAACGGTAATCCGCCTCTTTCTTCCGAGCCCCTCGGGGTTCACCCCGCGCCACATCGTATGTAATCAACAGTGAATCCTCGTCCAGCATGGACGACTGGAAACGACCGTAGGGGCACATATGGAGGCAGACTTTCTCCCGCAACCAGCCGGCATTGAGGTAAGTGGCCAGAGTGAAGAAGAACACCCAGAACAGGGCCATGCCACCAACCTGCAGAGTGGCCATGTCCTGGGCCAGTTCACGGATCGGCGTGAAATACCCCACAAAGGTGATTCCGGTGGCCAGACTGATGAGCAGCCACAACGCGTGCTTTCGGGCGCGCCTGAGAAATTTGTGCCGGGTCATTGGGGCGTTGTCCAGGCGCAGACGCTGGTGGCGGTCACCCTCGGTCACTTTCTCAACCCAGAGAAAAACCCAGGTCCAGACACTCTGCGGGCAGGCATAGCCGCACCATACCCGGCCAGCCAGCACGGTCACGAAAAACAGCCCAAAGGCACAAATGATGAGAATCGCCGAAAGCAGCACCAGATCCTCCGGCCAGAACGTACTACCGAAGATATGGAACTGGCGGGTCGACAGGTCCCAGAGCACTGCCTGACGGCCACCCCAACTGAGCCAGACGGTGCCAAAAAACAGTAAAAACAGGACCGAACACCCGATGATGCGCAAGCGCCGGAAGTAACCGGTGAAGCTACGGGTCTGAATTTTTCCGCTGTCCGTGAACCGGCTCCGGTCCGGTGTAACGGTGTGAAGTGGTATCTGCTCGCCCATCGTTCATTCTCATATCGGTTGCTTTCCGACAGGCTAGGGCGGCGATGGTGATCGGTGCAGGCTCACATTTTTTATTTTCGATAGGGACAGATCAGACTCACGAAAGACCGAGTAGGCCGGGTAACTGGCCAAGGGCCTCCCGCCGATGCTCATTCCAGGGATGGGCAAAACTCAAACGCAGGCCATTGGCGTAATCGCCCGAGGCTGAAAACAGCGGGCCCGGCGTGATCACAATGTTCGCTTTGAGTGCATCCTGATAGGCCGCCAAGGTGTCACAGATCTCCGGCAACTCCAGCCAGAGCGCCAGGCCACCCACAGGGACGGTGACCCGCAAAGCGCCCGGCCACTGGTGAATCTCATCCAGAAGCTGATCCCGCTGTTCCCGCAGACGGATACGTTCCCGGCGCAGGTGGGCATTCAGAGCACCTTCGCTCATATAATCCGCCACGCCCTGCTGCAAATACCGGCTGCTGGCCAGTTGCGTGACCATTTTCAGATGCAGGATGCGATCATGCCAGCGCCCGCCGGCAATCCAGCCCAGACGCAGGTCACGGGACAACACCTTGGAGAAAGAACTGCAGTGGATAACCCGGGCGCTGACATCTCTGGCCTTGAGCGGGTCCGGCACCTGATCAAACCCGGTTTCGGCGTAGATGTCATCCTCAATGATGGCCAGGTTATGGGTCTCCGCCAATGCCATCAGCCGGTCCCGAGCCCGGTCCGGCATCAGTGCGCCGCCGGGCGTGGCAAACGCCGGGGAAACCACGCATGCCCGGATGTCCCAGCGCCTCAACGCCTGTTCCAGCGCGTCCATATCCATACCGGTCCCGGAACTGGCCGGTATTTCGATCACCTTAAGGTTCAGTTGCTGCAGCAACTGAAGCACACCGTAAAAACCCGGAGTCTCTACCGCTACCACATCACCGGCACTACAACAGGCCATCAGGGCAAGGAATAGCGCATGCTGGCATCCGGAGGTGACACAGAGTTCGTCCACGGTGACCGGCCAACCACGACGGGCGTAGCGCAGTGCCAGCTGTTCACGGAACCCCGGGTCGCCTGCCGGTTCATCGTAATACTGGTAACTGGAACGGCGCTGGCGGCGAAGCGCCCGGCCTATAGCCCGGTTGAGCGCCGTAATGCCGGACGGGGCATCGCCCGTTGCCAGGGCCGGTCTCAGGTCAAACGCCCCGTTGCGCGCCATGATGTCCAACAGCAGACTGCTTATGGTAACCGGCCGCGGTGCATCCAGTCGGGCTTTGAGGCTGGGAGGAGAAAGGGACTCCGGCAACCGGGCCACAAAGTAACCAGCCTTGGGACGAGCCTCTACCAGACCCCGGGCTTCAAGCCGTCGCAGAGCATGTTGCACCGTCGCTTTGGACAGGCCGCGTCGGGCACAAAGCTCACGGATGGACGGCAACCGCCCATGCACCGGCCACCGGCCTTCAGAGATCCCCTTGAGCAGCCATTGCTCCAGGGCACGGTAACGATGGAGCCCGTCCGTCAATGCTCAGTCATCGTCCGCCGATGCCTTGAAGAACACCACCTGCTTGACCGTGTGGTCGTCCTTGTTATCGCGCTGGTTCACCCGCGTTTCCAGTTCGGGATTCGCCGGCTGCTCCTGATCCGACATGGCATCAGTGAAGCCACAGGCCACGCACTCGCGTATCTGCTCGTCGTTGTCATCGGTGAACATCATGATTTTGTCCATCTCGGCGCAGCGTGGGCAGACAGCGCCGGCGATGAAGCGTTTCGGACTTGCCATAATTCAACTCCAGATCGCAATACCGGCCGCCTCAACGGCGGCCGGCTGCCAGTATATCAATCAGGCGGCGTCGTCCGTGATGCCGGTCTGCCGCAGCAGCGCATCCACCCGGGGCTCCCGGCCACGGAACGCCTTGAACAGTTCCATGGGTTCCCGGGAGCCGCCTTTCTCCAGAATATTGCTCAGAAAGGCCTCACCGGTTTCGGTGTGGAAAATGCCGTTTTCCTCAAACAGGGAGAAGGCATCCGCCGCCAGTACTTCCGCCCACTTGTAGCTGTAATAGCCGGCCGCATAACCACCGGCGAAGATGTGGGAGAAGGCATTGGGGAAGCGATTGAACGCCGGCGCTTCGATCACGGCGATCTCTTCACGCACCTTGCGGTGCATATCCAGCGGGTTGGTGGGCCGCTCCTCGGTGAATTCCGCGTGCAGACGGAAATCAAACAGCGAGAACTCCAACTGACGTACCATGGCCATACCGGACTGGAAGTTCTTCGCCGCCAGCAGCTTGTCCAGCAGATCCTGCGGCAGTGGCTCGCCGGTTTCATGATGGCTGGCGATCAGGGCCAGGGATTCGGGGTCCCAGCACCAGTTTTCCAGGAACTGGCTCGGCAGTTCCACCGCGTCCCAGGCCACGCCGTTGATGCCAGAGACATCCATCACATCCACTTGTGTGAGCATGTGATGCAGCCCATGCCCGAATTCGTGGAACAGGGTGGTCACTTCATCGTGGGTCAGCAGTGACGGCTTGCCCTTCACAGGCGGGGTAAAGTTGCAGGTCAGGAACGCTACCGGAAGCTGGAGCTGGCCGCGCAGGTTGCGCCAGCGCACTCGGCAGTCCGCCATCCAGGCACCGCCCCGTTTGCCCTGACGGGCGAAGGGGTCCAGATAAAACCAGGCCACTGGCTCGCCATCACGGCTAATGCAATAGGCTGTGGCATCGGCATGCCAGGTTTCCACCTCCGGCTTTTCCTCGATCTGCACGTTGAACAGCTTCTCGGCCACACGGAACAGGCCGCCGACGACCTTGTCCGCCGGGAACCAGGGACGCAGGGTTTCCGGGGAAATGTCGTAACGCTTCTGGCGCAGTTTTTCGCTGTAGTAGCCCACGTCCCAGGCCTGCAATTCCTCGACCCCGTATTCGTCTTTGACGAAGGCCTTCAGATCGGCAAACTCTTTTTCGGCCTGGGGCTTGGACTTGGCTGCCAGCTGATTCAGGAAGTCCATGACTTCCTCAACGCTGCGGGCCATCTTGGTGGCCAGCGACAGCTCGGCATAGTTGTCAAAACCCAGGAGTTTGGCCATGGCATGGCGGCGCTTGAGGATTTCCGCCATCACCGGGGTGTTATCCCAGTGGCCGGCATCCGGGCCCTGATCCGAGGCACGGGTGACAAAGGCCTCATAGACTTCCCGACGCAGATCGCGATTGTCGCCGTAGGTCATGACCGGGAAGAAGCTCGGGAAATCCAGGGTAATCACATAACCGTCCAGTCCTTTCTGCTCGGCAGCCTGCCTGGCACCGTCGATCGCCGATTCCGGCAGGCCGGAAAGCTCGTCAACGTCGGTGATGTGTTTGTACCAGTGCTGGGTGGCATCCAGCACGTTATCGCTGAACTTGTTGGACAGCTCCGCCAGCTCCCGGGACAGCTCGGCATACTCCTTCTTCTTGTCCTCGGGCAGGTCCACACCGCCGAGCCGGAAATCCCGAAGGGTATTTTCAACCGACTTGCGCTGGGCCTGGCTCAGCTGCTGGAAATCCTCTCTCGCAGCCAGCTTTTTGTAGGCTTCACACAGCTGGGCGTTCTGGCTGATCTCGGTGCTGTATTCGGTGAGTTTTTCCAGGCACCGCTTGTAGACCTGACGTAACTCGTCGTTGTTCGCCACGCCATTGAGGTGGGAAATCACCGACCAGGCATTTTCCAGCCGGTTTTCCAGTCCCTGCATGGGCTGGGCCAGGGTCTCCCAGACTGGATCCTCCTGGGCGGCCAGCTGTGGAATTTTCATCCGGTTCTCGCTGAGAATCTGGTCAATCGCCGGTTCCATATGTTCGATGCGGACGTGGTCGAACCTCGGCAGCAGATCGTCAGTCAGTAGCGGGTTGTTCATAAAGGCCCTTCTCAGCAGTTCGTTTATGAGATAGCTTGCACCAAACTACGGGTGCTGGTGGGGGAAGGCTTTCAGAAACTGTGCGGAGCCAGGGATGGCGGAGCCCAAGCGCCACAAGGATGTGCCGCAGGAGCGTGTTTCTGAAAGCCTTCCCCCACCGGCATCTTGCACCGTATTTGTACAATGTTGAGGTATATGTAATGGCGAATGTACGAACTCACAAGGGTATCACACCACAATTTGGCGAACGCTCGTGGGTGGACGACAGCGCGGTGGTGATCGGTGATGTTGTCACCGGCGAGGATTGCTCGGTCTGGCCGATGACGGTAATCCGGGGTGATATGCACCGCATCCGTATCGGTGATCGCTGCAGCATCCAGGATGGCTCGGTACTGCACATCACCCATGCCAGCGACTACAACCCCGGCGGCTACCCGCTCACCATTGGTGATGACGTCACCGTCGGCCACAAGGCACTGCTGCATGGCTGCACCATCGGCAGCCGGGTACTGGTGGGCATGGGCTGCACCGTCATGGATGGGGCCGTGGTGGAAGACGAAGTGATCATCGGCGCCGGCACCCTCGTGCCTCCGGGCAAGCGGCTGGAATCCGGTTACCTGTATGTCGGCTCCCCCTGCAAACAGGCCCGGGCACTGAGCGACAAGGAAAAAACCTTCTTCCGCTACACGGCTGCCAACTACGTGAAACTCAAGGATGAATACCTGGCAGAGGGGTGAGCCCCTCTGATTCAGATCAAACCACGAAAACCCGCCCTTGAAAATGCACCAGCCGATCCTACATTCGTGAATAGCAGAAGTTCACGGATACCATCCGGCTGGCGCCACCGGTATGGAGCTGTTCCGCGAGCGAAGCTGATGACAACCTCAGATTCGTTATCGTTAAAAAGGAGGAGTTCCCATGAGCAACATCACACGCTGGAATCCAATCAGCGAATTCGACGACCTGATGAACCGTTACAACCGGATGTTCGGCCTTGCCCGCAATGATCGCGACAGCAAGGACCTGTTCAGCCGCAGTGACTGGTCACCGGCGGTGGACATCAAGGAAACACCAGAGGCCTTCCTGGTGGAAGCCGAACTGCCGGGCATGAACAAGGACGATGTCAAAGTCACCGTTCATGACGGCGTGCTCTCCATTCAGGGCGAGCGCAGTATTGAGGAAGATAACCAGGACAGGAAACATCACCGTGTCGAGCGCTTCTACGGCAGCTTCCTGCGGCGCTTCACACTGCCCGACAACGTGGACGAGAACAGTGTGAAAGCCAGCTTCAAGGACGGCCTGCTGACCCTGACGGTCCAGAAGGCCGAGCCGAAAGAACCCAAAGCAATTGAGGTCGAAGTTCAGTAACCCCTTCCTCCAAGGCCTGATGGGCGGGCTCCGGCATCCCATGCAGCCGGGGCGCCGCCCCTTTTTTCAGGGCAGGATTTCCACCGGCAGGTCCTCGGTGGGCACGTCGTTACCACACTCGGGATTACGGATGGCAATCTCCACCCGACGGTTCTGGGCCCGGTTTTCAGCCGAGGTGTTCGGGACCAGGGGACGGGTCTCGGCGCGCCCGGCGGCCACCACCCGGTCTGCCGGTATCTGCCGGTTCAGCACCAGCTCATGCACCACCGATACCGCCCGCGCTGCCGACAGATCCCAGTTCGAACGGTACTGACTGCTGGAGATCGGCCGGTCGTCCGTATGGCCGGACACCAGTACATCCCCGGTGCAGCCACTGAGCACATCCACCACGCGCTCGATGATCGGGATCATTTCCGGCTTGATGGTGGCCTCGCCGGACGGGAAGGTCGCCTCCTCGGAGAAGCGGATCACCACCTGATCCTCGTCGTAATTGATATGCAGAGCGTCTGACGCCACTTCCGATTCCAGTTCCTGTACCAGGCGCGTGGCCAGGTCCAGCACGCCACCGGGGATCTGGGTAGTGTCTTCGGAGCCATCACTGCGCTCGTCAATAAACTCCGGCTGTTCCTGCAGGGATTCGGAAGGCTCGGGCAGGGAGACCGCATCAGACGTCACATTGCTCACCGGTGACCCGCCGATGTCTTCGCCGATCACGTTATCGGTACCGAAGGCCATGGCCATGGAATTGGCCATGGAGCGGTATTTTTCGACATCCATCTTGGAAAAAGACAACAGCAGGATGAAAAAGGTCAGCAACAGGGTGGCCAGATCGGCAAAGGTGACGATCCAGTCCGGGTTGCCCTTTTTCTGCTTTTTCTTTCTCGCCACCCGCAAGGTCCGCAAACGTCAGGCCTCCTGCTGATCTTCGATCTTGTTGCGATGTTCCGGTGTCACGTACGACGAAAGAATTTCGGTCATCACCCGCGGGTTCTCGCCCCGCATGATGCTCTTGATGGAGGTGATGATCAGGGTCTGATTGCGGGCATCGTCCTCCGCCTTGAGCTGAAGCTTGTCGGCCAGGGGCAGGGCGATCAACTGGGCGATGAAGGAACCGTACAGGGTGGTCAAAAGGGCTATGGCCATGGCCGGGCCAATAGAGGAGGGATCATCCAGGGTTTTCAGCATCTGGACCAGGCCCACCAGGGTCCCGAGCATGCCGATGGCCGGCGCCGATTCGCCAATACCGCGGAATACGCGCTCGGCCACTTCGTAGCGTTCTGCGGTCTGGTCGCTTTCCTGCCACAGGGCTTCCTCCACCAGTTCCGGCGGGTGGCCGTCAACACAGAGGTTGATGGCTTTCTGCAGGAATTCGTCGCCGGTTTCGTGGTTTTCCAGGCCCAGCAGCCCTTCCTTGCGGACCACCCGCGCCAGCACCGCCACCTCACGGATAAGCTCTGCCGGCCGGGGCAAATGGTCGGTGAAGGTTGCCTTGAAGGCCAGCCTGAAGGCACTGACCACGGACGCCATCCGGAACTTGATCAGGGTAACCGCAAAGGTGCCGCCCACCACGATGGCCAGGCCCGGCAGGTTCAGGAAGGTGGCAACAGTGGCATCCGCCAGCATCGCGAGCAGTACGATGAGTATGCCGGCCAACAGCCCGACAAGCGTAAGAATGTCCATGAACAGTCCTTTTCAGACAGCCGGCTGCCCGGCGTCAGTCAGTTCTCAGTTGTTCAATGACCGGGGCGGTTTCCGGCATAACGCCACGCCAGACACGGAAGGATTCCGCGGCCTGCTCCACCAGCATGCCCAGCCCGTCGAATACATGACGGGCACCATGATCCAGCGCCCACTGGTTAAAGGTCGTGGTCTGCAGAGAGTACATCATGTCATAGACCACGGTATCCACTCCGATCACCTTTTCCGAGACCGGGGGCAGATCCCCCTGCAGGCTGGCACTGGTGCCGTTGATGATCACATCGTAGGGCGCGTCCGGCTGTTCAAAGCCGCAGGCATCCAGCCGGGTGTCACCTGCGTCTTCGGAAAACAGCTGCACCAGAGTCTCGGCCCGGGCCACCGTGCGGTTGGCAATGGTCACCGCCGCCGGCTTTTGCGCCAGGATGGGGCCCAGAACACCCCGGACCGCACCACCGGCTCCCAGAATCAGCACCCGGGCGCCTGCCAGGGTGACCCGGTGGTTGTCACGCAGATCCCGTACCAGGCCGGCACCATCTGTGTTATCGGCCACCAGCGCGCCGTCTTGATCCTGATAGAGGGTGTTGGCAGCTCCGGCCTTCTGGGCGCGAGCCGTCCGTTGTTCCGCCAGTTTCCAGGCCTGCTCCTTGAAGGGTACGGTGACATTCAGGCCCTGGCCGCCACGCTCAAAAAACTCCCTGACCGTGCTCTCAAAGCCTTCCAGCGGTGCCTGGATGGCGGTGTACTCCACCGGCTCCCCGGTATTCCGGGCAAACAGGCTGTGAATGCGAGGGGATTTACTGTGGCTGATGGGATGGCCCACCACGGCATAGAGCTGATCAGGCATCGTCGCCCTCCAGCCAGTTGCGGGCGGTCAGGAAGTACTCGGTCAGCCGGGCCTCCTCACTGCCCGGTTCCGGGCGCCGGTCGTAGTCCCAACGCACCAGGGGTGGCAGTGACATCAGGATAGACTCGGTACGGCCGCCGGACTGCAGGCCAAACAACGTACCCCGGTCATAGACCAGGTTGAATTCCACATAGCGGCCCCGGCGATAGAGCTGGAACTCCCGCTCCCGTTCGCCCCAGTCATGATCCATACGTCGACGCACGATGGGTTCATAGGCTTCCACGTAACTGTCGCCCACGGCCTTCATGAAGGCGAAATCCTGATCAAACTCGCCGGTGTTGTAATCATCAAAGAAAAGCCCGCCAACGCCACGGGGTTCCTGCCGGTGCTTGATATAGAAGTAGTCGTCGCACCATTCCTTGAACCGGGGATAGACATCGTCACCGAAGGGGCGGCAGGCGTTGCGGGCGGTGCGGTGCCAGTCCACACAGTCGCGCTCGAAACCGTAATAGGGGGTCAGGTCATAACCACCGCCAAACCAGTACACCGGCTCACTGTCCGCCGGGGTCGCTATGAAAAAGCGGACATTGGCGTGCGAGGTGGGCACATAGGGGTTCTTCGGGTGGATCACCAGGGAAACACCCATGGCCTGCCAGGGCGCGCCGGCCAGGTGAGGGCGGTGCGCGGTGGCAGACGGCGGCATGGTGTCCCCCATGACGTGGGAGAAATTGACCCCGCCTTTCTCGAACACGGCGCCGTCGGTGATCACGCGGCTGGCGCCACCGCCACCCTCGGAACGCTGCCAGCTGTCACGGATGAAACGGGCCTGACCATCCACGGCTTCCAGGCGCTGACAGATGCTTTCCTGAAGCCCGAGCAGGTATTCCTTGACCGCCTGGCTATCCGGCTGTTGTGACATGGATTCTCCTAACGAAGCTGGTTTCCGGTGACAATATCAATAATGCGGCTGGGATTGCGATTGCCGCCCAAGGCCCCGGGCACAATCCGGTCAAGCCGGTTGCCGAAATACCGGCGGACCTGCCAGATATGGCGCGCCGGCTGGCGGCCGGCAGGGTTACAGGACGTGGAAACCAGGGGCATACCCGCCGTTTCGCACAGGGCACGCACCACCGGATGGTCACTGACCCTGACCGCAATCGAGGTGTGCCGTCCCCGCACCCAGTCCGGCACCTGTCGCTGCAGGTCCGGTAACAGGCAGGTGACCGGCCCCGGCCAGAAAGACATGGCCTGTTCCTGCATCGTCTGGGGCAGAGGATCAAGCAGGAACTGGACCTGCTCAACCGAGGCGGCCACCAGAATCACGCCCTTCTCAACCGGACGTTGTTTGAGTGCCAGAATGCGCTCAACAGCCTGTTGGTCCCAGGGATCGCAGCCCAGACCCCAAACCGCTTCGGTGGGATAGGCAATAACGCCTCCGGTTCGCAGCGAACGTCGGATCAACGGCTGCTGCCAGGCGCTCAGAGGGGATGTTGCCAGCATGATGACATCGCATAACCTGTTGAAATATGGACAGGATGCGTGGCTCAGGCGATTTTCAGGTAGCCTCCCGGGACGGTGCTGACCAGCCCTTCAAGTTCAAGCAACAGCAGGGACTGCATCAACTGGTCCGCCGGCAGGCCGGTTGCCTGACCCAGCGCATCGGTAGACTGTGGATCATACCCCAAAGCCTCGAATACCGCGATTTCACGGCTGTCCAGATGTTCCAGTTGTGCCGGTGGCTGTCGCCCCTGATGGCCGTCGGGTTGCGAGGCCAGGGACCACCAGGTACCCAGCTCCTCCAGCACATCGTCGACGGTTTCTACCAGACAGGCCCCCTGCCGGATCAACTGGTGACACCCTCTTGCCACCGGGCTGTGAACCGAGCCGGGGATGGCAAAGACTTCCCGGCCCTGTTCCAGCGCCAGTCGGGCAGTGATCAGCGACCCGCTTTTCAGGCCGGCCTCGACCACCAGCACACCCCGGGCCAGACCGCTGATGATCCGGTTACGCTGGGGAAAGTGGGCCGCCCGGGCCTGGGTGCCCGGCGGGTACTCGGAGACAATCAGCCCGTGCTCAATCACCCGGTGGGCCAGTTTACGGTGCTGGGCGGGGTAGATCCGGTCCAGGCCACAGCCGATGACCGCCAGGGTGGCAAAACCGCCATCCAGCGCCCCGGCATGGGCCGCACCGTCAATGCCCAGGGCCAGGCCACTGGTGACCAGCAGCCCCCGCTCCCCCAGAACCGCCGCAAACCGCCGGGCATGATCCAGCCCAGCCCGGGTGGCATTGCGGCTGCCGACAATGGCGATCTGATCCCGGCCTAGCAAGGCAGTGTCGCCCAGGGCATAAAGCAGCAGGGGCGCGCCGTGAATCTGGCGAAGCGCCTCGGGAAAGTGATGATGGTCCTGGCCCACCAGCGCAATGCCATGGTGGTTACAGGACTCGAGGATAGCCGTTACCCGCGCCATCACCGGGTGAGCACTGTCACCCGCCTGCCAGGCGAGCACCGCCTCCCGTGCGGCTTTGGGCACCGTCAGCGCCTGAAGGCTGGCCGGACTCATGCCGAGGATATCCGTCAGGGCATCGGTGTTTGCCGACACCCGTTCACGGACGCGAAGGCCGAAGCCGGGCAGGAGGGAAAGCAGAAGCCACCGGACGTCCGGTGACGTCAGAAGGGTTGGATCTGACATGGTTCATCCTTGAACAGAAAACCGGGCACTCCGGCCCGGTTTTTTAGTCGCTGAATCCGGCCCCGGGGTATCTCAGGGATTGGTGACCTGATCACCCACAGACAGCGGTCGACTGGCCTGCAGTACCAGGCCATAACTCATCTTTTCATAGACCTGGAACACCATCAGCAGACCCGCCCGCTCGGAAGGCAGCTCAATGGTTTCATCGGTCATCGGGTCGCGGACCCGGTTGCCACTCTTGAGCACCGCCAGCACGTTGCCGGCTTCCAGGCCCTCACGTTCACCCCGGTTGATCGCGACCACATCGTACTGCCCGATCTGGTTCACCCCGCCGTCCACAGAGATCATCTGGCCTTCGATGGTTTTATCCGGGGAACTCGGCACAAAGCTGGTGGTCAGGCGACGGTCTTCGCTGACCAGCAGGCGATCCCCTATCCGGACCTCCTCCGAGGAACGGGTAATATCCACGGTGAGCACATCGCCGTGTTCAGAAGCCACATTGCCCCGGGCAATGCTGCGTGCCTCAAGGCCCAGGAACTCGCCGGTCTCCGGATCGACAAATTCCTTGCTGCGCCGGAAGATACCCACCCGATCGGCAGGCTTCTCGCCCCGGGCATAGAGTTTGTCGCCCGCGCCGGTAATGATGCGGCCATCCTCACCTTCCAGCACGTAGGGCGCGTCATTGATTTGCTCTGGAGAAACAATCCGGGTATCGGTCAGGAAACCGGAAATAGCATCCAGGGGAATGGTGGGAATGGGCGTGTCGATCGGCTCTGACCGCACCTTCGGGGACAGCTTGACCACACCGTTCGAGGCCACTTTGGTCACCCGCGGTTTGCCATCAATGTACACCAGGGCAAGGCGGTCTCCCGGATAGATCAGGTGCGGGTTGGCCACCTGCGGATTGACGTGCCAGATTTCCGGCCAGTACCAGGGATTATTCAGAAAGCGTGCGGAAATATCCCACAGGGTGTCTCCCTTGACGACCGTGTAACGCTCGGGGTGATCCGACCTGAGCTCCGGCTGTGCCTGGACCCAGGATGTAAACAGCAGCGCCGATGCTGCCAGAGCGTACAGCAGTTTCCTCATGATCTATGTCCTTGATTGCGAGCTTGTCTCTTGGGGAACGTTTTCAGAGGTTCCTCGGCCTCGGTACTGTCGCAGCAGTTAACCCGCAGCATATTATGTTGCTATTCCCGTTACTATAGAAGATGTTGTGAACTTTGTAGCCTTATCTTCTGTTTCTACGAACAATTTCACCAGCGTTTGATAGCGTTTTGGCTATCAACTGATCAGTTTGTAATCAATCGACGATTTATCGGATAATAGAGCCATAAGCCACCGATCGCCACTGTCCATGATAGTGGGATACGAGGAATTTACGCAGTACGCTTTCGCATTTCCGGCAATGAGCGTACCGCAACGACAGACCGAAAGCTGGAGCGACATGATACGAGAAATTCTGGAATACCCGGACCCGCGGCTTCGGACCATCGCCAAGCCGGTGGACGAGGTGACCGACGACATCCGCACCCTGATCGACGACATGCTTGAAACCATGTACGACGCCCAGGGCATCGGACTGGCGGCCACCCAGATCAATGTCCACAAACAGATCATCGTGATGGATCTGTCCGAAGACAAAACCGAACCCCGGGTGTTCATCAATCCTGAAGTGGACGTGCTGGATGGCGATGCCCAGGCCATGCAGGAGGGCTGCCTTTCTGTGCCCGGCTTCTACGAGGACGTGGAACGGATCGAACACTGCCGGATCCGGGCGATGGATCGCAATGGCGCCGCGTTCGAAATCGAGGCCCGGGATCTGCTCGCCGTGTGTATCCAGCATGAGATGGACCACCTGAACGGCAAACTGTTCGTGGACTACCTGAGCGCCCTCAAACGCAACCGCATCCGCAAGAAGCTGGAAAAGCTCCACAAGAAGAGCGCCTGACCGGC
This sequence comes from Marinobacter oulmenensis, assembly GCF_014201735.1. GTDB lineage: Bacteria > Pseudomonadota > Gammaproteobacteria > Pseudomonadales > Oleiphilaceae > Marinobacter > Marinobacter oulmenensis. The sequence continues at coordinate 272,326 of NZ_JACHFE010000005.1, read as the reverse complement.
AGCACCACATCCGTTAGACTGGGGCCATGGCCCCACAAGGACCGGGCTTGGGCCCGGTCCTTTTGTATCACCGACACAGAGACTGAACCACCGTGCGAGTCGTTTTTGCCGGCACCCCGGATTTTGCTGCCACCGCCCTGAAAACCCTGATCGAAGCCGGCCACCACCTGGTGGGCGTCTATACCCAGCCGGACCGGCCCGCTGGCCGTGGTCGCAAACTGCTGCCCAGCCCGGTCAAACAGGTGGCTCTGGAAACCGACATCCCGGTCTTCCAGCCCGAAAGCCTTAAAACCCCGGAAGCCCAGCAACAACTGGCAGACCTGAAACCCGACGTCATGGTGGTGGCGGCTTACGGCCTGATCCTGCCGGCCGCCGTTCTCGACATTCCCGGCCTGGGCTGCCTCAACATTCACGCCTCGCTGCTGCCCCGCTGGCGGGGTGCGGCGCCGATCCAGCGTGCCATTGCCGCCGGTGACGAAGAAACCGGGATCACCATCATGCAGATGGACGAGGGCCTGGACACCGGGGCCATGCTGCTGCGCGTCGCCACGCCCATTGAGGCTGACGACACCGGTGGCAGCCTGCACGACCGCCTGGCCACCATGGGGGGTGAGGCCATCATCGAAGCGCTCGCCGGACTCGTTGAAGGCCAGCTGGTAGCCGAACCGCAGGATGAAGCCGAAGCCTGCTATGCCCGCAAGCTCAGCAAGGAGGAAGGGCACCTGGACTGGCAACGCCCAGCAGCCGAGCTTGAACGACTGATCCGCGCCTTCAATCCCTGGCCCGGCACCTACACGGAACTGGACGGTGAACGGGTACGTATCCATGGCGCCCGGGCCCTGCCCGATAACAGTGACCAACCCGCCGGCACCGTGTTGCGCCGTGAGCGGGATGGCATTGATGTGGCCTGCGGCACCGGCACCCTGAGGATCGAGCGGGTCCAGTTGCCCGGCACCCGGGCCCAGAGCGTCAGCGATCTGATCAACGGCGGCAAGCCGGTACTCATGCCCGGCCAGGAGCTGCACTAACCATGGTCAGTCAGCCCCGGCTTCTGCGTGCGGTCGCCGCCGAGGTTCTTCTCGACGTCGAAAACGGCGACTCCCTGTCCCAGTGCCTGCCCCCGGCACTGAGTCGGCTGGCGCCCGAGCAACGCCCCCAGTTACAGGCCATCTGCTACGGCACCTGTCGCTGGTTCCACCGGCTTGACGGCGAACTGCGCCAGCGGCTGAAAAAGCCCCTGCGCAAGCCGGACCGCATCATTCATCACCTGATGCTGGTGGCACTGTTCCAGCTACGCTACAGCGAGCAGGCCACCTACGCCGTTCTCAACGAGTCGGTGGAAGCCTGCCGGACCCTGGACAAACCCCATCTGACCGGGCTGGTCAATGGCGTGCTCCGGGCCGCGGAACGTGAAGGCACCCCGGAAACAAAAGACGAAAGCAGCCGGTTCAGTCATCCCCAGTGGATGATTGAGAAACTGCGCCATAACTGGCCGGAGCACTGGCAGGCGGTGCTGGAGGCCAACAACATCCAGGCGCCCATGACCCTGCGGGTCAACGCCCGCCGGTTCAGCCGTGAACACTACCTGGACCTGCTGGCTGAAGCCGGTATCGGAGCCCGGCCGACCCGGTTCGCCCCCATGGGCATTCAACTGGAGCGGCCGGCACCGGTCGACCAGTTGCCCTGGTTTGCCGATGGCGCCGTCAGCGTTCAGGACGAAGCCGCCCAACTGTGCACCACGCTGCTCGATCTCAAGCCGGGCCAGCGGGTTCTCGATGCCTGTGCCGCGCCGGGCGGGAAAACCTGCGCCATTCTGGAGAGCCAGCCGGAACTGGCCGAAGTGGTGGCGGTGGACGAGTCCGCTGAGCGCCTGCCCCGGATACAGGAAAACCTGGACCGGCTCGACCTGGACGCCACCCTGCAGGAGGCCGACGCCGCCGACATTGACCAGTGGTGGGACGGCCAGGGCTTCGACCGCATTCTGCTGGACGTGCCCTGCAGTGCCACCGGGGTGATCCGGCGCCACCCGGACATCAAGCTGCTGCGCCGGGAGTCCGATATTGCCCCGCTGGCCGGCATCCAGTTGGGGCTGCTGGATGCCATGTGGCGCATCCTGAAACCCGGGGGCCGGCTGGTGTACGCCACCTGCTCAGTGTTTCCCCAGGAAAACCACCGTATAATCCAACGATTCCTCAAACAGCAGGACCAGGCAAGCCTGGTGCCCATCCAGGCGCCCTGGGGTCTGGAGCTGCAGGCCGGGCGGCAACTGCTGCCAGCCCCCGACAGTCATGACGGCTTTTTCTACGCCGTACTGGAGAAACCCGAAACATGAAAATCCTGATTCTCGGAGCGGGCCAGGTAGGCGGAACCCTGGCCGAAAACCTCGCCAATGAAGCCAATGACATCACCGTGGTGGACAGCGACAGTGCCCGCCTCCGGGAACTGCAGGACCGCCTGGATATCCGGACCATGCACGGCCATGCCTCCTACCCGACCAACCTCCAGGATGCCGGGGCCGAAGACGCCGACATGATCATCGCCGTCACCAACAGCGATGAAACCAACATGGTGGCCTGCCAGGTCAGCAAGATCCTGTACAAGACCCCCACCACCATCTGCCGGGTCCGGGCCAACGCCTACCTGTCCCGAAAAGAGCTGTTCTACAACAAGGACATGACCAAGGAACTGGACCGGCTGCGGGGCTTTCCGGTGGACGTGACCATCAGCCCGGAACAACTGGTAACCCGGCATATCCGCCGGCTGATCGAATACCCGGGCGCCCTGCAGGTGCTGGAATTCTCCAAGGGCCTGGCCCGTCTGGTGGCTATCAGGGCCACCCAGGGCGGCCCGCTGGTGGGCCACGAGCTGTCCTACCTGCGCACCCACATGCCGCGGATCGACACCCGGGTAGCCGCCATCTTCCGCAAGGACCGGGCGATCATGCCCCATGGCGACACGATCATTGAAGACGGCGACGAGGTCTTCTTCATTGCCGCCACCGACCACATCCGTTCGGTCATGAGCGAGCTCCAGCCCCTGGAGAAACCCTACAAACGCATCTTTATCTGTGGCGGCGGCAACATCGGCTTCCGTCTGGCCACCGATCTGGAAGACCGGTTCCAGGTAAAAATCCTTGAGCGTGGCCATGAACGCTGCGTGATGCTCTCCGAGCGCCTGAAGAAAACCGTGGTGCTCGAAGGCAGTGCCGCCGACAAGGACATCCTGCTCGAGGAGAACATCGAGAACACCGATGTCTTCTGCGCCGTCACCAACGATGATGAAGCCAACATCATGGCGTCCCTGCTGGCCAAGCGGCTGGGCGTGCGCAAGGTGCTGACCCTGATCAACAACCCGGACTATGTGGACCTGATCCAGGGCGGCGATATCGATGTGGCCATCTCACCCCAGCAGACCACCATCGGCAGCCTGCTGACCCACGTGAGGCGGGGCGACGTTGTGAACGTTCACTCACTGCGCCGGGGCGCCGCCGAGGCCATTGAGGCCATCGCCCATGGCGATCACCGATCCTCCAAGGTGGTGGGCAAACGGCTCGACGAGATCAACCTGCCACCGGGCACCACCATCGGCGCCATCGTCCGTCACAACGACGTACTCATCGCCCATGACCATCTGCGGGTTCAGCCGGACGACCATGTGATCCTGTTCCTGGTGGACAAATCCCGTATCCGGGAAGTGGAAAAACTGTTCCAGGTGGGCCTCACCTTCTTCTGAGGGATCCCCTTCAAAACAGACACCTGGACGGCACTTAGAAATACCGGCCCGGCAAGCGTATAATGCGCGTTTCAAAATTTCCGGGCGCCCGGTGAGGCCGGAGCGCCACACACAGACTGACCAGCAGGCAAACGTCGTGACAGACAAGGCAAGCAACAACCCCGCACCGGATCTCCAGACCTTTCAGGGTCTGATCCTGGCATTGCAGAACTTCTGGGCGCAGCACGGCTGCGTGGTTCTCCAGCCCCTGGACATGGAAGTGGGCGCCGGCACCTTTCACCCGGCCACCTTCCTGCGCTCCATCGGCCCGGAAACCTGGAACTCCGCCTACGTTCAGCCCAGCCGCCGGCCCACCGACGGCCGTTACGGCGAGAACCCCAACCGGCTGCAACACTACTACCAGTTTCAGGTGGTACTGAAACCGTCCCCGGACAACATCCAGGAACTGTACCTGGACTCCCTGCGGGCGCTGGGCCTGGACCCGCTGGTACACGACATCCGCTTTGTTGAAGACAACTGGGAATCGCCAACCCTGGGTGCCTGGGGCCTGGGCTGGGAAATCTGGCTCAACGGCATGGAAGTCACCCAGTTCACCTACTTCCAGCAGGTGGGTGGCCTGGAATGCTACCCGGTCACCGGCGAGCTGACCTACGGCCTGGAGCGCATTGCCATGTACCTGCAGGGTGTGGACAGCGTGTACGACCTGGTCTGGACCAAGAGCCCGGATGGCGTGGTCACCTACGGCGACGTGTTCCACCAGAACGAAGTGGAAATGTCCACCTACAACTTCGAGCACGCAGACACCGAGTTCCTGTTCCACAGTTTTGATGTGCACGAACGGGAAAGCGCCCGGCTAATTGAAGCGGGCCTGCCACTGCCGGCCTATGAGCAGGTGCTCAAGGCCTCCCATACTTTCAACCTGCTGGATGCACGCCACGCCATCTCGGTCACCGAGCGCCAGCGTTTCATCCTGCGCGTTCGCACCCTGGCACGCTCCGTTGCCCAGGCCTACTTTGACAGCCGCCGCAAGCTCGGCTTCCCGCTGGCGCCACAGGCCCTGCGTGAGGAAGTCCTGGCCGCCGCCGAAGCGGCAGACGCCAAGGCCGCCAAGAAGAAAGGCAAGCAAGCGAAGAAGGCACAGCAGGAACAGGGGAACGCATAATCATGGCTACACAGGATTTTCTGGTCGAACTGGGCACCGAGGAACTGCCGCCCAAGGCACTCAAGCCGCTGTCCGATGCTTTCACCCGCGGGATCACCCAGGGCCTGGAAGAGGCCGGCGTTGAATTTGGCGCCGTGGAATCTTTCGCCGCGCCCCGTCGCCTGGCGGTGCGGGTCCGCGATCTGGCCGACGCCCAGCCCGACAAGGCCGTGGAAAAACGTGGCCCGGCGGTCAAGGCCGCCTTTGACGATTCCGGCAATCCCACCCGGGCGCTGACCGGCTTCGCCACCTCCCTGGGCATTACCCCGGACCAGCTCGACACCATGGAGACCGACAAGGGCGCCTGGGTGGTCTACCGCACCGTGGAGAAAGGCCGCCCGACCGTGGAACTGATGCCGGAGCTGGTGGAGAAATCCCTGGCAGCCCTGCCGATTCCCAAGCGCATGCGCTGGGGCGCCCACAAGACCGAATTTGTGCGTCCGGTGCACTGGGTGATCCAGTTGTTCGGCAACAAGGTCATCGAAACGCCGATCATGGGCCTGAAGCCGGGCAACACCACCCGCGGCCACCGTTTCCACTGCCCGAAACCGCTGATCGTACCCACGCCGGCCGATTATGAAGTGGTCCTCAAGCAGGAAGGCTACGTGCTGGCCGATTTTGCCGAGCGTCGCGAGCAGATCCGCGCTGGCGTGACCGAACTGGCGGAAAAGGAAGCCGGCGGCAAAGCCGTGATCGACGAGGACCTGCTGGACGAGGTCACCGCCCTCAACGAATGGCCGGTGCCGCTGATGGGCCGATTCGAGGAACGATTCCTGGACGTGCCGGCGGAAGCGCTGATTTCCTCCATGAAGGAACACCAGAAGTACTTCCACGTGGTCGGCGCCGACAACCGGATGCTGCCGCTGTTCATCACCGTCGCCAACCTTGAGAGCAAGGACCCGGCCCAGGTGATTGCCGGTAACGAAAAGGTGATCCGCCCGCGCCTGTCGGACGCCGCCTTCTTCTACGACACCGACCGCAAGAGCCACCTGGAAGACCGCATCGACGCGCTCAAGCCCATCGTGTTCCAAGAGAAACTGGGCAGCATTTACGACAAGTCCGTGCGGGTGGCCGCCCTGGCCAGCAAAATCGCCAGCGCCATCAACAGCGACCCGGCCCTGGCCGAACGCGCGGCCATGCTGGCCAAGACCGACCTGGTCACCGAAATGGTGCTGGAGTTCACCGATCTCCAGGGCATCATGGGGCAGTACTACGCCACCAACGACGGTGAAGCCGCAGACGTAGCGACCGCCCTGAACGAGCAGTACATGCCGCGCTTTGCCGGTGATGACCTGCCCGGCACCCTGACCGGCTGCGCCGTGGCCATCGCCGACCGGATTGATTCCCTGGTGGGCCTGTTCGGCATCAACCAGCCGCCGTCCGGCACCCGGGATCCATTCGGCCTGCGCCGCGCCTCCCTGGGCGTGCTGCGCATCATCATCGAGCGGGAACTGCCACTGGATCTGCAGACCCTGAGCGAGTGGGCCGAGGAAAACTTCACTGTGCTGAGCGAACAAGGCACCGCCAGCACCGTGGTGGACTACATGCTCGAACGCTTCCGGGCCCACTACGACGAGCAGGGCATCAGCGCCGAGGTCTACCTGGCCGTGCACGCCCGCCGTCCGACCCGGCCACTGGATTTCGACCGCCGCGTGAAGGCTGTCGAAGCCTTCCGCCAGCTGCCGGAAGCCCAGGCCCTGGCCGCCGCCAACAAGCGGGTATCCAACATCCTGACCAAACAGGGTGGTGACAGCGTTGGTGAAACGGTGGATAACAGTCTGCTGCAGGACAGCGCCGAGAAGGCCCTGGCGGAACAGGTCGAAGCTCAGGCGGACAAGGTCGTGCCGATGTTCGAGCAGGGCGATTACGCCAGCGCCCTGAGCTCCCTGGCCAGCCTGCGTGAGCCCGTGGACACCTTCTTCGACGAGGTCATGGTGATGGCGGAGGACGACACCGTCCGCAAAAACCGCCTGGCCCTGCTCAACCGTCTGCGCAACCTGTTCCTGCGGGTGGCAGACATCTCCCTGTTGCCCACCGGCGGCTAACAGGGACCAACCGCCGGTAGAGTACGGTTACGCGGGAAAATTTCCCCGTTACGGGGGTGGCAAAAGCCCGCGTAATCCGTATAATACCGGCCGTTGTTCGGCGTGTGGCGCAGCTTGGTAGCGCACTTCGTTCGGGACGAAGGGGTCGCAGGTTCGAATCCTGCCACGCCGACCACTTTCCCGCTTTACCTTCCCCTTTTTGTTTCCAGGCTTGATAAGCCAAAGCCAATACTGACTTGACTCCAACCCAGCACAAATGGCCGAAATGATTTGGCCGCAACCCGGTGCCTGAGGACTCGATGTTTATAGATTCGGCAATGGCTAATCTGTGTCGATTTTTTGCTTTTTTATCGACACACCTCATTGCTATGTTTACCGCATAAACATAGACTGCCTAAATCCTGTATCTATGTCGAAATTTCCAAAGGATTTAAACATGGCCTGGCAAGCGGATCAGCCTTACAACCAACTACCTCCTCTTCCACCGGCCAAGGCTGCGACAGAGACTCTCGATGTTCTCAAAGCCTGCATCCCCGCCCGGGCCGCTCTGGCTGAACTTAAACAGGCCGGGGAGCTGATTCCGAATCAATCGCTGCTTATAAATCTGCTACCACTACTGGAGGCCAAAGACAGTTCCAAGATCGAAAACATCGTAACCACAACGGACAAGTTGTTTCAGTATTCCCAGGAAGATCAAGGAGCCGATCCGGCTACCAAAGAAGCCCTTCGATACCGGACGGCACTTTACGAAGGTTTCGTACACCTTCAGCAAAGGCCCTTATGCGCCAGCACCGCTATTGAGGTGTGCGGCACCCTCAAGGGCACCGATATGGATGTCCGCAAAGTCCCCGGGACCCTGATCGGCAATCAGGCAACCGGTGAAACAATCTATACACCTCCGGTTGGGGAGACCGCTATTCGCAACTTTCTCACTAACTGGGAAAACTATCTGCATACGAACGATGGCATGGACCCGCTGATCAAAATGGCCATCAGCCATTATCAATTCGAAGCCATCCATCCGTTCCACGACGGCAACGGACGCACCGGCCGCATATTGAACGTTCTGTACCTGATCGAACAGCAGCTACTCACCCTGCCCATACTCTATCTGAGCCGGTATATTGTTCAGCATAAAAGTGATTACTACCGCCTTCTGACCCAGGTTACCCGCACCGGTGAGTGGCAGGAATGGATTATCTTTATGCTTAAAGGCGTGGAGCAGGTATCGTCCTGGACCTGTTCCAAAATCGCTGCCATGAGAAAGCTTATCACTGAGACAGAAGACCATGTCAGACAGGCACTACCCAAAATATACAGCCACGAACTGGTCCAGCTCATTTTTGAGCAGCCCTATTGCCGTATTGGAAGCCTGGTGGAAAAAGACATTGCCAAACGGCAGACCGCTTCCAATTATCTGAAGCAACTGGTTAACGCCGGTATATTGCAGGAGAAAGCGGTAGGCAACGAAAAACTCTTTCTCAACCCTCGACTACTACGTTTAATGACCAGTGACAGCAACGAATTACAGCCTTATCAATAAGTTCATCAGTCCCGGGAAACACCATCAACAACGACGGCATCCTGCACAAACGCGTCTCCCTCAGTATGCCCCACGAATAATATCGATACCCGGCTTTAGGACCTCACGCCAGGCCTCGCGCAGCTCCGGCGTATAGTGCGGGTCGTGCTCCCTGATGGTTTTCAGCAGTGCGTCTTCCCACAGGCTGTACCACTCGGGTTTGATGTCGTAATTGTTCCGGTTGTGGCTGTGGCCCAGATCGCGCAGCTTGCGGTCCGACATGCCTCGGGCCGTCAGCATCAGTTGCATGACGCCGTGCCTCAACAGATGGCGTTGCGCCGCCATGTCGGTATGGCGGAAACGTTCACGAATGGCGTCAGAGCTGGCCATGAAGTGCTCGTAGAAATGGGCAAAGAAGGCATCATTCCGGCAGCAGCGGCCGTAACTCTGAAAGACAAGATCCACGGAAGTCATATTTGCTCTAGGTCCTTGCAACAGCAAAACTTTTCAGCGAGAGTGCATTCTAGGGGAGCAAATAAAACTGTCTATAGTCCCATTTGATAGTGACGCTGAGGGCGTCAGTTTCAGGCAAGCCTGAATTATTTCATCAAGTTTTCCACCGGCCGATAATCCGCATGCTCCACCGGCGTAATGTCGGTGGCATGAACACTCTCCAGAAAGGCTTGTCTGCGTTCCGATGGTTGAGTCATCAACTGGCTGATTCGTTGCCTGAGTGCCGGGCACAGGCCACTGCGAAAGACGAAGGGATCATAGTGCAGGGGCTCGGAGTTCCACAGCACCCGGAAAGTGTCCTTGTCGATCAGGCCCCGGCGCAGGTATTCATCCACCCGTGAGCTGGACACAAACGCGGCATCCACTCGGTCCGCCAGCAGGGCGTCCATGGCGTTGTCATGGCTGCCGGCATAGACCCGGCCACCAAAGAAGACCTCCAGAGGCCGGTTGATGGCATCGGCGAACGCCGTTTTCGGAATCAGCGAGCCGGAGGTGCTGGCCGGGTCGGTCAAGGCTACCCGGGCACCACGCAGGTCGGCGGCACGCCGGAACTCGCGTTCGGCCCGCACCAGCAGCAAGGAACGGTAAAAACTGCCCGCCGGGGTATAGTGCCCGGGGCGCACCGCCAGCGAGGCAAAGGCCTGGATGCCGTCATCCCGCTCCCGCGCCATGATGTAGGCTGCCGGCCCCAGCACCGCCACATCCACCGCCCGTGACACCAGTCCATCCACCACGCTGTCGTAGGAACTCGGGCGCACCATCTCCACAGGGATGCCCAAACCTTCGCCCAGCAACGCCACCAGCGGGCGGTATTCCACCAGCTGCTCGTCCATGTCCTTTTTGGGGATCATGGTGAACACCAGTTTGCCGGGCAGGCATTCATCCCATCGGTTGTCGGCCCAGAGCAGAGGGGCCGGAACCACGAGGATCAGGATCAGCAGGGCCCGTAACATCACGCGCTTTCCTGCAGCCGGTGAAAGTTACGGATGAATTCCGGCACATCGCCAGCCGGCATGGGCCGGCCCAGATGGTAGCCCTGGGCCACGTCACACCCGGCTACTTTCAGGTGCACCAGTTGTTCCGGCGTTTCCACACCCTCGGCCACCACCTGCAACTTCATGCGCTTGGCCAGGATGATGGTGGACGACACCACCGGGCTGTCGTCATGACTGTTGCAGATGCTGGCGATCAGACTCCGGTCGATCTTCAGTTTGTCCACCGGCACGGCCTCCAGATGGGCAAGGCCGGAATAACCGGTGCCAAAATCGTCCAGGCTGAGGCGAATACCGGCTTCCTTCAGGCAGTGCAGGTTGGCCATGGCCTGGTCATTGAGGATCGCCGTTTCGGTGATTTCCAGCTCCAGTTGCCCCGGCTCCAGGCAGTGCTCATCCACCAGTGCCCGGACCTGCTCACAGAATTCGCTGCGGCCAAGCTGGATGGGGGAGACGTTCACCGCCAGGGTCTTCACGGGCACCTGGTCGAGTCGCCACTGAACCAGTTGTGCACAGGCCAGGCGGATGACTTCCAGCCCCATCGGGATGACAAAACCGGTCTTCTCCGCCACCGGGATAAAACGATCCGGATAAACCAGCCCGAATTCCGGGTGCTGCCAGCGCACCAGGGTTTCGTAACCGGTCACTCGCATGGTGTTCAGACACACCTGGGGCTGGTAGTGCAGAACAAACTCCCGGTTCTTCAGGGCCGCCGCAAAGGCCTGTTCCAGATGGAATTCCTCCACGTCTTTATTCAGGTTCAGGGATTGGTCGAAGAACCGGTACTGGCCGCGTCCGGCCTCTTTGGCCGAATACATGGCAGCGTCTGCACTGCGGATCAGCTCATCGATGCTCTGGCCATCCCGGGGTGAAATGGCGATGCCGACCGAGGGGCTGTTATTCAGCTCGGTACCATCCAACTGGTACACCGAGGATAGATGCTGCACTAGATCCGATGCCCACTGTTCAATACCGGCCTCGCTGCGGTTCCCGGTGAGCAGAATCACAAATTCGTCCCCCCCGAAACGGGCGGCTACATCCCGTTCGCCCAGCATGCGCTGTATGCGCCCCGCCACGGCCTGCAGGAGCTGATCACCGACGTGATGCCCCAGGCTGTCGTTGATGGACTTGAAGCGGTCAAGGTCGATGAACAGCAGGGCCGACATATGCCTGGCCCGCCGTTGGGCGGCCAGGGTTTCCCCCGCCACCTCCAGGAACTGGCGCCGGTTGTACAGGCCACTCAGGTGGTCGATGGCCGCCGCCCTTGAACTGCGGGCGTGCTCACCGGCCAGTCGTTCAATCAGGTTCTGGTTCTCCTGCTCCGACGCCTGCAGAGCCAACTGCTGCTGCTTCAACACCCGAACCAGCCAGACAATACTGCCGGCAATCAGCAGCGTGATAATACTATTGACCATCAACTGCCAGCCCCGGCTTCGTTCCAGAGGCCCAAGGATGGTCTTCTGGGGCTGGGCGACGCCGATGGTGAAACCATGGTTACTGCGTGAGGCGTGGACATACTGGTAGGACTCACCGTCCAGGGTGAGAGTGGTCGAGCCAGTGCTGACCCGTTGATCGCTCATCATGCTGGCGCCATTGATCCGCGGCCCACCGACAACCACGCCGCTGCTGTCAGCCCGCAACCATTCATCGCCATTGGCATCCAGCACCTGGATAAACCCGCCCGTGCCCAGGGCGACGTGCTGCAGCAGCCCGGCCACATAGCCCACATCCAGTTCCACCAGTATCCAGCGGGCCACCCGGTCGTTGGCCGGAAAGCCCACAGGGATCAGAAAGGACAGGCGCCATACCGGTTCGGCCGAGGCCGAGGTTGTCTCGCCATTGGCCGGGTAACGGGGAGGCAGCACCGGCACGAAACCGGAGTCCGCCAGCTTCGGCTGCAGGTTTCGCGTCCAATCGCCAATATCCGGCCGCGCCGAGGCCGGGTGGGTCGCATAGACCAACCGACCATTGGGATCGTAGATGCCTAACCGGTTGAATACCGGGTCTTCAGCAAGCAGGCCAAGTAGACGGTCAGGCTCGTCAGCGCCTGTTTCGTTGCCGTCGCCGATCAGGCTGGCCACAGCGCCGGCGCGGTCGGTCATCTGCTTGAGGCTTTCCGAAACAATCAGGGCCAGATTGCGATTTTCCGCCAGCCGCGCCTGCAGGGCTTCCTCCCGTGAGTTATCACCCTGAACCAGGAAAAAACCCCAGACAAAAAGAATCATCAGCACGCCCGGTAACACCATGGCGATCTGAACGGCACTCACTGGACGGTCGGGCTTGTGATACATACCCGGGAAGCTAGCAAGCGCTTATGGCAATTCCGTGACAGCTGTCTATCAGACCGACAGGTGCCGGCGGAACAGCGCCAGAGCCAATGACAGGAACACCGTGCCAATCGCCAGCAGCGCCAGCATCTGTGGCCAGACCACCTCCAACCCGGCCCCCCGGTACAGGATCGCCTGGGCCATGCTGACGAAGTGGGTGGTGGGCGCCGCCAGCATCAGGTCCTGCACCATCTGTGGCATGCTTTCCCGAGGCGTGATTCCACCGGACAGTAACTGCAGGGGCAGAATGGTGAGGATCAGCAGCAGCCCGAATTGCGGCATGGTGCGGGCCACGGTGCCGATCAGAATGCCGATGGCGGTGGTGGAAAACAGGTGAATCAGGGTGCCCACCAGGAACAGCGCCACCGAGCCGGCCACCGGCACCTGCAGCCAGCCCTGGATCACCAGGGTGACTGATACGCCCGCCGCCAGCAGCACCACCAGACCGTTAGCCCAGATTTTCCCCGCCATGATCTCGAACGGGCGCAGGGGCATCACCATCAGATGCTCCACGGTGCCGTGTTCACGCTCACGGATGAGGGCGGCTCCGGTCAGGATGATGCTGATCAGGGTCACCTGGGTAACAAGCTCCATGACCCCGCCAAACCAGGTGCCGTCCAGATTCGGGTTGTAGCTGATGCGAGTGATCAGTTCGATCGGCAGGCCGTCGGTTGCCGAGCTCCCCGGTTTCAGGAATTCGGCCACCTCCGCCGAGGCAAAACGCTGGATGTAGGTGGTCCCGATAAAGGCCTGACTCATCCGGGTGGCATCAATGTTGAGCTGCAACGCCACCGGCTGGCCCTGACGGACATCCCGCTCAAACCCCTCCGGGATCACCAGTGCGAAGGTGTGGCTGCCATTGTCCAGCAGGCCGTCAACTTCATGATAGTCCACGATATCCGGGGGCAGGAACCAGGGTTCCTGCAGGGCGTTGATCACCCGTCCGGAGAGTACGGTCTGGTCTTCATCCACCACCGCGACCGGCGCGTTGTGCAGTTCCATGGAGCCAGCCGAGCCGGCGGTGTAGATCATCACCGTAAAGGCGACCAGCACGAAGACCAGTAGGGCCTTGTCATGCCAGAGGCTGCGCAGTTCCTTGATGCCCAGGTGCCAGATATGTGCCAGTGATTCCATCTCAGCGCCCCTGTTTCCTGAGCAGCGCCACCGCCATCAACGTCAGCACCGGAATGAAGGCCGCCAGGGCCAGGAAGTCGCCCTGCATGTCCGCCAGCGTCAGCCCCTTGGTGAACACCCCACGGCTGATCTGCAGGAACCAGGTGGCGGGCCAGAGGGGGCCGATCAGGGCGCCGGCGCCGGTCAGCGACGACACCGGTTCGGTCAGCCCGGAAAACTGTACCGTGGGCAGGATGGTCAGGATGGCCGTGGCCGCCAGGGCGGCAATCTGGGTGGAGGCAAACGTGGACATCACCTGGCCCAGGGCCGTGGTGGCAGTCACAAACAGCAGGGCACCCAGGGACAGCGTCGCCAGGCCGCCCTTGAGAGGCACATCGAACACATAGACCGCCAGCAGCACCAGGCTAAGATAACTGATCATGCTGAAGGCGATGTAGGGCAGCTGTTTGCCCAGCAGGAATTCCAGTCGGGTAACCGGTGTCACGTACAGGTTGGTGATGGAGCCCAGCTCTTTCTCCCGGACAATCCCCAGGGCCATGAGAATCGCCGGGATAAAGATCAGCAGGATCGGAATAACCGCCGGTACCATGGCATCCAGGCTGCGAAAATCCTGATTGTAGCGATAGCGGTCTTCCAGGGAGACCAGGCTCACGGCCGGGACTTCCCCCAGCGTGCGCTGGGCCAGTTCGCTCAGGTAACTGATGTGCAGCCCCTGGACGTAACCCTGGATGGTTTCACCCCGGAACGGCATGGCACCGTCCACCCAGACCGCCAGTTCCGGGGCCCGGCCACGCTTCAGATCCCGGCCGAATCCGGGCGGAATCTCAATGGCCAGACTCAGCTCGCCGGCCCGCATGCGCTGGTCCAGCTCGTCGGTGTCCTGTATCGAAGGCCGCTCCATGAAATACCGGGAGCCGGCTACCGCCGCCACGTAATCCCGGCTCTGGGGTGTCTGGTCCCGGTCCAGCACGGCAAAGGTGAGGTCTTCCACATCCAGGGTGATGCCATAGCCCAGAATCAGCATCAGCAAGGCTGAGCCGATAAAGGCGAACGCCATCCGGATCGGATCCCTCAGCAGTTCCCGGGCTTCCCGGCGACCATAGGCCAGGAGCCGGCGCAGGCTGAAGGCGCTGGGGCGATGGGCATGGTCACCGCCAGCCAGCATCAGGCCGTCGGTATCGGCCGGCGCTTCCTGGTCGACGGTTTCCAGGGTCTTCATGAAGGCGTCTTCCAGGCTGTCGCCCCCGGCGTCGCGAATCAGCTCGTCCGGCGTGTCGCAGGCCAATACCTCGCCGGCGTGCATCAGCGAGATACGATCACAGCGTTCACCCTCGTTCATGAAGTGGGTGGAGATGAAGATGGTCACGCCATCCTGGCGCGACAGCCGCTGCAGCAGTTCCCAGAAGCGGTTACGGGCCCCTGGATCCACGCCCGAGGTGGGCTCATCCAGAATCAGCAGTTCCGGCTCGTGAACCACCGCGACAGCCAGCGACAGGCGTTGGCGCACCCCCAGGGGCAGTTGGCCGGCGTCCTGATCCATGACGGCCTGCAGGCCGAATTCCCGGGCCAGGGTATCGATCCGTTCTCCAATGCGCTCTTCCGGCAGGTGGAACAGCCGGGCATGCAGGTCCAGGTTCTGGCGTACGGTCAACTCCCCATACAGGGAGAAGGACTGGGACATGTACCCCACCTTGCTGCGGGTCGTCAGGTCCCGGGCGTCCAGGGGCTCACCGAACAGCTGAACCTGTCCCTCGGAGGGTGTCAGCAGGCCGGTCAGCATTTTCATGGTGGTGGTCTTGCCACAGCCGTTGGACCCCAGGAACCCGAAAATCTCACCCCGGCGGATACGAAAACTCACATCATGGACAGCCGTGAAGCTGCCAAACCGCAGCGTCAGGTTCTCGGCCTCAATGGCGGGGGTCTGCCCGCTCTCCTGAAGGGGTGCGCTACCGGCAGTGCCGGAAAGGGCCGGTTGCTCACCGGGGGACAAAGCCACAAAGGCATCATCCAGGGTTTCGGTGCCGGTCTGGCTGCGCAGCGCGTCCGGCGAACCGGTGGCCAGTACCCTGCCGTCGTCCATGGCCACCAGCCAGTCGTAACGCTCGGCCTCTTCCATGTAGGCGGTGGCCACCAACACACTCATGCCGGGCTGCTGACTGCGGATGCTGTCGATCAGATCCCAGAAGCGCTTGCGCGACAGCGGATCGACCCCGGTGGTGGGCTCATCAAGAATCAGCAGTTCCGGGTTGTGGATCAGCGCACAGCACAGGCCCAGTTTCTGTTTCATGCCGCCGGACAGTTTGCCGGCAGGCCGGTCCCGGAAGGTCCGCAGCCCGGTGGCATCGAGCAACCGGTCAATCTGGTGGCTCCGGGTCTTTCCAACCAGCCCGAACAGATCGGCAAAAAAGCCGATGTTCTCGTCCACGGTCAGGGTGTGATAGAGATTGCCGCCCAGGCCCTGGGGCATGTAGGCAATGCGCGGCGCCACCCGGCTGCGAAAGCGCTGGCTGGCCATACTCCCGCCCAGCACCTGCAGTTGTCCCTGCTGGAGTTTACGGGCACCGGCCACCAGGCCCAGTAAGGTCGACTTACCCACGCCATCGGGACCAATCAGCCCGACCATGCAGCCAGCAGGAATGTCGAGGTCAATTCCCTCCAGCGCACAGGTATCCCCGTAGTAGTGACTGACGCCCTCCAGCCGGGCCACCGCCTCAGTCATTGGGCAGGCTCACCTGCAGGTCCTCCGGCCAGGGCTGACTCTCATCCAGCCGGACGTAGGCCTCGCCCGGCACGCCGGTTTTCACCCGGTCACGGTAGGCCTGCAACAGCTCCGGATTGATGCGGATACGCACCCGGAACATGAGCTTTTCCCGCTCGCTGCGGGTTTCCACTGACTTGGGCGTGAACTGGGCCTCGGCCGCCACGAAGCTGACCTTGGCGGGCACCACGTAATCCGGCACCGCATCGAGGATGATCCTGGCCTCTGAGCCCACGCGCACGCGGCCGGCCTGATCCGTGGGCAGGAAAATGGTCATGTAGACATCGGTGACGTCCAGAATCGTGGCGACCTTGCCACCGGCCGCCAGCACCTCGCCCGGTTCCGCCAGCCGGTAGAGCACCCGGCCGCCGATGGGCGTGCTGAGCTGGCTGTCGTCAATATTGGTCTGGATCTGCCGGATGCTGGCGTGGGCTGCCTCGATGCCGGCCTGAGCGGAAGTCACCTGAACCTTGGCCGCCTGTAGTGCGGCATTGGCGGTTTCCGCAGAAGTGCGGGAGCGGTCCAGTTGCTCCTGGGAGGCATGGCCGCGATCCACCAGTTGTTCAATCCGTTCCAGTTCTGCCCGGGCATAGCGCAGCTCGCTCTGGCGCTGCGCCACCGTCGCTTCCGCCAGCAGCCGGCTCTGCTCGGCCTGGTTCAGGTTCGCTTCGGCCGAGGCCAGGCGGGCCTCCAGTTCATCGGTATCCATCACCGCCAGCAGTTGGCCGGGCTCCACCATGTCACCTTCCCGGACATCAAAGGATTCCAGGCGGCCGGCAATCCGGGTGGCAATGTCCACCTCGGTGGCTTCTATGCGGCCATTGCCGGAGCCAATGTGCTCCGGCAGGGTCTCGCCTTTCGGCATAAGCATCCAGGTGACAACCGCAACAGCGGCAATCACGGCGAGAATCAGGGCAGTTCTGATGGCGAAGGTCTTGCGATGACTGGACATACTTCTTCCTTGACCGGGTACTGGCGGGTATTACCAATCAGTATAAGGCAAAAGGGTGGGGGTGTGGCCAATTACGGATCACATTCCTCCGTTGCGGAAAACCACCAGCCCGGCAGTTGCCGGCGCACCGCTGGCTGCAGGAAACGGTCATCAATCAGCCAGATCACGCCTTCATCCTCGGGTGTGCGAATCACCCGGCCGGCGGCCTGGGCCACTTTCTGCAGGCCCGGTACCTGGTAGGTGTATTCATAGCCCTGGCCGAAACGCGCCTGCAAACGCCCGCGCAGCACCTCGTGCCAGGCGTCGAAGGGCGGCAGACCGAGGGTCGCCACAAAGGCGCCAATCAACTGGTCGCCGGGCAGGTCAATGCCTTCACCAAAAACACCGCCAAGCACCGCAAAGGCCACTGCACCCTTCTGCTCACGGAAGCCGGCCAGAAACCCGGCCCGCTCCGCCCCGCTCATACCCGGCCGCTGGGAGCGCTGGGGAATATCCGGCGACCGCTCGGCCAGGGCATCGCTGACCTCCCGGGCATAGGCAAAGCTGCTGAAGAAGGCGAGGTAATGGCCCGGCCGTTGCCGGTACTGGTTGGCAATCAGATCCGCGATGGGCCCCAGGGACGCCTGCCGGTCGGGCTTGCGGGTGCTGATGCGCGGGGTGAAGTGGACCTGCAACTGATCGGCACTGAACGGGCCCGGCAGGGCCGAAAAACGGCTGTCCTCCGGCAAACCCAGCAGGTCCCGGTAGTACACGCCCGGGCTGAGCGTGGCGGAAAACAGCACGATCGAGCGGGCAGCGGCAAACCGCTGGCGCAGGAAATCCGCCGGTATCAGGTTCTGAATGCTCAGGCTAGCTTTGCCCCTGCCGGCCCGCTGGAATTCGCACAGGGAATGGTCGCCGAAACTGTCCGCCAGCCGCATGAAGGCGACACTCTCGAACATCAGTTCCTGCAAGGCCAGGTCCGGCGGGTTGTCCGCCAGATAATCGGTGATGGTCGAGACCATGCCCTGGAGGGCACCGAGCAGCGGCGCCGGCAGGGTTTCCAGAAACACCGGCTCACCGGTTGTGGTGTCCTGATCACGGATCAGGCTCTGCCAGGCACGGGCGGTCCGGTCCAGAGCGGTTCTGACCGGTTTCGGAGCGGTCTTTTTCAGCTTGAGCAGGCGCTGCTGGTCCAGCCGGACCGAGTACATACCCCGGCCCCGGTCCACCAGGTTGTGGGCTTCGTCCACCAGCACCGCAGCTTTCCAGCGATTCTGCTGAACCAGTCCGTGGAGCAGGGCGGACTGGTCAAACAGGCGGTTCACGTCGGCAATCACCAGGTCCGACCAGCGCGCCATTTCCTGAGCCAGGAAGTAGGGACAGATGCCATGGCCGGCGGCAATGCGGGCCAGGACCTCGCGGGTCAGGGTTTCCCGGGTCTGGGCGGCTTCCGCTCTGGCATCAGGCAGCCGGTCGAAAAAGCCTTTGGCCAGCGGGCAGGCATCGCCATGGCAGGCCTTGTCCGGGTGTTCACAGGCATCGTCCTTGGCCACCAGCTCCAGGGTCCGCATTGGCCAGTGGCCACCACCGTCGTGGCCCTGACGCAGTTTTTCCACCGCCTCCATCCCAAGCTGTCGGGCGGTGTTACGGCAGGTCAGGTAGAACAGCCGGTCCTGGCCGTCCGCAGGCATGGCCTTCAAGGCTGGAAACAGCGTGCCCAGGGTCTTGCCCAGTCCGGTCGGCGCTTCCAGCAGCAGACTGCCCCCACGGAGCGCGTTCTTGTAGACCGTTTCCGCCAGTTGGCGCTGACGGGGCCGGAAATCCGGAAACGGGAAGCCCAGCTGCGACAGCAGCTCATCCCGTTGCTCCCGATGGTGCTCTTCCTGTTCGGCCCAGGCCCGGTAGATCCGGCACAGGGCCTCAAGGTCCTGCCAGAGTTCGTCGGCAGACGCGGTCTCGGTGAGCACGGTCTCCCGATTCCGGCCGGTGTCGTAGTAGACCAGTGCCAGCTCCAGGTCAGAGCGGTTTTCCTGGCGGCAGAGCAAAGCCCCATAGGCCCGGAGCTGGGCCCGGTGCAAGGCCCGCTGATGCTCCCGGATGCGCGCGACATCGCCCCGGTGGGTCTTGATTTCCTCGAGCCGGTTCCGGTGCGGGTGATAGCCGTCAGCACGGCCGGACAGCTCCAGCCCCAGGCACTGGCCGGTGAGTGGGTACTCGCTTTGATAGCCATAGCCGCGATTGGCCTGAATCGCCTGATGGCCGGCAATGCCCTCCTCGGCACTGGGCGCCGGGGTATACCGATAGTCCAGATCGCCATGACGGGCGGCGAATTCACAAAGGGTGCGGACCGCCACTTTCACACCGTGTCCTCCTTCCAGCGCAGGTAACAGACGCTGGCGGGCATACCGTGACGGGCAAAGAAATGCAGCCAGCGCCGCTGGTGATCCTGCAGGCGATCCCCGGGGCCTTTCACTTCGATCATTTCATAACGCGCCGCCGGATCTGGTGCACCGGGCTCAAACCGGATCAGATCCGGAAACCCGCTGCGGTGCTCCCTGATGTTATCCAGCAGGCGCCGGAACATGGCTTCCAGATGCGCCGCCGGAATACAGTCCATGGCCAAGGCCAGTAGTGCTTCGGACAGCACCGGCCAGGCCACGAAGGGGTTGGCCAGCTCCTGTTTCACATGGAACCTGTCGAGAATAACCTGACGGTAACGGCCGTCGTGCAGTTGCTCAAAGCAGCGTTCAAAGCCGGCCCGGCGACGGCTGACAAAGTCCTCCCGGGTCAGATCCACCGGGCCGGTATGAAACGGGTGGAAGAAAGCGCCGGGTATCGGCTCGAAAATCACCGGCCAGCACAACAGGCCGAACAGGCCGTTGATCAGGGTGTTTTCCACATAGAACACCGGTGCCTGCTCGGTGTGCAGATGGCTCTGGACCACCAGCTCCACAGGCATCGGTGCCCCGGGCGGCAGTGTCAGTGTCCGTTCCCGGATGGCCGGCGGCTCAGCCAGCGCCGGGCGGGGCTGGCCCACTTTCGGCGCCAGCCGCTTGAGAATGCGGTGCAGCCCCTGGGCCTCGGCATCCGACAGTTCGCCCTGCTGCCATTCGGTGGCCATATGCCAGGCGGTGTCATGGCGCTTCATCCTTTCCAGCAACCGGAGGTGCTTGAGCCGGGCTTCCCGATGACCACTGGCGGCCAGAGCCTGCAGGGCCAGTTCCCGGTCCCCGGCGCGCTCGGCCTGTCGCCCGAGTTCCAACAGCAGACGGTCGCGACGACTGCTCAGCCAGGGGTTCTCCGTGGGCGGCGGCACCTGCTGCCAGACCTCGGCGGGTGGCACTCCCTCGTCCAGTTGTTCCCGGCACTGGTGCATGAGCAGGTAGGTATCCACATCCGCACGCTGGTGAAAAGCCCGGGAGGCCGGGGTAAACGGCACGGACTCGAAACGCTGCAGACCCAGCTCCACCAGTACAAAGTCTGTCCAGCTCTGCCTCAGATTGCCGAAAAACATCAGACGCACCCGATCAAACAAGGCCATGTCCCGCACGCGAACCACCTGGCCGGCGCCGTCGCCAAGCCACTGCTCTACCGGGCCGGATTCAACGGACGCCCCGGCCACCAGCTCCCGTAACTGACGCTTGCTGACCCGGGCCGGGGAACCGCCGGCCTCGGCCACCCTGTCGGCAAACGCGGGCCGCAATTCCGGCAGGGTAAACAGCCGGAACAGATCATCCAGTGACAATTCTGGTTCTGCGTCCAGCCAGCCTTCGCCAACCAGTGCCGACAGTGCCACGTGTTCAGGTTCCGGCAACTCCGGGTAGTGCAGGCGATCACTCCGGAACAGCTCCCCTGACCGCATGACCAGGCGGGTCAGCAGGGCACGCGCCGCCTCGGGCAAGGCCAGGAAATCGGTCAACCGGCGGTTTTCATCCGCGGTCAGCAAATCCCCGTGATGGCTGCTCACCCAGGCCACCACGGTATCCATGTTGCGCAGGTAATAGAGGGGATCGTCCAGGGCAGCGGACTGCAGTTGCGACGGGTAATCGGTGTCGGACACGGGGGCCTGGGTCCTGAAAAGGGGTTCGGGCACAACTCTACGACGACCGTCCTTTTCTCTCAAACAGGAAATCCGGGGAAGACCACTTGCCAACAATCTAAATGATAACTATTATCATCCATAAAGAAGGAGATTGTTATGGAATTTCTGTGCCCCAATCACAAACGCATGTTCGCCGACCTGCCCCTGGATAACCAGCAGGATCTCTGGCTGTCCTGGATGGAGCACTCCCGGAGCCATTCCCAGCAGCAGGACTGGGACAATGTGATTGCCCTGGCCGGCAGTGCGTTCGACCTGGCCTGCCTGGCCCGCACCCGGCACCCGGAAACCATGCACGTGGAGCTTACCCTGTCGGCCATTATCGCCTATCGCAGCCTGCAAATGCGGGACCGCGCCGGCCATGCCCGCCAGATGGTACTCCGGGCCCTGGACAACCTGCAGTCCCAGACTGCCCGGCACACCGGCCTCAATGGCTACTGCAACACCGACGAGTGCATCGAGGTCCTGCTGGACGCCTCCCGCCAGCCCGGCTTCTTCGCGGATTATCTCAACTGGCCATCGTTTCCGTTCAGCCAGCATCGCGTGCGTCCCGCCAGGGTCATTCACTGAGTACCGGGGGGATTTATGGGGATGCCTTTTATCCAGTCCACAGCCAGCCGCCGTCGGGTTTACAGCCCGCCAACCTGGCAGAACACTGCCAAACCGGACCGGGTGACCATCTCGATGGACGCCGACTGCCTGGCCCGACTACTGGAGAGCCGCCAGTTGCACGTCCAGGACATCGCCTGCCAGGATGCCGAATCCCGCGAGCGCGTTCGACGGCTGCTGTTGGCACTGGTGACCGCCTCCCGATAATCAACCGACAGTCAGAGGCCTGCGAATCCCGGGTCGCATAAGGTAACCTGTGCCATCAGATGCAGTGACCTATCCGACCAAGGGAGCCTCATGGCCAACCGTAACGCCATCGAACCCGGCTTTCACGCCATCCACGCCAATCACCTGGAAGACCTGCGCCGGGCGGTGGTGTACATCTGCCGCCAGAACCCGCTGCCGCCGCTGCAGAGCGAAACCTTCCTGGTGCAGAGTAACGGCATCGCCCAGTGGCTGAAGCTGGCGCTGGCCGAGAAGCGCGATGACGAGGGCATGGACGGTGGCCTGGGCATTGCGGCGGGCATGGATTTTCTGTTTCCCGCCCGTTTCATCTGGCAGGCCTACCGGGCGATGCTCTCCGATGCCGAGGTGCCCGAGCAGTCCCCCTTCGACAAAAGCCGGCTGGTATGGCGGCTGTATCGCCTGCTGCCCACCCTGCTGGATCAGGACGAGGCGTTTCTGCCCCTGGCCCGGTTTCTGGATGGCACCGACCCGGACGTGCGCACCTTCCAACTGGCGGAAAAAGTGGCCGACCTGTTCGACCAGTACCAGGTGTTCCGCGCCGACTGGCTGGCCGCCTGGGAGCAAGGCCGGGATGTGTTGATCACCGCCCGGGGCGAGGAAAAGCCTCTGGCTTCGGAGAATCTGTGGCAACCGCTGCTCTGGCGGGCCCTGGTGAGCGATGTCGGCGAGGCCGCCCACACCAGTCGCTCACGGATTCATACCCGGTTCATGGAGCAGGGCCAGCAGCTTTCGGCCCCGGCCAATCCGTCACGGCTGCCCAGACGCATTGTGGTATTTGGCGTCTCGTCCCTGCCGCGCCAGGCGCTGGAGGCCCTGTACGTACTCAGCCGCTTCAGCCAGGTGGTGCTGTGTGTCCACAACCCCTGCCAGTTTTACTGGGCCGACATCATCAGCGACCGCGAACTGCTGAAAGCCGAGCGCAAGCGGGGTGCGGCGCATCCCGTGCTGTCCACGGTGGACGATCCGGATCAGCTGCACCAGCACGCCAATCCGCTGCTGGCCGCCTGGGGCAAACAGGGGCGGGACTACATCCGCCTGCTGGACGAGTTCGACAACCCGGGGGAATACCGGGACCGGCTGCAGACCCCGGACCGGAAGATCGACATCTTCTCCGAACACGGCAGCGATGAATCGCCCTGCCTGCTGCACCAGTTGCAGGACGACATCCTCAACCTGACGCCCCTGCCCGAAATCCGTGAACAACAGCGCACCCTGGACCCGGGCGAGGACCACTCATTGGTATTCCACCAGGCCCACAGCCCCCAGCGGGAAGTGGAAATCCTGCACGACCAGCTGCTGGCCGCGTTCAACACCGATTCAAACCTGCGCCCCCGGGACGTGATGGTGATGGTGCCCGACATCAACGTGTACGCGCCCCATATCCAGGCGGTGTTCGGCCGCTACCAGCCCGGCAGCAAGCGCCACATTCCCTTCACCATTTCCGACCAGGGCCAGCGCCACCACGAGCCGGTGCTGATTGCCCTGGAAACCCTGATGTCGCTGCCCCGCAGCCGTTTTGGCGTGAGCGAGATCCTGAGCCTGCTGGAGGTGCCCGGCATCCGGGCCCGTTTCGGCATCGGTGAAGACGAGATTCCCCTGGCCCGGCGCTGGGTGGAAGGCGCCAACATCCGCTGGGGCCTGCACGACGCGCACCGGCAAAGCCTGGATCTGCCCGCCGAGCTCAACCGCAACACCTGGCAGTCCGGCCTGCGGGCCATGCTGTTGGGTTACGGCATGGGCGAGGACGACCCCTGGGGCGGAGTGGAGCCTTACGGGGAAATCGGCGGGCTGCAGGCGGATCTGGCCGGTCGCCTGGACGCATTCGTGCATCAGCTCGAAACCCTGTGGCAGGCCCTGCAGGAAAGCCGCACTCCCGGCGAGTGGGAAACCCTGTTCTCCGGCATGCTGGAGCAGTTTTTCCACAAGGTGGAAGACACCGACTTGTTGCTGCTCAACCGTTTCCGCCGCCAGCTGGAACAATGGCTGGAGGATGCCCTGGCCGCCGGGCTTGCCGACCAGCCCCTGCCGCTGAACATCGTCAAGGATGTGTTGCTCGACGGCCTGGACGAGGGCGGCCTGAACCAGCGCTTTTTGGCCGGCAAGGTGAACTTCGCCACACTGATGCCCATGCGCGCCATCCCGTTCCGCAAGGTGTGTCTGCTGGGCATGAACGACGGCGACTACCCACGCTCCCGCCCGCCGGTGGATTTCGACCTGATGGCCCAGGACTACCGGCCAGGGGACCGCTCCCGCCGGGAGGACGACCGCTACCTGTTCCTGGAAGCCATGCTGTCCGCCCGGGAGCAGCTGTACATCAGTTGGGTCGGGCGCAGCATCAAGGATGACTCCGAGCGCCCGGCCTCAGTGCTAATCGGCCAGCTTCAGGACCACCTCAACAGCCTGTGGGCGCTGGACGGTCACCCCGACAGCGCGGTGACCGAAGCCCTGACCACCCAGCACCCGCTGCAGCCGTTCAGCCGGGCCTATTTTCCGAAAGCCAACGGCACCGGGGAGGGCGAAGACAGCTCACCCAGGCCCTTGGCCGAGGTGCTGAAAAGCCGCCGCCTGTTTACCTTTGAACGGGAATGGCGAAGCGCCCACGGTGAGGAAGTGGTTACTCACGCTGCTGAGCCTTTGTCCTACCAGACGCCGGAAGAACCCATCACCCTGAACGATCTGGCCAGCTTCCTGAAAAAGCCCATCGACACCTTCTACCAGCGCCGCCTGCAGGTTCGCTTTGAAGACGTGGACGACGAGGACACCGACAACGAGAACTTCGACCTGACCGGTCTGGACCGCTGGCGCCTGGACAACGAGCTGATCCAGAACGCCGTGTTCAAGGCCGCCAGTGAAGAAGAGCTGTACGACCGGGTGGACACCACCCTCGACCGCATGGCCCGACGCGGCGACCTGGGTATGGGTGTGACCGAACACCGCCTTCGTAACGAATTGTCCGGGCGACTGCCGGACCTGTTCGGCCGCTACCGCACGGCCCTGGCGGAATGGCCTGAGGCGGTGGAGGAGCCCATCGGCTTTGATGAACGCTTCACCAACGACCTGGGCGAAGTGGAAGTCGTGGATCTGATCGACGGCCTGCGCCGCAACAGCGAAGGCCAGCTGTGCCGGCTGGTGGTAGCCCAGTCCGGCCTGCTGACCGGCTCCGGGTACAGCAAGAAAGTGCGCTACGCCAACCTGCTGCGGGACTGGGTGATTCACCTGGCCGGCCAGCTCACTGCCCAGCCCTTCGAAACCCGCATCCTGGCGAAAGAAGAGGGCCGGGATTTCCGCTTCGCCCCCATGGACCCGCTGGCTGCCCGCAGCCATCTGGAAGCCATCGTCGGTCGGTGGATGGCCGCCACCACCCGCACCCTGCCACTGCACTGCGAAGCGGGCTTTGCCTGGATTACCAGTTTCTACAAAAAAGGAAAATATCTAGGGAATCACGAACAGGCACTGGAGGAAGCCGAAAAGGCCTATCTCACCGCACTGGAACGGGACACCGGCTACCTGCGAGCCGCCTACGACAGCCCGGAACAACTCTTGGAAAGCGGAGAATTCGAAGCCCTGCTGCACGACCTCTACGTGCCTTTGTGGGAAGCGGAGCAGGGCAAATCGGCAGCCGAACAGATCGGGGGGGAGCAATGAGTCAGCCTGTGGATAACGTCACCCAGATCCCGAACCCGAACCTGGACCCACTGGCCCTGCCCCTGAATGGCAGCGCCCTGATTGAGGCCAGTGCCGGCACTGGCAAGACCTTCACCATCGCCATCCTTTATGTGCGCCTGGTGCTTGGCCACGGCCAGAGCGAGGACAGCCCGCTGCAGAACCTGCTGCCGCCGAACCTGCTGGTGGTCACCTTCACCGAAGCGGCCACCAAGGAGCTGCGCGACCGCATCCGCACCCGGCTGACCCAGGCCGCCGAGGTGTTCTCCGATACCCCGGACGACCCGGAGCCGCCCGCGGAAACTGCCCTGATCTATCAGCTGCGCAACGAAAGCTACCCGGATCCGGCCACCTGGCCGGATTGCCGCAAGCAACTGTTGCTGGCCGCCGAATGGATGGACGAGGCGGCGGTCTCCACCATTCACAGTTTCTGCAATCGCATGCTCAGCGAGCACGCCTTCGACAGCGGCAGCCTGTTTAAACTGACGCTGGAAACCAACCAGAACGATCTATTGGACGACGTGGCCCGGGATTATTGGCGCACCTTCGTCTATCCGCTGCCTCCGGCCTGGATGGACGAAGCCCTGAGCCACTGGAAAACCCCGGAAGACCTGCGCCAGGCCGTGCGCAACCTGATGGACGACCCGGACAGCCTGGGTACACCGCCGGCCAGTGTGCATGCGGCCATTCAGCAATCCGTCGAGCAGCGCGAGCAGGAGTCCCGGGCTCTGAAAAACCGCCCCTGGGCCGACTGGCAGGAAGACGTGCTTGACCTGCTGGCCGACCTGCAAAAAGCCAAGCGCCTGCACGGCAACAGCAAGAAATCCATGCTCACCGCCTGGGACAATCTGGTGGCCTGGGCAAGCTCGGACGAGCTGTTGCCCGAAGGGCTGGACAAGGCCGGTTTCAAGAACCAGACCCCGGAAGGGCTGGCCAAAACCCTGAAAGGAGAGGGCGAAGCGCCGGATCATCCTGCGTTCCATGCCATTGAGGAACTGCTGAATTTCGCCACCAACCCACCCAGCGCCAAGGCCGACATCCTGCGCCACGCCAGCCACTGGATGGCCGACCGGCTGGAGGCGGAAAAACAGCAGCGATCAGAAATGGGTTTTGACGACCTGCTCACCCGGCTGGACGAGGCCCTGCGCGGCTCCCGGGGCGACCAACTTGCCGCCACCATTCGCCGGCAGTTCCCGGTGGCCCTGATCGACGAATTCCAGGACACCGACCCGGTGCAGTACCGCATTTTCAACCGGATTTACGATGTCCAGGCCAATTCCCCGGACACCTGCCTGCTGATGATCGGCGACCCGAAACAGGCCATCTACGCCTTTCGGGGCGCGGATATCCACACCTACCTGCAGGCCCGCCAGGGCGTGAAAAACCGCACCTACACCCTGGGCACCAACTTCCGGTCCGCCCAGCCCATGGTGGCGGCAGTGAACCGGGTGTTCGAATACAGCGACCAGCACAGCCGGGCCGGGGCCTTCCTGTTCGGGCAGGGCGAGGCGTCGGAGTTGCCGTTTCAGGGCGTGGCCGCCAAGGGCACCAAACGCCTGTGGACGGTGAACGGCGAATTGCAGCCCAGCCTGACGTTCTGGACCCACGAATCCAACGACGAAGACAAAAACGGCCAGCCCAAGGGCCTGGCCAAAGGCGCTGCCACCGCTGACCTGGCGGAAAGCTGCGCCAGCGAGATTGCCCGCCTGCTGACCCTGGGCCAGGCCGGACACGCAGGCTTCGCCCGGCCCGAGGACCCGAGTGATCTGGAACCGGTGGCACCCAAAGACATCGCGGTATTGGTCAACAAGGGCACTGAGGCCAAGGCGGTCCGGGACGCCCTGGGCCAGCGGGGCATCAAGAGCGTGTATCTGTCGGACCGGGATTCGGTGCTGACTTCCGCCGAGGCAAAAGAAATCCTGTGCTGGCTTCGGGCCTTCGCCGAACCCCGACAGCTGGCTTACCTGCGCGCCGCCCTGGCCACGCCCACCCTGGGCCAGTCCTGGCAGGCATTGGACGAACTGCTCACCGATGAGCTGGTACTCGAAGCCCAGATCGAGCGCTTCCTCGGCTACCAGAAGCAATGGCAACAGCAGGGCGTGCTGCCCATGCTGCGTCGTTTCCTGATGGACTTCGAAGTACCCGGACGCCTGCTACAACGCGCCGACGGCGAAAGGCGGCTCACCGACATCCTGCACATCGCCGAACTGCTGCAGCAGGACAGCCTGCAACTGGATGGCGAGCACGCACTGGTACACCACTATACCCAGATTCTGCGTGCCGCCGACGAAGAGGAAGAAAACCGCACCCTGCGCCTGGAAAGCGACGCCGGGCTGGTGAAAGTAATCACGGTGCATAAATCCAAGGGCCTGGAATACCCGCTGGTGTTCCTGCCCTTCGGCACCGCCTACCGGGCGCAGAGTGAAAAGCAGGCCTTCGTGCGTTACCACGATACCAGTGACCGGCTGGTGACCGTGTTTGATCCCACGCCGGAGGATGTCGCCCACGCCGACCAGGAGCGGTTGGGCGAAGACATCCGCAAATGCTACGTGGCCCTGACCCGCGCCCGCTTTGCCACCTGGGTGGGGGCGGCTGCCCTCCAGGACTGGCCCGAAAGCGGGCTGGGCTACCTGATTGCCGGCGATAATGAACGGTCGATCACCGATTGCCTGGCACCACTGGCCGAAGGGCGAGACGAGATCGTGATTGAACCATTGCCCGAACCTGAAACCCGCCACTTCACCGAACAGGCTCCCGCGGACCTTGGCCCGGCACTGGAATCCAGCCGCGAGGCCCGGGAAGACTGGTGGATTGCCAGCTATTCGGCCATCGAATACCGCGACATGGCCGGCACCGGCATTGCGTTCACCGGCGAGGTGGAAGACGCCCAGACCCAGAACCTGCTGGAGGAAAGCGCCCAGCAACCAGACGATGAGGTCAGCGGGGCCAGACCCGCCACTCGCAACCAGCACCAGTTTCCGAAAGGCGCGGCCCCCGGCACCTTCCTGCACGAATTGCTGGAATGGTGTGCCCAGCAGGGCTTTGACCGGGTTGTGGATAACCCCGAAGCCCTGCGGGATCAACTGACGCGCCGGTGCAGTACCCGGGGCTGGAGTGAGTGGGTGGAACCACTGGAACACTGGCTGCTGGCGCTGATTCGCACACCCCTGACCCTGCAGCGAGGCAGTGACGAACAAAGCTCACTGGCCGGTCTGGTCAGCCTGCGCCCGGAACTGGAGTTCTGGTTTGAAAGCCGCAACGTGCCCATAACCCGGCTGGACCAGCTCGTTACCCGATACACGCTGAACGGAGCGGATCGTCCCCGGGTGGAGGAAAAGCGCTTCAACGGCATGCTCAAGGGCTTTATCGATCTGGTGTTCGAACACAACGGGCAGTATTACGTGCTGGACTACAAATCCAACGCCCTGGGCGAGAGCGACAGCGCCTACACCGACCAGGCCATGGGCGAGGCCATTCTCGACAAGCGCTACGACCTGCAATACGTGCTCTACCTGCTGGCCCTGCACCGCCTGCTCAAAGCCCGCCTGCCCGATTACGACTACGACCGGCACGTGGGCGGGGCGGTGTATCTGTTCCTGCGGGGCATTGAAGCCCCCGGCAACGGGGCCTTTGTGGACAAACCGCCCAGAACACTGATCGAACAACTCGACGCCCTGTTTGATGGCAACACCGCCGAAGGGGAGGTGGCCGCATGAGCCGGACGCGACATTCCGACAACCAGTTCACCTTTGATCTGGGCGAGGACGCCCCCGTGACAGCCCCATCAGGGCAGAATCCGGTTGTGGATAAGCCCGACCCGCTGACCAGTCTGGCCAATACCGAAGCCTTGCTTGAACACTGGCAGCAGGCCGAATGGATTCGCCCCCTGGACACCGGGTTTGCCCGGCTGATCCGGGATTTATCGCAGGAGCAGGGCGAGACGCCGGAGCCGCTGGTACTGCTTCTGGCGGCGCTGACCTCCCACCAGGTGGGGCGAGGCCATGTCTGCATTGATCTGGCGACACTGCTGGAGGCCAGCAACCACACCCTGGCGCTGCCACCGGAGGACGCCCGGGCGGTGCCCACCGTTGCACCGGAGGAACCCGAGTCAGAGACCCCCACGCCGGCCGAGGTCTTGGCCCGCATCACACTGGCGGAGTGCCTTTCTGCCCTGAACGCCTCGCAGGCCGTCAGTGGGGGCGAGTTATCCACACCGCTGGTGTTGAACGACACCCGGCTGTACCTGCGCCGTTTCTGGCGTTACGAACAGCAGATTGCCGGCGCCATCGACAACCGGCTGGCACTGCCTTCGACGTTGTCTGATCCGGGGTCGAACGCCAGCGATACGCTGTCCCGGGCCCTGGCGGCGCTGTTCCAGTCTTCCGATCCCGTGGATTACCAGAAACTGGCCTGTGCCCTGGCCGCCCGCCAGCGTTTTTCGGTGATCACCGGCGGACCGGGCACCGGCAAAACCACCACCGTGGTCAACCTGCTGGCCGCACTTCAGGCGGTGGCCGGGGAAGACCCGGACCGGGCCGGGCGCAAGTACCGCATTCGCCTGGCCGCACCCACCGGCAAGGCCGCCGCCCGACTGAACGAATCCATCGGCGGGGCGGCACGCCGCCTGCCTCTGGATCAACTGCCGGGGCAGGTGGTGCAGGACGACATTCCCACCAAGGTCACCACCCTGCACCGCCTGCTGGGCAGCCGCCCGGATACCCGACAGTTCCGCCACAACCGAGACAACCCGTTGCTGGTGGATATCCTGGTGATTGATGAAGCCTCCATGGTGGACGTTGACTTAATGGCCTCGGTAGTGGATGCGCTGCCGGAGAAAGCCCAACTGATTCTGCTGGGCGACAAGGACCAGCTGGCCTCGGTGGATGCCGGCGCCATACTCGGCGAACTCTGCCAGCGCGCGGCGAATGCCCATTACACGCCGGAAACCGCCGACTGGCTAAGGGCCGTGACCAGCATGACGGTACCCGCCGAACTGCTCGATGAGCAGGGCCAGCCGCTGGACCAGGCCGTGGCCATGCTCCGGAAAAGCTATCGGTTTCAGGAGGATAGCGGAATACGGCAGCTCGCCGAGGCGGTTAATACCAACACGCTGGATGCGGCCATGCTGGAGCGGATTCGCACACCGGCTTTCGACGACGTGGTCTGGCTCAACGGCCACACCCCCCGACCCGATGCCGAAGCGACGCTGACGCAGATTTGTCAGCATGCAGTCACCGGCACGCCCAACGCCTTTGCCAATCAAGGCGAGGGACGGGTTATCCACAACCAGCCGCTGCCACCGCCCGTGGGTTACCGGAAATACCTTGAGCGCATGAACAACCATGGTCTGGGCACCAAGAGCCTGCGTGCCGAGTGGGACGCACTGGCACTGGAGGTGCTGGCGGCGTTCAACGATTTCCAGGTGTTGTGTGCCCTGCGCAAGGGCCCCTGGGGCGTGGAAGGGCTGAACGACCGCATTGCCCGGCACCTGCTGGCGGAAAAACTACTGCCTCGTGCCGAAGGCTGGTATGCCGGCCGCCCGGTGCTGATTACCGGCAACGACTACAACCTGGGCCTGATGAACGGCGATATTGGCATCACCTTCTCGGTGCCCTGGGGTCAGGATGATGATGGTCAGCCCACGTTCGTGCTGCGCGTGGCCTTCCCGGACAGCGACAGCCCCGGCGGCATTCGCTGGATTTCCCCAAGCCGTCTGCAGCAACTGGAAACCGTGTACGCCATGACCGTGCACAAATCCCAGGGTTCGGAGTTCAATCACACCTGCCTGGTGCTGCCGGACCGCCTGAGCCCGGTGCTCACCAAGGAGCTGGTGTATACCGGCATTACCCGGGCGAAAAACTGGTTCAGCCTGATTACGGGGGATGCGCAGGTGTTCAACGAGGCAGTTAATCAGAAGGTCGTCAGAGCATCGGGCCTGGGACTTCGGTTAAGCGAGAAGGAGTAGGGGCAGGGACAGGGGGAAGGCCTCTCCAAAACCGTGCGGAGCCAGGGATGGCGGAGCTCGAGCGTCACATGGACGTGCCGAAGGAGCGAGTTTTGGAGAGGCCTTCCCCCTGTCCCTTACTCCCGAATTCTCAGTCGCTCTCCTGATGCTGCTGCGCCCAGAGATGCGCATAGTGACCACCGGTTGCCAACAACTCATTGTGGCTGCCACTTTCTACAATCCGGCCCCCATCCATAACCAGAATCGTATCCGCATCCCGAATGGTGGACAGGCGATGCGCAATCACCAGGGTGGTGCGCTGTTCACTGACTTCCTTCAGGGCACCCAGGATCGCCTGCTCGGACAACGAATCCAGTGACGAGGTGGCTTCGTCGAGAATCAGCAGCGGCGGGTTTTTCAGGATTACCCGGGCGATGGCGACGCGCTGTTTTTCGCCGCCGGACAGTTTCAGACCCCGTTCGCCCACTTTCGTGTCATAGCCTTCCGGCAGACTGTGGATAAAGTGTTCCAGGTGCGCCAGTCGGGCGGCCCGGTGAACTTCCTCTTCGGTTGCCTCCGGTCGGCCATAGGCCAGGTTGCGGTAGAGGGTATCGTTGAACAGCACCGTGTCCTGGGGCACCACGCCGATCGCAGCCCGCAGGCTGTCCTGGGTGACGTCGCGGATGTCCTGGCCGTCGATGCGGATGGCGCCGTTATCCACATCGTAAAAACGGAACAGCAAGCGGGCGAGGGTGGACTTGCCCGCACCACTGGCGCCCACCACCGCGACCTTGTGGCCGGCGGGAATGGTGAAATCCACGTCCTTCAGGATCGGACGATCCTTACGGTAGGCGAAATGAAGATGTTCAAAACGGATTTCGCCTTTATCCACCGCCAGTTCCCCGGCATCCGGGGTATCCTCGATAACGGGTTTGTCCCCAAGCAGTTTGAACAGACGCTCCACATTCACCAGCGCCTGCCGGATTTCCCGGTAGACAAACCCCAGGGCGTTGAGGGGAATGAACAGCTGCAGCAGGTAGGCGTTGATCATGGTGAAATCGCCCAGGGTGATCTCGCCATTGGCCACCTCGGTGACCGCCATGGCCATGATCACAACCAGGGCCACACCGATAATCAGGGCCTGCCCGGTGTTCAGGGTTGCCAACGACAGGCGGTTTTTCAGGCGGGCCTGTTCCCATTCCTGCAGGTCTGCATCGTAAAGCTGGGCTTCGAAGCGTTCGTTGTTGAAGTATTTGACCGTCTCATAATTCAGCAGGCTGTCCACCGCCCGGGAGTTGGACTGGTTGTCCTTTGCGTTGGCTTCCCGCACATACTTGGTTCGCCATTCAGTGACCCTGATGGAGAACACCACGTAGACCACGACGGCCACCAGGATGGCGATCACGTAGCCGACGTTGAAAACCACCAGCAGGATGCCCGCTACCAGTACAATCTCCAGTAGAGTAGGGACGATATTGAACAGGGTGAAGCGCAGCAGAAAACTGATACCGCTGGTGCCCCGCTCGATGTCCCGGGCCAGACCGCCGGTCTTTCTATCCAGGTGAAAGCCCAGCTCCCGCTGGTGCAGGTGTTCGAACACCCGCAAAGACACGCGGCGCATGGCTCGCTCGGCCACCCGGGCGAAGATGGCGTCCCGTAGCTCGTTGAACAGGGTGCTGCCAAAACGCAGCAGGCCATAGGCCACCACCAGTAGCACCGGAACCCACAGCAACAGCTCGTCGCCGCTGTTCTGGTCCAGGTAATCGACAATGTATTTAAGGGCAACCGGTGTGGCGACGGTGGCCAGTTTGGCCAAAATCAGAAAGCCAAGCGCCAGGATAACCCGGCCCCGGAATTCGGTCAGGTAGGGCCAGAGACCGGCGATGATTTTCCAGTCCGGTTTGTGGTCAGCGGGGTAATCATTGTCGGCGTAGGCGCGCACTGGTTTATCCTTTGATATCGGAGTTGTCGAGCGCACAGCTGGATATACTTTCCAGGACACGCTGTAAATACATCCCTGTACGCTCGACAAAAGCCATCCCTGGCTTTTGACGGTCCTGGAAAGTATATCCAGCAGCACGCTCTTGTCAGAGTCCGGTGATAAGCCGCTATTCGAGTACAAATCGTACGGGTAACGAAGTCTACCTTATTAGCCCACAACCCGGAGGCACATGATTAACACCCAACATCGCAAAGCCCTGAAGCTGGTCGCGGAATTCATCAGCCCCTACAAACGCACCGTCGCCGGAGCATTGATCGCACTTGTATTTACCGCCGGGGTAACGCTGGGCCTCGGCCAGGGTTTACGCATTCTGGTCGATCAGGGCCTGGCCACCGAGTCGCCAGACAATCTCGCCAGGGCCATCGGCCTGTTCTTCGTGCTGGTGCTCGGGTTGGCCTTCGGGTCCTTTGCCCGTTTCTATCTGGTGTCCTGGATCGGCGAGCGGGTAATTGCCGATCTGCGCAAGAAGGTCTTCAATCACCTGATTGACCTGCATCCCGGTTTCTTCGAACAGAACCGGGCACTGGAAATCCAGTCCCGGTTCACCGCCGACACCACGGTGCTGCAATCGGTGATCGGCTCCACCGTTTCCATTGCCCTGCGCAATGCGGTCATGCTGGTGGGCGGTCTGGTGCTGTTGTTTATCACCAACGCCAAACTGGCCGGCATTATTCTCCTGGGGTTCCCGCTGGTGATAGCGCCGATCCTGTTCTTTGGCCGGCGGGTGCGCCGCCTCTCCCGACTGAGCCAGGACCGGGTGGCGGATGTTGGCAGTTACGTCGGGGAAAATCTTACACAGATCAAGACGGTACAGGCCTTTAACCATCAGCCCTACGATCGCCAGCACTTTGCCGGTGTGTCAGAAAATGCCTTCGAGGTGGCCCGATCCCGCATCCGGCAACGAGCCTGGCTGACCACCCTGGTGATCGGCCTGGTGATGGGCGCCGTGGGCATTGTGATCTGGATCGGCGGGCTGGACGTGATTCATGGCCGGATCTCGCCCGGGGAACTGGCCGCGTTTGTGTTCTACAGCCTGCTGGTGGGTGTCTCCGCCGGCGCCATCAGCGAGGTGATCGGCGAGCTGCAGCGTGCTGCCGGTTCTGCCGCCCGCCTGTTCGAACTGCTGCAGACCCAGCCGGCGTTTGTCCGTGATGCGCCCTCGCAACGTCTTCCGGATCCTGTCCGGGGAGAAATCCGCATCGAAGAGCTCAGTTTCCATTACCCCGGTCGGCCGGACAGCCCTGCTCTGTCGTCCCTGAGCCTGGATGTAAGGGCCGGCGAGACCCTGGCCCTGGTGGGGCCCTCCGGTGCCGGCAAGTCCACCCTGTTTGATCTGCTGCTGCATTTTTACCAGCCGGATGCCGGGCGCATTCTGATTGATGGCATCGATACCGCAGATCTGTCCCTGGCCGATCTGCGCCGGTGTTTTGCCCTGGTTCCCCAGACTCCGGCGCTGTTTCATGGTTCAGTGGCAGACAACATTCGTTACGCCCGTCCGGATGCCAGCCAGGCAGACGTCGAGCAGGCGGCGCGGGTGGCTCATGCCCATGACTTCATTGAAGCCCTGCCACAAGGCTATGACACCGGGTTGGGGGATGCCGGACTGGGGCTGTCCGGCGGCCAGAAACAGCGCCTGGCCATTGCCCGGGCGCTGTTGGCCGATGCGCCCATCCTGCTGCTCGACGAGGCCACCAGCGCCCTGGATGCCGAGAGCGAACATCTCGTCCAACAGGCCATGCCAGCCCTCACCGCCGGGCGCACCACACTGGTGATCGCGCACCGGCTGGCCACGGTACGTGACGCTGACCGCATTGCCGTGCTGGACCAGGGCCGGTTACAGGCGGTGGGACGCCATGAGGAACTCATGCAGCAAAGCGAGCTATACCGACGCCTTGCCCAGCTTCAGTTCCGCACCGAAACCAGGGGGGGCGGCCAATAGTCGGTTTGTTTCCTGGCAGCGTACTACCTACACTGTAGAGGAAACTTTTGAACCTGACCTCAGGAGAAGGACGACGTGAGCAATAAAGAATTGCAGGCACTCAAAGAACGCTATGTGGCAGCCGGGGCAGCAAGCCCCAACGAACAGTTTGCTGACCACGCCCTGAACGCGGAACTCTGGGATGCCGACGGCAAGCGTATGATCGATTTCGCCGGCGGTATCGGGGTGTTGAACATTGGCCACCGTCACCCGAAAGTGGTCGAGGCCGTGAAGGCGCAGCTGGACAAGCTCATGCATACCTGCCAGACCGTCATGCCGTATGAAGGCTACGTGAAGCTGGCCCAGAAACTCAGCGAAGTGGTTCCGGTGAAAGGCGATGCCAAGGTCATGTTGGCGAACTCCGGTGCCGAGGCCCTGGAAAATGCCGTCAAGATTGCCCGCGCCGCCACCGGTAAAACCAATGTGATCTGCTTCACCGGTGGCTATCACGGTCGTACCTTCATGACCATGGCCATGAACGGCAAGGCAGCGCCCTACCAGACCGATTTCGGTCCCATGCCGGGCATGGTCTACCGCGCCCCTTATCCGGTTCCTTATCACGGAGTCTCCGAGGAAGAAGCCCTGCGCGGTCTTGAAATGGCCATGAAAGCTGATTCCCCCGCCCGTAATACCGCTGCCATTGTGCTTGAGCCGGTATTGGGTGAGGGCGGTTTCTACCCGGCGTCCACCAGCTTCCTGAAAGCGGTTCGTAAAATCTGCGACGACAACGACATCCTGATGATCGTCGACGAAGTCCAGAGTGGCTTTGGCCGGACCGGCAAGATGTTCGCCATCGAGCATAGCGGCGTTCAGCCGGACATCATGACCATGGCCAAGTCCATGGCGGACGGCATGCCGATTTCCGCCATCGTCGGTACGGACAAGGTGATGGATTCCTCCGGTCCCAACTCCCTGGGCGGAACCTACACCGGCAGCCCGACGGCCTGCGCCGCGGCCCTGGCGGTCTTCGACGTGTTCAAGGAAGAGGACATCCTGGGCAAGAGCCAGCGTCTGGGCGAAAAACTGAACCAGCGCTTCACCCAGTGGCAGGAACAGTTCACCCACGTGGACAACGTTCGTAACCTGGGCGCCATGGCCGCATTCGAACTGGTCGAAAGCAAGGATTCCCACACGCCCAAACCGGAACTGGCGGCGGCGATCACCAAGAAGGCCAAGGAAAAGGGGCTGATCCTGCTGAGCTGCGGCATGTATGGCAACACCATCCGCTTCCTGATGCCGGTTACCATTGAAGACGAGGTTCTGGAAGAAGGGCTGAAGATCGTTGAAGAAAGCCTGAAAGAAGCCGGAGCCTGATAAGCCCCGGCAGTTTCACAGGATCGCGAAAGGCGGCGTAATCATCGTATACTGTTCCGGTTCGCCGGAACCCGATGGTTTCGCCGCCTTTTTTGTTTTCAGGGACTTACATGACTTCCGATTCGCAATCGAACACCCCACCTGAGCATCAGCCACGCCCCTGGATCGACCTTCTGGTCAGCATCGTAATCCCCTCGGTGATACTGATGAAATTCAGCGGGGACGAACATCTGGGCAGCGTTAATGCCCTGATCATTGGCCTGGCCTTTCCCCTGGGGTGGGGCCTTTTCGAACTGGTCCGCTACCACAAGAAAAACTTTATCGCCCTGCTGGGTCTGATCAGCGTGGCGCTGACCGGCGGTATCGGGCTTCTGGAACTGGACGCCGGCTGGCTGGCAATCAAGGAAGCGGCGGTGCCGGCGGTGATTGGCCTGGCCGTGCTGGTGTCCACACGCACCCGGTACCCGCTGGTCCGGACGCTGTTGTATAACCCCAGCGTGCTGAATGTGGACAAGATCCATGAATCGCTGGAAGAGAACGGCTGTGTCGATGAGTTTGAGGACCGTCTGCTCAAGGCGAGTTACTTTTTTGCCGGCACCTTCCTGTTTTCCTCGATCATGAACTATGTGCTGGCGCGCTGGATTGTGGTCAGTCCGTCCGGTACCGAGGCGTTCAATGAGGAACTGGGGCAGATGACGCTGGTCAGCTATCCGATGATTGCCATTCCCTCCATGATTATGATGATGCTGATTTTCTACTATCTCTGGCGCAGCATCCGGCGCCTGACCGGGTATACCCTGGAAGAAGTGATGGCACCGCATCTTCTTGAAAAAGAAAAGGAAAAACAGCGAAAGAGGGAAGAATCGGGGAAATCCTGAACCCGTTCCCAAATAAAAAGGGCGGTTCCTTTCGGGACCGCCCTTTTTTTATGCCGAAATCAACGCCGGACTATACGTCCAGGTTGCTGACTTCCAGGGCGTTGCTCTGGATGAAGTCCCGGCGGGGTTCGACATCGTCACCCATCAGTGTGGTGAAGATCTGGTCGGCCGCGAAGGCGTCCTCGATGGTGACCTTCATCATGCGACGGGTTTCCGGATCCATGGTGGTTTCCCACAGCTGTTCCGGGTTCATCTCACCCAGACCCTTGTAGCGCTGGATATTCAGGCCACGCTGGGCTTCCCGCATCAACCAGTCCAGAGCCCCCTCAAACGACAGGATGGTCTGTTTGCGTTCGCCACGCTGAACGTACGCGCCTTCTTCCACCAGGCCATCCAGGGTCTCACCCAGGCGAGCAATCGCCGCGTAGGAGGCAGACTCAAAGAAGTCATGGCCGAAGACATGCTCATGGGGCAGGCCATGCACGTAGATGGTCACCTTGGGCAGATAGAGACCCCGCTCTTCGTCACGGGTCACCGAGAAGGTGTACTTGGTGCCGGTGCGGGTATCCAGGTCCAGGCCTTCGCCAAGACGCGCCACCCAGCGGGCAACGGCCTCTTCATCCCTGAGCTGCTCGCTGCCCAGGGTGCTGTTCTGGATCATCTGCTTCAGAACCATGGCGGGATAGGCACGGGACAGACGGTCGATCATGGCCATCACCGCCTGGTAGTCCTTGACCATGGTTTCCAGGGCGGAATCCTTGATGGCCGGGGCATCCGGGTTGACGAACAGCTGGGCACCTTCCAGAGCGGTCTGGGTCAGGTAGGCTTCCTTGGCCTTCTCGTCCTTCAGATACTGTTCTTGCTTGCCGCGCTTGACCTTGTACAGCGGCGGCATGGCGATGAACACATGGCCCCGTTCAATGATTTCGCGCATCTGGCGGAACATGAAGGTCAGCAGCAGGGTACGGATGTGTGAACCATCCACATCGGCATCCGTCATGATGATGATGGAGTGATACCGGAGTTTGTCCGGATCAAATTCCTCACGGCCAATGCCGCAGCCCAGGGCGGTAATCAGGGTGCCAACCTCGGCAGAGGACAGCATCTTGTCGAAACGGGCTTTTTCCACGTTCAGGATCTTGCCCTTCAGCGGCAGGATGGCCTGGGTTTTCCGGTCCCGGCCCTGCTTGGCGCTGCCGCCGGCCGAGTCACCCTCCACAATGTAAAGTTCGGAGAGTGCGGGGTCCTTTTCCTGACAATCAGCCAGTTTGCCGGGCAGGCCTGCGATATCCAGGGCGCCCTTACGACGGGTCATGTCGCGGGCCTTGCGCGCTGCTTCCCGGGCCCGGGCAGCCTCAATCATCTTGTTGACGATCTGCTTGGCTTCGTTCGGCTGCTCTTGCAGGTAGTCGGCAAACTGCTGATACAGGTCCTGCTCAACCGCGGTTTTCACCTCGGAGGAAACCAGCTTGTCCTTGGTCTGGGAAGAAAACTTC
Source organism: Marinobacter oulmenensis (assembly GCF_014201735.1). Taxonomy (GTDB): domain Bacteria; phylum Pseudomonadota; class Gammaproteobacteria; order Pseudomonadales; family Oleiphilaceae; genus Marinobacter; species Marinobacter oulmenensis. The sequence continues at coordinate 232,939 of NZ_JACHFE010000005.1, read as the reverse complement.
GGGTCCGGCACTTTCACCGAGATAATCGCAGTCAAACCTTCCCGAGCGTCGTCGCCGGAGGTATGGACCTTGGCTTTCTTACCCAACCCTTCCTGCTCGATGTAGTTATTGAGCGAGCGGGTGAGGGCGGCACGGAAACCCGCAAGGTGGGTACCACCGTCCCTCTGGGGAATGTTGTTGGTGAAGCAGTAGATGTTTTCCTGGAAGGCATCGTTCCACTGCATGGCCACTTCCACGGCAATACCGTCGTCACGCTGGTGATCGAAGTGGAAGACCCGGTTGATCGGGGTTTTATTGGTGTTCAGGTGTTCAACAAACGCCTGCAAGCCGCCTTCGTATTCAAAGACGTCCTCTTTACCACTGCGTTCATCGGTCAGACGGATGCGCACACCCCGGTTCAGGAATGCCAGTTCCCGCAAACGCTTGGCCAGGATGTCGTAGTGAAACGCAATTTGGGTAAAGGTTTCCGGCGACGGAATGAAATGTACCTTGGTACCTGAGGCTTCGGTTTCACCCACTTCCGCCAGGGGCGCGTTTGGAACCCCGTGGGAATAGCTTTGCTCGTACACCTTGCCATCACGGCGAATGGTCAGCGTGAGGGTGGAGGAAAGGGCGTTAACCACCGAGACGCCCACACCGTGCAAACCGCCAGAAACCTTGTAAGAGTTGTCGTCAAACTTACCACCGGCGTGCAGCACGGTCATGATCACTTCGGCCGCCGATACACCCTCTTCCTCGTGCATATCCACCGGGATACCACGCCCGTTGTCCTGAACAGTAATGGACTCATCCGGATGGATTCGGATACCGATTTCCGAGCAATAGCCCGCCAGAGCCTCATCGATGGAGTTATCCACCAATTCAAAGACCATATGATGCAGGCCTGTCCCGTCATCGGTGTCACCGATGTACATGCCCGGGCGCTTGCGCACCGCATCCAGTCCTTTCAGTACCTTGATACTGGAGGAATTGTAGTTCGATTCGCTCATTAAAGAGACTCCTGAAGGTGGTACCTGCATGTCGCCAGTGCCATCCGGGCAACTGCCTGACAGGCAGATGAACTATTCTTCGGTCAATTTGCCATGTTCCACGTGGAACATCCTGTATTCCGGCGCCTGCCCGGCGGCCCATAACTGATCGGGCTCCGGGTGTTCAATGGACGTGATGAACACCTGACACTTCAGCTCCTGAAGCTTGCGGGCCAGTATCACCCGGTGCCCTTCATCCAGCTCGGCGTTAATGTCATCCAGCAACACCGTCACCTGTTTGCCCAGATCGCTCAGCACTTTACCCTGGGCGATCTTCATCAGAATCACCAGGGTCTTCTGCTGCCCCCGTGAAAAGGTTTCCGCAACCGGTCGCCCGCCATATTTCAGGCGCAGATCCGCACGATTGGGACCATACAGCGTGTGCCCCATCCGGAGCTCCTGTTCGCGATGGTTGCCCAACACCTCGGAAAGGCTATGATTCCGGTCCCAGCCGGGGTAAAGCTCGAGTTTCAGCCCCTGGCACCAGTCTGCCTCCAGTTCACCGAGGATGCCTTCAAAGGCAGCCTTGAACTGGCGAAACACCTTTTCCCTGGATTCACTCAAGGCCTCAGCCAGTGCACTGTATTGCGCGTCCCAGACCCGCAACAGGGATTCGTCAATTGTACCATTTCTGAGCGTCCGGTTGCGCTGTGATATCACTCTTTGGCATTGCTGCCAGAGGGAGGAAAAAGAAGGTTCCACGTGGAACACCAGCCAATCCAGAAACTGCCTTCGATTGGCGGGGCCTCCGGCTACGATGTCGAAAACACCGGGATCAATCACGGATACCGGCAAGTGCATGGCCAATGAGGACAGGCTGCGAACCGCTTCGCCATCAACACGCAGCTGGGTTTCCTTCCGGGTGATATCACGGGCAATGCCCACCCGGTGAGCAATGTCCCCCGGTTCTGATGTCGCCAGTCCGGAATCCAGTGCGCCAAACACCGTCAGCTTGTCCTGGCCATGGCAGACCACTGCCTGGTGCCGTTTGATCCGGAACGAGCGGCCAAGACCGAGATAGCCAATGGCCTCAAGTACGCTGGTCTTGCCACTACCATTGGCGCCGTAGAGCAGGTTAAAGGAAGGAGAGAAGGTGACCGGGTCCGCTGCCAGATTCCGGAAATGCTGGGTCTGGAGTTTCACTAGCGCCATAGGGACGAAACGCTCACGACAGCAGGTTCAATCGTTCGTCCATGAACATGTCCATCTCCGGTGCCAGCACATGAACATAACGATCAAAATAAAGAAACTGTTTCAACAACAACGCAAATTCCCGGGGGAAGTGTAACCCGTGCCGTTCTCCGGTGCGGACAATCTCCATCAACAGGTTATTGACCTGATCCTCCGCCTGCCGGGCGGCATTCTCTCCCGGTTCGGACGAGGCGGCGGTGCCCATCGTATCCATGCGCCCATAAAGTTCCTTCAGGTCCTCTGCCAGCGCCGAGGCATCCACCTGATCACGGGTTATCCCAACCCGAACCATCGCATCCGCCATGCCGTCAAAACTGCCGGCCATGATCGCTGCGACAAAGTCATGAACTGCGGCCCAGGTTTCCGGCCGGATCCGGCCCACGATGCCAAAGTCAATAAACCCGACGCGCCCATCATTCAGAACCATCAGGTTACCGGCGTGAACATCCGCGTGAAAAAACTCACAGCCGGTGAGGCTGGCGAACCAGGTGTTCATGGCGGTAATCAGCGCGGCTTCCGGGTCTGCGGTAATGTTCTGAAGTTTTCTGGGATCCGTCAATGAAACCCCGTGAAAACGCTCCATGGTCAGAACACGACGACGACTGAAATCGCTATAGACCTGAGGGACCGTCGCCTGGTCGATGCCATGATCCTGAAGAAACTTCCGGAACACCCGGAGGTTATCGGCTTCCCGGTTAAAATCACATTCCTGGAGCATGGTGCTGCGGATTTCATCCACGACTGCGGACAATGAAGTCCAGGACAACCGGGGTGCCAGGGTTTCCACAACCCGCGACGCAATCTGCAGAAAGCCAAGGTCCGCCTGAAGAATGGTTTCCACCCCCGGTTTCTGAACCTTGATCACCACGTCCTCGCCGGTTACCAGCCGGGCGGCGTGCACCTGGGCTATGGATGCGGAGGCGAGGGCAACCGGATCAATCTCGGCATACACCTGATCAACCGGCTGGCCCAGTTCACTTTCTACAATGTCACGGATCTCGGAGAAGGGGAGGCTGGGCGTGTGATCCAGGCAGCTCTGGAACTCCTCCACGTACTCGGGTGGAAAGAACGTGGGGGAGCTGGCGATGAACTGGCCCAGCTTTATATAGGTGGCGCCAAGCTGCTCAAACGTCTGGCGTAACAGTCGGGGCGCGGGAGGACGCTCCCCCCTCGCCCAGTCGACACCGGTGCGCCCGAGCACGGACAGGGTCTGGCCCATTCGCAAGACCCCTTTCATGCCTTTTGCCAGGGAAACCATCCGTTGAGCAGAATGGCCTAGAGGCGCATGGGCATGACGACGTACAGGCAGCCGTCATCCTGACCGGACTCGATCAGGGCACTGCTGTTCGGGTTGGACAGCGTGATCTTCACCGAATCGTCATCCAGGGCGTTCATGACATCCACCAGATAGCCCACATTGAAGCCAATCTGCAGGGGTTCGCCCTGATATTCCACCGGCAGGGCATCTTCAGCCTGTTCCTGGTCCGGGTTATTGGCAAACACCTGAAGCTCACCCGGCGCCAGGTTCAGACGCACGCCACGGATGTTTTCGTGGGAAAGGATGCCGGCCCGCTGCAAGGTACTCTTGAGTGTCGAACGGTCCGCAATGACTTCCTTATCACCACCCCGGGGAATCACCCGGTTGTAATCGGGGAACTTGCCTTCAATCAGCTTGGAGGTGAAGGTATAGCTGCCCACCGTGGCACGAAGGTGGTTGTCACCAATAACCAGGGTGACGGGCGCCTGTTCATCATCCAGCAGACGGGCCAGTTCCAGAACCCCTTTACGGGGCACAATCACCTGACGCAGCTCCGGACACGCGGTTTCCATGTCCATATGGGCCATCGCCAGGCGGTGGCCATCGGTAGCCACGGTACGGACATGTCCGCTGTCGACTTCCAGCAGCAGGCCATTCAGGTAATAACGGACATCCTGCTGGGCCATGGCGAAGGCGGTGGCGTCCAGCATGCGGCCCAGCTCTTTGCGGGGCAGCTCAAGCCGGAAGCTCTCTTCGTCATCTTCCACATTCGGAAAGTGCTCTGCCGGCAATGTGGACAGGGTAAAGTGGGACTTGCCAGCCCGCAGGTGCAGCCGGTCGCCTTCCAGTGCCAGATCAATCGGTGCTTCGTCACCCAGGGCCCGGCAGATATCGGCCAGCTTGCGGGCCGGTACGGTAATGCGGCCTGGCTGATCCACGTGAACCGGGGCCACCCGCGCCACCAGCTCAACCTCCATGTTGGTACCGGTCAGGGTCAGGGTGTTGTCTTCCGCTTCCAGCAACACGTTCGACAGGACCGGCATGGTCTGTTTCTTTTCCACAACCCCGGCAATGCTCTGCAGCGGGGTGATCAGGGATTCACGGCTGATTGTCAGTTTCATGGCACTCGGTTATCGCTATCGGAAGTGAATGGTCCGCAGCCACCCGGCCTCAGGTGGTCAGCAATCTCATGAAATTCTGGTAGTCCTCGCGGATTCCAGGATCCGATTCCTGGAGTTCCACAATTTTCTTGCACGCATGCAGGACCGTGGTGTGGTCCCGTCCGCCAAAGGCATCTCCAATCTCCGGCAGGCTGTGGTTGGTCAGTTCCTTGGCCAGGGACATCGCAACCTGCCGGGGACGGGTGACTGTCCGGGTCCGGCGTTTGGACAGCAGGTCAGCCACCTTGATCTTGTAATACTCAGCAACCGTACGCTGAATGTTATCGATACTGACCTGTTTTTCGTGCAGTGCCAACAGGTCTTTCAGACTCTCCCGGATAAACGGAGGCGTGATCTCCGAACCGGTGAAGTGAGCATTCGCTATCACCAGTCTCAGCGCCCCTTCTAGTTCACGCACGTTCGAGCGTATTTTCTGTGCGATAAAGAAGGCCGCTTCACTACTGAGTTTGACGTTCGCCTGGTCCGCCTTTTTCATCAGGATGGCGACCCGCGTTTCCAGTTCCGGTGGCTCGACCATCACCGTCAGGCCCCAGCCAAACCGGGACTTCAACCGCTCCTCCATATCGGAAATTTCCTTGGGGAAACGGTCACAGGTCACGATCACCTGTTGCCCACCCTCAAGCAGCGCGTTGAAGGTGTGGAAAAACTCCTCCTGTGAGCGTTCCTTGCGGGCAAAGAACTGGATATCGTCGATCAGCAGAGCATCAACTGAACGATAATAGCGTTTGAATTCATTAATGGCATTGAGCTGGAGAGCCTTGACCATATCCGCCACAAACCTTTCCGAACGCAGGTAGGCCACCTTGGCCCTCGGGTTGCGGCGCACAATCTCATTACCAATGGCATGCATCAGGTGAGTTTTACCCAGGCCGACGCCGCCATAGAGAAACAACGGGTTATAGGCGCCCCCCGGGTTCTCCGCCACCTGCATGGACGCGGCCCGCGCCAGCTGGTTCGATTTACCCTCAACAAAGGTGTCAAAAGTGAAAGTCTCGTTCAGGAAGCTCTGGTGCTTGATGTCACCTTCAACCTGAACATCCCGGCGTTCACTGTTTTCCACAGGCTGCGCCTGAACCGTTGGTGACGGTGGCGCCGGCACCGTGGCCGCCACGCTCTTCTCTTCTTCCGTCACTGTCCGGCCGGCATCCTCCCCTCCAGAGGCCGGTTCGGTTTCCTTGACCGCCGCTTTTACCGGTGCGTCTTTCTTCGGAGCGGAGCCCACTTTCATCATCACACGCGGCGCCTGGCCCCCGTTGATGTCCTTGAGCACTTCCTCTATACGGCGCAGGTACTTCTGATTGACCCAGTCCATGACGAAGCGGTTCGGGGCAAACAGCATCAGCTGCCCCTCCTGCTGATCGGACTGCAGGGGCCTTAACCAGGTATTGAACTGTTGTGCAGGGAATTCATCCCGAAGCACTTCCAGACATTGATGCCACATCGTGTTAGGCACAACCGCCCACTCCTGAAACCTGCTTGGCAGACACCGGCAAAATACCGGCCCGCTGGCGTGAAAGTAATCCCGGATTCTAACCCCTGGTGACCTTCAGTAAAAGCCCGCAATCGAAGGTCATAAACAGCCTGTGGAAAAAATAAACAACGATTTTCAGTCGCTTACCAATGTATCAACAGGGTTGTGTACATAATTCCGGCAAAAAAAGTTACCCACAGGATCCTGTGTAAACCACGGTGACGACCCTGTGTGAACATCCTGTATCAAAACGGGGATAACCTCGACTTTCGGCCGGTTCCGCTTTTTCCCACATTTCACACCAGCGCTTTCCACAGGGCTCAGGACGACTCATCAAGACCCTTGTCCAACATCCAGGACTCTGATGAAAAAAGAAAAAAATGGCTTATCCACAAAAATAGACCTGCCTAATAACAGTAATAAATAATCCTTTAAAAGAATTAAAAAAGACTTACTGACTCTAGTTATTGGTCCATCGGTTTTCCCTGACCCACCCCGTTGATCTCTCTGTCAGATCAGACATTGAACTTGCCACCGCTTTTGACTAGAATGCCGCTCCTGCTTTGGCTGCCTGTTTTTCAGCCAATCAACCATATCCATCGACGATTTGTGAGAAGATCACCATGAAAAGAACATTCCAACCGAGCGTCCTGAAGCGCAAGCGTGCTCACGGCTTCCGTGCCCGTATGGCCACTGCCAATGGTCGTAAGGTACTGTCCCGTCGCCGTGCCAAGGGTCGTGCGCGTTTGTCCGCATAAGCTGACAACGGCTTATGAAGACTTTGGGGTTTCCGAAAACCGTTCGTTTGTTGAAACCTTCGGATTACAGCAAAGTCTTCGATGACGTACAGCTGAAAGTTCCCCACCGGAACTTTCTGATCCTGGCGACTCCGAATGCCCGGGGTTACGCCAGGGTCGGCCTGATTTTCTCGAAGAAGAACCTTCGACAGGCTGTCCAGAGAAACCGGGTCAAGCGGCAGGTGCGGGAAACCTTTCGTCACCAGCAGGACCTACCGGGACTGGATATCATTGTTATCGGGCGACAGGGCCTTGCGACACTGGATAACTCCGTCATCCGGTCATCGCTTAACGAACTCTGGCACCGATTGAAGAAAAAGCACCGCCAGAAACCGCCTGAACACGCCAGTGCACGGCCATGAGGTACGGGTTTATGCGCAAGCTCCTGCTCCTGCCGATCCGGTTCTACCAATACGCCATCAGTCCGATGATGGCCAGCCATTGCCGGCACTATCCAACCTGTTCACAATACGCCATCGAAGCCATCCAGCATCATGGGGCCATCAAGGGTTCCTGTCTTGCGGGTGCCCGTCTGCTCCGGTGTCATCCGTGGGCCGAAGGCGGTTATGATCCGGTACCGGGGACGGAGCCAACGGCATCCGACAGTACCAGCCGGGATACCAGTCCCGTAGAGCGCTCTCACACTACCACCCAGACCAGACATTAAGTTTATGGATATTCAACGTATTGTTCTGTTTGCCGGCCTCGCCATTGTCAGTTATATGATGGTTCTGGCCTGGAACGAAGACTATCACCAGCCAGCACCACAGACTGAGCAGGTTGTCCAGAGCGACTCCGCGGCCGGCACTGACGGTTCCGGTGATGATATGGTCCTGCCGGAGAGTTCGGGCGCCGCCAGCACAAACGACGAGTTCAGCACGCCGGATGCCGATAGCCAGAACCTGCCGGCTGGTAACGCCGACAGCGAGGAATCGGTTGCCAACCGCTACATCACCGTCCGTACCGACGTCTACGAGCTGACCATTGATCGCGTGGGTGGCGATCTGGTTTCCAGCTCCCTGCTGGACTATGACAAATCCCTCGACAGCAAGCAGCCGCTGAAACTGCTGACCAAAGGCAACGGCCGAACCTACATGCTCGAAAGCGGTCTGATTGGCCAGGACGGTCCGGATGGTCGCAACGCAGGCAGTAAACCGGTTTATAACACCAGCGCCGGCAGCTATTCGCTGAGTGAGGGTGAGAACCAACTGAACGTGGACCTGACGTTCACCACCGACAGCGGCGTTAGCATCACCAAGCGTTACGAGCTGGACCGCAGTTCCTATGAGATTCAGGTTCGTTACCTGATCGAAAACAACTCGGATGCGCCCTGGAAGAGTAATTTCACCGGCAAGATTGTCCGTGACCAGTCCGCCGATCCGACGGCGCAGACCAGCATGGGTATCCGTGCCTATCTGGGCATGGTGATCAGCACCCCGGAAGATCCCTACGAGAAACACGATTTCGACGACCTGACCGAAAACCGCATCAACCAGTCTGTGACCAACGGCTGGCTGGCGTTTCTCCAGCATTACTTCCTGACCGCCTGGGTGCCGGACCGGGACCAGCCGGCCCAGTTCCAGACAACCCGTCGTGGGCCGCTGCACGTGATGGGCTTTGTTTACCCCGCCACCACCGTTGCCCCGGGTGAAAGCGCCGAAGTGGGCGCAAAAGCGTACGTTGGTCCCAAAATCATTGAACGTCTGGAAGGCGTGGCCCCGAACCTGGACCGCACGGTCGATTTCGGCTGGCTGTTCTTCATTTCGCTGCCGCTGTTCTACATCCTGCAGTGGTTCCATGGCCTGGTCGGCAACTGGGGTGTTGCGATCATCCTGCTGACGGTTCTGGTGAAGGCGGTGTTCTTCCACCTGTCCGCCACCAGCTACAAGTCCATGGCCAAGATGCGCGCCGTGGCTCCTCAGCTCAATCGCCTGAAAGAGCTGTACGGCGACGATCGCCAGCGCATGTCCCAGGAAATGATGGCGCTGTACAAGCGGGAGAAGATCAACCCGCTCGGCGGCTGCCTGCCAATCCTGGTGCAGATGCCGGTGTTCATTTCCCTGTACTGGGTACTGTTTGAAAGTGTGCAACTGCGCCATGCGCCGTTCATGCTGTGGATCCAGGATCTGTCCCAGATGGATCCGTACTTCATCCTGCCGATCCTGATGGGTGCCAGCATGATGCTGCAGATGCACCTGAACCCGACACCGCCGGATCCGATGCAGGCGAAGATCATGAAGCTGATGCCGCTGGTGTTCACCGTGTTCTTCCTGTGGTTCCCGGCCGGTCTGGTTCTGTACTGGCTGGTGAACAACATTCTGTCGATCTCCCAGCAGTGGTACATTACCCGCAAGATCGAAGCGGAAACCGCAGGCAAGAAATACTGACGCAACGGTATTTCTGACCCGACAAAGGCTCCTGTGTGGAGCCTTTGTTGTTTCAGGAGCAGGAAAAATCATGCAAGCAGCCACTGACACCATTGCCGCCATCGCCACCGCGCCCGGCCAGGCCGGCGTCGGTATCGTGAGAGTGTCCGGCCCGGATGCCCGGGCCATTGCCGCGCGTATGCTCGGCTACGAGCCGAAACCCCGGTATGCCCATTACGGCCCCTTCCTGGACAGTCAGGGTGAGCTGATTGACGAGGGCATTGGCCTGTTTTTCCCCAACCCGCATTCGTTCACCGGCGAGGATGTCTTCGAACTGCAGGGCCATGGCGGCACGGTCATCCTTGACCTGTTGCTACGGGAAGTGTGCAGCCAGGGGGCAAGGCTCGCCCGCCCGGGCGAGTTCTCCGAGCGCGCGTTCCTGAACGACAAACTGGATCTGACCCAGGCCGAGGCCATTGCCGACCTGATTGAAAGCAGTTCGGAACAGGCCGCCCGCTGTGCCGTGCGGTCCATGCAGGGGGTGTTTTCTCAGCGGATTGATCAGTTGGTGGAGGCGGTGACCCACCTGCGCATTTACGTGGAAGCGGCGATCGATTTTCCGGAAGAAGAGATCGATTTCCTCGCCGACGGCAAGGTGGCGGGAGACCTGCAGGGACTGCTGGACCAGGTTCGGGCGATTCTGGCCGAGGCGGAACAGGGCACCATTCTCCGGGACGGCATGAACGTGGTGATTGCCGGGCGTCCCAACGCCGGTAAATCCAGTCTGCTCAACGCCCTGGCGGGCCGGGAAACTGCCATCGTCACGGCCATCGAAGGCACCACCCGGGATGTCCTCAAGGAACATATCCACATTGATGGTATGCCCCTGCACATCATCGATACCGCCGGCCTGCGGGAAAGCCCGGACGAGGTGGAACGCATCGGCATCGCCCGGGCCTGGGATGAAATCCGCCGGGCGGACCGGATCCTGCTGCTGGTGGATGCCACCACCACAGACAGGACCGAGCCCCACGACATCTGGCCGGATTTTATCGATCAGTTACCGGACAATGCCCCGGTAACCGTTATTCGCAACAAGGTGGACCTGTCCGGTGAGACGGTGGGAATCTCCGGGGAATCGGGGGCGTCAGCCCCGGTGATCCGCCTGGCGGCAAAATCCGCCGATGGCCTGGACATTCTCCGGGAACATCTGAAGGAGTGCATCGGCTTCGCCAGCTCCACCGAAGGCGGCTTCCTGGCCCGTCGACGCCATCTGGATGCCCTGGAACGGGCCCGGGATGCCCTGGCACAGGGCCAGTCCCAACTGGAGGGCTACGGCGCCGGGGAACTGCTCGCCGAAGACCTGAGAGCCGCCCAGGACGCCCTGGGGGAAATCACCGGGCACCTGACTCCGGACGATCTGCTAGGCAAAATCTTCAGTTCTTTCTGTATCGGGAAGTGAAAAATATCAACCCGCACTTCGACGCAAACCGATGAACTGCACTAACATCCCAACCGCCGCCACAAAACCGGTGCCGAGGGGCAGTGACCAGATCGGTAGGCTCAGCGCCACACCGCCGATTGCCGCGCCAATCGCGCTTCCCAGATATAGAGCCGATTCGTTGAGTGCCGCCGCCATACGCAAGCTGGAGGCCGGTGCCGTGATAACCGGCTTCCCTCTGTCCACTTGATAATGCGTTGATTCCACATCAACGACCTTGGGTGGCGTGGGCACCTGAAAGGATGCTAATAAGCTCTCTGAGGGCCGGAGTGTCATAGTTTTCCCGCCAAACCAGCCAGGTATCAATCGTTTTCAGTGGGATCTGTTGAATGCCGACTGGTTCGTGCAGCAGCTCAATGACGCTCTTAGGAATGACACAGGCACTGGTCCCCGCGCAAACGCAGGCAATCATCCCGTGATAGGAGCCAACTTCCTGAATGTTGGGAATGGATGATGGGTTAACGCCTCCCTTGCGAAACCATTCTTCTGCTATTGATCGGTAGGTACACCCTGGTCGAAATGTGGCCAGTGAACCAACGGCCACATCAGCAGCAGAGGTTATTGGTGGATGAGCTTCCGGCAGCACCAGCATCAGTTCTTCCCTGAAGACTGGCTGGCCAACCAGGCCCATAGATGACAACTCCGAGTTTTCCTTCCCTTCAGTACCCACCGCTGGCGCAATAAAGGCGCAATCGACCGATCGCGCCTGCACGGCCTCCAGCATTGGGGCGGAAGGGCCCGTGGTTACCGAAAGTGCCACTTCCGGCCACTTGCGGTGATAGCTCGCAAGAGCCTCCGGTAAACGACTCGCGGCGGTACTTTCCATGGCACCAATACGCAAGGATCCCCCTGGTTTATCCGGATGAAGGATCTGGCGGGCCTCTTCGGATACCGAGAGGATTTTTTGCGCATACACAAGAAACTGCTCGCCTTCTGGCGATAGATGCAGGCGCTTGTTTTTTCTTAGGAAAAGTGAAACCCCAAGTTCGCTTTCCAACTGCTGTATGCGGGTGGTGACGTTGGACGGAGCACGGCCCAGTCGTTGCGCGGCAAGGGTAATGCTGAGCTCCCGGGCCACCGTACAAAACAGTTCCAGGGCTTTCAGGTCAATGTTCATTTCTTGATTCCGAAATAAAAATGTAATTTAATTCTTAAATAGAGAATATTGAAAGAATCACCTTTGAGCAATAGATAACATCATGACCCTCTCCAATTCCCTGACCCGCCTTTTGAACATCCAATATCCCATCATCCAGGCCCCCATGGCCGGTATTGCCACGCCGGAACTGGCGGCGGCGGTTTCGAATGCCGGTGGCCTGGGGTCCCTCGGGATAGGGGCCAGTTCCGTGGAAAAGGCGCGACAGATGATCCGGGATACCCGTGCTCTGACCGACAAGCCGTTCAATGCCAACGTGTTCTGCCATCGCGAAGCCGTTGCTGACCCGGAGAGAGAGCAGCGTTGGATCGACTATCTGCAACCGGTTTTTGAAGAGTTCGGTGCGGTACCGCCATCAAAGTTGTCCACACCCTACCGGAGTTTCAACGAGGATCGCGTCGTTCTGGATATGCTTCTGGAAGAACGGCCAGCGGTGGTCAGCTTTCACTTTGGCGTACCGCCCAGGGCATGGGTCAAGTCCCTTCGTGAGGCCGGCATTGTCACCTTTGGCTGTGCCACCACACCGGAGGAAGCGGGGATTATCGAGGCCGCGGGGATTGATGTGATTGTGGCCCAGGGGGCCGAGGCCGGCGGGCACCGCGGTGTATTCGAACCCGAGGCAGGGGACCGGTTACTCACTACGCTCCCGCTGACCCGACTGATCAGCCGTGAGGCGAAAGTGCCGGTGGTTGCCGCCGGAGGCCTGATGGATGGCCAGGGCATCCGTTCGGTCATGGCAGCCGGCGCAGCCGGTGCTCAACTGGGGACGGCGTTTATTCTGTGTCCGGAATCCGGGGCGGATGCCGGCTACCGGGCGACGCTCAGGAGTGAGCACTGTCGCGAAACCCGGATCACCCGTGTGATTTCCGGGCGTCCCGCCCGTGGCATCGTGAACCGTTTCCATACCGGGATAGACAGACCGGATATGCCCGAGCTGCCGGACTATCCCATCGCCTACGATGCAGGCAAAGCACTGATTGCCGCAGCCAGGGCAGCGGACAGCCTGGCGTTCGCCGGATACTGGGCCGGCCAGGGTGCCCCGCAGGCACGTGAATTGCCTGCGGGTGAACTGATCGGATGTCTGGCCCGTGAAGCCGGGCTTGTTACACCATCCGCCTGAGTGTCTCGTCCTTTTTCACGAAGTGATGGAACAGGGCCATCACGATGTGACCGGCGATCAGAGCGGTCAGTGCCCAGGCCAGGGGAGAATGGAGCCCGCCCAGGGTGGAGGCCCAGGCCACTTCTTCACCTTCGGCGATAAGCTGCATACCGAAGGCTGACAGCCCATAACCGCCTCCAACCATCACCAGGATGCCGGTAACAGGCATCAGCAGCAGCACGGCGTAGAGCAGCCCGTGACCGGCTTTGACGAATGTTCGGAGTGCCGGGTCGGGCTCGGGACGACGATTGCGCTGTTGAAGGGCCCAGACGAGGCGGATCACGATGAGCACCAGCAGCAATGTGCCGATGGAGATATGCCAGGGCACCAGCGTCTGCCCGACCCAGTGTTCACCGTCGGCAATCCGGTCTCCGAACTTGAGCAACTGCCATCCCACCAGTACCGCCATCAGCCAGTGCAGGGATTTGCTGAGCGTGCCGTAGGTTTGCCGGGTGTCCTGAAACATGATGAGCTCCTTGAAGAATGGGTAAAGACGTTGGTGTCAGCCGAAACGAAAGGCTGACAACCAGGTTTCGAGTACTTTTTCGGAATAGACCTGCCGGCCCGGATCGGCCCCGGCGGCGCCGGTCGCCACCATCAGGGGCAGCAGGTGTTCTTCCTCACGAGGGGGATGGCAGTGCCGGGCGTGGGGCGCCTGGGTCCAGTGCTGCACAGCAGAGAGTCTTTCCGACGGCTGGTCAGCCACGGTCCGGTTCAGCCACTGATCGAACTCCTTCGACAGTGGTGTAAAGCGTGGATCCCCGTAGCCGCGCATGTTGTGGAAACTCATGCCGCTGCCCACAATCAGGACGCCCTGTTGCCGCAGCGCCGACAGAGCTTGGCCAGCCTGAAGATGGGCCTGGGGATCCAGGTCATAGCGCAGTGACAGTTGCACCACCGGGATGTCGGCTTCCGGGAACATCAGTTTCAGGGGAATGAACATGCCGTGATCGAACCCCCGCGACGGATCTTCATGGACACCCAGCCCGGCCTGTTCCAGCGCCTGATGGACACTGTTTGCCAGTGCCGGTGAACCCGGAGCGGGATAGGTCAGCTGATAGGTGTGTTCGGGAAAGCCGTAATAGTCGTAGATCAGCTCGGGTTGCGAACCACTGGTGACGCGAAAAGTCTCGCTCTGCCAGTGGGCAGAGACCAGCAGAATGGCTTTGGGTGGCTCGGGCAACTGGTTCCGGATGCCACCCAGAAAGCGGGCCATACCATCCCAGGCATCCTTCGGGCGCCACTCCATGAAGAAGCAGGGACCGGCGCCATGGGGGATGAAGTAGACCGGCTGGGTCGCGGTTGGCTGGTTTTCCACAGGCATGGGTTCCCCCTCAGATGACGTTCATCGAATAGACTCCCTTCACTCTAGCTTCCCTTCTATTGGTAGAGAACCTGCTATTATTTGGGAACAGTTTTAACTATGAGTGTTAAATAGATGTTGGACCGGTTCACCGGAATGCGGGTGTTTGCGCAGGCAGCAGCCCTGGGCAGTCTGTCGGCTGCGGGACGGGCGTTGTCGATGTCGCCAGCGATGGCAACCAAGCACGTGGACGCGCTGGAGGCCCGGCTGGGTGTGAAGCTGCTCCACCGCACCACCCGACAACTGACACTGACCGATACCGGTGCCGAATACCTGGAGGCCTGTCAGCGCATACTGCAGGAACTGGACGAGGCGGAATCGGATGTGTCGGCGCAGGGGCACCAGGCCGTGGGCCGATTGCGGATGAATGTACCCCTGTCTTTCGGAACCCGGTTTATTGCGCCGCTGTTGCCGGGGTTTACCCGACGCTACCCGATGGTGGAAGTAGAGCTTGGCCTGAGTGACAGCCGAAAGGATCTGCTCAAGGACGGCTGGGACCTGGTTATCCGTGTCGGACATCTGGCGGACAGCGATCTTCGGGCGCGCCGTCTGGGCAATTTCCCTCTCAGAATCTGCGCCTCGCCGGAGTACCTGGCAAAGCACGGCCGACCGGAGCGGGTGGCAGATCTCTCCGGTCATAACTGCCTGAGCTATACCCTGTCACCGGTTCAGGGCAACGGGGTATGGCGGTTCGGCCATGACGGCGGGATTCAGGTGCCGGTCAAGGGCAACCTCAAGGCAGACAACGGAGATGCCCTGCTTGCGGCGGCTGTCCGGGGGCAGGGGGTCATCTATCAGCCCCATTTCATTGTTGCTGATGCTCTGGCCAGCGGGGAACTGGTGGCACTGGAACTGGATCAACCGCTGGTGGATCTGGGGGGGCTGCATGTACTGTTCGCGCCGGACCGGCGCCTGCCACTGAAAGTCCGGGCGATGATTGATTACCTGGTGGAGGTGTTTGACGACGCCACGGATGTGGGCAACTAGTGTGTGGCGGTTTTTCTGACGGTGAGCAGGGCAAAGCCAAGACCAGCCGCGGAGGTGACCAGCGACAGCGTCCAGCTCCATTGCCAGCCGCCGGCCCATGCAACCAGCGTAGCGAAGGCAGGCGGTGCCACGAACTGCCCCAGTGCTGAGAACTGGAGCATCCAGCCGACGGTTGTTGGTATGGTATGCCGGTCCGGTGCAACCTGGACTGACAGCGCAAACAGGCTGGCGGGCACAATGCCGCCAATGCCGGAGAACATCAGGACCGCCAGGTATTTCAGTACCGGTGAGCCGGTCCAGTTACTGAAGGCCAGAAAGGCACACAACGCCATGCACAGGAAACCCGTTGTCAGCAGGTGTATCGGCGGGATACCACGGTGCATGAGTCTGCCTGCCACAGCATTACCGGCGGCGTTCACCAGGGCTACCAGCGCGGTCAGAACACCCAGTCGGGTACCACTGATTCCGGCCTGTGTATAAATCGACGGGAGAAAGCCAACCACTGACAGCCACTGGCCGGCGTACATGGCAAAGGTTATCCCCAGGTACCAGGGCCCGGAATGGCTCAGCGTTGTCCACAACCTCGCCAGCATATGACCGAGGGCGGGCCTGACACCGGACTGGTGAGTGCTATCGGCTGGTACGGATCGCCAGACGGTGCCAAGAACCACGGCGGTCAGTGCAGCCAGAAGCCACCACCAGGCCTGCCAGCCCAGGGTGTCGAGAATCCAGGGCGCCAGCAGCAGGGCCGAGCCCATGCCCAGACCCATATAGCAGCTCCACCATCCCAGGCGCAGACTGAGGTTTTCCGGCGCCACCAGCTGGCGAATCAAGGCCGGTGCCGATAGCGTGACCAGCAGAAAACCCAGACCTTCCAGGGCCCTTAACCAGAGCAGAGCCTCACCGGATTGTGCCCAGCCGCCGGCCAGGCTGGCCACGGTCAGCAACCCCAGCCCGGCCATGATGCTGCGCCTCAGGCCCGCCGAGTCCGCCAGAAGACTGATCATCAGGCCACCGAGCATGCCCGCCAACTGAACCAGGGACAAAAGGAAACCGGATTGCACCAGAGAGATGCCCAATGCCTGTTGCAGGGCGGGTATGGCAGGCGGCAGCTTACCCACGTGCAGGGCGGCGGTGATGCCCGCGATCAGTACCACAATGTCGGGGGAAACGGCGGGGGATCTGGCCACTACGGCCGGGTGTCTTGCCTCGACAGGCTCCGTCATGAACTGTTGTTGTCCCTGTGGTGTTCACCGTAAGTCCGGAATGGAAACACTACAGGGACGGCATGATGATGGAAAGTCTCAGGATTGGCCGACAGAGTACTTCATGGAAACGTTGCGGGTTTTCTGGAAGGTTTCCAGGTCTTCGCCCCGCATGCTGGCGTAGATCTCGGGATTGGACACACCAACAACCGCACCCATTTTTTCCAGGGAAAAGAAAATGACCCCATAGCGAATCATATCTATCCAGCGGCGTTCCCGAATCATCGTCTGTTCTTCCTCCGTCAGCCTGAACTCCTCGAACAGGGTTTGCGGTTCCTCGAGGAAACGGCGACGGTGCCCGGGCTCAATCAGTCGGTGCAGGAAATCGTTGATCCGATAGGCACGGTGACTGGTTTCAAGGTCGAACGGGTAGGTTCCCTCAAGCTTTTCCACACCCGACAACTGGTGACCCATCAGCCTGCGGTGCTTTTCGGCAGCGTCCGTTGACGGTGTCGGGCCGATATCCTCGTAGATCACCGTTGCAATATTGGTCATCGAAGGCAGATAGGTGACGGAATGAACCTTTCTGACCTGATCCGACAGCGCGCCCCGCATGATCAGCCACATAATCACCTCGGCCCCCTCGTACCCGCCGAGTTCCGCGTATTCAGCAATGCGCATTGCTGCTAGCTGTTCGGGTTTGTTTTCCAGCAGATCGAGAAAGCGCTGGTCCCATTCCTCGTTATTGAATCCGCAGCGTTCACCATGGACCTGGTGCGACAGTCCGCCGGTGGCCACTATCGCCACCCGAAGGTCTTCTGGATAGGAGTGAATGGCCCGTCTCAACGCCTTGCCCAGCTTGTAGCACCGGTTAGCCGTGGGAACGGGCCACTGGAGGACGCCAACCTGGAAAGGAATGATGCTGCCGGGCCAGGCCCCGGCATCGGGGCAGATCATGGACAGTGGCGAAAAGCAGCCGTGATCCAGGGGCTTCTTCTGGAAAACGGAAAGATCGAACTCATCCATCATCAGTGATTCTGCAATGTGACGGGCCAGTGCCGCCTGACCTTTGACAGCCGGGAAATTGCGGGCCCCGCCGCCTTCGTCAGCGGTCTGGTAGCTGTCATCCACACCCAGTGCAAAGGCGGGATAGTGGTCGAAGAAGAACGATGTAATGTGATCATTGAAAATCATGAACAGAACATCAATCTCCCGTTTTTCCACCCATTGCTGGACCTCACGGAAGCCCTCGAAAATCGGGGCCCACGCCGGGTCACCGGATTTATTGGTATCTGCCGCATAACCGATGGTGGGTGAGTGAGAGGCACCAATACCGCCAATGATCGTCGCCATGATGTGCTCCTGTTATTGATTGTTGTGGAGCCACTCACGGTAGGGCTTGTCAGTTTGGTAAACAATACAGCAAAATGGGATGCACTGTTTCCATTAAGAAACAATAACGAGGAACCATGAAATGGTCCATTGATGATGCACCGGTATTCGTGGCCGTTGTGGATACCGGGGGGATCACCCCGGCTGCCACGAGACTGGGCATGTCCAAGTCTACCGTCAGCAAGTCCCTTTCCAGGCTGGAAGATGCCCTGGGTGTGCGCCTGTTACAGAGAAATTCCCGGAACGTTCAGGTGACCCAGGAGGGGAAGACGTTTTATCAACACGCCCGTCGCATCATTGAGCAGGTGGATGCTGCAGACGCGGTCATGTCGGGCATGACTGCTTCGCCAAGCGGGCGTCTGATCGCAGCCCTGCCGGTGGCGTTCGCCCGGGAATTTGTCGCCCCGGCGTTACCGGCTTTCCATGCCCGGTTTCCGGCTGTCGAGCTGGAACTGATTCTGACCAGCCATACTGTGGATATCATCCGTGAAAAAATCGATGTGGCGGTGGTGGTCGGCGCGCTGACCGACTCGGAACTGATCTCGCTTCCTCTATACCATGGCCGACTGATCTGGGTGACCACGCCGGAGTATGCCCGCCGTCATGGCCTCGGCCCGGACTCCGTCGATCCGCTACCTCACGTGCAGATCTGTGAGCAACGCTATGGCGATCGTCAGGTCCGGGTAAATGTGGGCAAACGCACCCAGCGACTGAATCTCCGTGACCGGATGATTCACGCCAATGACCCATTGCTGGTTCGCGAATATATCCTGAACGGGGGTGGGGTCTCGTTTGTTCCAGAACAGTACTGCCGTCGGCATCTGGAAACCGGAGAACTGGTTCGGGTGTTCGAAAATGTCCGCTTCCAGGACACCGCTGCGGTTCTGTCCGTGATCTATCCGGAGCGATCACTGATGCCCGGGAAAACCCGGGTGTTCATTGACTTTCTCAGGGAGCTTGGCGGCAGGGAAGGTGAACTGAATCCTGTGGGTAAAAACTGATCTATGCTTTTTTTGAATGGCTGAGCGTAACATTCAATTTCCCTATCCGGTGCAAAGCGACCACACTGTCACTGTGTTCATAGTCGTTGTTGCACCCCTCTGGGCGGCCTTCTGGCCGCCACTTTTTTCGGCTGACAGGGCGCATCTGTGTGCGGGAGAAAAATCCGTACCTGGCGTTGAATTCAGTCGAACCTGTCCAGGATTGAAAGAAGGGTTTCTTTCTCACCGGGTTTCAAAAGCTTATAGAGCTGCTCTTCCTGCTCACGAACACGCTGGGTTAGTTTCTCGATGAATTCCAGACCGTACCGGGTCATGAACAGGGCGTAGGACCGTCGGTCCTT
Organism: Marinobacter oulmenensis; assembly: GCF_014201735.1. Lineage (GTDB taxonomy): Bacteria > Pseudomonadota > Gammaproteobacteria > Pseudomonadales > Oleiphilaceae > Marinobacter > Marinobacter oulmenensis. The sequence goes on along the minus strand of NZ_JACHFE010000005.1, from coordinate 213,542 downwards.
CTTGGAAGGCCGGCGTTCAATCAGTTTCATCTGCTCGAGTTTGTCGACTGCTCCCACCATGGCGGAACGGTCATTGGCCAGGGCCTTGGCAACCGCTGTCTGGGTCAGGCCCGGATTCTCCTTTACTACTACCAGGACGCCGAACAGACCCGGGCTGATGCCCAGGTCCGAACAGGCCGCTGAAAAGCTATTGAAGAAGGTCAACTGTGCCCGACGGAGCTTGTAACCCAGCATGTGGTCAAGCACCCCGAAGTTGACGGGTTCCTCCTCCGGGGAAATGGTTTTCTTGGCAGCGACGCCCATCGGACCTCCATGGTTCATAGTGATTCAGGACAGTGTATATGTCAGGAAAGAAGGTGGACCAGCCCCAGTGTAATGGGTGGAAAGGCCACCAAAAGTCCAACCCGGACAACATCAGACATAAGAAAAGGCACCACGCCTTTAAAGCCATCCTTCAGTGATATCGTGGGGTCAAAGGATTTGATAATGAATACGTTCATACCCACCGGGGGTGTGATAAGTCCAACTTCCACGACCACGAGCGCGAGTATACCAAACCATATACCAACGTCCGCAGCGGGGATGCCGAAATCCATGGCCATCACCATCGGGTAGTAGATGGGAATGGTCAGCAGGATCATCGCCAGACTGTCCAGGAAGCACCCCATCACCAGATAGGTAAGAAGCATCAGGACCAGAATGGTGTAGGGCGAGAGATCGGAACCCTGGATCAGGTCAACGCCCACATCGGGCAGCCGGGACAGCGCGATAAAGACACTGAACATGTCGGCACCAAAAACGATGAAGAAAATCATGCCGGTGGAAATGGCAGTACGCACCAGGCTTTCACGGAACATCGCCAGTCCCATCTTGCCGTGCCAGAACGCCAGAATGGCAGTCAGGAACACCCCGACTGCAGCGGCCTCCGTGGGCGTAAAGAAGCCCAGATAGATGCCCCCCAGGACAATCAGGAAGATGACGGTGATGTGCCAGACGTTACCGGTGGAACGGAATTTCTCCCGCCAGGTGGTCTTTTCACCCCGGGGACCGGCCTCCGGAAACAGGCGGACATAGATGGCAATCGCCAGCATGTAACCGAATGCTGCCAGAAAGCCCGGTATGAACGCCGCCATGAACATCTTGGAGATGTTCTGCTCGGTCAGCACCGCGTAAATAATCAGCACCATGGACGGGGGAATCAGGATACCGAGGGTGCCCCCGGCCGCCAGGGACCCGATAGAAAGCCCGCCGGCGTAGTTCAGCCGCTTCATTTCCGGCAGGGCAACCTTGCCCATGGTGGAGGCTGTGGCCAGTGACGACCCGCAGATAGCGCCGAAAGCCGCACACCCGGTCACTGATGCCATGGCCAGGCCGCCCCGCATCTGCCCGACCCACTTGTTGCAGGTGCGGAACAGCTCCGTGGTGATCCCCGCCCGGGTAGCCAGCTCGCCCATCAGCAGAAACAGCGGCACCACTGACAGGTCGTAGGTGGAGAACTTGGTGACCGGAGCCGTGCCAAGGTACTGAAGCAGGGCCGGGAAGCCGGCCAGCAGAACGTAGCCCAGGGCACCACTGCCCAGCATGGCCAGCGCAATGGGAATGCGCAGGCCCATGAGCAGAAGCAGCACGCCCATCATGCTGAAGGCCAATTGGATATCAGTCATTTACGCCACCCTCGAATACGCAGATATAACTGGTTCAGGGCACACAGGGCGAGCAGCCCCATGCACACCGTACCGACGGCATACACCCACCACAGAGGCATACCCAGGATCATGGTCTGTTCCCAGTAGTCACGGGATTCGATGCCGGCCAGGGACAGGCGCCACACCAGCACTGCCGCCACGGCGAAGAACAGAAAGTCGGCGACGCCATCAAGGAAGTCGATGGTCCGCTCGCTACAACGGGCGGTGAACAGGTCCACCACCACATGGCCCTGGTTCAGATAGCACTCGGGCAGAAACAGGAAGACGGCCGCAGCCAGCCCCAACTCAACCAGCTCGTAGTCGCCCTCAACCGATACACCGATGGTGGAGCGACCCACGATGCTGACAACCGTCATGGTTGCCAGTGCCAGCATGATGAGACCGCCCGCCAGCGCAAACTGGCGGGACAACCAGGCCAATCCTTTACCCGGAACCGTCTGGACGGTGGATTGATCCAGTTGTGTTTCGGTCATGATTCACCGTCAACCTGCTGCTCGTATTTGGAAATCAGGTCCCTGGCCTTGTTCAGCAGTCGCTCGGCGTCATAGCCCTCATCGTTCATGTCCTCAATCCATTGATCGATAACCGGCTGCATGCCGTCCTGCCAGTGGCTGGTTTCCTCTTTGGTCAGCGTGTAGAAGTCATTGCCATGTTCGACTGCGACTTGACGACCCACTTGTTCCGATTCGTCAAACAGGCGCCCGATGTGGCCTGCCAGTTCGATACCGGAGTTGTCATCGATCACCTTCTGCAGATCCGCCGGCAGGGATTCATAAGCGTCCTTGTTCATGGTGAACAGGAAGAACTGGGCATACAGACCGCGATCGCCCTTGATCTCGGTGTGGTGCTGAACCAGTTCATGGATCTTCAGTGGCGCTGTCACTTCAAAGGGCAGCACGGCGACATCCATCACCCCTTTGGACAGGGCACTGGGCATCTGTGGCACCGGCATGAAGATCGGGTTGGCGCCCAGCTCGGAGAAGGCCTCACCCATGAGTTTGTTGGGGGTCCGGACTTTCAGGCCGTCCAGGTCACCGGCGGTTTCGATCCGTTTATCCCGTGAGTGTAGCGAGCCGGGGGCATGGGTGTGCATGGCCAGCAGATGCACGTCCTTGAGCTCGTCGGCCATTTCCTCTTCGGCGTACTGCTGGATCGCCATGCTGGTAATTTCAGCGGTGGCCGGCATAAACGGCAGTTCGAACGCGGTGGCACTCGGGAAGCGGCCGGGGGTATAGCCACCGACCGTCCAGGAAATATCCACGACACCCTTGCGGGCCTGGTCGTACAGCCGGGGCGCGTTGCCACCCAACTGCATGGCCGGGAAAACCTCGATCTCGATGCGGCCATCGGATTCTTCTTCAATTTTCTCTGCCCAGGGGGTCAGAAACTTCTGGTGCGCCATCGACATCGGCGGCAGAAAGTGATGGAGCTTGAAGGTGAATTCCGGGTCTGCGGCCTGGGCCTGGGAAGCGCCCAGGGCTCCGGCCAGCGACAGTGACATTACTGCGGCGAGAGATTTCATGCGCATGATCAGCACCTGTTGTTGTTGTGATGTGTCAGTTTCAGCGATTTGAGGCGCGGGGTTTTGAAACCACCGACAACAAGTTTATCGCACAAATTGTTTTGTTCGACAACAGATGTCGGATTAAACATAGCCCCGAGCTGACTCACTATAATTATTAGCGCAAAACTGTTGACGTGACAAACTATCTGCTATGTATACTGTTTAGCACTAACCAATAAAAGTACGGTCCGGACCGCCGGGTGCCGGGACTGATCCACAGAACAAAAAGAGGATGGTTGCATGAGCAAGATAATCACCGCTGACCAGGCGGCCGCACTGATCAAGGACGAAGACACCGTCGCCTGGACAACCATCGGTATGTCCTATTTCGCCGAACAGATCGCCCAGGCTCTGGAGAAGCGGTTTCTGGAAACCGGCTCCCCGAAAAATATTACGCCGGTACATGACTGTGGCTGTGGCGACGGCAAGGACGCCGGCATGGCGCACCTGGCCCATGACGGTCTGGTGAAGCGACTGGTATCCGGTCATACCGGGCAGGCGCCGAAGATGGCCCAGATGGTGGCCGATGACCGGATTGAGGCCTATCTCTTGCCCCAGGGCGTATTGGCCACACTCTGGCGCCAGATCGCCGGCCACAAACCCGGGGTGATTACCAAGGTGGGCATGGGCACCTATGTCGACCCCCGCATTGCCGGCGGCCGGGTGACCTCCAGAGGGGCGGACGAACTGGTCAAGCTGATTGAGATCGAAGACGAGGAATGGCTGCTTTACAAGAGCTTCCCGGTCGATGTGGCGGTGATTCGCGGTACCACGGCGGATGAGAATGGCAACCTGACCGTCGAGGAGGAAGCCCAGATCAGCGAGGGCCTGCCCATGGCCCAGGCGGCCAAAAATACCGGCGGTATTGTTATCGCCCAGGTGAAATACCTGGCCGAAGCCCATTCCCTGCATCCCAAGGATGTCCGGGTGCCCGGCTCACTGGTGGATTACGTGGTGGTCGCCGAGCCGGAAAACCACAAACAGACCATCGCCACCGTGTATAACCCCGGCCTTGCCGGCAATACCCGGGTTCCCCTTGGTGCTATTCCGCCCATGGCGTTCAGTGAGCGCAAGCTGATTGCCCGCCGGGCGGCCATGGAGTTGCGTCCGGACACTCTGGTTAACCTGGGCATCGGGGTGCCGGACGGGGTGGCCTCGGTGGCAGCCGAAGAAGGGGTGGTCAAACAGTTCACCCTGACCACCGAACTGGGTACCTATGGCGGTATTCCGGCCTCGGGGGGCGACTTTGGCGCCGCCTGGAACGCCGAGGCGATCATCGAACACCACGCCCAGTTTGATTTCTACGACGGCGGCGGCCTGGACATTGCGTTCCTGGGCCTGGCCCAGGCCGATGCCCGTGGCAACCTCAACGTCAGCAAGTTCGGCCCCAAAGTGGTGGGCCCGGGCGGTTTTATCAACATTACCCAGAGCGCCAAGAAAGTGGTGTTCTGCGGCACTCTGACCGCCGGCGCCAAATTCGCCTTTGACCAGGGCAAGCTGAAGGTCGTCGAGGAGGGGCGGGCCCGGAAGTTTGTCTCGGAAGTGGACCACATCACCTTCAGTGGCGACATTGCCCGCCAGAACGGCCAGCCGGTGCTGTACATCACCGAACGCGCGGTTTTCGAGTTGCGCGAATCCGGCATGACCCTGGTGGAAATCGCGCCGGGTCTGGATCTCGAGAAAGACGTGCTGGCGGCGATGGACTTCCGGCCACATATAGCGGATGACCTGCGTGAAATGCCCGTCGAGCTGTTCGAGGAACACTGGGGCGGCCTGGCCGCACTCATGGCGCGCCACAAACGCTGACATTATTTCTGAACAGACCGGCTAAACAGGAGGCTGACATGCCCATCCAGAATGTTGAAATTCCCTACGGTACCTACTGGTCCACGCCTTTCGCCAAGTGGCAGGGCTCGTTGCAGCACCTGCATGCGATGAAACTCGCGGCCTGGGTGGCGAAACAGGAACTGGCCCGGCGCGATATCGACCCGGTGATCTTCGATTCCGGCGTGCTTGGCATGACGAACGCCCAGTACCAGTCGTTCTACGGCGCGCCCTGGCCGCTGTACGAGCTGGGGGCGGCCACCACGCCCGGGCACCAGCTCAGCCAGATCTGCGCCACCGGCGTGCGGGGACTTTTTTCCGGTGCCTCCGAAGTCGCTCTGGGGCTGGCCGACACCTCATTGCTAATGACGGCAGACCGCTGTTCCAACGGCGCCCATATCTACTATCCGGCCCCGGGCGGCCCCGGTGGCTATGGCCGCTCGGAAGATCAGGTGACCTACAATATGCAGCACGATGCCATCGGTGGCCACTCGATGATTCAGACCGGCGAAAACGTGGCCGGTAAGTTCGGTATTACCCGCGAGGAACTGGACGCTGTGGCGTTGCGCCGCTACGAGCAGTACCAGCAGGCCCTTAAAGACGAACAAGCTTTCCAGAAACGTTACATGACCCTGCCGTTCTCGGTGCCCAATGCCTCGTTCCATAAGGAAGCCGGAACCATGACAGGGGATGAGGGTGTGTTCCCGACCACGGCGGACGGTCTGGCCGGGCTGAAACCGGTTTACGACGGCGGCGTTGTCACCTTTGGCAATATGACCCATCCCGCCGATGGCAACGCCGCGATGATCGTCACGACCCCGGACAAGGCGAGGGCGCTTAGCCGTGACCCTTCCATCCGCATCACGCTCAGCGGGTTTGGCCAGGCGCGGACCGAGCTGGCGCACATGCCGGAGGCGCCGATTGAGGCTGCGGCCCGGGCCCTGTCGGCGTCTGGTATCGGTTATCGGGACCTCAAGGCCATCAAGACCCATAACCCGTTTGCCGTCAATGATGTGGCCTTTGCCAGGGCGACGGGCGTGGATGTGATGACCATGAACAACTACGGCTGCTCCATGATCTGGGGCCATCCCCAGGGGCCGACCGGCATGCGCGCCATTATCGAGCTTATAGAGGAACTGGTGCTGCTTGGTGGTGGCCATGGGTTGTTTACCGGCTGTGCCGGTGGTGACCAGGCCATGGCGGTGGTTGTGAGCGTTGATGATCGGGCCAATGCCTGAGATGTATAGTTTGTCTGATAAACTGTTGTGATATACTATTATATATAATTAAAACAAACTGGCCGGCACCATCGACGGCCGACAGAACTACAAAGAGGGAATTCGATGAGCGACTACCGCTACCTCACTTTCTCCGTCCAGGACGGAATAGGGCACTTGGCGCTGAACCGGCCCGAAAAGAAAAACGCGATCAACGATGCCCTGTGTCTGGAAATCGAGGATATTTTCCGCAACCTGCCCGGTGATCTGGATGTGGTGCTGCTGACCGGTAATGGCCCGGAGTTCTGTTCCGGCCTGGACCTGTCCGAGCACACCGCCCGGGAACCGTTCGAGGTGGTCGAGCATTCGCGCATGTGGCACCGGGTGTTCAGTTACATCCGCAGTTCCGGCCTGCCAGTGGTGGCAGCGCTGCATGGAGCCGTCATTGGCGGCGGTCTGGAGCTGGCGGCCTGTGCCCATGTCCGGGTTTCCGATGACTCCACCTTCTACCGTCTGCCGGAAGGCCGTCACGGTATCTTCGTCGGTGGCGGCGGATCAGTGACGGTTGCTCGCATCATCGGTGCCGGCCGGATGACCGAAATGATGCTGACCGGTCGCACACTGGATGCCACTGAAGGTGAACGCCTGGGCCTGGCCCATTACGTGGTCCCCAAAGGGGAAGCGATTGCCAAGGCCCGGGAGCTGGCCGCGACCATCGCCACCAATTCCCGGTACTCGAACTGGGCCATGACTACCGGTCTGTCCCGGATTGAGAACATGTCGGCGGATGACGGCCTGTACACCGAATCACTGATCACCGGAATCACACAGAGCAGTGGCGAGGTCAAGGAGCGTATCGACAAGTTCCTGAATCGCAAAAAGCCCTCCTGAGCCGGTACAGAAACAACAACAAGGAGTCAGATCATGAATATCCAGAAGCGTCATTTCATCGTAACGGGTGCCAGCTCCGGCATTGGCGAGGCGGTTGCCCGGCGTCTGCACGGCCTGGGCGCCCGGGTCACCCTGGCGGATATCAATGAGGACTGCGGCAATAGGGTCGCTTCCGAACTGGGGGACGAAGCTCAATTCTGCCGCACCGACATCAGTGACGAGGCCTCGGTCAACGCCTGTGTTGACCAGGCCGTGGCGACCTTCGGTGCGATTGATGGTCTGGTGAACTGCGCCGGCATCCCGGGCGCGGAGCGGGTGGTAGGGCGTGAGGGCCCGCACCGTCTGGCATCCTTTGAAAAGGCCTTGCGTGTGAACCTGCTGGGCACCTTCAACATGATCCGACTGGTGGCCGATCGGATGCAGAAAAACGAGCCGGGCAAGGACAGTGAGCGTGGTGTGATCATTAATACCGCCTCGGTTGCCGCCTTTGACGGCCAGATTGGCCAGGCTGGCTATGCCGCTTCCAAGGGGGGCGTGGTCGCCATGACTCTGCCCATCGCCCGTGAGCTGGCCCGCTTTGGTATCCGGGTGATGACCATTGCGCCGGGCCTGTTCAAGACGCCGATGATGGATGTCCTGCCCGAAGAGGTTCAGCAGTCCCTGGGCGCCTCGGTGCCATTCCCGCAGCGCCTGGGTGATCCGGACGAGTTTGCCTCTCTGGCCCAGCAGATCATCGAGAACACCATGCTCAACGGCGAGACCATCCGGCTTGATGGTGCCATCCGCATGGCGGCCAAGTGACCGGGGAGGTGAACCATGAGCCCGTATCACGCACCCCTGGAAGACATGCAACTGCTGGTGAATCAGGCTATCCGCAAGACCGGCCTCGATCAGTGCCAGGCACTTGAGGAGTTTGATGAAGGCCTGGTAGGTGCCGTACTCGAGGAAGCCGGCAAGTTCGCTGCCGGCGAACTGGCGCCTCTCAATCCCGTGGGAGACACCGAAGGCTGTCACTTTGACAACGGCCGCGTGACCACGCCGGCCGGCTGGAAAGAGGCCTACCGTCAGTTCTGCGAGGCGGGCTGGATGGGGCTGGCCTTGCCCGTGGAATACGGCGGCCAGGGCCTGCCAAAGTTCATTGCCCAGCCGGTCAACGAAATGTGGCTGTCCGCCAATCTGGCGTTTGTCATGTTCCATGCGCTGGCCCAGGGCGGCAGTGAAATCCTGCTGAACTTCGGCACCGACGCGCAGAAACAGCGTTATCTGGAGCCAATCATCACCGGCCGGTGGACGGTGGCTATGGCCCTGACCGAGCCGGGTGCAGGCTCGGACCTGGGGGCACTGACTACGCGGGCGGTGCCCCAGGGCGACGGTTACTACCGGATACGGGGCCAGAAGATCTACATCACCTACGGTGATCATGACATGGCCGAGAACATCGTCCACCTGGTGCTGGCCCGGACCCCGGACGCGCCCGCCGGCAGTCGGGGCATCTCGCTGTTCGCGGTCCCCAAGTACCGGATTCAGGACGATGGCAGCCCCGGTGAGTCCAACGACGTGCTGTGTACCGGCATCGAGCACAAGACCGGGTTGCATGGCAGCCCCACCTGCTCGATCAGCTACGGCGAGCAGGGCGACTGTTTCGGTGAACTGATTGGCCAGGAAAACCGTGGCCTGGCCGCCATGTTCGTGCTCATGAACGAAGCCCGCCTCAGTTGCGGCATGCAGGGCGTCGGGCTGGGCGAGCGTGGCTATCAGCAGGCGCTGGACTACGCCCGTGAACGCATCCAGGGCGCCGGTTACGACGGTGGCGGCCGGGTGGCCATTGTCCGGCACCCGGATGTTGCCCGTATGCTGCTGTCCATTCGTGCTGAGGTGATGGGCCAGCGGGCTCTGGGTTATCTGATCGCGGCCCAGATCGACAAGGCCGAGCACACGTCGGATGACGCCGAGCGCACGCGCCTGGAGCAGCGGGTGGCCCTGCTGACACCGGTGTTCAAGGCTTTCGCCACCGAGAACGCCAACCGCATGGCCGGTACCACTATCCAGATCTTCGGAGGCATGGGCTTTGTCGAGGAAACCGGTGTGGCCCAGTTTATGCGGGATGCCCGGATCACCACCATCTACGAGGGCACTACCGGCATTCAGGCCAGGGACCTGGTGTTCCGGAAGATCCGGGGTGACGGCGGGCAGGCACTAACGGCCCTGCTGGATGAAATCGATGGCGATACAGAACAGTCGTTCCTGCAGGAAACGGGCTTTGGCGCGGCGCTGCGTCAGGCGACCGGCCAGTTCCGTGCCCTGATCCCTGTGATCTGCGGTGATAGTGGCGACTCACTGTCGCTCAACGCCGGGGGCGTTCCGCTGCTGGAGGCCCTGGGTACGCTTTGCTGTGCCTGGCAGCTGTGCCTGATCGCCGTTACTGCGCAGTCAAGAAAAGATCAGAATCCGGTGTATTACGGCAACCTGATGGCGCTGGCGGATTACTATTTTGCCTATTCGGTCCCGCGTATCGACGCCGGGTTGAGCACCTTCCAGCAGGCCGGGAGGGGCGTCTCAGCTTACCAGTTTGATCAGTGAGCGCCCTGGCTGCTCACCCCAAAAACAAAGAAAATACTGACATTGCGCGCCCACAAAACCAACAACGGAGCGCCAAGGAGAAGCCAACATGTTATCCGATTTTCACCCGGTGAACGTGGTGAGTCACTCGGTCGACGTCGAATACCGTAACGACGGCAGCCAGGTGGTTCGTTGCGATACCGGCCTGGATGCCTACGCCCGTACGCTGACAGACCGACTGGAATTATTCGCCGAGCAGGCCCCGGACCGCGTGTTTCTGGCCCAACGGGCCTCAGACGAGCACTGGCAGAAACTGACCTATGCCCAGGCTCTGAAAAAAGTGCGTGCCATCGCATCCTGGCTGCTGACCCAGGACCTCAGTGCCGAACGGCCGGTGGCGATCCTGTCCGGTAACAGTACGGAGCACCTGTTGATGGCTCTTGGCGCCATGTACATCGGTGTGCCCTATTCCCCGATCTCAACCGCCTACTCGCTGATTTCAACCGACTTCGGCAAGCTGCGGCATGTGTTCGAGACGATCACCCCCGGTCTGATCTTTGTGGATAACCTGGGGCCCTATCGGGATGCCATCGATGCCGTTGCGCCGGAAACCCAGGTGGTGGCCATCAATTCCGATCATGCCCTGGACGACTGCCGGAATCGGGTCACACCGTTTGCCGATCTGTTGGAGGCAGCCGATACCGAGGCCGTGGATGCAGCCAATGACCAGGTTGATGGCGAGACCATTGCCAAGTTTCTGTTTACCTCCGGCTCCACCGGATTGCCCAAGGCGGTGATCAATACACAGGGCATGCTGTGCGCCAACCAGGTGATGATCAATTCGGTGATGGCCTTCCTGAAGGAAGAGCCGCCGGTGATGCTCGACTGGCTGCCCTGGAACCATACCTTCGGCGGTAACCATAACGCCGGTATTGCCCTGTATAACGGGGGCACCCTTTACATCGACGGTGGCAAGCCTACCGAAAGCGCCATTGGCATCACCCTGAATAACCTCCGGGAAGTGGCGCCGACGGTGTACTTCAATGTGCCCAAGGGCTTTGAGCTGCTGGTCAAGAAACTGCAGGAACATCCCGACATCGCCCGATCCTTCTTTTCCCGGCTGAAGCTGACCTACTTTGCCGCCGCCGGTCTGTCGCAGCATATCTGGGATGCGCTGGATGAACTGGCCATCCAGTACACCGGCAAGAAGGTTCCCATGCTTACCGGTCTGGGTTCGACGGAAACCGCACCGGCGGCGCTCTTTGCCTCCATTGAGGAATGCGCCTCCGGTGTCATTGGCGTGCCGGCTCCCGGGGTGGCCATCAAGCTGGTCCCCAATGGCGGCAAACTCGAGGCCCGGATCAAGGCGCCGACGATCATGCCGGGCTACTGGCGGGCGCCGGAACTGACCGCCAAGGCGTATGATGACGAGGGCTATTACTGCCTGGGGGATGCTTTCAAGTATCTGGATCCGGACCGGCCCGAGCGCGGTTTCCGATTTGATGGCCGGGTCTCCGAAGACTTCAAACTGGACACCGGGACCTGGGTCAGCGCCGGCACCCTCAGAGCGCACGTGATCCATTTCTTTGCGCCCTATGTGCAGGATGTGGTGATCACCGGGCACAACAAAAGCTATGTCGGGGCTCTGGTGTTTCCGGATTGGCAGCACTGCCGGGAACTGGTGCCGGCAGGCAGCGACAGGGATAACCTTGAGCTGGCCCGGCATCCGCACCTGCGGGAGGTGTTCCAGCAGAAACTCGAAGCCATGGCGGAGCATGCAACCGGCAGCTCCACCGAGGTGAAACGGATGCTGCTGCTGACCGATCCACCGGACATCGACCGTCACGAAATCACCGACAAGGGCAGTATCAACCAGCGCGCGGTGCTGGAAAACCGGGCCGGGCTGGTCGACAGGCTCTATTCCACCCAACCGGACGAGGATACTTTCGCTCTCCCCGGGGCCGGCTGATCACGTCCCCGGTACCCTCTGTCTTCCTGAACGGTTCGTTCGACTCTCCGTGGGCCATCAACACCCCTTCATACGGTATACTGGCCCTTTGCGCTGGCAGTGTCTGCCAGCGCCCTTTTTCACGACTTCCCTGAAACGCTTTCATGTCGACTGACACACCTACTGATCCGGACACTACCGCCCGTCCCGGTGCTTTGCGGGATCTGATGGTGGTTACCTGGGCGCTGACCCTGGCCATGCTGGCCAACACCATGCTCATGCTCACCGTGCCCCTCAAAGCCCTGGAACTGAATATCGGGCCGTCGGTGATCGGCCTGGTGGTTTCCGCTCCCTACATACTGCCGCTGATACTGGCCATTCCCATGGGCGGGTACGTCGGGCGCATCGGGGCCAAGAAAACCATCATCGCAGGAGGCCTGGGCATGGCTGCCGGCCCGGTGTTTTCACTGCTGATGCCGAACCTGGCGGGCTTGCTGATCACCCAGATGATCGCCGGCATGTCCAACATGGTTCTGATCATCGCCGCCCAGGCGCTGATCTCCGGGCTGGGCAAGGGTAAGGCGCTGGAGCGGTATTTCGGCTGGTATACCACCGGCATGTCGGGGGGCCAACTGCTCGGCCCCCTGCTGGCGGGGTACCTGATCGACCACCACTCGATCAGCCACTCCTTCGTCGCCATCATGGTGTTCCCGCTGATTTCCGCCGCTTCCGCGTTCGGGCTGTCACCGCTCGCCAATCAGGGCACGCCCGCCGGCAAGTCAACGTCCGGCTATCGGGCCCAGTGGCGCCTGTTGCGACAGAACCGGGGACTGCAACTGTCGATGGTCATAGCGAGTGTGGCCTTGTTCGTTATGAGCGTGCATTCCGGCTTCATGCCGGTGTACCTGGAAGGCCTGGCCATCAGCGCCGCGATGGTGGGGGTTCTGATCAGCTTGCGGGCGCTGACCTCGATGCTGGTGCGGCTGGTTATGTCCCGGGTGATTGACTGGCTGGGCGGGCGCACCCGCACCATCCAGTTTGCGGCACTGTGCGTGACCGTATCGCTGATGCTGACCGGCCTGGCCGGGGATCAGGTACTGTTTCTGGCGGTGCTGGCCATTGCGATGGGCGTTGCCGGCGGTCTGTCCCAGCCCCTGTCGATGGTGATCCTGTCGGAAAGCGTCGACACGGCTCAGCGGGCACCGAGCCTGGCCCTGCGGTTGATGGGCAACCGCCTGGCCCAGGCGGTGGCACCGCTGGTGATGGGGCTCAGCGCGGAACTCTGGGGGTTCCCCGTTGCCTTTGCCCTTTGTTCTGCGGTGCTGTTGCTGTTCTTCGGCCTGTGGGCCCGTTGGGCCGGACTGGGCCGGGACCTGACCGTTGACGACTAGAGCTGCCCGGCCAGGAAGGTGAGTGACCGGCCATGGGCCAGTGCTGCGGCCCGCTGGTCGTAGGCCGGCCGGCCCCAGCAACTGAACCCGTGATCGGATTCGGGATAGTCGCAGAATACCGCCTGATCGTGACCCCCGAAAGCGCGGCGGATCCGGTCAACGTCCTCCGGAGGAATCATTTTGTCCCGGCCGGCGTGATGGAACAGCATCGGAACCTGTACCTGCGCTGCCAGCTCCAGATTCGCGGCAATACCGCCCCCGTAAAAGGACACGGCCGCATCCACCGCCTGGCCGGCGGCCGCACGGTAGGCAAGCTGACCACCGAGGCAGTAACCGACCGCAGCGACCGGCCCCTGAATTTCCGGGCGTTCCCGCAGCACTCTGGTCGCCTGACAGGCGTCATCCCCGGCCCGGGCATCATCCAGTCCGGCCCTCAGTTCCTTCGCCCTGGCAATGCCCGGCTCATCGTAATCCAGGTCCACCTGATGTTCCTGGCGCCAGAACACGTCGGGGGCCAGCACCACAAAGCCAGCCAGGGCATACTGCTCGGCCACGGCCCGGATGTGGTGATTCACGCCCCAGATTTCCTGGAGCAGGACAAGGCCGGGGCCGGTTCCTGCAGGGGGGAGGGTCAGATGGCCGGTGAAACGGCGATCACCGGAATCCGCGATATCAATCCACTGGCTTGCCATGAAAAGCTCCTTGTCTGATAGGGCAGGGGATGTCTGCCATTGAACACAAACAAAAAGGCCGTGCATAGAGCACGGCCCTGGTCACTGAACCCGGCAGGATCAGAAGCTGTACTTGGCAAACAGCTCGACCTGCTGGCCTTTCGGGCGCATGGAGCTTGAGGCCGGGTCGTTGGGGCCTCCGGCCACTCGCGTGCCGGCGTTCTGGTCACGCCACTCGATGCCCAGATCCAGCCCCGGCAGGTAGGTGTAGATCAGGTTCACGTTGACCATCTTCAGGGTATCGTCCACCGGCTGCGGGCCAATGCCGGCGCCAGTGTTGATTTCATCCGATTCCACCTGTCCGTAACGGATGGTGCCGCGCAGGTTATCCATGAATTTCTGGGTAACGCCAGCGGAGAAACCGGTGGTCTTGATCAGGTCACCGGTCTCGGAGTTGACGTCGGTTTCCTGATTCGGGCCGTAGGCGCCATTATAGCCCCAGCCGGCGTAGACACCGGCACCTTCGCCGGTGAAGGCGCTGAAGGCGAGGGTGGTGTCGGCAAACTGCAATTTGGCGGCTGCCGAGATGGCGGCACCGAATTCGGTGTCGTCGCCACCGTTGCCCAGGGCATCGTCGACGCCCACTTCACGGCCGGTTACGGCCAGGTTGAAAGCGTGGCCGCCGGTGCGGTAGGTATAGGCCGCGACCATGTCCGGGAAACCCGCCTGGTCATAGACCGGATCCTGCAGGGTCAGGCGCAGGCCGCCAAGGGTGTAGTGAATACCCAGGTCCGGACGGACCACGGCGCCGTTACCGGCAATGGTGCCGGTACCCAGGCCCCAGAAGTTCACCATTTCCACATCGAAAGGGGCATTGGCGAAGAACTGGCCGTTCCAGGTCTGGCCGATGGTGAAATTGTCGACGCCAATGTAGGCATGACGCAGACGCAGCGCATAGGTGCTGTCGCTGTCGGTCATGTTGTTGTCCCAGAAGTCGCCTTCGACAAAAGCCTTGACGTTGTGTCCCTGGATTTTCCGTTTGGCGGAGACGTTCAGCCGGGTCTGGCGCATGGACCCTTCGAAGTCCTGGTCGCCGTCGTCCGGCATATCGACGATACCTTCGGCTTTGACGTAACCGCCGATGCTGAGTTGGGTGCCATTGAATTCGCCGATTTCCACGGCGGCGGCCTGGGTGGAGATTCCGACAGCGATGATAGCCAGTGCCAATTTGTTCTTGAGCATCATGAGTGCCTTTCCTCTATTGTTGTCGTTCTAGACAGGAAGCTTTTAACGTATTGTTTTAATTGAAATAAGACTGATAGGGTCGATAGCAGATCGATAATCGGGTTCTGTGCACAACCTCCCATTTGTGTTGTCGGGTTTGCGATAGGTAAGGCCGGCGCCGCCGCAGCGGCGCCCGGTCATTACTCGTTGAGCAGAAGCTGGGTGCCGGCACCGGTATTGGAGATGGGCGCGACGTAGTTGCGATGAACTTCCCGCACCTTGCCCAGCATGCAGCCACGCATGGCCAGCCACATGTTGAGCTCGACGCCCTGGGCACCGGCGATTTCGACCAGTTCGTCATTGCTGTATCGGGTCAGCGCCTCGGGGTCGGACACCAGTTTGTTCATGCACTCTTCATCGAAGTCGGCATTGATAATGCCGGCGCGCTCGCCGTCGAGCTGGTGGGACAGCCCACCGGTGCCGAAGACCACTACTTTCTGGTCGCTGTCGAAGGACTCCACCGCCTTGCCGATGGCCTGGCCCAGTGCGTAGCAGCGGGACGGCTTGGGCATGGGGTGGCGTTCGCAGTTGATGCACACCGGGATGACCTTCATGTGCTGGTAGTTATGGCCCGGATACATCAGGGACAGGGGCACGGTCAGGCCGTGATCCACCTTGATGTCCTGGCAGACGGTGGGATCGAAGTCGTGTTCGATCAGCTCATTGACGATGTGCCAGGACAGCTCGGTTTCGCCGGTGACCGGCGGAATGGTGGCGATGCCCCAGCCTTCGTCGGCATTGTCGTAGCTGGGTGCGCAGCCGATGGCGAAGGTGGGTTTCTTGTCGAGGAACATTTCCAGGCCGTGGTCGTTATAGAACACGATGGCAATGTCCGGTTTCTGTTCCCCCAACCACTCCCGGATCGGGGGATAGCCGGCAAAGAAATCCTTCCAGTAAGGGGTGTCCTCCAGACCACGGTCCATGGCGATGCCGATGGCCGGGATGTGTGATGTGGTGATGCCGCCGATGATTTTAGCCATTGTTCTTACCTCTCCCCTGGCTATCCAGGTATGCCTGAAATTCTTCCGTGGTGCGGCCGGTCTGAAGGCCACCCACGTCCTGCACATTCAACCCGAGCAGGCCGGCGAACTTGGCGAGGTAATAGATGCTTCCGCCTTCACGCTCCATGGCCAGAATGTCGCGATTGATGACCGCTTCCTTCTGTTCGGGAGTCAGGCCGAACTTGTCGCAGTAGGCGGCTTCGTCCTGCTTGAACTCCTCACGGGCTTCGGCGTTGTTGAACGAGTAACACATCTTGTTCAGCGCGTAGCCCTTGGTGGCCATTGGTCCATCAAATTTGATGGTGCCCCAGGTTTTGTTTTTGTCATCTGTCATTGGGATCTCTCCTTTCTCAAGTCCTTGGCATCAGGACCAGTAGAGCCGCATGGGGTTGTCCACCAGCAGCTTTTTCTGTAGTTCGGGTGTGGGGGCGATCTGCGGGATCACGTCCACGAGTTTGCCGTCGTCAGGTACATGGGATTTCATGTTCGGGTGTGGCCAGTCGGTGCCCCAGAGCACCCGGTCCGGGTAGGTTTCCACCAGCGTGCGGGCGAAAGGCACAACGTCTGAATAGTCCGGCGGGGTCTGGGTCAGGCGTTCCGGGCAGGACACTTTGGTCCATATCCGCTCGTTGTTCTTCATCAGGTCGATGAAGCGCTGGAAATCCGGATGGTCCACGCCTTTGCTGACATCCGGCCGGCCCATGTGGTCGACCACGATGGTGGTGTCCAGTTCGTTCAGGAAGGGCGTCAGTTCTTCGAGGTCGGGGGCTTCGAAGTAAACCACGATGTGCCAGCCCAGCGGGCGGATTTTCTCAGCAATGGAGACGAAGACCTCCCGCGGGGTGGTGTCCACCAGGCGTTTGACAAAGTTGAAGCGCACGGCACGGACACCGGCTTCGTCCATGCGCCGCAGTTCGTCTTCGGTAATGGCCGGGTCAACCACGGCGACACCCCGGGCGCGCTCTCCGGCAGTGTTCAGGGCATCCACCAGGGCTGCGTTATCGGTGCCATGGCAGGACGCCTGAACAATCACGTTGCGTTCGAATCCCAGGTAATCGCGTAGCTCGAACAGCTTTTCCTTGGGCGCATCACAGGGCGTGTACTTGCGTTTTGGGTGATAGGGAAAGCGGTCAGCCGGACCGAACACGTGACAATGGGCATCCACGGCGCCAGCCGGTGCCCGGAATTCGGGCTTGCTGGGGCTTGAGTGGAACGGAAGGTAGTCTGGGTCCATCATCTTTCGGTACCTGTTGTTAATTCTCTTGTGTAAAAACAGTGCCATCAAACAGCTTGCGGGCAGTGCGTAATATTGCCGCAGAGGCCACGTCTCCGGTGTTGTCCACCTCAAGAATGACGCTCATTTCGCCAATGGGATGTTCCACCGAGAGGGTCTTGCGGGCGCCGTCGGGCAGAATCGCTACGGCATGGGCGGGTGAGCCTTCCAGCACTGCAGCGGTGGCGACACTGACCGCGCCCAGTACGCCGATTGAGGCGTGGCAGCGGTGGGGAATAAAGGTTCTTGTGGATAATGCGCCGCCATCATGCGCCGGACTGACCATGGACATCTTGGGCACTGACTTGGCGGACACGTCCCCCAGGTTCATCATCGGGCCGGCCTTCAGGCGAATGGCTTCCAGTTTTTCCCGCAGTGCGGTGTTGGCTTCCAGTTCTTCGCGGGTTTCCGTGCCGGTGATGCCCATGTCCCCGGCGCGCATCACCACCACCGGCATGCCATTGTCGATCAGGGTGACCTCGATGCCGTCAATCACATCCACGGCATTGCCGGTGGGCAGAAGAGCCCCGCAGCTGGAGCCGGCGGTGTCCTCGAAGGTAATGGGAACAGCGGCAGCGCTGCCCGGCACCCCGTCGATGCGGGCCTCGCCCACGTAACTGACCTGTCCGCCGGGCGTGGCGATACGGGCGGTGGCGATCTGCCCGGTATTGCGCATGAAAATACGGACGTCGGTTTCGTCGCTGTCTGCCGGCACCAGCCCGCGCTCAATGGCGAAGGGGCCCACGCCGGCCAGGATGTTGCCGCAGTTCTGGGCGTCGGTGACGATGGCCTGATCTACAAAGACCTGCAGGAACAGGTACTCCACATCGGCGTCGTCCCGGTCCGAGGCGTTGACCACGGCGACCTTGGAGGTCAGTGGGTCGGCGCCGCCCATGCCGTCAATCTGTCGCGGGTCGGGGGAACCCATGACCCGCAACAGGAAGGCGTCCCGCTCGGCGGTGTCCGCAGGCAGGTCAGAGGCCAGGAAATAGCCCCCCTTGGAGGTCCCGCCCCGCATCCACATGCAGCGAACGCCCTCAGACATACTTCAGCCCCTTTTCTTTCAGGCGCGGGCGCATGTCGTAGATATCCAGGCCCAGTTCGCCGTTGGCCAGTCGCACGCGTTTTTCTTCCTCGCGGGCTTCGCGCTGGCGGGACAGTTCCAGTACCTCGGCGGCATGGTCACGGCGGACCACCACCACGCCGTCATCGTCGGCCACGATGACATCGCCCGGGTTGATCAGCGCGTCGGCGCAGACAATGGGCACGTTGACCGAGCCCAGGGTTTCCTTGATGGTGCCTTCGGCGAATACGGCCTTCGACCAGACCGGGAAGTCCATCTGGCGCAGATCACGGGTGTCGCGGACGCCGCCGTCGATGATCAGGCCAACAACGCCCCGGGCCTGGGCCGAGGTGGCCAGCAGGTCGCCGAAGAAGCCGTGATAGGAGGGGGACGTGGGCGCGAACACCAGCATGTCGCCCTCGCGTGCCTGTTCGATGGCCACATGCATCATCCAGTTGTCACCGGCAGCACCGGAGATGGTCAGGGCAGAGCCTGCCACGCATTTGTCCTGCTGGATCGGTCGCATGTAGTGCGCCAGCAGCCCGACCCGGCCCTGGGCCTCGTGGACCGTGGCAACGCCACACT
Source organism: Marinobacter oulmenensis (assembly GCF_014201735.1). GTDB lineage: Bacteria > Pseudomonadota > Gammaproteobacteria > Pseudomonadales > Oleiphilaceae > Marinobacter > Marinobacter oulmenensis. The sequence continues at coordinate 194,565 of NZ_JACHFE010000005.1, read as the reverse complement.
GGGCGAGGCCTTCGATGACGGCCGGATCCACCCGTTCAATATTCTGGACAACCACATTCTCTCTCATGGATCAGACCCCCGATCAGGCCGGTAGTTTCAGACGGCTGAATACCTGGCGAATGTTGTGCTCGAAAATAGCCTGCTTCTGTTCGGCACTCAGCACGGCGTTGTTGTCGATGTACCGTTTGGTGTCATCGAAATAGTGCCCGGTTTCCGGGTCGATGCCGCGCACGGCTCCGATCATTTCCGAGGCAAACAGGATGTTCTTGGTCGGAACGATATCCAGCAGCAGATCAATGCCGCGCTGGTGATACACGCAGGTGTCGAAATAGATGTTGTTCAGTACCCGCTCTTCCAGATCGAAACCACGATCCTGGGCCAGGCCCCGGAAACGGCCCCAGTGATAGGGCACGGCACCACCGCCGTGAGGAATGATGATCTTCAGTTCCGGGAAGTCCTTGAACACATCCGACATCATCAGTTGCTGGAAGCCGGTGGTATCTGCCCCGAGGTAATGGGAACCGGTGGTGTGGAAGCAGTCGTTGCAGGCGGCGCTGACGTGCACCATGGCCGGAATGTCATACTCCACCATCTTCTCGTAGATGGGGTAGAAGGAGCGGTCCGCCAGGGACGAGCCATTCCAGTGACCACCGCTGGGGTCCGGGTTCAGGTTGATCCCGATAAAGCCCATCTGCTCAACCGTGCGGACGATTTCCGGGACCGACTTGGCCGGATCGACGCCCGGTGACTGGGGCAGCTGGGCGACCGGGGCAAAGTTGTTCGGAAACAGGTCGCAGACCCGGCGGATCAGGTCGTTCTGGTGTTCCGTCCAGAACCGGCTGGTGTGCTCATTGCCGATGTGGTGGCCCATCCAGCTGGCCCGCGGGGAAAAGATGGTCAGATCCGTGCCCCTTTCCTGCTGCAGCCGGAGCTGGTTCTGCTCGATGCTCTCGCGGATCTCGCTGTCGCTGATGCTTATCCGGCCCTTGTCGCCGACAAAATCCGGGTCCCTGGCAACGGCTTCTTTCTGTTTTTCTCGGTACTCACCCACCTGTGGCGGTGTGGTGGTGTAGTGACCATGGCAGTCGATAATCATCATTCAGACCTTCAAAAACGGTGACGTCATTAGGGAAACCTGTTGAACCTAGTATTCTTAAGGGTCCCGGGACTGGCTATTTCAATTTAACCGCAATAATATTGATTTTTGAGAATGCACCGAAAAAGCCCCATGCTTTTGGCACCTTTATGCAACGAGTGATTCCCAATCTCAGACACCTCCGGGTTTTCCTTGAGGTTGCCCGCCAGCGCAGCATCAGCAAGGCGGCACCGCTGGTTTTCCTGTCTCAACCCGCGATCACACAGGCAATAGGAAAACTGGAGTCGCTGCTGGAGACCGAGCTGTTTGAGCGCCATTCAAACGGCATGTTCCTGACAACGGCGGGCCGGGTCTGGAACACCCGGGTGCTGCGTTGTATTGATTATCTGGAACGGGGTATACGGCTGGCCCTCAGAGGCAGTGCCGGCCAGCCAGGCGCAACCACGCTTTTACCGTTGCTGACCACCACCCAGCTGCGGGCATTGATTGCGGTCACCGAGAACCACAGCTTCAGCGTGGCCAGCCGGCAACTGGAGCTGTCCCAGTCTTCGTTGCACCGGGCCAGCCGGGAGCTTGAGGAACTGCTGGGGATCGTGCTGTTCGAAAAGGCCCGGTCGTCGATACTGCCCACCCGTGCAGCCGAGCAACTGGCTCGGGCGGCCAAGCTGGCCTTTGGTGAAATTGAACAGGGTTACTACGAGATTCTGGCGCTGCAATCCCGGGAAGTGGGCAAGATCACCATCGGTAGTATGCCGCTGGCCCGGACCTCGATCCTGCCGGATGTCATCAACCGGTTTACCCTGGCGCACCCGGATATCGGGCTGGATGTGGTGGACGCACCCTATAACGATCTGCTGTTCCACCTGCGCAATGGCGATCTGGACCTGTTGATCGGTGCCCTGCGCTTTCCGCCGCCGGCGGACGATATTGTCCAGGAGGAACTGATTTCACCACCGCTGGCGATTGTGGGTCGCAAGGACCACCCGCTGCACCAGGCTAAGTCCCTGACTCTCGAGCAGCTGGTGGATTATGGCTGGGTTGTACCCCGTAAGGGCACGCCTACCCGTACTTTTTTCGACACCCTCTTTACCGACGAGGGATTGCCGACTCCCTTGCGGCTGGTGGAAACCAGTTCGCAAATACTTATCCGTTCCCTGCTTAGTGGCAGTGATCGTCTGACCCTGATTTCCACCCACCAGGTCGAGCAGGAACTGCGACAGAATGTCCTGAGCGTCATTCCCTACGACCTGAGCCATACCCGCCGCCCCATCGGCATCACGGTTCGCCGGGACTGGCACCCCACGCCCACCCAGAAGCATTTTCTGGATCTTCTGAAGGCAGCTGCCTCTCGTTATCAGGCCGGCTGATTCAACCTTCCTTTGCAAAAATTGAATACCCAGAGAAGTTAATCAATTACTCTGCGCCCGGGCTGAGTGATAGATTTTGGTACAAAAGTGACGTGCCGGATGGGCACTTCGATGTATCTGGCAAGCCAAACCAACGGATTCAAGAATCAGGAGACTATGGCATGAGACTGTGTGTAGCTGGCGCCTCGGGCGCATTTGGCATGAAGCATATGGACGCCATCGCCGCCATTGAGGGCGCGACCGTGACCTCGGTTGTCGGCACCAAAAGTGATGTTATCCGTGAGTTCGCCGAAGAGCGGGGCGTACCCCATTACACCACCGATCTGGCGGAATCCCTGGCCCGGGATGACGTGGATGGCGTCATTCTGGCGACCCCGACCCAGATGCACGCGGCCCAGGCAATCCAGTGTCTGGAAGCCGGCAAGCACGTGATGGTCGAGATTCCCATGGCGGACAACATCGACGATGCCCGCAAGCTGGTCGAGGTCCAGAAAAAGACCGGCCTGGTGGCCATGGCCGGCCACACCCGCCGGTTCAACCCGAGCCACCAGTGGATCCATAACAAGATCCAGGCCGGTGAGCTGAAGGTTCAGCAGATGGACGTGCAGACCTACTTCTTCCGTCGTACCAACACCAACGCCAAGGGCCAGCCGCGCTCCTGGACCGACCACCTGCTGTGGCACCACGCCTGCCATACAGTGGATCTGTTCCAGTACCAGACCGGCGAAACCGCCGACAAGGTGCAGGCGCTGGAAGGGCCGCACCATCCGGATCTGGGCATTGCCATGGACATGAGCATTGGCATGAAAGTCCCCAACGGTGCCCTCTGCACCCTGTCCCTGTCGTTCAACAACGACGGGCCTTTCGGCACTTTCTTCCGGTATATCTGCGACAACGGCACCTACATCGCCCGTTATGACGACCTGGTCGACGGTAACGAGAATCCGGTGGATCTGTCCGGCGTTGCGGTGTCCAACAACGGCATCGAACTGCAGGACCGCGAGTTTATCGCTGCGGTTGAGGCTGGCCGCGAACCGAACGCCAGCGTGGCCCAGTGCCTGCCGGCGATGGAAACTCTCAATCGCCTGGAGCAGTGCCTGCAGGACTGAAACCCGTGGGTGGCTTGGCCACCCCGGCGGATACCGGATCGAAACGGAGACCCCAAATGAGCACCATGCTGAACAAGCATTTTGATCAGCCTGTCATCGGACTGGGCTGCATGAATCTGTCCCACGCCTACGGCACACCGCTGTCCGAGGACGAGGCGGTCCGTGCACTGCACGAGGCGTTTGACATGGGGTACCGCCATTTCGATACCGCCACACTCTACGGCGGCGGCAAGAACGAGGCCGTGGTTGGCCGGGCCATTAAGGACTATCGCCAGTCCCTGTTTCTGGCCAGCAAATGCGGCATGGCCATTGGCCGGGACAGCGGCGTCAAGGAAATTGATGGTCGCCCCGAGACCCTGCGGGCCCAGTGTGAAGAGAGCCTGGGCCGGCTCAATACCGACCACATTGATCTGTATTACCTGCACCGGCTGGACCCCAAGGTTCCGGTTGAGGAAAGCGTGGATGCACTGGCGGACCTGGTCCAGGAAGGCAAGATCGGCGCGATCGGGCTGTCTGAAGTATCGGCTGACACCCTGCGCCGGGCCCAGGCGGTGCACCCGATTGCGGCGGTCCAGACCGAGTATTCCCTGTGGTCCCGTAATGCCGAGATTGCCGTGCTGGACGCCTGTCGCACCAGCGGCACCCGGTTTGTCGCCTTCAGCCCCCTGGCGCGCGGCTTTCTGACCAACGGGCTGCGGGATGTCGATAACCTGGTGGACAAGGACATCCGCAACAACATGCCCCGCTTCCACAAGGACAACTACCGGAAAAATCTGGCGTTGCTGGATGACTACGTCGCCATCGCCGAGGAGGCCGGCTGCACACCGGCGCAACTGGCGCTGGCGTGGATCCGCTCGAAAGGGGATTTCATCGTCCCGATTCCCGGTACCCGTTCCGTTGACCACATGAAGGAAAACCTGGCAGCCGGTTCTGTCCGATTGTCCGACGATATCGTTAACCGGCTCGATGCCCTGATCAATCAGGACACGGTGGCCGGGCCGCGCTACAGCGCAAAACAGCAGACGGAGATAGACACTGAGGAGTTTGCCTGACAGGACTTTTCAGAGCTGGCTCCGGGTTTCGGGGCGCTCTCAGTGACACAACCACAAAAAAACCCGAGAGGTCGATCACAATGAAAACAAAACTGACAAAATCGCTTGTTGCCGCAACGGCGGCCATGGCGTTGGCATCGTCGGTCCAGGCGGCGGATTATACTTTGCGCTTTGCGCATTTCTGGCCGTCCGTCTCGCCCATCCACAAGGAAGTCTTCCAGAAGTGGGCCGATCAGGTGGAGGCGGATTCCGATGGCCGCATCGAAGTGGAAATCTATCCGGGTAGCACGCTTTCCAAGCCGCCGGCCCAGTACGAAGCCGTGATCAACCGCATTGCCGATGTCACGGCCACGGTGCAGGGGTATACCGCCAACCGTTTCCCGTTGACCCAGATCGTGGAGCTGCCGGGCATCGTCAAGAGTGCCGAGCAGGGCTCCTGTGTGATTCAGGGCCTGTATGACGAAGGTCTGACCACAGCGGAATATGACGAAACCCACCCGGTGTTCCTGTTCACCCACGGTCAGGGTCACCTGCACACCACGGATGCCGAAATCCGCAAGCCGTCCGATCTGGAAGGCCTGCGCATTCGCCGGCCGACCCAGGTGGTGGCATCGCTGCTCGAACGGCTGGGTGCGGCCCCGGTCGGTATGCCGGCTCCGGAATCCTATCAGTCCATGCAGCGCGGTGTGATCGACGGCGTGGCTCTGCCCTGGGAAGGCGTGCATTCCTTCCGCATCAACGAGCTGGCCAACAACCATACGGAAATCGGCCTGTACAGCCTGTCGTTCGTGGTCACCATGAACAAGCAGGTCTACAACAGCATGCCTGAGGACCTGCAGCAGGTGATTGATGACAACTCCGGGATGGCCATGGCCACCGCCGCCGGTGAGATGTTCGATGAAGTCGACGCCATGGGCCGCCAGGATGCGGTGGACGCCGGTCACAATATTATCACCCTGGAAAACGCAACGGAAAACGAGGCGTGGAAGCCCGTTCTGGATGCCACCATCGAAGGCTATCTGCAGGACCTCGAAGACAAAGGAATGCCGGCGCGCAAGGTGTATCAGCGTGCTGTCGAGCTCTCTGAGCAGTGCCAGCAACAGTCCTAACGGTTGCCAGAGGCTCAGGAGCTGTCATGTCTCGATTTGCGAGCATAGTCGACGCCATCAGCCGGGTAATGTTGCTGGTCAGTGGCTTCATGATTACGGCAATGATGCTGGTGGTACTGGCTGAGGTGTCGACCCGCGCACTTTTCGGGCTGACCGATGGCAGTCTCGATCTCACCTTCAATGGTGGGATCGAGATCGCCCGTTTCGCCCTGTTATTCGCCATTCTTTATGCCCTGCCCTGTAACGTTGACCGCTCCCAGGTGGTGGTGGACCTGTTCACCAATACCCTGTCCGACCGTTCGATAGCCGTGCTGCAGAGTATCTGTTTCATCGGCTACGGATTGCTGGCGCTGGCTATGAGCTACCGCTTCTGGGGCTCCGTGGGCCATTCCTATGGCAGTGGCGAAACCACACAGGACCTGAACATCCCGATGTTCTATATCTACGCCGCAACACTGGTGGGGACCGGCATGCTGTGCCTGCGCTCCGGGCTCGTGGCGGTTCGTCGAATCCGTGAAGCAATAGGGATCACATCATGAGTTCCGCCGCCATTGGTTTCAGCTGTATTGGCCTGATGCTCGTGTTGATGGCCATCCGTATCCCCATCGCCCTGGCCATGGCCACCTCCGGGTTTGTCGGGTTTTCCCTGATTGTTGCCTTTGACCCGGCGCTGGCGATTCTGGAAAACGGACCCTTTGAGGTTCTGACCAACTACAATTTCACGCCCATCCCCATGTTTATCCTGATGGGGATACTGGCGTCCAAGTCGAAAATGTCCGATCAGCTGTTCGGCGGGGCACGGACCCTGTTCGGCTCCTGGCCTGCGGGCATTTCCCTGGCATCGCTGCTGTCGTGCGGGATTTTCTCGGCCATTTCCGGTTCGTCGGTGGCCACGGCGGCCAGCATGTCCCGGGTGGCGCTGCCGGAAATGCGCAAGCACGGCTATGCCGCCTCACTGGCCACCGGCACACTCGCCGCCGGCGGCACCCTGGGTATCATCATTCCACCGTCCATCGCCCTGCTGCTCTATGCCCTGATTACCGAGCAGTCCGTGGGGGACATGTTCATGGCGGGGCTGCTGCCCGGCATCCTCGGGCTGGTCCTCTATGCCCTGGCGGTGGTGATCCAGGTGAAGCTCAAACCCGGCCTGGCCACCCCCGGCGAGCCCACGACCCTCCGGGAGAAACTGGTGGGGCTGAAGGGGCTGCTGCCATTCACCGGCGTGTTCGTGGTCATCATCGGCGGTATCTACATGGGCATCTTCACGCCCACAGAAGCGGCCGCCGTGGGCGCCTTCTGTACCCTGATGATTGCGGTCAAACGGGGCATGCGCCTGGAGGGCTTTGTGGCCGCGCTCAAGGAAACCCTGATTACCTCCTCCATGATCTTTTTCATGATCATCGGGGCCGAGATCTTCGGTTTCTTCCTGAGTGTGTCGCGGATTTCCTTCGAGCTGGTGGATTTCGTCAACTCGCTGGACCTGTCGCCCTACATGATTCTGTTTTCGGTGCTTGTGCTGTTCATGTTGCTGGGCTGTGTCATGGACAGTATTGCCATGCTGCTGCTGACGGTACCGGTGGTGTTTCCGCTGATTCAGGCTGCCGGCTTTGATCCGGTCTGGTTCGGCGTGGTGGCGGTCATCACTGTGGAGCTGGGGATGATCACACCGCCGGTGGGCATGAACGTGTTTGTGATCAAGGCGTTCACCCACGATATTTCCATCGGCACCATCTTCCGGGGTGTATTCCCGTTCGTGCTCTCGGACCTGGTGCGTCTGGCGCTGATCATCGCCTTCCCGGTGCTGACGCTGGGGCTGCTCTGACATGAACGCCGGGGCCGGGATTTCCACCTACGCCCTGTACCGGGAAGAACCCTCGGTCAGCGACCCGGAGTTCTTCCATATCGAGGACATCAAGTCCCGGGCGCGGCTGTTCAACTGGAGCATCAGTGTCCATTCCCACCCTCGGATGTACCAGTTGGTGTACGTCCGCAGTGGCAGGGTCCGGGCCCGGGTCGATGGCCGGGAGTACGACACCGAAGGACCTTGCCTGTTTACTATTCCGTCTTCGGTGGTGCACGGCTTCGAGTTTGAGCGGGACACCACCCTCGGTTATGTCATTACCCTGTCCCGGGTGCTGCTGGCGGACGATCAGTTCCGTGGCGGCTCCGATGTGCCCGAGGAACTACGCAATGGCGCCCAACTGATTCATCTGCAGGGACGGGAATCGGAGCAGCAGTTCATCGATCAGACCATGCAGCAACTGGTGAATGAATACCGGAACAACGAACCGGGCAAGCAGAAGCTGTTTGAGCACCTGCTGTTCTCCCTGCTGATCAAGCTTGGCCGGTATCTGGAGGTGCCTGGTGACCCGCGCTCCCAGGATCACTACGGGAAGCGGTATCAGCAACTGTGCGAACTGATCGAAAAGTACTATCGGGACCACCGTCCCTGTCAGTACTACGCCGATGCCCTGTGCACCACACCGATCGGTCTTAACCGGGCCTGCAAGGCGGTCTCGGGCAAGAGTGTCGGCGACCTGATCCAGGACCGGCTCGCCCTGGAGGCACAGCGCATGCTGATCTACTCGTCGGCCCCGGTGTCACTGATCGCCTACGAACTGGGTTTCAGCGATCCGGCTTACTTCTCCCGGTTCTTCAAGCGCCGGGTCGGGGCGTCGCCCTCCACCTTCCGGGACCACCGGGAAAACCACTGACATGGCTCAGGTGCTCACCATCACCGGGCCGATCTTCCTGCTGATCGGCATCGGCTATCTGGCGGTCCGGAGCGGGCTGATCCAGCAGAGCGCGCTGCCGGGTATGGGCCGTTTTGTGCTGCACCTGGCGCTGCCGGCCCTGATCTTCACCACCATTTCCCGGCTGGAGTTCCAGGCCATTGTCGAACCGGCGTACCTGCTGGTTTACGGCGTGGCGTCGGTGGTGACACTGGCCCTCGGTATCGTTTTCAGCCGTTTCATTCGTGGCCAGAGCCTCGCCGCCAGTGGCGTCATGGGGCTGGGCATGTCGATGTCGAACAGTGCCTTCATCGGCTATCCGGTGCTGCTGCAGGTCTTTCAGGACCCGCCGGCCCAGGCGTTTGCCATGTCCCTGATGATCGAAAACATACTGGTGATGCCGCTGGCGCTGGCCATCATCGAGTATGGCAGCAGTGAAGGCGGTGCCGGGCCGTCGTTTGGCGAACGAATGCAGGCTGTGGCTGGTCGATTGGTCAGAAACCCTTTATTACTGGCCATTGCTGCCGGTATGCTGGTGTCCCTGTTGGACCCACCGATGCCGGCCGGCGTGCTCAGGACCCTGGACATGCTGGCCGGTGCTTCGGTTTCCGTGGCCCTCTTCACTATTGGCGGGACGCTGGTGGGTAACCCGATCCGCAGTGATCTCGGCAGTATCGCCCCCGTTCTTGCCGGGAAACTGCTGATACATCCCCTTCTGGTTTTTGTTCTTCTGATGCTGGCCCCCGGACTCTCCGGGCAGCTCCGGCTGTCGATGATCCTGCTGGCGGCCATGCCCATGCTCAGTGTGTTTCCCATCATCGGTGGTCACTACGGGCTTGGCAGGCTGTGCGCCAGCACCCTGCTGTTGACCACCGTGCTCTCCTTTGCCTCCCTCTCGGCCCTGATCGCCTTACTGACTTGACAGAGCGTCCGCTGGCGTCGGCTCAAAGTGTCGAAAAAGTACAACTGAGCGTTTTGATTTTCCATTCATGGAAGGGCGGCGATCATCAATCATGACTACCTGAACAGACCCACTAACAAGACAATAACAGGATCACTATGAAAACCATTCAGACTCAGGTAGCCATCATCGGGGCGGGTCCGTCCGGCCTGCTTCTGGGCCAGCTTCTGGCCCGAAAGGGCATCAGTAACATCATTCTGGAACGGGTGACCGGCGATTACGTGCTCGGCCGAATCCGTGCCGGCATTCTGGAACAGGGTTTTGCTGATCTGGTCCGTGAGGCCGGTGTCAGCGAACGCATGGACGCCGAGGGCCATGTGCACGAAGGCGTCGAACTGGCAATCAATGGCAAACGTACCCGCATCGATCTCAAGGGCCTCACCGGGGGTGATGAAGTGGTCTGCTATGGCCAGGTTGAGATCACCCGAGACCTGATGGACGCCCGCCGTGAAGCCGGCCTGGAGACCTATTACGAGGCCTCCGGCGTGCAGCCCCATGACGTGAAGAGCGACCAGCCGTACCTGACCTTTGACCATGGCGGCGAGTCCTACCGGCTGGACTGCGATTTCATCGCGGGCTGCGACGGCTTCCATGGTGTGTCCCGCCAGACCATCCCGGAAGACATCCGCACCGAGTATGAGCGGGTCTATCCCTTTGGCTGGCTGGGCCTGATGGCGGACACACCGCCCTGTCATGAAGAGCTGATCTACGCCAAGAGCGAGCGGGGATTTGCCCTGGCCAGCCAGCGCTCACCGACCCGCTCCCGCTACTATCTGCAGGTGCCCCTTACCGACAAGGTGGAGGACTGGAGCGATGAGGCGTTCTGGGAGGAACTGAAAAAACGGCTGCCAGCGGAGATCGCCGACAAGGTGGTGACCGGCCCGAGCATCGAGAAAAGCATTGCGCCGCTGCGCTCCTTCGTGTGTGAGCCCATGCAGTACGGCAACCTGTTCCTGGTGGGGGACGCCGCCCACATCGTCCCGCCCACTGGCGCCAAGGGCCTGAACCTCGCAGCTTCTGATGTGGCCGCCCTGTACCGGATCCTGACCCGCGTCTATGACACCGGCGACCGGCGCTACATCGAGCAGTATTCGGAGATCGCGCTGCGCCGGGTCTGGCACGGCGAACGCTTTAGCTGGTGGATGACCAACATGCTGCATAACTTCGATCAGGAAGTCAGCAACAACGGCCTGGACGGGCAGATGTTCGAGCGCTTCATGAAATCGGAGGCGGACTACTTCCTGAATTCCGAGAACGGCCGCCGGGTCATCGCCGAACAGTATGTCGGTCTGCCTTACGAGGAAGTAAAGGAATACTGAACCTGCCGGCCATTGCCGGGCAGAGAAAAAGGGCCACCTGCGGGTGGCCCTTTTTTTCAGGCTTCGGTGAGTACCTGGCTGAAGAAGCCGACCAGGCCATCGTAATCATCCAGCGGCAGGACTTCGGCCACGTACTGGTCCGGGCGGACCAACACCATGCAGCCCTTGTCCCTGTCGATCCCGCGCATGTCGTAGATGTTCTGGCCGCCACCGGACGAGGCCGGCCGGTTGTCGACACAGAACACCTTCTCATGGTCGTGCAGCCCGTATTTCCCTTTCGCCGGCGTCAGTACCGGGTGCAGGGTATCGGTCTCGACCTCCTGGTGATGGGGCTGGAAGATGGCCCGGACATCAATCACCGAGTCCGGGTCGGCATCGGCCGGGGTATAACGTTTCAGGGGCGAGCGGGCATCACTGGCCAGGAACTCGCACAGGGCCTTGACCCCGCAGCTATCGGACATGGGCTCGGCACTGCCGGCGAAAGCGTACAGCCGGTAGGCGCCGTCCGCCAGGTGGCAGTGCCCCAGTTGCACCGGTTTGGCATCGGCAAGCCGGACCACCGGTGCGGAATGGAAGCGCTTGCCGACGGTCAGGCCGGATGCCAGCGCCTGATGTTTGCCATCGCTGACCACAATGCTGGGTCGATACTGGATGGACACCCCGGCGGTGTATTCCCCGAACAGCTGGAAATAGCGCTGGAATTCTTCCGGATCGACCCCGTCCGGATAGTCCGGGGATTTCGGCTTGGCGCTGAACATGCGTGAGAATTCCCGATCGAAATCGATCAGGGCCTGGCCATACTCCCGACGTTCGGCCGAGTAGGTCTCCAGCAGGCTCTCATCGGCCCGGCCGGTGAGCACGTGGGCCAGTTTCCAGCCCAGGTTCCAGGTGTCCATCACCGAGGTGTTCAGGCCCTGGCCGGCTTTCGGGCTGTGGGTATGGCAGGCGTCCCCGGCCAGGAATACCCGGGCGGCACGGCCCACTTCGGAGTCGTCGAACGCGGTGGTGATGCGCTGGCCGATCTCGTAAACGCTCCACCAGGCCACTTCCTTCACGTCGAGGGTGTACGGCTGCATGATCCGGTTGGCGGCAGCAATCAGCACTTCCGGGGTCATCTGGTCCCGGGCCACCCGTTCGTTTTCCTTGAGTTTGTCCAACTCGATGTACAGACGCACCATGTAACCGCCCTCACGGGGGATGATCAGCATGTTGCCTTCGTTATTCGAGTGGATCAGGGACTTCAGACGAATGTCCGGGAAATCGGTGTTCAGAAGCACGTCCATCACGCCCCAGGCCTGGTTCAGGGCATCACCCACCAGCTCCTTGCCAATGGCGGTTCGGACGCTTGAGCGTGCGCCGTCACAGCCGACCACGTATTTGGCCCGGACGGTCTCGATCACCTGGCTGTACTGGGAGAAGTTCACCAGCCGCTCGATTTTCGCGGTGACCGGGTACTCGCCGGCTTCCGGGTCCACGTCCAGATCCAGCAGTTTGCGCTGGTAGTGGGGTTCAAGCTTGCCCGGGTTCTGGCGCATCACATCCAGGAACATGTCGTGCACCCGGGCCTGGTTGATAATCAGGTGGGGCATTTCCGAAAGATCGTCGGCGACATCCTGAACCTTGCTGCTGCGGGCAATCTGGTTCGGCTTGTCGGCATCCGGTTTCCAGAAGGCGGCCTCGTTGACCTGATAGGCCTCCTGGATGATCTGGTCGGCGAACCCGTAGGCCTGGAACATTTCCATGGTCCGGCAGGCTATGCCGTCGGCCTGGCCGACCAGCAGCCGATCGTCTTTCTGATCGACAATGGCTACGCGGAGGCCGTCGAATTTGGTCAGTTGTGCCGCGAGATTCAGGCCGGCGGGGCCGCATCCCACAATCAGCACATCCACAGTGTCCGGCAGGGGCCGTTTCAGGGGTGGCGGAACCACACGGTCCTGGGGATCGGAAAAACGGGGGTCGCCCGGATGAAAACCATCAACATGAAACTGCATCGGAGAAACTCCTACAATTTATTGTTTTATTGAAAAAGGCGGCTTAGGGCCGATCTTTACTTTAAAGAAAGCCAGATATCAGGAAAAATAGAGTTTTATCCACAGACTAAAAGAATATGAATAATGAACCCCAACCTCTTGAAGCAGTTGGCCATTGTGGTGAACCAGGGCTCGCTTACCCGGGCCTGTGAGCAGTTGCACGTCAGCCAGCCGACCCTGACCCGGAGCATCAAACAGCTTGAGATGAAGGTAGGTGGCGCGGTGCTGACCCGCACCCGGCACGGGGTGGTGCCCACGGAGATCGGTGCGCGCCTGGCCCGTCTCGGCGAACGGATTCTGGCCGATGCCGACCATGGCGACGAGATGATCCGGCAGTGGCACAGTGGCTATCGCAACGAATTCAGCATCGGCATTGATCCGCTCTGGGAATTCGCCACCGTGGACCGGATGACGGAAGCGTTTCTGGAAGAGAGCCGGGTGGTGTTTCACCTGCGGACCGGTTCCGCCGCCACCCAGATTGAGCTGCTCAGAAGCGGCAAACTGGATTTCCTGATCGCTCCGGCGCACCTGTCGGTGTCCCAGAAATTCCTGAAAAGGGAACTCCTGTTCCGGGACCGGGCCGGCATATTTGCCGGCAGGCAGTCACCACTGGTTGGCGCGAGGCAACCGGTCAGCCGGGACCAGGTCGCCAACCGACAGTGGGTGGTCGCCGGTGCCCACGCCGGCTTCCTGGATCGCCAGGACGATCTGATGGGCAGCCGGGCGGCAAGGGTGGCACTGACTGGCAGCATACGGTCGCTGCTGCACCTGCTGAAAACCACGGACATGCTGGTGTGCCTGCCGGCGCGGCTGGCCCTGATGACCGGGGAAGTCTCGCCGCGCCAGCTGCTGGCGGTGGAAGGGTATGAGGGCACACGCCGGGACATTGCGCTCTGGTCCCATGAAGAGCAGGGCGAACGCCCGGACCGGCTGATGGTGGAAGAACTGATCCGCGGGGCGATCACGGGCATGGATCAGAGCGCTGATACCTACGGTCTGGACCTGTAACAGGCTCCCCAAAGGTGCGAGCTCGCCCGGTCATGCACCGTCAGGGTGCGTTGTGGCGGTGCCGTTGTCTGCCCCGGGCGCCGTCAATCACCGGGAAAACAACGGAGAATCAGATCGTTGGCATATATGGCACAGGCCTTGAATTTATTACGGTACGCAGCGAGACGTCGGTTCTGTAACCACTATCAAAGCGCGACAATCTGACAAATGGTCAACTAGGGTTCCGGCCTGCTCTGCAGGCGACTGGTCCGAGAGTTGACGGCCTTTTCCAAGGCTACACGGCGGGACAAAAGCCCGGGAGGATCGTTCAGTTACTGACGCCTCTCGTTTTTTTAAACGCCAAGCCAGCGAGGAAAAGGCCATGCTTGATACAGCCACGCCCCTCTACGACGATCTGATTCCCGGCGGATCCCACTGGTCCTTCATCATGCGCCGCGGCCATGTCCTGCGCCTGATTGACGAGACCGGCCACGCCAATGTCGGCATGTTGATGTACAACCCCGAGAACCCTCTCGAACGCTACAACATGCCGGATACCCTGAAAAACCAGCACACCTTCAAGCTCACCCGGGGCCATGTTCTGCTGTCCGACATGGGCCGTGTGTTCGCCTCCATCATCCGCGATGACCTGGGCTGGCATGATACCGTCAGCGGCACCTGCAACGCCGATCTGGTGGAGCAGCGCTGGGGCCGCAAGACCTATCAGGAAGCCCATAATCACTACCATCGCAACGGTTTTAACAGCTTTCTCAACGAACTGGCCAAGTATGGCCTGGGCAAGAAAGACCTGACCGCCAACCTGAACTGGTTCAGTCGGGTGAAAACCGATGACGACGGCAACATGAGTTATGTCAGTGACCACTCCCATGCCGGTGCCACTGTCGATCTGCGCTTCGAGATGGACACCATTGTGGTGCTGCATACCTGCCCGCACCCACTGGACCCGTCCGCCGACTACCCGAGCCATCCCCTGCGGTATCAGCTCTTCAGGGCCGCACCGGTGACCGATGCCGACCCCTGCAAGATCTCGTCGCCGGAGGCCACCCGGGCCTTCGCCAATACCGCCCTGTACCACCTGATGCAGTAATCGGAGGCCGGAGATGATCAAACAAAGCGCACTGAATCCTGACAACGCTAGCTTCCGCGAAACCGTGCCTGCCGGCGAGTATTTCCTCAAAGTGGTGAAAGCGGGCGAGACGATCCGCATCCTGGATCTGGAAGGCAACCAGGCCGCCGACACCCTGTTCTACAACGCCCACAACCCGACCGAACGTTACAGCGTGACGGACACCATCCGTGCCCAGGGCAATGTCTACCTGACGGCCGGCTCCGTACTGATGTCGTCGGAAAACAACCCGATGCTGGAGATCACCGCCGACACCTGCGGACGCCACGACACCCTGGGCGGCGCCTGCGCGGCGGAAAGCAACACCACCCGCTATGCCCTGGAGAAAAAGTGCATGCACGCCTGCCGTGACAGCTGGCTGGTGGCGGTCACAGAGCATGAGGAACTGGGCATGACCAAACGGGATATCACCCACAACATCAACTTCTTCATGAACGTACCGGTGACCGCCGAGGGCGGCCTGACCTTTGCCGACGGTATTTCCGATGCCGGTAAGTACGTGGAACTGGAAGCCAAGATGGACGTACTGGTGATGATTTCCAACTGCCCCCAGCTGAACAACCCCTGTAATGGCTGGAACCCGACACCGATCGAGGTGCTGGTATGGAGCTGAATTCCCCCATCACCAAGGTGCTGATCGCCAATCGCGGCGCCATTGCCTGCCGGATCACCCGGACACTCAAGGCCATGGGCATTGCCTCGGTGGCGGTCTATGCCGACGCGGATTTTGATTCCCTGCACGTGCGCCAGGCGGACGAAGCCTGGTCGCTGGGAGAGGGCAATGCGGCAGCGACTTACCTGAATCAGGAACGGCTGTTCGAGGTGATCCGCCAGAGCGGCGCCCAGGCCGTGCACCCCGGCTATGGTTTCCTCAGCGAAAACCCGGACTTTGCCCGCCGCTGCGAGGCCGAAGGCATCATCTTCCTGGGCCCGACGCCGGAGCAGATGGAGCAGTTCGGCCTCAAGCACACCGCCCGTGCCCTGGCGGAGCAGGCCGGCGTGCCGTTGCTGCCGGGTACGGAACTGCTCACCAGCCTGGATGAGGCGGTCGAGGCGGCCCGGGCCATTGGCTACCCGGTGATGCTGAAAAGCACCGCCGGTGGCGGTGGCATCGGGATGTCCCGCTGTTACAGCGAAGACGAGCTGCGCTGGAGTTTCGAATCGGTGCAGCGTCTGGGGCAGAACAACTTCAGTAACAGCGGTGTGTTCCTGGAGAAGTTTGTCGAACATGCCCGCCATATCGAGGTTCAGCTCTTCGGCGATGGCGCCGGCCAGGTGGTGGCTCTGGGTGAGCGTGACTGCTCTGCCCAGCGCCGCAACCAGAAAGTCATCGAGGAAGCACCGGCGCCGGGTATCACCGATGAGGTGCGCACCCGGATGCACGACACCGCCCGCCAACTGGGTGAAAGCATCGCCTATCGCAGCGCCGGCACAGTGGAGTTCATCTACGATCCGGATACCGCGGATTTCTACTTCCTGGAGGTAAACACCCGCCTGCAGGTGGAGCACGGCGTCACCGAGCAGGTCTATGGTGTCGACATCGTCCGCTGGATGGTCGAGCTGGGCGCCGGCACCCAGGGGGACCTGGCCACGTTGGCCGGCGACCTGAGCCCGTCCGGTCACGCCATCCAGGCCCGGATTTACGCCGAAGACCCCAACAAGGATTTCCAGCCCAGTGCCGGCCTGCTGACCGACGTCCGCTGGCCCGAGGATGCCGGCCTGCGCATTGACCACTGGATTCAGCCAGGCTCCGAGGTTTCGCCGCTGTTTGATCCCATGCTGGCCAAGGTCATCGTTCATGAATCCGATCGGGAGGCCGCCCGCCGGCACCTGGCGGAGGCCCTGGCAGACACCCACCTCTATGGCATCGAAACCAACACCCTTTATGTCCGCCAGGTGCTGGAGGACGACCGTTTCCGTGAGGCCCGCCTCTACACCCGGACCCTGAATGAGTTTGTCTACCAGCCGGCGACGGTGGACGTGATGTCCGGCGGTACCCTGACCACCATCCAGGACTATCCGGGGCGTCAGGGCTACTGGGAAGTGGGCGTGCCGCCCTCCGGCCCCTTTGACAGCTATTCGTTCCGCCTGGGCAACCAGTTGCTGGGCAACGATACGTCGGCCGCCGGCCTGGAAATTACCCTCAAGGGTCCGACCCTGCGTTTCAACCGGTCTACCCAGATCGTGCTGGCCGGTGCGGAACTGGATGCCCGCCTTGATGGCAAACCGCTGCCGTTCTGGCAGGTGACGGAGATTCCCGCCGGTGCCACCCTGACACTGGGGGCGGTCAGCGGCGAAGGCGCCCGGGCTTATGTGCTGTTTGCCGGAGGCCTGTCCTGCCCTGATTACCTGGGGTCGCGCAGCACCTTCACCCTCGGCCAGTTCGGCGGCCACTGTGGCCGCGCCCTGCGCGCCGGGGATGTGCTCCGGCTGCCGGAGTGCCTTTCGGTGCCGGCCAGGACCCTGGACGCCGGTCTCAAACCCGGCCTGGGCCGGGACTGGACCCTGCACGTGACTTACGGCCCCCACGGCGCGCCGGACTATTTCACCGAGCAGGACATCGAGACCTTTTTCGACAGTGAGTGGGAAATTCACTACAACTCCAGCCGCACCGGTGTCCGCCTGATCGGGCCCAAGCCCGAGTGGGCACGCAGCGACGGCGGCGAAGCCGGCATGCATCCCTCCAACATTCACGACAATGCCTACGCCGTGGGTACCGTGGATTTCACCGGTGACATGCCGGTGATCCTGGGCCCGGATGGCCCAAGCCTGGGTGGTTTTGTCTGCCCGGTGACCGTGATCAGCGCGGACCTCTGGAAGCTGGGTCAGCTCAAGGCCGGGGATAAGATCCGCTTTGTGCCGGTCAGCCAGTTGCAGGCGGTGGCCCTTCGGGAGGCCCAGGAGGAAGCCATCGACGCCCTGATTCCCGCCAACGTTGAGGTCACACCGGCACGCCCGGACACTCCTGTACTACGGACCCTGTCGACGGAGGAACATGAAACCGGGGTGGTCTACCGCGCTGCCGGCGACAATTACCTGCTGGTGGAATACGGGCCGATGGAGCTGGACATCCGTCTGCGCTTCCGTGCCCACGCCCTGATGCTGTGGCTCCGGGACCGGTCGCATCCGGCCATTCTGGAGCTGACCCCCGGCATCCGGTCGTTGCAGGTGCACTATGACAGCCTGCGCCTCGGGCAGCAGGCACTGCTTGATCTGCTGGTGGCCGCCGAGCGCGAACTGGAGCAGCAACCGGAGTGGGACGTGCCGGGCCGTATTGTCCATCTGCCCCTGTCCTGGAATGACGAAGCCTGCCAGCAGGCGATTGCCAAATACATGCAGTCGGTCCGCAAGGACGCCCCCTGGTGCCCGAGCAACCTGGAATTCATTCGCCGCATCAACGGCCTGGAGAGCATCGACGAGGTCAAGAAGACCGTGTTCGACGCCAGCTATTTGGTGATGGGCCTGGGCGATGTCTACCTGGGTGCCCCGGTCGCCACGCCCCTGGACCCGCGCCACCGTCTGGTGACCACCAAATACAACCCGGCCCGCACCTGGACCGCCGAGAATTCCGTGGGTATCGGCGGTGCCTACCTGTGCATCTACGGCATGGAAGGGCCGGGCGGCTACCAGTTTGTAGGCCGCACCCTGCAGATGTGGAACCGCTACCGCACCACCGAGTACTTCCAGCCGGGCCAGCCGTGGCTGCTGCGCTTCTTTGACCAGATCCGCTTCTACGAAGTCAGCGCCGAGGAACTGCAACAGATCCGCCGGGAGTTCCCCAATGGCGATTACCCGATTCAAGTGGAGGAAACCCGGTTCAATCTGAAGGACTACGAGCAGTTCCTGGCGGACAACCAGGATGACATTCAGAGCTTCACCGATCACCGCAAGCAGGCCTTCGACGAGGAACTGCAGCGCTGGATCGAATCCGGCCAGATCAATTTCAGTGCCGAAGCCCCCATCGAGGACACGGGTGAGGACGACATCATCGATCTGCCCGCCGGGCAGCACGCCATTGAAAGCCATGTGGCCGGCAATGTCTGGGAATGCCTGGTGAAGCCCGGCGACATGATTGAGGCCCAGCGCCCGGTGGCGGTGGTGGAGTCCATGAAGATGGAAATCGAATTGCTGAGTCCGGTGGCGGGCAAGGTGATCGAAGTCCGGCGGGAGGCCGGTCAGGCCGTTGCCCCGGGAGCGCCGGTGGTGATCGTCGAAGAACTCGAAAGTTGACACAACAAGTTTCAGTCATGACCAGACGGGCCATGCCCGAGGAGAGAAGCCATGAAAACACGTAACCTGAGCAAACCCCTGGTCGCCGGCGTGCTGGCGGCCGCCCTGTCTCCTGCCGCGCTCGCTGCGGAAAAGGATTCGTTCAGCATTGCCTGGACCATTTACGCCGGGTGGGTGCCCTGGCAGTACGCCGAAGACAGCGGCATCATGAAAAAATGGGCCGACAAGTACGATATCGAAGTGGATATCGTGCAGGTGAACGACTACATCGAATCCATCAACCAGTACACCGCCGGCCAGTTTGATGGCGTGGTGGCCACCAGCATGGATGGTCTGTCGATTCCGGCGGCCTCCGGCCTGGACACCACCGCCCTGATCGTGGGCGACTACTCCAACGGCAACGACGGCCTGGTGTCCAAGGACGCCACCTCCATCGTGGAACTGGAAGGCGAAACCGTGCACCTGGTGGAACTGTCCGTCTCCCACTACCTGCTGGCCCGTGCGCTGGAAAGCGTGGGCCTGTCCGAGCGTGATCTGGACGTGGTCAACATCTCCGACGCCGACCTGGTGTCTGCCTTCCAGACTGACGACGTGCGCCACGTGGCCACCTGGAACCCGCTGCTGAGTGAAGTGGAAGCCTACCCGGGTGCCACCAAACTGTTCGATTCCAGCCAGATTCCGGGCCACATCAAGGATCTGACCCTGGTCAGCACCGAAACACTGGAAGACAACCCGAAACTGGGCAAGGCCCTGGTTGGCGCCTGGTATGAAACCATGAGCATCCTGGAATCCGACTCCAAGAAGGGTGAGGAAGCCCGCGCCCATCTGGGTGAGCTGTCCGGTACCGACCAGGCCGGCTATGAAGCCCAACTGGCGGGCATGAAGATGTTCTGGGAGCCGCAGATGTCGGTGGACTTCATCAACAGCGACGAAGCCTTTGAGGCCATGGACAGCGTGCGCCAGTTCTCCTTTGACAAGGGGCTGCTGGGCCAGGGCGCCATGAGCCCGGACTTTGTCGGCATCGAATTCCCGGACGGCACGGTCATGGGTGATTCCGGCAACGTGAAGCTGCGCTTCAACGATGACTACATGCAGATGGCGGCGGACGGCGAGATCTGATTGCCGCACCGCTTGTTTCATCAGGCACCTGAGGGCACGATAGTCGTGCCCTTTTTTTCGGGAGTTAACCAGTGACTCCCAGGATATAGGAAGGGTTGGTGTGGGGCTCCCTCACAAAACTGTGCGGAGCCAGGGATGGCGGAGCCCAAGCGTCACATGGACGTGCCGAAGGAGCGTGTTTTGGGAGGGAGCCCCACACCAACCCGTACTCCCATGTCAGCTCGTGAGAAGACTTTAGATGCGTCGAACCAAGGAAGAGGCCGAGAAAACCCGCCAGACGGTGCTGGAAGCAGCCTTAACGCTGTTCAGCCGGGACGGTTATTCATTGACGACGTTAAGCCGGATCGCCAAGGAAGCCGGCTGCAGTCGCGGGCCCATATACTGGCACTTCCAGAACAAGGATGACCTGTACGAAGCGGTGCTGGCCTACTCCCAGGAACCGCTGGAAGCGCTGGTGGATGAATGCCAAAGCATGGCCGATCAACCGGTGGCGGCCATGGAGCATTTTCTGGAGCAGTGGCTGTCACTGCTGGCCAATGACCGGCGTTACCGGCAGTCGTTCGAAATCCTGCTCAACAAGACCGAACTCACCGACGCCATGAGCCGGACCCTGAAGCGGGAACGGGAACTGACCCGCTCGATTGTGGCCCTGTTTGGCGAGCTTTCGGGCAAAGCGCGGGAGCAGGGCGACCTGAAAAGTGACGAACAGCCCGAGGACCTGGGGCTGCTCTGTTACACCTTCCTGATGGGCATCACCCAGACCTGGTTGTTTGCGCCGGGGCTGTTCTCGCTGGAACAGCAGATTCCGTTTTTCCAGCGCCAGTTCCGGCACCTGCTGTCGCTGCCGCCGGAACCGGCCGGTTAGCGCATCTGGAACAGTTCCTGGTGGAAGCGGCTGGCGGGGTAACCCAGGGCGGTCAGGCCCCGGCGCAGTTGCTGGCCGAAACCCGCCGGGCCGCAGAACCAGACACTGGCCTGTTGCCAGTCCGGAACCAGTGACCGCAGCCTGTCGGCATCCAGCCGGCCATCCCGGGGGCTGATGATCAGGTGCAGGCGGATGCCCGCAGCGGCGGCATCGGCCCTGAGTTTCGCCATGGCCTCCGGGTCGGTATCCGACGTGACGTGGAAAAGATCCACCGGCTTGTCACCGGGTTCTGCCGCCAGTTCCTTCATGCGGGCAACAAACGGGGTGATGCCGATGCCGGCGCCAATCCACACCTGCCTTGGCCGGTCATCCCGGAAATCAAAGCAGCCGTAGGGGCCTTCGATCTCCAGCGTCATGCCTTCCCGGAGTTCCTCCGGCAGCCGTGAGGTATAATCACCCAGGGCCTTGGTAATGAACACCACCCGGCGCTGTTGCGGATCCCAGCCGGAGGCAATGGTGAACGGATGGGCGCCTTCCCGGCGGTCCGAGGTGACAAAGGCAAACTGCCCGGCGGCATGGCCCGGCCAGTGGTTATCCACAACCGCCGAGATTTCCAGAGCCTGTAGGCTCGGATACCGGGTCAGGCGGTCGACGGTTGCCGTGGAGCGGCGCACAGCCCCGATGCGACCAGTCAGTGAGTAGACCGAAGCCACGGTGCCGCCGGCCAGCAGCAGCGCCATCAGAATGCCCACCGGTTGCAGCCAGTAATCAAACTCCATCAGCACCACGGTGTGGAACACCATCAGCAGATAAAGTGGTGGGATGAACCGGTGGGCCTTGCTGAACAGCCGGTAGGGGAACCGTTTGATCAGGGCCAGAACCAGGAGGATGGCAAAGGCATAGAACCCCCATTCCCCCACGGTTTCCGCCAGCCCGCGCTGGCTGCGCAGGGCAGCTTCCAGGGTGCCGAGGGTTTCCTCCGGGCGCGGGCCGCCCCGGGCGGGCTTGTCCAGCCAGCCCCAGCCCACCATCCATTTGGTGCCCCGGGCCCACCACCAGTGCAGGGTGGCCATCACCAGCGCGGTGATTCCCAGCCATTTATGCAGCCGGTACATCTTGTCGAGCCCGTTGAGCCGGGTTTCCAGCCACTTGGGCCGCAATGCCAGGATCATGGCCAGGCTCATCACGCCCATGGCAATAACGCCACTGTACTGAACAAAAACGTGGCGGAAGGAAAAATAGGTGAACGGCTCCGGCCAGAGGGAGTCGGCCAGGAGCCAGGCCAGGGTCAGTACGGCCACAAAAGCCATAAAGAAGATATTCGCAGGTCTCATCAGGATTCCATCCGGGAGCGGGTAATTCCGTTGCTTTTCCCGGATTGTATCGCCGCTTTTGACGTCAGGGACCGCATGTGGGGCGGCTTTACAAGGGTTTTACGCGGCATTGACAAAACCCGCCCGACTAATGGTTGACAGTGTCTACTTTTATGGCTGATGATTGACAGTATCAACCAACGAGGGAGCATCATGGCCACCGACTCCATCGGCGACACCCTGCATCAATTGATGCATGCCTACCGTCGTCAGCTAAGGCGCTCGATACGGGACCAGGGCATCACGCTTCCGGTCACCCATATCCGCATTCTCAAGGCCATTGGCAGCCTGAAGGCGACCACTGCACGTGAAGTGGCCCGCCGGATTGGCACTGACAAGGCCCAGGTGACCCGGGCTCTCAATGAGCTCGAGGCAATGGCACAGATCAGCCGGCAGCGGGACCCGGAAGACCGGCGCAGCCAGATTCTGGCGATCACCGAGGACGGGCGTAGCACGCTGGACCAGATTCTGACGGCCGAAGCCCAGGCCGCAGGGGTGATGTCGGACTCGCTCAGTGACGCCGAGCTGGATGGCTTTCGTGAGATGGCCTCAACCATGATCCGCAATACCCTCAAAGACACCTGCGACACAGAGACCGAAACACCATGCCCAAACCGAAACTGAATCCCCGGCAACTGGAGGTGCTCGATAGCACCCGGCTGACTCCTCACATGGTCCGGGTCACCCTTGGCGGAGCCGCCCTTGAGGACTTCCCCGAGCAGCAGGAAAGTGCTTACGTCAAACTCGTGTACCCACAGGAGGGCAGCGATCATCCGTTGACGCGTACCTACACCATTGCCCGCCAGCGACCGGGGGAGATTGATCTGGATTTCGTACTGCACGAGGACAGTGGCCCGGCGTCGGCCTGGGCGGCCAGCACCCGGCCGGGCGACCGGATACAGGTGGGTGGTCCCGGCCCCCGCAAGCTCATCAATCCGGACGGGGACTGGTTCCTGATTGCCGGTGACATGACGGCGCTGCCCGCCATCCGGGTCAATCTCGCCAGCCTGCCCGCTGACGCCAGGGGACATGCGGTCCTGGAAGTACTGGACGAAGGCGACATAACGAATTTGCCGCACCCTGAGGGGGTAAGCCTGCACTGGGTGGTGAACCCGGAACCGGGCGGGGACGACAGCGCGCTGGTGCGGACCGTGCGCGATCTGCTCTGGGATGAGGGTGAGCCGGCCATCTGGGCGGCCTGTGAGTTCAGCTGCATGCGGGCGCTGCGCCGGTATTTCCGCCAGGAGCGGGGCGTGGACCGGATGAAGATGTATGTATCCAGTTACTGGAAGCAGGGGCAGTCCGAGGATGAGCACAAGGTGATCAAGCGCCGGGATGCGGACGCCGAGGGATAACGCTGGCCCCCCCCGGGAGGGCGCACCGGCCCGGGTCTGGCCCGGGCCGGTGTGACTCATCAGAACATTTTTAGGTAGCGCTCGACTTCCCACTCCGAGACGTGGTTGTGGTAGCTCTCCCACTCATCCTTCTTGAAGTCCACGAACGCCCGGAACATGGCCTCACCGAAGACCTCTTTGGCCAGTGGGTCGGCCTCAAAGGCTTCGATGGCTTCGCCCAGATTGCGGGGCAGGTATTCAATGCCCTGTTTGGCAATGTCGGCGTCACTGTAGTTGTACATGTTCTCATGGTGCGGCGCGCCCGCATCCAGGCCTTCGCGAATACCTTCCAGACCAGCCGCCAGGATCAGGGCCGAGCCCAGATAGGGGTTACAGGCAATGTCGGCGGCCCGGCATTCGATGCGCTCGCCGACACCGGGAATGCGGATCATGTTGGTGCGGTTATTGGAGCCGTAACACATGAACACCGGCGCCCAGGTTGAGCCGGACATGCTGCCCTGGCGCACCAGTCGTTTGTAGCTGTTCACGGTGGGAGCAATCACCGCGCTGATGGCGGCACCGTGCTTCAGCACCCCGGCGATGAACTGGTAAGCAATGCGGCTGATGCCACAGTTGTGGGTATCGTCTCCGTCCGGTTTGAACAGGTTTTTGCCGGTTCTGGCGTCGGCCAGTGACATGTTGTAGTGGGCGCCGCTGCCGGTGCGATCACTGAAGGGCTTGGGCATGAAGCTGGCGAAGGCGCCGTGCTTGCGGGCAATT
Source organism: Marinobacter oulmenensis (assembly GCF_014201735.1). Taxonomy (GTDB): domain Bacteria; phylum Pseudomonadota; class Gammaproteobacteria; order Pseudomonadales; family Oleiphilaceae; genus Marinobacter; species Marinobacter oulmenensis. The sequence continues at coordinate 169,955 of NZ_JACHFE010000005.1, read as the reverse complement.
TCATTGGCCATCATGCGGAAGAATACCAGGCGGTCGGCCATGGTCAGGGCATCGGCATATTTGAAGTCGGTTTCGAACTGGCCGTTGGCGTCTTCGTGGTCGAAGGAATACACATCCCAGCCCAGCTCGTTCATGGCCTCCACCAGTTCGTCCATGATCGGCAGATTGTCCATCAGACTGCGGGGGTCATAGCAGGGCTTGCCGAGGCTATCCCGGTCGCTGAACGGAGCGAAACCGCCATCGTCGGTATCCCGGAACACAAAAAACTCGGTTTCGATGCCCAGATTGAACTGGTAGCCCATGCTGTCCGCCGCCGCCAGCTGTCTGCGCAGGATATTGCGGGAGCAGGCTTCAAACGGCTGGCCGTTCAGGTACAGGTTGCCGGGGAACCAGGCGAGCTGGCGGTTCCAGGGACAGATGGCAAGGTTGGCGGCGTCCGGCATGGCGGCCACTTCGTCATCGGAGATGTCCTGGGGTACGCCATCCAGGGCGGCACCGGTGTAGAGCTCGGAGCCTTCCATCATCTGGCCCAGATGAGCCACGGGGACGAATTTTCCCTTGCTGACACCGTGGATATCCACGTAGCTGGCCATGGCGTATTTCACGCCCGCGTCGGTCAGTTGCTGCTTCAGGGCCTGGGTGTCGGTCGGTTCAGTCATGTTTTTTCCTCATGTCGGCCCGGTCGGACGGGCGGGCTGTTTGAATCTCTGGCACGGATCTTTCATTCAACTTACATGCCAGCATGTATGTAAAAGATCGGAGAGGCCGTCCAGGCAATGCCGGACCAGGGCCCGAGGAATAAATGCAGATGACTGATCCACAATGGATTATCCGGGATTTCAGGGCCGGGGAACTGGCGCTTTCGGGCGGTGCGGTCCTGCACGATGCCCGTCTTCGTTACCACCAGATCGGTGAGCTCAATGCACCAAAAGACAACCTGGTCCTGTTGCCCACGTACTACGGTGGTGCGGCGGCCGGCAACCATCCCTGGGTAACCCCGGGTGGGCCGCTGGACCCGCAGCGCTATTGTATTGTGGTGCCGGCCATGCTCGGCGCCGGCGAGTCCTCGTCCCCCTCCAACACCGCCGGGACCCAGGCCGGCCCGGGATTCCCGGCGGTATCCCTGTATGACAACGTGCGGCTCCAGAAGCGGTTACTGGACGAGGTGTTCGGGGGCGCAACCCTGGCGCTGGTCATGGGCTGGTCCATGGGCGGCATGCAGGCATTGCAGTGGGGCTGCCTGTATCCGCAGCGGGTCCGATCGGTGCTGGCGGTGTGCGCCACCGCCCGCTGTTATCCTCACAATCAGGTGTTTCTTGAAGGGGTCAAAGCGGCCCTGACCTGTGATCAGGATTACCGGGGAGGCCACTATCAGGCCCCGCCGGAACGGGGGCTGAGGGCGTTTGCCCGGGTCTATGCCGGCTGGGCCTATTCCCAGGCGTTTTTCCGCAATGAGAGCTACCGGGCTCTGGGGTTTGCGTCGCCGGAAAGTCTGCTGGCGTTCTGGGAGCAGGATCACCTTCAGCAGGATGCCAACGATCTGCTTGCGGTCCTGGAAACCTGGAAGGCCGGGGACATCAGTGACAACCCGGTATTCCGTGGCGACTATCGCCAGGCGCTTGAGCGGTTGACTATGCCCACCGTGCTGATGCCTTCGAGTACTGATCTCTACTTCACCATGACCGATGCCCGGGACGATGCCGCAGCCATGCCCGGCGGCAGTTGTCAGCCACTGGTTTCCGACTACGGCCATGTGGCTGGCGGCCCCGGGCGGGAGCCGGATTCCCAGCAGCGCATACTGAGTGCTGCCGCCGCTTTGCTGAAGCGGGGCGCCTGCTCATGACGCATAAAATCGGAAACCGCACTGTTGTGGTGCGAGAAAACCTGCAAATGCTATCGGAAATCCCCCAAACCCGGGAAAAAAGCAGGGATGGCACAGTGCCTGCAAAGTTCCCCCTGTCAGGCCCGGGTTGTCGGGTGCTGGCAGATTACCCATATCCGTTCACAGCAACACCGCCCATCGTGCGGTCAGACAAACGGACACAATGGGTGACTAGGGTTCCGGTCCGGTGGCGCAGCGACAGCCCCCGGATGGCTGGTCCGAGAGTCACCGACCTCTGGCAGAGGTTACACGGCGGGACAAAAGCCCGGGAGACTGGATTGCACGTGATTCCATTGCCGTGTTCTGTGACCAGAGGAGAGCGTTCATGCGATTGATAAACCGCACCCCCGGCCGGCTGACCGCCACCGCGCTTGGCGTGCTTCCCTTCCTGATCCTTTTGTTGATCTACGGGCTGGCCTCGCAGCAGCGGCTGGCGGAAAACCCCAACGACAAACTCCTGCCCGGTCTGGAACAGATGACCGCCGCTGTCGACCGCATGGCGTTCCAGGAAGATCGACGCAGCGGTGATTACCTGATGTGGGTCGACTCCCTGGCCAGTCTGGAGCGACTGGGTATGGGCGTGGGTGTTGCCGCACTGATGGCCCTGGTGGTGGGGCTGGCCAATGGTGTTCTTCCGCTGGTGCGCGCCAATCTCGCGCCTCTGGTGTCGGCGTTATCCATGGTGCCACCGCTGGCCATACTGCCGATTCTGTTCATTGTCTTTGGCCTCGGGGAACTGTCCAAAGTGATGCTGATTGTCATCGGTACCGCCCCCATCATGATGCGGGATGTGGCCCAGCGGGTCCGGGAACTGCCCACCGAACAGCTGATCAAGATCCAGACCCTGGGCGCCAACAGCTGGCAGGTGGTCACCCGAATGGCCCTGCCACAGGTGTTGCCGCGTCTGATTGATGCGGTTCGCCTGAGCCTGGGACCGGCCTGGCTGTTCCTGATTGCTGCCGAGGCCATCGCCTCCACCGAGGGCCTGGGCTACCGGATCTTCCTGGTGCGCCGTTATCTCGCCATGGATGTGATCCTGCCTTACGTTATCTGGATCACCGTCCTTGCCATTGTTATCGACCAGTGTCTGCGGCTGACCAACCGCAAACTGTTCCCCTGGTACAACGCCGGAGGCCACTGATGAGCTTTATCAGCGTCAACAAATTGTGGAAGCAGTACGGCGATCAGGTCGTGCTGGAGAACCTGAACCTGGACGTCGAGCAGGGGGAATTCTGCACCCTGGTGGGTGCCTCCGGCTGCGGCAAATCCACGTTCCTGAAAATGCTGCTGGGTCAGGAAACCCAGACCCGCGGTGACCTGCTGCTGGAAGGGCAGACCTTCCCGGCCGAGCCGGACCGTAACCGGGGCATCGTATTCCAGCGCTACTCCGTTTTCCCGCACCTGACGGTGCGCCAGAACGTGTTGATGGGGCTGGAGCTGGAGCAGAGGCCGTTACTGGGCAAACTGTTCGGCAGCGCCCGGAAAGAAGCGCTTGAGAAGGTGGATGACATGCTGGCGCGGGTCGGTCTGACGCCGTCCGCCAACAAATGGCCCCATGAACTGTCCGGGGGCATGCAGCAGCGACTGGCCATTGCCCAGTCCCTGATCATGCGTCCGCGGGTGTTGCTGCTGGATGAACCCTTCGGCGCCCTGGATCCGGGTATCCGCAAGGACATGCACGAACTGCTGCTGCAGCTCTGGCAGGAAATCGGCATTACGATCTTCATGGTCACCCATGACCTGCACGAAGGCTTTTACCTGGGCACGCGCCTGCTGGTATTCGACAAGGTGCGCAACGATCCCCATGATCCCAACGCCTATGGCGCGACCATCACCTACGACCTGCCCATCGGACAGATGGATCGCAGCCTGCTGCAGGACATTGATCAGTCGGTTACCAATACCGCCCGCCACCAGGCGGCCTGATCCGGATGTTCCGGGCAGAGGGGAGAAACCCTTCCTGCTGCCCGGTCAATCGCCCGGAAAAGGCGGCATGATCAGCCCGGGAACTGTTTAAAATTGTAACCAGTAGCCCTTACAAACATATTTGTGCTGGCTATTCTGTGATCCGTTGGTATCTTGTGTATTAAATTTAAGAAATTTATACGCATATGCCGGATGTCCTGTTATGAGCAATAAATACCCCTCAGATATGGACCAGAATAACGACAACACGAATCAGGGTGGGGGCGCTGACAATGCGTCAGCCGTGGCATCGGAACCTAGGGTGGTCAAAAAGGCGGCCAGCAGCGGACAGCCGCGGGCCAAAGGCGCTAATGGCTCCGGTCGCAAGTCCTCCAAATCCCCCGCGAAGAAAACCCAGGACAATCAGGTGACAGATCCGTACATGTATTTCACCGAAAGGGATCTGGACCAGATACTGTCGAACCTGGATCACCTCCGGGAGTCGGTCTTCCCCCGGGTCTTTACCGATCATCAGAAAGAAGAGCCGAAACAGCAGTTTTTTCCGTCGGTCTGCCTGATCGGCCTGGGTCGCTGCGGCTCGAACATTGCCCTGGATGTTGCCGAACTCGTTCACAGCGCCCGCTCCTACTACCTGCAGGAACTCGACAACGATGAGCGCCGCAGCCGTGAGAAGGAAATCGGCCCGCTGCGCTGGATCCGCCAGAGCCTGAACCTGCCCCCGGCCAACAGCGTCAAACCGGTGTTCCTGATCGAGCCCATGGTGATGCTGGGTGACCTGGACAAGGACATAGAAGGGCGCATCCGTTTCTCCCGCCGGGCGGACGAAAGCACCTTCCTGGAAGACTATAACAAGATGAAGATCATGGACCTGTCCGAGGTCCATGCCGGTGGTGCCGGTAACGCACCGATTCTGGGCCAGTACCTGGCGCGGATCATCCTGAACAAGGACACCGATCATTTCTCCAACGAGGACTGGAAATTTATCCACAGCTATCTGATTGATTCCTGTGGCATCAAGGCCAACCAGTCCCGGCTGTATTTCTACATCTTCAGTGCCGGCGGTGGTACCGGCTCCGGCATGGCGTCGGAATTCGGTCTGGCGCAGCAGTATTCCTACATGCGCAAGACCTTCGATCCCAAGCTCGAGGACCGGGAGCTGGAAAATCACGATCACTCGTTCGTGTTCGAGCCCATCTTCACCAGCGGTATCTGCATCCTGCCGAACATTCAGGACAACCGGGTGGAAATGTCCGAGGCCCTGCACATCAATGCCGGCCGGCTGTTGTGCAAGTACCTGGCCGAGGAGTGGGACTTCTCCTACAACTTCGATGCCGACGAAACCCGCGATGCGGACATGATGCACCGCATCCGGCCCTGGAACGCCATGATGCTGATCTCCAACGACATCATGCGCTACGCCGAGCAGCAGGAAGAAAGCAAGATCCGCGATGTGGATGTTAACGCCATGGAGAAGTACGCCAACCAGTACATCTCCCAGCAGATCTTCAACATCCTGACCGCCCAGGCGGTGACCACGGACTACGACGAGGATTACTTCCGCCGGGCGGGTGTCGATATCGGCGAAACCATCCGGCTGGATGCCAACGATCTGTTCATGAGTCTGGCCGGGCCGGTGGCGGTGGCCTATGCCGAGTCGGTGGTGCCCAACGATGCCCACGCCAACGAGTTCCGTTCCATCAACGAAAACTCTCGGCTGGACATCGACGACCTGTTCTTCCGTTCCATCGATCTGCCGCACTTCAACAAGGTGACCGAAGCCATCGAGGGCGTGAGCCTGCTGCCCATCGAGGCCAGCCGCTACCGGGAAGCCCTGCGTCAGTACAAGGAATCCGGCTACGATGCGAGCCACCTCAAGGACCTGCATTTCTTCAAGAACTGCTCGTCCATTGTTTCCATCGTTTCGCTGCCGAAGGACTACAAACTGTCCTATATGGACCTTAACCGCCTGAAGACGCACCTGAACGCGCTCTTCCCGAACACCACGCTCAAGCGCTATGCCCTGGTGATCGGCGCCTCGGCCAACCTGTCGCTGACCACGCTGGTGGTGAAAAGTCCGTGTCTGAGTGATGACTTCCTGACCCTGATCGTCGCCTACATCAAGCGTTGCTTCGCCAACGACAAGGCCCGATACGATGACACTCTGGACGAGGCCATGCTGGACTTCATCCGGTCACCGGAACTGGATGAGGAACTGGTGGACAGCGTGCTCAATGAGTATGAGGACCCGGCCAAGATCCTGGACACCAACTGGTACGCCATCAAACCCATGTACGAGAAGAAGTACCGGGAGATGTGCCACGATCAGGACAATTTCGTGTCCATTAATGACATTCGCCTGAGCCGGGCGAACGTCAAGAAAGCGATCAAGTACCTGCGGGAAATCTATCGCCACCGGATCAGCAAGACCCGCATGATCAGCCTCAATGGTGACGAGGACATCGGCAGCGGTATCACGCTCTCCGGTGACGACTGATCCACCGCGGGAACGTCAGGCCAAAGAAAAAGGGAAGCCCGCGGGCTTCCCTTTTTTTATCGGCGCTTGCGTGGCTGACTCAGCCGGTTTCGCGCAGGTCCGGTGAATCAATGGGCACCAGCGGTTCGGTGTGGGTGCGGTTACCCAGGAAATCCGGGCGGGCCCGGTTACCGCAGTACGGCTGCTCCAGCTTGTTCTCTACGCTGTTGTAGACGAAGAACAGGTTACTGCGTGGCCAGGGTGACATGTTGGCGTTGGAGCCGTGCATCACGTTGCACTCGAAGATGATCAGGGAACCGGCGCCACCGGTGGCGCTTTCAATGCCGTTTTCCCGGATCATCCGGTCCAGATCCTTCTGGCTGGGCACACCCAGCTCCTGATTTTTCAGGGAGGACTGATAGTTGTCCTCGGGCGTGCGGCCGACACAGGGAAACCAGGTCTTGTGGGTGCCGGGCACCAGCATCAGCGGTCCGTTGAACGGATTGTTGTCGGTGAGGGAAATGGAAAAGCTCACCGCCCGCATCCGCGGCATGCCGTCTTCGGCGTGCCAGGTTTCAAAGTCGGAATGCCAGTTAAAGCCCTTGCCGTTGAAGCCCGGCTTGTAGTTGATGCGCGACTGGTGGATGTAAGCGTCGCTGCCCAGCAACTGGTGCACCATGTCGAGGATGCGCCGGTCCCGGGTCAGCCGGTCAAACCGGTCGGACAGCTCATGGATGCCGAAAATAGAGCGGATTTCCTGCTTGCCGGGCTCGGTAATGGTGCCCTCGGAGCGCAGAATGCTTTCATCGTCTTCGTAGTTGCGCAGGTCTTCCCGGAAGCGCTGTACGGTTTCCCGGTCCAGGAAGTTATTGAACACCAGAAAGCCGTTGCGCTCATACTGCTCGAGTTCACTTTCGCTGAGCGGGCCGTTGCTGCGGTCAGCGCCCTGGCTGTGGATAACCGGATCCTTGCGTTCAAAGCTGGGAACAGGGCGTTCCAGTCGGGTCGGATAAAAGTCGTCAGTACGAGTATCCATCTTCGAACCTCCTTCTTTTATGCACGGTACTCGCGGTGCGCGTCTGTTGCTGTCTCGACGGGCACGCGATGGTCTGAAAATGTCCTCTTGTTGCCTTGTTGGGGGAGCCTCTGTCTGGCCTAGGTGAGGTTGCCGGGGTTTATTTCAACCCCTGTCCCGCCGGCTTCTGATCGGTCCGGCCATCCCGGGCGTAGACACTCCAGTGGCCTCCTGGCCCTCCCATGCGTTCTGGAGTGTAAAAGTCATGCAAACACGGTGTTTTTCGAGCGTTTTCGGTGGCCGGTGGCGGCCCGGTCTTATACTTTTAACCCTGGTGTGGCTCGCCGGTTGTGCCGGCCCCTCACTGGAAGATTACCAGTCCCGCAGCCCGGCGCTGGTGCCCAAAGACTTCTTTCAGGGCGAACTTTCCGCCCGTGGGGTGGTCAAGGACTTTTCAGGTGAAGTCATTCGCACCTTCGATGCCGATATCCGGGCCTCCTGGAACGGCGAGGGCGTAGGCACGCTGGATGAGGTTTTCCGTTTCAGCGATGGTGAGGTCCAGACCCGCGTGTGGACGCTGACCCCGGCGGCGCAGGGCTACCATGCCACCGCCGGTGATGTGGTGGAGCCGGGCATCATGCGATGGCGGGGCAACGCGATCCACATGAACTATGTGCTGGCGGTGCCCTACGGTGACGGCACGCTGGACGTGCGGATGGATGACTGGATGTACCTGATCACGCCAGACACCCTGATCAATGAAACCACCATGAGTAAATGGGGCATTGATGTGGGCGAGGTGGTACTGGTGATCCAGAAAAAGTAGCGGTAGCTCCGGCTTCCGCAGACGGTGAAATCGCAGAGGATTGGTCTCCCCATGTGGAAGCAATGGATGGTTGCGATCGTACTGGTCGCGCTGGCGGCTGGTGGTGCCTACCTGTACACGAATCTGGATTCGGGGGAGGGCGAGGCCTCTGCCGGAGCCCAATCCGCCACGGCGGTTGCCACTGTGCAACCCGGGTGGGAAGCGGTCCGTGATGAGGTCCGGGCCGTGGGCACCCTGAACGCCATCCATTCCGTGGAGGTGACCACGGAGGTCAGTGGCCGGGTGGTGGAGCTTGACCTGGAGCCGGGCCAGCGGGTTGCCGAAGGGGAACTGCTGGTGCGTCTCGATGACCGCCAGGCCCGCGCCGATCTGCAGGTCATCGAGGCCCAGTTGGCGGATGCCCGCCGGCAACTGGAACGGGCCCGTCGGTTACGCTCGAACAACAGCATTTCCCAGTCCCAGGTGGACGAGCTGACCACGGCGGTCGATGTTGCCCTGGCCCAGCGCGAGTCGGCGAGGGTGCGCCTGGAGAACCACCGTATAACAGCACCTTTTGCCGGTGTTGTCGGGTTGTCCGACATCAGTGTCGGAGCCTACCTGTCCGACGGCACCAGTATCACCACCCTGGATACCACCGAGCGCATGGAGCTGCGGTTTGCCGTGCCCGAGCGTTTCATTGGCGAGGTTGGCGTGGGGCAGGGGGTTCAGGCCACCTCCCCGGCATTTCCGGGGGAAACCTTCGAAGGGCAACTGGCGGAACTGGGTACCCGAATCAGCGAACTCAGCCGCACCTTGCCGGTCCGGGCGCTGATCGATAACCGGGACGGCCGCCTGCGACCGGGCCAGTTCATGTCGGCCTCGCTGACCCTGCGGGAGCGCCAGGGGCTGGTCATTCCCGAGCAGGCGGTGATCATCCGGGGTGACGAAACCTATGTGTTTGTGGCCGAAGAGGGCGCCGCCCGCCGGGTGACGATCCAGACCGGGGCCCGTCTGCCCGGCTGGGTCGAGGTGACGGACGGATTGGGCGAGCAGCAGGCGGTGGTGATCACCGGCCAGGATCGCCTGAGCAGTGGTGATCCGGTACGCATCACCGAAGATGGTTCGTCCATTCCGGATAACCGGTTCACCGGTTCGTCGGAGTCCTGATCATGGTGCTCTCTGATGTGTCGATCAAGCGGCCGGTTTTTGCCACGGTTCTCAGCCTGCTGATTGTGGTGTTCGGGATCGCCGCCCTGATGGGCCTGCCCGTGCGGGAATACCCGGACATTGATCCGCCGGTCGTATCCATTTCCACCGATTACACCGGCGCTGCCGCCGAAGTGGTGGATACCCAGATTACCCAGGTGATCGAGGGGGCCATCAGTGGTATTGAGGGCATCCGCACCATCGAATCCTCCACCGAGCAGGGGGAATCCCGCACGTCCATTGAATTCAGTACCTCCCGGGATGTGGATATCGCCGCCAACGATGTCCGGGATGCCGTGTCCCGGGTGGCCAACGAGTTACCGGAAGAGGCCGATCCGCCGGTGGTGCGCAAGGCCGATTCCGACGCCCGGCCGATGATGTGGGTCACCCTGCAGAGCGATGTCTGGGACGCCGCCGAACTCAGCGACTACGCGGACCGGGTACTGGCGGACCGGCTGTCGGTGCTCGATGGTGTGGCCGATGTCCGGATCGGCGGCGAGCGCCGGTATGCCATCCGGGTCTGGCTGGACCGGACCCGACTGGCTGCCCGCAATATCACCGTGGCCGAGGTTGAACAGGCCCTGCGGGCCAACAATGTGGAACTGCCGGCCGGGTCGGTGGATTCGTCCACCCGCAATTTCACCGTCCGTACCGAAGGGCGCCTGTCCCGGGTGGAAGAGTTCCGCAATCTGGTGGTTCGCCGGGATGGCAACGATCTGGTCCGCCTGGGCGAGGTGGCCAACGTCCAGATGGGGGTGGAGTCCGACGTGGGCCGGCTCCGGGCTGGCGGCCGCACGGCCATTGGCATGGGGGTGATCCGCCAGTCCAAGGCCAATACCGTGGCGGTTTCCGATGCGGTTCAGGCGGAACTGGACAACATCCGCCAGACCCTGCCCCCGGAAGTCCGTATTGCCGAAAGCTATGACGAATCCATCTTCATCCGGGCCTCCATCCGGGAGGTGCTGACCACCCTGGCGATTGCCGTGTCACTGGTTATCCTGGTGATCTTCCTGTTCCTGCGCTCCTGGCGGGCCACGCTGATTCCGGCGGTGACCATCCCGGTGGCGGTGATCGGGGCGTTCATCGGCCTGGGCTTTCTGGGCTTTTCCATCAACGTGCTGACGTTGCTGGCGATCATTCTGGCCATTGGTCTGGTGGTGGATGATGCCATTGTCATGCTCGAAAACGTCCAGCGCCGGGTGGACGACGGCGAGCCGCCACTGCTGGCCGCCTACCGGGGCGCCAAGCAGGTGGCCTTCGCCATTATTGCCACCACCCTGACTCTGGTGGCGGTGTTTGTGCCCATTTCCTTCATGGGCGGCAACATCGGCCGGCTGTTTGCGGAATTCGGTTTCACCCTGGCCGCCGCGGTGATCTTCTCGAGTGTGGTGGCACTGACCCTGACGCCCATGCTCTGCTCCAAGTGGCTCAGCCACAGCCCGGAGTCGGAGGAGGGCCACCGCTTGTGGGCGTTCAGCGAAAAGATTCTGGACGGCCTGGCCAATGGTTACCGCCGGCTGCTTCAGTTCTCCCTGAGCCAGCCGGGGCTGTTGCTCGGGTTGGGCCTGGTGGGGCTGATCGTGGCGGGAGTGATTTATCCGAAATTGCCCCAGGAGCTGGCGCCCACCGAGGACCGGGGTGTCATCATCATGCCCACCAGTGCTCCTCGCGGCTCCACCGTGGAGTACACGGATCATTTTGTTCGCCAGGCAGAAGAAAAACTCGTGCCCTATCTCGATCAGGGCATTGCCGAGCGTTTCCTGTCCATCGTTGGCTTTCGGGATGAGGAGGACAACGCCTTCATGATCATGGGGCTGACACCCTGGGAAGAGCGCAGCGTCAAACAGCAGCAGATCGCCACCGAGATCCGGGGCAAGCTGGCGGATATTTCCGGTGCCACCATTCATGTGATCAACCCGCCGGGGCTGGGCCAGCGTGGTTTCAGCCAGCCGGTCGAGTTTGTGGTGGCCGGGCCGGATTACGACTCGGTGCAGCAGTGGAGTACCGGGATCGTTGAACAGGCCCGGAACAATCCGAATCTGCTGAATGTGGATACCGATTTTGAACTGACCCGGCCCGAGCTTCTGGTCAACATTGACCGGGATCGCGCGGCGGATCTGGACATCACGGTCGAGGATGTCGGGCTGACGCTACAGACCATGCTGGCCTCCCGGCAGGTGACCACCTACCTGGACCGTGGCCGGGAATACGATGTGATTGTCCAGGCGGACGATGCCGACCGGGCCACACCCTCGGACCTGGAGCAGATTTTCCTGCGGCCCCGCAGCGGGGGTGAACTGATCCCGCTCAAGGCCCTGGTATCGGTGCAGGAAATCGGTGCCAATCCGGATCTCAGGCGGATTGACCGGTTGCCGGCCGTGGTGATCAGCGCCAACCTGGCGGAAGGCTATGACCTGGGTTCCGCCCTCGAATACCTCAATACCCTGGCGGTGGATAACCTGCCACCGGAGGCCCGCGTGAGTTATCAGGGCCTGTCGCGGGAATTTGAGGAATCGTCGGCTGCGATCTACGTGACCTTCGGGCTCGCCTTTGTGATTGTCTTTCTGGTGCTGGCGGCCCAGTTCGAGAGCTGGATTCACCCGCTGATCATCATGCTGACCGTGCCCCTGGCGGTGACTGGAGCCCTGCTGGGACTGGCCTGGTCGGGCATCAGCCTGAATATCTACAGTCAGATCGGCATCATCATGCTGTTGGGGCTGATGGCCAAGAACGGCATCCTGATCGTCGAGTTCGCTAACCAGCTGCGGGATCAGGGCTATGAGGTCCGCGAGGCCATTCTGGAAGGGGCGACCCTGCGTTTCCGGCCGGTTCTGATGACGACCATTTCCACGGTGTTCGGAGCTGTGCCCCTGGTTCTGGCCACCGGGGCCGGTGCTGAAAGCCGGGCCGCGATCGGCATTGTCATCCTCGGCGGGCTGTTGTTCGCGACCACGCTGACCCTGTTCATCATTCCTGTGCTGTATAACCTGCTGGCCCGTTTCGCCAAATCCTCCAACGCGGTGGAGAAAGAACTCGAGCGGCTGGAGGAACAGGTTCGATAGGACTTCAGCCGGGTCAGAAAGTGATGCATCCTGATGTAGGCGGGACAAAAAAGCCCCCGGTTTAAGGGGGCAAAGGAGGCACAACGATGATGTGGTTAGGGTTGGGGGATCCGTTCAATAATCATGGCGATACCCTGGCCGACGCCGATACACATGGTACAAAGTCCGTATCGCCCTCCCGTGACTTCCAACTGGTTCAGAGCGGTTGTTACAAGCCGGGCACCACTCATGCCGAGGGGGTGTCCAATCGCAATGGCGCCGCCATTTGGGTTAATACGGGGATCATCGTCGGAGAGTCCCAGTTCACGCATTACCGCCAGGCCTTGAGCAGCAAAGGCCTCGTTCAGTTCAATGGTGTCCATATCCGTCAGTGACAAGCCTGTCATTGCCAATACTTTTTTCACCGCAGGTAGTGGGCCGATACCCATTATGCGCGGTGGTACTCCCGCAACGGCTGTCCCTACTATTCTGGCGCGAGGCACAAGTCTGTGTTTCACGAGGGCTTCGTCCGAAGCTATCAAAAGGGCACATGCACCGTCATTGATTCCCGAGGCATTGCCCGGTGTCACCGTGCAGTCGGGTCCATTGATGGGTTTCAGTTTGGAGAGAACCTCAAGCGTTGTTGAGGGGCGGGGGTGTTCATCCTGATTAATGATACGGGTTTCGTCTCGTCCAACGGGGATCGTGACAGGTACGATCTCTTCCTTGAAGAAGTCTCTCGAGAGGGCGCGGGCGTAGTTTGACTGACTCCGCAAGGCGAATTTGTCCTGATCTTCCCGGCTGATACGGTATTCGAAGGCAACATTATCAGCCGTTTCCGGCATGCTATCGACACCGTACCGCTCACGTAACGATGGATTGATAAAACGCCAGCCAATGGTTGTATCTTCCAGCTGACTGTTACGCGAGAACGGTTTTTCTGACTTGCCCATCACGAAGGGCGCACGCGTCATCGATTCAACGCCTCCGGCCAGCGCCAGGCCAAGCTCGCCGGCCTTAATGCCCCTTGCGACGGTGCTAACGGCATCCAAACCGGACCCGCAGAGCCGGTTTAAAGTGGTTCCCGGGATGCGATCTGTTAAGCCTGCGAGCAATACCGCCATGCGGGCGACGTTTCGATTGTCCTCGCCGGCCTGATTGGCACACCCCAGGACTGTATCGTCGATACAGGTCCAGTCCAGTTGAGGATGGCGTTCCAGGAGCGCTTTTACAGGCATTGCGGCGAGGTCATCGGCCCGGGTCCTTGAAAACAGGCCGCCGAAGCGGCCAACTGGAGTTCTTACTGCGTCAACTATGTAAGCGTTCATGGAGTGACTCGTCGGAAGGTGATGATTTATCGGTCCTTAAAGACCGGGGAGCGTTTTTCCAGGAAAGCCCGCACGCCTTCCCGGTAGTCGGAGGATTCGCCACAGTATTTTTGGTACTCCGCCTCCAGGGCCAGTTGCTCCTCAAAAGTATTTTCTGGGGCTTTTGTTATGGCAGTCTTGATCGCGGATAAGGCTCTGGCGGGTTTTTGGGAGAGAGCAAGGGCAAGCTCAAGGGAAGCCTGTCCAAAGGACTCATCGCTATAGCACCGCCAGATCAGGCCCCAATCAGCCGCCTGTTCGGCGTGTATGGCTTCTCCTGTCATGGCCAGACCGGTAGCGCGGGCCTGGCCAACTTTGTGAGCCAGGGTCCAGGTGCCTCCGCAATCCGGAATCAGGCCAATGTTGATAAAGCTTTGTATGAAGCGGGCGGAACGTTTTGCGACGACAAGGTCACAAGCGAGCGCCAGGTTGGCACCGGCTCCAGCAGCAACTCCATTGACTGCACAAACCACCGGCTTGGGAAGGTTTCTGATGGCTGTGGCAATGGGGTTGTAGCCTCGCCGTAGTGAGTCTCCCAGATCAATGGGAGTTTGCTGCCGGGGCAGATTTCTTTCGCCAAGATCCTGGCCCGCAGAAAATGCCCGTCCGGCGCCGGTAATCAATACCGCTCGTACGTCGGTATCATCTGCAACGGCCTGTATGGCCGATAGTAGTTCCCGGCGCATAATCGCGTTTATGCTATTCAGGCGATCAGGCCGGTTGAGCGTCACGATGGCGAGGGACTGCTCTTTATCCAGTTTGATAGTTTCAAACGTCACTTTTGTGGACTCACCTTGTCGATAGGAACAATGACGATGGCTAATAAGTCATTGGCTGTTCTTCAGGGTAAGCATGATTGGCGCAGAGACAACTTCGCGCTAGTTATGCGGCTATGACGAAAGGGAATGGTGGGGAGAGCCCGAGGGCATCCGGTCAGAGCTGGGTGCGGATTTGGCGGGCAACATCCTTCAACTGCAGGGCAAAATGGCGGCTCTGGGCCGGGGTAATGGATTGGGTACTTCCTGAAAGTGTGACGGCACCCAGTAGTTGGTCCCTGTCGTCATACACAGGGACTGCAATTGCTGCTACGCCTGCAATACGCTCTCCGAATGACATGTGCACGCCATCGTTGTCGTCTGGGGTAGTCAGTGCCCTTGCTGCTGCACCCCGGTCAAGTTCAAGTCGGGACCCCTCTTCGACGTAGTGTCGCAGCTCGCCATTACCGATTTCCCGAAGCAGGCAGATCCGATCATCACCATCCCGAATATAGAAAGACGCGGTTTGTCCGGTCTCGTCTCTAAGCATTTTCAAATAGGGACGAATCACGGCTTCGAAATTGATTCCCGTGTTGGTGCTCCGCTCAAGCCGGAACAAGGCAGGGCCAGGACGATGCAGGCCATCTTCACCCCGGGCAACATAACCAAAACGTTCCAGGGAGCCCATGATCCTCAAGATAGTGCTCTTGTAGAACCCGGTTTTTTCAGCGAGCTGAGCCAGCGTCCAAGCGTCATCCTCTGTTCTGAAGGTGTTCAGGAGCTTCAGTGCCCGCTCCACGGATTCCACTCTGTTCTTGGTCATGTCAAACGCCTCTTTGAATGCTCTGCAATATAAACATCGTATAGCTGCGTTGCAAAAACTGAACTCCCAAGTGTATTCTGTTAAATAGAATGCGTTCTATCAGGGGGAATTATGGCGCAGCCGCTTTCCGGTTACCGTGTTTTGGATTTGACCAATGTTCTTGCCGGGCCTTTCTGCTGTCACCAGCTTGCCCATCTCGGGGCAGAGGTGATCAAGGTGGAAAACCCGAAAGGGGGAGATCTGGCCCGTCAGTTGGGTGCGGATCCTTCTCTGAACCGCGCTTTTATGGGAGCGTCTTTTCTGGCACAGAACGCAGGAAAGAAGTCGGTCACCCTCAACCTGAAGGATAAGGGGGACCGGGAACGTTTTCTGGAATTGGTAAGAACTGCAGACGTCCTGGTGGAAAACTTCCGGCCGGGAGTCATGGCGAGATTGTCACTGGACTATCCGGTGCTTAAATCAATCAATTCCCGGCTTGTGTACTGTGCCATATCCGGATTTGGGCAGGATGGTCCCTTGGCAAATTATCCGGCTTACGACCAGATTATTCAGGGTATGGCCGGCGTCATGAGCATCACGGGAGAGCCGGATACTGCGCCCTATCGGGTCGGCTATCCCATGGCGGACACGGTAGGCGGCCTGACGGCTGCGCTTGCTATCAATGCAGCCCTGGCGTCAAAGCATCGAGAAGCTTCGTTTATTGATGTCTCCATGCTGGAGTCTGTCCTTGCAACAATGGGGTGGGCTGTCTCTAACCTGCTGGTCGCTGGAAAACCTCCTGCTCCCATCGGGAACAATAACGTCACGGCGAGTCCGTCTGGCACATTTCGGACCAAAGATGGGTTGCTGAATATTGCTGCCAATAAACAGGAGCAGTTTGAAGCCCTGTGCAGGCTCCTTGAGTGCCAGGAGTGGCTTGATGATCCCCGTTTCAACCAGCGTCAGGCCCGACTGGAACACCGTAATGAACTGACAGCGCTGATTGAGTCCAGGTTGCGGGCTGAGAAGACCGACTTTTGGTGGAAGCTATTTGTTGAAAATGGCATCCCTGCGGGCCCGGTTTACACCATTGAGGAGGTTCTGAATCACCCACAGATCCAGTCGAGAGGTTTGGTTGAGCAATTTGGTGCGGAATGTATTGGCCGACCGCTACGTGTCGTCAGCGGGGGCTATCGCTTTGATGGGGAGCCGCCCCGTGTAAGTACACCACCGCCAGAATTAGGGCGTGATAATGAAACCATCTTCGCCGGTTTCGCTCAGCAGGAGGAACAAGTATGACCAGAGATACAGTTGGTGGAGGTGATCGTCAGGCAGCGGCGGAATGGTGGCACACTGACATAATCGATATGGAGCCAAACAGGATAACGTTTCGGGGTTATCCGGTTGAAGATCTGATAGGGCGAGTCTCATTTGTGGAAATGATCTGGTTCATGGTCGTTGGCGTTATGCCAACGCCGGGGCAGGCAAAGTTGATCGAGGCCGCCCTTGTTTCCGGAGTGGACCACGGCCCCCAGGCGCCCAGCATTGCCATTGCAAGGATGTCGATGACGTGTGGCGGCTCCCTGAATAACGCTATGGCTTCCGCCGTTAACGTTCTTGACGATATTCACGGTGGTGCAGGGGAGCAGGCGATCGGGCTGTTCCGGGATATTGAACAAAGAACGAATGAGAGAGTGGATATCGCTGGCGCTTGCCGTGAAGGACTGGCTGCCTGGAGGCATGCGCATGGGCCCATCGTGCCCGGGTTTGGCCACCGGTTTCATCAGATCGACCCTCGCGCGCCTCGGTTGATGGGACTGGTTGCGGAAGCTGCTGAGACTGGTGACGTATCCGGGCGTTTTGCCGCCGTCGCGAAGGAAATCGAGACGCAGCTGGGCGAAGCTAAAGGCCGTCCTATCCCCCTGAATATCGACGGTGCCACGGCGGTGATTTTCTCAGAGCTGGGACTTCCAGCCCCTTTGGGCCGAGGATTGTTCTGCCTTTCCCGAAGTGTGGGCATACTGGCCCATGCCTGGGAGCAGCAAACCCAGGGAGGCAGAAACAAAGGGCCTTTACCAAAGGGCTGGCTATGGCAATACGACGGTCAATCCACCAGACCTTACCCATCGCGCTGAATAATCTATAGCGGGAGAGCGCATGCAGAACCCCCATCCGGAGGTGTCCAGAAACGATGTAATAACCAACATGGTCGCCATCTGTTTTGGCTTGACCAGTGCCTTTATGGTCCAAACCATGTTGCTGATAGCAGTCCCGCTGTATGCGCTTGAGCTGGGGGCCACACCATTGTTGGTGGGGGGGATTCTTTGTGTACCTTACCTCTTGCCATTGGTACTCGCGATACCTCTGGGGGGGGTGATAACAAGGTTAGGCGGAAAGAAAGTGATCATCGTCGGGGCGGTGGGGATGATGGCCGGTCCCTGGGCCATTCTTTGCCTACCCGGTTACGGGGGAGTTGTTCTGGCCCAGTTGATTGTGGGTATTGCCCACATCGTCATGGTGCTGGCGGCTCAATCCATTATCTCCGGATTGGGCCATGGCAAGGCTTTGGAGAGATATTTCGGGTGGTATACCACCTGTCTCTCTGGCGGCCAACTGATTGGCCCCCTACTTGCGGGGTGGCTGATTGATGCGCATAGCTCGATTCTTGCGTTTGGAGTCATGGGAAGCATTGCATCGATCGGTGTCATCAGTGGCTTTTTTCTCACCGGCAGTGCAAAGGTAGGGCAGCCGACCGAAAAATCGCTGATTGGGTATCGGGCACAGGCGAGGTTGCTCAAAACAAATTCCGGGGTCCGGGTTTCCATCGCGTTGACCGTTGCTGTCATGTTTGCGCTGGGCGCCCATGGCACTTTCCTGCCAGTCTATCTGGAAAGTCTCTCCGTGTCGGCCACAGTTATTGGAGGATTGGTCAGTCTGAGGGCGCTTTTTGCGATGGGCGTTCGTCCCTTCATGTCACCCATTATTGCCTTCCTGGGAGGTCGGGCGCCGGCGATGGTATGGTCGGCTGCAATCGTTGCCATTGGCCTTATGTTTACCGGCCTGACCGGCAATGCCTATGTCCTTGGGGTATTGGCGGTGTTGGTTGGTATTGGTTCTGGCATCTCCCAGCCCCTGTCCATGGTTGTACTTGCCGAGCATGTATCAGCAGCTCAACGTTCAAGCGCCCTTGGAATGCGCTTGATGGGAAATCGTGGCGTTCAGTTCCTTGCGCCCCTGATGCTTGGTTTTTTGGCAGAAATTATGCCTTTCAATATGACCTTCTTTATTGCAGGTCTCGTTGTCTTATTCTTTGCCGGTATTATTATTTATTTGATTCCTGATTTTAAAAAACAGGAGCAGGACTTCAATTTAAAGGATGGCTAAAGAACATCTTCTTCAATTTCCTTTATAAGCCATTCACGGAAAATCCTCATTTTTGGAGATATTAGTTGTCCTTCCGGATAAATAAGAAAGTAGGCAAGAGAACGAGTTAATGGTTTTTCAAATGGACGAACCAGAATTCCTGATTTAAATTCATCCTGAAGCATTCGGGTCTGCCCCATGGCAATGCCTAAGTTGTCGATAGCACCCTGATAGGCTAATAATGAACTCGGGAATTCTGTTATTTCATTTTCATTATTGAATCTGCTTCCCATAAACCGAAGCCAATCTCCGAAATCTGTCTTTCTATAATGAGATTGAAGCAGCGGATATTTCAGAATATCTTCTGGTTTTTCTAGTGGAGCGTCATCCCGAATAAGGTTTGGGCTGCAAACCGGCTCTATAATGTCATCAAATAGATGCTCACCTTTTTCACCTTGAGAATTTCTGTCACAAAGTTGGATTGCTGCATCCGCATTAGACTTGGAGAAATTAATTGGGGCAACACTTGTTGATATCCGGACAGGAATTTCAGGGTGATCTTGATTGAATCGATTTAGCCTTTTAATCAACCACTTGGCAGCAAAAGTTGTATAAACCTGGATTCTTAGAGGGGATGTTAAAGTTGTTGTCTGAAGGCGCTCGGTTGCCGACGCAATCGCCGAAAACGCTGGGCCGATCTCTTGCTGGTAGGCTTCCCCGGCATCGGTCAGAAAAACCCCGCCCTGTTCCCTTATAAATAACTTGACGCCCAGATACTCCTCCAGGGTTGCAATCTGTCGGCTAACTGCAGACTGGCTGACAAAAAGTTCAGCTGCTGCTCTGGTAAAACTTCCCTGTCGAGCCACACATTCGAAAACACGTAACGGATTGAGAGGTGGAACTTTTCTGCTCATTTTTTCAATTTCATGCGTTTAATGAATGACGGGATTACAAATGGGAAGTAGTAACCCAGCGTCTAAACAGTTTAACTGAACTTGGTTGAATTTGGAAACAGATAAAAGCTGTAAAGTCTGCCTTGGGTTTTCGGTTTCCAGATTCTTAGTTTAAAAACAAATCATGTTGGGGAATATAAATGCCAAAACAAAAAAGGTTGGTCGCGTGCCTCTCAGTATTTGTCGGTTCTTCATTTGCTCTGCCTGCTTTTTCACAAATGAAACCTTCAGACGTTGATGTGGATGTCTATGGCCAGGTAAACCTTGGTTATATGTACGGAGATACGGGAACTGGCTCCGAAAGCTACGTGGTTGATAATGACAATAGTGCCAGCCGGATTGGTGCAAAACTGAGTGGTCAGGTTGATGATCTGGGTATGACCGTAGGTGCGCATGTTGAGCTGGAGTACCAGCATAACCCATCGAACGTGGTGACACCGGATGGTCGAAACGTTGACGGTGATTTTAACGAACGTCAGCTTAACCTCTTTGCCCAGGGGGATTTCGGTAAGGTATCCCTTGGCCAGGGTGATGGTGCCGCAAATGGCAATGTGGAGATTGACCTTTCCGGAACGAAAGTGGTGTCTTTTACCAACCCGGCTTTGATTGGTGGCGCTCTTGCTTTTGACGATTCCGGTAGCCAGGTTGCCTTGAAGTCAGCCGTCAGCGACCAGGATTTTGAGAGCAGGTACGATCGACTCCGTTACGATACTCCCTCTTTGGGTCCCTTAAAGCTTGCTGTCAGCCAAGGGGTGAAGGACAGTAATGATGTTACCGAGATTGGGGGCAGGGTTACGGTTCCTTTTGCCGGCAAGCTGGCAGCAGGGTTTGGCTACTCAGTGAAGGACGCTGGTGGCGCTGCCGGGGATGTTTCCACGATGGGGGGATCTGTGTCATGGCTTCACCCAAGCGGGGTTAACCTAACCGGCGCATACTCCCATGTGGAAGATGATGACAATGCCAACCCGGATTCCGATTTCTATCTTGCCAAGCTGGGTTATAAGGTTGGCAGGCATGCGATGGATATCCACTTTTCAGAAGTGAAAGACCGTGTC
The DNA here is from genome assembly GCF_014201735.1 of Marinobacter oulmenensis. Classification (GTDB taxonomy): domain Bacteria; phylum Pseudomonadota; class Gammaproteobacteria; order Pseudomonadales; family Oleiphilaceae; genus Marinobacter; species Marinobacter oulmenensis. The sequence goes on along the minus strand of NZ_JACHFE010000005.1, from coordinate 149,312 downwards.
CTGGAAGGAGATAGTGCGGAGACGCTTGGCGTTGGCTATGTGTACACTCCAGTCAAGTGGTTGAATCTGTATGCAGGGTACAACAATCATTCCCTGGACAGTGACAATGGGAACTATGACGATGTGAGCACGGTATTGCTGGGCTCCCGGGTCAAGTTCTGATTGGGTTGTGTCGTATGCAGGAATGGAAAGAGGGGCTTTTAAAGCCCCTCTTTTTGTAAGCAGGCGTGTTATCTGGAGGCTGGAACCGTTAGGCCGTTGCTGCTCGCCCAGTCGATGATAGCCTTGGCCACTTCAGAGGCTGAGTTTGGTTCCAGGTGCAGATGGTGGCCCCCTTCGAGTGACACCTGGGTCAAATCGGATAATGCCTGGCGGCAGGTGTTGTCGGGGTCCCGGGAGGGGATGATTCCTTCGTGGCCCTGCACCAGTAGAGCCGGGCACTTTATGTTCTGCAGGATTGCAATTGCCTGTTCTTCTGAAAATGATACAGGCTTGGTCGATGTTACCTGCCGATCAAGTCTGAGCCGATATCCCGTATCGGGGCTACCTTTCAGGTTGCGAAGGGCGATGGGGCGTACAGTCTCGGCATCGATTGGCAGGATACTCTTGCGGACGCGGACTTCGATGGCGGACTCCGTGCTGTCGTAGTGTGGCGGACTGGAAGATGTCCGTCTCTGGTCTGACAACCCTTGTTCAAGTTGCCTCAGAAACCGGGAAGGACTGGATAGACGACCCAAAAGCCCGTCAATCAGTATCAGATGATCGACCCGCTGCGGATTGATGGCTGCAATGATACTGGCTACTCCGGCACCCAGGGAGTGGCCAATGAGGGTAACCTGGTCCAGTGCAAGTGTATCCATGACATCAAGCACGTCGTGACAATAGCTCCACATCGAATATTCGCTTCGTTGAGGTCTATGTCCTGAATGACCATGTCCTGAAAAGTCCAGTGCGATGATACGTATTCCGAGTTTTTCGGCAATGAGTGGGGCAAGTCGGGAAAAGCTGGCAGCATTGTCCATCCAGCCATGAAGCGCCAACCAGGTAGGGGCTTCTCTGTGTCCCCAGCATAGTCCTGCCAGATGCAGGGGCTTTGATGTCAGTTGTAGAGCTTCAGGATATTTCATAGGAGGTTCCAAAAAAGACCCTCGCCAATGTGGCGAGGGTGCAATCTCACCCATCAATACCGGCGAGTTTCTGGTGATTTTGAGCCTATTCGGAAATGGTAATCAGGGCGTCCACCGCCAGGGCACCCTTACCTTCTTCCAGAACGAATAGTGGGTTGATTTCTGCCTCAACGATGTCATAGGCGTCGGAGACCGCCATCCGGGACAGCTTCACAATGGTATCGGCGACCGCCTCCAGATCGCCGGCGGTGTGTCCTCGGTAGCCCTTCAGCGCCTCAAATGCCTTGACCTCATTAACCATTTCCCTGGCCACCTCAAGTGTGACGGGGGCAAGGCGCAGACTCCGGTCTTTATAGATTTCCGTGTAGATGCCGCCAGCAGCAACCATGACAATGGGGCCAACATCCGGGTCCCTTTTGATGCCGACCAGGGCTTCACCTACCGCTTTTTCCATTCGCTGTACCAGAACCTGGTTGACGATTTCTCCCGGAACGTTCTTTTCCACGTTGTAGCGAATGTTGCTAATGGCTTCCTTTAGCTCTCCATCATTCCGAACTGAAAGCATCACACCACCAACGTCGGTTTTATGGGTGATATTCTCATTCAGTAGTTTCACCGCTACCGGGTAGTCGAATGGAAGTGCCGGAATAGGGGCATCTACGTCAAGGACGACGAAATCGGCGTGAGGCAGTCCAATGCCGGCGAACAGCTGGTAGGCAGCGGCTTCATCAATAGGCCGCGAGCTTTCGGGCATGGCCGGCACAGTGTCCCCGAGATCCGGGTTCGGCGCTCGGCGATTGAGGGCTGCAGCTATGACGTCACCGCAGGTTTCCGGTGTCCTGAAGTTTGGAACGCCAGCTTCTGAGAGCAGGTTCAACGCCTCCGGTGCCTCGGGCACGATAAAGCAGGCCAGTGGTGTTGGCTGATCAATGCTGTCGCTGACAGGTTTAACGGCCAGGTGTGGGTGGTTCCTCGCAGAAGAGCCGACTGTGGCCAGAACGAGATCAAATTCCGGAGCCTGACATAGAATGTCCAGCGCGGGTTTCATTACCTCATAGCGGGTGCCTGCCAGTGTCAGATCAAGGATTCGGCCTGTACCACTGTCGATCCCTGCTTCCCTCAGTTTTTCACGGGTGGTATCGGAGGGAGGGATAACGTCAATGCCTCGGATACCCAGCTGATCCACAGCCATTGCTGCACCACCACCAGTCGTTGTTACCACACCGACTCTGGGAGCACGACTTCCGGCATGTCGGAACGGTGTTCTGGCAAGTAGTGGTAGCGACTCCAGCAAGCCCTCAAAGGTATCAACCCTTGCGATACCGCAATCCCTCAATAGTGCATCCGTGACGCTGTCTTCACCTGCAAGTGCCCCGGTGTGGGAAACTGCAAGCTCAGCTGCGATCTGGGATCGACCCAATCGATAGGCCACCACAGGCTTTCCTCTTCGGGCTGCGGCAAGAGCAAAGTGTCGGAGTTTATCGGCGTTCCTGGAGGTTTCCAGAAACAACAGGTAGCCGGTAATGTCGGGGTTATCCAGCGTGGACTCACAGATTTCCCCGATTGAAAGGTCGCTTTCTCCGCCGACGGACACCAGGGAATGAAAGCCGATATTGCGAGTTCTTCCTCTGGAGGTTAGAGCTCCGATCAGGCTGCCGCTGTGGGAGGCGCAGAAAATCCCGCCTGGGGGCAGTCCCGGCTCACCAAAGGCGGCATTTGCAGTCAGGGTGAGGTTGTTGTGGACGTTAACCAGGCCAATACTCGAGGGGCCGAGAAGGCGAACACCGCCTCTTCGGGCCACCGCCTTCAGACGTATTTCCCGTTCCTGTCCGGCGGGGCCACTTTCTGAGAAGCCTCCAGCCAGGACAGTGGCTACCGGAATACCGAGCACGCCGCACTCTTCAACGGCCTCAATGGCATGTTCGGTGTTGGTCAGGATGAAGGCATGGTCCGGGATTTCCGGCAAGTCACTGAGAGATGGGTAGGCCTTTTCATTCTGAACTTCTTTCCGGGTCGGGTTGACGTTATAGATCCGCCCCTTGAAACCTGCCCGCCGAAGAAACTGAAGAGGCCGGGCGGCTGTTTTTTCAAGGTTGTTGGAAATTCCTACCAGTACCACGCTGTCCGGGTTCAGCAGTGCCTTCGCCAGCGCGGGGCCTGTGGTTACATTCGACATAACGGGGTCCCTCGGTGATCAGTTAGCGCGCTGGTTAAAACGGCGATCAAAAACGGATTCTGCAATGCGGTTTTTCAGGACCTCCAGCGAACCGCCGGCTATCATCCATCCCCGTGTTCTTTTAACACAATACTCCACCAGTGATTCGGTCGAGAATCCGTAAGCGCCCATCGCCTGCATGGCTTCATTGGCGACCTTGAAGCCTGCCTGGTTGCAGGCGAGTTTGGCAATCGCGGTGTCAAATGCCGTGGGAAGCGCATTCTCACCCTGAACGGCAGCGCGATACAGCAGCAACTGAGCGGACTCGAGTTCCAGCGCCATTTCGGCGAATTTCCACTGCAGTCCCTGAAACTCGCATAGAGGGCGACCGAATTGGGTCCGGGTGAGGCAATGTTCTTTGGCCACATTGTAGGAGTAGCGTCCGAGTGCCAATGCACGGGAGGCATTACCGATACGCTCCACATTGAATCCGGAGATTTGTTTTTTAAATCCGCCCGGACCAAGTAGGACATTGGATTTGTGGATCCTGCAATTGTCGAAATACAGTTGGCACCACTCCTCGCCGCTCATAAAGCTTGAGGGTTGTCCAACCTGTAGTCCCGGTGTTTCGCGATCAATGACGACGGAGCCGATGCCTTTCAGCCCGGGACCAAATCGGACGTAAACAAGGTAGGCTGTCGCATCGACACTGTGGGTGGAAAATACCTTGGTGCCATTAATCACGAAGTGATCGCCATCTTCCGTTGCGCTGGTTTTCAGCTCCGTTACCGCAGAGCCCGCTTCCGGCTCACTCATGCCCAGGCCAAGAAGGGCCTTGCCAGCGAGCAGGTCCGGCAGATAGCGTTCTTTCAGTTCCGGTGAAGCGTATTCGGCAAAGGTTCGAATGGCCCCAAAGTTGCCGGCCTGGACGATGTCCGCGCTTTTGGGGCAAGAATACGCAAGTTCCTGAATGGCGATGACGGCATCCATAAGTGTACCGCCGATACCCCCATCCTCTTCGCTGATCAGGATTCCGATGAGTCCCTGCTCTGCCAGCATCTTGGCGACATCCCACGGGTAGCTGTTGGAGTGGGCGCGTTCCAGGGCACCGCTGGCCAGGTGAGCCTGGCCGAAACGTCGGACGCTATCGGAGAAGGTTTGTTGTTCTGGAGTTAGTTCGAAGTTCATATGATTGCCTGGATCAGGTGACTTTGGTTATTGAGATCAAGTAACCATAGAGTCGCTCCAACCCGGGAAAACAGGCAACTTCGTATAAGTTGGTCTGCCATGACTTATTTGAATGCAGGTAGTCGCATGTGTCGGCGAGAGTTCATGGCGTGATCGCGGAAGGAGGCATACCTTTCTGATAAATAGATATTTTTTTGTCGTCCGGGGCGGCGTTTCGGGTTCTGATGAAGGTCGCGGTTTTCGCACCATTACGATTGGTCATGCCTGCATTCGAAATGGTTTGTACTCACCGAGCGAATATCTGGTTAGTCTGCGGATCAGCTGTTCGTTGGCCTTTGGAAGACTTTCCGGTGTCAACGAATAATGCCGGCATGCCGGGCTGGCAAGGAAGGCTACGGTCTATCCGGGGCTGAGTTCCTGACCGGTTGTTCCCTACGGCAGGGCTGCCCGACCGCCCATTTGCTGAGAAAAGAGATACAACAAAAGAGCACATAAGAGGTCTGCTATGAAAACAAGAACGTTCCTTAAAACTGTCGCTTCCTTTGGTTTGTCTGCGTCCATCTGTTTTGGTGCTGTCGCCCAGGCGGACGAATATCGGAAGATCGCAACCGGGTCGACAACCGGCGCTTTCTATCCAATCGGTGGGATTATCGCTTCAATACTCAACGATGAGATGGATGGGTATAACTTTACGGCGGAATCCACCGGCGGTTCGGTAGAGAATGCCCGACTGGTTGGTTCAGGCGAGAGCGACATCGGGTTTTTCGGTGGGGACACCCTGTGGAATGCGACTCATGGAACAGGGCCTTTCGAAGGCCGCCCCCATGTCCCATTGGCCCCGATTGGAAAGATTTACGGTATGCCGCTGCATTTCGTGGCACTTGAAGGAAGTGGTATTGAGACGGTTTCTGACCTGGAAGGCAAGACGGTGGCGGTCGGTGCGCCCGGGTCCGGAACCGGCAGTAAGGCCAAGGTTGTTCTGGAAGGTGCAGGCTTGACCTATGGCGAGAATATTGAACCTCGCTACCTCAACTTCAGGGAGGGATCTGATGCTCTGGTTGACGGAAATGTCGATGCCGTTGTTATTTCTGTAGGTATGCCTTCAGGCAATGTTCAGGAAATAGCCGCGACCCACGATATCGTGTTGGCCAGCATTGGTGATGAAGACCTTGAGCGGATGGTTAAGGCAGCCTCTTATCTGGAACCTTTCGTTATTGAGGCCGGAACCTATCCAAGCATTGATGAAGATGTTCAGACGATCAGCACCTCTACCTATGTTGCGGTCAGTGAGGACATGGATGAGGAGGAGGTCTACCAGATCTGCATGGCCCTGTTCGACAGGAATCTGGAGCGTTTTAAAAACGGCCATTCAGCGCTGAAAAGCACCCCGATTGAGTCCTATGCCAAGGGTATTATGCCCCTCCATCCCGGTGCCAAGCGCTGCTATCAGGATATTGGCGTAATTCAGTAACAGCTTCAGATACATACGTTCCCGCCGCCTGGCGGGAACGGTACCGCTTGTCGAGGTGACACTATGGTGCGGCGATCCACCATTTTCATATTTGCGATGCTTGTCTCCGGATTCAGCCTGTATACGGGCATATTCGGCAGCCTTACCCCGGTTCTGCAGCGTGGAATTCACGTAACACTGATTGTTGCGCTTATATTCCTCGTGCATCCCTCCGAGCGTGGGGGCCTTTTCGGTCGTATGCTCGACCTGGTTTTCTTTGTGCTTATCATTGCCTCCGGGGTTTATCTATACGAGGCCTATCAGACCATTAACCAGAGGATTGGCTACCTTAACGTCTGGGATCGGCTGTTTGGCTCCCTTTACATTGTGGTGCTGTTGGAGGCCTGTCGTCGTGTGGTGGGGTGGCCGCTGACAATCATAGCCGCCCTGTTCCTGGGATATGGCTTTTTCGGTTACGTCGTTCCGGGCACCTTTGGACATGGTGGGTATAGCCTCGACCGCATCACGACCACCATGTACCTGACCACAGAAGGTATCTTTGGTCCGGCGGCTGCGGCTGCGGCCACTTTCGTGGCTATTTTCATTATATTCGGCACCTTTCTGGAGAAGACCGGAGGCAGTCAGATCTTTATTGATCTTGCCACCACCATTGGCGGTCGCCGGCGCGGTGGTCCGGCCAAAGTCGCGGTGTTTGCCAGTGCCCTGACGGGCTCAATCAATGGTAGCCCGGTGGCTAACGTGACCACGACGGGTATCTTTACCATTCCCTTGATGAAACGGGTTGGGTACAAACCTCACGTGTCCGGTGCCATTGAATCTGTGGCGTCATGTGGTGGTTCGGTGCTTCCTCCGGTCATGGGGGTGGGCGCTTTCGTGATGTCAGAGATGGCAGGTATTCCCTATTCAGAGATTGTGATCGCGGCTGTTTTACCCGCTATTCTCTACTTTCTCTCCATCTTTTTTGTCGTGGATTTCGAGGCCGCCAAGCGCAACCTGCGTGGAATGAGTCGGGATGAGTTGCCCGACCTGAAGCAAACCCTGAAGCGCAGCCTCGTTCTGCTGATTCCGCTGGCCGTATTGGTCTATTTTCTGGTGTTTGCCAAAGTCTCGGTTACGCGAGCGGCGCTATACGCCATCGTGGCTTCTATCGTTGTCGGTATGCTGAGCCCCGGCCAACGCCTGACCTGGAGGGGCATCGTTGACATTCTCGAGGTTTCTGCCAAACGTATGCTGCTGGTTTCCGTAGCCTGCGCAGCAGCAGGTCTTGTTGTGGGCATCATTACCCTAACCGGTATAGGGCTCAAGCTGTCAGGCGTGTTGTTGAGCCTTGGTGAGAACTCTCTGTTTCTTAGCTTGAGCCTCGTGATGCTTGGCACGCTGGTTATTGGTATGGGTTTGCCGCCTACACCCGCTTATATCGTGTTCTCTGTACTGTCTGTGCCTGCCTTGCTGGAACTGGGTGTCGGTACGCTCGCGGCTCATCTCTTTGTTTTCTATTTCGCGTCGTTTGCTCCGATTACACCACCGGTGTCGTTGGCGGCCTATACCGCAGCCGGGATATCCGGTAGTAAGCCAATGAAAACAGGGTTGACTGCGTTCCTGTTTTCGCTGCCGGCATTCATTATCCCATTCCTGTTTATCTATGGGCCGGGTCTTTTGCTGGAAGGCGAGGCGGTTTCAATCATTCTGACTTTCCTGACTTCAGCCCTGGGCATTGTCGCATTCGCGACGGTCACAGTTGGTTGGTTCCTATCGGAGTTGAAATTCTGGCAGCGGTGTCTGATCGCTGTCGGGGCGTTGACACTGATTGTTCCCGGAGCGCACTCCGATGCCATTGGCCTGGCCATCCTGGGTGTCGCGTTATTTCAGGTGGTCATAGCCCGTAGGCGCAATGCGGCCAGCTCTGTCCGGAGCTGCGTGTAATCGCGGCTCCTTTCCCAACTGTAGAATCCGTGAAGGATGGAATAATGTCCCTTCTAATTGATGTCTGTGAACGGGCGTGTGCTATTGGCCGGGGAGATGTCCCTCCCAGGACTTTGCATGAGACCAAACGTGTCATTCTTGATTGGTTTGCGGCAACAGTGCCCGGCTCGGAAACACCTTTAATCCAGGCGCTGAAAGACGCCGTTTGTGAAGATCTCCATGACCGAAAAGCCCAAGGCGCGACCATCCTGGGGGATGGCAGAAGGGGCTCGTCCCGAACGGCCGCGCTGGTTAACGGTAGCGCCTCTCACGTTGTGGAATTCGACGATATCTTCCGGGATGCGATATACCACCCGGGGAGTCCGGTAGTCGCCGCGGCACTGGCAGTTGGTGAGACTCGCAATGCAACGGGGCTTGATTTGATTCGGGCGGTTATCAATGGCTATGAGGTTTCCACCCGAATCGGTGCTGCAGTGCAGCCCGCTCACTACAAGCACTGGCATACCACTGGCACTGTGGGGTGCTTTGGTGCGGCGGCGGCGGCGGCGACTCTGCTGGAGTTATCTCCAGAAGCATTTGCTCATGCCCTGTCAACGTCGGGCACTTTTGCAGCGGGCTTGAGAGAGGCGTTCCAGTCGGATGCCATGAGCAAACCACTGCATGCAGGCCGCGCGGCTGAGGCGGGAGTAACTGCAGCTTTGCTGGCAGCCAGGGGGTTTACAGGTGCCAGTACTATCCTTGAAGGCAAGTCCGGCTTTGGTGCTGCGATGGCAGATGGCGATATTGATTGGGATCGTGCTCTCGAGGGTATTGGCGAGACATTCAATATTGAGTCAGTCACCCTTAAGAATCATGGCTGTTGCGGTCATACCTTTGCGGCTATTGATGGTGCGCTCGCGCTTATCAAGGAGCACGACTTTACCTGGAAAGATATTGAACACGTGGAAGTCGAAACCTATCGAACAGCAGTTCAGGTTGTGGGTCGTAGCGATGTTGCTACACCGTTCGATGCCCGGTTCAGTGTTTTCTTTACGGTGGCGACAGCGCTGGTTTACGGCAGTGTACGATTGAATGCCTTTAGTGCCGAAAGGCTGTCCGACCCGGCAATTCGGTCGGTAATGAACCGGATAAGCCTGGCGGTAAATGATGAGCTGGATCGCAGTTATCCCCAAAAGCGTGGGGCTCTTGTCCGGATTACCTATCGTGGTGGGCAAATTGTTGAACATCTGCAGAAGTATCGCCATGGCGATCCGGAGGAGCCACTAACCGATACCGAACTGTCGGATAAGTTTTATGAGCTGGTCTCGCCTGTAACTGGCCGCCCCGATGCTGAAGCTCTATGGTCAAAAGTGATGGAGCTTGAGCAGGGTAACGTATCGGATTTGATGGCTGTTGTCCGTCGAGCCCATTGAGCTGACCGCCGATACCCCCCCCCATTGTCATTCCATCTTTATCAGGGAGCTCCATCGTGACTAGTCAGGTTTATTATGAGCGTCACCAGAGCCTAGCGGTTATTCGTATCAATAACCCGCCGGTCAATGCACTTAGCCAGAGCGTTCGTGAGGGTATCCTTCATGCGCTGGAAGAAGCCTTGGCGGATGATCGTATCAGTGCCATCGGGTTGTTGTGCGAAGGGCGGACCTTTATTGCCGGTGCGGATATTCGCGAATTCAGTCAACCGCCGCAGGCCCCTTCGTTGCCAGAGGTAACCAATGCCATTGAGGCGAGTGAAAAGCCGGTTATTGCCCTGATTCACGGGACCGCCCTCGGTGGCGGCCTGGAAATCGCTCTGGCGAGTCATTATCGCCTGGCAACGAAGGGTGCTCGGTTTGGCATGCCAGAGGTAAATCTGGGTCTGATTCCAGGAGCGGGTGGAACCCAGAGGTTGCCGAGGCTTGTCGGTGTGCCTCTTGCCATTGAAATGATTGTTCATGGCCGGAAAATCGATGCTGAGCAGGCATACGCCAGTGGGCTGGTGGACGAGATTCTGAAAGGGGATTCGTTACTGCAGTCGTGTCTGGATTTATGCCCATCCCTGACGAATATTGGCGTTGCCGGTCGTCGCGTTAGCGTGCGGAGTATCCCGAAACCGGTAGAAGCCCTCGCGTGCCTGGAGGCCGAGGAATCCAGGATGAGGGCGTCCGGAGCCAAACGTCAGGCGCCGGTGCAGTGCCTTAGAGCTATCCGGGCTGCTGTTGAACATGTGTTTGCTGAGGGTGCCAGGGTTGAGCGCGAATTATTCCTTGAATGTAAGGGGTCAGATGAGCACCTCGGATTGGCCCATGCATTTTTTGCAGAGCGTCGGGCAATAAAAATTCCGGAACTGGCACATGCGAACCCAGAGCCCATCCGTTCGGTTGCCGTGCTGGGGGCGGGGACGATGGGCAGGGGAATTGCAATCAGTTTTCTCGATGCCGGCTTTCCCGTCTGTCTGTTTGATATCGATCAGGCCGCTCTTGAAAAGGGCCTCAATGCGATATCGAAACATTATGACCGGTCGGTGGCAAAAGGAAGGCTGTCGCGGGAAGCTGCGGACAATCGTATTCATGGACTTAACTCGACGCTCAACTATGATGCGTTGTCTGACATCGACCTGATTGTTGAAGCGGCCATCGAGAGCATGCAGATCAAGTGCGCGATCTTCAAGGAATTGGATCGGGTATGTCGTCCCGGCGCAATATTGGCATCGAATACATCAACACTGGACATAGATCAGATTGCCGCATCTACCGGGCGGGCTGCCGATGTTATCGGCCTCCACTTTTTCAGTCCGGCCAACATCATGCGATTGCTGGAGGTGGTCACCGGAACAAATACCAGCAACACAACAAAGGCGACAGCCATGGCGCTCGCCAAGAGTATCGGCAAGGTTGGGGTGCTGGTCGGTAACTGCTATGGCTTCGTAGGGAACCGAATCCTTTACCGGCGCTTGCCTGAGGCTATCTCACTGGTGACTGAGGGGGCCACTCCCGAGCAGGTTGATCGGGTTATGACGGAGTTCGGCTTCCCCATGGGGCAATTTGCAATGTCAGACCTTGCCGGACTTGATGTCGGGTATCGAGCCAGGGAGGAGCGCAGGCAATCTGGAGAGGAGGTGCCGAGGAGCTGGCTGGATGTGCTTGTCGAGCATGGTCGGTTGGGGCAGAAGAGCGGCGCTGGTGTCTATCGGTACGAGGCTGGCGATCGAAGGCCTAAAGAGGATGAAGAGGCGCTTCGGTTGATTGCCGCATTCAGGGAAGCGCAGGGAGTTGTGCCCCGCCGGGTGGAGGATAGTGAAATTCGGGAGCGTTGCCTCTACGTAATGGTGAATGAGGCTTTCAAAATCCTCGATGAAGGTGTTGCCCGTTGCGAGTCTGATATTGATGTGGTTTGGAATTGTGGATATGGCTTCCCTGCCGATAAAGGAGGGCTGATGTACTGGGCAAGGAAGGAGGGGCTGCCGTTTATTCTTGAACGGATTCGTTCTTTGTACGGTGAAACGGGTCTGGAGCAGTGGCAGCCGGCGCGCGGATTATTGGCAGCGGTTGACCAAGCCAACTTTGACGCCACGACCAGTTCTACAGGGTAACCGGAAACACCAACTGCCCACCCATGACGTCGTCCGGGTGGATATCGATGCAGAAGATGACCTGGTGATGCTCGCTGCTCACGCAGGTTGACAGGGTAATGGTGCGTTTGGCGTCCGGCAGGCCAACGTAGGGGCGGCTGCAACTGATCTGCTGGGGTTTCTCCAGGGCGTTGCGGAAATACTCCCGATGGTTCCAGCGGGCGCCCGAGGAGTGGTAAAGGGGATTGAAGGTTCGTCTCTGGTCCGCGCCGGAACGGGCCAGGCTGCCTTGCTGGATGCCCTGACCATTGAGGACAAAACATCGCTGGACGCCTTCCAGGGCCAGTAAGTCATCACAGACCTGGTCCAGCGGCTCGCCCCGGGCCAGTTGGTGACAGGTGTCCAGGATTTCAAAGCGCAGCAGTTGCAGGTAGGTTTCCTGGTTATTGTGGTCATCAAGGGACCACTGGCGGGAATTATCCACCACTTCCTTCACGGACTGCTCTGCGTTTCGGGAAAGCAGCCGGGAACAGATCGAGGGCTCTTCGAACAGAAACCCCTGAACCAGGTCCGCTTCCGAATCCAGTGCGATGCGGGCCTGGGCCTCATCCTCGATGCCTTCGATCAGCACCAGGCTCCCGCTTTCCCGGATCATCCGGACCAGGCTGTCCAGTAACAGGCGGGCACGCTGATTGCTGGCGGCGTTGACCAGCAGGCTTCGGTCGATTTTCACAATCAGTGGATCGATGCGCCACAGGCGCTCGAAATTGGAATCGCCCATGCCGAAATCATCAATGGCGATCCGGAAGCCAAGGGCTTTGGCCTGGTCGACAAACTCCAGCAGGGTGCCGGTGTCGCGGGATCGGGTTTCCACCAGTTCCAGCACCACCTTCTCCGGCGCCATACCGTTTCGTTCACAGTGCTCGGCCAACTGCTCCAGATACCCTTCGTGCTGGATCAGCGTATCGGGGTTGAGATTGATGAACAGCCACGCCGGCTGGTCGGCAAACCCGAAGTTGTCCAGGTGCAGTCCCAGCAGGTGTTTGTCCAGTTCCGCCGTGACACCCTGGATGTTGGCCTGCTCGAACAGGGCGGGTGGACTGATGCGTTTGTCACCCCGACGGATGCGCACCAGGGCCTCATACCCAACCAGTTTCTGGTGGGTGGGGCTCAGGATCGGCTGGTAAACCGACGTAAACCGGTGATGCTCGATAAAACTGGCGGCTTTGCCAGAAGTCCGGTGTCTGTGTTCCGCCAGCTTGAGTACGCTTTTCATGGAAAGGAACCCTATACTGCGACCTTGAACCGTCCCGATCAGGCAGAGACGATGTGTGAACCTGTTAGGTAAGCGAGTTTTGTGCCAATCTGCCGGTTGTTTGACGCCTAAAGCCGCCAATACGCGTCGTTAAAGTATCCATAAGACAGGGGCGCCCGATGGGCCCGCCCCAAAGGCGGGCAGATTGTCGGTCTTGTTCGAAGCCATGCACCCTGAATGAGCGCATTATGAGTGAGCAAAGCCAGTTCCGGCTTCTGGGCCAGCGGCGTTTCCTGCCCTTTTACCTGACCCAGTTTTCCGGCGCATTCAACGATAACCTGTTCAAGAATGCCCTGTTGCTGCTGATCACCTTTCAGGCGGGTGGTCTGATGGGGCTTTCTGTCAATCTGGTGGTCAATCTGGCGGCATTCCTGTTTATCCTGCCATTCTTTCTGTTCTCCGGCATCGCCGGACAACTGGCCGACCGTTACGAAAAGGCCCGGATCATTCGCGTGGTCAAAGTGGCGGAGATTGCCATCATGGTGGCGGCGGCTGTCGGGCTCTGGCTAGGCTGGTATGAATGGCTGCTGCTGGTACTGTTCCTGATGGGCGTGCAGTCCACCTTCTTCGGGCCGGTCAAGTACGCCATCCTGCCACGGGTGCTGCATGATGATGAACTGGTGGGCGGCAATGGGCTGGTGGCCATGGGCACCTTCATTGCGATCCTGCTGGGTACCATCGTGGCGGGTGTGATCATGGCCGGGCCTGTGTCCGCCCCGGTAACGGCCGTGGCGGTGATGCTGGTGGCAATACTGGGCTATCTGGCGGCCCGGCGGGTGCCCGATATCGGCGATGAGGCAGCGGAACTGGAGGTGCGTCTCCGGCCACTGCAGGAAACCTGGCATCTGATGCGCGTGGCCGCCGAGCGCCGCCGGGTGCTGTGGGCTGTCCTGGCCATTTCCTGGTTCTGGTTCCTCGGTGCTGCCTACCTGACCCAGTTTCCGAACTTCGCCAAGACCTGGCTGGCCGGTGATGAAACCGTGGTGACACTGTTGCTGGCGCTGTTCATTGTCGGCATTTCCCTCGGTTCCACGCTCTGTGAACACCTGACCCGACACCGGGTAACACTCAAGCCCGTGCCCTGGGGCGCGCTCGGACTGACCCTGTTTGGTGTTGATCTGTACTTCGCCGTGCCCGATTCGCCGGCGGCCACCACCTGGCTGGTCATGCTGACGGATCCGGCCTATCTGCGGGTGGTCGCCGATCTTGTCGGCATCGGAACCAGTGGCGGGTTGTTCATTGTGCCCCTGTATGCGTTTATCCAGCATGAAACGCCGGATCACAAGCGGGCACGGATTATTGCAGCGCTGAATGTCATCAATGCGCTGTTCATGGTCTTTAGCGCTCTCGCCGGGATGGTCCTGCTGGGTATTGCGGGCGTGGGCATTCCCGGATTTTTCCTGATCCTGTCCCTGGTGAACCTGGGGGTGTGGTTGTTCGTGATGGCTCTGCGAAGGCGCGCTGCCGGATCTGTGGATAAATAATTGCAAAACCCTCGGAAAACCCATGAATTTCTCAGGTTTAAATTGTCAACTTGCTGATATTAATGGTTAATTCTGATCGTTTATAACTTGCTCGACTTGTGGATAAGTTCTTGAACAATTCATGAATATTCGATGACAAGCCACTGATAAAGCGCGGATTTCGGTTTTTACTGAGCCGCTTTGGCCGGCCCAAAAGGCGGCTTTGGCCCCCTTGCCGGCCGGGGCCGCTTCCTGACGCACCAATGTCTGGTTAAAATTTGCACATTCTGACTGCATTTTCCCGGGTGAGGCGTTATACTCGCCGCCCTGTTTTTATACCCTTATTTCAAGCCCGATTTCCGAGGTGAAGAGTGGAGTTTCCGAACCGTTTCGATGTCATCGTCATTGGTGGTGGTCATGCCGGCACCGAAGCCGCGCTGGCGGCTGCCCGCATGGGGTCCCAGACCCTGCTGCTGACCCACAATATCGAGACCCTGGGCCAGATGTCCTGTAACCCGGCGATCGGCGGTATCGGCAAAAGTCACCTGGTGAAGGAAATCGATGCGCTGGGTGGTGCCATGGCGCACGCCACCGACCAGGCGGGGATCCAATTCCGGGTTCTGAACAGCCGCAAGGGCCCGGCGGTGCGGGCGACTCGTGCCCAGGCGGACCGGGTGCTGTACAAGGCGGCCATCCGGCACATGCTCGAGAACCAGCCTAACCTGACGTTGTTCCAGCAGGCAGCGGACGACCTGATCGTGGAAAACGACCAGGTGACCGGAGTGGTCACCCAGACCGGTATCCGCTTTCGCGCCCAGACGGTGGTGCTGACGACCGGTACCTTCCTGGGCGGGGTTATCCACATCGGCATGCAGAATCACGCTGGCGGCCGGGCCGGAGACGCACCGGCCAATGCCCTGTCCCAGCGACTGCGCGAGCTGCCGTTTACCGTGGGCCGGCTGAAAACCGGGACACCGCCACGTATCGACGCCCGGTCTGTGGATTTTTCGGTAATGGACGAGCAGTGGGGCGACAACCCGACCCCGGTGATGTCGTTCCTGGGCAGCCGGGACGAGCACCCGCAGCAGGTCTGCTGTTACGTGACCCGTACCACCGAACAGACCCATGACATCATTCGCAGCGGTTTTGATCGCTCGCCCATGTTTGCCGGGGAAATCGAGGGCGTCGGCCCGCGTTACTGCCCGTCCATTGAGGATAAGGTGAACCGCTTTGCCGACAAGGACTCGCACCAGATCTTCGTGGAGCCCGAAGGGCTGACCACCCACGAGCTTTACCCGAACGGCATTTCCACCAGCCTGCCGTTCGATATCCAGCTGGCGGCGGTGCGTTCCATTCCCGGCTTCGAGAATGCCCACATCACCCGGCCGGGTTACGCTATCGAGTACGATTACCTGAACCCGCAGGATCTGCGTCATACCCTGGAAACCAAGTTTATCCAGGGTCTGTATTTTGCCGGCCAGATTAACGGCACCACGGGTTATGAAGAAGCCGGTGCCCAGGGGCTGCTGGCAGGCGTCAATGCTGCGCTCCGCGCCCAGGAGAAAGACGAGTGGTACCCGCGCCGGGACGAGGCCTACCTGGGTGTGCTGGTGGATGATCTGATCACCATGGGTACCAAAGAGCCCTACCGGATGTTCACCAGCCGCGCCGAGTACCGCCTGATCCTTCGTGAAGACAACGCGGACCTGCGTCTGACCGAAACCGGCCGCAACCTGGGGCTGGTGGACGACGAGCGCTGGCAGAAGTTCAATGCCAAGCGCGAAGGTATCGCGGCCGAGCGTCGCCGGCTGGAATCCACGCGCATTCACCCGAACACCGAGGCAGCCGAGCGCGCCAACGGCTTTCTGAAGCAGCCCATGGCCCGGGATCATTCACTGGCGGAGTTGCTGCGCCGGCCGGAGATCGTCTACGAGCACGTGGCCGAGATTGGTGGCGAGCGGGCGGAGGATCCGAACGTCGCCGACCAGGTGGAGATCGAGATCAAATACGAGGGTTACATCTCCCGTCAGGCGGATGAGATTGAACGCCTGCGGCGTAACGAGAACACCGAGTTGCCGGTGGATCTGGACTATGACGTCATTGGCGGTCTGTCCAACGAGATCAAACAGAAGCTCAAGGAAGTGCGCCCGGAAACCGTGGCCCAGGCCTCCCGTATCCAGGGGGTGACCCCGGCGGCGGTCAGTCAGATCCTTGTGCATCTGAAAAAGCGGGACCTTCTGAAGAAACAGAGCGCGTAATATGAGCCAGTCACAGTGGCCGGCGCAGCTCCGGCAGGGGCTGTCGGCGATGGAGTTGTCCGTCACTGATGGCCAGCAGGAGCAGTTGCTGGCATTTCTGGCCCTGCTCAGCAAATGGAACCGGGCCTATAACCTGACCGCCGTCCGGGATGAGCGTGTGATGGTGTCCCGCCAGTTGCTGGACAGCCTGAGCCTGTTGCCCTGGGTAACCACCGAACACCTGCTGGATGTGGGCGCTGGCGGCGGCCTGCCCGGTGTTCCGCTGGCTATTGTCTGTCCGGACAAGCGGTTCACGCTGCTGGACAGCAATGGCAAGAAGACCCGTTTTCTCAATCAGTGTGTGCTCGAGCTGGGGCTCGACAATGTGCAGGTGATCCACGGCCGTGCCGAGGACTGCCAGCCGGAGCAGCCGTTTTCCCAGATCAGCAGCCGGGCCTTTACGGCCCTCGACAATCTGGTCAACTGGTGCGGCCAGTTGCTGGCCACTGACGGCCAGTTCCTTGCCATGAAAGGCCAGTACCCGGATGATGAGGTCTCTGCCCTTCCGGCCGGATGGCAGGTAGAATCCAGTCATTCCCTCAAGGTTCCCGGTGCAGATGGCGAGCGGCACCTGCTGATCGTCACCCGGGCAGAATCAAACCGGTAAAACCCGCAACAGGAGTCGAAACATGGCGCGCGTGATGGCAGTGACCAATCAGAAAGGCGGTGTCGGCAAGACCACCACCTGCGTCAACCTGGCTGCCTCCCTGGCCGCGACCAAACGCCGTGTGCTGCTGGTGGATATGGATCCCCAGGGTAATGCCACCATGGGCAGCGGCGTCGACAAGAATGCACTGGAGCTGTCCGGCTATGACGTGCTCACCAAGCGTGCCGAACCGCGCCAGGTGATCATTCACGCCGAGGCATCGGGGTTTGACCTGCTGCCCGCTAACGGCGACCTGACGGCTGCAGAAGTCGAGCTGATGAACGAGATCGGGCGTGAGCATCGCCTGCGACTGACCCTCAATACCGTTCGTGAAGACTACGATTACATCCTCATCGACTGCCCGCCATCGCTCAACCTGTTGACGGTGAATGCCCTGTCCGCCGCCGATTCGGTACTGATTCCCATGCAGTGCGAGTACTATGCCCTGGAGGGGCTGGCGGCACTGATGAATACCGTCGAACAGATCCGCGAGACCGTGAACCCGAACCTGGAAATCGAGGGGATCCTGCGCACCATGTACGATCCGCGCAATAGCCTGACGCTCGATGTGTCCGGTCAGCTGAGTGAGTATTTTGGCGACAAGGTCTACCGGGCGGTGATTCCGCGTAACGTTCGGCTGGCGGAAGCGCCCAGTTATGGCGTGCCGGCCCTCAAATATGACCGTGCCTCCAAGGGTGCCGTGGCTTACCTGGCCCTGGCTGGAGAAATGGTGCGCCGGCATGGATCGAAAAAGACATCCGCCGCCGTTGCGGTGTAACATAGCGCGCCTTCAGGCGACCATGCATCCACAATTTCAACAGGAAGAATGACAGACACCATGGCGGCGAAGAAACGAGGCTTGGGCGAACGGGGACTGGGGGCGCTGCTTCAGGGCTCCAAGGTCAATCTCGACCAGGAAGTCCCGGATCACGATGGTGAGCTCCGGGAAATCCCCATCGACCTCATCCAGCGCGGGCGTTATCAGCCCCGGCGTGATATGGATCCGGCGGCCCTGCAGGAGCTGGCGGACTCTATTCGTCAACAGGGTGTGATGCAGCCGGTGGTCGTCCGCCCGGTTGCCGAGGGCCGGTACGAGCTGATCGCCGGTGAGCGGCGCTGGCGTGCCACCCAGCTGGCTGAGCTGGACAGCATTCCGGCCATCGTTCGCGATGTACCGGACGACGCGGCCATCGCCATGGCCCTGATCGAGAACATCCAGCGGGAAAACCTCAATCCGATCGAGGAAGCCTTCGCACTGCAGCGTCTGCAGGAAGAATTCGGGCTGACCCAGGCTCAGGTGGCCGAAGCCGTCGGTAAATCCCGCACCACCATCACCAACCTGCTGCGTCTGATCGGCCTGGCCGAGGACGTGCGTGTCATGCTCGAGCATGGCGACCTGGAAATGGGCCATGGCCGGGCCATGCTGACCCTGCCCCCGGAACAGCAGGCCCAGGTGGCCCGTCAGGTGGTGGCCAAATCCCTGTCCGTACGCCAGACTGAAGCACTGGTGCGCCGCGTTCAGAGCGAGCAGCCGGACAAGACGTCACAGCAGGAGAAGGCGGTGGATCCCAATATCCGGGCCCTGCAGGATGATCTGTCCGACCGGCTCGGCGCCCGGGTATCCATCGCCCATGGCAAGCGTGGCAAGGGCAAGCTGGTGATCGAATACAGCTCTCTGGATGAATTGGACGGCATTCTGGGTCACATCCAGTAAATCCTTCCAGAAAAGTGGTGCCTGCAATCTGCGACCAAAGTCCGTAATGTGTTTTTTGCACAATATCTAGTGTTGCGGAACCGGTGCCATACCTATTTGTGTCCGATCCGCCTGAAGGCCAGAAATAGTGCGGGATCGGACCCTTTCACAGGTGTTCACATTTGTTGATTCGTTACCGGTGAACACATATAATCTGCGCGCTCGTATCGGTGTATTTGCTTATTTTTTCAACCGGCAAAGAGCCGGGGCACCGAACATTCGGAATCGACATGGCGAAGGCAAATTCAAGCGGCATACGCCGCCCGCCCATAGCAAAATGGTTTCTGGCTGAAGGGGTGGTTCTTGCCGTCGTCAGCCTGGCCTTTCTCGGGTTACGTGGCCAGGTAGCAGGTTTATCAGCGTTGTTGGGCGGGCTTATTTTTCTGTTGCCCCATGGTTACTTTGCGCTGAAGGCATTCCGCTATACCGGCGCGCGGTCTGCCAGGAAAATCATGAGTTCTTTTTATCAGGGTGAGGCCGGCAAGCTCATCCTGTGCGCCATCCTCTTCACGATGGTGTTCAAATGGATTCAGCCGCTCGACGTGGCGGCACTTTTTTTAACATTTGCGATCATGCTGATCACCAACTGGATAACACCCCTACTGTTGGGCAGCTATACGCAGCAAAGCTAACTGGACCTGGGAACCCGTTATGGCAGGAAGTGCATCCGAATACATACAGCATCACCTCCAGAACCTGACCTACGGTAAACTGCCGGCAGGCTACGAGCGCGCTGATGGTACCGTAATCGAAGAAGCAACCTGGACACTGGCGCACAACGGCCAGGAAGCCTCCGACATGGGCTTCTGGGCTCTGCACCTGGACTCGCTGGGCTGGGCCATTGGCCTGGGCGCCCTGTTCCTGTTCATTTTCCGTCTGGCGGCCAAGCGTGCCACCTCCGACCAGCCGGGTGGCCTGCAGAACTTTGTCGAAGTGATGATCGAGTTCGTCGACAACAGCGTCAAGGAAACCTTCCACGGCAAGAACAAGGTGATTGCACCGCTGTCACTGACGATTTTCTGCTGGGTATTCCTGATGAACCTGATGGACCTGGTGCCGGTAGACTTCCTGCCGCAGCTGTTCCATGCCATGGGTCTGGAATACATGAAGGTCGTTCCGACCACTGACGTGAACGTGACCCTGGGTATGTCCCTGTCCGTGTTCGCGCTGATTATCTACTACAGTCTGAAAGTGAAGGGCGTGGGCGGCTTCGTGGGCGAACTGACCCTGCACCCCTTCTCTTCCGACAACCTGTTCCTGAAGATCCTGCTGGTACCGGTGAACCTGCTGCTCGAGGGCGTGAGCCTGATCGCCAAGCCGATCTCCCTGGCGCTGCGGCTGTTTGGTAACCTGTACGCCGGCGAGCTGATCTTTATCCTGATTGCACTGCTGCCGCTGTGGGCACAGTGGACACTGTCTGTACCCTGGGCGATCTTCCACATTCTGGTTATCACCCTGCAGGCATTCATTTTCATGATGTTGACGATTGTGTACCTGAGCATGGCTCATGAGGACAACCACTGATCGCGCACCATCGACATTGGTTTCAATAAACCCTAAACCCTAAACCCTTAAACAAACTGAAAACCTAACTGAAAACTGGGAGTTATCATGGAAACTGTAGTTGGAATGACCGCTATTGCTGTTGCACTGCTGATCGGCCTGGGCGCCCTGGGTACTGCAATCGGCTTTGGTATCCTCGGTGGCAAATTCCTGGAAGGCGCTGCGCGTCAGCCGGAAATGACTCCGATGCTGCAGGTTAAAATGTTCATCGTTGCTGGTCTGCTGGACGCCGTAACCATGATCGGTGTTGGTATCGCTCTGTTCTTCACTTTCGCCAACCCGTTTGTCGGCCAGATCGCCGGTTAATCAAGTCTCCCGCCGGGGGAGACCCCGGTCCATGAGTCTTAACAAAACAGGCGAGAGGTGAAGACGTGAATATTAATTTGACGATGATTGGTCAAGCCATCGCGTTCTTTATCTTTGTCGTCTTCTGCATGAAATATGTGTGGCCGCCGATCATGGCCGCACTGCAGGAGCGTCAAAAGAAGATCGCTGACGGCCTGGCTGCTTCAGACCGTGCTGCGCGCGATCTGGAACTGGCTCAGGAGAAGTCAGCCCAGGAACTGCGTGAAGCCAAGCAGCAAGCCTCGGCCCTCATTGAGCAGGCCAACAAGCGGGCCAACCAGATCGTGGAGGCCTCCAAGGAGGACGCCCGGAAGGAAGGTCAGAAGCTGATTGAGCAGGCCAAGGCCGAAATTGAACAGGAGCGTAATCAGGCTCGTGACGCCCTGCGTGCAGAAGTTGCCGCAATCGCCGTCACCGGTGCCGAGAAGATCCTGGAAACCTCTGTCGATGCTTCCAAGCACAACGAGATGTTGGACAAGCTGGCGGCGGAACTCTAAACGACGAGGTTCATCATGGCAGAACTGAGAACGCTGGCCCGTCCATACGCAAAAGCAGCATTTGCTGCCGCTCAGGAGCATAAAGAGCTGGCTGAGTGGGCGCAGGTACTGACAATTGCCGGACAGGTCACTGCGAACGCAGACATTCGACAGCTTCTCGCAAATCCGGGTCTGGAAGAGCAGAAGAAAGCCGAACTGATTCTCGAAGTCGTCCAGGACGGCCTGACGGATCAGATTCGCAATTTCTTTGCCGTTCTGGCGGAAAACCGTCGGCTGACTCTCCTTCCTGAGATTGCAGCGCTCTTCAACACGTATCGGGCTGATCTGGAGCGCACTGTTGATATCGACGTCACCGCCGCATTCGAGTTGACGGACGAACAGCAACAGAAGCTCGCCCAGGCGCTTTCACGCAAACTTGAGCGGGAAGTGTCACTCGCGGCGTCAATGGACAAGTCTCTGATCGGGGGGGTGGTCATCCGCGCCGGCGATCTGGTTATTGACGCATCTGTACGCGCAAAGCTGAACAAGCTGGCGGACGCTCTGGGCTCCTGATTTCAGCACAAGGTTTGAGGATATTGGCATGCAGCAACTGAATCCATCCGAGATCAGTGACATCATCAAGAAGAGAATCGAGAAGCTCGATATCTCTTCCGAAGCAAAAAACGAAGGTACGATCCTGTCCGTTTCTGACGGCATCGTACTGATCCACGGTCTCGCCGATGTTATGTACGGCGAGATGATTGAATTTGCCAACGGCACCTACGGCATGGCTCTGAACCTGGAGCGTGATTCCGTTGGTGCGGTTGTGCTGGGTGAATACGAAGGTCTGGCGGAAGGTCAGAAGGTTCGTTGCACCGGTCGCATCCTGGAAGTTCCGGTGGGTCCGGAACTGATGGGTCGTGTTGTCGACGGTCTGGGTAACCCGATCGACGGCAAGGGTGACCTGGGCACCGACCTGACCTCCCCGGTCGAGAAAGTGGCGCCGGGCGTTATCGCCCGTCAATCGGTTGATCAGCCGGTCCAGACCGGTCTCAAGCCGATTGACACCATGGTGCCCATCGGTCGTGGTCAGCGTGAGCTGATCATCGGTGACCGTCAGATCGGTAAGACCGCGGTTGCGATCGACGCGATCATCAACCAGAAGAACACCGGCATCAAGTGTATCTACGTCGCCGTTGGTCAGAAGCAGTCTTCTATCGCCGCCGTTGTGCGCAAGCTGGAAGAACACGGCGCCATGGACCACACCATCGTGGTTGCTGCCGGCGCTGCCGATCCGGCCGCCATGCAGTTCCTGGCTCCTTACTCCGGTACCTCCATGGGTGAGTACTTCCGTGACCGTGGTGAAGACGCCCTGATCGTATACGATGACCTGTCCAAGCAGGCCGTCGCCTACCGTCAGATCTCACTGCTGCTGCGTCGTCCGCCGGGCCGTGAAGCCTTCCCGGGTGACGTATTCTACCTGCACTCCCGTCTGCTGGAGCGCGCCTCCCGTGTGAACGCGGATCACGTAGAGCAGCTCACCAACGGTGAAGTGAAAGGCCAGACTGGTTCTCTGACGGCTCTGCCGATCATCGAAACCCAGGCCGGTGACGTGTCGGCATTCGTACCGACCAACGTAATCTCTATCACCGATGGTCAGATCTTCCTGGAAACCAACCTGTTCAACTCCGGTATCCGTCCGGCGATGAACGCCGGTATATCCGTATCCCGGGTGGGTGGTTCTGCCCAGACGAAGATCATGAAGAAGCTTGGCGGTAACATCCGTCTGGCCCTGGCCCAGTACCGGGAACTGGCGGCGTTCGCCCAGTTCGCTTCCGACCTTGACGAAGCAACCCGTAAGCAGCTGGAGCACGGTCAGCGAGTCACCGAGCTGATGAAACAGAACCAGTACAGCCCGATGACCGTTGCGGAAATGGGTACCGTACTGTTCGCAGCCAACGAAGGCTTCCTGGAAGATGTCGAAGTTAACGACGTTGTGAAATTCGAGGCACAACTGCTGGACTGGATGCGGTCCGAGCAGAAGGATCTTCTCGACAAGATCGGCCCCGAAGGCAACTACAACGACGACATCACTGCCGGCCTCAAAGCTGCACTTGAGAAATTCAAGACCACTCAGAGCTGGTAAGGATCGGGGCCTGCGGCAGACGTCGCGGGCCGCTTTCGTAGCAACGAGTGTCTAACTTGAGAAGGCAGTGAGTTATGGCCGTCGGCAAAGAAATACGTAACCAGATATCGAGCATCAAGAGTACGCAGAAGATCACCAGCGCCATGGAAATGGTGGCTGCGAGCAAGATGCGTAAAGCTCAGGAGCGCATGCAGGCGACTCGCCCGTATGCCGAAAAGATGCGTCAGGTGATCGGGCACATTGCCAAGGCGAATGCTCAGTACAAACACCCGTTCATGGTCGAGCGCGAGGTCAAACGCGTGGGCTATATCGTGGTGTCAACTGACCGTGGCCTCTGTGGTGGTCTGAACATCAACCTGTTCAAAGCGCTTGTCCGTGAAATGAAAGCGTGGAAAGAAAAGGGCGTGGAAACCGATCTGTGCGCTATCGGGCAGAAAGGCAACGCCTTTTTCCGGAACTACGGTGGCAGTGTCGTTGCGGCGCTGACTCACCTGGGTGATGCCCCGAGTTCCGAAAAGCTTATCGGCAACGTCAAGGTCATGCTGGACGCGTTCTCCGAAGGCAAGATTGATCGGCTTTATCTTGTCTCCAACGAGTTCGTCAACACCATGACCCAGAGCCCGAAGGTGGAGCAGTTGCTGCCCCTGCCTCCGAGCGAGAATGACGACGAGGAAGAAAGCAAGAACCAGTGGGATTATCTCTACGAGCCTGATGCCAGACAGATTCTCGAAGGCCTTTTGCCGCGCTTTATTGAGTCCCAGGTTTACCAGGGTGTGGTAGAGAACCTGGCCTGTGAGCAGGCAGCCCGAATGATCGCCATGAAGAGCGCAACTGATAACGCCGGCAACATCATCGACGAGCTTCAGTTGGCCTACAACAAGGCGCGTCAGGCAGCCATTACCCAAGAGATTGCGGAGATCGTTGGCGGCGCTACTGCGGTTTAATGCAGCCACGATCCAACTGGTTTTATTGACTATCAAGATAACGAGGAACCGAGCATGAGTAGCGGACAAATCGTTCAGATCATTGGCGCGGTTATCGACGTGGAATTCCCGCGTGACGCCGTCCCCAACGTATATGACGCACTGCTGCTTGAAGGTGGCGATACAACTCTGGAAGTCCAGCAACAGCTGGGTGACGGCATTGTACGTACCATCGCCATGGGCAGCACCGAAGGCCTCAAGCGTGGCCTGAAAGCAGAGAACACCGGCAAGGCAATCTCGGTACCGGTTGGTACCAAGACCCTCGGCCGTATCATGGACGTTCTGGGTCGTCCCATTGACGAACAGGGCGACATCGGCGAGGACGAGCGCTGGGCCATCCACCGGAAGGCTCCGGGCTATGCCGATCAGGCGGCGTCTGCCGACCTGCTGGAAACCGGCATCAAGGTTATCGACCTGATCTGCCCGTTCGCCAAGGGTGGTAAGGTTGGCCTGTTCGGCGGTGCCGGCGTGGGCAAGACCGTCAACATGATGGAGCTGATCAACAACATCGCGAAAGAGCACTCCGGTCTCTCCGTATTCGCGGGTGTTGGTGAGCGGACCCGGGAAGGTAACGACTTCTACTATGAAATGAAGGAGTCCAACGTTCTCGATAAGGTGGCCATGGTTTACGGCCAGATGAACGAGCCCCCCGGAAACCGTCTGCGTGTGGCCCTGACCGGCCTCACCATCGCCGAGAAGTTCCGTGACGAAGGCCGTGACGTTCTGCTGTTCGTTGATAACATCTACCGTTACACCCTGGCGGGTACCGAGGTATCGGCACTGCTGGGTCGTATGCCGTCTGCGGTAGGTTACCAGCCGACCCTGGCCGAAGAGATGGGTCAGCTTCAGGAGCGGATCACCTCCACCAAGACCGGTTCCATCACCTCTATCCAGGCGGTTTACGTGCCGGCGGATGACTTGACGGATCCGTCTCCGGCAACCACCTTCTCGCACCTGGATGCGACGGTGGTACTGAGCCGTGACATCGCTTCCAAGGGTATCTACCCGGCGATTGATCCTCTGGATTCCACCTCCCGTCAGCTGGATCCGCTGGTCATCGGCGAAGAGCACTACGAAGTGGCTCGTGGCGTGCAGACCACTCTGCAGCGCTACAAAGAGCTGAAAGACATCATCGCCATCCTGGGTATGGACGAGCTGTCGGAAGACGACAAGCTGACCGTCGCCCGTGCCCGTAAGATCGAGCGTTTTCTGTCCCAGCCGTTCCACGTTGCTGAAGTCTTCACCGGTTCCCCCGGTAAGTACGTTTCCCTGAAGGAAACCATCAGCAGCTTTAAGGGCATCCTTGGCGGCGACTATGACGACATGCCGGAGCAGGCATTCTACATGGTCGGTACCATCGAGGAAGCGGTCGAGAAAGCGAAGGAAATGAAGAGCAAGGGCGAGTAATACTGAACCCTTGCGCTAATTTCCGGATCGATCAAAGAGGCAACTGACATGGGTATGACCGTGCATTGTGACGTGGTAAGTGCCGAAACAAAGATCTACTCCGGATTGGTTGAAATGCTGATCGCAGCGGGTTCAGAGGGTGACCTGGGTATTGCCCCGGGTCACACTCCGCTGCTGACCCAGCTGAAGCCTGGTCCGGTCCGGATTATCAAGCAGGGTGGTGAAGAAGACATTCTTTACGTATCCGGCGGGTATCTGGAGGTTCAGCCTGATCTGGTGACTTTGTTGGCCGATACAGCCGTCCGCGCCAAGGATGTGGACGAAGCTGCCGCGCTCGAAGCCCAGAAAGAGGCCGAGAAAGCACTTGCCGAGAAGAGCGGTGAATTCGAGTATTCACGCGCTGCTGCCGAACTGGCCGAGGCTGTTGCACAGCTTCGAACCATCCAGCAGTTGCGGAACAAAGTGCGCTAAGCATTTCGTTTCGGATTTGCCGAACATCAAGCCGCAGTCTGCGCGGCTGGAGGGTTAGCGCCCTCCGGCCCGGGGATGCGGCTTTTTTCGTTGAAAACCACAGGACACCGGGAGCCTGAATCGCCATGAGCCCTCTTCACGTCGTCATCCTGGCCGCTGGCCAGGGTTCCAGAATGAAATCCGCCCGGCCCAAGGTACTGCATCCGGTGGCCGGCAAGCCCATGCTCCATCATGTCATCGACACCGCCCGGCAACTGGGTGCCGATCGCATTCACACGGTGATTGGGCATGGCGCGGAACAGGTGCGGGAGTCCCTGCCGGATGACTCGGTGAACTGGGTACTTCAGGAGGAGCAGTTGGGGACCGGCCATGCCGTGGCCCAGGCCCTGCCGGACCTGCCCGACGACGCCCGGGTGCTGGTGCTCTATGGCGATGTACCGCTGACCCGGACAGCGACCCTGGAGGCGATGGTCGGTGATCTGGATGACCACAGCCTGGCGCTGTTGACGGTCGACCTGGACAACCCTCACGGTTACGGCCGGATTGTCCGCAACCAGGCCGGCCGGGTTCAGGCCATTGTTGAACAGAAGGACGCAAACGCCGAGCAGCAGCAGATCCAAGAGGTGAACACCGGCATTCTCGCCGTCTCCTCGCGCCGCCTGAAAGAGTGGCTGCCGGCGCTGTCCAACCGCAATGCCCAGGGCGAGTACTACCTCACCGATATCATCGCCATGGCCGGGGAGCAGGGGCTCGATATTACCGTGTCCCAACCGCTCAATCCCTTCGAGGTCCAGGGCGTCAACAATCGCCTGCAACTGGCCGAGCTGGAGCGCTGGTACCAGCATCAGCAGGCTGAACGTCTGATGACCGAGGGCGCGTCACTGGCCGACCCTGGCCGGCTGGATGTGCGCGGCGAACTGAGTGCCGGGCAGGACGTCTGGATCGATGTGAACGCCGTTTTTGAGGGTGACGTGACTCTGGGCGATCGGGTGGTCATCGGCCCCAACTGCCTGATCCGCAACGCCCGTATCGGAGCCGGTACCACCGTCGAAGCCAACAGCGTGATCGACGGCGCGGTTATCGGCGAGAACGCCCAGATCGGGCCTTTTGCGCGACTGCGCCCGGGCACCGAACTGGCGGCTCGCACCAAGGTGGGCAACTTCGTGGAAACCAAGAAGGCGGTGGTTGGCGAAGGCAGCAAGATCAATCACCTGAGCTACGTCGGCGATGCCTTGCTGGGCTGTAATGTGAATGTGGGTGCAGGCACCATTACCTGCAATTATGATGGAGTGAACAAGCACCGGACGGTGATCGGTGATGAGGTGTTTGTCGGCTCCAACACCGCGCTGGTTGCGCCAGTCACGCTGGGCGAGGGCGCAACGGTGGGGGCCGGGTCAACCGTCACCCGCGATGTTGCCGGGGGCGAACTCACCGTGGCCCGGGGCAAGCAGCGTAATATCGCCGGCTGGCAGCGGCCCCGGAAAGGTTAATCAGGTATCAACAGGTGACAACAAGATGTGTGGCATTGTAGGTGCGATTTCGGAAAGGGACGTCCAGGGCATTCTGCTTGAGGGCTTAAGGCGCCTGGAATACCGGGGCTATGATTCTGCCGGCATGGCCGTGGTTGATGGCGGTCAGGCCGTTCAGCGTGCCCGGGAAGTGGGCAAGGTGGCGGCGCTTGTCGACGCCATCGAAGGCAACCCGCTCAAGGGCCACCTTGGCATCGCCCATACCCGCTGGGCCACCCATGGTGAGCCGTCCCGGATCAACGCCCATCCCCACATGTCCGGTGACCGCCTGGCGATTGTCCACAACGGCATCATCGAGAACTACCAGGAACTGCGCCAGGAACTGAAAACCGACGGCTTTGCCTTCACGTCCCAGACCGACACCGAGGTGGTGGCGCACCTGATCGAGAAAAACTACCGGGAACTCGGTGACCTGTACTCGGCTGTCAAAGCCACCATCGCCCGGCTGCGCGGCGCCTATGCCCTGGCCGTCGTACATGCTGATGAGCCGGATCATCTGGTGGTCTGCCGCGAGGGCAGCCCGCTGGTGGTGGGTGTGGGCATTGGCGAGAATTTCATTGCCTCCGACCAGTTGGCCCTGTTGCCGGTGACCGACCGTTTCATGTTCCTGGAAGAGGGCGACATCGCCGACATCCGCAAGGACCGGATCGACATCCACGACCGTGAAGGGACCCCGGTTGAGCGCTCGACCCATCGGTTCGAGCATGGTGCGGACTCCGCCGACAAGGGGGAATACCGTCACTTCATGCTCAAGGAGATTCACGAGCAGCCCCGGGTCATCAAGGCCACCATGGAGGGCCGGGTAACGGCCAGCCGGGTTCTGGAACAGGCTCTGGGCACCGATGCCGAAAACCTGCTGGACCATGTCCGGCACGTACAGATCATTGCCTGCGGGACGTCCTACCACGCGGGGCTGGTGGCCCGTTACTGGATTGAGGAAGTGGCCGGCCTTCCCTGCTCGGTGGAAGTGGCCTCGGAATTCCGTTACCGCAAACACGTCATCCAGCCGGATACCCTGTTCCTGTGTATTTCCCAGTCCGGTGAGACCGCCGATACCCTGGCCGCGTTGCGCCAGGCCAAACAGGCCGGGTTCCGCGCGGCACTGGCCATCTGTAACGTGCCGGGCAGTTCCCTGGTGCGGGAATCCGATCTGGTGATCATGACCCAGGCCGGCCCGGAAATCGGGGTGGCGTCCACCAAGGCCTTCACCACCCAGCTCACCTCTTTGCTGATTTTCACACTGGCCCTGGCGCGCCATAACGGCCTGAGTGAAGAGAAAGAGAGCGAGATCGTCCAGGCGCTGCACCTGGTGCCGGGCCAGGTGAACGATGTGCTGTCGCTGGATGGCGAAATCGAGGAACTGGCCCGCGGCTTCATGGACAAGAACCACACCCTGTTCCTGGGCCGTGGCTCCCTGTACCCCGTGGCCCTGGAAGGGGCGCTCAAGCTCAAGGAAATCTCCTACATCCACGCCGAAGCCTATCCCGCCGGCGAACTCAAGCACGGCCCCCTGGCCCTGGTGGACAGCGAGATGCCGGTGGTTACCGTGGCGCCCAACAACGATCTGGTGGAAAAGCTCAAATCCAACCTGGAAGAAGTCCGGGCCCGTGGCGGCGAGCTGTTCGTATTCGCCGACAGGGAGGCCGGGGTCGCCTCAGAAGACAGCCTGCATGCCATGCAACTGCCCCCGGTGCACGAGATCACGGCGCCGATTGTCTATACCGTGCCGCTACAGCTATTGTCTTACCATGTGGCGGTTCTTAAAGGGACTGATGTGGATCAGCCCCGGAACCTCGCAAAGAGTGTGACCGTGGAATAACGGACTGGGTGCCTGGGTGGCAACTGCCAACCCGGGCCTTCACTCTGATGCCTTTTTTGCGCTTCTTTCATCATTGTTTGACGGGGAACTGACGGTTTTGTGCTGTTGCAGCGAAAGCAGTCCGCTATCGATATGAAATAACGCTTCCCTTCTGAATCGAATACCATCACAGACATCCCTCTCTTCCACAGATACAGAAGCCCGAATTCACAGATTGTTACGCCAGTTCTTCCTGTCACTGTGCTGCCGCTCAAAGTAGAGCCAACCCTATAATATCGGTGGATTCGGGGGGTGGGCTATGTTCAACACGCTAGGTAATGGAATGCAGGTATGGCTTCGGCGCTACAGGTTCAGATCCTGGATAAGACATCAGTTGAGGGAGCCGGGGGGAGATAAATACTTTGAAATGCTTGAGAGGGATATAGGTGTGCAGCGCGGCTACTTTAAAGAACAGGCAACTAAATTCGTATTCGAAGAGTAGCCGGTAAATCGATGGCTGCAGAAAAGAGTCTATCTGTAACCAGTTGTGACCCGTCCAGAGCTCAACGATAACGCCCATTTTCCCGGGGCAAAGCCTTCACCCTTCATTCTTCGGCCTGTGGGCCGTCATCGATCGATACTCTTTGGGGACGATTAAAGACCGGGTAGGGGCCGATTGACATCGGCGTGTTCCTTTTGTAGAACGTTCTATTAAAGGAACAGCTGGGGAGTGCTCAAATGGACCGTCTTTCACTCGAAACTCTGGGGCGACATCTCCAGTCTCTACGTATGGCTCGTGGATGGTCGCTTTCGGGACTGGCTGCCGCAGCGGGTGTCGCCAAATCGAATCTTTCCCGCCTGGAACAGGGGAACGGAAATCCGACCCTGGACACCATCTGGCGACTGGCCGTTCAACTCAATGTGCCCTTTGGCAATCTGGTTGCACCGATTCGTGTGCCGGTTGGCGAGGAAGGAGTGCAGGTTCGGCTTGTGGATCAGGGGGGAGACGACCCGCGGGTAGACGCTTACTGGATGTCCTGTGCCCCCAACACCACTCGCATGGCTGAGGGGCATACGCCAGGAAGTGTCGAGTCCGTTACGGTCATCAGTGGTGAGTTGGAGGCTGGTGTCACCGGGAACAGCCAATATATGAGAGCTGGTGAGAGCCATACTTTCGCGGCTGACAGCCCTCACCTTTACCGCACCCAGGATGCCTGGGCAACGTTGCTGGTTACTATCGTGTACCAGAAGGGAGATCAGGAATCATGAAGGATCAGGTGACCGTCATTCGCGGCCGCCCCTGGCTGAGGGGCGTGCGGGATGCGGTTCCGTTGCTGGGCGGATACATCCCGGTGGCCGTTTCTTTTGGTCTGATAGCCAATCAGGCCGGTTTCAGTAGCTGGGAAGCCATTATCATCTCCCTGGTGATCTATGCTGGCGCCTCCCAGTTCCTGTTTGTCGGCATGGTGGCATCGGGCGCGCCGCTGTGGCTGGTGGTTGTGATGACACTGCTTATCAATGCCCGGCATCTGGTTTACGCCCCGAATCTTGCCCCCTGGTTAAGCGGAAGCCGATGGTGGCCCTGGTTGATGCATGGCCTGACGGATCAGATCTTCGCATTGGCACATACGCGTCTGCCGGAGTTGTCACCTTCGGAACGCATGGGATGGTTCACCGGCGCAATGCTAATGGCCTGGTTCAGTTGGGTGGGTGGCACAGCCCTGGGGGCAACGGCAGGGCAGGAGTTAACCGGGCGCTGGCCATTGCTGAACGATGTTATGCCTTTCGCGCTTCCGGCCCTGTTTCTGGTACTGCTGGCGCCGAGATTCACTTCCTGGTTGTGGACCGCCGCGTTGGGCTGCTCCATCTCGGTGGCGTTGGTGTTTGCCATTAATGGCCTCCCCAATGTGGCGATACCGGTTGCCGCACTTATAGGTGCCATGGCGTTTTTCCTTGTGCAATCAAATACCAGGGCGGAGGTTTAAAACCGTGACCACCGAACTTTGGGGCGCCGTAGCGGTTGCGGCAGTGGGGACGTTGTTGCTTCGTCTGTTGCCGCTGGTATGGATGCAGCGGCATCTCGGCCGGAAAGACGGTCAGGGCGGTTCAGCCAGCATGCCCGGCTGGCTGGGTGTGCTTGGGCCCGTTATGATTGCAGCCATGTTGGGGGTCTCGCTGGTCCCCCCAGCCAACACCCTGAATGCCTGGCTGGCAACGGTGGTCGGGGTAGGGGCGACACTGTTTGTCTGGCGCAGAACAAGATCACTGGGTTGGCCCGTTGTCTGGGGCGTTGCGGCTTTTGGGGTGGTCAGGCTTCTCAGTTTTGTCGTGACTTAACCTGGCCGGGCAACGCAGTGGATGTCTGTATCGCTTCTTATAGAAAACGGGGTGGCATTCTCGAGGTGTCAGACTAAAAATTTAACCAACTATGACCTTCGGTGTTGCTTGTTTAGGTTACCAACTTTATTGTTCTCCCTCTCGCCCCCACCAGCTCCATAGGAGAAATCGTCATGGAAGATAAAGAAAGACGGCGGCCGTTGCACCGCCGCCTGGACAATTCCGAGTTGATCAAAACCGGATTCTGGGTTGGCCAGATGTTCATGATCCTGGCCACCGTGCTGGGGGTTTACCTGGCCGCCCAGGAGGGCCTCGAGCAGGCCATTCGCTTTAACGAAATCGACGACATGCAGAACAACTACTTTCTGCGTCGGTCCCTCTATGACGAGGTGGCCGACAATGTCGGAATCATTCGCGACTACGCAACCTTCGTGAAGTCGGAAAATCCTTACGACCTGAAGCGGTTTCATCCCAATCTGCAGACCTACGTCTGGGACACCATGCGTTACTCCCGCCATACGCTCCAGACGCCTTCGCGTTTCCTGTCCGATATCCGCCGTTTTTACGCCAGGGTAGACGAATTGATTACCAAGGGTGAGGCCCGGACCTATGGCCCGTCCTACTTCGTGCCCAAGCTGACAGAAGCCGCCGATAAGATGGAGAACCGGACGCTCAAACAGCTCCACGCAAATATCGAGGCCTTACGGGCCACACTGGAAGAGCATGGTGTCGAGATCGAAGAGCCTTCCACACCGAACAACGAGAATGGAAAAGCCACGCAATGAAACAATGTCCCCAATGCCGCCATAAGGCCCTCAAAATCACCCGTTACCAGGACCAGGAAATTGACGTCTGTCCCTCTTGTCGTGGGCTCTGGTTTGAAGCTGGCGAGTTCGACGCTGCGCTGGGAAACGATGAAAAAGAGCCGGTCATCGAGGGCAAGCACCGTAAGGCCCACGAGTCCACCGACATGTCCTGCCCGGACTGTGACGCTACCCTGGACCGCCACCACCTGTTGAAGGGCTATGAGGTCGAGATTGAGCGATGCCCGGCAGGCCACGGTATCTGGATTGAGCGGGAGGAACTTGATGAAGCGCTTGCGGCCGAGCACCTGCATGAGCCCCTGGAGCGACTGAACGACAAAACCAGTTGGCGTACCTGGCTGTTCCAGTTCGTGACCCAGATGCCGGTGGAGTACAATATTCGCCCCCGCCAGCGGCCCTGGGTAACCTGGTCGCTGATCCTCGTGAACACACTGATTTTCGTTGCATCGATGGTGGATCTCCGGTTTGCGGAACTCTCGATGCAGGGCGCAATGATTCCGGAGCAGATCAGCACCGGTAACCATCTCACGACCTTGCTGACCAGTCAGTTTCTGCACGGCGGTTGGATGCACCTGATCGGCAATATGTACTTTTTGTGGATCATTGGGGACAACCTGGAGGATGCCCTGGGACACAGGCGATTCCTGTTGGCCTACCTTGGTTGTGGAACCGTTGCCGCCCTGGCCCAGACCCTGATCGAGCCGTCATCCACCATTCCGGTGATTGGTGCTTCGGGTGCCATTGCCGGTCTGTTCGGGCTTTATCTGCTGTGGTTCCGCAAGGCCAGCCTGACGTTCATGATCTTTGTGTATCAGAAAAAAGTCGCGCCCTGGGTGTTCTTCCTGATCTGGTTGGGCATCAATGTGTTCGGGATGGCAACCGGAGCCCAGGGCGTTGCCTACATGGCGCATATTGGTGGGTTCGTCTGCGGCCTGGTGCTGGGCTACCTGCTGCTGAACTGGGTGAGACAGAATTATCCTCTGTTGCAGTTGCTCAATAGCGACAAAGTGGTGGTCCAGCGCTGACAGTTCAACGACGGGCGCGGCTTTGCCATAAAAAAGCCCCGCATGCCGGAGCATGCGGGGCTTCTGCCTGGGACAGCCCAGTTATGCAGTGGCCACCGGTTAGAACTGGAAGCGCATACCCACGCGAGCAGTATCGAAGTCCGGGCCATCGTTGTTGACCTGGCCGTTGAAGTCGTCTTCGTCCACTTCCACGTTATACCGGTTGTATTCCACGAACGCAGTGAGCGAATCGGTCATCCGGAAGTCGGCACCGGCACCAACGAACGGGCTGACTTCATCGTAGGTTTCGGATTCATCAAAGGCATCCACATCCAGTGAGTAGGCATAGACACCGGCACGACCGTATACACCAAAGGTGTTGGTCAGTGGCAGACGGGCCTTGGCAGCAACGCCAACGCCTTTCAGGTCGCCATTGACCTCGTCATCGTTACCAAACTCACTGAAATCCAGATACTCCGCTTCAGCTGCGAAATACTCGTTGAACTGATAGCCGAGTGTGCCGGCAAACAGGTCATTGTTGTCGTCGAATTCCCCACCGTGGGACTTGAACCAGCCGTAACTACCGCCAAGGTAGAGCCCGGAATTGTTGCGTTTGTCGGCCAGCGCCGGGGCACTGAGTACGGAAGCGGACAGTACGGTGGCAAACATGATCTGGGTACGGGTATTCATAAAGAAATCTCCCTTACTTTTGCTCAGGCTTTCGGGCCGTTGTCCGACCCGTCTGGCAAACACCCTAACGAATAAAACGGCCGTTCGGGATTAAAACTCCACTAACATGTTGTCATGAAAAGGAAATGTAAGACGCGTTAGGGACTGATACAGACAGGGGAAAGACACGTACCTGTCCGCATATTTCCATTCACGACAAGGATCTACCCGTGAGAAAAGCACCGTTAATTATTCTGGCACTTGCGGCCCTGCTGTCTGCCTGCACCGGCGTCCCGGATGGCATCGAACCCGTTTCCGGGTTTGACCAGTCCCGCTATCTGGGCACCTGGTATGAAATTGCCCGTCTGGATCACTCGTTCGAGGAGGGCTTGAGCCAGGTGACGGCCGAATACACCCTCAATGACGATGGCAGCATTGGTGTGATCAATCGGGGCTACAACGCTGAAACCGGAGAATGGGAAGAAGCCGAGGGCCGGGCGGTGTATGTGGATGATGAGAACACCGGGCACCTGAAGGTCTCCTTTTTTGGTCCCTTCTATGCGTCCTACATCGTTTTTGGCCTGGATAAGGACTATCACACGGCCTACATCACCGGTTACAACCGTGACTATCTTTGGCTGATGTCCCGAACCCCACAAGTCAGCGACCAGACGCTGTCCGAGTTCCGGGAGATTGCACGGACCAAAGGTTTCGATCTTGATGAACTGATCCTGGTTGATCATTCACCGGACTGAGCCCTGGAGAGCTTTCTCAAATCTGACGTGCGTCAACACGTCAGTTTTAACATACAGCCTATCCTGACGCCCTGCCTTTGATCGTAAAGGAGGTTCACGCGTGCCTGAGGGTTTTCCAGCAAATCGGGATAACAGGGCACATCAACAGGAGGTTAGGAGATTATGGCCGTACAGGAATTTTTTATCCCGAACGTATCCCTGCTGGGGGAGGGCGCCTTTGAGACCGTGCCGTCCCGCATTGCCATGCTGGGTGGTAAGAAGCCGCTCATCGTGACCGACAAGGGCATGACCAAGCTCGGTGTGACCGCCCAGCTCACGGAACTGCTTGGCAGCGCTGACATCGCCAGCGTGGTGTTCGATGAAACCGTGCCCAACCCGACCGATACCAACGTGGCCGATGGCCTGAAGGTCTATCAGGACAACGGCTGTGACATGCTGATTTCACTCGGTGGTGGCAGCGCCCACGACTGTTGCAAAGCCATCGGCCTGGTGGCCACCAATGGCGGCCAGATCCATGACTACGAAGGCCTGGACCAGGCGTCTGAAGCCCTGCCGCCCTATATTGCCATCAACACCACGGCCGGCACGGCCAGTGAGATGACCCGTTTCACCATCATCACCAACACCTCCAACCACGTCAAAATGGCCATTGTTGACTGGCGGGTTACGCCAGATGTGGCGGTGAACGATCCGGCGCTGATGGTGGGCATGCCACCGTCACTGACCGCTGCCACTGGCATGGATGCGCTCACACACGCCATCGAAGCCTACGTGTCCACGGCCGCCACCCCGATTACCGACGCCTGTGCGTTGCAGGCCATTGATCTGATCGGCAAGTACCTGCGCAAGGCGGTCGCCCGGGGCGATGATATGGAAGCCCGGGACCGTATGGCTTACGCCGAATACCTCGCCGGTATGGCGTTCAACAACGCCAGCCTGGGCTATGTGCATGCCATGGCGCATCAGCTTGGCGGTTTCTACGATCTGCCCCACGGTGTCTGCAACGCGCTGTTGCTGCCCCATGTCTGTCAGGTCAACCTGATGGCCCGGCAGGAGCGTTTTGCCGATATCGCCGCTGCCCTGGGCGAAGAGGTCGAAGGGCTGTCGGTACGGGACGCCGGTGAACTGGCCATTGAGGCCATTCGGGTACTGGCCGACGATGTCGGTATTCCCAAATCCCTGGCTGAACTGGGGGTCAAGGAAGAAGACATCGAGACCATGGTGGGTAATGCCCAGAAAGACGTCTGTGCCCTGACCAACCCGCGCTGGCTGAGCGACAGGGAAGTCGGCGACATCTTCCGCGCCGCGCTCTAGGAGCGCCTGTTCAATCCGCTGCGGGAAAGGCGGTAGTATAGGGCACTTCAGTCATGACTCCTGAGCGTGCCCTTGTCATCAATCCCTTCTGAAAGCGGCAATCAGGAAGTACGCGGCCAGCGTTACCGGGTCCGCGACTTCCTGGAATTCGGCGCCCACTACGCCATCGACTACCGTTTTCCCGATGCCCCCCACCATGATGGCAACGCAGAAGATAGCGTGGTCGCCGAAGGCTGTATTGACGAGCACTCGCTGAGCTCCGGCTTCCGCTTTACCTTCTCCGACCTGGCCATTCACCAACCCTACGAGTCGGTTTCCTTTGGCCATGCGCCGTTGCTGGTGCTGGTGGTCCTGGCGGGGCAGGTTCAACTGAGAATTGGCGCCATGGAGCGCGAACTGCAGCCGGGAATGGCCGTGACCATGCAGCTGCATTCGGAATATGCCCTGCAGGCCCTGCAGCAGCCACAGGCTTCTCTGAACACGGTGACCCTGGCGTTTGATCCCAGGGGGGCCGATGTGGGCCGGGCAGCGCCACCGACGCTGCATCAACTGCTGTCACGGGTCCAGGACCCACTGCATGTCTGGCATGTGCCACCGGCCCTGATGGCGCAGTTGTCGGACAGCGATCTGTCCACGCTGGCGGATCTGCAGCGATCGCTGGTCCTTGAAGGTCTGGCCCTGCAACTGGCCGGTCGGGCGATTCCCGAGGGTAGTCCCCGTAGCTCCGCTGCGGCTCCCGTTTCCAGCCAGCAGCGGGAACGTCTGGAACTGGTTCGCCAGCGGCTGGCGTTTGCGCCCCATAGGGAGTATTCCTTTGACGAGCTGGCCCGCCTGGCCGCCATGAGCCCGAGCAGTCTGCGCACCAAATTCCGGGCGACTTACGGCTTGCCCCTGTTTGACTATCTGCGCCGCTGCCGCCTGGAGCTGGCCCGGCAATACCTGGAACAGGGGCTCAGTGTGCAGCAGACCGCACACCGTGTGGGCTATCGCCATTCCACCAATTTCGCCACCGCCTTCCGGCGTCAGTTCGGCGTGTCCCCCCGGCAGCAGTCCAAAGACTGAACAGGTTTGCTGTTTGGCATAGCTTTCTTGTTTTTCCGAATACCAATTTGAGGATCTAAACGACAATAATTCGCATTAAATAAGTGAAATCCACATGAGGTCGTTCATGTTCACCCGTTCAAGACTGTCACTTTCCATTGCATTCTGTCTTTCCGGCCTGGCCGTCACCCCCGGGGCCTGGGCTCAGGAGACCTCCGGTTCCGAAGCACAGGAGCTGGACGCACTCTCGGTCACCGCTGTCCGAGGGGCCACCAAGACAGAAACCCCGGTCATGGAAACGCCGCAAACCGTCAACGTCATCGACAGTGAAGAATGGCAGGAGCGCGGCGCCGAGTCTGTCCAACGGGCAGCCGCCTATACACCGGGTGTGGGCACCAACCAGGTCGGCTCTTCCAATCGTTATGATTACCTGATCCTTCGTGGTTTCTCCGGTGGCAGCATCAACAACACCTACCTGGACGGCCTGCGGGTGATGAACGATGGCGGCTCCTACAGCTCGTTTGCCATTGATCCCTGGTTCCTGGAACGCATTGAAATCGTCAAGGGCCCGACTTCCGTACTCTATGGCCAGAGTTCCCCCGGCGGTATCGTCGCCCTGACCAGCAAACGCCCGGAGTTTGAAAGCGGTGGCGAAGTGCGGGCTACCCTGGGCAACAACAACCAGCGTGGCTTTGCCTTTGACCTGACCGGGCCGGTGGACGAGGACCGCCGGGTGGCGTATAGGCTGACCGGCCTGATGTCGGCCTCCGATGCCCAGCAGGATTACATCGAGCGTGAGCGCCGGGCCATTGCGCCTTCCCTGACCTGGGATGTCACCGACCAGACCTCGCTGACCCTGCTGGCCTATGTGCAGCAGGACCCGGAAGGGGGGTACCACAGTGGCCTGCCTTATGAAGGCACGGTCGAATCCCGTAATGGCCAGAAGATCGATAACACCTTTTTCGAAGGCGAGCCGGACTACGACGAGTTCACCCGGGACATGATCATGGCCGGGTACGATCTGGAACACGACTTCAGCCCGGCCTGGACGGCACGGCAGAAGTTCCGTTATCTGGAATCGGATGTGAGCCTCAAGCAGGTGTATGCCTATGGCTGGGCCAATGACAGCGAGTTGATCCGGTACTATTCCGGCGGCGAAGAAGACCTGGAAGCCATCACCGTGGACAACCAGCTCGAAGGGTCCATTTTTACCGGTGCTGCCGAGCATCGGGTGCTGGTTGGCCTGGACTACCAGCAGCGGGATAACGAGGTGGTCTGGCCGTCCGGTGCTTTCCCCAGCATCGACGCCTTTGATCCGGTCTACGGGGCCGGCCCGAGCGCGATGTACCCTGCAGAACGGAACGAACGCAAACTGAAACAGACCGGCCTCTATGTTCAGGACCAGGTGACCCTGGGCGGGTGGCACCTGAGCTTTGGTGGCCGGCATGACTGGGTGGACATTGAGAACACCAACCAGGACACCGGGGTGGCCTCGGAAATGGATGAAACCCAGTTCACCGGCCGCGCTGGCCTGCTGTACCAGTTTGAGAACGGGGTGGCGCCTTACCTGTCGTACTCCACCTCCTTCTCGCCCAATGCCTATGTGGATGAGAACGGTGACCTGCTGGAGCCGAGTACCGGCAAGCAGATTGAAACCGGTCTGAAGTTCCAGCCGGTCGGCACCCAGGATCTGTACACCCTGTCGGTGTTCCGGATCACTCAGGAGGATCTGGCCACCAAGGTGCCGAATGAACAGTTTTACCGTGCCATCGGTGAACTCCAGTCCCAGGGTGTGGAACTGGAAGCGAAAAGCCACCTGACCGACAACCTGACGATTCAGGCCGGCTACGCCTATACCGATGTCACCTTCGAGAAGGCCGAGGCGTACCGCGAGGGCAACCAGGCCAGCCAGTCGCCGGAACATCAACTGACACTCTGGACCGGTTATCGCTTTGATCAGGGTGTTCTGGACGGTGCCCGTGCCGGGGTTGGCGTTCGTTACGTTGGCGATATGCAGGCGGACGATGCCAACACCGAGGAAGTGCCGGATTACACCCTGGTGGACATGGCACTGGCCTACAACTTTGCGCGCCAGGGCCTGCCGGGTGTTACCGCACAGCTCAACGTCAACAACCTGCTGGACAAGGAATACGTGGCGTCCTGCTACAACAGCCTGGACTACTGCTACTACGGGGCTGAACGCGAGGTCACCGCGAGCGTCTCCTACCGTTTCTGACGGCTTTCCGGTAACCTGAACCGGGTCTGTTTCGACAGGCCCGGTTCATTTCGTTCGGAAAACAGGAGGGGTACTCATGACAACCCTGACCCTCAATGCCGATATGGGTGAAAGCTTCGGGCCATCGCCGGGGGCGAAGCAATCCGCAAACCCTTCTTGAGTAACCTGACTATGGCAGCTTAACTCCGGCTAGGCGCGCTGCGGGCTGGTTTGGCAGTTTTTCACATCCTCGAAGCTCTTCGTTACGCAATTAGTATGGAGCCTTTTTGTACATATCTGTAAAGTGTGCAAAAGGCATATTAATTCAGGCGAGCAATGAGGTAATGCTATGAGTCGGTTTCTGATGATCGTGTTGGTGGTTTTGGCCCTGCCAGGACATGTGCTGGCAGGGCCGGAACTGAAGGTAACCAATGGCGAGCGGACACTGGTACTGGACCGCGCGGAACTGGAGGAAGCGCTGCCGCAAACGGTGATCGAAACCACCAGCCCCTATTATGATGGAACCGTCGAATTTTCCGGCCCGAGTCTGAAGGCGGTGATTGAGCACCTCGGGATTGCCAGCGAGTCAGAGATTACCCTGGCTGCACTCAATGATTACCGGGTAACCGGCAGTCTTGATCAGATGCTTGCCATGGATGCCATTGTGGCCACCCGGCGTAATGGCAAGGTGATGAGTGTCCGTGAGCGCGGTCCGTTCTGGGTCATGCTGCCACTGTCGCAACGCACGGAACTCGACAACGAGGGTTATCATCGCTTCATGGTATGGCAACTGAGCCGGATTGAACTGCACTGATGTTGCAAGGTGGCCTCGTCCTCAAGAAGCTGTTTTCAAGAACGACGACCGTTTTTCTGTTCCTTGTGGTCGTTTTTCTGCTTGGGGCGAGCTTTTACACCTATATCCAGGATCGCAAGCTCCAGTCGGTATCGCTCAATTCCCTGAGAATGGCGTCCTGGAATCTGGCGCAGCTCGACAACGAAGCCGGAGAACTGGATTTCCAGATCCGCCTGATGGCCAGCGGTGTGGGTGATCCGGATAACCTTTTGTTGCGTTACGACATCCTCTGGAGCCGGTATGACTACCTGATTAACAGCGAGGAATCCGCGCCCACCCGGGAGCACGACAACAACGAGGAGCGACTGCAAGACCTGTTTGCCGAGCTCAGGGAGTTGGAGGGGCCGATTCAGGCGCTCGCAGAGCAGGGCGACGGCAGGTGGGTCGAGGTGCTGGCGGCCTGGGAACCCCAGAAAGACGAGATCCGTGACCTGGTGACGGACAATTTTGTCGGTGACGAAACCAGCCGCTTGATGACCAGTGTCCAGGCGTCCCGGAACCGGCTTGCCAATCTCCGTTTCATGACGCTCGGGGCGCTGATTGCGGTCTTCATCTACTTTGCCCTGGCGATGGTATTTGTCCGCCGCCAGTCCCGCATGGATCCGGTCACTGGTCTTCCTAACAGTAACTATCTGCGCACGGTGCGGCAGGTTTCCCCAGACAAACTCATCGTTGCCTGCGAAATCCGGCGGTTCCAGTTGGTGCTCGGTGATTACGGTAACGAAGGGGCCAATGAGCTTACCCGCCTTTTTGTGCGCAAGCTTCGCAAATGCCTCTCCTCCGGGGATGAGCTGGTGCAGATTTCCCAGAGTGAATTTGTCATGTTTCTTTCCCCCCGGGAGGGCATCAGTCTCGAGCAGACAGCTCGTCTTCTGGTGGAAGCCACCACTTTCGACTGGCGCCAACCGGAGTCGGTCCTGCACATATCGGCGATTTTCGGCATTGATCCGCCCTGTGTCGGGGACGGCTCTGGCTGGTCGATCCGGTATCAGCAGGCTCATCGGGCACTGGCTCAGGCCCATGAGGAAGGCCATTCCTATTTTATCAACGGTGAGAACCTCCGGAAACGGATTGAAGAGGAAACCCAGATTCATTCCGGTCTGAGCCGTTTCTTCAACCATGAGCCCTGTCCGTTGAAACTGCATATCGTCTACCAGCCCATCGTCAGTACGATGGATCGAAACTACGTCACCGGCGCGGAGGTGTTGCTGCGTTGTCAGCACGAGTCGCTGGGCGCCATCCCACCCAATCGGGTGGTGGACCTGTGCGAGCGTCTGGGCCTGGGCGGGCATTTGGGCCGCTGGCTGTTTCGCCGGATTGCCCGGGAAACCGCAGAGCTCTATAAGGATCTGGGTTTCCATGGCAACCTGTCGATCAACCTGAATCCGTCCATGCTGACGGACCAACTGGTGGATCAGGTTCAGAGCCTGCTGATCGACGCGGGCGTTCCGGGCAATGCGCTTTGTATGGAAATCACCGAAGACAACGCGGCGCTGGAATTTGAAACCATCAACCGGTTGATCGGCCAGTTGCGTGACCTGGGCGTGTCTTTTGCCCTGAACGATTTCGGCACCGGCCATTCCTCGCTGGAGTATGTGCGTGAGCTGAAGGTGCAGCGGCTCAAGATTGATCGCTGTTTTGTGGATGGCATCGAACTCTCGGAAGACAAGGCCCGGTTTCTGGGATCCATCATTGCCATGGCCGAACAGGCTTATATGAAAAGCGTGATTGAAGGTGTGGAGAACGAGGCCCAGTGGCAACTGGTTGAGCAGATGGGCGGCAGCCTGATTCAGGGCTATCACGCGCATCGACCCATGCCGCTGGCGGATTTGATTGCGCTCCTGCAGGACCCTGCGACTTCCTACCCGCTCGACCTGCCTGTGTCGACCGCGTCCAGGCGGTTGGTTGAGTAACACACTCGTAACCATCCCCAAATACCAGTAAAATGCTGGTCGCACCGGCTTCGCCTGTCCCCGCGCCTGCTGAATGCGTTGCGACCTTCGGCTATCACCCGGTGCACATATATCAAGGAAGTCCGCAGCCTGCTGCTGCATGCTTTCATGGCAGCCACCCTCGTCAGACAAGAAACGCGTCATGCCCAGTAGCGTCCTATCCGGTTTCACCAGCAATTTTCTTGGTAAGGCTCCGGTCTGGTACAAGCAGGTGATCCTGCTGTTCCTGATTGCGAACCCGTTTGTCATGTACATCCTGGGGCCGGTCACTGCGGGTTGGCTGCTGATCGCTGAGTTCATCTTTACCCTGGCCATGGCGCTGAAGTGCTATCCCCTGCTGCCCGGCGGGCTGCTGGCAGTGGAAGCATTGCTGATCGGGCTGACCACCAGTGAGGCGGTGTATAACGAGGTTCTGACCAATTTCCCCGTGATCCTGCTGCTCATGTTCATGGTGGCCGGCATCTACTTCATGAAAGAGCTGCTGCTGGTGACCTTTACCCAGATTCTGGTGGGGGTACGCTCAAAATCGGCGCTGTCCCTGCTGTTCTGCAGCGCTGCCGCACTGCTGTCAGCGTTTCTCGATGCCCTCACCGTGACCGCTGTTATCATCAGTGTTGCGGTGGGCTTTTTCTCCGTTTATCACAAGGTTGCCTCCGGCAAGGGGTATCAGCAGAAGGACCACAACGCCAACAGCGACGACGAGGTCATTGAGCTGCACCGGGGGGATCTGGAGGATTTCCGAGCCTTCCTGCGCAGCCTGCTGATGCACGGGGCCATCGGTACCGCCCTGGGTGGTGTTGCCACCATGGTGGGTGAGCCACAGAATCTGCTGATTGCCAAGGTGGTGGGCTGGGATTTTGTCAGCTTCTTCCTGAACATGGCACCGGTGAGCCTGCCGGTGCTGGCGGCGGGTCTGGCGACTTGCTGGCTGCTGGAGAAACTGCGCTGGTTTGGCTACGGCGGCCGCCTGCCCCGTCCCGTACGCCGGGTACTGGAGGAATTCGCCGAGAACGAAAGGGCCCGTCGTACCAAATCCGATCAGGCGGCGCTCTGGGTGCAGGGCATTGCCGCGGTGATCCTGGTATTCGGCCTGGCTTTCCATATTGCCGAAGTTGGCCTGATCGGCCTGCTGGTGATCATCCTGATTACCTCACTGACCGGGGTAACAGACGAGCACCAGATCGGCAAAGCGTTCCAGGAATCCCTGCCGTTCACCTCGCTGCTGGTGGTGTTCTTCGCCGTGGTGGCGGTGATCCACGAGCAGCATCTGTTCAAGCCCATCATCGATCATGTGCTGGCCCTGCCGGAGGGTCAGCAGCCGGGGATGTTCTTCATTGCCAATGGCCTGCTCTCGATGATCAGCGACAACGTCTTCGTGGCCACCGTCTACATCAGTGAGGTGAAGCAGGCGCTGGAAGCCGGCAGCATCGACTACGATCACTTCCAGGCCCTGGCGGTCGCCATCAACACCGGTACCAATCTGCCCAGCGTTGCCACACCCAATGGCCAGGCAGCCTTCCTGTTCCTGCTGACCTCTGCCATCGCACCCCTGGTGCGCCTGTCCTACGGGCGCATGGTGATCATGGCACTGCCGTATACCGTGGTGATGGGCGGTGTTGGGCTTTTCATGGTGGTGAACCACATTTGAAGCATCAATCATGCGGGGATTGATGCCCACTTCTCATCAAGCACAAGCCTCTCTGGTCCGGCTAACCAGTAATTGTAATACTGCAACTCCTCTTATGGAGGTATGATTTAAGCTGTTGTGTTGCATGGATGCAGTGGTGTGTAGCCTTTGCGTGCGCACTTATGGATTTCCGAGCATCCCGGGAAACTCTGCCTGCACCATGCGATGGGTTCGTCATGTGCGTTCAAGGAGAGGAGGTGCACCATGGATAATGTTCCCAATCCCCCGGAAAACCCCGAAAGCGACCTTGCCTCGCGATTCCCCACCGCCTACACCATTCTTTTCTGTCTGATCGCCGTGGTTGCGGCGCTTTCCTGGATCATCCCGGCAGGCCAGTATGAGCGGGTCATGAATGACGAGGTTGGTCGGGAAGT
Source organism: Marinobacter oulmenensis (assembly GCF_014201735.1). Taxonomy (GTDB): domain Bacteria; phylum Pseudomonadota; class Gammaproteobacteria; order Pseudomonadales; family Oleiphilaceae; genus Marinobacter; species Marinobacter oulmenensis. The sequence continues at coordinate 104,684 of NZ_JACHFE010000005.1, read as the reverse complement.
GGCGGTACCGGGTACCTATGAGACAGTGGCCCCTAACCCCCAGGGCTTTGTTGATGTCATTCTGGCGCCAACAGCCGGGTTCTACGATCCCGACAGCTATACCGCCAATGCCATCGATGTCGCACTGTTCGTGCTGTTCCTGGGTGGCTTTCTCGGCGTTATGAACGCGACCGGTGCCATCGATACCGGTATACGCAGCGCCATGCGTCATTTGAAAGGCCATGAAATCTGGATGATCCCTATCCTGATGACGCTGTTTGCCCTGGGTGGCACCACCTACGGAATGGCAGAGGAAACCCTGGCTTTCTATGCGATTCTGGTTCCCGTCATTCTGGCCGCCGGGTACGACGCCGTCACAGGTGTTGCCATCATCCTGATCGGGGCCGGCATCGGCGTGCTTGGCTCCACCATCAATCCCTTTGCTACCGTCATTGCGGCCAATGCGGCCAGCATTCCCTTCACCGACGGTATTATCCTGCGATTTATTCTTTTGATTGGTGGTTTGCTCATCTGTATTGCCTACGTCATGCGGTATGCCCGGCGGGTGAAGGCCGACCCTTCCCGCTCGGTGGTATCAAAACAGTGGGCTGCCCACCGGAAGCTGTTTCTGGAAGCACACGAAGAAGAAATGCACAGCGCGAGCCTAACCAGAACCCAGATCATTTCACTGATCATCTTCGGCATAACCTTTGCCGTGATGATCTGGGGGGTGTCCTCACAGGGTTGGTGGATGGCCCGAATGGGGGCCCTGTTCTTCGGGGCTGCGATTTTGATCGGGCTTATTGCACGGTTGGGTGAGAAGGAACTGACCGGCAGCTTCGTGGATGGTGCCCGGGATCTGCTGGGCGTGGCCCTGGTGGTTGGGCTTGCCCGTGGCATTGTGGTGATCATGGAGCAGGGCATGATCGCCGACACCATTCTGCACAGCGCGGAAACCTCCCTGGGGGGGCTACCGGAGTTGGCCTTTATCAACCTGATGTTCTGGATCGAGGTCGGTATGAGTTTCTTCGTGCCCTCGTCCTCTGGTCTTGCCGTTCTGTCCATGCCGATTCTGGCGCCGCTGGCTGACTTTGCCAACGTTGGGCGAGACCTGGTGGTTACCGCATACCAATCTGCCAATGGCCTGGTGAATCTGATCAACCCGACCTTTGCCGTTGTGGTAGGTGGGCTTGCCATAGGGCGGGTGTCCTATGATCGCTGGCTTGCCTTTATCTGGCCGCTGCTGCTTATTCTGACCGTGTTTATCAGCGTTGTTATCAGCCTGGGCACCATGCTGTAAGCATGCAAAAAAAGGAGTTTTGTTATGTCTGAACAATCACTTGGAGTGTATTCGGAAACCGGGAAGCTGCGTCAGGTCATCGTTTGCCGGCCGGGACTGGCTCACCGCAGACTGACACCTTCGAATTGTGATGCGTTGCTGTTTGATGATGTTTTCTGGGTCAAGCAGGCACAGAAGGATCATGACGTATTTGCCTCCGTCATGCGCAGCCAGGGCGTCGAGGTGCTGGATGTTAACGAGCTGCTGGCGGAAACCCTGGCGATCCCCGAGGGCCGGGCCTGGATTCTGGACCACCGGATCAACTGGAACCACATCGGCGTGGGCATGGTGTCGGATCTGAAGGCCTGGATGGAGGAACTGCCCGGGGAAAGACTGGCGGAATTCCTGATCGGTGGCCTTGAAGTGGGGGATTTGCCTTTTGATCCGGTTGGACTGTTTGGCAACCATCTGGGACGTTTCGGGTTTGTGTTGCCGCCGCTGCCCAACTTCCTGTTCACTCGCGACAACAGCGCCTGGGTGTATGGTGGGGTCACCCTGAATCCCATGTTCTGGGCTGCCCGCAAGCCGGAAACCCTTCTGATGGCCGCCATCTACAGGTTCCACCCGAAATTTGCCGGCAAGGTGACCGTGCATTGGGGCGATCCACTTGAAGATCATGGCCTGGCCACCCTGGAGGGCGGGGATGTCATGCCTCTGGGGAATAGAACGGTTCTGGTGGGCATGGGCGAACGATCCTCACCCCAGGCCATTGGGCAGTTGTCAAAATCCCTGTTTGATAGCGGTATGGTGGATCGGGTGATCGCCTGCCAGTTGCCGAAAGCCCGTTCCGCCATGCATCTGGATACCGTCTTTACCTTCTGCGGTGGCAACGTGGTTACTGCCTTCAAGGAGGTGGCCGATGGGGTAACCTGTTATGACCTGCGCCCCGGCGAGGGCGGCAAGACACTGTCCTTCAAGCGGGACTCGCGCCATCTTTTTGAGGTAGTCGCGGAGATCCTCGGTTATCCGGCCCTGGAAGTCGTGCCAACCGGCGGCAATACACCAGAGGAGCGGGAACGGGAACAGTGGAACGATGGCAACAATGTGCTGGCCCTGAGCCCTGGACTGGTTGTCGGTTATGACCGCAATGACGATACCAATGCGGCGCTGTCGGCGTCGGGCATTGAGGTGTTGGCCATACCGGGTGCCGAACTCGGCCGTGGTCGGGGCGGTGGTCGCTGCATGAGTTGCCCAACCATCCGGGACGCGGTCTGACAGCAAAGGAGATGTTTCATGGCTTTCAACCTAAAGAACCGACACTTTCTGACGCTTCGGGATTTCAGCCCCACGGAAATTGCTTTCCTGCTGAAGCTGTCTGCGGATCTTAAGACCGCCAAGTATGCAGGTACCGAAGTACCTAATCTCGCGGGTAAGGATATCGCGCTGATCTTCGAGAAAAACTCCACCCGAACCCGGGTCGGGTTCGAGGTCGCCGCCTTTGATCAGGGCGCCCGGGTAACCTACCTGGGCCCGACCGGAACCCACATCGGGCACAAGGAGTCGGTCAAGGACACGGCAAGGGTGCTTGGCCGGGTATACGATGCCATTGAATACCGTGGTTTCGGGCAATCGGTTGTGGAAGAACTGGCACAGTATGCGGGCGTGCCAGTCTATAACGGATTGACCAACGAATTTCATCCTACCCAGATACTGGCGGACTTTCTGACCATGCAGGAGCATGTGGAAAAGCCGCTGCGGGAGGTGGCCTATGTGTTTATTGGCGATGCCGCCAACAACATGGGCGACAGCCTGCTGATCGGCGGTGCCAAGATGGGCATGGACGTGCGTTTATGCGCACCCAAGGCCTGCTGGCCCAAGCAGGCTGTGCAGGAGGAGGCCCGCGCACTGGCGGCGGAAACCGGGGCCCGCATCACCATTACCGATGATATCGATGCCGCTGTTGCCGGGGTTGATTTTGTGTATACCGATGTCTGGGTCTCAATGGGTGAGTCGAAGGAAAAATGGGCCGAGCGCATCAAGTTGCTGATGCCTTACCAGGTCAACGCCTCCCTGATGGCAAAAACCGGCAATCCCCGGGCGCGGTTTATGCACTGCCTGCCAGCCTTCCACAACACCGAAACCGTGGTGGGCAAGGAGATCCAGGAGACCTATGGCATTGACGCTATGGAGGTCACGGAAGACGTTTTCGAAAGCCCCGCTTCGATTGTGTTTGATCAGGCCGAGAACCGCATGCACACCATCAAGGCCGTCCTCGTGGCGACTCTGGGAGGCTGACATGCTGGTGGTCGCAGCCTTGGGGGGCAATGCCCTCCTTAAACGCGGGGAGCCGCTTACCGCGGGGGTCCAGCGCAACAATGTGCAGGTTGCGGCCCGATCCCTGGCCGCCGTTGTCCGGGCCGGCCACGATCTGGTGGTCACTCACGGTAATGGGCCACAGGTCGGGTTGCTGGCCTTACAGGGCGCGTCCTATAAACCGGATGAGGCCTATCCGCTGGATGTCCTGAGTGCCGAAACCGAGGGTATGATCGGCTACATGATCGAGCAGGAGCTGGAAAACGCCCTGGCGCATGACCGGCCGGTCTCGACGCTGCTGACCCAGGTGGTGGTGGACCCGAAAGACCCGGCGTTCGATAAGCCGACCAAGTTCGTGGGTCCGGTCTATGAGCGCGAGGAGGCCGAGCGCCGGGCCGCCGGCGCCGGTTGGAGCATTGCCCCGGACGGCGACAAATGGCGCCGGGTGGTGCCTTCCCCGAAACCTCAGGAAATACCGGATCTGCGCGTACTGAAGCTATTGCTCGAGCAGGGCGTGGTCGTGGTCTGTGCCGGCGGCGGTGGCATACCCGTGTTGCGCCGGGAAGACGGCAGCATGGTCGGCATTGAAGCGGTCATAGACAAGGACGCCGCCAGCGCGTTGTTGGCCAGACAACTGGAGGCAGATGCGTTGCTCCTGTTAACCGATGTGGATGCTGTCTATCGCGATTTCGGGACCGAACACTCAGCGCCGCTTGCTGAATTGACAGTAACCGAGGCGCGGGGACTGGATATGCCTGCCGGTTCCATGGGGCCGAAACTGCAGGCCGCCTGTGATTTTGCCCAGGCGGGCGGGCTCAGCGGCATTGGTCGTCTGCAGGATGCAGTGACCATCCTCGAAGGATCAGCGGGCACTCGCGTGTCGGCGGGTTAACAGGCACTTATCCCCTCCCACTATGCATCATTAGAAGCATACGCCGGGTTTTAGAGATGAATTTCCGCTTTGGGCTCTATTGGTGAATGGGCATCTGGTCCATATCAGTGCAGGTCGCTTCGGCTCTGATAATCTTTAGAACATTCAGACGAAAGCGGGCGGGTATGCTGGGTCGTTTCTGGGGTAGCGGTATGCGAGTGGTTTTCCTGGGTTTTTTATTGGTGCTGGTGATGATGCCGGGGTTGTCGCCCGCGGGCACAATCAAGGGCAGGTTACTGCGCATTGCCTATGTGGAATTCCCGCCTCTCAGTTACCGGGACGAGTACGGCAAGGCGGCCGGTACCATGGTGGATATTACCCGCAAGGTGGCAGAGGAGGCCGCGTACGAGGTCGAGTTTGTCTACCTGCCGATCAGCCGTGTCTATCTATACCTCCGTAACGGCAAGGTGGATCTTTGGATGGGGATGACCAATATCCCCTCGCTCTCCATGGAAGTGTTGGAAAGCTGGGTCAGCCCGCTGCCTGTCAGACTCAGCGCCTGGTATCTGGACGGCTCGCCGCCCGTGGACCATCTTGATCGGCTGCGTAACACAACCGTTATCCTGCATGCGGGGTATACCTACGGCGATTTTCGCAAATGGCTGGAATCACAGAGTGATATCCGGGTTCTGGATGCGCCCAATCATCGCGCAGCCATCGACATGCTTGAGCGCGGCAGGGGGGATTATGTGCTGGACTATCACCAGCCGGTGAGGGAAGTGCTTACCGAACCCGACGATGATCGGGTCCATGAATCCCGGATACGCAGTCGAAATACAGCCTGGCTGTTTTCATTGGCCCGCCCTGACGCTGCCCTGGTCCGGGACGATTTTGACAACGCCTACATTGAGCTGGCGGCCCGGGGGGCAGTTCCGCCCCTGCGGTCGTTCGGGAGGAACAGAGTGGTGCCCGGCTTCCCGGAGGGGCTCCAGTAAGTTCTAGCGGTCATGAAGCGTCAGGTCCCCATACCAGGCTGTCGCTGTGGCACCGGTGTTGTCGGAGTCGGTCATGATGGCAATGCCCACGATGGGCGGCGGTGATTCCCCGAACGCCTGTCGGTAATCGGCCACGATGTCCCGTTCCACGGTCTGCCATTGCCCGGTGTCCTGCGGCCCGGAGTTGACCGCCACCATCACCGTTTTATCGGTATAGGCATTGGCAATGAATTCCCCCTCGGGCAGGCGGTTGGCCCAGATGTAATTAAGGGCATTGCCGGGCAGGGTCTCACCGAACAGCACCTCCACGGCTTTGCGTTTGGCCCGCTCGAAGAAACCGGCCTTGTCCGGCTGGAACTTGAAAGCCACGTAGATCCGTGCCGGGTAATCGTCTCCGGATTTCTGGCGGGCGTCTCCGTCCTCGAATACCCTGGAAACCTTCCAGCGCCAGCGCAGCATCAGTGAATCCCTGGGCGCCAGCGACAACCGGCTGATCAGCCCGGAGGCGCTGTTATCCGCGGTGGCCCGCACGACCTGCTGCCCGTCTTCCTGGACCAGGTCATAGCGCGTGTGCCGGTCGAGCTTGGGAAACTCCAGTGCCTCCCAGCCATCATTGAGTGAGCTCATGGCAGAAAAAGGCGTTAGGTGGCCCTCGCTTGCAATAATGAGGCCCGAGAAAACCAATGCCGATAGTAACGTGCTGCGAAGTACGCCGTTTGCTTTCAAATGGAACTCCTGAAAATCAGTGACTGCCATTAGCATAAATCAAAAATGCCAGGCCCATCTTGTAGCTTTGAATTGACCCGTATATAGTGACGGTATCCTTGGTTAGCTACCAGATGTTGTGATCAAACACTGAGCAATGATTGCAATCGGTAGCCGGGAATCCGGTGAGAATCCGGAACTGACGCGCAGCGGTATTGGGGAACGAGCGTGGCACAAAGACACTGGTAAGGAGTCCTGTTTCAAGGGGCCCAAGCCGGGAAGTCGCCACGCAAGGCCGAACCAACAGGTTCACGCCCCTGAGTCCGAAGACCTGCCAGGGACCAGAAGCCCCATAAAACGGGTTCTGAACTGCACCTTCGCGACTCAGGGTGAGCAGACCGGTACCTCCTGCCCATGCCATGGCAAGGTGTGCCCCTGCATTCGCGACGGTGATATGGAATCGACGCGAATTCAGGAGAACATCATGACTGCCAGCACCCTCGCCGAACCTTCGGCCGCCGCAACTGACGACACCCCGGCCCTGCAGGTCATCAAACGCAACGGCACCCTTGTGGACTTCCGTGCCTCGAAAATCAGTGTGGCCGTCACCAAGGCCTTTCTTGCCGTGGAAGGTGACGAAGCGGCCGGGTCCTCACGCATCAACGCCGCCGTACAGGACGTCACCGAACAGGTGGTGCAGGCCGTGTCCCGGCGACTGAAGGCGGGCGGCAAGGTGCACATCGAAGACATCCAGGACCAGGTGGAACTCGCCCTGATGCGCGCCGGCGAACAGAAAATCGCCCGTGCCTACGTACTCTACCGGGAAGAGCACGCCCGCAAACGCGCCATCGACGAACCGGTGGAAGCCCACCCGCACCTGACCGTGAAAAAAGCCGATGGCAGCATCGCCCCGCTGGACCTGGGCCTGATGAAACTGCAGGTGGAACAGGCCGCCACCGGTCTGGAAGGCATCGACGGCGAATCCCTGGTGGACGACGCCGTGCGCAACCTGTTCGACGGCATTGAAGAAACCGAAGTGCTTTCGGCCCTGATCATGACCGCCCGTGGCCGCATCGAACGGGAACCGGACTACAGCGCTGTCACCGCCCGCCTGCTGCTGGAACAACTGCACCTGGAAACCGCCGGCGCCCTGGAATTACCGCGCGACACATCGCTGGCGGAGCTTTATCCACAGGCGTTGACGGCGTTCATCCATGCCGGTATCCGCTACGAACTGCTGGACGATGCCATGGCGGCCTTCGACCTCGAAGCCCTGGGCCAGGCGCTCAAACCCGAGCGCGACCACCAGTTCGGCTTCCTCGGTCTGCAGACCCTGTACGACCGTTACTTCCTGCACTGGAACAAGGCCCGGCTGGAGCTGCCGCAGGTGTTCTTCATGCGCGTGGCCATGGGCCTGGCCCTGCGCGAAGAAGAACCCGATGTCCGTGCTATTGAATTCTATGAGCTGCTCTCCAGCTTCGACTACATGGCCAGCACCCCCACGCTGTTCAACAGCGGCACCCGCCATTCCCAGTTGTCCTCCTGCTACCTGACCACCGTGCAGGACGATCTGGAAGGCATCTACGGCGCCATCCGCGACAACGCCATGCTCTCCAAATGGGCCGGCGGCCTGGGCAACGACTGGACACCGGTGCGCGCCCTGGGCTCCCACATCAAAGGCACTAACGGCCAGAGCCAGGGCGTGGTGCCATTCCTGAAGGTGGTGAACGACACCGCCGTAGCGGTGAACCAGGGCGGCAAGCGCAAGGGCGCGGTGTGCGCCTACCTGGAAAGCTGGCACCTGGACATCGACGAATTCCTGGAACTGCGCAAGAACACTGGCGACGAACGCCGCCGCACCCACGACATGAACACCGCCAACTGGGTGCCGGACCTGCTGATTGAACGCATGCGCGACGACGCCGAGTGGACCCTGTTTTCCCCCAGCGACGTGCCCGACCTGCACGATCTGACCGGCAATGCCTTCCGTGAACGCTACGAGCATTACGAAGCACTGGCGGAGCAGGGTGAGATCACCCTGTACAAGAAAGTTTCCGCCAAGCAGCTCTGGCGCAAAATGCTCACGGTGCTGTTCGAAACCGGCCATCCGTGGATCACCTTCAAGGACCCCTGCAACCTGCGCTCGCCGCAGCAGCACCAGGGCGTGGTCCACAGCTCCAACCTGTGCACCGAAATCACCCTGAACACGAGCGCCGATGAAATCGCCGTGTGCAACCTGGGTTCGGTGAACCTGGCTGCCCATATCCACAACGGCGAGCTGGACGTACAGCGCCTGGAACGCACCGTCACCACCGCCGTGCGCATGCTCGATAACGTCATCGACATTAACTACTACGCCGTGCCCCAGGCGAGGAACTCCAACCTCAGGCACCGGCCCGTGGGCCTGGGCCTGATGGGCTTCCAGGACGCGCTCTACCAGCTCGGCGTGCCGTACTCCAGCCCGCAAGCCGTGGAGTTCGCCGATGTGGCCATGGAACAACTGAGCTACTTTGCCCTGCGAGCCTCCGCCACCCTGGCCGGTGAGCGTGGTGCCTACGAAACCTACCAGGGCTCCCTGTGGGATCAGGGCATCCTGCCCATCGATTCCATCAACCGGCTCAAAGAGAACCGCCGGGAAGGGGAACTGGAGGTGAACACCGAAACCCGACTGGACTGGACCCCGGTCCGGGAGCTCATCGCCCAAAACGGCATGCGCAACAGCAACGTCATGGCCATCGCGCCCACGGCCACCATCTCCAACATTGTGGGCGTGTCCCAGTCCATCGAACCGGCGTACCAGAACCTGTTTGTGAAATCGAACCTCTCCGGCGAATTCACCGTGGTGAACCCCTCGCTGGTGCGGGATCTCAAGGCCGAAGGTCTGTGGGACAACGTCATGGTCAACGACCTCAAATACTTCGACGGCAGCGTACAGCAGATCGATCGCATCCCGGACGAGCTCAAAGCCAGGTACGCCACCGCCTTCGAGATCGACGCCCAATGGCTGGTGGAAGCCGCCGCAAGACGGCAGAAGTGGCTGGATCAGGCCCAGAGCCTGAACCTGTACATGGCCGAGCCCAACGGCCGTAAGCTGGACGCGCTTTACCAACTGGCCTGGGAACGTGGTCTGAAAACCACCTATTACCTGCGCTCCCTGGGCGCCACCGGTGCCGAAAAAACCGCCCCGGTCCCCGCGCCCCAGCCGCAGGTGTGCTCAATAGACGACCCGGACTGTGAGGCGTGTCAGTAACCACTGACAAACGTTAAGGGCGGTAACTGCCAAGCCTGAGGAACCGGGCTGGTATCCCCCTCCCGAAAATGTCTGTAGCCAAGGATGGCTACAGCCAAGCTCCCCATGGACGGGTTCACGAGCGGTTTTCGGGAGGGGGATACCAGAGCGGTTCAGGCTCCAAGTCCGGCAAACTCCAAATCCAGCAGGCGACAGAACCAAAGGACATCCACAATGCTCGAATGGGACGACGAACCAAAAGCGCAACCCAAAGCCACCAACCCGGATGCCCCCGCTCCGGTCAATGTGGACGACAAACGCGTCATCAACGGCGAAACCGACATCAACCAGCTGGCGCCGTTCAAGTACCCCTGGGCCTGGGAGTACTTCATGAACGCCAACAAAAACCACTGGACGCCCCTGGACGTGAACATGGCTCAGGACGTCCACGACTACCATCACCGTTTAAGTCCGGCGGAAAAACACGTGTACGAAAACGTGGTGGCCTACCTCACCACCTCCGACATCCTGGCCATGCGCAACATAGGCCTGGCCGTGATGGAAAAAATGAGCGCGCCGGAACTGCAGATCTACCAGGCCCGCCAGGTGTATGAAGAATCCATGCACACCTGGGCCTACCAGCACTGCATCGAAACCCTCAACCTGGATCAGAGCGAAATCTACAACCGCTACCGCGTGGTGCCCGAAATCAACGGCAAGATCCAGATGGCCAACCGCCGCCTGGACGCCGCCCTGAGGTCGGACCTGGATCTGCACAAGCCGGATGACCTGCACGAATTCGTCATGTCCTACCTGTTCTTTGCTGCCGTGTTCGAGGGCTGCTGGTTCTACAACGGCTTCAGCCCCATCTTCGCCCTGCAGCGCCGGGGCCTGATGCGCGGCACCGGTGAACAGTTCCAGTACATCCTGCGCGACGAAGCCATGCACTTCTCCTTCGGCCTGAAAGTGGTGAACCAGATCCTCGAAGAGGAAAACATCACCCTCGACCCCAAAGCCGTGCGCGACATGTGGGAAGAATCCGAAGCCAAAGAGACGGCCTACGCCAACTACATCCTGCGGGACCCGATCCTGGGCTACTCGGCGGAATACCACATCGAACAGTTCCGCTTCGTGGCCAACCGCCGGGCCCGCACCGTCGGCCTGGAAGAGCCGTTCCCGGGCGCACGCAACGTCTCGCCCTGGCTGGACGAGCAGGCTAACCTGCGCAAGGAAAAGAACTTTTTCGAAACCCGCGTGATTGAATACCAGACCGGCACACAGCTGGAGTGGTGAGCGACTGCCACTTTTGTGGGGCACCGGCCCGGACAGGATCTGGTCTATGCTAACGGGTGAAATTGTTGATCATTGACACCCGACCAAGCCCGAGGCCGATTCCCATGAAAGTGGCTGTTTTCAGCACCAAACCCTACGACCAGACCTTCCTCACCCAGGCTAACGACGAAGCCCACGCGCACGAGCTGACCTTCCTGGAAACCCGCCTGAATGAGGCCACGGCGGCTCTGGCCAAAGGCTTTGAGGCCGTCTGCGTGTTCGTGAACGACCAGGTGGACGCGCTGGTGCTGGAACAACTGGCGGCGGGCGGCACCCGCGTGGTGGCCCTGCGCTGTGCCGGGTTCAACAACGTGGACCTGAAAGCCGCGCAACGCCTGGGTATGAAGGTGGTTCGGGTGCCGGCCTATTCCCCCTACGCCGTGGCGGAACACACCGTGGCGCTGATGCTGACACTGAACCGGCAGATCCACCGGGCCTACCACCGTATCCGCGATGGCAATTTTGCCCTGGACGGCCTGCTGGGGTTTGATCTGCGTGGCCGCACCGTGGGCGTCATCGGTACCGGCCAGATTGGCGTGGAAGTGGCCCGCATCATGCGCGGGTTTGGCTGCCGCGTGCTGGGTCATGCCCCGGCACCCAACCCGGAGGCGGAAGCTCTGGGCGTGGAGTATGTATCGCTGGATGAGCTGTTTAGCCTGTCAGACATCATCACCCTGCATTGCCCGCTCACCCCGGAAACCCACCATCTGATTGATGCCAACGCGATGGCAAAGATGAAAGACGGCGTGATGCTGATCAACACCAGCCGGGGCGCCATTGTCGACACCAGCGCGGTGATTGAAGGCCTGAAATCCGGCCACATCGGCTACCTGGGGCTGGACGTGTACGAAGAGGAAGGCGACCTGTTTTTCGAGGACCAGTCCAACCTGGTGCTGCAGGACGACGTCTTCGCCCGTTTGCTGACCTTCCCGAACGTGGTGATTACCGGCCACCAGGCGTTCTTCACCCGCAACGCCCTGGAAAGCATCGCCCACACCACCCTGGGCAACCTGACTGAGCTGGAAGAGAGCGGCGAGTGTGAAAACCGGGTGGCCGGCTGAGCCGGGCCATCGGTTGTTCCCGGATGTGTAGATTCCGCCGGTGTGTGTCCTTATGATTGGCCCATGCCAAGAACCTTCTACCGCCGGGGCCCGGACCACCGGGGCGGCCAGCCTGTTACCTTTCTGGACGTTCGCCGCCGCTTCCAGTTCCGCTCGGTGGAAATCGGCCGCTGGGTGACCGAGCCGGAAAAACAGGCCAGCGCCGGTCTGTTTTACGACGCCCTGTGCGATCTGATGACTATCCTCGGCGGCACTGAAAGCCTGATCTCCCTGCGCGGTACCCTGGCTTTGCAATACGGTATTGGCGGCAGGCGCGGCGTGTCTGCCCATTACACCCCGGCTACCCGCAGCTTCGCCCTGGCCAAAAACGCCGGCCCCGGCAGCATTGCCCACGAATGGTTCCACGCCTTTGATCACTACATCGCCGATAAACTCTACCCAACCGTGGGCAAGGGCGATTTTGGCTCCAAGCTCTGGCTCACCCGGGAAGATGCCATAGAGCACCCGCTGAACGATTACCTGCAGGCCTGCTACCGGGCGGTTCTTCTGGACCCGACTGGCAACCAGCCCAGCCAACTATTCCGCCATTCCGCCCGGGCCGATAAAGCCGCCGGCGTGCATTACTACAGTCAGCCGGAAGAACTATGCGCCCGCGCGTTCGAAGCCTTCATACAGGACGCAGGCCTGAAAAACGCCTTTCTGGTGCGCGGCACCAAAGAAACTGAAGAAGCAAAATTGGGGCTGTATCCGCAGGGGGACGACAGGGAGAGAATCAATCAGGCATTTGGCCGCTACTTTCAGGCATTGGGGGCAGCCCTGCGGCGCAGTGAGGGGTAAAGCCAGTGTGCCCGGCAGACCAGAACGGCCCCGGGCACACCTGACGAGAAGCTCAGCGAACCTTAGTTGGTGGCTTCATCGTAGCTTTCTTCCATGGCGTCGCCGGCCTCATCGGCGGCTTCACCCATTTCTTCGCCGGCGTTCTCAACGCCTTCTTCCATCTCGCCCATGACGCCTTCGTCCTGGCCGGTGGCTTCTTCATAGCTCTCTTCTACAGCATTGCCGGCATCATCCACCATGTCTTCGGTGTTTTCGGCGGCATCTTCAAAATCCGTGCTTTCGTCTTCGGAGCTGCAAGCTGCCAGGCCCAGAGTCAGAACCATAATCAGTGCACTGAGGGTAAGCTTGTTCATAACGTGTCTCCTTGCTGTAAACGATAAGTCCATGCAAAGGTAAAGCGCTCGCCCCTCAGACACAATTACCCACCAATTACCCTTTCGTTAAGCCGTTGGCCGGAGTTATACGAACGCGTTCGTAAAACCCCGCTGCAAACCATAGAAAGCCTGCTAACCTTATGAAAACAAAGTGGTGAAAAATACTGCCTTTGGAGTTATATGCCCCTGCGGGTGAAGACCAGGGGCGTATAACAGCGGAGCCGAAATTTCGGGCGTGTGGCTAAGCTATGGTTTTCAGAGTGGAAATTGACGGAGCGCATGCGGAAGGGGAGGAATTATGCGAACGTGGGATATATGAACGTGTTTCTATAGCTAGCTGCTATGAGTTTTCCGAGAATTGAGAATCTAAGTAGAAAAGATGGCTAAAAAGAAGAGGCAGCGCCGAGAATACTTGCGATTTCTAGATAAATCGAAGGAATCGGCTGAGTGTGCAATTGATAATTTCAATCGCGCAAAGGGGCCCTTTCGTACAGAAGCGACCCTTATGCTGCTCGGTGTTGCATGGGAGCTGCTTGCCAAAGCTATTTTGATACAGATGAAGAAGCCGATAAAAAAGGCTAACTCGGAGGATACCATTTCAGCAGAGGTGGCTGTTTCAAGGCTTCTTTCCGAAAAGAAGATTGAAAAGCATCATTCCGATATTGTTCAGCAGATCATTTCTCTGCGAAATGCGTCAGTTCATGATGTGCTGCCTGAAATTCCAATTGAAGTACAGCATCATCTTATGTACTACGCATGTAAATTCTATCGGGAGGTGGTAACAAAGCATTTCAAAGGACACGCATCCGATCTCAGTCAGCACTATTTAAGTCTATCATTTGATGAGATGACAACTTATGCAGATAAAGTCCATAAAACAGTGTCAAAAGTAAGAAAAAGTGACGCTGCCAAAAAATTGGTCTGGCTATTGGAGCGTGGTATTACTTTCGATGGAGGAAAGTATTTAACCCAAAAGCAATTTGATGCAAAGATTAAAGGAAAAAGTAGAACATTACCGTACCTTGAACTTGGCAAGCACATGAAAGAATCAGATATGGTTCGAATAATACCGGTTGAAGCCCCCAAAAATTACACAGCTGATTTGACTTTAAGAAAGGGTAGTCCTAATGATTCATCGCTGCCGGTCGTAGTAAAGCGTACAGATCTTGAAAAGGACTACCCATACCTTACCAGCGAGCTGGCAAAGATTATTGGCAAAAGTACTCAATTTGTGGCAAAAGCGGCTGCTGTTTTGGGGCTGAAGGGAAACGATAAGTTTCACCAAACTATTAGAACTTCCAAGTCAGGCGAAATTCAGCGTTACAGTGAGGCTGCAAAATCCAGACTGCAGCAAAAATTAGCAGAAGATCAAGCGTTCAACCCTTATCAGAGCTGATGTCCATGACTCATAACAATCGCAGGCAATCCGACAGCTTTTTCGTTACGCCTTCGGATCTACTACCAAGCAGCGGTTGCTGCGGGCGTCAGGTATACAAATGAACCTTCCGAAATTTATGGAATCTAATTGGTTGAAAGCTTCTTTCCTCCTTTACGGGGTCGGGCTGGTAGTTCATAACTCTTACTTAGCGCAGTTTGGGATCCAGGAGTACGAGCTTGTTGAAGCTCGCTATATCGTCTCTGGTGTCGGGTTTATTGGCTTCGTAGTTGTTTGTTGTACCTACATGGCTATCAAAGTAAATCTTTCGTACATCGGAGACTCTCTCAAACCAAAACAACTCTTGCCTTGGCTATTTCGCATATTTTCATTGCCATACGTCGTTCATCTGGCTTTGTTCGGGAACACATTGAAGGATACTTTCGGTTCCGATTTATTGCTGACGAACTTTGTAAATGGTTTTACCGCATTAGCCCAATTTATGGTTCTTTTCTCTGTCTCCGATCTGGTTTTCATGACTTCGGATGGCGATAAAAAGCCTGCTCGGGTCGTCCGATCATTGATAAGGGTTTGGTCCGTGCCGTTTTTGCTTTTCACTGCGTTTTTAGCTTATAGTAACGCAGAATTCAGAGGTACTGTATGGGCGACTACTTATTTCTTCTTCTTGTTTTTGGGACTGGCCCTAGTGCAATCTGACTCGCGCCATGGGGTCGATCCAAAATACTTGGATCCTAACACATCTAAAGAGCATGAAGATCGATTTCAGATAATTTTCGGATTGCTTGCCTGCTTTTATATATTTTGGCTAGTCGTCACAAACTACACCGAAAACATCTATCAGAGAATGCCCGCTAGTTTAGGCGGAGCAAAGACTTTCGAAGCGAAAATCTATACTGAAGAAGGGTCTTATGAGGGAATTGTTCTCTACGAGACGGATAGCTGGCTTGTTTTTCGGGCAGGTGGAGATAATATAAAAATTGTCAAAATAAAGGCTGACATCGTGGAGAAAATTGAGGTGACCAAGTGATTTTGAGACCTAACAAGTGACTGTGGTGTCAATTCCATAAATTAAGCCATTTCAGCCCGCCATGGTTCCTGGTTTTTGATCATGGTATTGAGCACCAAAATCATCTTTCACATGCAGGCAATGAGCGCGACTTTCGGGATCTTTCCCTGAGCCTTCAGGCATTCGAAAAAGCGCTTTAACACCGGGTTGCACTGGATCGATGAGAGCATGGCCATGAACATACGGTTCGGACTGAAGCTCCGTATAATGGTAACAAAAGCTTTGTCGATTTAACCGACAATATATAATGACAGAATTTATGATGATTATAAGCCTTAGCATGCTTATAGCAATTATAATGTTGGTATGTTCTACTCAATTTGCTTTAGAAAATGCGGCGTTTCAGGAGGAAGGATGAAGCAAGTTTTTTTGGTCTTGTTGCTTGCGAGTGTCTCTGCATGCACCAGTGTTAAGGTAAGCTCACTCAACCCGCAAGAATATAAAGTACATCACATCTGTATCGAGGAAAACCCAAAGGTTATTGTCGAGGAGTTTCCGGGCATTATTGAGCAAGGCTTGCATCGACACGGAATTACCTCTGAAGTATACGAAGGCGAAAGGCCTCAGCATTGTGAGTACTATTTGACCTACACTGCTTTCAAGACGTGGGATATCGGAATGTATCTTCACCACGCAGAACTTCACCTTTTTGAAGACCGGAAAAAGGTTGCGTATGCCGAATACCACCTGAATGGAAAAGGCGGGCTTGCATTGAATAAGTGGGCGAGTGTGGAATCAAAAATGAATCCCGTTATTGATGAGTTGCTTGCTGGCTATTCGCCTGAGATTGTTGATGCGTATAGAAAACCGGTGTCTGACTCTGGGTCATCAGATGACATAACTGAAGAGCTTGAGAAGCTTAAAATGTGGCATTCGAGAGGTCTAATTACAGACGAAGAATATTCGACCAAGAAAAAAGAGCTTCTGGAACGGTGAGCCTAGCACTATGCAACTCACTGACCTGACCGTCAAAGAGCTTCTGCAGTTGCAGGCATCTGTAACCAAAGAGCTGAAAGCCAGGGGCGTCGTTCGAACCCAGAACAACCCGCTGGGTGATTACACGGAGTGGCTGGTGGCGAGGGCGTTGAACCTGGACCTTCAGGCGAATTCGCAGGCGGGATACGACGGCATCGGCAACGATGGCTTGCGAGTGCAGATAAAAGGGCGCCGGGTGACGCCCGCCAATCAGTCACGCCAGCTCAGCGCGATCAGAAAATACGCGGAAAAAGATTTCGATGTGCTGGCAGCAGTGATCTACGACGAGGATTTCAGCATTCTCGAGGCTTTGCTGATACCCCATGAGGTTATTGGGGACTACGCTTCCTACCGGCAGCACGTGAATGCCCACATTCTGATTCTGAAGGGGGCTATCCTTACTGACCCAAGGGTGCAATCCATCAAGGAAACCCTTTGCAGGTAGCAGAGCTGCCAGCCCCCCCGCTTGGAAAGGTGATCTGGTCACAGCGGTGGCACCTGTTCTATACCAATGCGCTTGCCAAACGGCGAACCGCTGTCCTCAGGGTATCAGGGGCTTCGTGACTGAAGTTCAGGCGTATGGCCGAATCCGGCGCAGTGTCGTTGGGATAAAACGCATTAGCGGGAACAATTGCAACGCCTTTGGATAACGCGGCTTTGGCGACGGTGAGCGGATCAAAGCCGGGTAGTTTAAGCCAGATAAACATGCCTCCCTTAACCGGTTCAAACTCACATCGCCTTCCCAGCGATTCAGACAATGCTGATGCCAGGGCCTGATAGCGACCGCTATACATCTGGCAAAGCTGTTGGATGTGCGTCGGGAATTGCGGGTGAGCAATCAAATCCAGCAGCAACGCCTGTATCGGTAAGCTTGAGTGCAGATCGGACGCCTGCTTTATCTTGATCAACGGTGCGAGCCAGTCTTCGGGGGCGCTGAGCACGCCCAACCGCAGCCCGGGTGTCGATACTTTCGAAAAAGAACGCAACACCAGCGAGCATTCGGGACAGAAGGATGCCACAAGAGGCAGCGCCTCACCGGCAAAGCGGAGTTCCCGGTAAGGCGCGTCTTCGACAAGTGCGACGCCATATTGCCGGCATAGCGCCGCCACTTGTTTCCTGGTTTCCAGCGTCCAGCTGATTCCGGTCGGATTATGAAAATCAGGCACTGCATAGAACAGCTTCACCTTGCCGGAGGCAAACAGTGCTTCCAGTTCGCCCAGGTTCGGGCCGGTGGCCTGTTGTTGAACGGTGTGGATACACGCCGTTGCCATTGCAAATACCTGCAAGGCTCCGGGATAACAGGGGGCCTCCATCGCAACACCGTCCCCCGGATTCAGGAACGCGCGAGCGATAATATCGAGCCCTTGCTGGGAGCCGCTGCAAACCAGCATTCGATGTGTGGGTGCAACTTGATAATGCTCTTCCAGGTAGGCCAGCAATGGTCTGTAACCTGCTGTTTCACCATATTGGAACAAGGCAGGAGTGTTCGGCAGCTGCGCGATGCTCTCTGCCATTAATGACAACGGAAACCCATCAGACGCAGGTAACCCGCCTGCCAGTGAAATAACGCCTTCTGCCGTTGCCGCCGCGAGGATTTCGCGAATGTAGGACGGCTGAATCTGCTGTAAGTGTCTGGCTTCTTGCATGGTAATTTCTCCTTGTGCAGCCATACTACGTATGTCCCGCCATCCGTGATGGTCCGTTTGTGATGTACTTTGTGCCTATTTATGCTTAATTAATTGTCCATTTATGCTTTTTGTGTGACCGGATATGGCGACTGAACAGCAGATTGCCCGAATCAATGATGTGTTGTACGAGATACATCGGGATACTTCCGCCGAACTCTCCGGGCGCGCGCTCGCACAGATTGCGGCCTATTCTGAGCAGCACTTCCACCGTGTTTTCCAGGAGGTGGTCGGCGAACCCGTGCATCAATATGTTCGGCGCACCCGGCTTGAACAGGCCGCCAATCAACTGATGTTTGACCGTAAGCGCCCTGTTTTGGATGTGGCTGAGCAATGTGGTTTTGCATCCCTGTCTTCGTTTAGCCGGGCGTTCAAGGCGACTTTCGGTGTCACTCCCGGGCGATGGAGGGCGGAAGAGCAGGATACGAAATCTCGGCCTTACCTGGCCGATGATGAGATAGCGACGGCTTACGAACGCTTGCAGTCGGTCGCCTTGCCGGTTCCGGATCTGGTGGAGTTGCCGGTTCAGCCAGTGGCTTATGTACGACACCAGGGGTACGGCCGGGATATCCGCTTGGCCTGGCAAACCTTGCAGGTCTGGGCCGAAGCGGAAGGCCAGCCTTTCGAAACTCAGCTTGGTTTGCACCATTCGAACCCCGCTTGGGTTCCACTGGATCAATGCCGCTACGTTGCCTGTCTCGCGATCGATAAACCGGTTCTAAGGCGAGGGGTCGTTAACAGCATGTGCATACCCGGCGGACTGCACGCTGCTTTTGACCTATCTGGCAGGTATGGAGAGCTGCTGCCATATCTGAGCAAAATTCTGGATAAATGGGTGCCCTCTTCCGGCTTCAGAGCCAAAACAACACCGGCCTTTGTACGTTATCGGAAGAACCATTTTTTAGCGTCCGATGAACGTTTTGATCTGACTTTTTACTTGCCTGTCTCGCTTTGGTAAGCGCAGTAGCACGGTGCGCAACATCGCAAAACTGGAAAGTACGGACACTTGGCGGCTAAGGGGTACTGCAGCTCTGGGCCAACTTTGTCGCGTTTCCTCCTGCCCACGCGACTCAGCCAAGAGCCACGCGGGCAGCAAAACCAATCAGGCGCTGATCAGCTCCTCGGCGGCCCAACCTCGTCCAGATAGGCGCCATACCCGGCCGCCTGCATCTCGTCCTTGGGGATAAATTTCATCGCCGCCGAATTCATACAGTACCGGAGCCCGGTAGGCTGAGGCCCATCGTTGAATACGTGGCCGAGGTGCGAGTCCGCCACCCGGCTGCGAATCTCGGTGCGGGTCATAAACCACGATTTGTCCTCTTTTTCGACCACCGCATCCGGCTCGATCGGGCGGACGAAGCTAGGCCAGCCGGTGCCGGATTTATACTTGTCCGCTGACGAGAACAGGGGCTCGCCAGAGACGATGTCCACATAGATGCCTTCCTGTTTGTTATCCCAGTAGGCGTTGTCGAACGCGGGCTCGGTGGCGTCTTCCTGGGTGACCTCGTACTGCATGTCGGTCAGTGTCTGCTTGAGCTCCTCGTCACTGGGCATGACGAAATCCGCCTCGCTGAATCCGTTGCTCTGGCGGTTATCAGCCTGTTCGTCCCCACCGTTATCGATAGCGGATTCAACGTTTTCCGGGCTGTATTGGGAGAAATCGATCTGCTGATCCTCGCCCCAGACGTCATCGATAAACTGGTAGCGCCCGGAGTTGTAGGTATAGAACTTGTAGCGGACCGGATTTTCCTTGTAGTAGTCCTGGTGGTAATCCTCGGCCACATAGAAGGCCTTGAACGGTGTGATTTCGATGGTCACTGGTTTGTCGTAGCGGCCGGATGCCTGCAGGGATTTCTTGGACGCTTCCGCCAGGCGCTTCTGTTCCTCGTTCTGGTAGAAGATGGCCGGGCGGTATTGCTTGCCACGGTCAACGAACTGGCCGTTGGCATCTGTCGGGTCCATGAAGCGCCAGAAGCCCTGAAGCAGGCCCTGGTAGGTAATGACGTCCGGGTCGTAATAGACCTGTACCGCTTCCGTGTGGCCGGTGGTTCCGGAAGACACCTGCTTGTAGGTGGGGTTCTTCTCGTCGCCGCCGCTATAGCCGGACACAGCCTCGACCACGCCGGGAATCTTCTCGAAGCCCGCTTCCACACACCAGAAGCAACCACCGGCGAAGGTCGCCACGTTCAGGGACGGATCGTCCGGGGCGTACTTGCTGTCGTTCTTCCCTTCATCGGCCATGGTTACCTGCAGGCCGGCAAGGCCCGCCAGCGTGATCACCACAGCGCCAAAAAACATGCGTTTCATACCGCTCACCTCTCTTCGGTCTCAATTCTGAGACTCCACTATGGCGAAAAAGATTCACGCCATTTTCGCCAGGGTATTACGAATTCATAACGGTGATGGGATCACCCGCCCGCCGGGGCCGCTCGGTGAAAAGGCAGGGTGATTTCAAAGGCCGCGCCGCCCTCGCTGCGATTGGCAACGCGGATGCGTCCGCCCTGCATGTCCATGATGCGCCGGGCGATCGCCAGCCCCAGGCCGGCGTGGCCGGGGGTTTCGCGGTTGTCGGCCCGGTAGAGCGGGTCGAATACATGCGGCAGATCCTGTTCGGCGATGCCGGGGCCGCTATCGTTAACCGTCACCTTGAGGCCGTCCTCGACTTTGGCCAGGTGCAACTCGACCTCTGCGTTCTCCGGGCTGTACTCCAGGGCGTTACGGATCAGGTTGTCCAGCACCCGCTCGGTCATGCCGAGGTCGCCGACCACCATGGGCAGTGCGGGATCGCCGGTAACCTTCAGATCGATGGCCTTGCGGGCAGCTTCGGGGCCGTGTTTCTGGGCGACGTCGTGGATCAGTTCCGCGGGCGCGAAGGGTTCCAGGCGGGGCTGTTTTTCCCGGGCTTCCAGGGCCGCCAGTTCGAACAGTTCGTCCACCAGGTGAGCCAGGCGCCGTCCTTCCTGCAGGGCAATGTCGAGGAAGCGGGCCTGTTCGTCCGGGGACAGGCGGTCGCGTTTCATGCGCAGGCTTTCCACGTACCCCTGCATGGAGGCCAGGGGCGTGCGCAGGTCGTGGGACACCTGGGCGACCAGTCGGCGGCGCAGGGTGTCTTTCTCCCGTAACTGTTCGATCTGCTGGGCGATGCGGTCGGCCATGTGATCAAACGTCATACCCAGGTAGTCGATCTCGTCGTGGCTGCGGCTGCGTTCGTCCGCCCAGCGCAGGCGTTCGCCGTCAGTCGCTTCGCCGCGTTCAAACTGTTCGACGATGCGGGTCAGGCGGGTGAGCCGGCGGGTCAGCAGCCGGAATGCCGCCAGCCCCGCGATCAGGCCGAACAGCAGGCTGGCGCCCATGGCCCAGGCGCTCATGGTGATGAAGTGCCCTTCCCGCGCCATCATTTCCACGCTGTCGTATTCCTCGCCGCGCAGGACAACGTACAGATAGCCGTCGATGTCCTGGGCCGAGGGTACGGGCGTGACGGAGAAGACCTTCTGGCGGTCGTGGCTGCGCGGGTCATCGCCCAGTACGGGGTAGGCGGCCATGTCGTCGAGCAGTTTGTGGATGGGCTCGAGGGAGACACTGTTGCGCTTGATCTTCTCTGGGTCGGCGGAATAGGCGAGGATCTTACCTTCTTTATCCAGCAGGTAGATCTCGATGCTGGGGTTGATGGTCATGTAGAGCGTGAACAGCTCCTTCAGGGCGCTCTGGTCGAGTTGACCCTCGTCGACCAGGTTGCGGTCAGACACCAGGTTGCGGGCCAGGTCGCGGTTCAGCTCCTGGTTTACCGAGGCGTAGTAATCCCGCAGTGAGAGGGTGCTGACAACGGTGTAAACCAGGCCCACCGCAATCAGCAGGACGAACAGTCCCAACGCCAGGCGGGTGTATAAAGACTTCAGCATGATTCAGTCCCGGAAACGATAGCCCACCCCCCAGACGGTCTGGATGTAGAAGGGGTCGGAAGGATCCTGCTCGATCTTGCCCCGCAGGCGGTTGATGTGGGTGTTAACGGTGTGTTCGTAGCCTTCGTGGTTGTAGCCCCAGACCGCATCCAGCAACTGGGTGCGGCTGAATACGCGGCCCGGATGGCGGGCGAAGTGGAACAGCAGGTCGAACTCGCGGGCGGTCAGGTCGATCTCCTGGCCCTGGATCGTGACGCGGCGTCGGGCGGGGTCGATGCTCAGGCCTTCGTGCTCGATGCGTTCTTCGGTGGCGTCCTCCTGGGCCGGGGAAGCCATCGCATCCACCCGGCGGAACAGGGCTTTGATCCGTGCGCCCAGCTCGGCCACGGAGAAGGGTTTGGTCAGGTAATCGTCGGCGCCCATTTCCAGCCCGAGCACCCGGTCCAGTTCGGTGCTCTTGGCGGTCAGCATGAGCACCGGCACGTAGCCGGGGCCGGACCGGATTTCACGGCACACAGCCAGGCCGTCCATGCCGGGGAGCATCAGGTCCAATACCACCAGATCGATACCGCCCTGCCGGTAACGGGCCAGGCCTTCGTCGCCACGGGTGATCAGGATGGCCTCGTAGCCGAGGTCTTCCACATGCATTTTCACCAGTTGGCCGATGCCGGGATTATCCTCGACGATCAGTACGGTTCGACTCATCAAGCAGCCTCTTTGCGGACGGGCCGATCATCACCGGCAGGGTCAGCCGGTGGTGATCGGTCAGCCATTACTTCATTTCGTGGGTCATCTCGTCGGACATCTTGTCCTGTTTCATTTCGTCCTTCTTCATGCTGTCATCCATTTCATCCTGCATGGCGTTGTCCATCATGCCTTCCTTTTTCATGTCGTCGTGCATGGGTTCGGACTGCATGTCGTCCTTGTGCATACTGTCGTCCTTCATCTCGTCATGCATCATTTTCTTTTCGCCCATATCGTCCTTTTTCATGTCATCAGCCTGGGCCGGGGCCACCACGAACAGGGCGGCGGAAAGGGCAAGTAGCAAAGCTGTGAGTGTTTTCATTGTGCATTCTCCGTGTCAGATACATCCGGTTAGGGCGCGCACCCACCCGGGATAGGCGGGCGGCGTCAGGATGTAGAATGCACGGGCACACTCACGGGGCCGTCACAGCCCGCTAAAGAGTCTATAAAGGAAAGATCACAAAATCGTCACGGGCAAGGTGGCCCGTTTATATCGACTTGCACGGCCACTCCCGGATATGGAGACCTGATCCTGTTTGGAGGTGTGCTCAGTGAGGGCCCTCTGGTTCGCCGTGTTTCTCCACGGGCTGGCCGTGAACTCACGTCATGGACGCTGGCAGGTGCAATGGGGCTAAAAACAATGCGATGATCCTGCACTACGTGCTCTTATGGTCAGGGAATGGCGCGCACCTCATTTCCCGCCAGTGACAGCGACACTGTTTGAGCCCCGGAGCCGGGGTGGTGGGGAATGGATAGGATTCTATGAGATACCTTATTGTTTTTATTGCGCTATTTTCAGGTTTTGCGGGAGCCGATGAGAACCCATTGGCGGATCGCAACGTTACCTGCGAGGAGATGGAGCAGTATCCCGAGATCGTGTTCCAGCTAAATGACCTTGGGTCAGGCCATATGTCTCCCACGGATGTTGACTATCAGTGCCCCAAAAGCCTGGACCAATTGGCATTTCTTGAAGAAATCATTGATCAGGCAAGCCACATCAGAAGTCCTTCAAGACTGCCTCAGTTTTGCACGGGCTCGATCATTTATGCCCAATGGCGTTACTACCATTTCGACCTGGCAAAGCTCGGATATTACCCCCAGGGCTATTCCCCACGAAAAACAGGGAAAACCAGGGGCATGGCGTATTTTGAAGAATGGAGTTATCAGAGCTTATACAATCGAAGAATCTACAAGGATTATATGAGGGCCCTGGAAAAAGCGAGGCCGTTATTAACAGACTGGTACAGCAAAACGCATTCGGTTAGCCGCCAGGTTGCTCAGGCGTATGCAGACAATGCGTTGAGCAGAATTTCTGACTATGGCTTCGGCAGCTACTTTTATTACTGGGAGCCTGAAGAGCTTGTGCCTTATACCGATCAGGCGGTAACGGGCGATTACACCCAGTTCCTGGCTTCAATAGACAGTGCTTCGGACCCTCAGAAAACCAACAGTCTGCGTCGGCTGTTGGCACACGATGCTGAAACAGACGTTATTGAGCGGTTGGCGTCTTCTATTAAGACTTTCCCCGTGGAAAGCCGGTCTGAGCCCATTATCGCCAATGCCGTATATAGCCCGGCTAATCTTCAGGTACTTCTGGATGCCGGATACCCGCCCGACCAGCAGAATGAATTTGGTAAAACCACACTGTATTACGCCGTTCAGTTCGGACAACATGAGTCTGTTGAGGTGCTGTTGGCCCATGGGGCAAATGTGAACCATAAGTATCAACAGGAAAATGAGGATCCGTTTGATTGCTCCGGGATCGAGCACTGGGGAAGAACACCCTTGATGCATGCCGCACAGCACTCTGACCCTGAAATGGTGAGTGTGTTGCTGGCCGCCGGTGCCGATCCCGAAGACACAGATGTAAAAGGTTTAAGTGCGCTTGATTATGCGAAACAGGGTCGAAACCCGGAAAACGAGCAGCTCCTGAGACAAGCGTTGGAGAAAGGTGAGCCCGGGAACTAGAGGCCGTTGTCGCATTCCGTTCAGAGCTTGGGAGAAAGGATGTTTATTCGTGAAGAGACGTTAGAGGGCCAGCATGTCGCCCTGGAGCCCCTGTCTGCGGCTCATGTGGACCCGTTGCGGGAAGCCGTGCTTGATGGTGAGCACTGGAAGCTAGGGTATGCCAATGAATGGCCCGCTCTTAAAGCCAACCTTGAGAGTAAGCTGAGTTAAGGCGCGATGTCCGAGCCATCATCAGAGGCCAATCCCCTTGCCTGAACTGAAAACCATCGCTCTTTTCGTGATCACCGCTCTGGCTGAGATTGTGGGGTGTTACCTGCCTTACCTCTGGCTGCGCGAGGGCAAAACCATCTGGCTTCTGGTGCCCGGTGCCTTGAGCCTTGCTGCATTTGCCTGGTTGCTGTCGCTGCATCCCACCGCGGCCGGTAGGGTCTACGCTGCCTACGGGGGTGTGTACATTTTTATGGCCATCCTGTGGCTGTGGGCGGTCGATGGCATCCGGCCTACGCTCTGGGATATGGTGGGTTCGGCGGTCGCATTGTTGGGTATGGCGATCATCATGTTTGCGCCACGCTCCGCATAATCAACATTCAGCGCCTGCGCCCGGCCTTGTCCTGATTTGATGGCTGGCGCACTCCTTGCTTTGTACTGGCAATGCCAGGGCATCAAGGAGGTTGACCATGAATATCGCACCTTTAGGGCCGGGTTATTCCGCACCCAGCACCGCTAGCGGCAACGCCTTGCCGCAGACTGAGAAGACGGGGCCGTCCGGTCTCCCGGAGAGTGGCGGGCGGGGTTCGGCGCCAACGGACCTTCGCAATGTCTCAATCGATGAGATCAATACGCTGATAAAATCCGGGAAAACGGAGCTTCTGGATGTGGTTCCCTTTATTCCTATGAACACTCTGGGGCAATATAAATACGACTCGGAATCCATCGGGAGCCATCGTGTCGATCTGTTGGGACAGGTCGAAAAGAGCATGGAATTCAAAGCGAGTCGCGGCGAGGATACGTCGGCTTTGGAAAAAGTACTGGAAAACCTTAAACAGATCGACGGCTCCTACCTGCCTGCAAAGATCGATATAATGGCGTAGCCGGAACGTTTCCGGAGCATTCCCCATGGGGCTGTCATACAAGGGCATGAGCCAGTTCGATGAACTCCGAAGCCAGAATCAGACAGTGGATTGCCAGCGATTCCTACCGGATGCAGGCGCTTTTCGCCGCTGCCAGTCTGGGCTTGCCGGACTGGTGCCTTGCGGCGGGTTTCGTACGCAATCTGGTCTGGGATCATGTGCATGGTTTTTCACGAGCCACCGCCCTGAACGATATTGACCTGATTTACTTTGATCCGTTCGACGCCTCTGAAAGCCGGGACCGGGATCTGGAGCGCCAGCTTGCCCGCGCCATGGATGCGCCCTGGTCGGTGAAGAACCAGGCCCGGATGCACAAGCGCAACGGTGATGAGCCCTACCGCTCAACCTTGGATGCCATGAGCTACTGGGTGGAAGTGGAAACGGCGGTTGGCGCGGCTTTGAGCGATAGCGGCGAGGTTGTGCTGGTGTCGCCGTTCGGCTTCGACGCCCTGTTCAAGTTCACAGTGACACTGAACACGAAAAGGCCAAAGCCCCAGGCCTTCGGTGATCGCCTGGCCGCCAAGCAGTGGCTGAAGATCTGGCCGGGATTGAGAGTCAGATCCTGACCAGACCTCGCAGTAGCCGGGCTGCATTGGTGACCCAGTGCCCGGTGTCATTTGTCTTATTCTGGATAACGAACCATGCGAATCGCCAATCCAAAGGATCTTCCCCGGATCGTCGACATCTACAACTCCACTATTGCCGGCCGTAAGGCGACGGCGGATACCCAGGCGGTCACCGTGGAGCAACGACAGGGCTGGTTCGACAGGCACAATCCTGATCGCCGCCCGCTGCTGGTGGAGGAGGATAAAGGGCGGGTGATCGGCTGGCTAGGTTTTGAGGATTTCTACGGCCGCCCGGCCTATGGGGCAACGGCGGAGCTGAGCATCTATCTGGACCCGGCGTATCGTGGCACCGGTCTTGGTTCTCGCATGCTTCAGGAAGCCATCGACAGGGCGCCATCCCTGGGGCTACACAACCTTGTGGCGTTTGTATTCAGTCATAACGCTGAATCGATCCGCTTGTTTGAAAAGTTTGGCTTTCAGACATGGGGCGAGTTGCCGGATGTCGCCTGTATGGATGAAAGAGAGTACTCACTGACCATTCTGGGATTGCGGGTTTCGGCAGCCTAGCCAGATACCCTCCTGCTCACCGGCGATACCTTGGCCGCCTATCCTGCCCCTATTGCCGTACATTTCTTGACAGTTAACGTCATGTCGCTGACCTATACTGTTTAAAGGGTGGCGTGTCCGGGCTCTCGCTCCCGGCCCGGCGACGGCCGCAGAAAACACAAAAAGAGTGCAGCAAGGCACCCTTCCGTCCAGGTTCAATGCAATGATGGCCAAAACGCTGGTTATGATCCTGATGATGCTCACGGCCAGCTTGAGTGCTCACGCTGAAGTGTTCCGGTTTGGTGTACCTGCCACCCATGGATTTGAGTACGAGCTGGCGGTGATACGCCTGGCTTTGGATAACGCGGAGGGTGACCATCGCCTGGAAGTGGTCCCGCTACCCGTTGTTTCGGCCCAGCGATGGCGCCAGATGGTGATTGATGGCGAGCAGGGCATCAATCTTGTGCTCAGCGGGTATGAGCCGGAACTCGAAGGTGTTCTGGCGCCGGTAACCATCCCGCTGACCCGGGGCCTGCTGGGCTATCGGTTGCTGGTGGTCAAGCAGGACAGGCTCCATGAGCTGTCACACATTGATACGCTCAGCGAACTGCGCAATTTTCAGATTGGTTCCGGCTACCGATGGCAGGAAAACAGCATCCTGCGGGACAATGGTCTGTCGCTGGAGCTTGGCCACTACCAGAATCTCTGGGCCATGCTGACCTGGGAACGGTTTGATATTTTTCACCGGGGCGTTCACGAAGTCTTCGATGAACTGGAGGCCCGCCACCGTGACCGTTTCGCCATCCTGCCCGGGGTGGCGCTGGCGTTCCGTTTTGACTACTTTCTCTACGTTCCCGCAGACCGCCAGGACCTGCAACGCATTCTGTACCAGGGGCTGGCCAATGCATACGCCAACGGCAGCTTCATGGCGTTTTTCGAGAGCCACCCGGTCATCCGAAAAACCCTGGAACTGGCTGACATGGATAGCCGCCAAGTGATCCGGCTGAAAACGCCGGACGACCGCCTCATCCTCAATGAGGTCCCGGATCGGTACTGGCATGAGGCGATTCTGCAGCCGTAAGGTGGTCTTGTGTTTTGGGGATAGCCTGCAAGATGAGCAGCTATCGCAGAGAAGTGACCGTCATTGGCTTCCGCGATATTAATAAAAGTGAGAGAATCAGGCTTATGAATGGTTCGGGACTGAACTGTTCGTCAGGTCGTTGGCTACTGAATAAGGAGGTTTACATGCCAGCAATTCCAGGGAAGGTCAACGGTGTAGTTGTTGAGTTTTCTTCAAATGTTAATAGAAGCGTAGATGAAAAGATCATCAATGCTCTCAAACATATTCTGCATACTGACATTTCTTCTGGCCATAAATTAAATAGAGTTTTCATTTCCTCTGCTAATGATCAGCATAAATTTCCGAGTCGCCATGTGCAAGGCAATGGAAAAGCTGTGGATATATCGAGAATAAATGGAATGAAAATGTCTGTTTTTTATCCTTCAAATCCAAGTGTTAAAGCGATAACTGACGCTATACAATCTAAATTTGAGACCTTCCCAAAGAAAAGAGAGAACTTTGGCCCTTTTTTTCAAAAGAAATTGGGGCAACCATACAGCGTTGGAGGCCATAAAGATCATATTCACATTTCGGTTAACTAGGAAGATTCTGATGAGGTTGTTACTATTTTTTGTTATCACACTGTTAACTTCTTGTGTTTCATACAACTCGGAGTTTTCCAAAGCTGCTTCATATGGCCAGATTCAGGAGCTCAATAGCTTTTCTCCAGACATTGATAAGTCATTATTCATCCGGTTATATCAGTCGCCTGTCTACGGCGAAGACTGTTTTGTAGAAACCCATGGTGTATGCCAGTACCAATACTTTTTGACCGTTTCGACATACGATGAGTACCCGGAGATCAATAGGTATGAGCTCGCAAAAAAAGGAGAAATAACGAATATTGAGTGGGTCCCGGATGATCGTATGGATTCGGCAACCATAGAATTCCAGTTTAGAAAATATACTGAAGAAGCACTGGCAAATAATGCTTCATTGTCTGCTGATCCACAGACTTACCGTGTAAAGATCACGCCGAGTGATATCGAAGAGTTCTAGTGGCCGGGAAACTCGTTACTCAACATCTCACCGATATAGGCATAACCCTCCGGCCCCGGGTGATAGCCGTCGCTGGCCAGCAGGTGCGGGTCTGTGACGGTGGGGTAGGTCAGGTGTTGGAATTTGCCCGGGCAGTCTTTCGCCAGTTGGCTGTATATCTGGTCCAACTGCCGGGCTCGCCAGCCCATGATGTGGCGCAGGGGCACAGGCAGGGCGGTGAACCGGTGCATCGGGGGCACGCTGATCAGGTACAGCGGCGCCGGGTATCGGCTGGCCAGTTGCTGTTGCAGGTCGATGAGTTGCTGGTGAAAACGATGCCGGGGCGTGAAGCCGGTGGTGTCGTTCACTCCCATACTGAGTAATACCCTATCCGCGTCGGGCAGCTCGGCGTTTGCCAGGCGTTTGATCAGCCCGCCCAGGCGAATGCCGTTGATACCGAAAGTATGCCAGGCTACGGTCTGCCCGGTGCGTTGGTGAAGGTGTCGGGCCAGTTGGCTGGCCAGCCCCTGATCATGGGTTTCGGCGCCCACGCCAGCGGCGGTGGATTCGCCAATGACCAGAAGCGTCGTTGCGGGCTGCCCCTCGCCATATTGGCCGGAGGACGGGCCGCCCGCTTCCGGCAGCCTGGGCGTTGTGCGGCGCACACGCCGGCCCTGATAGGCAATCAGCGGGAACAGCAGGGCGGTGGTCAGCCAGAAGGGCAGGTGCATGGGCAGGCTCCGGGTTGGCAATGACGACACTTACCATACGCCAACCTGTTGCCTGCGCCCATCACGTTTTTTGCGCATTTGGTGCGCATAAACACTGTTCGGGACGGCCCAGCAGGGTTATGGTTCGGCCATCACTCAATTTTATCTGGAACGCAACAGGTGCTCGTACTTGATCAGCTAACGGCGCAGCGGATTGTGGAGCGCACGATGCTCGCCATCGGCCATTCCGTGAATGTGATGAGCCCGGGCGGGTTGATCATTGCCTCGGGGGATTCAACCCGGGTCGGCTGCCAGCATGAGGCGGCCCGGCTGGTGGCCGAGCGTGGCCAGGCTCTGGTGATTGATGTCGGCGATGCTGACGGTTATCCGGGTGTGCGGCCCGGCGTGAACCTGCCGGTGACCGTGAATGGCGAGTTGGCTGCCGTGGTGGGCATTTCCGGTATCCCGGATGAGGTCGGGCAGTTCGCGGATCTGGTCTGTATGACCGCAGAACTGATGCTGGAGCAGGCCGCGCTTATAGAGGCCGGCCAGCATCGCCGGCGCCAGGTTGAGGATACCCTGATGGCAGCCTGCGAGGGCAAGCCGGTGCCAGCCCAGTGGTTTGAGCAGTTGGGCATCGATGCCCATCACCATCGTGTCGCCATGATTCTTGAGGCAACCACCCAGGAGGCGGTGGATCAGGTGCTGGTGCCGCTGGTGCCAATGATCGAGCAGCGGCAGAAGGCGGTGATTGCCGTTCGTCTGTCCCCTTTCCAGTTGCTGCTGTTCCATGAAACCGGGGAGGCGCCGCCCACCCCGGAAGAGGTGAGGCGCCTGCTGAATCTGCCGCCGCGTGAGGACCTCTTTCTGGCCATTGGGCAGGTTTTCTCCGGCCGTTTCCAGATGGGCTACCAGTCGGCCAGGGCGACCCTGGCGGTGGGCCGGCGCAAGGCGCCAAGCCGGCAGATTCTCTATTACGGTGATTTCCGGGTGGCGGCGCTCTGGCATAGTCTGTCCCCTGCCTGGCAGCATGATGAGATTCAGGCACCGGTCACCGCCCTGCTGAGGCAGCGCCAGGGAGAGCTGTACCTGAAAACCCTCCGCCGGCTGATTGAGTGTGACGGGCAGATCCAGCGTTGCGCCGATGAGCTTCACTTGCACGCCAATACGGTGCGCTATCGCCTCCAAAAGGTGCAATCGATTACCGGCTTGTCGCCCTTTTCCCTGCAGGACCTTTTCATACTGCAGTTGGCGCTGTGCGCATACTGAGCACTGTTTTTGTGCGCTCCCATAAAATATTGGCTTATTCTGCCCCATTTTTTGTCAATCCGTCTGACGACGTTGTTGGGTGTAGCTCCTAAACTGTCCTTCTACGCTCCATTCCTAAAACAATACCGTTCATAGGAGAGTCTCATGCACCTGGTCCTTATTCTGGTGGCGCTGATCGTGTTTATCGTTCTGGCGACCAGCAAGCTCAAGCTGAACCCTTTCATTACGCTGCTACTGGCTTCGTTTCTGGCCGCTTTTGCCTTTGGTCTGCCGCTCGATTCGATTGAATCCACCATCCGTGGCGGTTTTGGCAACATTCTTGGTTACATCGGCCTGGTCATTGTGCTGGGTACGATCATCGGTGTGATTCTCGAGCGCACGGGCGCCGCGATCGTTATGGCCGAAAGCATCATCAAGTTGCTCGGCGGCCGGTTTCCGACCCTGACCATGTCACTGGTCGGCTTTATCGTATCCATTCCGGTGTTCTGTGACTCCGGCTTTGTGATTCTCAACAGTCTCAAGCGCTCCATGGCCCGCTCCCTGTCGGTCTCGCCGGTGTCCATGACGGTGGCATTGTCCACGGGGCTGTTTGCGACCCATACGCTGGTTCCGCCCACACCCGGTCCGATTGCCGCAGCCGGTAACCTGGGGCTGGAGAACAACCTGGGGCTGGTTATCGGTGTCGGTTTTGTGTTCGCGATTATTGCGGCGGCGGCCGGCCTGTTCTGGGCGGCCCGGTGTCGGAACCTGCCGAGTACGGAGCTTGAGCAGGCTGAAGAAGCCTTCCAGGAAGCCCGGGAGCACTATGGTGAACTGCCTTCTCCGATGGCGGCATTTGCCCCGATTTTCGTACCCATCATCCTGATCTGCCTGGGCTCCATTGCCAGCTACCCGACCTCCCCGCTGGGGCAGGGCATGGTGTTCGAACTGCTCAACTTCCTTGGCAAACCGCTGAACGCCCTGATGATCGGCCTGGGTTTTGCGGCCTTCCTGCTCAAAGGTGAAGGCAAGCTGGAAGAGTTTTCCCGCCATACCAAAAAGGGCCTGGAAGTGTCCGCGCCCATTATCCTGATCACTGGTGCTGGCGGTGCCTTCGGTAGCGTGCTGGCGCAGACGCCGCTGGGCGATTATCTGGGTGACACTCTCTCAACCCTGGGATTGAGCGTGATCATGCCGTTCCTGGTGGCCGCTTCCCTGAAGTCGGCGCAGGGCTCTTCAACCGTAGCGTTGGTGACCACCTCGGCACTGGTTGCGCCACTGCTTACCCAGCTTGGGCTGGATAGCGAACTGGGCCGCGTGCTGGCGGTGATGGCCATTGGTGCCGGTGCAATGACCGTGTCCCACGCCAACGACAGCTACTTCTGGGTGGTTTCCCAGTTCAGCAAAATGAGCGTGGCCACCGCCTACAAGTCCCATACCACGGCAACGCTGATCATGGGCCTGGTCACCATCGCCTGTGTCTGGCTGGTTTCACTGGTGGCGCTCTGATATGCGGGTTGTGATCGCTCCGGATTCTTTCAAGGAATGCCTCAGTGCCAAGTCTGTCGCAGCGGCTATTGCCCGCGGCTGGCAGCGTGGAGCACCGCACCACGAGTTGGTGCAGGTGCCTCTGGCCGATGGGGGCGAGGGCAGCACGGCTGCCCTTGTGGATTCCCTGGGCGGTCGTTTGCATGAGGTGAGTGTGACCGGCCCGCTGGGCGAGGAAGTCTGCGCAAGCTATGGGCTTGTCGGTGACGGCGAGACGGTCATCATCGAAGTGGCTGAAGCCAGTGGCCTGCAACGGGTAACGGCCGATAGCCGCGATGCCATGCGCGCCACCAGCTATGGCACCGGCGAACTGATCAACGCTGCGGTTGCGCACCGGCCCCGGAAACTGATTCTGTGTCTGGGTGGCAGTGCCACCACCGACGGCGGTGCGGGCATTCTTCGTGCCCTGGGTGCCCGGTTGCTGGACGCCGCTGGGCAGGACATCCCTCCCGGTGGTGAGGGTTTGCTGCAACTGGCCAGCCTGGATGCCGCACCCGCGCTTGAGAAGCTTGAAGGCATCGAGCTGACGGTAGCCTGTGATGTCTCCAGCCCGTTACTCGGTGCCGAGGGGGCTGCGGCCGTGTTCGGGCCCCAGAAAGGAGCGACGCCGGCACAGGTTGACGTTCTGGATGAGGCGCTGGGCCATTTCGCCACCATTGCCGGACAGTCCGGCCATGATATCCACTCTTTCGCCGGTAGCGGCGCGGCGGGTGGTATCGGCGGGATGACGGTGGGCATTCTTGGCGCCAAGGCCCGGCCCGGTATCGAGCTGATCATGGATGCGGTCGGCCTGGCGCAACAACTGGGCGGTACTGATCTGGTGATTACCGCAGAGGGTGCCATCGACAGCCAGAGTTCCTCCGGCAAGACGCCAGTTGGCGTTGCAGCGCTGGCCCGGCAGTCCGGGATTCCGGTGGTGGGGCTGGCGGGGCGCGTGGGGGATGACCTGAGCGCTCTCCACGAAGCCGGCCTGACGGCCGCCTTCTCCATTACGCCCGCGCCTGTGTCCCTGGCTGAGGCGATTCACGAGGCTGAAAACAACCTTGTGACAACATCGGAGCAGTTGGCGCGCCTGGCTGAAGTACTCATCGACAGAGGGCATTCAGGTACTTGACTGTCTCCGGGAACTGTCCCGGATCATTTACAGTCCCGGTCGTCGGCACATAGTCTGAAAGGGTCCCCACCTGTTCCAGGC
The DNA here is from genome assembly GCF_014201735.1 of Marinobacter oulmenensis. Classification (GTDB taxonomy): domain Bacteria; phylum Pseudomonadota; class Gammaproteobacteria; order Pseudomonadales; family Oleiphilaceae; genus Marinobacter; species Marinobacter oulmenensis. Next base: position 70,935 of record NZ_JACHFE010000005.1, on the reverse strand, counting down.
CATTGGAATGGCGTGGCAGCCCCTGCCCAAACCGATAAGGACTGTTCGTGAAACCGACTGCGACAAGTGATTTCCGTCTGATTCCCGCTCTCATCGCGATCGCCATCGGGATCGTGATCGGATTCCTTCCCACGCCGGAAGGTGTGTCTTCCCAGGGCTGGCTGATGCTGGCTATCTTCGTGGCGACCATCGCCGCCATCATCGGCAAGGCCATGCCAATCGGGGCCGTGTCGGTTGTGGCAATCACGGTGGTGGCGGTCAGCGGTGTGACCAGTGATAACCCCGGCACTGCCATCCGCGATGCCCTGGGTAGTTTCAGTAACTCATTGATCTGGCTGATTGCCGTGGCCATCATGATTTCCCGTGGCCTGATCAAGACCGGTCTGGGCGAACGTATCGGCTACTACTTTATCGCCCTGTTCGGCAAACGGACGATTGGCATTGGTTACGGCCTGGCCCTTTCGGAACTGGTGATTGCGCCGGTAACGCCCAGCAATACCGCCCGCGGTGGTGCCATCATCCACCCGATCATGCTGTCCATCGCCAAGAGTTTTGGCTGCACACCGGATAATGACAACACCAACCGGATCGGCAAGTACCTGGCGCTGGTGAATTACCATTCCAATCCGATCACCTCGGCGATGTTCATTACGGCCACGGCGCCCAACCCGCTGACGGTCAAGCTGATCGCGGATGCCACCGGCGCTGCGATCAGTCTGAGCTGGACGACCTGGGCACTGGCCATGCTGCTGCCAGGGCTGGTGGCCATCGCCCTTATGCCACTGGTGATCTATCTGATGTACCCCCCGGAGATCAAATCCACTCCGGATGCCGTCAATTTCGCCCGTGAACGTCTGGACAAGCTGGGCAAACTGACCCGGGATGAGGGCATCATGCTTGGGGTGTTTCTGGTGCTGCTATTGCTGTGGGCGGATGTGCCGGCCTGGATCCTGGGCGATGCCTTCAAACTGAATTCCACCACCACCGCGTTTGTCGGCCTGTCCATCCTACTGGTGACCGGCGTGCTGAACTGGAAGGATGTGCTCGCTGAAAAGAGCGCCTGGGATACGCTGGTCTGGTTTGGTGCACTGGTGATGATGGCCACCCAGTTGAACACGCTGGGTGTGATTGACTGGTTCTCCGGGGCCATTCAGCAGGGCATTGTCAGCACCGGCCTTGGCTGGCCGGCCTCCACCGCCCTTCTGGTGCTAGTGTTCCTCTATTCCCACTACTTCTTCGCCAGCACTACGGCGCACATCACCGCGATGATGGGCGCATTCCTAGTGGTTGGCCTGGGCCTGGGCGCGCCGCCCATGGCATTTGTGCTGATGATGGCAGCCACCTCCTCCATCATGATGACACTGACCCATTATGCCACCGGTACCTCTCCGGTGATCTTTGGCTCCGGGTACGTCGGCCTGGGTGAGTGGTGGAAGGCCGGTTTCGTGATGAGCCTGGTCAACCTCCTGATCTGGGTGGTCGTCGGTGGCCTGTGGTGGAAAATCCTGGGCTACTGGTAATCACCGTAGCCCTCTGGATTACTCCAGCCCGCCCTCCAGCTGTGTCGGGGCGGGTTGCAGGTTTTTCCGGATGATCTGGTGGATATAGGCCAGCCCCAGCAGACAAAGCCCCAGCCCCATGAATGAGGCAACACGCCACAGCCCGGTCACGTCGGACATATCAAACAGGAAGATCTTGGCGATCACCAGCATCAGCAACAGCATTGCGGCCCGGTAGAGCCGTTGGGTCTGGAACCGGATGCCGGCAATGGTGCCGGCCACCGACATCAGCAGCCATACCATGGAATAGGTGTAGTGTTCGCCATCACTGATGACGTTGTGGATGCTCAGCTCTCCCTGCCACAGGTGATGGATCTCAATGGACACGAAATACAGCAGGGCGGCCCCGGCGCTGGCCGCAGCAATTTTGCGAAGCTGGCCTTCCAGCAGGAAATAGCTGATGGCAGCAAGAACCACCGGCAGCCCATAGGCGAGCAGCAGGCTGTTAAAGATGGGCATGGAGGAAATAGCGGCCGGCTCCCAGAGCGGGTTCTTTAACAGCAACAAAGCACCCACATAGGTCAGGCCGGCGACAGCGAGCAGCAGGTGCCCACAAACCCGATAGTACTTCTGAAGGTGGTGTGATGCTCTGGCCCGGTACAGGTAGACGTTCCCAACCAGGCCCGCGGCCGCCATATTGAGGGCCGCTTCCAGGTAGCTATAGGTGTGGCGGAAGATGTCACCGTCGTACAACTGGTAGCGGGTTTCGTAGATCAGTGTCAGCGCCAGCAGGTGCAGGCTTGCGCCCTGCAACCACTGGCGCAGGGGATCGTCCGGCCGCGTGAAGTAGGCGGCCACCCAAACCACCAGGGCGGAGCCCCCGCACACCCACAGGCTCCAGTGGAAATCGGTGGGGTAGCTCAGCAGCCATGGATTCATGGTCAGCCGTACGATGACGATACCCAGTACCAGTTTTATCAGGTAAGGCAGCACCGGGAGGGCAAACCGTTGGTGGAGCCGGGACAGGGTGACGACCTGAAGAGCCAGCGCCAGGGTAAGGGTTGCTTCCCGCAGCACCATGACCGCCGCCAGTGAGTAGGCCAGGTGAGCACTGATGACCAGCGCTGCGGTGACCGAAGCCGGAACCTCTTTAGCTGTCTGCCGGTTCGCAATAGAAAGATAGGCCGCGCCCAACACCAGCATGGCAGCGGCCCACTGCCAGTGTGTGTCCATGTCCGTCAGTCCGATATAGGCAATGGACAGGGCCACCACCGGCGCCAGAAACGCCAGGGAGGACCAGTACCCTTTGTGCTCGCTGACTTTTATGTTCCACAGGGCACCCGGGGTGAACAGGCCGACCAGAACAGCCAGTGCTCCGGCGAACAGGGTGGCTTCACCCGAGGACAGGTGGCGCACATGTACGCTGGTATCCGAAGCCAGTGCTGATACCAGTATGCCGATGGCCGTTACAGCGAACGTCGGCCAGGCGATCAGGCTGAACCCGGGATGATGACGGCAGACCCAGAGAACGAGTGCAGGCAGGATCGACAAAGCGATCACCGGTGAAGGTTGAGATACTGCGATGCTCAGACCGGCGGCGGCAACGAAGGTTACCAGCGTATAGAAGTTCCGCGTGAGAGTGGAAGCGAACATGTTCTGGTGGCAGCAGGCCATCAGGGGCGGCTCTTCCTTCACCTGGCTGTTGACCAGGCGCCAGTCGGAGCCGGGGATGGCCAGGAAACCATAGGTGACCAGCGCCAGATAGATGAGCTGTATCGAGGGCTCGACAGGCGCGGTGAATGACAGGGCCCACCAGCCTGCGGCGCCCGCCATGATGCCCAGCCACAGCCAGTTGCGATAGACATAGCGCAGCAGTGCCAGTGACGAGCCCGTGATCACCAGGCTGTAGATCAAGGCTCCGAGCATGTTCTGGCTGCCGGTGTCGACCAGTATCGGAACCACATAGGCGCCCAGCATGCCGAGGGCGGCCAGTACCGGGCCATGGATCAGTGACAGGCCCATGGTGACCAGGGACACCACAAGCAACAGACTGAAGATCAGCCCGGCCGGCCACAGGTGATAAAGATGGAGCGCAGCCAGCAGTGCGGCGTACAGGATAATGCTTGCGCCACCGGCCAGCGCGGCCAGCACGTCGTTGTAGTGCTCCAGCTGGCGTCGCTTCCAGAGCGCCACACCATGGAAAGCCAGACCAAACAGGATGGCGAGTGCGATGCGGGTGGTTGGCCCGAGCAGCCCGGCGTCGATCGAATATTTGACCAGGAAAATACCCGACAGGCCGACGCTCACGCCACCCAGCCACACCATCCAGTTTTCTTTCATGTGGGCGAGCCAGGGCGCGTAATCCGCCAGGGTTTCAGTCTCGGCGCCGTCGGCCTCAGTGGTCTCCGGCTCATACGCGGCGTAAACCGGCTTGTCGGCCGCAGGTTGTGGCGGCTCCGGCACATGTTCGGGGGGCGGGCTTTCTTCCGGCTGGAATGCGCTGACAGTGGTTTCCGGGGAAGGTGAATCGTTGGCGGGTTGCCCGAGAGGTTGCGATCGAGTGGCAACGCGATCGTGGTCGGGTTCCTTCAACTGCGCCTGCAAAGCCGCGATCTGGTCGCGCAACTCACGTTGGCGAAAAAAGGCGATCCATCCCAGAATCGATCCCGGTATTATGATGCCAAATAGAACAATGGCAAAAACAGCAATACCTTCCATGGTCACACTCCCTGTCAGTCGGGTAGGCAGTGTACCGCAAGTTCCCGGGCAGTGTGTACGCCAGGAAAAGAATGACACCCGGCTTTATGAGGTTGGTGTTTTACCCTCGAACTGGGAGACAATACGCTTGCTATTTAAATCCTGGCTCATTGTGACAGGTGTTTGCCGGGCATCGTTGCGGAATGGCGTTCAGCTTATCAAGTGGCTGCGTGATCAATGGTTTTCATGACGGGGGCTCCGTGGAAATACAACTCTGGTTCTATTATGTGGTTGCTGTTCTGGTTTTGACGGCCTCGCCGGGGCCCAGTGTTCTGTTGTGTGTGAGCAAGTCGGTCACGCGAGGGTTCAGGTCGTCGGTGTTGGCGGCTTTGGGAAGTCTGAGCGCTATATACGTGATACTGACGCTATCGTTTACGGGCCTGGGAGTGATCATTGCCCGCTCGGAGGTGATTTTTGAGGTGATTAAGTGGCTTGGTTCTGCTTATCTGGTCTATTTGGGCATTCGGGCCCTAACCTCAAAAGATACGGGATTTCAGTCACCGGAAACCGAAGGCAAGACTGTCCATTCGCCATTTTCGGATTATGCCAGTGGCTTTCTGGTCGGGGCGAGTAACCCGAAAGCCATCGTCTTCTTTACCGCGCTTTTCCCCCAGTTCATCAACCCTGAGGAATCCCTGTTGATTCAGTACGCCATTCTGGCGGGTACCTTCGTTGCCCTGGAGCTTTCCTGGCTGATGTTCTATTCGTACCTTGGCCGGCGCTCAACGGAATGGTTGATGCAAGAAGGGCGAGCGCGGTGGTTTAACCGGATTACGGGCGGTGTGTTTGTGTCGGCCGGCGTGTTGTTGTCCAATACGACAAGGGCCAGCGGATAACAGAAGACTAAAGCAGATGTTATTGAAAGACTTACTGGATCACTTCAACGCGGGCCTGCCTGTCGAGGCCGGGGATTCCGCGCACCAGTTGCTGGTGGAGTACAGCAACGAGGCCATGCGTATTGCCGCCGAACTGAACAACGCCTATCACACGCCCGAGGAGGTGAGACGGCTGTTTTCCAGTCTGATCGGCAAGCCGGTGGACGACACCTTCATGTTGTTCCCGCCGTTCAATTCGGACTTTGGCAAGAACATTACCGTCGGGAAAACGGTCTTCATCAACTCAGGCTGCAAGTTTCAGGATCAGGGCGGTATCACCATCGGAGACGATGCTGTCATTGCCGCCGGTGCGGTGGTCACATCGGACGTCGCGGCCGGGACGATCGTTGGTGGAGTGCCAGCCAGATTCATCCGGGAAATCGATGCCGACGACGAATAATCAGGGAGGAGAATGACCATGATTCGGGTTGTATACCGGTGGCGGGTCAAGGAGGAGGATTTTGATCGCTTCCAGGCCATGTGGACCCGCACCACCAATCAGATCCATGAAACCGTTCCGGGCGCGCTTGGCAGTTTCATGCTCCGCAGCCCCGATGACCGGACCGAAGTGCTCACCATCGCCAAGTGGGATTCGATGGCAAGCTGGGAAGCTTTCTGGGGCGCGGCGAACCCGTCTCAGATGACCGGCATGCGCGAACTTGGCGAACGTATCTCGGCCACGGTGTATGAGGAAGTGGATGACTTCACACGGTGACACGTCAGAGCTGAGCGGGCTCCTTGCCGAGCTGGAGCGACTGGGGGAGAAAAACGACGCCGCCGAGGATCGCCGGGCGTTCAGGTACCTCAACATCACCCGCGACACCGGGGAGTTCCTGGCGGTGATGATCCGCTCCGCTGGCGTAAAGCACATTCTTGAAGTGGGCACTTCCAACGGCTATTCCACGCTCTGGCTCGCCTCGGCGTTGCCGGAAGACGGGCATGTTACGACGCTGGAAGTGGCCGATCACAAGGTGCAGCAGGCTGCGGACAACTTCCGGCGGGCAAATCTGGCTCATCGGATCACCCTGCTGCAGACTGACGCCAGCGCCTATCTTGGCCAGAGTGAAGACCAGTTTGATCTGGTGTTTCTGGATGCTGACCGTTCCAGCTATGCGGTAATGGCGGACCGGATCATTGACCGGGTCAGGCCCGGTGGCCTGCTGATCTGTGATAACGCGATATCCCACGCCTCCGAGATGGCGCCTTTTGTCCGATGTATCACTCAGAGCGGCGAGTTTACCGTGGTGACCGTCCCCGTGGGCAAAGGTGAGTTCGTGGCGTGCAGGAGTCGTTGAATCGTGCGAATGAGCAACCTGGGGGCAAATGCTTAAAGCCGCAATTTTCGATATGGATGGCACGCTGATTGACTCCGAGCCCATGTGGCAGGAGGCGGAACGGCAGGTGTTTTCGTCTGTGGGGGTCGACGTCAGTGAGGAACTGTCGGCCATGACCGCCTCAATGACCACCCGGGCGGTGACGGAATTCTGGTTCAGCCATTATCCCTGGTCCGGAAAGAGTCTGGAGCAGGTGGAAGGAGAGGTGATAGACCGGGTCGCCACGCTTATTGCGGAGCAGGGCCAGCCACTGGCGGGTGTCCGGGAGATTCTGGACTTCTTCCGGCAGCGGGACTTCCGCATCGGGCTGGCCACCAATGCGCCCTACGAGTTGATACCCGTGGTGCTGGACAGGCTGGGCATCACTGAGTATTTCCATGCGGTTTCCTCCTCGGAGCACGAGGCCGAAGGTAAGCCGGATCCGGCTGTCTATCTCGCCACTCTGGACAAACTGGGTGTAACGGCGGCTGAGTGCCTTGCCTTTGAGGATTCCCTGTCCGGCATTATGGCGGCCACCCGTGCCCGAATCCGAACTGTGGCCCTGCCTCCGGCTGCGCAGTCTGCCGATGACCGTTACGGCCTGTCCCACCTTCGCCTTCCGCATCTGGGCGCCTTTACCCACCGCCATCTTGAACACCTCCGGAACGCCGCTATCTGAGCTTGCGGCTGCTACAGTGACCATCAGGATTGAGACAAAGACGGGTGAGCGTTAGGCTTGCGCGCCCGGTTCTCCCACATGCTCACAGATCGGCCGGAGGAGGTGACATGAAGTTCCCCTCAAGCACCACGTTTGCGTTGCTCGGCGCTGCCCTGATCGCTATCAGTTATGGCCTGGCCCGTTTCGCGTTTGGCCTGTTTGTGCCCCCCATCCGGGAGGATCTGGCGCTGACACCCTATATGGTGGGGGTGATCGGGGCCCTGCCCCTGTTGAGCTTTGCGCTTGCCAACCTGGTGGCGCCTCTGGCGTCGGTACGCCTGGGCGCACGTAACACCGCCATGCTTTCAGGCGCGTTTGGTGCGACCGGTCTGGGCCTGATCAGCCAGGCTTCGGGTGCGGTGTCGCTTGGCCTCGGGGTGGTTGCCTGCGGTATCTGTACCGGCCTGATGATGCCGGCGCTTACCGCTGCCATGCAGGCGCTGGTTGACCGCTCGGTGCATGGCCGGGTGAGTTCGGTCATGAATGCCGGCACCAGTATCGGGGTGGCCGTGTCTGTGCCCACGGTGCTGTTTCTTGCCGGTGAGTGGCGTTACACCTACATGGTGTTTGCGGCGCTGGCGGTGATCGGCGTGATCGCCACCTGGTCTTTTATTCCCTCCGTGTCGCGGGTGACGCCGGCCAATGCGGCCCTGCCACCGATCAGCGTGATGCAGTGGTGGCGGCTGTTTCGGCTGTCGCTGTTCGCGTTTGCCATGGGGTTCGTGTCTTCCGCCTATTGGATTTTTGCGCCGGACCTGGCCTCAACACTCGGTTCCCTGTCGGCCGGTGACACCGGCTGGCTGTGGCTGGGCGTCGGCATTGCCGGCCTGGGTGGCGCGGTGGTTGCGGATCTGGCGGATCGCAACAACCCACCTATCACCCAGGCGCTGATGCTGATGATGCTGGCCTCAAGTCTCGCGCTGCTGGCGGCCAGCCCCGGCCAACTGGTTATTGCGGTATTCTCCGCGCTGGTGTTCGGCCTGGCCTACATGAGCCTGACCGGTCTGTATCTGATGACCGGCATCCGGCTTTTGCCCGGCCGCCTGTCCATGGGGCCGGTGCTGCCATTCATGGCCGTGTCACTGGGCCAGGCCGCCGGCTCACCGGTGGTCGGCCTGTTGGTGGACGTCGCCGGCTATGCCGATGCGTTTGCCGTTTTTTCCGCTGTTGGCATCCTGGTCGCCCTGTTGTCGCCCCTGTATCCCCGCTATATCGATCATCAGGAAGAGGAAGACGTTGAGGAAGAAACCGGGTTGCAGGCCGCTTACGATTACCAGCTTCAGGACGAGGAGGGGGACCCCCTCTCTCAGCCTTCGGAGGAAGAACGGCCGGAATGATTCAGCGGAGCCAGTGACGCAGCCAGTGAATCATGGCCCGGATGCTCTGTTGGCGAGCCCGGCGTTGGTCCTGCCGGACCCGCTCAAGGTTGATGCCGCCACGGCCGTCCCGGTAGCGCCGTGGAATCGTGTCCTGACCCCTGACATCGCGCTCTTTCCTGCCAGCGCCATCACGCGTCAGCCGGTTGTCGGTGTAAGTCTGCTGGATTGGTGCTGAAGCATGCATGTCTGATCTCCACTGCGAGGCGTTCGGTAACCGCCGTTGCTGTTCAATGGGTTCAGGTTCATGCTATGTCTGTTCTATACTGCAAACTATTCCCTGTGGGTGAAAAATGAGTTTGCAGAAATGAAAAGTCAGTGGAGCGATTAGCCTTGGTGCCCACCGTCAAAACACGCAGCCACCTGGCCTGGAACGACTTTGAGGTGATTCTGGCCATTGCCGATTCGGGCTCGCTCTCGGGTGCCTCGCGTCAGCTCGGCGTCAGCCACGCCACGGTCTTTCGGCGCCTGGGGGATATTGAGCAGCGCCTGGGTGTTGCCTTGTTCGAGCGCCAGCGCAAAGGGTATCAGCCGACGCTGGCTGGTGAGGAACTGGCGGAAACGGCCCGGGTGATGGATCAGGCCGCCCTGGCCGCCGAGCGCAAGGTGGCCGGGCGGGACCTGGAGCCGACCGGGGAAATCTGGGCCACCACGACGGATTCCCTTTTGATGGGGCTGCTGGCGCCTCTGTTTACCGATTTCCGGCAGCAGTATTCGGGTATTGTTCTGGATGTCGCCATCTCCAATCAGTTGTTCAACCTGACCCGGCGGGAGGCGGATGTGGCCATCCGCCCCTCCAATCATCCTCCGGAACACCTGATCGGCCGACCCCTGGCGCAGATTGGCCAGGCGGTGTACGGTCACCGGTGTTTCAAGCTTACTCCGGGAACACCGATTGAGACTCTGGCCGATCTCCCCTGGATCGGGGCTGGGCCACGCCTGCAGGATTCATCGGTGGATCAGTGGATGAATCAGAATGGCTTGAAACCGGCCTGTGTTTATCGGGTGGATACGCTGGTTGGCATACTCAGTGGCATCCGCGCCCAAATGGGGCTGGGGGTGCTGCCGTGTTACCTGGCGGATCAGGACCCGGACATCGTCCAGCTCAGTGATCCAATCCCCGAACTTGAGTACGGCCTCTGGTTCCTGATGCACCCGGACCTGCGTGGCGTGGTGCGTATCCACGCGCTCATGGATTACCTCACCCGGGCGGTCCGTGCCCAGGCGCAACGTCTGGCCGGGCGCACACTCGGATAACCGGCATTCGCCATTCGTTGACAGGGGTAAAAAAGGAGAAGGCTCCGTGAAAGCGTCCCATCCGGCACTGCCTGATAACACCCGTCTGGCGGTGTTTGTCATTGTCGTCACGGTGTTTGCCCTGGCCCTGGGGGATGCCGTCATCAAGGGGCTCAGCGCAGATTTCACGCTCTGGCAGATCTTCACGATTCGTTCCCTTCTGGTGCTGCCGGTTTTGTTCGTCATCATCCGGCTTCGCCGCCGGGCGGTCTCGATCTGGCCGCACCAGCCTGTCTGGACGATTCTGCGCAGCGTCCTGCTGACCCTGATGTGGGTTACCTATTATGTTGCGCTACCGCACGTTGATCTGTCTATTGCCGCTGCGGCCTACTACACGTCGCCTCTGTTCATCACTCTGTTTGCGGGGTATTTCCTGGGGGACAGGGTCGGCCGGTCCGGTTGGGCCGGTGTTGTTCTGGGGTTTGTGGGCATGTGGCTGATTCTTCAGCCCGAAGCAGAAGGCTTCAACGGGTTTACCCTGTTGCCCCTGCTGGCGGCGGTTCTGTATGCACTGGCGATGATTCTTACCCGTTCCCATTGCCGGACCGAAAATGTTCTGGTGCTCTCGGCATGGCTGAACCTCTCCATGCTTTTCGCCGGAGCTCTGGTGTCCGGTTTCCTGGTGGTGTTTGGCCTTGTGGGCGATGGCTCGGGCGATCAGACATTCCTTTGGGGGCCCTGGACCGACATGGGGCCGATTGAGTGGGGCACGCTCGGACTGCTCTCAGTGGCCATCATTGTTGGCAGTGTCGGGGCCGCCATTGCCTACCAGGTCGGGCATTCCTCCACCGTGGCCACCTTTGATTTTGCCTATGTGGCCTTTGCGGCTATCTGGGGATTTGTCCTTTTTCAGGAAGAACTCAACCTGCGGGCATTGACCGGTATTGTCCTGATTGTCTGTGCCGGCATCCTGGCGGTTCACCGTTCGGCTCAGTCGAACCGGTCCCAGTAGGGTGGTTCGCCGAAATAACCGTCGAGAAAGTCGATAAAGCTGCGGACCTTGCTGGCCAGTAACTGTCGGTGGGCATAAACTGCATACAGCGCCATGGGGGCAGGCTCGTGCTCGGGCAGGACAATCCTGAGTTTTCCCTCCCGGATGGCCTGGCCGGCAAGGAAGGAGGGTTGCAGCGCAATGCCGGCGCCGTTGATGGCGGCTTCTACCAGCACATCGCCGTTGTTGCTGACCAGATCGGCCCCGGGTTGGTCTCCGTTAGCCTGCAGCCAGTGGTGTTCCTGCCCGGTGGTGTCCATGTCGATGTAGCTGTACCGGAGGTAGCGATGGCGTTGCAGGTCTTCCGGACTCCGGGGCGTACCGTGCCGGGCCAGATAGTCGGGCGAGGCGCACATCACCAGTCGCACCGGGGCGATGCGCCTGGCGATCAGTGACGAGCTTTTCAGGTGACCGATGCGCAGGGCAATATCGAAGCCCTCCTCGACGATGTCCACTTTCCGGTCGTTCAGTTGCAGATCAATGTCCACGGCGGGGTGCCGGTTCTGGAAGTCTGTCAGCAGTGGTGCCATGTGCCGCGTGGCAAACGATACCGGCGCGCTGATGCGCAGTTTTCCCCGGGCTTCGGTCTGCAGATCCCCCAGTTGGTTTTCCATATCCTCGATATCGTCCAGTACCTGGCTGGCGCGCTGGTGATACCGGCTGCCCGCTTCGGTCAGGTGGAGCTTGCGGGTGGTGCGGTTAAGCAGGCGCACGCCCAGGTGCTGCTCGAGTTGCGACACGTATTTGCTGACCAGTTGAGGTGACAGGTCCAGCCGGTCGGCAGCTCTGGTAAAGGTGCCCTCATTCACCACCGCCACAAAGGCGCGCATGGCATCGATTCGGTCCAAGGTCAGTCTCCCGGGTGGCCTGCAATTCAACTATCAATGAATCGTTGATAATAATCCAACAATAGGCATCTTAGTCTTTTGTTTTGGCGATAGTAAAGTGACCTCATCTTCTGGAGCGATGCTTCAGACACATCAACAGTGAACGATTCGAGGTGACGGTAATGAACAGTGCAATGGCTCAGAAACTCCTGGCTTCCAATGCCGGCTTTGGTTCCCTGGTACTCCGGGTTCCGGTCGGCCTGATTCTGGCAGCGCACGGTGCCCAGAAACTGTTTGCCTGGTTTGGCGGTTACGGTCTGGAAGGCACCGGTCAATGGCTGGCCAGCATCGGCCTGGAGCCCGGCTACCTGATGGCTCTGCTGGCTGGTAGCGCCGAATTCTTTGGGGGCCTGGCCCTGGTGCTGGGGCTGCTGACGCGTCCGGCAGCGATTGTGACGGGATTTGCAATGCTGGTGGCCATCTTTGCGGTCCACATCGGCAACGGGTTGTTCATGGCCAATAACGGTTACGAATACGCACTGACACTCTTCGTGGTGAGCCTGGCCCTGGCGATTCAGGGCGGTGGACGGTTTGCGGTGGACAATCTGCTGCTCAAACGTGTCGGCGGACACTGATTCAACCCGACCGCTTCTGCTCTTTACGGGCGGAGGCGGTCCCGATACAGGAGGATTGAACCATGCTGGTTAACGGAGTCTGGCAGGAAAACTGGCAGCCGGTGCAGGCCAAAGACGAGGACGGGCGCTTTATCCGGCAGACGTCGTCTTTTCGCCACTGGATTACTCCGGACGGGCAGCCTGGCCCCACCGGTAGAGGGGGCTTTCGGGCCGAATCCGGGCGCTATCATCTGTACGTTGCCTATATCTGCCCCTGGGCCTCCCGGACCCTGATGGCACGTGAACTCAAGGGCCTGCAGGATGTAATTGGTGTCACGGTGGTCAACCCGGTAATGACTGATCAGGGCTGGCGGTTCGGCGGCTTTCCCGGCGCACAGGAGGATACCCTGAATGGTGCCCGTTATATGCACGAGCTGTATACCCATGCCGATCCGCAGATTTCCGGCCGGGCAACGGTGCCGGTGCTCTGGGACAAGCATACCGGTACCATCGTGAACAACGAATCCGCAGATATTCTGCGCATGCTGAACTCGGCCTTCGATCACCTTGTGAGTCAGGGGCCGGACCTGTATCCGGCGGATCTGGCGGAGGACATTGACCGGCTCAATGCTCACCTGTACACGGAACTGAATAATGGGGTGTATCAGGCCGGTTTTGCTTCCACCCAGCAGGCCTATGAAGAGGCCTATCACAAGGTGTTCAGGGCGCTGGATGAGCTGGAGACACGACTGGCCGACGGGCGGGACTTCCTGTTTGGCAGTCGGTTGACGGAAACGGACATCCGCCTGTTCGTGACGCTGGTACGTTTTGATGCGGCCTACCATGGGCTGTTCAAGTGCAATCGCAACACCTTGCGGGAGGTGCCTGCCCTCAATGGGTACATGCATCGGATGCTGGCACTTGAGGGAATCGGAAAAACGGTCCACCTTGATCATATCAAGGCGGGCTATTACTCCATCAAGGCGCTCAATCCGGGTGGTATTGTGCCGATGGGGCCGCAGCGGCTTTGAGGACAAATAACAACGAAACCAATAGCGTCATGGAATGAATGTCAGGGGGCTTTATGAAGGCAGCTCGGGTACAGATCGCCACCGCCGTTTTCCTGCTGATCCTGGTCGCAGCGTTCGGCCTGATGATGGTGGATATGAACGGCGAAAAGGATACGTCGGTAAGGATCGGGCTCCAGAGTCCGGGCACCACCTGGTCTTTCGGATCGAAGCAGAAACTGTCCTGGTCGGTGGAGGGCTCGTCTTCCGGCAGCCACCAACTGGTGATTTATCTGGAAAACCGCGATACCGGCCGCAAGGGTTTTATTGCCAGTCAGCCGGTTGGTAACGGTTCGGGAGAGGCCAATTACGTAGTCAACGCCTATACCGGCCCTGAGGGCGAACCCCGGCGCCTGGAAAACGGCAGTTACACGCTGGAGGCCGCCGTATACCGCGCCAGCGATGATGCGACCGTTGACTATGGCTACGGCCAGCCCGGGGACCGGGTCGCCGAACAGGATTTTGGCGAGATCCGGGTGGTGAACTCCGACGTTCGGGCGGAATGACAGGCAGGGCCCCGTCCTGACGGACAGGGCCCGATGCCGGATCAGCCTTTCATCTTCGCCCGGTACTCACCCTGGCGCTCCATCATCCAGCCGGGATACTCGGCTGGCAGACGGCTGACCTCGTCCAGTACGTTGAGTTCGTCGTCGGAAAAGCGGATCTGTGCCGCACGAATGTTGTCCTGCAACTGATCCACCCGCTTGGCCCCGACGATCACACTGGTCACCACACGCTGGTGCAGCAGCCATGCCAGTGCGATCTGGGCGACACTGGCGGGCTGGCCGTCAATGGTTTTGCCGGCTGCGATCTCCCGCATGACCGCGATAACCCGGCCGCCACGCTCCCGGTTGACCGGAGGGAAGTCGAATTTGGCCCGCCGGTTCTCTTCCGACACATCCGGCCCCTCGTATTTGCCGGACAGGTAACCGCCGGCCAGCGGGCTCCAGACCATCAGGCCGATATCCTCGGATTCCAGCATGGGGACCACTTCCCGCTCCAGGTCCCGCCCGACGAGGGTGTAGTAAGCCTGAAGGGACTGAATCGGACAGAGCTGACGGGCACGGGCGATACCCACGGCCTTCATGATCTGCCAGGCTGCCCAGTTGGACAGACCGATATAGTGAACATAGCCCTGCTGGACCAGGGTGTTCAGGGCCTCCAGGGTTTCCTCCATGGGTGTGGCCGGGTCAAAGCCGTGAATCTGGTACAGATCGATGTAATCCGTCTGCAGTCGCTCCAGGCTGGCTTTGCACTGGTGCATGATATGGGCGCGTGAGGCGCCCCGGGCGTTGGGCCCGCTGCCCATGGGCCCCAGGACCTTGGTGGCCAGGACCACGTCCTGCCTTGGCACGCCGAGGTTTTTCAGTGCCTGGCCAACAATCCGTTCGCTGTTGCCGCCGCCATACACGTTAGCAGTGTCAATGAAATTGATACCGGCCTCGAGGGCGGTCCTTACCAGTTCGTCGGCCTGGTCCTGCTGGAGTTGGCCAATCAGGCCCCACATGTCATCGCCACCACCGAAGGTCATGGTGCCGAGGCACAGTTCCGAGACGAACAGGCCGGAATGGCCAAGCGTTCGCATGCGCAGTGAGTCGTCCGGAGACAGGGGAATATTGGGCGTTGTCATAACCGATCACCTCGTGTTGATGGTTGAACCTGCCAGGGCAGGATGCACAGCTTCATGCTAGGGTGTTTAGAGGCTATTCGGGCTGGCAGAAGCTGTCAGGTTCTTGCCCGATCCTCTCAAACGCTGTCGCTGATGCCCGAATAGGCGCATCCTTGTTGGTTCTGAAACCCTGCTCAGGAGATTGCTGTGACTACCCGTTCCAGTGTGGATGTGATGCCCTGTGACCCTCCGGCCATCGTTCGCCTGCGGAATCTGGCGATGCGGCAATGGTCGGCCCACGGGCCGGAAGGCGTGATCGAGGGCCTGCGGCTGACTCGCGCTGATCAACCCAGCGGTACCATCCGGGCGTTGTATGAAACGTCGTTCTGCGTGGTGCTGCAGGGTGCCAAAACCAGTGCCGTTGGCGACAGTGCCTTTCACTATCGCCAGGGC
Organism: Marinobacter oulmenensis; assembly: GCF_014201735.1. Taxonomy (GTDB): domain Bacteria; phylum Pseudomonadota; class Gammaproteobacteria; order Pseudomonadales; family Oleiphilaceae; genus Marinobacter; species Marinobacter oulmenensis. The sequence continues at coordinate 55,540 of NZ_JACHFE010000005.1, read as the reverse complement.
GAGTGCCTGTTTGCTTCGGTCAATGTTCCGGTCAGTTCACGTATTATCGAAGCCAGCGCGAACCAACCCTACCTGGCCATGAGCCTGTCCATTGATCCGGTGATGATTTCCGAGTTGCTGGTGGAACACCCGGAGATGAAGTATCGGGGCCCGGGTCAGGTGGCGCTGGCCACCGCCGGGGTGCCGGAAGAACTGTACGATCCTCTCACCCGCCTGCTGGAGTTGCTGGATCACCCTATGGACCGGCCGGTGCTGGAGCCCATGGTGAGGCGTGAAATCTGCTGGCGTCTGTTGCGTTCCAGTCTGGGGCCGGCACTTCAGCAGACCGGCAACAAAGACAGTGAGACCGCCCGGATCGGCCAGGTGACGGCCTGGATGCGGGCCCACTATCCGCAACCGGTGCCGGTGGCGGACCTGGCGGCCATGGCCAGCATGAGTCCGGCCTCGTTTCACCGGCACTTCAAGGCAATTACGCAGTTGTCACCGGTGCAGTTCCAGAAACAGGTGCGTCTGCAGGAGGCCCGGCGCATGCTATTGGCCAATCAGGATGTGGCCAGTGTCGGCTACCAGGTGGGCTATGAAAGCCCGTCCCAGTTCAGCCGTGATTACCGCAAACTGTTCGGCGCTCCTCCCGGCAAAGACCGGGCGGTGATGCGCTCGACGGTGGCGATTGAAGTTGGCTGAGGGACAGGGCGCATGTTGCAGGAGGCGGATCAGCTCTGGATTTTCGACGGTGATGCCGTGCCCTTCATGGGGCTTCCCTATACCACCCGAATGATCGTGATCCGCTTGCCGGACGGCGGGCTTTGGGTGCACAGCCCCATCAAGCTGACCGACAGGATTGGTGAGCAGTTAGCGACGCTGGGCCCGGTGCGCTACCTGATTGCACCCAATCGGTTACATCACCTGTTTCTGTCAGAGTGGCAGTCACGATACCCGGAGGCCTTGTGTTACGGAACGCCCGGCGTTATCCGAAAACGTGACGACCTGAACTTCCGGGGCTCTCTGGATGGCGACGGCCCCTGGCCCTGGGCGGGTACAATAGACCAGGTTCTGTTCGCGGGCTCACCGGTCATGGAAGAGTGTGTGTTTTTCCACAAACCTTCCCGGACGCTCATTGTGGCAGACCTGGTTGAGAACTTTCCGGAACAAAGCTTTAAGCCCTGGCAGCGCATCGTGGCGAGGGCAACCGGGATTATGGCGCCGCACGGGAAGATGCCGCTGGACTGGCGGCTGAGTTTTGTTTTTCACAAATCACAGGCCCGGCGTAGTTTTGCTGTCATCATGGACTGGCAGCCACAGAGACTGGTGATGGCCCATGGCTGTATCGTGCGTCAGGATGCCACCCGGTTTCTGACCCGATCCTTTCAATGGCTGGCTGGCGGCTAAACTGCGGAGCCTTCCGGCAGTCTTTGCTAGAATCGGTGCTTTGTCATCCCACCCACGCGCAGAGGTTTCATGGAGACGTCACTGTTTCAGGCGACCAAACTGTATCTGGTAACCACCACGGGCCTGTCCCGGGATGCCCTGCATATCTGTGTGGGGCTCGCCGTGTTTCTGGTGGCGGCGGTGATTTTCCGGAAGTCCCTGCGCTCTTTCCTGCCAGTACTGATCGTGATGGCGGTGGCCATCCTGGGTGAGTTGCTGGATATGCGGGACGACTTCCGGGTGTTCGGCTACTGGGACTGGCAGGATAGCCTGGGAGACTTCATCAACTCCGTATTCTGGCCATTGGCGATCTGGAGCGCAGTACGCCTGGGGCTGGTGGATGACGGGGGAGGGTGACCATGCCCTGGCGGGAGATTCTCAGTGTTTCGGCGATCATACTGACCTTTGTTGCTTTCGGCCCGTACATAGGGTCGATCCTGCAGGGCAAAACCCGGCCACATGTGTTTTCCTGGGTGATCTGGGGGTCAACAACGTTTGTGGTCTTCCTGGCGCAACTTCAGGGAAATGCCGGCGTGGGAGCCTGGCCAATCGGGGTGTCCGGTGGTATCGCGGTATTTGTTGCGCTGTTGGCCTACCGCACGACGAAAGATCATTCCATTACCCGCACCGACTGGTGGTTCTTTTCCCTGGCCATGTCGTCGCTGCCGTTATGGTATCTGACATCGGATCCGCTCTGGGCGGTACTGGTGTTGACCACCATTGATGTTCTCGGGTTTGGCCCCACCATTCGCAAGTCATTCCATGCGCCGTTTGAGGAACAGCTACGTTTCTACCTGCTGTTCGCAACCCGGAACCTGCTGGCGATTGCGGCCCTGGAGCATTTCTCGGTGACGACCGTGCTGTTCCCTGCCGCTACCGGCGCTGGTTGCCTGGTTCTGATTACGGTCATTGTGATCCGGCGCTGGGTTTATCCGGCTTCCGGGGGAAAGGTATTCCCCCTGGACTGACCCCGAGGTCTTAACGCGCTGCTCATACCGAAATGGTCTTATCGGGTGTAGACTTATGCCAGTATTAAACCCTGGCTACGTCGGCCCAGTCATCTAAACGGCAGTGTCCCTTCATGATCCAGCAGTTGTCTCAAGCGCTCGTCCCTTTGGTGTCCCTGATTGTCCTGGGCGCCGTGCTTGGCCGTAAGACCGATTTTTTTGATGGGCGCGCCCTGTCCGGGCTGGTCACGACGGTGGGCATTCCGGCATTGTTGCTTCACTCGGTACTGAGCATGGACATGGATCTGTTCCAGATGGGGGAACTGGTTGCTATTACCGTGCTCTGGCTGGTGCTGATGGCCGCGGTGACCGCGCTGGTGCTGAAAGTGGTGGGCCTGCCGGTGCGCTCCTATCTGCCGGCGCTGGTGCACCCGAACACCGGGAATACCGGCGTGCCGGTCTGTTTTGCATTGTTCGGGCCCCAGTCGCTGGGTCTGGCGGTGGTGGTGTCCTCGGTAATTCAGGTCAGCCATTTCACGCTTGGCGTCGGCTGTCTGTCCAGCCGGTTTTCGTTCGGGGCCATACTGCGTAATGGCCCGGTCCTGGCTCTGCTGGTGGGCGCGGTGCTGCTGGCAACGGAGGTCAGTCTGCCCGGGCCGGTGATGTCCACGCTGGATATGCTCGGCTCAATCACGGTGCCGATCATGCTGATGCAGCTGGGCAGTTCCATTGCCAATCTCAAACTCTCGGGTGGCAAAGACCTGCTCCGGCCCCTGGCATTCAGTGCCTACCGGCCCCTGGGCGGCATGGCGGTGGCCTGGTTGTTGTTGCTGTTCTGGCCCCTGGAGGGGCTGATGGGGCAGGTTTTCCTGGTCCAGTGCGCCATGCCGGTGGCGGTGATGAGTTACGTGCTGGCGGTGCGTTATCAGGGACCGGCCCAGGACATTGCCCTGACCATCCCGATGTCGTTGCTGATCTCACTGAGTCTGGTGTTTGCCCTGCATCTGGGGTGAGGCCATTTACACTGAAAATAATGCAACGCATTATCATTTACAATTCGGCAATTGTTGATTAAGGTGCGTCCTTCCCGGCCTGAGATCCCCTCCAGCAGCAGGATTTGACGTGAACCGAGCATTGCCCGCCCCGTTTGCGGTGTCGTCCGGCACCGATGGCCAACGCACCCGGCTGGCCACCGGTATAGGTCTGCTCCTTTTGCTGGCCCTGTCCACCTGGCAGGGTACCCTCCGTTTTGCCTGGCCTGACCTGGACAGTTGGCTGGCGCCCCTGCAGACAAACCCCGACATGGAAGGCCTGTTGCTCTGGTGGTCCCAGATGCCCCGGGTTGTGGCCGGTATTCTGGTCGGGGCCGGTCTGGCGGTTGCCGGAACCCTGATGCAACTGGTCACCCGCAACCCCCTGGTGTCTCCGGATCTGCTTGGCATTACCGCCGGGGCCCAGTTCGGGGTCATTCTTGGCCTGATGCTACCGGCCGCCTTCGGTCTGCCGTTGATTCTGGTTGGCGGCATTCTGGCGGCTACCCTGACCTTTGCCCTGGCCGGCGGCAGCCGTACCACGCCGTTGCGTCTGGTGCTGGCGGGCCTGGCCATGGCCCAGTTGCTGTATGCGCTAATCACACTTTTCCTCAGTCTGAACCAATACGTGGCCATGGTGCTGTCGATCTGGGATACCGGGTCACTGAGCCAGTTTGGCTGGGGCCGGCTGCAGCCGGCCCTCTGGCTCATGCCACCCCTCCTGGTGCTGTTGTTCCTGCTGCGCCGGCTTCTGAACATGGCCCTGCTGGACGACCCCCAGCGCCAGAGCCTCGGTCTGTCGCCGCGCCTGTTCAAGGCGCTGGTGATCATGGTTGGCACGGTGATTACCGCCCTGGCGATTAATGTGGCGGGCCCCCTTGGCTTTATCGGTCTGGTGGCGCCGAACCTGGTGCGTTATGGCTTCGGTGTGCGCTGGCCTTCCCGGTTGCTGCCGCTTGCAACGCTCTGGGGAGCGGTCCTGACGCTGGCAGCGGATGTGGTGGTTGCGGCGTTGGCCGACGTGATCGAGTTACCCCTGGCCACCTTGTCGGCGGTGCTCGGGGGCCTGGCGGTGATCCTGCTCCTCCGGTTTGCCAGTGCCGCTACCGGTGGGGGTGGGCTGGGCGCCCATGCCATGACGGGCGTGCCTTCCCTGCGCGTGCCTTTGTCGGTCATGGTCATGATCCTGCTGGTGTCCCTGGTCCTTGTACTGGGTTTTGGCCTGACGGGCGTTGATGGCTTGTCCCTGCTGACCGGGGTGTGGCAGGGCCAGCCCCTGGCCTGGCAACTGGCAGAGCTGCGTTTGCCCCGGTTGCTGGTGGATGCCGCAGGCGGCGCGCTGTTTGCCACGGCCGGGCTGATACTGCAGGCGGTGACCCGCAACCCCCTGGCCAGCCCGGGAGTGCTCGGGGTCAGTCAGGTGTCGGCCCTGGCAGTGCTGGCCAGTCTGTTGCTGATGCCGGAGCTGGGTGTGGCCTGGCGCCTGCCTTTTGCCTGGATGGGTGCGGCGCTGGCACTGGCGTTGGTGGTTCTGCTCAATGTCCGTCACAACCTGGAGCCGTTGCGGCTGATCCTGACCGGCTTCGCCCTGACCGGTATGGCATCCGGGGCCATCAGTCTGTTGATCGGTTTTTACAGCCTGAATGTCACCCTGGCACTCACCTGGATGTCCGGTAGCAGTTATGGCGCTACCTGGTCGGATGCCATGGCCCTTCTGCCGTGGCTGGTGCTGGGGCTGAGCCTGGCGGTACTGGCCAGACGCTGGATGGACCTGTTGGCGCTGGGGGACGGTGTTGCCGACAGCCTTGGTGTCGGCGCGGCGGGCAAACGCCTGATGCTGCTGGTGCTGGCCAGCCTGCTGATCGCTGCCGCCGTCAGTGTATTGGGCCCCGTCGCCTTTGTTGGCTTGCTGGTGCCTCATGCCGTCAGGCTGCTGGGGTTCTATCACTACCGGGACCGGCTGATTGTGACACCCCTGATGGGGGCGGTGCTGTTGATGCTGGCCGATGTAGGTGGTCAGCGTCTGCTGGCACCGCTGGACCTGCCCTTGGGCATCATGACAGCGACCATTGGCGGGCCGGTGTTTCTGTACCTGCTCAGCCGAACCTATCTGGGCCGGTCATGAAGGGAGCCATCATGAATCTGCGTGCCTGCTTTTTGACATTGCTGCTGGCCTCCCTCTGCCTGCCGGGGCAGGGGTGGGCGTCCGAAAGCGTGGTGTTTCGTCAGTCAGAAAGGTTGCAGGGTCAGCCGCTGCGGATTGTCAGCCTCGAAGACATCACGACGGAAATGTTGTTGTCGCTGGGCATTGTGCCGGTCGGTGTTGGTGGTCTGGAATCCTACCAGAGCCAGGGCCGGCCTTTGGGGGAACGGCTGGAGGGCAGTGTGTCGCTGGGCACCAGCCAGCAGCCAAACCTGGAGCGGCTGGTCCGGCTGGAGCCGGATCTGGTGATTGGTACCTCCAGTCTTCACTCCGGGCTGTTTGAGCGGCTCGATTCACTGGCGCCGACCCTTCTTTACCGGGTGGCCATGACACCGTCTAAGCGGGACGCGATAGAGCAGGGCGCCGATATGCTGCGCCATCTGGCTCGCCTGACCGGGCGCGAAGCCAAGGCCGAGCAGGTGCTCAGCAACCTGGACCGGAGCATTGCCGAGGGGCGGCGGGTAGCCCGTCTTGCTGGGGTTGAAGGAAAGCCGCTGGCGGTCCTGTATCCGCTACCGGATCAGGGGCTGTTTATCGTCTCCAATGAGCAGACCTTGGTGGTCAGCCTGGCCAACCGACTGGGGGGAAGCAATCCCTGGCCCCTGCGGGACGGGGCGACCATACATCAGCGCATTGAGGTCCACGAACTGGCCCGGATTCCGGACCTGCATCTGATGTTTATCGGTGACTTCCGGGGGAACGCCATGTTTGAGTCACCGCTCTGGCGGGCCCTGCCGGTTGCCCGGAATCACGACGCCGGTTTCCTGCCCAGTCGCTACTGGTCCTTTGGGGGGCCGCTCTCGGCCAGGATTCTCATGCAGCAGATGACCGCGTTGATTCGTGAACAGTGGGGAAGCGGTACTTTATCAGAGAATTAAGAATGTGATACATTCTCATTAACAATTGATAATGATGCTTGTTCTGTAAAGTGGCCCCCCAAAAGAGGATCAGTAGTGTGACACAACCCTTGACTGCACGACGGACAGCGCTCTCAGTGGCCATCGCCTTGTCCCTGGCCAGCATGCCAGGCTTTGCCCAGGAATCGACGGATGGCTCTGATGGAGAAGTTTCCAGCCCCACCACCCTGGAGGCCATTGAGGTGACAGCGGACGGCGAGCGCCGCAGCACCGAGAATTCCGACTCCTATACCACCGAAGTGATGCGCACGGCGACGCCGTTGTCGATGTCCATCCGGGAAACACCCCAGTCGGTCAGTGTCGTGTCCCGTCAGCAGATTGAGGACCGCAATCTGGAGGACGTGACAGATGTGGTGAAAACCGTCACGGGGCTGCACAGCCGCCAGTACGATACCTCCCGGGCCCGCTTCAACGCCCGGGGGTTCGAGATCGGCAACCTGATGGTTGATGGTGTGCCTACCAGCTGGCGTCCGGGCTGGTCGGCTGGCGAAACCCAGCGCAGCATGGTCATGTATGACCATGTCGAAGTGGTGCGCGGTGCCACCGGCCTGACCACGGGTTTCGGCAACCCTGCGGCGGCCATCAACCTGGTCCGCAAGCATGCCGACAGTCGCGAGCTGACCGGTGATATCTCAGTATCCGGCGGTCGCTGGAGTACCTACAGCACCACCGCCGACGTTACCACGCCGCTTAACAGCAGCGGCTCGGTACGTGGCCGTATCGTCGCCAACTACAAGCAGGCAGATTCCTACCAGGACCTGCTGGAGGATGAGCAGTCCGTGTTTTATGGCGTGGTGGATGCAGACCTCACAGACGCCACCACCCTGAGTCTGGGTGTCAGCTACCAGGATAACGATCCTTCCGGCTCCACCTGGGGTGGGTTGCCGCCCTGGTACACCGATGGCAGCCGCACCGACTGGGATCGTGACAAGACCACCGCCGCCGACTGGACCTACTGGGCCTCCGAGGATACCGGTTATTTCGCCACCCTGAACCATCGCTTCGCCAATGGCTGGAGCGTGGAAGCCCGGTATGATCGGTCCGAAACCGACGGTGACATGAAACTGCTGTATCTCAGCGGTCAGCCGGACCGGGTGACCGGTCTGGGAATGGGGCGTTCTACCTCCTATTACCTGACCGAGCGGGTTCAGGACACCATCACTTTGTCCACCTCCGGTCCCTTCCAACTGGCGGGCCGAGAGCATGAATTGGCCTTTGGCTATATTCACAGTGACATGGATTTCGAATCCATTGGCCATGCCAGCACCAACACTCCGCCGGGCAACTTCAATACCTGGGACGGCAGCTATCCCGAGCCGGTCTGGGGTGCCACCAGCATTGCCGACGCCCGCGACACCACCGAAGACAGCTTCTACGCGGTTACCCGGCTGTCCCTGGCGGATAACCTGACAGCCGTACTTGGTGGTCGCCTGGCCAGTTATGAAATTGACGGCCAGACCTGGCAGGGCCCGTTTGGCTACGAACACAATGACGTGTTTACGCCCTACGGTGGCCTGATTCTGGACCTGAACGAAGAAGTCTCCGCGTACGCCAGCTATACGGACATCTTCAACCCCCAGGACAGTTTCGATATCGACGGCGAGGCGCTGGATCCGATCAGTGGTCAGACCTACGAAATGGGTCTGAAAGGCGAGTTCTATGAAGGTCGCCTGAACGCCTCCCTGGCCCTGTTCCGTATCGAGCAGGACAATGTGGCAACCCAGGCCGGCACCCAGCCTGACGGCAATGGTGGAACCGTGGCCTACTATCGCGGCCAGGAAGGTGTGGAAAGCGATGGCTACGAGATTGACGTAGCCGGCCAGGTGGCGCCGGGCTGGGAGGTCAGTGCCGGGCTGTCTGTGTTCTCTGCCCGTGATCAGGATGGCGATGAGGCGAACACCGAGTTCCCCCGCCGGTCACTGAAGCTGTTTACCCGCTACCAGTTCCAGAACACGCTGCGCCCGCTGACCATCGGCGGTGGCGTGACCTGGTTCAGCGAGGGTTACAAAGAGGTGAGCAATCCGGTCAGCTCTGAAGACGAACGCCTGGAGCAGGGCGCCTACAGCCTGGTGAGCCTGATGGCCCGCTATCAGTTCACACCGGAACTGTCGGCCCAGGTCAATGTGGACAACCTGCTGGATGAGAAGTACTACAGTCAGGTCGGCTTCTACAACCAGTACTCCTACGGTGAGCCGCGGAACGTGACAGCAACCCTGAAATACAGCTTCTGACCCTGACACCCTCTCCGGTTAACCCCCGGAGAGGGTGTACACTGGTTGGAGTCATTCAACAGTGCCGATGTGTTTATGAGTATACCCGCCCTTGCCCCGCTGTTTGTCGGGGATTTTGAGCATTACCGGGATGTGCTTGTCCTGCCGGGTCAGGACGATCGTCCGGGTGTGCCCGGTCGCGAACTGACGACCCCGGAGGGCGTGGAAAACCTGCTGGAGACGTATCGCCAGTTCCAGCCCGGTGATGATCGCCGGGCGCTGATGTCGCTTTGGTCACGCTACTATTTTGTGCGGCTGATGGTGCCGGTGGTGGCCGCCAACCTCGTGCTTGGGCGGGAACTGCCGGTCAACCTGGACCGGATCGAGGTCATCCTGGGAGAAGGTGGTGTGCCGGAGTCCTTCCGATTGCCTGACGAAGGGAGCGCTTTCAGTGAGGCGCCGACGGATCCCTTTGAGCGTTTCCACGAACTGCTGGACCAGAACCTGGAGCCGATGATTGACGGCTGGAACCGGGAAGTGAAGATCTCCCGCAAGGTACTCTGGAACAACGCCGCCAATTATCTGGAGTGGCTGATCGGAGCGCTGGGGGGCCTGGGCCTGCCGGAGTCCATGCTGGCCGATGGCCAGGCTCTGGTGCGCACGGAAATCCGTGGCGACGGCCGGACCAACCCGCTGGCCAATCCGGTGCGTTATGTCGAGCGGGGCGAGGACCGGGAAACACTGCGGCAGCGGCGGTACTGCTGTATCCGCTATCGCCTGCCGGACATGCCTTTGTGCGCCAACTGCCCGCTGATTGACCGTCCACCGAAAGGCGCCCGCCTGCCGGAGCCGGTCACCGGCTGACCGGTCGTTCCGGTTACTGACTCTTGAGCTTGTCGATGCCCAGCGTTTTCATCACATAACGTTCATAGATCGGGTCGCTGGTGCCGGCCCGCACCTTGTGCATGAAATACTTCTCGAAGGCGATCTTGCCGTAGTGCACCCACTTGCCCTTTTTCATCCAGTTCACGTTGCGGGGTGGAATCTGCGGAATGGCCACGAAGGCAATACCGGTATCGCCCATATCGGCCAGGCAGACCGCGTTCCAGGTCGCCTCGCTTTCCGGCGACTGTTCATCCAGTACCGCCCGGATGTTACGGGCCGTCGCCGTCACCATGCTTTCGATCATGAACCCGGTTTTGGGCACACCCACCGGTAGCGGTGTCTTGCCCGGAGGCGCGATGGCCACCGCCACGCCGATGCCCCAGATGTCCGGGTAGGTGGGGTTGCGCTGGTGCTCGTCGATAATGATGAACCCGCGCGGATTCACCAGTCCCTCAATGCCTCTTACCGCCTCGATACCGGTGAAGGCCGGCAGCATCATGGAATAGTCAAAGGGCAGTTCGTGCCGGGCTTTCTCACTGCCGTCGTCATTCACTTCCACCACATGCATCAGGCCGTCCTCGATCTTCTCGACCCGGGCGTTGCAGATCCAGTTGATGTGGTGCTGGCGCAGCTCGGATTCGAGCATGCTCTTGCTGTCACCCACGCCGCCCAGGCCCAGGTGGCCAATATAGGGTTCCGGTGTCACAAAGGTCATCGGGACCCGGTCGCGGATTTTTCGCTGACGCAGGTCCCGGTCCACCACAAAGGCATACTCGTAGGCCGGGCCAAAACAGGAGGCGCCCTGCACGGCACCGACCACGACGGGCCCGGGTTTTTCCACAAACGCCTGCCACTGATTGCGTGCCTTGTCAGCGTGGTCCACGTGGCAGATGGACTGGGTAAAGCCGCCCTCCGGCCCCAGGCCCTCGACTTCATCGAATGCCAGCCGCGGCCCGGTGGCCAGGATCAGGTGGTCATACTCAACCGTGCTGTCGTCCGCCAGAATCAACCTGTGGCCTTCCGGGTCCACCCGGGTGACGGCATTGACGATCAGCTCCACGTTACGTTTGGCCAGAACGTCGGCCAGGGGAATCTTGATGTCGTCCGGCTGCCGCCAGTCCACCGCTACCCAGGGATTGGAGGGCACGAAGTGGAAGTAGTCCTTGTCGGAAATCATCACGATGCGATCGGTTTTTCGGGCCTGTTCGCGCATCTCGAACGCCATGGGCATACCGCCCAGGCCGGCACCCACAATCACGATGGTGGCCATCTTCTGCTCCTGTTCTTGTTATGACCTTCTTGAATAAGGTTAGAACAATAATCCAGGGAGCGCTACTGGATGGTTGAAGACCCCGGAGCTGGTGGCCAGTCGGGTAGAGAGGAGGGGCTCCAGGGCCCCTCAATGGCAATGGGCGTGCTGACTGTGCTCGTCGCGAGGGTCGCCCATGCCGCCTTTCAGTCCGAAATGGATCAGCAGCAGGTTGGCGGGCCATGCGGCAAAAAGCCCCAGGGTCAGAGAGACATACAGAGAGGTCCAGAAAAGGGCATCTGCCATGGTGGCCTGGCCGCCAAGATAGAGCCCGACAGTGATCGCTACGGCCTCCATCACCGAAATGCTGATGGTTTCCGCCACGAAAGCGCCCTTCACCGCGTCTTTGAATGCCATACCATTCTGCATCATGGGGCCGACGTTCAGGGCGAAGCCGAAAACATAGGCCAGAACAAAGGTAATAATGGAGGCCCAGAGATTGCCGGTTGCCAGTAACCCAACCGCGATGATGACGCCGAGCACTTCGCCCATACCACAGCCCGAATAGCAGTGGGCCACCGAGCGGAAGCCCTTCCTCGACAGGTTATCCGTTGCGATCTGTTTGCGTCCGGAATACCGGTAGACGGCAACCCCGATCGGCCCGGAGTAGAGCACAGTCAGTATCCAGACCCACTGCATGATGGACGGGATGTGGCTGTTACTGGTTTTCAGGTCATAAATGACCCAGACAACACTGGCTACAACCAGTGCCAGCCAGATACTCAAACCTGTCCAGGTGTCGAGGACGGATTGAATCTGGTCAATGCTCATGGTGACGTTGGTCCTGTCGTTGAAGAATAAAGTCGGCCTGTCAGTAGAGGTTTGCGCGATCAGCCTGTTTTTCAACCGACCGGCAGTTTGGCCGTTTGTCTGTTACGGTAGAGGAAAGTCCGTCAGAAAGGAGTGCAGCCATGTTTGTTGCCGACAGGAGTAACGGCCACCTGATTGAAGTGCTGGACACGGCCACGCTGTTTGATCCGCACGCACATCACATCGAAGGGCGTCTGCATTACGGCGAGGAAGTCCAGGACACCGAGCTGTTCGACAAGAGCGGACTGGTGTTCCCTTCCGGTGAATCCCTGCCGGCCTGCTGGACCGATCCGGACTACCGGCGTCGCTAACCTGCTCCTTCCGACTTCCCCTCTCCATGCCAATAACACCACCCGGTGCTCCGGGTGGTTTGAAACCCGGTCATATTTTCTGTACTCTTTTTATTAATTGAACGTTCAATTAATAAAAATGCCGGAGCAGAGAAGCCGCGTCATGCCAAAAGTCGGAATGAAAGATACCCGTCGCCAGCAACTGATTGACGCCACCATGGCGTCCATTGCCGAGCTGGGAATGCAGAACACCACGATCGTCAGCATCAGCAAACGGGCCGGGCTGTCGTCGGGCATCATCAGCCATTACTTCGGTGGCAAGCAGGGCCTGATCGAGGCCGCCCTGCGTCACCTGCTGGATCAGTTGGGCAAGGAACTGCGCGAGCGGATGAAGCAGACCGACGGCTCTGTGGACCAGCGACTGGATTGCATCATTGAATCCAACTTCTCGGAATTTCAGCGTTCGGCCCTGGCCGCCAAAACCTGGCTCAGCTTCTGGTCCCGAGCCATGCATGAACCCGGCCTGCAGCGCCTGCAGCAGATCAACAACGCAAGGCTGTACAGCAACCTGCGCTATTCCTTTGCCCAGGTGCTGTCACCCCGTGATGCCACGGAAGCGGCCCGGCAGACGGCGGCGATGATTGACGGTTTCTGGCTGCGCAGTGCTCTCAGCCTGGACCCATCGGAGCATTTCCAGGCGGGTGAGCGCCTGTGCAAGAAATTTGTCCACGAGACGCTGGCCCAGGCAAGAGCCTGAGCCATGACGAATGAACCGGCCGGCAAGGCCTGAATACACGAATTGAGGTAAGTCACGGATCATGTCCGAATCAGCATCTCTTCCTGTTGTCCGTAACTTTGTTCACGGTCGTTTCCTGGCCAACACGACGGGAGAAACCTTCCCGGTGGTGAATCCGGCCACCGGCCAGACCATCTATGAAGTGGAGGTGGCCGACGAGGCCATCCAGCAGGCCGCCATTGAAAGCGCCCGCGCCGGTTTTGCCCAGTGGTCTGCCATGCCGATGGTCGAACGCAGCCGGATCCTGCTGCGCGCTGTGGCCCTGCTGCGTGAGCGCAATGACGAACTGGCCGAAGTGGAAGTGAAGGACACCGGCAAACCCTGGCAGGAAGCCCAGGCCGTGGATGTCACCACCGGTGCGGATGCCATTGAATTTTTTGCCGGCATAGCGCCTTCCATTGAAGGCAACCAGCAGGACCTGGGGGGCGATTTCTACTACACCCGCCGCGAGCCGCTGGGCATCTGTGCCGGTATCGGCGCCTGGAACTACCCCATCCAGATTGCCTGCTGGAAGTCGGCGCCGGCGCTTGCCACCGGCAACGCCATGATTTTCAAGCCGTCCGAAGAGACACCGATGGGCGCCGTGAAGCTGGCGGAAATCTTCACCGAAGCCGGCGTGCCGGCGGGTGTGTTCAATGTGGTGCAGGGCGCTGCCGGGGTGGGTCAGTGGCTGACCCATAGCCCCGATATCGCCAAGGTGTCGTTCACCGGCGAAGTGGGCACCGGCCGCAAGGTGATGGAAGCCTCCGCCTCCACCCTCAAAGACGTGACCATGGAACTGGGGGGCAAGTCGCCACTGATCATTTTCGACGACGCGGATCTGGAGAACGCCATTTCCGCCGCCATGGTTGGTAATTTCTACACCCAGGGTGAGATCTGCACCAACGGTACCCGGGTGTTCGTGCATGAGGATCTCTACCCGGCGTTCATGGAGCGCCTGCTGGAGCGCACCCGCAAGAACATCCTGCCGGGCGACCCCATGAACCCGGACACCAACTTCGGCGCGCTGATCTCCAAAAAACACCAGGATCTGGTGCTGGACTACATCGCCAAGGGGCTGGCTGAAGGGGCCACCCTCAGCCACGGCGGTCGGGCCATCGAGCCGGAAGATGCAAAAGGTGGCTACTTCGTGGAGCCAACCATTTTCACCGACTGCACCGACGACATGACCATTGTGCGCGAGGAGATTTTCGGCCCGGTGATGTCCGTCCTCACCTTTGCCGACGAGGACGAGGTGATTGCCCGGGCCAACGGCACCGATACCGGTCTGGCTGCCGGCGTGTTCACCAACGACATCCGCCGTGCGCACCGGGTGATTCACCAGATCCAGGCGGGCATCTGCTGGCTCAACAGTTATGGCGAGTCGCCGGCGGAAATGCCGGTGGGCGGTTACAAACTGTCCGGCGTCGGCCGGGAAAACGGCCGCGTCACCCTGGATCACTACACCCAGATCAAGTCCGTCTATGTCGGTATGAAAGACATAGATGCACCTTTCTGATTCCCGTGGGCCACAGAGGAGCAAGTGTATGAAAGAAGCACAATACGACTACATCATTGTGGGCGCGGGATCGGCCGGTTGTGTGCTGGCCAACCGGCTCACCGAGGACAGCAATAACCGGGTACTTCTGCTGGAGACCGGCGGCAGTGACAAGAGCATCTTCATCCAGATGCCGACGGCCCTGTCCATTCCCATGAACACCAAAAAGTACGCCTGGCAGTTCCATACCGAGCCGGAGCCCTACTTGGACAACCGGGTCATGCACTGCCCACGGGGCAAGGTACTGGGCGGCTCGTCGTCCATTAACGGCATGGTGTATGTGCGTGGCCACGCCCGGGATTTTGACGAATGGGAATCCGGGGGCGCCACTGGCTGGGATTACGCCCATGTCCTGCCGTATTTCAAAAAGGCGGAAACCTGGGCCTTCGGTGGCGACGACTACCGCGGGGATTCCGGCCCGCTGGGTGTGAATAACGGCAACAACATGCAGAACCCGCTGTATAGCGCCTTTATCCGGGCCGGGGCCGATGCCGGGTATTTCGAAACCGAAGACTACAACGGTGCCCGCCAGGAAGGCTTCGGGCCCATGCACATGACGGTGAAGAACGGCCGTCGCTGGTCCACTGCCAATGCCTACCTGCGCCCGGCCATGGCACGGGACAACCTGACCGTGGTGACCCATGCCCAGGTGCACCGGGTATTGCTGGAGGGCAAGACCGCCACCGGAGTGCGCTACGAGCAGGGCGGCAAGGTGCACGAAGCCAAAGCCGCTTCAGAAGTAATCCTGTCTGCCGGCTCCATCGGGTCGCCCCATCTGCTGCAACTGTCCGGTATCGGCAACCCCGAGGTCCTGGAGCAGGCCGGAATCGACGTTGCGCATGAACTGCCCGGCGTGGGCGAGAACCTGCAGGATCACCTGGAATTCTATTTCCAGTTCCGCTGTAACCAGCCGGTCTCCCTCAACCGCAAGCTGGACTGGTGGAACAAGCTCAAGATCGGCGTGCGCTGGATACTGCGCAAGGACGGCCTGGGCGCCACCAACCATTTCGAGTCCTGCGCCTTCATCCGCTCCAAGGCTGGCGTGGAGTGGCCGGACCTGCAGTACCATTTCCTGCCCGCCGCCATGCGTTATGACGGCAAGGAAGCGTTTTCCGGCGATGGTTTCCAGCTCCACATCGGTCACAACAAGCCGAAAAGCCGCGGTTTTGTGCACGTGCAGTCGGCCGATCCGAAGCAGTCACCGCGTATCCGCTTCAACTATCTGCAGCACGAGGATGATCGCGAAGGCTTCCGGGACTGTGTGCGCCTGACCCGTGAAATCATCAACCAGCCGGCCATGGATGAGTTTCGCGGTGCCGAAATCCAGCCCGGTGAACAGATTACCAGCGATGAAGACATCGATGCCTTCGTCCGCCAGGCGGTGGAAAGCGCCTATCACCCGTCCTGTACCTGCAAGATGGGCACCGACGAGCTCGCGGTGGTGGACCCGGACACCCGGGTACGCGGCATCGACAATCTGCGGGTCGTGGATTCTTCCATCTTCCCGACCATCCCCAACGGCAACCTGAACGCGCCCACCATCATGGTGGCCGAGCGGGTCGCCGATCTCATCCGGGGCAAGGAGCCCCTCAAGCCCTCGGCAGCACCCGTCGACATGGACGCCGAATGGCAGGTGCATCAACGCCCGGGCCAAGCAAAACGGGCGCACCCCTAGCGACCGCAATCCCCGCCCCGGGCACGTCCGTGCCCGGGTAGCAAGCCCTCAGGATTTCCCTATCAGCGCGACGGCCCCGTGCCGTTTCCGGGCGCCCGATAGGCAAGTCCTGGGTTTGTGTCCGATTCGAAATCAATTGAGTAGAGGAGGAACACCCATGCTGTGCATTACTACGTCTGAAAACAACCGGAGGACCCTGTCATGACACTGTGGTTATCCGCCGGTCTGATCTTCACCTTCGCCGCCATTGCCCTGATTCTGTACAAATGGTGGGACATGCAGTGTATCGGTGTCACACCGGTACGCACTTTGACCTTTATCGCCATACTGTTCACCTCCGGGCTGGACGTCGGGCTGATCATGTTCCCCCTGACGGAGTTCGGGGGCTATGGCGACGTTTCCAGCAACCCGGAATACGGTTTCGCTAACCCGCTGGCGATCGAGTTCGGTTTCTGGGCCTTCCTGATCTGGGGGTTCTACTTCCTGACCAGCTTCTATTTCGCCATTATTGAACCGAGGGTGCAGTTCTTCGAGATTCCCCTGGTAAAACTGGTGAACAACGTGGTGATCATCGGCACCTGTGCCTTCACCGCCTACCTGTTGCTGGTTAACCTGCCCTGGTACCTGCCCCAGTTGGGTGATGGGGAGTCGGTCGTGCCGGCGTTTTACGTGATCGTGTTCCTGTCGATTGCACTGGCGGTCTACTCCAGCTCCAAGATCAAGTATGTGCGCATCCTCAGTGTGGGCTCGAGCATCCTGTTCATCACCCTGATCCTGGGTATGTGGTTCCGGGCGTTCGTGCTGGGCAAAGGCTCCCCCATGGATTTCCTGGGGACCGCCGGCATGCTGGGCGATTACTTCGCCAACATCCACCAGTTCGTGCTGCCCATCAATGACTATCACGAGTTTTACCTGTTCTGGTGGTTTGCCTGGAGCATCATGATTGGCCAGTTCACCGCCCGCTTTGTGTCCGGTATCAAGACCTGGCAACTGCTGCTGGCCATGCTGGTGGTGCCGTCCATCGCCATTGGTGTCTGGTTCAGTGTGCTCTATTACTACCATGCCGAAGGTCTGCAGATTGCTGCCTTCACCAATATCGCGATGATTTCCGTCGGGGTACTGATGGTGGTGAACTCTCTGGATTCGCTGATTCGCCTGTACACCGACAACCTCAACCTGACCGCCGAGCGGCTGGGGAGGGTGAATTACGTCATCTTCAACCTGGTGGCGATGGTCGGGCTGACCATGCTGTTCCAGCTGGACTTCCTGCGTATCCAGTGGGTCGGCGCTCTGGTGATTGCCCTGTACTTCACGTGCTTCGCCTACATTCTGATGAAGAAGCGCAATGAGGTGTTTGCCATCAATTCGTCACCTCGGGAAAACATACTGGATTTCCACAGGATTGATCTTGTGAGCTGAGGCCCCATGTAGGGTTTCAGTGGCCGAGTCGTTAGCAAAGCGGCCCCGGCTTGGCAGGTGATAGAGGACTTCTATCAATAGATTGGAAATTATCAATTTTTGCTGAGCCGGATTAGCCGCTATTGTTACGGGTACATTTTCATTGGCACTTCAATCCGACAAACAGGAGTTGACTCAAGTGGGTATTATTAACAGCGAAATCCAACCGTTTAACGCAACTGCATTCAAGCAGGGCGAGTTTGTTGAAATCTCCGATGCGGATGTGAAAGGCAAGTGGGCCGTATTCTTCTTCTATCCGGCTGACTTCACTTTCGTATGCCCGACCGAGCTTGGCGATGTTGCAGACAAATACGAAGAGCTGCAGAAGCTGGGTGTGGAAGTGTTCTCCGTGTCCACCGACACGCACTTCACTCACAAAGCCTGGCACGATTCCTCCGAAACCATCGGCAAGATCAACTACTACATGGTAGGCGACCAGACCGGCACCATCACCAACAACTTCGGTGTGATGCGTGAAGGTCAGGGCCTGGCCGACCGTGCCACCTTCCTGATCGATCCGGACGGTGTTATCCAGGCCATGGAAATCACTGCCGAAGGTATCGGCCGTGACGCCGACGACCTGCTGCGCAAGGTCAAGGCTGCCCAGTACGTTCGCAACCACCCCGGCGAAGTTTGCCCGGCCAAGTGGAAAGAAGGCGAAGAGACCCTGGCTCCGTCACTGGACCTGGTCGGCAAGATCTAAGTTTTACCCTCAAGGTGAAACTCGAGAGAAAGGCCCGCACTGCGGGCCTTTTTCGTATCTATCAATCGCAGAAGAAGAGTGAGATAGGGGGTGTCTATCAATTGGTTTGCTTCAATCAATTTGAGCTTTTGATAGCCAGTCCTTATCTTATTCCTATCTTCAGATAGCAAGCATTGCTGAATTCATACAGAGCTGGAATACGCAAAGGGGATAGCAAACATGTTGGATGCCAATATCAAGGAACAGCTGAAAGCCTACATGGAAAAGCTGCAGCAGCCGATCGAGCTGGTGGCAGCGTATGACGACAGCGACAAGTCCCGTGAGCTGAAAGAACTGCTGGAAGAAATCGAGCCGATGTCCAGCAAGATTGGCCTGCGCACCGAGAGCGACCAGCGCGTTCGCCGTCCGTCTTTTGCGATCCAGCGTGTGGGTACGGACATCAGCGTACGCTTCGCCGGCATCCCGATGGGCCACGAGTTCACATC
The DNA here is from genome assembly GCF_014201735.1 of Marinobacter oulmenensis. Lineage (GTDB taxonomy): Bacteria > Pseudomonadota > Gammaproteobacteria > Pseudomonadales > Oleiphilaceae > Marinobacter > Marinobacter oulmenensis. Next base: position 36,856 of record NZ_JACHFE010000005.1, on the reverse strand, counting down.
GCTGGTTCTGGCCCTGCTGCAGGTGGGTGGTCACCCGTCCAAGGCATCCCAGGAAGTGATCGAGCAGATCCAGGATCTGGATGACGAAGCGGAGTTCGAAACCTTCTTCTCCCTGTCCTGCCAGAACTGCCCGGATGTGGTTCAGGCCCTGAACCTGATCAGTATCCTGAACCCCAAAATCAAGCACACCTCCATTGATGGTGCGCTGTTCCAGGACGAAGTCGAACGCCGTGAGGTCATGGCCGTGCCCAGTGTGTTCATGAACGGCGAGCCCTGGGGCCAGGGCCGGATGACGCTGGAAGAGATCGTGGCCAAGCTGGATACCAATTCCGCCGCCAAGGAAGCCAAGAAGATCAACGAGCGTGATCCGTTCGACGTGCTGGTCGTCGGCGGTGGCCCGGCGGGGGCTTCGGCCGCCATCTATGCAGCACGCAAGGGCATCGCTACCGGTATTGCCGCCGAGCGCTTTGGTGGCCAGGTGGCGGACACCATGGGTATCGAGAACCTGATTTCCGTGCCGTATACCGAAGGCCCGAAACTGGTCTCCGCCATGGAACAGCATGTGAATGAGTACGACGTGGACATCATGAACATGCAGCGCGCGGAGAAACTGATTCCCGCCAAAGAGAAGGGCGGCCTGCACGAAGTACGCCTTGAGAATGGCGCCACTCTGCAGTCGAAAACGCTGGTGCTGTCCACCGGTGCCCGCTGGCGCCAGATGGGCGTGCCGGGCGAGGAAGAATACCGCAACAAGGGTGTGGCCTACTGCCCGCACTGTGACGGCCCGCTGTTCAAGGGCAAACGCGTCGCGGTTATCGGCGGTGGCAACTCTGGTGTGGAAGCCGCCATCGACCTGGCCGGTATTGTCGGTCACGTCACCCTGATCGAGTTTGGTGAGGAGATGCGGGCAGACGAAGTACTGCAGAAGAAGCTGCGCAGTCTGGATAACGTGAAGATCATCACCTCTGGCCAGACTACCGAGATTGTCGGTGACAACGGCAAGGTCAGTGGCCTGAACTACACCGACCGCAACACCGGCGAGAGCCACCACGTCGAGCTGGAAGGTGTGTTCGTGCAGATCGGCCTGGTGCCCAATACCGAATGGCTCAAAGGGGATATCGAGCTGAGCCAGCACGGTGAAATCATCGTCAATGACCGTAACGAAACGTCCATTCCGGGCGTATTCGCCGCCGGCGATGCCACCACCGTGCCGTACAAGCAGATTGTCATTTCCATGGGTGAAGGTTCCAAGGCCGCCCTGAGCGCCTTCGACTTCATCATCCGGAACTCGGTTGAGTAACCCGGTTCACACAGGCCTGAGGACTTCGGGCTGACCCCTGAACCGGCACCCGCGGGGGGTGGGTGCCGGTTCCTTTTTATCCGCGCCCCTCATGCCTTGCCTTCAAACCCCTGCATCACGTTCACCGCATTGACGCCAATGGCGTCCACGTCATAGCCGCCTTCCATGGTGAACAGGGTGGGCAGTCCCAGCTGTTCCAGCCGACGGCCCAGGGCCAGGTAATCCGGAGACGTGAGTTTGAAGAAGGAAATCGGGTCTTCCTCAAAGGTGTCTACTCCCAGTGCCACCACCAGTGCCTCGGGGGCAAAGCCAGCGATGCGTTCGCAGGCGGTTTCCAGGCCTTCACGCCAGACGCTGAACGGCGTTCCCGGCGGGTAGATAATGTTCAGGTTGTAGCCTTCGCCGTCACCCTCGCCGGTTTCATCCTCGAAACCCAGAAAGTGCGGGAACACCAGGTCCGGATCACCGTGCAGACTGATGGTGAGCACATCGTTACGCCCGTAGAAAATGGACTGGGTGCCATTGCCGTGGTGAAAATCCACATCAAGAACCGCCACCCGTTCATAGCCCTGGTCCCGGAAGGCCTGGGCGGCAATGGCCGCGTTGTTGAAAAAGCAGTAGCCGCCGAACAGATCGGCGTGGGCGTGATGCCCGGGTGGCCGGCACAGGGCAAACGCGGCGCGTTCGCCGCCTGCCACCAGTTTCTGGCCGGTGAGGGCAACATTGACCGACGCCCGGGCGGCCTCCCAGGTACCGTCCGAGATCGAGGTGTCGGCGCCCATGCTGTAGTAGCCCAGGCGGCCGTCAATGTCCCTGGGTTCACGGTGGCGCATGCCGCGCCCGGCCCAGAATACCGGAATCGCCTCGCCCTGCTTGCCATCGGCCAGCCATTCCTGCCAGCAGTTCTCCAGAAAGGCCACGTAGCTGTCGGTATGGACGCGCCGGATCGGCTCCAGCCCGAATTCCTCCGGTTCCAGAATCTCTCCCAGCGCCTGATCCTTCACCCTTGCCAGGATGGTTTCCGCCCGTGAGGGTTTTTCATGGGGCTCAATCAGCAGCCCTCCATCCAGCTCGGTTTTGACGTGACGGCGGCTGTGCAGGGGCGAGAAAACGGTTTTCATGGTTCAGGCGTTCCGAAGGGGTGATGGGGTAAAGGGAAACTGTCGCACAGGGGGCGGCATGGCTCAAGAATGCCTATTGTGGCAGGCTGGGTGCCCGACACGCGAGAGGTTCACCCCGTATGACTGTGGCTGAGATGCTGGGCCAGTTCTTTGGCCTGGTGGCGCTGGCGTTCTGTATTGCCGGGTTCGCCAACAAAAACGACGACCGGCTGATGGTCCTGCTGATTTCGGCCAACGTCGCCTTCGCCCTGATGTTTGCCTGTTTCCAGAGCTGGACTGCCGCCGCACTGACCCTGCTGGTCATCCTGCGCATTGTGCTGGCCCGTCGGTACCAGGGGCACTGGCCGTTGATGCTGCTGTTGCTGTCAGTGAACCTGGTGGTGGCCTGGGCCACCTGGAAATCGGCCACCGATATTTTCCCACTGCTTGCAGCGGTGTTCGGAACCGTGGGCATGTTCCTGCTCCGGGGCGTTCCGCTGCGCATTGTGCTTGGCCTCGCGGCCTTCTGCTGGATGCTCAATAATCTGGTCATCGGGTCGGTGGGCGGTACCCTGGCCGAAGCCATGGTGCTGGTGACCAACTTCATCACCATCGTGCGCCTGCGCCGTATGCAGCAGAAGTACTTCCGGGACTCCCAGGCGCCTAACCCGGATAGGTCCTGAGCAGTTCATTACCGGTGTGCCGGATGGATTCCAGGGCCTGCACGTTTTTCCAGTCCTCCCGGTAAACCATGCCGAAGCTGAAGGAAATGCCGGGCGAAAAAGGCCGCATGACCACGTCTGATCGTCCCACCAGCTGGTCGGTGGCGGTAATCGGATTCATCACGCTGATGCCGACACCACTGGCCACCATGGCGGTGATGGCACCGATGTTGGACTCGGTCTTGCCGGCAATGGCAATGGAATGACTGGCCGCCAGATGCAGCAATGGGTCTGCGCCCACATTGGGCTGGTTACTGATCACCAGGTGCTGGTCGCGCAGGTCGGCAATGTCGATCTCCGCCTGACCGGCCAGGGGGTGTTCAACTGGTAAAAGGCACTGGGCCCGTGTGCTCAGCCATTCCTCGATTCGCAACAGACGGGAGCTGACCGGCAGGGTGACAAACCCGATATCGGCATGCCCGGATTCCACCTCCCGAAGCACATCATGGCTCGACATCATGTCGAAACTGATGCTGAACCCCCGATTTTCTTCCAGCAAAGTGCCGATCAGGCGGGGCACAAAACCGAAGGCCAGGCCGGGAATCGCCGCGATTCGCAGCCGCGAAGTCCCGAATTCCTTGAGTGCCAGAACGCTGTGCCGGAGCTCCTCGATGTTGCCCATCAGGCGCAGGATTTCCTCGTAGAGTTCGTGCGCTTCCGGCGTCGCAATAAGCCGGTTTTTTTCCCTTAGAAACAGCTGGATACCCAGGTTTTCCTCAAGCTGGGCCAGGGACCGGCTAACCCCCGATTGGGTGATGCCCAGGGTGCGTGCCGCCTGGGATGCACTGCCGGCTTCAATCAGTGTTTTGAAGATGGCCAGGGACTTCAGGGAATGCAGGTTGATATCAGGCATGAGTGAAAGTCATCGAATTCGGTGAAAAAATCATATCTTGAAATACTTTTACCTATGTTTCTAGACTGAATTTTAAACAGTACAACGATAGCGGATCACAACATGTCATCTTCTCCACTTTTCTACCAGGCTGGTCCGGCCATGCCTGAGGTTTCCCATGCCCGTGGTGTCTTTCTCTGGGACACCGAGGGACGGGATTATCTGGACGGCTGTTCAGGCGCCATCTCCTGCAATCTGGGCCATCACCATGAGGGCATTCGGGATGCCATGCTGGCCCAGTTGGACAAGGTCGCGTTTACCTACCGCACCCAGTTCGAGAATGGCCCGGCGATGGCGCTGGCCCAATCACTGGTGGACATGACCAATCAGGATCTGGAGAAGGTGTTCTTCGTGTCCAGCGGCTCCGAGGCCGTGGAATCGGCCATCAAGCTGGCGCGTCAGTATTTCTTTGCCCGGGGCGAGAGCCAGCGCCGCCACTTTGTATCCCTGCGCCCGTCCTACCACGGCAGCACCCTGGGTGCGCTGGGTGTCACCGGGTACCAGCCGCTGGAAGTACCGTTTGCCGATATCACCCAGGGCTCCATCAAGGTGCCGGGCCCGGATTTCTTCCGCCGGGCCGAAGCAAGTGATGACGCGCACGTGCGTGAACTGCTGCGTCAGACCCGTGAACAGATCGAGGCCGCCGGTGGCGACAGCATCATCGCCATCGTGCTGGAACCGGTCGGCGGGGCCAGCACCGGCGCGCGTATGGTCAACAAGGCCTACCTGGAGGGTGTGCGCGAGCTGTGTGATGAGTTCGGTTGCCTGCTGATCTTTGATGAGGTGCTGTCCGGCGTTGGCCGTACCGGCGCCTGGTTTGCCTACCAGCACTGGGGCGTTGTCCCGGACCTTCTGACTACCGCCAAGGGCCTCGGTGCCGGCTATTACCCGGTGGGCGCTCTGCTGTGCCGGGCCGACATCGTCGATACGGTGATGGCCAATGGCGGCTTCCAGCATGGCCACACCTACGCGGGCAATCCGCTGGCCTGCGCCACGGGCCTGGCGGCGGTGGAGGCCATTCGCAAAGAGAATCTGCTGGATAACGTGGCCATCCGCGGTCAGCAACTGCGGGAAGGGCTAGACGCCCTGAAGGCCCGGTTCGGCTTTGTGGGCGATGTCCGTGGTATCGGCATGCTCTGGGGTGTGGAACTGGTGCAGGACCTGTCCAGCAAGGCGCCGTTCCCGGCCGAGGCCAACCTGTTCGCCCGGGTTACGGCCCTGGCCAAAGAGGAAGGGCTGCTGATCTATCCCCGACGGAGCCTGGATGGCCTGGCCGGCGACCATTTCCTGGTATGTCCGCCCCTGACCATTTCCGAGCAGGAAGTCTCTCTGCTTCTGGAGCGTCTGTCTGTGGCCCTTCAGCGCCTTGAGTCTGAAGTCATTGAGCCATTGATGGCCTCTCCTGCCGAAACCAACGCATAGGCTGATCTTCATGACCTCCCTGAACAAGAAACACACATCGATTGAAGAGGCCATTGCCCGCATCCCGGATGGCGCATCCATCATGGTGGGCGGCTTTGGCTCTCCCGGTACGCCTTTTGCGCTGCTGGATGAATTGCTGGCCCAGGGCCAGAAGGGCCTCACCCTGATCAAGAATGACGCCAACGAGGCAGACATCGGCATTGGCCGGCTGATCAAGGCTGGCCGGGTTGACCGGCTGATTGCCTCGCACATCGGACTGAACCGGGTGGCGATCGAGGAAATGAACGCCGGCCGGCTGGCCGTGGAAATGTATCCCCAGGGGCTGCTGGCGGAAAAGATCCGTTGTGCCGGGGTGGGCCATCCCGGCTTTCTGACCGACATCGGTCTGGATACCGAAATCGCCAGTCACCGCCGGGAAATCGAACTCGACGGCCGGACCTGTGCCATCGAGCCGGCCATCCATGCCGATTTCGCGCTGGTGCACGCGGATGTTGCCGACACCTACGGCAACCTGACCTACCGAGGCACCGCCATCAACTTCAATCCACTGATGGCGATGGCGGCAGACACGGTGATTGCCCAGGCCTTCCGTCTGGATGCGCCGGGCAGCCTCAAACCGGAATACATCCACACGCCGAGCGCCTTCGTGAACCACGTTGTGCAGGTTGATCCGGCCACCAGTGAACAGGGGATCCGTGAACATGCCGTCTGATCAGGAACGCATTCTTGCCCGCGCTGCCCGGGAAATCCTGCCCGGGCAGATCATCAACCTGGGTATTGGCCTGCCCCAGCGTCTGTTTCATTACATGCCGGAAGACCAGCAGGTGCTGGTGCATTCCGAAAACGGCATTCTCGGCTGCCAACCGCTGCCGGATGACGCCACGCCGGACTACGAAATGATCGACTCCGGCGGTGCCTATATCGGCGCAAGCCCCGGTGCGAGTGTGTTCGACAGTGCCCTGTCGTTTGCCATGATCCGCCGCAGCCGGGTGGACGTCACCTTCATGGGCGCCTTCGAAGTCGACCAGCAGGGTAACCTGGCCAACTGGAAGATTCCGGGCAAATTCTCCCCGGGCATCGGTGGCGCCATGGAACTGGCACAGAAAGTGGACAAGCTGGTGGTGCTCTGTTCCCACAACGACAAGCGTGGCAACCCGAAGATTCTCCAGCAATGCCGGTTGCCCCTGACGGCGCCGAACTGTGTCTCCCTGATCATCACCGAGAAGGCCGCCATGGAGGTAACGGACCAGGGGCTGAAGGTGATTGATATCGCCGAAGGCCTGGCGGTGGACGAACTGCGGGCCGCAACCGAGGCAGATCTGATGATCGATGAAAGCCAGGTGGGGCGGTTCTGATGCTGACCGGTCAGGAAAAGCGCATTGTGGAATGCTGCGACGAGCTGATGGACGAGACCCTGGAGCTGACCCGGGAACTGGTGCGTGGCTACAGTGTTCTGGGCGCCGAGCAGGGCGCCCTGTCGACCATGGAAAGCTGGCTGCAGCGACTGGATCTGCCGGTGGAGCGGGTGGCCCTGGATGCTCCCGGGTTTGAAGACCACCCGCACCGTGCCCCCACCGAGTGGTCTGCCGAAGGCCGATATAACGTTGTTTCCCGCCTGAATCCCGCTTCCTCCAAACCGCACCTGATCTTCAACGGCCACCTGGATGTGGTTCCGGCCGAACCGACAGACATGTGGACCCGTCCGCCTTGGGAGCCCTGGCAGCAGGACGGCTGGCTCTACGGCCGGGGAGCCGGCGATATGAAGGCCGGCATTGCCGCCATGGTGATGGCGGTGGCCGCTGTTCGCCGGGCGGGCATCGACATCGATTTCCCGCTTACCCTGCAGACCGTGATTGAGGAAGAGTGCACCGGCAATGGTGCGCTTGCCTGCCTGCATCAGGGCTACACCGGCGATTTTGTGCTGATTCCCGAGCCGTTTGGTGCGCAGATCTACAGCGGCCAGGTGGGCGTGCTCTGGTTCCGCATGCGTATTGATGGCGTGCCGGCCCATGTGCTGGATACCAGCGCCGGCCAGAATGCCATCGAGGCGGTGCAGGCCTACATGCCGGCGTTGAAGGCGCTGGAAGAAGAGATCAACCAGATGCCACGGCCGGCGGAGTACGAAGACCGTGATCACCCGTTCAACCTGAGTATCGGGCGGATCGAAGGGGGCAACTGGGCCTCCAGTGTGCCGGCCCACGCTGTGCTTGAGGGCCGCGTCGGCTTCCCGCCCGGCGTCTCGCCGGACACCATCATGACCCGGGTACGGGATGTAATCGCCGGGCAGCACCGGGCTTTGGCGGACGGCTCGCCGGAACCCCGCGTGGCATTCCACGGTTTCCGGTCCGAGGGCCACCTGGTGGATCTGGAAGCGCCGGGCATCCGTCTGCTGTCCCGCTGCCACGAAGACCTGGTGGGTGAACCACCGGCGCATTATCTCTCCACCTGTACCACGGACCTGCGCGCCTTTCATGTGTCCGGGGGCATCAATGGCACCTGTTACGGCCCGGTGGCCGAGCGCATTCACGGTGTCGACGAGTGCGTGAACATCGAATCCATCCGGCAGGTGCTGACCACCTACGCCCTGTTCCTGAGTCGCTGGTCCGATAACCCTGAATCTGCAAGGAGTGTGCTATGACCACTGCCTATCTGGTCGACTACGCCCGTACGGCTTTCACCCGTGCCCATCCCCGCAAACCCGAGGTGGACGCCTGGTCCGGTGATCGTGGCGACGTTCTGCTATCACAGGTTATCGACGGCCTGCTGGACCGCGCCCGTGTGCCCGGCACCGAGATCGAGGATCTGAGTGTGGGCTGTGCGCTGCCGGTCAAGGAACAGTGGAGCTTTGGTGGCCGCTATCCCCAATGGCTGTCGTCCGTCGGCATCCAGTGCCCGACCCGGCAGATTGATCAACAGTGTGGGTCCGGCCTGGCGGCTCTGCGCACCACGGCGCGGGAAATCGAGGCCGGCGCGATCGACATGGGTCTGGCCGGTGGCTACGAGAACATGTCCCGGGTGCCCATGGGCCCGACGCTGTTCCAGGAAGGCGTGCTGACGGTGCCTGAGGCGTTGCAGGGCCGTGAGGATCTGGACCTGACCGTGGCCATGAACATGGGCCTGACCGCCGAGCGGCTGGCCCGGGAAAACGGCCTCAGTCGCGAGGACATGGATGCCTTTGCCGTGCAATCCCACCAGAAAGCGGCGCGGGCGGAGCAGGAAGGCTGGTTTGCCGGTGAGCGTTTGGCCCTGCGTAACGCCGAGGGTCAGCCGGTGGAGACGGACGCCAATATCCGCCCGGACACCACTGCCGACAAACTGGCTGAACTCAAGCCGGCGTTTTCCGAGGACGGAGATGTCACCGCGGGCAACAGCTCACCCCTGACCACCGGCGCTGGTGCCGCCCTGCTGATGTCGGAAGCTGCGATGAAGCGTCATGGTCTGGCACCGATGGCCCGTGTGGTTGCGGTTGCCGATTGCGGCGTGCCCCCGGAGACCATGGGAGCCGGTGCCGCTGTGGCGGCGGAGCGCGCGCTGCGGATCGCCGGGCTGACGGCTTCGGACGTGGATGCCTGGGAAATCAACGAGGCATTCAGTGCGGTGCCGCTCTACGCCATTCGCTCACTGGGGATCGACCCGGACCGGGTCAACCTGTTCGGTGGTGCCCTGGCGCTGGGGCATCCCCTGGGCGCCACCGGCATTCGCCTGGCCGGCACGCTGGCGCGCGCCTTGCAGCACCGCGGCGGACGCTACGGCTGCGCCACGGCCTGTGTGGGCGGCGGCCAGGGCATTGCCATGATTATCGAGCGCTGCTGACACCCATCCCGTTGCCACGGGGTGATTCGATGAACAAAAAGACTTGCTGCTACAACGACCTACAGGACACGAACAATGACGTCGTTTTTTGAAAATCTCATATCGACCTTTCCGGCTTTCATGGAAGCCGCCTGGATGACCCTGCGCCTGACCGGTGTGTCACTGGTATTGGCCCTGGTCATCGGCCTTGTCTTTGCACTGATGAAGGTCACCGGCGTGCGCTGGCTGAGCTACATCTACAGCGGCTACGTGGGCATTATCCGGGGTACGCCGCTGATCGTTCAGATCATGTGGCTGTATTTCGGGATTACCCACATTGTCGTGCTGTCGGCATTCTGGGCCGGCACCATCGCGCTCGCCATCCACAGCGGTGCCTACATCGCCGAGATCTTCCGTGGCTGTATCCAGTCTGTCGACAAGGGCCAGATGGAGGCGGCCGAGTCCCTGGGCATGAAACCGGCCCTGGCCATGCGCCGGGTGATCCTGCCCCAGGCGCTGAAACGGGCCATCCCGCCGCTGGGTAACCAGTTCATCATCGGGCTGAAGGATTCCTCCCTGGTGGCCTTCATCGGTATCACCGAGATTTTCAGTCTGTCCATGGACAACGCTGCCGTGACCTTCAAGCAGCTCGAGTTCTACACCATTGCCGGCCTGTATTACCTGGCCATGGTAGCGATTGTGACCTTCATTCTGAGCCGTGTTGAAAACCGGATGGATACTGCCAAATGATCAAAGTCGAACAACTCCACAAGTACTTCGGTGACCTTCACGTACTCAAGGGTGTGGACCTGGATGTCGCCCCCCAGGAGGTCGTCGTCATGATCGGTGCCAGTGGCTCCGGCAAGAGCACGCTGCTGCGCTGCCTGAATTTCCTCGAGATGAAGGATGACGGCCGCATCCTGATTGACGGCGAGGAAGTCGACCCGGCCACCACGCCGCTGAACAAGGTGCGTGAGCACGTGGGCATGGTGTTCCAGCACTTCAATCTGTTCCCGCACATGACCGTGCTGGAGAACGTGATTGAGGCGCCGGTGCACGTCAAAAAGACACCCAAAGCCGAGGCCATCAAACAGGGCCAGGCGCTGCTTGAGAAAGTGGGCCTGGGCGACAAGGGCGATGTCTACCCGGAAAAGCTGTCCGGTGGCCAGAAACAGCGGGTGGCCATTGCCCGGGCGCTGGCCATGGAGCCGTCGGTGATGCTGTTTGATGAGCCCACCTCCGCGCTCGACCCGGAACTGGTCGGGGAGGTGCTGGAAGTCATGAAAGGCCTGGCGGCCGATGGCATGACCATGGTGGTGGTCACCCACGAGATGGGCTTTGCCCGCGAAGTGGCGGACCGGGTGGTGTTCCTGGACAGCGGGCAGATTGCCGAACAGGGCGATCCGGAAACCTTTTTCGAAAAACCGCAGCACCCGAAAGCCCGGCAGTTCCTCAGCCGGGTGCTGTAAGACATGGCACTGGCGATCCAGGCACTCGAACCCCGCTTCATTGAACAGCTGGCGGCCTGGCACCAGGCCGAGTGGTATCACCTGGATGAGTCGGTGAATGAATCGGTCCGCCGGCAACGGCTGGCAGCACACTGTGACACCCGGTCGCTACCGGCCACCTACGTTGCCCTGCTCGACGGGGAACTGGTGGGCAGTATCTGCCTGGTCAGCCATGACGTGCCGGACCGGCCACAGTACTCGCCCTGGCTTTCGCGGGTGTTTGTGGCAGAGCAATACCGGGGCCGGGGGATCGGCAAAGCGCTGATCGACCGCGCCCGGGTTGAGATGCGCCGTCAGGGCCACGGCGCGCTGTATCTGGTCACGGAAGACAAAGGCCCGTATTACGCCCGGATGGGCTGGCAGACAATCGAGAACTACAAACTGAATAACCACTCAGTGGAAATAATGAAGCTACCGCTCTGACGGTCTTCTTAAACGAAAGGAGAGCACCATGAAAAAACTGATCCGCAACCTGGTCGGGGTGACCAGTGCGCTGGTGATCGCCGCCACCATCAACCTGGGGCAGGTGAGCACGGCACAGGCCGCCGATGAGGGCGTTTTCACTTACGCCATGACCGGCCTTTACCCGCCGTTCAGCTTCCGCCAGGCCGGCAGCCTGTCGGGCTTCGACAAGGAAATCGGTGAGGCCCTGGCCGAGGAAATGGGCATGCAGGCCAACCCGGTGGCCAACCCATGGCAGACCCTGATTGCCGCTCTGAAGTCTGACCGTTTCGACGCCATCATCGGCAGTATGGCCATCACCGAAGAGCGCCAGAAACAGGTGAACTTCACCGATCCGTACTACAGTTCCGGCGCCCAGGTGTTCATCAGCACCAACAATGATGAAATCACCGAGGTTGAGGACATCCGGGGCAAGACCATCGGTGTACTGGTTTCCAGCAGCTTTGCCGATGCCGCCCGTGAGTACACCGACGACCTGACCACCTATACCGACGATGTAACCGCCCTGCGCGACCTGACCATCGGTGGCCGTGTCGATGCGGTGATCACCGACCAGCTGATCGGTGAAAACGCCATCCTTAACGCCGGTCTGGAAGTGGAGCCGCTGGGCGATCCTATCTACGTTGATGACATCGGCATCGCCGTCAACAAGGGTGACGAAGCGCTGCTCGAGAAGCTCAACAAGGCTCTGGCCGCCATCAAGGAAAACGGCAAGTACGCCGAGATCAGCAAAAAGTACTTCGGCCGCAACATCGCCGAATAAGCCGGTCGTTGTCTTTCGCGGACGTTACCGGGTCGGGGTTACCCCGACCCGGTAGTCTCTCAGCACAGCGCTTCCAGCGCGCCTTCAATCACGTTCAGACCTTCCTCAAGCACACTCTCTTCGACGGTGATGGGCACCAGAATCCGGATGGTGTTGCCGTAGAATCCACAGGACAGCAGGATCAGGCCATGCTCGCGGGCTTTCGCGCAGACCGCACCGGTCAATTGCGGGTCCGGGTTGCCGTTCGCGTCCAGCAGTTCAAACGCAGCCATGGCGCCCAGATTGCGGCTGTGGCCCACCCGGTCAAACTGTTGCTCCCAGCGTGCGAAGCGCTCGGCCAGGCGTTCACCCAGGGCGGTGCTGCGGGCCAGAATGTCTTCTTCCTCAATGGCTTCGATCACGGCCAGGGCTGCGGCGCAGGCCAGCGGGTTACCGCTGTAGGTGCCGCCCAGTGAGTTGGGCCCGGAGCTGTCCATGACCGAAGCGGTGCCCACCACGGCAGACAGGGGCATGCCGTTGGCCAGGCTCTTGGCGGTGGTAATCAGGTCCGCTTCCACGCCGCTGTGCTCCAGGGCGAAGAGTTTGCCGGTGCGGGCAAAGCCGGACTGGACTTCATCCACGATCAGCAGAATGCCATGCTCATCGCACAAGTCTCTCAGGGCCTGCATGTAGGCCGGGGAGGCCGCGTAGAAACCGCCTTCGCCCTGAACCGCCTCGATCACAATGGCCGCTGTGCGGTGCGGAGCGATGTCGGTCTTGAACAGGGTGTGCAGCGCCTTCAGGGAATCCTCATCGCTGATGCCATGAACCGGGTTCGGGAAAGGCGCGCGGAAGACATCCCCCGGCATGGGGCCGAAGTCGTTCTTGTAGGGCAGCACCTTGCCGGTCATGGCCAGGGTCATCATGGTGCGGCCGTGGAAAGCACCGTCAAAGGTGATGATGCCGGAGCGACCAGTGGCAGACCGGGCAATCTTGACGGCGTTTTCCAGCGCTTCGGCGCCGGTGTTGATCAGCAGGGCCTTGCGCTTGGGCCCGCGTACCGGCGCCAGTTCGCACAGCTTCTGGCACAGCTGCACATAGGGCGCGTAGGAGATGACGGCGGCGCTGGTGTGCATCACCTTGTGCAACTGGTCCTGGACCGCGCTGACGATTTTCGGGTGGCGATGGCCCAGGTTGAGCACACCGATACCCCCGGCGAAATCAATCCACCGACGACCGTCGGCATCCCACAGTTCGGCGTTTTCCGCCCGGTCGGCAAACTGGGTGGTGGGGGTGGCGGCACCGGCAGCCACGTACTCTTCTTTCAGGGCGTTAAGTTCTGCGTTATTCATGCTTGGTTCTCTCGTTATCCGGGGAATTACAGTCCGCCCAGGCAGACGTATTTGAGTTCGGTGAATTCATCCAGGCCGTGGTGTGAGCCTTCCCGGCCCAGGCCGGATTCCTTCACCCCGCCGAATGGCGCCATTTCGGTGGAAATCAGACCCTCGTTGACGCCCACCATGCCGTATTCCAGACCTTCCAGCGTGTGCCAGATTCGGCGGTAATCGGTGGCGTACAGGTAGGCGGCCAGTCCAGACGGTGTATCGTTGGCCATGGCGATGGCCTGCTCCATGGTGTCGAAGCGGAACACCGGCGCCAGCGGGCCGAAGGTTTCCTCTCGCGCCACGATCATCTCCGGTGTCACATTCGCCAGAACGGTGGGTGTGAAGAAGTTCTCGCCCTGGGCGTGTGGCTGGCCACCGGTGATGATGTCGGCGCCCTTGGCGACGGCGTCGTCGATGTGACTTTTCACCTTGTTGATGGCCCCTGCGTTAATCAGCGGGCCGATGGTGACGCCGTCTTCCAGGCCGTTGCCCACCTTCATCTGCTCAACCCGCTCGGCCAGCTTGCGGGTGAAGGCCTCGTAAACCCCGTCCTGGACCAGGAACCGGTTGGTGCAGACGCAAGTCTGCCCGGCGTTGCGGAATTTGGAGGCGATGGCGCCGTCCACCGCAGCATCCAGATCGGCATCGTCGAGCACGATGAAGGGCGCATTGCCCCCCAGTTCCATGGCGGTCTTCTTGACGGTGGAAGCGCACTGGGCCAGCAGGGTTTTACCCACAGCAGTGGAGCCGGTGAACGACAGTTTCCGGACCCGGGGATCGGTGCTCAGCACCTCGCCAATGGCAACCGGAGAGGCGGCAATCACGACATTGATGACACCGGCGGGAATACCTGCATCCCGTGCCAGTCGCGCCAGGGCCAGGGCGGTCAGCGGCGTGGCTTCGGCGGGCTTGATCACCACGGTGCAACCGGCGGCGATGGCCGGGGCGCATTTGCGGGTAATCATCGCCAGCGGAAAGTTCCAGGGCGTGATGGCGGCGACCACACCGACCGGTTCGCGCAGAACCAGGGTGCGCTTGTCGGGCCCGTGCCCGGGCAGGGTTTCCCCGGCCATGCGCTTGGCTTCCTCGCTGAAGAATTCGATGAACGAGGCGCCATAGCCCACCTCGCCCCGGGCCTCGGCCAGCGGTTTGCCCTGTTCCAGAGTCATCAGCCGGGCCAGGTCGTCGGCGTGATCGGTGACCAGCTCAAACCACCGGCGCAGAGCCGCCGCCCGCTGTTTGGCCGGGACCTTTTTCCAGCTTTTGCCGGCTTCCTCGGCGGCGGCAATGGCTGCGCGGGTGTCATCGGCGCTGCATTCGGCAACCCTGGCCAATACCTCGCCAGTGGCGGGGTTGGTCACCTCGAAACGGGATTCGCGTTGGCACCACTGATCGCCGATCAGGACCGGTACCTCGTTGTTCAGTACGCTCGCCAGCAAAGGGGTCTGTGCTGTGGACATGGGCGGGCTCCTCTCAAATTGACTGGAATGCGGGGGACACTAACAGGTAGGCTAGGGCCTGGATATGAACCAATTTTTACTTCAATTGGACCAATTGCAGGTTTCGACATACCAGGGCACGCCATGACCACCGAGGACACCGACATTGACCCGCTCGCCAGCCTGACGCGGCGCTACCGGCAGCAACCCAGAAGCCTGAGCAAACAGGTCCGGGTGCAGCAGGCACTGAGGGTTCTGATCGAGCAGGAGTGGCCGTCCGGGATGAGGCTGCCGCCCCACCGGCGGATCTGCCAGGCTCTGGGGCTGGCTCGCAATACCCTGGCCGGTGCGATCAACCACCTGTTGGAGGAAGGCATCCTGATGACCGGCCACGGCCAGGGCACCTGGACCCATCGTCCGCCCCAGGAGCCGGCTGTACCTTCACGGCCGGCGCTCAGCGGCCTGTCTGGCCGGGCCCGGTCACTGCTCAGCCAGCCGGGCGCGGCGGAAGTGCAGAGTGGTGCCTTTGTGCCGGGTATTCCCGATATCGCGCAGTTTCCCATGCGCAAGTGGCGCCAGCTTTACGCCAGCGTAACGGTCCCCCGCAACGCGCTGCTGCTGTCTTATTCCACGGGTGGCTATGGGCCACTAAAGCGCGCGATCCGGGATTTTCTGCAACGTTGGCGTCATTTTGACTGCGATACCGAACAGATCATCATCACCGAGGGCACCCATAACGGTCTGGAACTCTGTGCTCTGGCGCTGGCGGATACCGGTGACCGGGTCGTAATGGAATCGCCCTGCTACTGGGGCGCACGCAATGTGTTTACCGCCTGTGGTCTGACGCCCGAACTCCTGCCCTGGGTGCCGGGGCAGGGCCACCGGGGGACACTGCCGGCCAACCCCCGGTTGCTGTATCTGACCGGGTCCCAGCACTACCCCCTGAGCGTACCCACCTCCGAGCATGACAAGCAGGCGCTGTGCGATTCGCTCCGGCCGGATTACGTTATTGAGGATGACTACGAGTTCAACGGCCAGCGGGATACGCATCTGGTGTTCGATCCCCGCTCGGAACGCCACATTCTGGCCGGTTCCTTCTCCAAGCTGCTGTTTCCCGGTTTGCGGCTGGGTTATCTGGTGGTGCCCCGCCATCTGGCAGGCGCTATCAGCCGTCTGCGCAGCGAGGTGTTTCGCGAGGGCCGGATGCTGGATCAGGCGGTACTGGCCACATTTCTGGCCAACGGCGACCTGGATGACTGGTACCAGCGTATCCAGAAAGAGTACCTGGCCCGGCAGCAGGTGCTGCATGATCAGCTCAGCCAGGTGGCGGCGATTACCGATATCTCGGCACCCAGCCATGCCATCAGCCTGTGCGCCCGGTTCTCCGAGGATGTGGATGACGTGGCCATTACCCGCCAGTTGTTCCGGCATCATTTCATCGTCAAACCACTGAGTGCGGTCTGCTCCCGGGACGACAACCGAAAAGGGTTGATCATGGGGGTGGGGATGCTGAACCGGGAGTCCCTGCGCAAGGAAGCGTTGCGGTTCCGGCAGGTGCTGGGTGGATTATTGCCATAAATGCGGATAGGGTTTGGAGGTTAGCTTCCTTACTATAACCGTTCTCTTTTCTGCTTCACTGAAGGATACCCTGTGCAGGTTCGCTTACGTTCCCTGTTTTCCTACCTGGCGCTGCTGGCCGCTGTGTTTTCGTTCCTGCCCGGGGCTGCCCTGGCCGGTGCGGCCGCGGTCTGCATTGCTGTGGCCCTGGGCTGGCAGGAGTTGCGGATGGTTCCCCGGGCGGTTTTTTCGGTGGCGCTGCTGGCCTTTTTCTATGCCCTGGTTGCGGAACCGTCGCTGCTGACCGACGGCATGGTGAATGTCACCCGGCTGGCGGGGCTGATTCTCTCGGTGATGCTGCTGTCCCATGTGTTGTCCCGCACCCGTGACCTGAAAAGCATATCCGTCAGCCTGTTTGGCGGTCGCCCTGCCACCCGGTATCTGAGCCTGGCCTACGGCACAACCCTGGTGTCGATACCGCTCAACTTCGGATCGGTGGCGGTTGTGGGCAGCCTGGTGGCCGAACGCCTTCGTCAGGACGGCGACTCGCCGGCCACCCGAAATGCCACCCGGGCAGTGTTGCGGGGTTTTGGTGTCGCCCCGATGTTTTCACCCCTGTCCATTTCTGTAGTTCTGACCCTGACGCTTCTGCCGGGACTGGGCAGCCTGGAACTTCTGACCCTGGCGGTGCCCTTTGCGCTGATCTTTGTACTGGCCGGGTTGCTCTGGCGCGAACCTGAGCCGGCAGCGGATGTTCCGGACCGGGAAGGCGCGGCCGGAGCAGCCAGTTGGCTGAGGTTCACCGGCATTATCGTCGGCATATGTCTGGGTGCTTTTGTTCTCACCCATCAGTTCCAGCTCAGTTATGCCCATGCCGTGACACTTAGTTGCCTCGTGGTGGTTGTTGGTGGCCGACTGTGGGGCTGGTTGCGGGGTGATCGCACGCCGGCGGCCAGTATGGCCAATGTCAGCAATGAGCTGGCCATTGTCGGCGGCTCTGCGTTTATCGGCGCGGTCATCAGCGGCCTGGTGCTGGGCGGCCTGAATGGCAACCCGGATCTTCCCGGCTGGGCCTGGCCGCTACTGGCGGCGGTGCTCCCCTGGGTGTTCTTTGCAGCCGGCCTGGGTGGGGTGAACCCGATCGTGGTTGGCTCTCTGGCGGGTGGCATTCTGGGTTCCATCTGGCCGGAGAGCGCCCTGATCGGCCTGGGTATTGCCATGGTGACCGGCTGGGGGATTACCGCCTTTGGTACGCCCTTCGCCGCCAATGCCCTGCTGATGGAACGCCTGACCGGTTATCGGGCGGTGGATGCGTCTTTGCGCTGGAGTCTGGGGCTGTCCGTACTGGGGCTGCTGATGGCCAGCGTGATGGCGGCCGGGCTCACGGCTGCGCTGGCCTGATTGTCTCCAGGCCACGGGCCAGCGTTGCCCGGGACAGTGCGCCGAAGTGTGTATCCACCAGCTGGCCATCGGCGTTGTAGAACAACGTGGTGGGCAATCCCTGACTGCCAACGGCACTGGCCAGTTCTCCGTCCGGGTCACGATACAGGTTGTTCAGATCCAATGGCTGCTCGTCGATGAACGAACGGATGGTTTCCGCCTGTTCCCGCTGGTTGGCGAAGACAAAGACAATGCCGGTATTGTTCTTCTGGGCCTCCTGCAGGATGGGCATTTCCCGGATGCAGGGCGGGCACCAGGTGGCCCACAGGTTGATCACCATGGGCTTGCCCGGTGCTATGTCGCTGACCGCTGTGGATTTTCCATCAAGGGTGTCCAGAGCCACCGCTGGCAGCCCTCGTGCCTGCTGCTCGATGAGCGTAATGGTTCCAGCTGTGGCGGCCCAGAACAGGGTGCCGGACAGCACGGCAATGCTCAGTGGTCTGCGCGCAGCGGGCCGGCGCCAGAGCAGGAAGGCCACCATGGCAAGGGCACCAATCAGTCCCCAGGTGACATCGAAACCGCCATCCCGGATATCGATGATGCCCAACAGGTTGTCCTGGTATTCCCCGAAGTAGCTCACTACAAACCCCGTCCGGGCCATCACCAGAGCGGCCAGGAAGACATCCGAGACGGGGCCGGCCACCGGCACGCCATAACGCCGGCCGAGCAGGCCGCCCACCACCAAAGCCAGTGCGAAGGCCAGCAGCACCAGAAGGTGTCCGATCGAAAGGCTGATAGGGCCGAGGCTCAGGCTTAACATGGTGTCTCCTGCGATGGGGGTCAGCCCTCTGTGACGTCGCGCGCCCCTGCAAGTTCCCGAAACCTCTTATAGCTATTGCCCGGAGCCTCTGTTATCTTGGCCCCATCCTGCCTCTAGGGATTCCGCAGTTTCCGGCTTCAAGGCCGCCTTGCGAACCATCCAAACGACCTGTCAGAGGACGTCACCCCAGATTTGGCGCGTGACCGTAGTCGTCTTTTAATTCCATGACTGTTCATGGCATCTGCCCGCATTCGTCGACGATGGCGTTCGCGGAGGCAGAACAATCAAGAGTACGCCCTATATGAGTTTTTCTTCCCTCGGCCTGTCCGAGCAACTGGTCCGTGCAACCGCTGACCAGGGTTACGAAACCCCGTCCCCCATCCAGCAACAGGCCATCCCGGCGGTACTGTCTGGCAAGGATGTCATGGCCGCAGCCCAGACCGGCACCGGCAAAACCGCTGGCTTTACCCTGCCGCTGCTGCAACGCCTGGCGGAAAAGCCGCGCACCGGCAAGGGCCCCCGTGCCCTGATCCTGGCGCCGACCCGGGAACTGGCGGCGCAGGTACATGACAGCGTGCACCTGTACAGCCGCTATGTGCCGACCAAAGCCGCCGTCGTCTTTGGTGGCGTCAAAATCAATCCACAGATGATGAAGCTGCGCAAAGGGCTGGACGTGCTGGTCGCCACGCCGGGCCGCCTGCTGGATCTTTACCAGCAGAACGCCGTGCGCTTCGACGAAGTGGAGATCCTGGTGCTGGACGAAGCCGACCGGATGCTCGACATGGGCTTCATCCGGGATATTCGCAAGATTCTCGGCATGCTGCCGGCGAAACGCCAAAACCTGCTGTTCTCGGCCACCTTCTCCAATGAAATCCGCAGCCTGGCCCAGGGCCTGCTGGACAACCCGGTGCAGGTGGAAGTGGCCGCCCGCAACACCACGGCTGAGAAAGTGAAGCAGTCGGTGTATCCGGTAGACCAGAGCCAGAAAACGGCACTACTGAGCAAGCTGGTGCGCGACAACAACTGGGAGCAGGTGCTGGTCTTTACCCGTACCAAACATGGCGCCAACCGCCTGACCCAGAAGCTCGAAAAGGATGGCATTACGGCCGCCGCGATTCATGGCAACAAATCCCAGGGCGCACGCACCCGGGCGCTGGCCAATTTCAAGGCTGGTGAGGTTCGCGTGCTGGTGGCCACAGACATCGCTGCCCGTGGGCTGGATATCAAGCAGTTGCCCCAGGTGGTTAACTTCGAACTGCCCAATGTGCCGGAGGATTATGTGCACCGTATCGGGCGGACCGGCCGTGCCGGCGAGAGTGGCCATGCCCTGTCACTGGTCAGTGCCGATGAAGGCAAGCAACTGGCAGGCATTGAAAAGCTGATCAAAAAGCAGCTACCGCGCCGGGAAGTGGAAGGCTTCGAGCCGAAGAACAATCTGCCCCTGAAGCCAAAGGCGAAAGCCGATCCGTCCAAGGCACGCAACAGCAAACCCCAGGGTGGCAAAGGTCGCAGTTTTGGCCCCAAGCCGTCAGGGCGTAATGGCGGCGGTCGTGGCCGGAGTGGTGGTCAGGGAGGTAACCGGGGGCAGGGCGGTCGTTCCGCTCAGCGCACTGGCTGAAAACCGTTCCCCATAAACAAAAAAGGCGGGGCCGAAGCCCCGCACAGGAGAACGCACCGACCGGCGGTCAACAGACCGTGGAAACCGCCGGAGGTACGGGGATCACAAAGGATCAGAAGTTGTAAGTGAAGCCGATCATGTAAACCATCGGGTCAATTTCAACTTCAAATTCGTCAGTCTTCACTTTGCCACCGGTGCCGTCGTACGCAGTTACTGTGGCGTCGGTGTCGATGTCAGCCCACCATACGGCAGCGTTCAGGCCGAAGTTTTCTGTCAGCATGTAGTCCATACCCACTTCAACGGCAGCACCGATGCTGTCGTCCAGCTCCAGGTCGCTGTAAGCAGCGCCAACAGCACCGTTCAGAGTGTCGCTGGTCTGCTCGTCGAAGAACATGGTGTAGTTAACACCTACGCCGGCGTACGGCTGGAAAGCCGAGGAGGCAGGCATCGGGTAGTACTGCACGGTGATGGTCGGTGGCAGGTGCTTGGTTTCACCCAGGTTTACATCGCCGGACAGATCACCGCCGCCGTTAATGTTGTGGGAGAACGGAGTTGCTGCCAGAACGCCCAGGCCGATGTTGCTGGTGAACATGTAAGTGGCACGCAGACCGAGCTGGGTGTTGGAATCTACAGAAACCTTGGTGTCGGTGCCTGCGCCCAGAAGCGGAGCGCCACCAACGGTGATGGAATCACTGGAATCGTCCGGTGCAACGTGAACCGCGCCACCACGAACGACGAAATCGCCTGCTTCAAAAGCTTGAGCAGCCGGGGCGACAGCCATTACTGCTGCTGCCAGAACGCCAATTTTGAAACCACGGGACATAGCCTTCTCCTCGAATTAATTACTAGCTGATGACTGCAATGTAATGACATCTGTCTTTGGAATCTTGATTTAGCGCAATATTTGCCGGCGGTGGGCTGCAGTTTCTGCGGCGGGTTGATCCACCTCAAGAAAATGGATCTGCTGTGGCTAGTGCGGATAGGCAGGTTTGGGGTGACGTGCCTATTCGGGCACAAAGACATCGCGGATGGTGACTGGGTTGCCCTCGGCGTCACGCACCTGTACGGGCTGAATGGGGCGGCCGCTGGCGCGATCCCTCAGGTCCAGAGGTGAGGGTTCCGGCGCCGGGCTCCATTTGTCACCCCACTGGCGCAGGGCAATCACCACCGGGAACAGGTCCCGGCCTTTCTCCGTCAGGCGGTACTCGAAACGCGACCCATGCTCACCCACATCCACCTTGTGCAATACCTGGTGCTCCACCAGGCGGCCAAGGCGGTTGCACAGAATGTTCTTGGCGATGCCCAGTTCATGCTGGAAATCCACAAAACGGCGGGTGCCGTGCATGGCGTGCAGCACAATCAACAGGGACCACCAGTCGCCCACTTCATTGAGGGCGCGGGCGACGGAGCAGTTGGAGTCATCGAAACGTTTTCTGGCCATGGGGGCAGTGTACGCAAAAAGGGTTGCATCGTGAAACCTTATTGAATAAGGTTGCGTAACGAAACCAGATTAGCGAGGTTGCAAATGACCACAGAGATGAATCTAGGCCCCCTGTTTGAACCGTTTGAGCTGCGCGATCTCAAACTGCGCAACCGTGTGGCCATGGCCCCCATGACCCGGAACTTCTCCCCCGGCGGTGTGCCGGGCGAGAACGTGGTGGACTACTACCGCCGCCGGGCCGAGGCCGGTGTTGGGTTGATCATCACCGAAGGCACCGTGGTCAATCACCCGGCAGCCAACGGTTACCCCGATGTGCCCGCATTTTATGGTGAGCAGGCCCTGGCAGGCTGGAAGAACGTGGTAGATGCCGTGCATAAAGCCGGTGGCACCATTTTCCCCCAACTCTGGCACGTAGGTGCCGTCCGCAAGGAAGGCATGGAGCCGGACCTCTCCGTACCGGGCTACAGCCCCTCCGGCCTCTATGGCCCGGGCAAACCCAACGGCAAGGCAATGACCCGGGAAGACATCCAGGACGTAGTCAAAGCCTTCGGCGAAGCGGCTGCCAACGCCCAGAAGCTCGGCTTTGACGGGGTTGAGATCCATGGTGCCCACGGCTACCTGCTGGACCAGTTCCTGTGGGAAGGCACCAACCAGCGCGATGATGAATACGGCGGCAGCATGGCCAATCGACTGCGCTTCGTGGTGGAAATCGTAGAGGAAGTGCGCCGTCAGGTGGGGCCGGATTACCCGGTGATGCTGCGTTTCTCCCAGTGGAAGATGCAGGATTACGAAGCCAAACTGGCGACCACGCCGGAAGAGCTGGAAGCTTTGCTCAAGCCGCTGTCCGATGCCGGTGTGGATATTTTCCACGCGTCCACACGCCGGTTCTGGGAAGCCGAGTTCGAGGGTTCCAACCTGAACCTGGCGGGCTGGACCCAGAAACTGACGGGCAAACCGGCCATGTCTGTAGGCAGTGTCGGCCTCACCGAAGACTTCATCAGCGGCACCTTTGCCAGCGACAAGCCGTCTGTTCAGCAGTCCGGCATTGATGAGCTGGTTGAACGCATGAACAACCACGAGTTCGAACTGATTGCCGTCGGCCGCGCCCTGCTTCAGGACCCGGAATGGCTGGTCAAGGTTCGTGAAGGTCGGCTCAGTGAAGTGAAGGACTTTTCCAAGAGCGCCCTGGGCGAGCTTTACTGATCCTTCCCGCACACCGGAACTCAAAAAAGCCGCAGACTCCATGAGAGCTGCGGCTTTTTTGTGGGTTCTTGCGCGAAAGGCCCGTTACATCTGGCCGTTTTGCTCGAAGTGGCAATGCCAGCTCAGGGCTTCCTCGAGCAGGTGAGGCGTGTGCATACCCCGGCCGCTGGCGCAGGCGCGTTCGAAGTAGTCCTTGAGCCTGGGCCGGAAATCCGGATGGGCGCATTTTTCGATGATCTCCAGCGCCCGGCGGCGCGGTGGCAAACCGCGAAGATCCGCAAGGCCCTGCTCGGTCACCACGATCTGGACGTCATGCTCGGTATGATCCACGTGGGACACCATGGGCACGATCGTGGAGATGGCTCCGTTGCGGGCGGTGGACGGCGTCATGAAGACCGACAGGTAGCCGTTACGGGCAAAATCCCCGGAACCACCAATGCCATTCATGATGCGAGTGCCCATGACATGGGTTGAGTTGACGTTGCCATAGATGTCGGCCTCGATCATGCCGTTCATGGCAATCACGCCCAGGCGGCGAATCACCTCCGGGTGATTACTGATTTCCTGGGTGCGCAGCACAATCCGGTCCTTGTAGAACTCGATGTTGTCCGCCAGGTCCTGATTGGCTTCCGGGCTCAGGGAGAAGGCCGTGGCCGACGCAGTGGCCAGCTTGCCGGACTTGAGCATCGCCAGCATGCCGTCCTGCAGCACCTCGGTATAGGCGCTCAGGTTATCGAACGGCCCCTCATTCAGCCCCGCCATCACCGCATTGGCGATGTTGCCGACGCCGGATTGCAGCGGCAGCAGGTTTTTCGGCAGTCGCTTCTGCTCGACTTCCTGCTGGAAGAACTTCAGCAGGTGATCGGCGATGCGCCGGGAATTGTCGTCCGGGTCGGCGAATTTGGAGTTGCGGTCCGGGGCGTCGGTTTCCACCACCGCGATGACCTTTTCCGGCGGGCACAGCAGGTACTTCTCGCCAAACCGCTCGTCGGGATGGGTGATGGGAATCGGCTTGCGACGGGGTGGCAGGGCGGTGCCGTAATAGACATCGTGCATGCCTTCCAGACCGGCACTCTGGCCATAGTTGACCTCCAGGATCACCCGGTCGGCCTGATCAATCCACGTCTTGTTGTTGCCAATGGAGGAAGAGGGAATCAGTCGGCCATCCTCGGTAATACCGGCCACCTCAATAACGGCAATGTCCAGCTTGCCGAAAAAACCGGACCACACGTGCTGGGCCACGTGGGACAGGTGAATGTCCATGTAGCTCATCTGGCCGTCATTGATCTTCTGCCGGCAGACCGGGTCGCTCTGATAGGGCAGGCGCATTTCGATGCCGTCCACCTCGGCCAGGGCGCCGTCCAGTTCCGGGGCGGTTGAGGCGCCGGTCCAGACGCTGACGCGGTAATTCTCACCATCTGCCCGCTGCCGGCGAATGTGATCAGCCAGCGCCACTGGCACCGCCTTCGGGTAACCCGCTCCGGTAAACCCGCTCATGCCGACGTTCACGCCGGAGGGGATGAGGGTGGCGGCTTCATCCGCGCTCATCACGCGCTTGCTGAGTTTCGGACAACGGATTCGGGAGGGCGTGGTCATCTGGGCTCCGGTTACTGGTATAGAAAAAACGGAAAATAGCTCGTAATACTACCATATCCGTAGCCAGCTAAGATTATCCATTTGGCTAAGCCCGGTTTGCCGTGAGCCGCCCCGGCTGGGACAATTGAGCCTCATTTCAGAGATCGGGTCGTCATGTCTGCGAATACCATTGAACACAATCGCCAACGCTTTGATTTCGAGGGAGTAGAGGCGATCTGGCTGTTTGGCTATGGTTCACTGATCTACAAGGTGGATTTCCCCTACCTTGAGAAGCGGCCGGCGGCCATTCAGGGCTGGGTACGCCGCTTCTGGCAGGCCTCTCACGACCACCGGGGCACGCCGGAGGCTCCCGGCCGCGTGGTCACCCTGGTGAAGCAGCCCGGCGCCACCTGCCGGGGCATGGCTTACCGGGTATCGCCGGATGTGTTTGAACACCTGGATGTGCGCGAGAAGAACGGCTACCTGCGCTTCAAAACGCCCATGACATTTGATGACAGCAGCCAGGCCGAGGGGCTGGTCTACATCGCCACGGAGGATAACGAAGCCTTCCTGGGAGATGCCCCGGCAACTGATATTGCCCGCCAGATTGCCTCCGCCCACGGGCCTAGCGGCCCCAACAGCGAATACCTGCTGAACCTGGCGTCTTCACTCCGGGAGCTTGGGGCGGAGTGTGAGCATACCTTTGCTATTGAGGCTTGTCTGCCGAGGGAAGCATAGTCACGTCAATCGGCAATAATGCGGGTGCGGGTATTGAAAAAACAGACCTGTTATTTTCCGCCAGCGGGACTTATTGTGAGCTCAGAGTCCAAATCACAGTTCTCCTAACATGCGCTCTTAACAGGCCATCAATGAATATTCGATCCCTCGAAACCTTCTTCTGGATTGCCAAACTGGGCAGTTTCCGCGCTACGGGCGAAAAGCTGTACGCTTCCCAGCCTACCATTTCTTCCCGTATTTCAGGCCTGGAAGACGAACTGGGTGTGGAACTGTTTGATCGCTCCGGGCGCAGTGCAGTTCTCACGGCCAAAGGCCGGGAGTTGCTGATTTACGCTGAGAAAATTCTGGAGCTGCATCAGGAGCTGCTGGAAAAAGTGGCTGACCCGGAATCCATCCATGGCACCATCCGGCTCGGCGTTGCAGAAACCATCGCTTACACCTGGCTGCCCAAGCTGATTGAACGGATCAACGAAACCTATCCTGCGATCAATCTGGAGCTGGATGTGGATATCTCCGTCAGCCTCGCCGAGAAGCTCATCAAGCGGGAAATAGACATCGCCTTTCTGATTGGCGACGTTCGTCACGAGGGGGTTGTCACCAAGCCCTTCTGCAGCTATTCACTCACCTGGGTCGCTAGCAAAAAAATAGCTTTGCCGGAAACGCAACTCAGCCTCGCGCAATTGGCTGAGATCCCCATCATCACTTACCCCCGCATGAGTGAACCCCACACCCATATCCGCTCACTGATCCACCCGGTGGGGCGTTCCATTCAGTTGCATTCCAGTTCTTCGCTTTCCACCATTATCCGGATGACAGTAGACGGCATGGGTGTCAGCGCCTTGCCACGAGAGATTGTTACCAGCGAGCTTGAAGCGGGAAAACTGCGTGAGTTCGAAGTGGAAGCCAGTGTTCCCGATCTGGAGTTCAACATTGCCTATATGACCGCTCCCGGCGGCTATGTGGTGCGGGCCATTGCCGACCTTTCGCTCTCTCTGGTCGCGGCTGAGCACGAATAATAATGATGCAATGTTCAACTAATCAGCTTTTTTAATCACTTTAAATTTTAAATATCGATTGGAACTGATCATTACTTTTGCCTTAATGTAGGTATAAACCATTACAAGGCGAAAAAATGAACAGCTCCAACCCATCCCCAGCTCGCACTGTCCGGCTTGAGGCTCGTGATGGTCGCCTAACCGGCCCAACCGCCGGTCTGGCCAGCGGCTTCGTTCAGGTCAATCTGGTGATCCTGCCGGAAGCCCAGGCGAATGGTTTTTTGCGTTTCTGCCAGGCCAACCCGAAGCCGTGCCCGCTGATTGCCGTCAGTGAACCCGGCCAGCGAAGCTGTGAGGTTCTGGCGAAGGAGCTGGATATCGCCCGCGATGTTCCGGCTTACTGTGTTTACCGCCATGGTGAGTTAGCCGCTACACCTGTCGATGTCTCTGACCTCTGGCAGGACGATCTGGTGACCTTTGCGCTGGGCTGCTCGTTCAGCTTTGAGCATGCCCTGGTACAGGGCGGCGTTGCGGTTCGTCACATTGACGAGGGGCGCAACGTGCCGATGTTCAAAACCTCCATTCCGCTGCAAACCGCCGGAGGATTTTCCGGTCAGACGGTGGTATCAATGCGCCCATTCCTGGCCACTGAAGCAATTCGCGCCATTCAAATCACCACGCGGTACCCGCAGGCCCATGGCGCGCCCGTGCACTTTGGTGATCCGGCGCAAATTGGCATTTCTGATCTAATGAAACCGGACTATGGTGACCCGGTATCTGTTCATGCAGATGAAACGCCGGTTTTCTGGGCATGCGGGGTCACTCCCCAACAAGTACTGATGGATGCCGGCGTTCCGTTTGCCATTACCCACAGTCCCGGTCATATGCTGGTAACCGATATTCCAGAGAGCCAGGTTGCCTTGCTGTAGTCCCTGACAACAGAAAGAGAAGAGGAAATTTTATGATCAATAAAAAACAAACCATCGCTGCGACCGCGTTTGCACTTGCATTGGCGGGTCAGGCTTCTGCTCAGGAAATAGACAACACCAGCATTGCCTATGTTGGCAGTTGGAGCAGTCTGTCGTTGTATCAGAATTTCGAGAATCCATTCTGGAGCTCGCATATTCCCGAGGCGTCCGGTGGCAACATTTCCACCACCGTGACCACCTTTGACCAAATGGGTCTCGGTGGTGGAGAGGTGTATCGCCTCATGGCACGCAACGTCATCGAAGTGACCTCTACCGTGGCAGACTATGCGGTTCAGGACGCACCAGAGCTCGAGGGGCTGGACATGCCCATGATCGCACCGGATGTGGAAACCGCCCGCAAAGTTGCCGAGGCTTACAAGCCGGTTCTGGACGAAGCCTTCAGTGAACGCTTTGACGGCGCCAAGGTCCTGGCCGTCGCCCCGTATCCGTCACAGGTCGTGTTCTGCAACGTTGAAATAAGCAGCCTGGCCGACCTCAAAGGCAAGAAAGTACGTGCCAGCGGCCGGACAACCGCCGAGTTCCTTGAGGCACTGGGCGCCGAGGGCATCACACTTAACTACAGTGAAGTGCCGGGTGCTCTTCAGCGTGGCGTTATCGATTGCGCCGTCACCGGCTCGCTGTCTGGCTATAGCTCTGGTTGGTATGAAGTGGCTACGCACCTGTACCCCCTGCCGGTCGGTGGCTGGGACCACGTGGTGACAGCGATGAATGGCAAGAAATGGCAGTCCCTGTCTCCGGAGACCCAGGAATGGCTGCTCAAGGAAATGAAGGAAAACTACGAAGCGCCCGTCTGGGCCTCTGCGGTTGATGAGACCAAAGAAGGTATTGCCTGCCTGACCGGTGAGGGCGAATGCACCCGCGGTGAGCCGGGCAACATGGTGCTGGTAGAGGCAACGGACAGCGATTTCGAGCAAGTATCCCGGCATCTGGAAGAAACCCTGCTGCCAAACTGGGCGGCCCGGGTTGACCAGCGCTGGGTGGATCGCTGGAACGAAACCATTGGCAGCGTCACCGGCCTCAAAGCCTCCAAGTAACTTCTCCCAATCCCGCAGAAACAAAGAACGGGCTGTGTGTATCAGCCCGTTCTGGAGACCCCTATGTTGGAACAGATCACTTCCGGGCTAGACCGGATTCTTCAGGGCGTTCAGTCAGGGTCTCTCTGGTTGGCCAGAGCGGGCGGCGTTCTGATTCTTCTGACGGTGATCCTGGTGACCCTGGAAATCCTGTCCCGGCAATTTCTTGGTCGCTCAAACCTGCATGCGACCGAGATCACCGGTTATGTGATGGCCATCAGTACCAGTTGGGCCTTTGCTTACACCCTGGTGCGAAAGGCCCACATCCGTATTGATGCACTTTACCTGAAGTTGCCCGTGGGCGTTCGGGGTGTGCTGGATCTGATCGCCTTGCTGTCACTGGCGCTTTTCTGCGTTCTGGTGGTGGGTGCCGCCTTCGGGGTTGCTGAGCACTCATACACCGGCGGGGCCCGGGCAAACACGC
Organism: Marinobacter oulmenensis; assembly: GCF_014201735.1. Taxonomy (GTDB): domain Bacteria; phylum Pseudomonadota; class Gammaproteobacteria; order Pseudomonadales; family Oleiphilaceae; genus Marinobacter; species Marinobacter oulmenensis. The sequence continues at coordinate 8,279 of NZ_JACHFE010000005.1, read as the reverse complement.
CGCTGGGCACACCGGTCTGGATTCCCCAGGCGCTTTGGTTGCTTGGCCTGGTCTGGTTCTCCATCGCGGTAATGTTGATGTCATTGCGTGTCATTCTGAGCCTGCTGGGCGGCCAGATGAACGACGTTCAGCACCTGGCAGGCAGTCCGACGCTGGATGAGCAAATCAGCGAAGAGAACAAGGAAACTTACTGATGATTCTGATCACTCTGATTGTGCTGCTGGTGCTTCTGCTGCTGAGTGTTCCGGTAGCCGCCACCCTGATTGTCCTGGGCTTGTTTCTTGACGAGTTTTTCTCACCGTTCCCGCTGGTTAACGCCATGGGCGACGTACTCTGGTCGGCCTCCAACAGCTTTCTGTTGATTGCCATCCCGCTGTTTATTCTGCTGGGCGAGATTCTGGTGCGTACCGGCATCGCCAAAGGCACTTACCAGGCGCTTGAGAGTTGGTTCTCTTGGCTTCCCGGTGGCCTGCTGCACGCCAACCTGGGCACCGCGACGCTGTTCTCTGCCACCTCCGGTTCGAGTGTGGCGACGGCTGCCACGATTGGGACCGTAGCCATCCCTCAGGGCAAGGAACTCAACTACGACCAGCGTCTGTTCACCGGGTCCATCGCTGCAGGTGGCACCCTTGGCATCATGATTCCGCCGTCAATCAACCTTATTGTTTACGGCTTCCTGACCGAAACCCCCATCCCCCAGCTGTTCGCTGCAGGCATGATCCCCGGGCTGTTACTGGCCTTGTTGTTCGTGGTTGGCACCGCGATGATTTGTCTTTGGCGACCCTCTCTGGGCGGCCCGAGCACCCATCACACCTGGGGCGAAAGGTTTTCCGGTCTGAGGCATCTGATCCCGGTTCTGGTGCTGTTCGGTATTGTTGTGGGGTCGATCTACGCCGGCTGGGCAACCCCCACAGAAGCAGCGTCCCTCGGCGTTATCGGTGCCATGGTGATTGCTGCAATCATGGGCAAACTGAATAAATCGGTGATCCTGGAAGCCTTGGAAGGCACCATGCGAACCACCGGCATGATCATGCTGATCATAATGGCATCCTACTTCCTGAATTTTGTATTGGCCTCTGCCGGTATTACCCGTGAGCTGACCTCATTTCTGGAAGCGGCCGGTCTTGGCCCCTATTTAACGCTGCTGTTGGTCATCGCCCTGTACATCATCCTGGGTTTCTTCATAGAAACGCTATCGCTGATGGTGATCACAATTCCGATTGTGGCTCCGATCATCATCGGCATGGGTTTTGACCCCGTCTGGTTTGGCATCCTGCTGATCCTGCTCATTGAGATGGCACTGATTACACCGCCCGTCGGGCTCAACCTTTATGTGGTTCAAGGCGTGCGCCAGGGCGGCTCCTTCAACGATGTGATGGTCGGAGCTCTGCCATACGTCGCAATGATGCTACTGATGGCGGCCGCGCTGGTGCTGTTCCCCTCAATCGCCCTGTTCCTGCCGGAACTGCTGAATTAACCCTGATCAACGCACAACAACAGGAGACTTGTGATGACTGAGTTCCAACTGGCTGAGACCGGTGAAACGCTGAAGGTTGCCATCAACCAATTGATTATTGCCGGCTGGGCGGGGCGTGAGCAGGCCGGCATTGATGAACATATTGAAGAACTCAAAGCCATCGGGGTTGCCCCGCCTTCCAGCACGCCATTGTTCTACCGCGTATCGGCGGGGCTGGCGACCAGTGATGGAAACGTGCAATTTCTGGGTAATGAGACCAGTGGTGAGATCGAGGTTCTGCTGATTGGCACCAAGCGCGGCACCCTCGTAGGCATCGGCTCTGATCATACCGACAGGGAAGCTGAGGCCTGGTCGGTTGCCCACTCCAAACAGGTGTGTGCCAAGCCGGTTGGCTCTCAGGTCTGGTGGCTGGCCGACGTTATTGAACATTGGGACCAGTTGCAGTTGGCGTCCTTCGCCACCATCGATGGCGAAGAGGTGGCGTATCAGGAAGGCAGTGTAACTGGCTTGCTGCACCCGAAGGATCTGCTTGGCCGTTTTGGCCTGGATAAAACCGAGTTGCCCGAGGGCCAGGCAATGCTCTGTGGCACCCTGCCGGTAATGGGCGGCGTTCGCCCGGCCCAGGCCTTCCGGATGGTGCTGACAGACCCGGTCAAAGGTCGTGCTCTGGAACACGCTTACAACATTGAAACCCTATCGGTGGTGAAATGACGCAGTCTGGATCCAAGCCTCTCAAGCCGTTACCTGCGGAGTCCCTCGCAGACCTTCTGGAGGGCCTGAAAACCGGCCAATGGCAAGCGGCTGACCTGTTGGAAACCTGCCTGAACAACATCGACAATGGCGATGACCCGGACCGGCAGATCTACACCAGCCGTTTTGATTGCCAGGCGGTAGCGCAAGCCCGGTCGGTGGACACTTTGCGGAGTGCACAGGCGCCGGTAGGCGAGCTGGCTGGCCTGCCCATCGCCCTGAAGGTGCTGTTTGACGTGGCCGGCGAGGTCACCCACGCAGGCAGCCGATGGTGGAAGAGCCCGGCCGAGGCCGATGCCCTTATCGTATCCCGCCTGCGCAGCGCCGGAGCCGTGATCACCGGGCACACGAACATGACCGAGTTTGCCTATTCCGGGCTGGGCATTAACCCCCACTACGGTACGCCAGACAACCCCATCGCACCGGGCCGGATTCCCGGAGGCTCCTCCTCGGGGGCGGCGGTCGCCGTGGCCCGCAACATGGCCGCCGCCGCCATCGGGTCTGACACCGGCGGTTCCGTCCGCATTCCAGCCGCCTTCTGTGGCCTGGTCGGTTTCAAACCCTCACAGCAACGCATCCCACGCAACGGCTCGTTCCCGTTGTCCGACAGCCTGGATTCAATTGGCCCCATGGCTCGAACCGTGGACTGTTGCGCCCGGCTTGATGCCGTCCTTGCCGGCCAACGCACACAGCCGCTGATGCCGCGGTCACTGGCCAGCCTGCGCTTCGCCGTTCCGGCCAATTACATGCTCGACGACGTTTCGCCGGAGATTGCAGAAGCCTTCACCGCGAGCCTGAAGCGGCTTCGTGAGGCCGGCGCGCGCATCGATGAGGTAGCGGTTCCTGTGCTCGATAGCTTGCCAGAGCTGCTGGAAGGTGGCGGCTTTACCGCTGCAGAAAGTTACCATCTTCACCGGGAATGGCTGGCCACGCACGGAGACCAGTACGACCCCCGGGTTCGCGTCCGGATCGAGCGCGGCGCTGCCCTTAGTGCCGCCGATTACATTGAGTTGCTCAAGTGCCGGCAACACCGCACTCAACAGGCAGACCAATGGCTGTCTGCCTACGACGGACTGCTCGCGCCCACCGTGCCGGTTGCGCCGCCTCGCATTGACGAGCTCATTCAGGACGAAGATTATGGCCGCCTGAACCTCCTGGTGCTGCGCAATCCAACCGTCGCCAACCTGTTGGATTTGAGCGCGATTACCATCCCGAACCACCAGCCGGGGGCGCTGCCGTCAGGCCTGATGCTGGTTGGCAGGAACGGCGCGGACCGGGACCTGCTCGCCATCGCAGCCGGACTTGAGAAGACCCTCGAAACCGCATGCTGAGCGTTCTGGTTGCAAAACTGGTGGCGACCGCCGCCGTGGTGATCGGTGTGTCGGTGGCGGTCGGCAGGATGGGCCCACGGCTTGGCGGCATTCTGGCAGGAACGCCGATCATTCTGGGCCCCGGCTATTTCTTCATGCTGCAGGAGCGTTCCACCGACTTCCTGCAAGCCGCCGCCCTGTCGACGCTGCATGCGCTCATTGCCACGCTGGTGTTTGCCATCTGTTTTGTCCTAGTCGCCGGACGCTTTGGCATTTTCACCAGCCTGGTCCTGGCAACGGGCAGTTGGATTCCCGCCTCCCTGTTATTTTCCCTGCTCCCCGGGGGAGTCTGGGGCGGTCTCCTGGTCTATGGGCTGGTGCTCCTGATTGCCGAAATGATCCGCCGCCGATTGAACCTGAAACAAACCGTCGTGGTTGCCAGATCCGGCTGGTTTGATTTGTTACTGAGAGGATTGCTGGCCGGTATCCTGGTGAGCATTGCAACCACCGTGGCCGCAAAGTCCGGGCCTTTCCTTTCCGGTATATTGGTCGGGTTTCCGGTGGGGCTGTTCACCATTGGCTGGACACTGTATGAACGTTACGGCCCCGATGTCGCGAGGGCGACCGTGAGCATGGCCCAGAAAGGCATGCTTAGCCTCGTGGCCTTTGCGGTGGCATTGGCACTGACGGTAGAAATCTTGCCACCAATGGCCACCTTCGCCACGTCCCTGTTGGCCTCCATTGCGGTGACCCTGGGTATTTTTGCCATTAGCCGGTGGCGGACAACGGTTCGTTGACTGGCTGGAGGCTGAAGCGCAGCGCTTCTGGCAGCAGATGACCTAGTCGTTTATATGCCGCAGAATGAAGGCAATACGCGCATCAATATTGCATCGTGGGACTTCCAGCGTTTTATATCCCCATTGCGAATACCACCCTTTCATACCCTCGAATACCTCGACAGACTCCGCAAACGTTTGGTCACGTTCGGAATCTGTCTCGTAAATGTCCTTCCAGGGCGGCAGAGGAAAAACAACGCTGTAGGAGTGGATTAGGCCCGTTCACTTAACGCCAATTTCACTCCAAGCGCAGCGAAACTGCCCGCAAAGAATTTTTGAATAACCAGGCTTAACGTTTCCGAGCCGACAATGAATCGGCTAAAGCTATTGGCTAAAAGGCCATAGGCCACGAATACCACGAATGTCATCAGCATGAACGCCCCCCCAAGCACTAACATGCCAATAAGCGGCTGCTGGGCGGATGAAGGGATAAATTGCGGTAAAAAAGCAAGGAAGAAAATGGACAACTTCGGGTTGAGGATATTGATTAAAAAACCTTTTGCCGCGATGGAAGCGGCTGAGCTTTCATTATCGTTGTGCTTAACCGACAAAGGAGAAGACGATCTCCACATAACCCAGGCCAGATAGAGTAAGTACAAAGCGCCGATATACTTAACGACCTGAAAGGCGAGGGCGCTGGCATGAAATAGGGCTGCAAGGCCAAAAGTACTGGCGAGCAGAGCGGGGAGGATTCCACACGTACAGCCCAGAGCCGCAAAAAGGCTGGCACGCTTATTAACGAATAAACCGGTTGCAACCGTATAAAGCACACCGGTGCCGGGAATAAGGACAACGACAAGTGAGGTGAGCAAAAATTCGATGGAGATCATCTTATAAACATCCCTGTTTCCGTTGCGCAGCTGATTAGAGCTTTCCGCCCGTTGGCGTCTCGACAAGTATTCCCATGGTGTCAGGTCCGGAACTGAACAACAATCGATTGAAGCTCGCTCGCCATCCGGGTGAGATCCCGCCCCGCCGTGGCCGTTTCCTCTGCGCCCTGGGCGGTTTGTTCGGTCATACTGTTGAGCCGGACAATGTTCGAGTTGATCTCCTCCGTCACGCCGACCTGCTGTTCCGACGCGCTGGCGATCTGCGTGGCCATGTCGTTAATCGACGACATAACCTGGGTAATAGTCGCAAGCTTGGTGCCTGCTCCGGCGGCAAACTCCACCGTTTTGCTGACCTGCTTGCGGTTATTGTCCATCGAAATGACGGCTTCCTGAGAGACCGACTGCAGCTTGCCGATCATGTCATCAATTTCCTGGGTCGATGTATGAGTCCTCGAGGCCAGCGCCCGGACTTCGTCGGCAACAACCGCAAAGCCACGACCATGCTCGCCTGCCCGCGCCGCCTCAATGGCAGCATTAAGCGCCAGCAGGTTCGTCTGTTCGGCAATGGACTGGATCACCTGAAGCACGCCGCCAATGGTCGAACTGGTCTCTTCCAGCCGTTTTATGGCCTGAGTTGATGCTTCTATCTCGTCGGAAAGCAGGGAGATTTGATCAATGCTTCGTTCAACCGTTGACCGGCCTTCGCTGGCGTGTTCGTTCGCCTCGGCGACGGCGTTGGCCGTGTCGCTGATATTACGGGCGATCTCCTGGGCGGTCGCAGACATTTCGTGTATAGCGGCGGAAAGCTGACCGGTTTCGCTGCCCTGGCCGTTGATCGTCCGGGCGGTCTGTTCGGTGATCACCGACATTTCCTCAGAGGCAGCCGCCAGCTCCGCTGTGATGTTTTTAATCTGGTCGATCATCGCCAGCAGTTGCTGACGCATGCCATTCATCGCGTCCAGCAACTCGCCGACCTCGTCGCTGCTGTCTACGACGATTTCCTGGGACAAATCACCCGAAGCCGTGAGGATGGCTTTCCGGATGCCTTTTATAATGGCATTGGCCACCACCCAGCTCACCAGAAGACCCAGAACAATACTGGTGACAACCAGGATCAGCGTCATGTTGAGTGCGCTCTTCTCGTGGTCCGTCGCAACGGCGGCGCTCCGTTGAGTGAAAGCAACGATCTCGTGCTGCAGATCCTCCAGGGCATTATCAAGCTCTTCGGCATGGGCATCGATCTGCGCCGACAACGAGCGGAGGGCATCAAAGTCCATCCTCAGCAGCGCCCCAAAGGCCTGCTCGACCTCCCGTTCAAATGCCTTATGGCTTTCAGTAATGGTGGTGATCGCGCCGTCAATCTTCTCGAACTCCTGTCTGGAGCGCCCATTCGAGGTTTCACCCGCTGCCATCGCAATGTTGTGCGCGCGCTCGAGTTCCTCATCGACAGCCACCGATAGCGTCCGGAATCTATCCATCGAGTCTTTCACTGACGTACTGTTCGCGCCGTCGGAGAAAGCAAAGCGCACCGCGTTCCCGTAGGCAATCGTCTGCTCCAACTGGTGAACCGTCACTCCAGAGATGACCTGGGTGAGGGGAAGGTCTTTCTCGGATATCAGGGTCAACTCCTTTCCGATACTCGCCATGGAATAAAGGGTGTAACCAGAGCTGATTGAGAAGATCAGAAGAATCAGGACGGCGGTCCCGACAATTTTTGTTCGGAGATTCAGGGCGTTAAGAAAATGAGTCACGGGCTCTACTCCAGGGCCACGCCCGACAACTCAATTTCCTTGCATCCGATCTATCCGGCTTGTTGCCTGGAAGTTCCCCAAATCCCTCTAGCCCCTCGTGTCGGGCCTGAGAGGGCGATATCTTGAGATTATCCCGGCCGGTAATAGTTTGTAAAACTAATTAGTGCAATCTTTTGTGGATTAAACGCAAAACATTGTGAAAGCCATAACAACCTAAACAGGTTTTCCTGGTAGCGCTGGACTTCCCGCAGTTGGCGCGGGGTAACTATCGCGCTCTTGGAGCCAAAGGTGAGGGCAGGCCACATGATCGGGTACGGAAAGCTGGCATTAGGCAAATGGTTTGATTCAGGGAATGGATACCACAGCCGCCTGTTATAACGCTCTACCCCGTTTACACTTTGAGCATGCGCGGCAATCAACTGCTCAGCTTCGCTTGAGACCGGGGGCAACTAGCCTGGGCCAGCGTGGATGGCCTTGTCAGCATCCTTTATCTCATGTTGGCTAAAAACCTGAATACCATGCCGACGCAGCAACGCGACCGTAACCCCGATACCAGGAGTCCGATTACCTGAAAAGCTACCATCATAGATGAAAGAGCTGCCGCAAGAAGGACTAGACTCAGCCAGTACGGCTATCTCAATGTTGAACTTTTTGCACAGCTCCAAGGCAATGGAGGCACCTGCAATGAAATCGTCGGTGACGACATTTCCGCCTTTTTCAATAACGTCGGTTTCACCATCTAACACCGTGTTCCCGTTACCCTGGACAATCTCGGCGGGTTTCCTGGGAATGCTCATCCCAGCCTCAACTTCCGGGCAAACTGAAACGATCCGGCCTTCAGATACCCACCTCTCCACAAGTTGATCATGCACCGAAAGGCTTCCACCGTCATATCTAACCTTTTTCCCTAAAAGGCAGGCACTCATTAGTACTTTTTTCAAATTACTAGCCCCCAGGGTTGCGGTGCTCACGTTGTTATGTGCTGGCGGATTGGTACCGACGTCTAGATCACTTGGTACTCGCGGCAAGACGCACACCTAAGGTCACGAATAGAGCGCCAAGGCCTCGATCCAGCCAAAGCCCAACCTGCCGATTTTTATTAAGGAATGAACCCAGCCGAGACCCTGCCAGAACCAAGGGCGGTTCTATAAAAGCGGCCACAACGATTATGAGGCTCCCGTGAAGAAAGAGCTGAGCGCCACTGGAACCAGCCCCCTCGACAACGAACTGTGTAGTGGTCAACTAATCCCGGACAGTATTTTAAGGTTTTCCTCAGCAACAACGGGCGAAATGCCGTCATTGAATGTGTGAGGTCGCTGCCGGTT
>NZ_JACHFE010000004.1:290372-414156 GCF_014201735.1 Marinobacter oulmenensis | reverse complement strand
GAGAAGGTGATCTGATCCATGGTGGCAACGATCCTATGCGGTTGACGATGGCCGTATTATCGCTGATTTTGGGGACTTATTCAGAGTCTCCCTAGCCGCTTTGGAGCATTTTGCTATTGGCCAGACCCTCGGGTGTCATTATCTCAAAGATGAAACAAAGCCGAGCGACGATCCCGTCAACAGTCCGAAGCATCTTTGGGGGTATACCGATGACCACTGGTGGATGACCGCCTTACCCCAGCAGTTTAATCGTTTCCGGAACAGTGAGCCGGGGCTGAATCTGTACCTGGTTTTGAATGATAGCGGCACTGCGTCTTTTCATATCTATGATCGCCAGAGTGGTTGGGTGCCGTTAGAGACATTTCTGGACATCCAGCATCAACCGCTATCTCAAGAAAGGGCGGAGCGGCTTTGGCTTAAACGTGACTATGGATTGTTGGTCGCAAAGCAAAGTGAACAGATGGGAATGGACGTAAAGCGGACTTCGCAGCGGTTAGGTGAGATCAACCTGAGCCATCACAGGGATGGGAATCGCTATCGGTATAACGATCAGTTGGGGTTGGTGAAAGCCAGCAATGACCAATGGGTTTGAAGGAGATGATTATGATTGACCCGGCCATTGAGCAATTCTTTGCGGAGCGCAAAGCAGCTTGGCTAAAGAAAGTCCTAAAGGCCTCCATGTCAGAGGCGGAAGTGCGAGAAAAAGAACAGGAGTGCGAAGATGTCTTTGCTCTCAAGAATTGGCTGCCAAACGCCGCCAAACGTGCAGGCCAGATTTCGATGGCTACACACCCTTGCACATTCAGCCACCCCAGTGCCCGTAAAAATAAGAATGGTTACGCCAGTTCAGTCATCGCCCGGTCGAAACCATCGGCGGATGGTTTTTTGCGCAGTGGAAATATACAGGTTGATCCCGATGCGTTAGGCAATGCTGCCGCATTGGACGTATACAAGTTTCTGACCTTAAACCTCAAGGATCAGAGAACACTGCTTCAGCATATTCAGGATGACACAGAACTTGCGCAGTCCCTACTAAAGAAGGCTAACGGCAACCCCGAGGATTTAAGGAAAGGATTTCTTGCAATGGTGGCGACCAAAGATGAAGCCGTCACCAGCTCTAAAATAAAGCAGGTCTATTTCCCGATTGAAGAAGATGACACAGAGAATTACCACCTGTTGTCAATTTTGAGTCACTCTGGCCACCTGTTTGAAATGCGACAGCGTCTGGATCGCCTGCGTTTTGCTGAAGAGGTTAAAGAAGCCAGAGAGCTTAGAAAAAACAACCAGCATTCTGAGACTGGGTATCAGGAAGTCTACAATCTGACGACGATAGGTTTCGGTGGCACCAAGCCTCAGAACATAAGCGTTCTGAATAACCAAAACGCAGGCAAAGCCCACCTCCTGTTATCGATGCCGCCTGAGCTGACCCCCAGGAATGTACGCCTACCCACAAGAGACTTCTTCGACGATGTGTTTTATCCCAGGCAGCTTCAGGAGACCTTTCAGGCTTTCCATCGCCTGCTAACGACGGATTACAACAACGTTCATATCCGTGATGGCCGTGACTACAGAATCCAGGAATATGTAGATCACTTGATCCTTAAGATGTGGCAGGTACGCAATGCGTTCGAAGACCAGCCTCAAGAAGCCCGGCCGGAGAGCTTGCAGGGGGAGCAAAAGCTATGGCTTTTTCCAGAACATGCGGGCCAGCGCACCGTGGATGCGCCATGGTTCAAAACCCTGATTAAGGATGCCACTCGCCATTTCATTCGCAGCTATCAAAAAGTAGTGGGGAAATCGGCAATCCAGCTGGGTGATAAGGAGCTGGAAGCCTTTGCACGGGTGATCGAACAAAATAGAGAGGCTTTGCTATGAGTACCCGACGGCTATTGGTGCTTCCGCATCTTAAAGTTCATAACGCCAATGCGCTTTCCAGCCCGTTCACTATTGGGTTCCCTGCCATGACCGCTTGGCTCGGATTTGTGCATGCTCTTGAGCGCAAACTAAAAGCCAGTGATTATCCCACACTTCGGCTGGTGGCTACGGGCGTAATTAGCCATCGGTGCGATCTGCAAACCTATCAAGGCCCCGGAGACTATGTGCATTCCATTGTTGGTACCGCCAACCCACTGGATAGAGACGGACAGCGCTCAGCCTTTATTGAGGAAGCCCGCTGTCACCTGGATGTGAGCCTGCTAATCGAGTATCGCGCTGACGATGATGACCTTGAGAGGGTTGAAAAAACGGCATTTTTCGAGCGACTGAATCAGTTGCTGAGTCGAATGAAGGTTGCGGGAGGAGACTTGCTTGATTTCGATTTCCCCGAGCTAAAGGCACTGGATGACAGCGAGGCTAAAGAAGTCCAGAAGGTGATGCGGAGTTTAATGCCTGGTTTCGCCCTGCTTGAGCGTCGGGAGCTGATGCAGGAGGCAATGAAGCAGGGTACCGATGCACTGGATGCGCTGCTCGAACACGTAACGGTGCATCATCAATGTGAGCAAGATGAGAATGGTGATGTTATTTGGCACAGCCACCGCAAAACCCATGGTTGGATTGTGCCTATCGCGACTGGCTTCCAAGGCATCAGCCCTGTAGGGCCGGCGAAAAATCAGCGCGATGCAGACACGCCACATCGTTTTGCAGAAAGCGTGGTTACCTTGGGCGAATTCAAGATGGCACACCGAATCGAAGATCTCGATGAGGCCCTATGGGAGTACAACGCTGACTTACCCAATGACCTGTACCTGTGCCAACAGGTACAAACTGAAACCCCACACAGCGGCCTTTTTTAAAGCCCGATTATGGAAGAAAGGGAGTAATAACATGGCGAAGACTAACGATACGGCATCGGTTCTGGCATTTGAGAAAAAACTGGTTCCTTCTGATGGCTATTTTTATGGCACCTGTTGGGACACCCAGACAGATACAGTCCCTTTGCAGCTGCGTGAGAAGTCTGTGCGGGGCACTATCTCGAATCGACTGAAGGCAGCTGTTAAAAATGATCCAGCTAAATTGAATGCCGAAGTTGAAAAGCCAAACCTGCAAACCATAGATGCGTGTGCGCTTGGAACAGGCCAGAACACTCTCAAGCATCAGTTCACACTGAAAGTACTGGGCGGCGTTGAACATCCTTCTGCCTGCAATAACGCCCAGTTCAAACAGAGCTATTACCAGGCAGCCCGCGATTATATCGATAGGGAAGGTTTTCAGGAGTTGGGGCGCCGATACGCGCACAACATTGCCAATGCCCGTTTCCTCTGGCGCAACCGCGTGGGGGCTGAGCAAATTGAAGTGCAGGTAAGAGTGCTCAATAAAGGGCGGGATGAACAGTGGACCTTTGATGCCCTGAATTACAGCACCCGAAGCTTTGAGCAGCATGATGAAAAGATTAATGCACTGGGTGAAAAAATTGCGCAAACCCTGGCCAGTGGTGACGGTGCGTTGGTGCTTGAGGTTACTACCTATGCCCAGTTGGGCAAGGCGCAGGAAGTATACCCTTCGGAAGAGTTGGTACTGGACAAGGGTAAGAGCAAAAAGAGCAAGGTCCTATACGATGTGCAGGGACATGCTGCCATGCACTCACAAAAAATAGGCAACGCACTGCGCTCCATTGACACCTGGTACCCCGCGTACGGAGATGAGGATCAGAGTGCGGGTGCAATCGCGATCGAGCCATACGGGGCAGTGACCAATCTGGGAAAAGCCTACAGAACGCCGAAAGAAAAACAGGATTTTTATACGCTCTTTGATTCTTGGGCACGCGGTGGTCAACTAGAGCGCATTGAAGACGAGCACTATGTGATGGCGGTGCTGGTACGTGGTGGTGTTTTTGGTGAAAGTGACAAGTAGGAGTAGGTATGAACTTCTACCAGGATATTACTCTGTTATCGGACTCGGATATTGCGCTGGGATTTCTTTGGCAAAAGCTGTATCAGCAAGTGCATATTGCCCTGGTTGATAAAAAAATTGGTGAAAATTTAAGCGCAGTTGCGGTTGGGTTCCCTGAATACGGTCAGCGAGGATTTCCGCTGGGCAGAAAGCTTCGGCTATACGCAGAAGAGCAAAGCCAGTTGGAGAGAGTGGATGTCGCCTCCTACGTGGAGCGTCTTTCAGACTATGTTCATGTTAAGTCCATAAAACCCGTGCCTCAGGCGACGGGTTATGTTTCTTTCCGACGTTACCATGCCAAAGGCCAGGCTCGTATTGAAAAGGATGAGCTGAACAAGGCTAAACGCTGGGCGGCGAAGTCAGGGAAACCTTTGGAGGACTGTCTACTGGCTTTGGAAAAGACTCGGCCAGAGCCAGAAACCGGATTGCCTTATATCTGGATGGAAAGCCAACGGGCCAAAAAACGTGATGGTAGTTCCGCCCGGAAATTCCCCTTATTTATCAATATGGAGGAGCATGAGCGCGCGAAGCATGGCGAGTTGAACTGTTATGGGCTGAGCTCTCCTGGCGCACCTGTGGGATTACCCGTCTTCTGACACCAAAATTCTGCTCTTTAAAATTGAGCTATATAAATCAGCAAGTTGCAGTCGTGCATTTCAGGAAGGTTAAATTGATACTCTTCCGGTAAGTGCTGGCTGTAACTTGTTTTTTTGCATTTGCCGCATAGTTCGCCGCCATGCAGGCGGCTTAGAAGATCACGGCGTGGCCGCGCGGCGGATCCTTCGCGTTCGCCGCCATGCAGGCGGCTTAGAAGACTAAACGAACTGGAGCGCATCCAGTCCGTCAGTTCGCCGCCATGCAGGCGGCTTAGAAAGTCGCAGGCCGCAGCACTCCCACAAACGGCGCGTTCGCCGCCATGCAGGCGGCTTAGAAAATCGCAGGCCGCACCGACACCAGCGCCAAAGAGTTCGCCGCCATGCAGGCGGCTTAGAAATGCTGCTGTTTTCGCTGCTGCTCCAGGTAGGCGTTCGCCGCCATGCAGGCGGCTTAGAAAATCCACTTGACCTGGGCGAACCCGCCCCGGAAGTTCGCCGCCATGCAGGCGGCTTAGAAAACAAGCCTGGTCATACACACGCCGCCGACAGTGTTCGCCGCCATGCAGGCGGCTTAGAAAATGATGAACGGTTAGGAGGCGGGTGCTACCTTGTTCGCCGCCATGCAGGCGGCTTAGAAACATGAGTAATAACATCTACAAGCGCCTGCTGGGTTCGCCGCCATGCAGGCGGCTTAGAAAACCTGGCCACCTCCGGCGTGGACAACGACGCCGTTCGCCGCCATGCAGGCGGCTTAGAAAACGTTGAAGCGGACAGCGCCGAAGATGAAACCGTTCGCCGCCATGCAGGCGGCTTAGAAATGTACGCGACCGCGCCTTCTCGGGGCCAGATGGTTCGCCGCCATGCAGGCGGCTTAGAAAAGTGGGTGCATCTAGCCTGGGTGTATACCGGAGTTCGCCGCCATGCAGGCGGCTTAGAAAAGTCTCAAGCGTTGCCGTAACTGGCTCAAACGGTTCGCCGCCATGCAGGCGGCTTAGAAATTAACCGCAGCAAGGGATGTCGAAATGAGAGCGTTCGCCGCCATGCAGGCGGCTTAGAAAATTACGCAGGTATTGCATCGAGTTTTTCCGGCGTTCGCCGCCATGCAGGCGGCTTAGAAATGTTGAACCACGAATGGCCCCGCAAGCGGTACGTTCGCCGCCATGCAGGCGGCTTAGAAAATAACACGAACGCCACCCGGCATCTGCACAACCGTTCGCCGCCATGCAGGCGGCTTAGAAAACGCGCCCAGGACGGCGACGCCGCCGACGATCGTTCGCCGCCATGCAGGCGGCTTAGAAAACCGTCCCCGAATCTGTCAGGTTTGTGCTGGGGTTCGCCGCCATGCAGGCGGCTTAGAAATTCCTGAAGTTCACCTGCGAGCCCTACCAGGGGTTCGCCGCCATGCAGGCGGCTTAGAAACGGGCGGGGTTCGGAGCCCTGGCGGAAATGCCGTTCGCCGCCATGCAGGCGGCTTAGAAAAAACTGTCGCAGGCCCGACATCCAAAGCCACCGTTCGCCGCCATGCAGGCGGCTTAGAAAACCAGGTCAGAGGCCGGGGAAATCGCGGAAAAGTTCGCCGCCATGCAGGCGGCTTAGAAACCGGCGGCCCGGACCAGGCGAAAGAAGATGAAGTTCGCCGCCATGCAGGCGGCTTAGAAAAAACTGTCGCAGGCCCGACATCCAAAGCCACCGTTCGCCGCCATGCAGGCGGCTTAGAAAACCAGGTCAGAGGCCGGGGAAATCGCGGAAAAGTTCGCCGCCATGCAGGCGGCTTGATAACCTCTTGCGCCGATCGTCAAGGACGCCCAGGTGGGTGTGTGTGCAGATCTACCCATCACCTTCTTTATTTGGGTGGTTTTCCACCCAAAATCAGCAGTGCTTTACCTGTTCTTTTCTTCACCTTTCTGTTTTGTAAGTATTTTCCATTACTGGCCTGCTCTTTGCTACCTTAATGGCCAGCGGGTCTTCTGGGCCCCGTTGGCACCCAACAAACAAAATGATACGGGAGCAGTCTCTATGAAAATCCAAGCCATCGTGGCGGCCGTGGTCGCCTCATCCGTTTTTGCAGCAGCCCCGGCGGTTGCGCAGGATAAATCCGACTGGCCGGAAAGCTTTACCGTCGGTACCGCCAGTCAGGGCGGCACTTACTTCGCCTATGGTTCTGGCTGGGCCAACTACATGGCCGAGAACCTGGGTATTTCCGGCGGCGCTGAAATCACCGGCGGCCCGATGCAGAACATGGCTCTGGTCCACACTGGCGACCTGAACTTCGGCCTGACCACCATGGGCCCGGCCCGTGAATCCCTGGACGGCAAGAGCCCGCTGGCTCCGGGCATGAAGATGGACAACGTCTGCGCGATGTTCCCGATGTACCAGACACCGTTCTCCATCACTACCCTGAGCAGCTCCGGCATCGAGTCCATCTCCGACATTCCGGACGGTGCGACCATCGGTTTCGGCCCGGCCGGTTCCACATCTGACACTTACTTTCCGCGCATGATGGAAACCCTGGGTGTGGACTTCGAGCGTCGTAACGGCAGCTGGTCTGATCTGGGCGGTCAGCTTCAGGATGGCCTGATTGACGTGGTGGCCTTCGCCGCAGGTATCCCCATTCCGGCGGTCAGCCAACTGGAAGTCCAGACTGACGTCAATATCATCGGTATGAACGACGCTGAAGCTGAGAAAGTGATCAACAACTTCCCGGTTTCCGAGTTCATCATTCCGGCCAGCACCTACCAGTCCCTGGAAGAGCCGTCTCGCGTGGTTTCCATGTGGAACTTCTCCATCGCCAACTGTGACGTACCGGAGAGCCTGGTTTATGAGATGGTCAAGCTGACCATGGAGAACAACGACAAGATGGTCTCCATCCACAAGGCCGCTCGTACTTCTGTGCCTGAAAACTACACCAAGAACAACGTTCTGCCCTGGCATCCGGGCGCAGCGCGCTGGTTTAAAGAGAACGGCTACGAGATTCCGGCTGACCGGATCCACGAGTAACCGTCATTCTTGAAGGGGCCGCCGCCCGGCGGCCCCTGCGGGCCAGTCTCCCGGCTGGCCTGGCTTTTTCGCTAGCAGGTCGCATCATGTCTACTGAACACGAAATACAACATTCTCCCCGAATTACTGAGGATGAGGATCATATCCTCGCCCATAATGTTGACGAAGAACCGGTGGAAGCGAACCGTCGCCTGTTTGAGGGCTGGTTGCTCAAGCTTGTCACCCTTCTGACCATTGGTTATTCCTCTTTCCATCTGTACACGCTGAATATCGCACCGCTGGAAACCTGGTCTTTCCGGATCGTGCACGTGGCGGGTGCCCTGTTGCTTGGATTCATGCTTTACGCCGGTGCCCGTTTTGCGACGCCGGAAGAGGGCGGTGTTCGCCACCGCTGGACTACCTGGGTTGGGGCTGTCGCGCTGCTGCCGGCGCTTTACGCACTTTACCAGGGGTTTGCCTTCTATCAGATGCTGAACGACGGCGCCATGCGCATCGATCGGGCGCTGGAAACCTGGCACTACGGCTGGCCGCTGCTGGCTGCCGTCACTGTCGGTATTGTGACCTCCTGGTTTCACCAGCGGGGCCGTGCCCGTTTCAGTGTGCCGGATCTGGTCCTGATCGTATGTTCCTTGGCGGTCGCCACCTATTTACTGGTGGTGCTTAACACCTCCATGCGTATGTCTACCGGTACGCCTTTTGCTCCGATCGGCATTTCCTTCGCGGCGGTTGGCGGTACCGCGCTGATCCTGGAACTGACACGTCGTGTCGCCGGTATGTCGCTGGTGGTGATTGGCCTGGTGTTCCTGGCCTATGTGTTTGCTGGCCCCTATCTGCCCGGGTTCCTGGGTTATCCGGGGCTGTCGGTGCAGCGTTTCTTCAGTCAGGTCTATACCGATGCGGGTATCCTCGGGCCGACCACCGCTGTGTCGTCTACCTACATTATTCTGTTCATCATCTTTGCCGCCTTCCTGCAGGCGTCCAAGGTGGGTGATTACTTTGTAAACTTTGCCTTTGCCGCTGCCGGCCGGTCCCGCGGTGGTCCTGCCAAGGTGTCCATCTTTGCCTCCGGCCTGATGGGCATGATCAACGGCACCAGTGCCGGTAACGTGGTGTCCACCGGCTCACTGACCATCCCGCTGATGAAGAAAGTGGGTTACAAGAAAACCTCGGCCGGCGCTGTTGAAGCAGCCGCCTCTACCGGTGGCCAGATCATGCCGCCGATCATGGGCGCGGGCGCCTTTATCATGGCGGAAATCACCGGTATCCCGTATACCGAGATTGCCATCGCCGCGATCATCCCGGCCATTCTGTATTTTGCCTCGGTCTACTTCATGGTGGACTTCGAGGCGGCCAAGACCGGCATGCGTGGCATGCGCGAGGACGAACTGCCGAAGTTCTCCCGCCTGGTGAAGCAGATCTATCTGTTTATCCCCATCATCATCCTGGTGGTGGCCCTGTTCCAGGGTTACTCGGTGATCCGCGCCGGCACCCTGGCGACTGTATCTGCCGCCGTGGTTAGCTGGCTGTCGCCGAACAAGATGGGTATCCGTGAAATCCTGCATGCGCTGGATATCGCGGCCATGATGTCGATCCAGATCATCGTGGTGTGTGCGGCCGCCGGTATCATCGTGGGTGTAATTTCACTCACCGGTGTGGGTGCCCGTTTCTCCGTCCTGCTGCTGGATGTGGCGGAAGCTTCCCACCTGCTGGCGCTGGTGTTTGCCATGTTCATTTCCATCCTCCTCGGGATGGGCATGCCGACGACCGCAGCCTATGCGGTGGCCGCCTCGGTGGTTGCGCCGGGCCTGGTACAGCTGGGTATTGAGCCGCTGACCGCTCACTTCTTTGTGTTCTATTTCGCGGTGGTTTCTGCCATTACACCGCCGGTGGCGCTGGCCTCCTATGCCGCAGCCGGTATCTCGGGCGCCAATGCCATGGCAACCTCGGTGGCATCGTTCCGGATTGGTATTGCGGCCTTCATCGTGCCGTTCATGTTCTTCTACAACAGCGCGCTGCTGATGGAAGCTGGATGGTTCGAGATTGCCCGTGCTCTGGTAACCGCCACTTTCGGTGTCTACCTGCTGTCTGCCGGCGTGATGGGCTGGTTTGCCCGGGCTGCCGGTAACTGGCCGGTACGTCTGCTGCTTATCGTCGCGGCGCTGCTGACCATTGAAGGCGGTATCTGGACGGATCTGGCGGGTATTGGTCTGGCGGTTGCGGCCTGGATGATCCAGCGTAAACGCGCCCCGAGCGTTGCGACCGCCTGACGATCGCAGCGTGGCACGGGTGGCCGGCCTGTTGCAGGCCGGTTGTCCCGTTCCGGGGCCAACGGTAGGCTAGGGACTCTGACCGATACCCGGTCAGAGTCTCCCCCAAGCCTTTTCGCCGGAAGCCTGATGAATGTCCCACCGTATAAACGCAGTACTGGTCCTGATTCCCGTATTGGCACTGTCCTGGGTGCTGGGCGGCTGGTTCGGGTTTCGACAGCTTGAACAGAGCAGTCTGCAGGAAGCTTTCCGTTACCGGCAACTGGTGGCCAACGAACTGAACCGTTACCTGCCGGTGCCAGGGCTGGTTGCTGAACACCCGGTGCTGGCCGGCGCCCTCAGACAGCCAGACGACGAAACCGTGCTGCTGGAAGCCAATCGGCAGATGCAGCGAATGGCGACAATTGTGGGCGGTTCGGACGTGTACCTTATGGACATGTCGGGTATGACCATCGCCGCCAACAATTACGCCCAGCCCGACAGCTTTGTCGGCAACAACTACTCGTTTCGGCCCTACTTCAGGGACGCGGTGGAATCCGGAGGGCCGGTGGCCTATTTCGCGCTGGGTTCACAGTCGATGGAACGGGGGCTGTATTTCTCTCACCCGGTCCGCGACCAGCGGGGCAAGATGCTTGGGGTCGTGGCCGTGAAAGTGCTGGTGCACGAGCTTGAAAGCCAGTGGCACCGGCCGGATGCGGCACGGGAGGCGGAAATGGTGGTGCTTGATGGCGATGGCATTGCCTTTTTAAGCAGTAATCCCGGCTGGCTTTACCGGGACTTCCGTCCGGGGGATTCGAGCCCGGCCCCCGAAACCCGCCAGCGTTACCCGGAGCGCGAGCTGTTGCCGATGGCGCTGGAGACGCTGGGCAGCCCCTGGGTGTTGTCCGAAGGGTCGCAGACTATCCGGCTGGCAGAAGGTGACCAGTCGGCTGATTACCTGAGTGTTGGCACTGAGTTGCCGAGGCTCGACTGGACGTTGCGGGTGCTGGTAAGCACCCAGTCCGTAACCTGGAGCCGGATTGGCTTCCTGTTGATGGGGCTGGCGCTGTACCTGGCCGGTTTTCTGACCTGGCTGTACCTCAGGGAGCGTTATCGGAGGGAGCGGGAGCTGGCCATCCGGGGCGAGCAGTTGGAGCGGCGGGTGGCTCAACGAACCGCCGATCTTAAACGTTCCAATGACCAGTTGCTGGAGGAAATCCAGGAGCGGGAGCGGACCCAGAACGAACTGCGGGAAACCCAGCAGGAGTTGATTCAGGCGGCCAAGCTGGCCGTGCTGGGCCAGATGTCGGCGGGCCTGAACCATGAAATGAATCAGCCGCTGACGGCGATTCAGGGCTATGCCCGCAACAGCCGTAAGTTCCTGCAGCGGGGCGCCAATGACATGGTGGACGCCAACCTCGAGGAGATCATCGGGTTGTGCGACAAAATGGCCGAGATGACCCGGCAGTTCAAGGTGTTTGCCCGCAAGTCCGAAGGGCCGCCCTCGACTGTGGATGTGCGGATGGCGGTGGATGCGGCGCTGAAAATCATCCGGGCCCAGAAGAGCAGTGAGGGCATCGACATCCGCTGGGAGCGCCCGGACCAGCCCGCCATGTGCCATGGTGACCTGAACCGGATTGAGCAGGTGATGGTGAACCTTCTGGCCAATGCGGTGCAGGCGGTTGAAGTCCGGGAAGCGCCGGAGATTACCATCGATCTGAATGCCGAGGGCGACTACTGGCGTTGCCGTATTCGCGATAACGGGCCGGGACTGGCCGGTAATACCGAGCAGATCTTCGAGCCGTTTTTCACCACCAAGTCGGTCAAGCAGGGGCTGGGCCTGGGCCTGTCGATCTCAAGGCAGATTGTTGATGCCCTGGGCGGCACCCTGACCGGACAGAACCGGGAAGACGCCCCGGGCGCGGAATTCGTTCTGAAACTGAAACAGCGGAAGACCACGGAATGACACAGCCTTCAGTAATTTTTGTGGACGATGATCCGGATATCCGACCGGTCATGGAGCAGACCCTGAACCTGGAAAGCCTGCCTGTGGTCTGCTACGAGGATGGCCCATCGTCGCTGAAACAGGTTTCCCCGGAGTTCGACGGCGTGATGCTGTGCGACTACAACATGCCGGGAATGGATGGCCTTGAACTGCTGCAGAAAGTCCGGGCTATCGACGAGGATATCCCGGTGATCCTGCTGACCGGGCAGGGGGACATCAGCACCGCCGTCTCCGCCATGCAGATGGGCGCCTATGATTTCATCGAGAAGCCCTTCGACCACGACGAGCTGATCGAACTGCTGCGACACGCCATGGAGAAACGGCACCTGGCCCTGGAAAACCGGCGGCTGAAGGTACAGTTGCGTCAGTTGGCCCGGCCCGGGCCGAGGATTCTGGGTGATTCCCCGGCCATGCGCCGGGTGATGGCCACCATTGATCCCATTCTGGATATTTCCGCCAACATCCTGCTGCACGGTGATACCGGTTCCGGCAAGGATGCGCTGGCCCGCTATATCCATGAAAACAGCCCGCGCAGCAATCACAACTTCGTGGCCATCAACTGTGGGGCCGTGCCGGAACACCTGATCGAAAGCGAGCTGTTCGGCCACGAGCCGGGTGCTTTCACCGGTGCCGACAAGCGCCGTATCGGCAAGATCGAGCACGCCCACAAAGGTACGCTTTTCCTTGATGAAGTGGAGAGCATGCCCATGCCGTTGCAGGTGAAACTGCTGCGGGTGCTGGAGGAACAGAGAGTCGAGCGCCTGGGCAGCAACGACGTGCTGGACATTGATCTGCGCATCATCGCCGCCACCAAGGCGGATCTGCAGAAGCTGAGCGAAACCGGCGAGTTCCGCTCGGACCTGTATTACCGGCTGAACGTGGTGAAGGTGGACATTCCGTCCCTCAAAGAGCGCAAGGAAGACATTCCCATGCTCTTTCACCACTTTGTGCTGATTGCTGCGGCCCGCTATGACCGGGAAAGCATTCCACTGGACGCCGAGCAGGCCGCCCGTCTGATGGAGCACCCCTGGCCGGGCAACGTGCGGGAGCTGCGAAACCTGGCCGAACGTTACGTACTGTTGGGCCCCAGCGCACTGGAAGAAGCGCGGGCGCCGGGCCGGGAGAACCTGGTGGGCCGGCGCACCCTGTCAGAGATGATGGACGCCTTTGAGCGCTCCGCCATTGTCAGTGCGCTCAATGCCAGCCACGGTAGCATCAAGGACACCATGGTCCAGCTCGGGATTGCCCGCAAGACCCTGTATGACAAGATGAAAAAACACGGCCTCGACAAGTCCGAATTCAAGGATTGAGGCCGTATTCGGCTGGCATTGGTTCGGTGTTTTTCTGTAGGGTTGCTACGCTTTTTCAGAGGGGCCGGACGATTCGGCCCAATACGCCCTGAACAGAAGAACCTAGCCCATGAAAAAACTGACGATCCAGACCCGAGTGCTTCTCCTTGCCCTGGTGCCGGTGATTCTGCTCACGGCACTGCTGACCACCTATAACCTGAATCAGGCCAGCAACATCGGCGACCAGGCCGTGGCCACCTTTTCCCAGGATATGGAGGCCAGCAAACGCCAGGAGTTGCAGAACTATCTGCAACTGGCCAAGAGTTCCATCCAGCACCTTTACGAACAGCCGGGGTCAGCTAACGACCCGGAGGTGCGCGAGCAGGCCTGGGAAATCCTTCGTCAGTTGCGTTTTGATGATTCCGGCAGTGCCGGTTATATCTTTGCCTATGACACCAGTGGCGTGAACGTGATGCACGGGGTCAAGCCGGCTCTGGAGGGGAAGAATCTCTGGGATTTCCAGGACCCCAACGGCAAATACCTGATCCGGGAGCTGGTCGAGGCGGCCCGCAGTGGTGGCGGCTTTGTGGCCTACGGATGGGAACACCCGAAAACCGGCCAGATCGCGCCCAAACTGGGTTATGCCGAACTGTTGCCGGAATGGGGTGTGATGATCGGCACCGGTTTCTGGGTGGACGGTCTGGAGGCCCAGGTGGCCCATATGGAATCCAGTGTCGATCAGTCACTGGGTGGGGCCGTGTTCGGTTCGGTTACCACATCGGTGATTGCCCTGGCGATCATCGTCTTTCTCGCGCTGGTGGTGGTCCGGGGGATTATCCGGCCGCTGAAATCGGCGGTTACTGCTATGAATGGCATCGCCAGTGGCGACGGCGACCTGACCCAGCGGCTGGATGCCTCCAGCCGGGATGAGCTGGGGCATCTGGCCACCGCCTTTAACAGTTTTGCCGATCAGGTTCATGGCCTGGTGGAGCGGGTCCGCGGGTCTGCGGTCACGCTCAAGGAAACGTCCGATGAGCTCAACGCCGTGATGTCCGAAGCCGGGCAGGGGGTGGAACGCCAGAAATCGGAAAGTGACCAGGTGGCCACGGCGATGAACGAAATGACCGCCGCCGCCCAGGAAGTGGCTGGCAACGCCAGCGAGGCATCGGATTCCGCCGGGCACGCCATGGCCCAGGTCAACGATGCCCAGGGTGTGGTGCACCAGGCCATTGAGGTGATTGGTGGCCTGTCGGAGCAGGTTGAACAGGGTGTAGCGGTCATCGAGAAACTGGGCACCGATTCCGGCCAGATCGACCGTGTTCTGGAAGTGATCCGGGAGATTGCCGACCAGACCAACCTGCTGGCGCTCAACGCCGCCATTGAGGCCGCCCGAGCCGGTGAGGCCGGTCGTGGCTTTGCCGTGGTGGCTGATGAGGTGCGTACCCTGGCCAGCCGGACCCAGCAGAGCACCCAGGAAATCCAGCAGACCATCGAGCGGCTGCAGCAGGGGGCGGCCGATGCCGTCAAACTGATCGGAACCATCCGGGAGCAGAGTGAGGCAACTGTTGAGGAAACCCGGCAGGTGAACGACGGTCTGCATCGCATTGCCGAGGCGGTTCACAGCATCACGGATATGAACGCCCAGATTGCCAGTGCGGCGGAGGAACAGACCAGCGTGTCGGACACCATCAACCAGAATGTGCATGAGATTGTAGCTATCTCTGAGCAGACAGCAGACGGTACCCGCCGGGCCGATGAGGCCACCCGCCGGCTTAACGAACTGGCAGGTGAGCTGACCGAGGAAGTGAGCCGGTACCGGGTCTAGTGGCCGGATCAGATACTGGTTGAGAGGAAAGGGGAGCTTGGCTCCCCTTTTTCTTTTCCGGGTTTACAGGTTGGCTTCGGCGAACTCTGCCAGGGCCGAGCGGGGGACGCCCTGAAGGTGGATATGACCGCCATGCCGGAACCCTTTGAAGCGTTCGGTCATGTAGGTCAGCCCGGAACTCAGCGGGCTCAGATAGGGCGTATCGATCTGCGCCAGGTTGCCCAGGCAGATCACCTTGGAGCCGTTGCCGGCGCGGGTGATGATGGTTTTGACCTGGTGCGGGGTCAGGTTCTGGCACTCATCGATAATGATCAGGCTGTGCTGGAAGCTTCGGCCCCGGATGTAGTTCATGGATTTGAAATGCAGGGGCACCTTGCTGAGGATGTAGTCGACGCTGGCGGTCATGTTCTCGTCGTCCTCGTGCAGGGCTTCCAGGTTGTCCACAATGGCGCCCAGCCAGGGTTCCATTTTCTCGGTTTCGGTACCGGGCAGGAACCCGATGTCTTCATCCAGCCCCTGGGTCGAACGGGTCGCGATAATCCGCTTGTAGGCCTTGCTGGCCACCGTCATTTCGATGCAGGCCGCCAGGGCGAGGATGGTCTTGCCGGAACCGGCCGAGCCGGTCAGGTTCACCAGGTGCACGTCCGGGTCCAGCAGCAGGTTCAGCGCCATCGCCTGATAGATATCCCGGGGCAGCAGCCCCCAGACTTCCTGATCCATCAGGTCATGCTGGTGCAGGTCCTTGATTACCATCTGGTTTTCGCCAATGTCCACGACCTGGCCGATAAAGCCCTGTTCGTCGATCACGAACTCATTGATGTTGAGCTTGGCCAGCTCGCCTTCCCGGCGCAGCAGGTGTTCGGTCACCCCCTCACGCTGCACCGTTTCCACTTTCTCGATGTTGTCCCAGAAGGAGTTGGGGAACTCCCGGTAGCCTTTGGGCAGCAGGTCGATGTCGTCCAGCAACTGGTCGTTGTGGTAGTCCTGCGCCTCGACACCAAAGCCCCGGGCTTTCAGGCGCATGTTGATGTCCTTGCTCACCAGGATAATGTCCCGGGACTTGTTGCGCTCCTGAAGCGCCGCCAGCGTATTGATGATCTTGTTGTCATTCAGGTGCTGGGGCAGGGCATGATTACCGTTGTATTCGGTGGTCATGATGATCGACAGGGTACCCAGGGGTTCTGCCTTGGGGCCGCGGAGAATGGGCACGCCACGCTCGATATCGGCCGGTGGGGCGTCGCCCAGGAGCTTGTCGATGTTGCGAATGGCCTGCCGGCAGTCCGCCGCCACGGCCTGTTTGCCGGATTTCAGGTTGTCGAGTTCTTCAAGGACGGTCATCGGGATGATGACTTCGTGTTCTTCAAAATTCAGGAGGGCGTTGGGGTCGTGGATCAGGACGTTGGTGTCGAGGACATACATCTTGTGGGGAGTTTGAGCTTGCTGTGCTCTGGGCATAGGGGGCGTTACCTCTTTCCCTGCGGTCTGTTGGTAAAAGCTTAGCCGTTCCGTGGCCGCTCGTCATCCATGTCAGCCCGATAATATCGGGCTATTTTTCCGGCAGTGTTACATTCAACTCCAGTACCGAACAGCTGTCATTGCGGTCCACTTCCACCTGTACCATGTCGTCACTGATCTGGACGTACTTGCGGATCACCTCCAGCAGTTCCTGCTGAAGCTGTGGCAGGTAGTCCGGCTGGGCGCGCTGACCGCGCTCATGGGCCACGATGATCTGCAGGCGCTCCTTGGCAACGCTGGCACTGGGGGTTTTCTTGCTACGGAAGTAATCGAGGAAACTCATTCCTTAGCCTCCCTTGAACATCCGTGAGAAGAAGCCTTTCTTCTGCGCGTTGAGGAAGCGGTGTTCCCGGTCTTCTCCGAGCAGGCGGGCAACCGCATCGTCGTAGGCCTGGCCGGCATCGCTCTGTTCTTCCAGTATCACTGGCATGCCCTGGTTGGAGGCGTTGAGTACCACCTGGCTTTCGGGAATCACGCCCAGCAGGGGGATGGCGAGTATTTCCTCCACGTCCTGCACCGACAGCATTTCGCCTCTCTCAACCCGTTGGGGGTTGTAGCGACTGAGCAGCAGATGTTCCTTAACCGGGTCCAGCCCGTTCTCAGCGCGCCGGGACTTGCTCTGCAGGATGCCCAGAATGCGGTCGGAGTCGCGCACCGAGGAAACTTCGGGATTGGTCACCACGATAGCCTCATCGGCATGATAGAGGGCCATCAGGGCGCCGTGTTCGATACCCGCCGGGGAATCGCAGACGATGTAGTCGAAGGTTTCGGCCAGTTGGTTGATCACCTTCTCGACGCCTTCCGGGGTCAGGGCTTCTTTTTCCCGGGTCTGGGAGGCCGGCAGGATGAACAGGGTATCGACCCGCTTGTCCTTGATCAGGGCCTGGTTCAGTGTGGCTTCGCCCTGGATGACGTTGACGAAGTCGTACACCACCCGGCGTTCGCAGTTCATGATCAGGTCCAGGTTACGCAGGCCCACGTCGAAATCGATAACGACGGTTTTATGCCCGCGTTTGGCCAGGCCGGTACTGATCGAGGCGCTGGTGGTGGTTTTGCCAACGCCGCCTTTTCCTGAGGTAACGACTATGATTCTAGCCAAAATTCGCTTCCTGTTTCGCAGTGGATTCGTCGTGTCTTCGGATGTTGCTGGCTGTCACAACATCAGGCCTTGTCCAGTGGCGTTACCACCAGCAGGTCGTCCTTGAGCTGGATCTGCACGGCGCCTTTCCAGCC
Organism: Marinobacter oulmenensis; assembly: GCF_014201735.1. Taxonomy (GTDB): domain Bacteria; phylum Pseudomonadota; class Gammaproteobacteria; order Pseudomonadales; family Oleiphilaceae; genus Marinobacter; species Marinobacter oulmenensis. The sequence goes on along the minus strand of NZ_JACHFE010000004.1, from coordinate 396,562 downwards.
ACTGTCCTGAAGATCTTCGGAGATTTTATAGTGTCCGGCAATGGACACAAGCTCTGCTTCCAGCGACTGGCAGAAAATACGGGCATTTTCACTGCCATTGACCCCCGCCAGTGCCCGGCCCCGCAGCGGGCCGTATACGTGAATGTTGCCGGCCGCCAGGATCTCGGCCCCGGCCTGCACCGGCGCAAGCACCACCAGATCGCCATCCGGCGCGTGGATCTGCTGGCCGGAGCGGACTGGTTGGGTCACATAACGGGCCTCCGGGGGCTGGTTGCCTGTAGACACCTCAGTTTCTGGCGCAGGCTCCTCTGGCTGAGCGTTCTCGCTCTGGTCCCTCTGGCTGCCAGCGGGAAGGATGGCCAGGGATGCCCCCCGGGCCAGTCGGCGCTGATCATCGGTACGCGCCCGGACGCCGATGACGTGGATATTGTGGCGGCGGCAGGTACCGATGAGCTTGAAAAAATCGAGTTCGCTGTCCAGACCCTCGTATTTATCGAGGCTGACGATCAGGGGAATGTCCTTGAAGAAGCCTGGCGCCTGGCTGATTTTCTCCCGCAGGTTGGCTTCAAATTCGTCGTTGTCAAAGTAGTAAAGCTCAAGTGCCGTCAGCGACACGCTGGCACTTTTCAACTGGAAACTCTGTTTGATCCCGGTAGTGGCGGTATCGCTCATGGATCGGTGTCTTCCCTGGTGTGTTACTGGGTGATGGTTGTTTTGGGCCGCAGTGGCTGGTCGTCAAACCGGATGCCAGACCAGCCGGTGGTGATGAACTGGCGTATATTGCCATGGCTGTCACCGGCGGGCTCATCCAGCACCTGCTGATAGTGCTGGGCGAACAGGCTCAGGGTATCCGCCTCGCTCAGGTTGCAGTACTGACCCAGGGCAAAGACCCGGCAGGAACCGGCATTTTCGCCCGCTTCGTTGTACAGCGGGCCATTGGCAAAGGACGTCGGCTGGACGTCAAAATGCTGCTCGACAAGCGCAAGGGTATCATCGAAATCCGCATGGCCGGCCCGGAGAGACGCCAGGTGAATTCGCACCGCCTCATTGATGTTCATTGGTCAGGATCCTGTCAGTGCCGGAAGCCGTTGCCTGGCCGCTCCAGCGTGGGAACTCCTGACATTCTCGGCATGTTGGCATAAGATACAAGGCTGTATGAATGTACATATTTTAATGTGAGTGGGTGCGGATGTCCCAGCGCAAGGTAATCCATGTTGACTGCGACTGCTTTTACGCCGCCGTGGAGATGCGGGACGACCCGTCATTGCGGGAGGTGCCGCTGGCCGTCGGAGGCACAGAAGGTCGCGGCGTGGTCAGTACCTGTAACTACCGTGCCCGGGCGTTTGGCGTGCGTTCCGCCATGCCGGGCAGTGAGGCGCGTCGCCTGTGCCCGGGGTTGGTGACGGTGCCGGTGGACATGAACCGCTACCGGCAGGTGTCCCGGCAGGTTATGGACATCCTGCGGGATCTGACGGACCTGGTGGAACCGTTGTCCCTGGATGAGGCCTTTCTGGATGTTTCCGACATCACCGACTTCCGGGGCAGTGCCACGCTGATGGCCCGGCACCTGCGTGAACGGGTGCGGGAGGAGGTGGGCATTACCATCTCCGCCGGCGTTGCCCCCAACAAGTTCCTGGCCAAGATTGCCAGCGACTGGCAGAAACCGGACGGGCTGTTCGTGATCACGCCGGACGAGGTGCCGGCCTTTGTGAATGCCCTGCCTGTTGAGAAGCTGTTCGGTGTGGGCCAGGTGACCGCTGGCAAGTTGCACGACCTGGGCGTAAAGACCTGTGGCGACATGAAGGCACTCGGGGCGCCGGCGCTGGTGGAACGTTTCGGCAAGCAGGGCTACCGGCTGTTCGAAATGGCCCATGGTCGGGACGAGCGGCCGGTGGTGGTCTCGCGGGTGGCGAAATCGGTCAGTGTCGAGCGGACCTTCTCCCAGGACCTGCCAGACAAGTCTGCCTGTGAAGCAGTGATGCCGGCGCTGGTGAGTGATCTGAGCCGCCGCCTGTCCCGCAAGGGCCAGCACAAACCCATCCACAAGCTGTTTGTGAAAATCCGCTACAGCGATTTTTCCACCCATACCCTGGAGCGGGTCCGGGATTCGTTTGACGCCCCTGGCGCCGAGGATTACCAGCCCCTGCTGGACGACCTGATCACCCAGGAGGCGCGGCCGGTCCGGTTGCTGGGTGTGGGTGTGCGCTTTCGCAATGATGAGGCGCCGGTCACCCAGTTACGGCTGTTCGACTGATTTTCAGTTACGCCAGCCCGCTGGACAGCAATGACATCGAAAGCCAGCCCATGGTGCTGCCGATGATGGCGCCGGCAGCCACGTCTGAAGGGTAGTGCAGCCCCAGTACCACCCGCGAGGCCACCACTGAAAGTGTGAATGGCAGGACAGCCCAGGCCATTGCTGGCAGGCCGATAAACAGCATGGTCTGAAAGCAACTGGCATGGAGCGTATGGCCGGAGGGGAAGCTGTAACGGTCCAGCGGTGGCGTGGCACAGTCGATGGCCGGGAAGGAAATGAACGGGCGCTCCCGTATCAGCCAGCGCTTCAGGGTTTTGTAGGTCAGGGTGCAGGTCAGCCCGGTGAAGGTCATCAACAGGGCCAGGGCATAGCCCACGGCGGGGGCCAGTATTGGCAACAGCAGGATCAATCCGTACCAGAACCAGCCGTCCCCCAGCCGACTCACCACCCGGAAATAACCCAGCACCGGCCGGAACCTTACGGCCCGGTTGAGGGCCTGGCAGAAGGCCAGTTCCCGCTGGTCTGCCCGCTCAAAAAAGCGAGACGCTCTGTTTGTTGATGCCATGATGTCGAGCCTTTGCAGGGGTGTTGAAGACCAGTTGTTCGAACACTTCGATCTGGCTGTCCCAGGTCTGGTCCAGGGCGTCCAGCCGGGCCTGGCTTCGGACACGGTTCAGTAGCGAGGGCTGGTCGGCCAGCCGGATGGCGTGAGTGATAAAGGCCTCGTCGTCATCCACCGCGGCCTTGACGCCGTTCTCGTCGTGCCGGAGGTGTTCACCGGCGGCTGCGTCATCAAACGCCACGGTGCCCAGTCCGCTGGCCATGGCTTCCATGACCACGTTGCCGAAAGTGTCGGTTTTACTGGGGAACAGGAAGATATCCCCGGAGGCATAGTGGCGGGCCAGGGCTTCGCCTTTCTGAACGCCGCAGAAGTGGTATTCCGGGTGTCTTTCCTGCAGTTGCCGGCGCAGAGGGCCATCACCCACGAGCACGAAGCGGGCACCCGGGTGGAGACCGCGAATGCGCTCGAAGCAGGCCACCGCCAGCTGGATGTTCTTTTCCGCCGCCAGGCGCCCCACATACAGCACCGCCCTGTCATCCGGGCCCAGCCCCCAGTGTTCACGCAGTGAGGTATCCCTGCGCTGCGGGCAGAAGCGGCGGCAGTCGACACCGCGGCTCCAGAGCCGGGTGTTGGTGATACCCATGGCCCGTGTGGCCGTCTGCATCTGCAGGGTAGGAACCAGGGTCAGGTCGGTCCGGTTATGAAACCAGCGGCCATAGCTTCTGAGTATGCGCTCGAACATGCCCAGCCCGTAATACCCCGAGTAGCTGTGAAAGTTGGTATGAAAGCCGGAGAAAACCGGAAGGTTCAGCCGCTTCGCCGCCAGAGTTGCAGCCACACCCAGAGGCCCCTGGGTAGCGACATAGACCGCGTCCGGTCGGCGGTTTCGCCATTGGCGGACCAGGCGGCCAGGACGGACAAGGCCAAAGCGGAGTTCGCTGTAGCCCGGCAGGGGCAGGCCGGTGACAACCTGGTGGGGAATGCTGCTGGCGGCCTCGGCCTGTCCTCGCTCCCCGCGTTGCCGTGGCCGGATCACGGAGACCTGGTGGCCGCGCGCGACCAGCCCCTCGCAGAGATGCTGGAGGGTGTTGGCAACACCATTGATTTCCGGCGGAAATGTCTCGGAAACAATGCTAATGTGTTGGCGACGCCGTTCGTTATGCGGGGCTGTGGTCACGCTGGGTCCTGAAGCTTTCTGTGTCATGCCCTCACTATGGGAAAGGGCCGTGACAGAGCCACGACAGCTTCATGACATTGCGATGACAGCTGCCGGCATTCGCTTTCAACTCGAGGAGATCGCATGCAGACCCGGAAACTGGGAACCACCGATATCGATGTCAGCCTGATCTGCCTGGGCACCATGACCTGGGGCGAGCAGAACACCGAGCAGGAAGCCTTCGAACAACTGGACTACGCCACCGGTGCGGGTATCAACTTCATTGATGTCGCCGAAATGTATCCGGTACCGCCGCGGGCGGAGACCCAGGGCCAGACCGAGGCCTGTCTGGGCAACTGGCTGGCCCGCCGCGGGCGCCGGGACGATCTGGTGCTTGCCAGCAAGGTGGCCGGCCCGGGCAATGGTCTGAGTTACCTGCGGGGCGGGCCGCGACTGACCCGCGATCATATCCGTCAGGCCTGTGAGGACAGCCTTCGCCGCCTGCAGACCGATTACATCGATCTGTATCAGGTGCATTGGCCCGACCGCAGCGCGAACTTTTTCGGCAAGCTGGGCTATCGCAAGAACCCGGACGAGACCATGACGCCCATTGAGGAAACCCTGGAAGCCCTGGATGGTCTTGTAAAGGAAGGCAAAATCCGCCACGTCGGCATTTCCAATGAAACCCCCTGGGGAACGGCCGAGTACCTGCGGCTGTCACGGGAAAAGGGCTGGCCGAGAGTGGCCTCCATCCAGAACCCCTACAACCTGCTTAACCGTTCCTTTGAGGCCGGGTTGGCCGAGTTTGCCCATCGCGAGAGTACTGGCCTGCTGGCCTACTCCCCGCTGGCGTTCGGCATGCTCACTGGCAAGTACCTCGGGGGCAAATGGCCCGAGAAAGCCCGCCTGACCCTCTATGAGCGCTTCAGCCGCTACACCACCGAACGCGCCATGGAAGCCACCCGCGCCTATGCCGATCTGGCCCATCAGCATGGCCTGACGCCGACCCAGCTGTCCCTGGCCTGGGTGAACAGCCGGGAGTTCGTGACCAGCAACATCATCGGCGCCACCAGCATGGAACAACTCCGGGAGAACGTCGGTTCGGCGGAGATTACCCTGAGTCAGGGCCTGATCGATGCCGTGGAGGCCATCCACGCGGAATTTACCTATCCCTGCCCGTAAAGGGCCGCCCGGGGACTGGCATCAACAACGGTTCAGGAGCCAGGAATGGCAAAGAGCACTGACAAACGCCGGGACAACCCGGAAGATTGTGTCGATCGGGTGATAGAGCGGGTCGGCAAGAACATCACTCTTGGCCTGCCGCTGGGTCTGGGCAAGCCCATCCGCTTTGTGAATGCGCTGTATCAACGGGCCTGCCAGGACCCCGAGATCCAGTTGCATATCGTCACGGCGCTGTCCCTGTTGGCGCCGGAAGGGTCGTCTTCCCTGGAGAAACGGTTCATGGCGCCGTTTGCCCGCCGTCTTTACGGCAACATCCCGGAGCTGGCCTATGCCCGGGATGTCAGCCGTAACCGGCTGCCGGATAACGTCACGGTCTCGGAGTTTTTCTTCAAGGCGGGCAGCTATCTGAATAACGAGAGTCAGCAACGGCATTACGTCTGCACCAACTATACCCATGCCGTGCGTGACCTGCTGGCCATCGGGGTGAATGTTGTGGGCCAGATGGTGTCGCCGGGCGAGAACCATGGTTGTCCGGGGCAGGTGAGCCTGAGCTGCAACCCGGACCTGTCACTGGACATATTCCCGCTGCTGCGGGAAAAGGAAGCCCGGGGCACGCCCGTGGCGCTGATGGCGGAAATGAACGCCAGCCTGCCCTGGCTGGGGAATCATGCTGTCATTGCCGAAGACGACTTTGATGTGGTTCTGTCGGACCCGGCCTCGGACTACCCGCTGTTTTCCGCTCCGCAAATGTCGGTCAGCCCGGCCGACCACCTGATCGGCTTTTACGCCAGCGCCCTGCTTCGCGACGGCGGTACCCTGCAGGTGGGTATTGGCTCGCTCGGTGTTGGCCTGGTTCAGAGTACCATTCTCCGTCATCACCGGAATCCCCTCTGGCGGGCTTTGTACGATCACCTGCAAGTGGCTGAACAGTTTCCTGTGGCGGCCGAATGCGGAGGCACCGAGCCTTTTGAGGTTGGCCTTTATGGCTGCAGCGAAATGATGGTGGACGGTTTCCTGTACCTGATGCAGGAAGGCATCCTGACCCGCGAAGTCTTCGGGGACGCCGGCCTCCAGCGGCTGGTCAATGAAGGCCGTCTGACGACCGAACCGAGCCTGGAGATGCTGGATGTGCTGGTCGGGGAGGGGCTGATCGACCCGGTGTTGCGCAACCGGGATGTGCTCTGGCTGCTGGAACACGGGATCCTCCGCCAGGGTGCGGCGCTCGAACAGGACGGACTCCGGCTGGCAGACGGCGACGGGGTATCGCCGGATATCACCGACCCCCGGACCCGCAAGGCCCTGACAGAAGGCGGGCTCGGTGAGCGGTTGTCCGGTGGCTGCGTCATGCATGGCGGCTTCTACGTGGGGCCGGAACGATTCTACCAGGCGTTGCGTGACCTGCCGGAAGAACAGCGCCGGAAAATCTGCATGACCAGCGTGGGCTTTATCAACCAGCTATACGATCACGCCTACGGTGACCAGAAACTCAAGGTCGCCCAGCGGGCCCATGGCCGTTTTATCAATACCGCCATGATGTACACCCTCGGTGGTGCAGCTGTGTCCGATGGCCTGGACGACGGCCGTGTGGTCAGCGGTGTGGGCGGGCAGTACAACTTTGTGGCCATGGCCCATGAACTGCCGGGTGCGCGATCAATCCTGGCACTGAGGGCCACGCGGCAGTCCGGTGACAACACCGAATCCAACATCGTGTTCAATTATGGCCACTGCACCATTCCCCGCCATCTACGGGACATTGTCATTACCGAATATGGCATTGCGGACCTCCGAGGGCAGCCTGACGAAGAGGTCTATCTGCGCCTGATCCGGATTGCCGATTCGCGTTTTCAGGAGGAACTGCTGGCCCGGGCGCAGAAGGCGGGCAAGGTCAGCCGGGATTTCTGTCTGCCGGCTCACTGGCGAAACAACACGCCGGAGGCGGTGCGCAAGGCTCTGGCGATCGTCGATGATCCGGACGCTTTCCCGGCTTTCCCGTTCGGCCGGGATTTTACCGACGAGGAACTGACGTTGGGGAAAGCCCTTAAGGGGCTGGCCGCCGCATCGGCCACCCGCCGTGGTAAACTCTCGCTTCTCTGGCAGGCCCTGCGGGCGAAAGACGAGGATGAGCGTTATACCGCCCTGCTTGAACGTATGGGGCTGCGCAATCCGCGTGGGCTCCGTGACCGGCTTGATCGCAAGCTGGTAATCCACGGTCTGCAAACACTCGAATCCCGGAAAGCAACAGGAAACCAGACACACTGATGCAAACCGATACCGAATCCCCGAAACCTGAAGTCTTCACCGTCCACTACGTGCTCAAGAACCGTATTGGCGAACTGGTGGATACCTCCGAGGGCAGCGAACCCCTGCATTTCCTTTATGGCAGCCCCGAAATTATCGAGGGCATCCAGAAAGCGGTTATCGACCGCAAGGTGGGCGATTGCCTGGAAGTGACCGTGCCGCCGGAAATGGCCTATGGCGAATACCGTGAAGAACTGGTGCGCAAGGTGCCCCGGTCGCTGTTTGAGGGCGTGGAAAAACTGGAGGTGGGAATGAAATTCCAGACCAACTCCGGTGACGAGGCCCAGGTCGTTCAGGTTGTCGGGATTGACGGCAACCTGGTGAAAGTGGATGCCAACCATCCGCTGGCCGGCTTCACCCTGTATTTCGACCTTGAGATTGTCGGACGCCGGGATGCGACGGAAGATGAGATAACCCAGGGCCGTCCGCTGTTCTGATCCGTGGCTTTACCGGTGGGTCATAGCGGCCGGCATGAATGTCGGCCAGGCCCCGGCTGATTACCTGCTGCACCTGTTGGGTCAGTTCCGCTGCGGTCTGGCCGGGCTCGGCCAGCACCGGCTCGTGGTAAACAATCTCGATCCGGGTGGGGGCCTTTTTCAGCAGGCGCCAGAGGTGGCCCTGGAAGGTGTCATCGCCGATGAAGGGAGCCAGTGCGTCTGAGCGCAGGTCCCGCCGGTAGCCGATGGTGACCGGTTGGATCGGGACACCTGCCGCCCCGGCAGTGCTCATCAGCAGACCATGCATGGGCAGTACGGCGATGCCGCTGCTGGTGGTGCCCTCCGGGAAAATCACAATCGATTCGCCCTGCTCAAGCCGGTGGATGATGTTCTCCCGAACGGCCCTGGCCTGGCGCGCGCCCCGCTGGATAAACAGGGTGCCGCCCTGGCGTGCCAGCCAGCCAATGACCGGCCACCTGGCCACCTCCGATTTGGACAGAAAACGCAGAGGCTGAATGCTGCCCAGGGCCGGGATGTCGATCCAGCTGATGTGATTGGCGATGAACAGGGCATTGCCGCCATCGGACAGTTGACCATGTACCGTTATCTGCCAGCCCATGGCCCGGCCGACCAGCCGGAAGCTGCGGCAGGCCCAGATGTCCCGCTCGACTGGCTGAGACCGGAACAGGTCAACCAGTCGCAGGGCCACTGCCAGCATACAGGTCACAAGAAGCCCTGCCAGGAAAAGTGCCAGTCGGGCGGCGGCCCGTGCCAGCTCAGTCAGCGCCCTGAGCGCGTTCATGACCGATCCCGCAGGAAGTGCCGGCTGTAGCGGGCGGTCAGGCGATCCACCTCAAGCAGCACCAGCAGGTCGGCACAGCGGAACTCCGGGTCCCAGCAGGGTTCACCGCACACCTTGGCGCCCAGGCGCATGTAGGCTCGGATCAGCGGCGGGATGCTCTCGTCCTTATCGGTCTCGGGGAACGCCAGGTGGGGCAGGGCCCGTTTGGGAGTGACCCGGAACTCCGGTTGTGACAGGTGGCTTCTCTGTAGCTGGCGGGCGATGCGCCAGGCCCGTGAGCCGCCATCCGCCATGGAAATGCTGGCGCAGCCGATCAGGTAACTGACGTTGCGTTCGGCCAGGTAACCTGCCAGTGCGTTCCAGAGCAGGGATATGGTACCGCCGTTACGGTAATCCGGGTGCACACAGGTACGGCCCAGTTCGGCCACAATGCCGGGCAGTTTGTCCAGGGCGCTGAGATCGAACTCACCGGTGGAGTAGAAGCCGCCCACGGCGTTGCGGTTGTCCTGATGCAGGATGCGGGTGGTGGCGACCAGCGCCCCAGTATCGGCGTCGGTGACGGTCAGGTGGTCGCAGACGGTATCGAATGCATCGGCATCGATGCCCGGCTCAGCGGCGCCCAGGTCGCTGCCGTATTCCTCGGAGAAGACCCGGTAGCGCAGTCGCTGCGCGTTCCGGATCTGATTCGGGCAGCGGGTCAGTCCGGTGATGAGGTTTCTTCCCTTACGAGGTTGTGCAGTCTGTGCGGTCATGGCTTGGCCTCTTGTTCGTTTACAGGACCAAGGCTATGAACCGGGTATGACAGAGGGGTGACCGGGTGGTGACAGGTCGGTGACAGCTGGATTGGTATTCACCGGCCGTAACCGGGCGACACTTTCCTGCATATTTCGGAACACCATGTATAATTGCCGTTACTTAACGTTGCATGTATGGTCAACGGACACCCGGCACAACGAATACGGACGATAAACACCAGAGATGGATGGCGTGGAACAAACAAGCGAAAGTTGGCGAATCCTGATCGTGGAGGATGATGAGCGTCTGGCGGACCTCACCCGCGAATACCTTGAAAGCAATGACCTGACGGTCGCCCTGGAAACCCATGGCGGTTCGGCCGTGGAGCGCATCCGGAACGAACAGCCGGACCTGGTGGTGCTCGACCTCATGTTGCCGGGTGAGGACGGCCTGTCCATCTGCCGTCGTGTCCGGCCATTTTACGATGGCCCGATCATCATGCTGACCGCCCGGACTGACGATCTGGATCAGGTGCTGGGTCTGGAAATGGGGGCGGATGATTATATCTGCAAGCCGGTTCAGCCCAGGGTGCTACTGGCCCGGATCCGGGCCCTGCTCCGGCGTCTCAAACCGGCTGTAGTGGAACCGGCGCCTGCCGCCGAGGAGGAGCCGGTACGCCTTCAGTTCAGTGATCTGGTGGTGGACCGTGCGATGCGCGAAGCCTGGCTGGAAGATGCAAGCATTGATCTCACCAGTGCCGAGTTTGACCTGTTATGGCTTCTGGCCAGCAATGCCGGTCGCGTGCTCAGCCGGGAGGAAATCTTCACGGCACTGCGCGGTATTGAGTATGACGGCCAGGATCGCTCCATTGATGTCCGGGTGTCCCGGATCCGGCCGAAAATCGGCGATGATCCCATTCACCCGCGCCGGATCAAGACGGTCCGCAGCAAGGGGTACCTTTTCGTCAGGGAAGCCTGACGTTTCCGTCCGGGCCGCTCCGGCCCGGGTGGCTGGCAACCGGGGTTGGGCCCATGTCCCTGAAGTTCTTCCTGAAAATATACGTGCGCCTGGCCCTGATCGGAGTCACGGTGGTGCTGGTGTGCTGGGCTCTGTTTGCGGGTATCAACTCCGCCCGGGAAAAAATCTGGCATGAACAGGCAGCCGCGCCGCTGATGCGATGGCTGGCCTCGGACCCGGAGCCGCTGGCCCGTTATCACTGGATGCGCTCCCTCTTTGGCCTGAGTGTCAGGTCACCTTCCCAGCTCGATCTTTCGCCGGTGATGCTCGAGCGGCTGGACTATGGCCAGGTTGTTGGCGAGACGGCTGTTGCCGGTTACCGGTATCACGCGCTGGCAAATGACGGTCATGTGGTCAGCCTCCATCTGGATCAGCCATACCGGGATATTGCCCGGGCCTCTGCCCTGATCGTCCGCTGGCACCTCGACAATACTTCAGGTCACGCTCGTCTGGCGATTGCCTCGGATATCGGCAGAGCGCTGAACCTTCAACTGGTTGCCATCCAGAACCCGGGGCAGTTGCCCGATCAGGCCATTCTGGACAGTCTGGGGGACCAGCCCCTGGTGATTTTTGGTGACCGCCGGCAGGCCCGTGTGCTGCTGCGGCTGGCGGATGGAGAGCTATGGATGCTGACCCCACCGGAGGCCTTTGATCCCTGGGGCTGGCCGATTCTGCTGATGCTGGTCATTGTTCTGGGAGGCGTCCTGGCGCTGGGGCTCTATATGGGGCTGCAGCAGATTGATACCCACATGCGCAGGGTGGAGTCGGTGGCTATCCGCATTCGCCGGGGGGAGATGGGGGCCCGGGTGGATTCCGACGATGGCTCCCCGGTCTCGCGGCTGGCGGCATCCTTCAACAGCATGGCCGAACACATCCAGCGGCTGGTGGAGGTACAGCGGGAGATGATCCACGCGGTTTCCCATGAGCTGCGCACCCCTGTTGCCCGCATCCGTTTCGGGGTGCAGATGGTGGAGTCGGCGTCCTCGCCCGAGGCGCTGGAGAAACAACTGCGTGGTATCGATGGTGATATTCAGGAGCTGGATGAACTGATCGATGAGATCCTGACCTACGCCCGGCTGGAGCAGGGAGGGCCGGTGTTCAGCCTGCAGGAATCATCGGTACCCGATATCGTCGCTCAGGTGGTTTCGGAGCAGGGGCTGATTCGTGAGGGTGTACGGATCGAAACCCGGATTGATGACTGCCCGGAAGCCCCGGCGATGGCGGATATGGAACCTCGTTATATCCACCGGGCCTTGCAGAACCTGGTGGGAAATGCGGCCCGTCATGCCTCCGGGCGGGTGATTGTGCGCTGCCACCTGGATGAGGAGAACTGCCGGATTGATGTCGAGGACGACGGGCCGGGCATTCCGGAGAAAGACTGGGAGCGGGTATTCACCGCGTTTGCCCGACTGGACGACAGTCGCACCCGGCAATCCGGCGGTTATGGCCTGGGCCTGTCCATTGTCCGCCGGATTCTCTACTGGCATGGCGGCCAGGCTTTCGTCAGTCGTAGCAATGAGCTGGGCGGGGCGCGGTTCAGCCTGGTCTGGCCAAGGCACAGCCTCGGGGGCGCGGACTGAGTCACCAGAGCCCCGGGGCCGGGAAGGTTGATTCAGGCTGTGCGTTCGAACGCAATGAGGTGATCCGCGTCCACCCGCACCGGCACCTGTTCGCCCACATGGAAGTCCAGGTGGCTACGGAAAAGGGCCTCGAACTCGGTATCTTCAGAGCAGCGGAACCGGTAAAGCGTGGACGTGCCGGCAAAGGTTTTTTCGACCACCCGGGGCCTGAGCTGTGACTGTTCATCAAACACGATGTCGTCCGGGCGGATCAGTATGTCCACCAGCGTACCCGGTTGCCAGTTATAGGCGCGGTTGCCATGAATCGTGCCCAGCTCTGACTCGATGGTGTCCGGCCCCAGAGCTGTACCAGGGATAAAGCTCCCTTGCCCCACAAAACTGGCCACAAACCGGTTCGAGGGTTCGTGATAGAGGTTGTAGGGGACATCCCACTGCTGGACCTGACCATCTTTCAGTACGGCGACTTGATCGCACATGGCGAAGGCTTCCTGCTGGTCGTGGGTTACCAGGATGGCGCTGATGCCCAGGGTCTTGAGGATGTCCCGTACGTCGAGACTCAGGCGCCGACGCAGATCCGTATCCAGATTTGAGAAGGGCTCATCCAGCAGGATCAGAGTCGGCTCCGGTGCCAGGGCCCGAGCCAGTGCGACCCGCTGCTGCTGACCACCTGACAGCTGATGGGGGTAACTGTCAGCAAGATCCTGCAGATGCACCAGGTTAAGCAGTTCAGTGACCTTCTGGCGTCTTTCCGGTTTGCTGAGGTTTTTGAGGCCAAAGCCCACATTCTCGGCAATGGTCATGTGGGGAAACAGCGCGTAATCCTGAAAGACCATGCCGATCCGGCGTTTCTCCGGCGCCAGCGAGCGACCAGGCAGGCTGATCGCCTGACCCTGCAACCGGATTTCCCCCTGGCTCAGTGGCAGGAAACCCGCCAGAGCCCGAAGGATCGTACTCTTGCCGCAGCCGCTGGGCCCCAGAAGACAGCCGATATCCCCCTGACTCAGGGCCAGGTTGATGTCCCGGACCACGGAGTCACCGCCGTAACCACAGGAGAGATTATTGACTTCCAGCAGCCAGTCAGTGGAGGGCGTCGTCGCGGCCATGACTCAGTCCAGACGGTTGAGAATGAGGAATTCGAGCAGTGCTTTCTGGGCGTGCAGGCGGTTTTCTGCTTCATGCCACACCACGGAACCGGGATGCTCCATCATGTCTGTGGAAATTTCCTCACCACGGTGAGCCGGCAGGCAGTGCATGAACAGGGCGTCCGGATCGGCCTGGGCCATAAGAGCCGGGTTGATCTGGTAGTCCCTGAAGGCTTTCTCCCTGGCCCGCTGCTCGTCTTCCTGCCCCATGGAAGCCCAGACATCCGTGACCAGCAGGTTGGCGCCTGTGGCGGCTTCCTGCGGGGAGCGGAACAGGGTGACCCGGTCATCATGGCGCTCAAGCAGTGCCTGATCCGGCTCATAACCTTCCGGGCAGGCGACATTCAGGTGAAAATCGAACTGGCTTGCGGCATTGATGTAGGAATGGCACATATTGTTACCATCGCCAACCCAGGTCACCGTGGCGCCCCGGATACTGCCCCGGTGTTCCCGGTAGGTCTGCATGTCGGCCAGCAACTGACAGGGATGGAAATCGTCTGTCAGGGCGTTGATCACCGGCTTGCTGGAGGCAGCGGCGAAACGGTCTACGGTATCGTGAGCAAAGGTGCGGATCATGACGGCATCGACCATGCTCGATATCACAATGGCCGAATCCTCGATGGGTTCACCCCGCCCCAGTTGGGTGTCCCGGGGGGAGAGGAACATGGCTGAGCCGCCGAGTTGGGTCATGCCGGCTTCAAAGGAGACACGGGTCCGGGTTGAGGACTTTTCAAAGACCATGGCCAGAACCCGGTTTTTCAGGGAATCGCGGGTGTTACCGGCGTGCCAGTCCTTGCGGAGTTTGGAGGCATGGTCCAGCAGATCTTCGAGTTCGCTGGTACTCATGTCGTTCAGTGTCAGAAAGTGTCGTACTGCCATGAAAGGCCCCTTCAGGAAAACGCCGCAACGGTTGAAAATGAAAGGGGATCAAGTCTAGCCCGTCAACCTTGTGAAGACAACGCCACAGGGGAGGGATGTCCGGAGTCAAGTTCAGTGGTTTGGTTCGGGGTGAAACGGACGTGTACAATAACTGGCAAGAGCCGTCCGCGGCGTTCGCGATATTTATTCAGAGGTGCATGTTCATGGACATCAATGAAACCATCAAGAGCCAGCTTGAAGAGAACCCGATCATCCTCTACATGAAGGGTTCTCCGCAGGCTCCCCAGTGTGGCTTCTCGGCCCGCACAGTGCAGGCGCTGATGGCCTGTGGCGAGCGCTTTGCGTTCGTTAACATTCTGGACAATCAGGAACTGCGCGAGGCGCTGAAAGTCTACTCCAGTTGGCCAACCTATCCGCAGCTGTACATTAATGGTGAGCTGGTCGGTGGCTGCGACATCATTATGGAGATGTCAGAGAGTGGCGAGTTGGCCACCATGGTGAAAGAAGCGGCAAAGCAGGCTGAAGCCTGATTTGACCGTCGGCCGCGCGGGAACCCTTCGCGCGGCCCGATTTGGCCCCACCCGGTTCAGGCGCTGTGGGCCCGTAGGTTACCCACCACAGCGTTCAGCGCTCGGTCAATCAAGGCCCCCTGTTCCAGTAGCGTCAGGCGGCCTTTTCGCATTTCGTGGGCCAGTTCGGTCCGTGTTTTCTCGATAACCTTCAGCCCCATACGGTTCACGAAAACGAAGCAGTCCGCTTCCCGGATAATGGCTGACAGCTTGCAGCGGAAGCTTGTTCCGTTGACCAGCCGGAATTCCACCCAGTCGCCAGTGTTCAGCCTGTCAATCTGGCTCATGAATTCCGCAATGGCTGCGTCGTCATCGCCATTCGGTTCAGTGGTAGGCTCTGTTTCGGGCCCTGGAGGCTCGGCTCTGGTCTCGTCTCGGGGTTGTATGGCTGACCGTGTGCGGAAGGCTCCAGCCAGCTCATGCTTGAGAGAGGCCATGACCTCGTCCAGACGGTTGGCGTTATAGGAGACTTCTTTCAGGCCTGCGCGAAGGGTTTTCAGCAGTCCGGGCACAACCCGCACCCACTGGTCCCGTTCCTCGTCGTCTTCGTGAGGGTGGAGGCACCATATCAGATCATCGACGACCTTCACGGTTTCAGTCCAGCGGTGGTCGGCATCATTACGCAGATAGGCCAGGAACATGACCCGACTCCAGCCGTTCATCAGTATGTCCTGAACGGATTCCGGTAGTTGGTAAGGTGCCGTTTTTTCCTGGAGTATGCTGTCGACCTCCTCCTGGGCCTTGCGGGACTTGATGCGGCCCCGTTCAGACTCACGGGTTCGCTGTTCCACCAGGGATGCCTTGCGATTCTCCCGCTCCAGGTACTGTTCAAACTCGCGATTAAGGGTTTCGAACAGTTCAATGTCGCCGTCAAACTCGTTCAGTATCCGGTGCACGATGTTATGGATCTGGTTGTAGAGTTTGTCCCGGGCCTTTTCGTCGCTGCTGCTCCAGCCGATGCCGGCCCTGGCCAGGGAGTTGAGCAGCTTGCGTGCCGGGTGGCCGGAGCGGCTGAAAAAGCTCTTGTCCTTGATGACCACTTTCAGAACCGGGATCTGCAACCGGCTGATCAGAACCTGTACCGGCGCCGACAGGTTGTAGTCATCCAGAATGAATTCGAACAGCATGGAGACCAGGTTGATCAGGTCCTCGTCTTTCTCCTCGAGGGCGGGGCTGGTATTGCCCGATCCGGTCTGTTGTTGTGCCAGCAACTGCCGGACCAGCTGTTCCAGGTCCAGGGTGATGGGTTCGCCCTCGCTCAGGTCGCCGGACTCCGGGAGTGAATGCCTGGCATTCAGTGCGGTGATCACCGAGGCCAGTTCCTGGCTGTTTACCACCCGCACAGACGGATCCTGATGGCGGGAGGCCCGGCCGTTGTTGGCTCTCTGGTGGGCCAGAATCTGCTGGATCTGTTCAAAAAGGGCGCTGTCTTCTGCTGCGGTTTCGGCGCGCTGCCCCGGGCTGACGGTGGTCGTGCCACGGCCTGTTTCCGACGGTGTCGCCTGTGGCTTGCTGACACTCTGTTGACCGGTTTTACCCTGGTAACGGAAATTGGGAACGATGCCGGCCTGGGTCAGAATGCGGTTGGCTTCATCCAGTAACATGCCCAGATTGGAGACCACATACCGGTCAAACTGTTTGAGAACGATCAGTCGCTCCCGGATCTGGATGTCGAGAGACTGGATCGCCTCGCTGAAAGCCCGGCAAAGATGCTCCGGTGCCATGGGATTGACCGGCGCGGTATCAGAGGCGTCCGGATAGACAGCGCTGAATCGGGCCTGCAGTTGGATTAAAGGTCCCTGGAAATGGGCGTTGGCCTTGGTGATCATGGCATTCAGCGCTACCTGCTCTTCCAGATCGTCGTTGTCCAACAGCGAAAGGCTGTCCGGGCTGGCGGTTCTGGTGGCTGTTTCCTGATTGAGATTACCCGTCGCCGGTGGTTTGACAAATAGACGGGAGGTAGCGGTCTGGAACTGGCGCTCGATACCCTTGCGCTTGATGCGGATCTCCCGCATGGCCTCAAAGTACCGGTTCTGCTCGTTGTTGCTGCGGGCGTTATTGGCCAGCTCAAAGAGCGAATCGTCCACGGCGTCAAAAGCACCCTGCAACAGATCACCCAGGCTCGCGATCACGGTATCGCGAATCCGAACGACCTCCTGCGGCACATTCCGGCCATCGGCGGCTTCCCTGTGCTCGCTAAGGTAATGTATGCCGGACTGTTTGTTCATGGCCGACTCCTGTTTACGCCTCAACCGGATACATGACCGAGCCTGCTGCTGTTAATGCTGTTCTGATTATTGATCAAATTTAGCGCATTTCATCTGGAATTGACACTGCAATTGGCAAACCTGAGACAGGGTTCCTGTCGACAGGCTGATCAATCCCGGTTTTCGGTTTCCGTGGCCTGTGCCGCCTCGGGTCTCGGGGGGCGGAGGTGGATTCTGGGGTGGACAATAGCCGCCTTGACCACGTTGTCCTTAATCTGAAGAACTTCGATGCGGTGATCGCCGACTTTCAGGCAGACGTTGGTGTCCGGAATGTTCTCTAGTGTCTCGGTGATCAGGCCGTTGAGGGTTTTGGGGCCGTCGGTGGGCAGCTTCCAGCCGAGAGTTTTGTTGATGGTGCGCACCGCAGCACCACCGTCGATGATGTAGGTGTCGTCATCCTGGGGAATGATGTCCGGCGAGGTGGCAGCGTAGTCCGTGGTGAACTCACCGACGATTTCTTCAAGAATGTCTTCCAGTGTCGCCAGGCCCAGGACATCGCCGTATTCATCCACCACAATGCCAAAGCGGCGCTTGCCCTTCTGGAAATTCAGCAACTGGGTGTTCAGGGCCGTGCTTTCCGGTATGAAGTAGGGTTCCTGGCAGAGCTGGATGATCATTTCCTTGGTGACTTCCTCTTCGCGCAGCAGGCGAGCAATGCTGCGCAGATGAAGCAGGCCCTCAATGTTGTTGATGTCGCCCCGGAACACCGGCAGGCGCGTGTGCTGGCTGCTGCGCAGCTGCCGCAGGATGGTGTCGGTATCGTCGTCCAGATCGATCCCGATGACGTCGTTACGGGGAACCATGATGTCGTTCACTGTCACTTTTTCCAGATCCAGGATGCCCACCAGCATGTCCTTGTGGCGTGCCGGGATCAGGGCGCCGGCTTCGTTGACCACGGTGCGCAGTTCTTCCCGGCTCAGGTGGTCTTCTGCCGCCTGGGAGGAGGAAATGCCGAGCAGGCGCAGTATCGCGGAGGTGAACAGGTTGACGGACCAGACCAGCGGATAGAGCAGTTTCAGCAATGGCCCGAGCACGTAGCTGGCAGGAAAGGCAATCTTTTCCGGGAACAGGGCTGCCAGGGTTTTGGGGGTCACTTCCGCGAAGATCAGGATGACAATGGTCAGCAGGATCGTGGCGATGGCGATTCCGGCATCACCCCAGACCCGGATGGCGATAACCGTGGCGATCGAGGAGGCCAGGATGTTGACGAAGTTATTGCCGATCAGGATGACACCAATGAGCTGATCGGTCCGGTTAAGCAGTCCCTGTGCCCGGCGCGCGCCTCGGTGCCCGGTCTTCGCCATGTGTTTCAGGCGGTACCGGTTGAGCGACATCATGCCGGTTTCGGAGCTTGAGAAAAAGGCTGATAGGGCAATCAGGGCGACGAGCAGAATGAACAGCGCGGTCAGCGATGTTTCGTTCAAAAGAGGTGTCCTTTTATGGCGGTCGACTCAGGAAAATAGGGTTTCGGGACGAGGACTGTCAAGTGGCTGGCGCGGGGCGTCAGCCGCCCCGGTGAAACACCAGTTCCAGGACGAACTTGCTGCCGTAGTAGGCGATCATCAGCAGCAGGCAGCCGGCGAGAGTCCAGCGGCTTGCGGTCACGCCGCGCCAGCCTTTGGTGTAGCGGCCAACCAGCAGGGCCACGAAAACCACCAGGGACAACAGGGAGAATACGGTTTTGTGGGCCAGATCCTGGGCAAACAGGTCATGGATGAACAGGGCACCGGTGACAATGGCCAGTACCAGCAACACGACACCGGCCCAGAGCATCTCGAACAGCAGCGACTCCATGGTTTGCAGGGGCGGAAGGTTGCGCACAAGGGGGCTGTTGTAATTGTGTTTCAGCTGGCGGTTCTGCAGGTTCAGCAGAATGGCCTGGATGGCGGCGAGGGTGAACAGGCTGTAGGCCGTTACTGACAGAGCGATGTGTGACAGCACACCATAGCTCTGGTCTGGCACGAGCCTGGAGGGTGTGTGTGTGGTCAGCGCCATGACGATGGTGATCGCCGCGATCGGGTAACCGGCCAGGAACAGGCTGCCAACCGGTTTAGTGAGATTCAGTCCCAGAAGCAGGAAGACCACTAGCCAGGAGATCAGTACCGAGCTCTTGAAAAAGCTGAGGTCAAAGCCGCCGTGAAGGTGGACTGTCTGGGCGATGAGCAGGCCATGGGCGATCAATGCCAGAACGCCGATCAGGGTGGTGATGGCCAGGTTGGTATGCACCCGCCCCCGGAAATGCAAAGCCTGCAGTGCCGTGCCGACGCTGTACAGGAAAAGAGCAGTAACCGCGAGAATCAGCGTTCCCATGACGTCCTTTTTTGTGGCTGAAAAATGAAAGCAGGTACGCGTCTGATCAGATTTGAACCGATCGGTCGTTTCAGAGGCTCCTTAGTCTGGTTATAATGTCGCGATTATGCAACAGGAATCAAGCGGCCCGGTTGGCCTTCTTGACCTGTATGAACAATTTCTCCGGGGTACGGAAGAGCACTATGTTTGAAAATCTCCAGGATCGGTTATCCGGCAGTTTGCGCAAGATTTCCGGTCAGGCGCGACTGACCGACGACAATATCAAGGACACGCTGCGTGAAGTGCGCATGGCGTTGCTTGAGGCCGACGTCGCGTTGCCGGTGGTCAAGGATTTCATTGCGGGTGTTCGTAAGCGGGCCATCGGTCAGGAAGTCCAGCGCAGCCTTACGCCGGGCCAGGTCTTCGTCAAGGTTGTCCAGCAGGAGCTGGAGCGGGTCATGGGGGATGGCAGCGAAGCCCTCAACCTGGCGACCCGTCCGCCTGCCGTGATCATGATGGCGGGTCTGCAGGGCGCCGGTAAAACCACGACGGTTGCCAAGCTGTCCCGTTACCTTAAAGAGCGTGAGAAGAAATCGGTGATGGTGGTGAGTGCGGACGTCTATCGTCCGGCGGCCATCAAACAGTTGGAAACCCTGGCCGGTGAAGTGGAGGCGGAATTCTTCCCCAGCACCACCGAGCAGGACCCGGTCGATATCGCCAATGGCGCCATTGAGGCTGCCCGTCGAAAACACGTGGACGTGGTGATTCTCGATACCGCCGGTCGTCTGCATGTCGATGAGGACATGATGGGAGAGATCGGTCGCCTGCACAAAGCGGTGAACCCGGTCGAAACCCTGTTTGTGGTTGATGCGATGACCGGTCAGGATGCGGCCAATACCGCCAAGGCGTTCAATGATGCCCTGGCCCTGACCGGTGTGGTTCTGACCAAGACCGATGGTGATGCCCGTGGCGGTGCGGCACTGTCTGTGCGTCATATTACCGGCAAGCCGATCAAGTTCCTGGGTATTGGTGAGAAAACCGATGCCCTGGAGCCCTTCCATCCGGATCGGGTCGCCTCCCGCATTCTGGGCATGGGCGATGTGCTCTCCCTTATAGAGGAAGCGGAACGCAAGCTGGACCACAAGAAGGCCCAGAAGCTGACCAAGAAGATCAAGAAGGGCAAAGGCTTTGATCTCGAGGATTTCCGCGACCAGTTGCAGCAGATGAAGAAAATGGGTGGTATCGGGGGCATGCTCGACAAACTGCCCGGTGGTATGGGGCAGATGGCCCAGGCGGCCCAGCAGCAGGTCAACGACAAGTCCATCGGGCGGATGGAAGCCATTATCTGCTCCATGACGCCCAAGGAGCGCCGTTATCCGGACTCCATCAATAATTCCCGCAAGCGCCGGATCGCCACCGGCTCGGGCACCCAGATTCAGGATGTGAACCGTCTGCTCAAGCAGCACAAGCAGATGTCCAAGATGATGAAGAAGATGGGCAAGAAGGGTGGCATGGCCAACATGATGCGCGGCATGGGTGGCATGATGCCGCCGGGCGGCGGCGGTGGAGGCGGTGGCATGCCACCGTTTGGGCGTATGTAAAAAGCCTTATGCGGAAAATGGGGAACCTGCGCGTTTCCCTGTTTTCATTGGGGCTTTTTTGGCATAGAATAGCGCCCCTTTCGAGTATGGGTCTTCCCGTAAGCCGCATTTCAGGTGCCGGGAATCGTACAAAGTTTGCACAACAGAACAGGATATTGGTCGAAATGGTAACAATCCGTTTGGCTCGTGGTGGCTCCAAGAAGCGCCCGTTCTACCATCTGACAGTCGCTGACAGCCGTAACGCCCGTAACGGTCGTTTCATCGAGCGTGTCGGTTTCTTCAACCCGATTGCCCGCGGCCAGGAAGAGCGCCTGCGTGTTGACCGTGATCGCGTCAACTTCTGGCTGGAGCAGGGTGCACAGACATCCGAGCGTGTTGCGCAGCTGCTGAAGACGGCTGAGTAATCGCATTCAGTAACCGGGGTTTGCAGGCATGACACAGCATTCGCAGGAAACTGTGATCGGCCAGGTTACCTCGGTGTTTGGGGTCAAGGGATGGCTCAAGGTCTATTCCTATACCGATCCCAGAGAGGGAATACTGAACTACCGTCACTGGACGCTGGTTCTGGACGGCAAGCGTATTCCCGCAAAGCTTGAAGATGGTCGCCGCCAGGGGCAGGGGATCGTCATCAAGCTTAAAGGTGTAGATGATCGTGATCAGGCTCGTGCCTATGGCGGCGCGGAAATCCGGGTTGCCACTGAGGCGTTGCCGGAGCTGCCCGAAGGGGAGTTTTACTGGCATCAGCTCGAGGGTCTCGAGGTGGTCACGGTTGAAGGTGAGAATCTGGGAAAGGTTCATCACCTGATGGAAACAGGTTCCAATGACGTTCTGGTGGTCCGGGCAGCAACCGGGTCCGTTGACCAGCGTGAGCGTCTGATTCCGTATCTGCCGGATCAGGTGGTGAAGGAAGTGGATCTCCAGTCCTCCCGCATGGTGGTTGACTGGGATCCGGAGTTCTGACCGTGTGGATAGGCGCAGTCAGTCTGTTTCCGGACATGTTTTCGGCAGTGACGGATTATGGCATTACCGGGCGAGCGGTTCGTGAAGGTCTTCTGACTTTCCAGAGCTGGAATCCCCGGGAATTTACCCACGACCGTCACCGTACCGTGGATGACCGGCCTTATGGCGGCGGCCCCGGCATGCTGATGAAGATTCAGCCGCTGAGGGATGCCATTCATGCGGCCCGGGCATCGGCACCCGGCAAGGCCTGTGTGGTCTATCTGTCGCCACAGGGCGAAAAACTGGATCAGTCCGTGGTTGAATCTCTGGCCACTGAACAACAGCTGATTCTGGTTGCCGGTCGTTATGAAGGTGTTGATGAGCGCCTGATAGCGGCGGAAGTCGACCGGGAAGTGTCGCTGGGGGATTTTGTCCTGTCCGGCGGCGAACTGGCGGCCATGGCCGTAATTGATGCGGTTACACGCCTCATCCCCGGAGCGCTGGGTCATGCGCAGTCAGCGGAGCAGGATTCCTTTGCTGACGGTTTGCTGGATTGTCCGCACTACACCCGGCCCGAAGTATACGAAGGTCAGGCGGTGCCGGAGGTTCTCTTGGGCGGTCACCATGAACAGATCCGGCGTTGGCGATTGAAGGAATCGTTGAGGCGAACCCGGGAGCGACGCCCCGACCTGCTGGAACAGCGGGAATTGTCGGAGGAAGAGCGTCGGCTTCTGGAAGAAATTATGAATGAACCGGGTGCCACTGAGTGATCAGGGCATTGATAGATTGGGTATCAGGAGCATTACGATGAGCGGCAAGAACAACATCATCAGTCAACTTGAAGCAGAACAGATGACCAAGGAAATCCCTGCGTTCGCGCCGGGCGACACCGTGGTCGTACAGGTTCGTGTTACCGAGGGCAACCGTGAGCGTCTGCAGGCGTTCGAAGGTGTGGTCATCGGCAAGCGCAACCGTGGCATGAACTCTTCCTTCACCGTTCGTAAGGTGTCTTACGGCGTGGGTGTTGAGCGTACTTTCCAGACCTACTCCAAGCTGATCGACAGCATCAGCGTGAAGCGTCGTGGCGATGTGCGTCAGGCCAAGCTTTACTATCTGCGTGATCTGTCTGGCAAGGCAGCCCGCATCAAGGAAAAGCTCAACTGATTCGGACCTGTTCCGGAGCAGTACCAGAAAAAGCAGCCTCAAGGGGCTGCTTTTTTTGTGTTCTAATGGCGGCGGATAGTCTCAACAGGAGAGCCGGTTTTGCCCAGGGCTGAGGATGAACAGCTGATTACCCGATTTGCCGACGCCATCTGGCTGGAAGACGGTCTGGGCGAGCAGACACGCAAGGCGTACGCCAGTGACCTGTTGCGTCTGTCGGCATGGCTTGAGGCCCGCCCGGGGGCGCCGTCGCTGGCGGGTGCGACCCGTACAGATCTGCTCGCCTGGATGTCGGATAGCCTGGCGGCCGGCCTCAAGACCAGTACGGCCGCGCGCCGGTTATCCGGGGTTCGCCGGTTTTACCGCTTTCTGAAGCGGGAGGGGCTGATCTCTGAAGACCCGACCCTGCGCATTGAGGGCCCCCGCCTGCCCCGACACCTGCCGGACTCGTTGAGTGAGGAAGATGTTGAAACCCTTCTGGCCGAGCCCGACACTGCCGAGCCTCTGGAGCTCCGGGACCGCGCCATGCTTGAGATCCTGTACGGCTGCGGCCTCCGGGTCTCCGAGCTGACCGGGCTGACCGTGGATCAGGTGAACCTTCGCCAGGGCGTTGTGAGAATCCGGGGCAAGGGCGGAAAAGACCGTCTGGTCCCTCTGGGCGAGGAGGCCGTCGACTGGCTGGTGACCTACATGCGGGACGCGCGTGGCGAGTTGCTACGTGGCCGGACGAGTGACGCGCTCTTCCCGGGCAACCGCGGCACCGCCATGACTCGCCAGGCGTTCTGGTACCGTATCAAACAGTATTCAGTGCGGGCCGGCATCCGCAAGCACCTGTCTCCTCATACCCTGCGTCATGCCTTTGCCACGCATCTGCTCAACCATGGCGCTGACCTTCGGGTGGTTCAGATGCTGTTGGGGCATTCGGACCTGTCGACAACCCAGATCTATACCCATGTGGCCCGCCAGAGACTGCAGGATCTGCATCTGGCTCATCACCCGAGAGGGTGAGGCCGATGAACTTTATCGGCTGTACGGTGTCGCAGCTATCGGCTTGGTCAGTAGCCGGGCAATGAAAAATCCATTGAAGACCAAAGGTATCAATCACTCATGAAGCTCAACATCTCAGCATTCATCGCGGCGCTGATCCTGGCGTTCACTGCGGTTACCCCGGCCCTGGCTGATGAGGCTCAGGACCAGATCGCCCGCAAGATCAGTGAGGCGGTTCCGGGCCTTAATGTGACCTCGGTTGAAGAGTCCGAAGCGGCTGGACTCTACAGGGTTCAGAGCAGTGCCGGTGAAACCTTCTATAGCACTGCCGATGGCCAGTATGTGCTGACCGGCGATATGCTCAAAATCACCAGTCAGGGTGTGGTTAATGTCAGCGAGCAGGCCCGGGCCGATGCCCGGCTGGCGAAAATGGAGGCATTTGGTACCGAGGGTGTGATCCGCTTTCCGGCGGCTGGTGAAGAGAAGGCTGTGATCAGTGTGTTCACCGATATCGATTGCCCATACTGTCGCAAGCTTCATGAAGAGGTGCCGCAACTGAACGATTTCGGTATCACGGTGAACTACTATGCTTTCCCGCGCTCCGGTCCCGGGACTGCCTCTTGGGCCAAGTATGAGTCGGTCTGGTGCAGCGACGACCCGCAGTCCGCCATGACCGCCGCCAAAAGCGGCGAACGTCCGCCCCAGGCTTCCTGCGACAACCCGGTGGAGGCGCAATACCGTCTGGGTCAGGAGGTTGGCGTGACCGGCACGCCAGCCATCGTACTGGAAGATGGCAACATGGTGCGGGGCTATGTGCCGGCCCGGAACCTGGCCCAGGGACTTGGGTTGCTCTGAGCTGCGACTCCCGAAGGTCTTATTCACAGCGCCCTGAATCGGTATACTATGCGCCCTTGTTGTAATCCATTAGCACCCCATCGGGATCAGAGGTGAGAGTTTGAAAGACGTTAATGTCGGAATTTGCGGACTGGGAACCGTTGGCGGCGGTACATTCAACGTTCTGACTCGCAACGCCGCGCTTATTGCGGGTCGCGCTGGCTGCAACATCCGGATTGCCCGGGTCGCCAGTCGTCGCAATCGTGACGACCTCGAGCTGGGCGACATTCCGTTCAGTACCGACATTTTTGATGTGGTCCAGGATCCCGATGTGGATGTTGTGGTCGAACTGATCGGCGGGTACGACACAGCCAAAGAACTGGTCATGTCCGCCATTCGCCACGGCAAGCACGTGGTCACTGCCAACAAGGCGCTGATCGCCGTGCACGGTAACGAGATATTCGACGCGGCTGAAAAGGCGGGGGTCGTGGTGGCCTATGAAGCCGGTGTTGCCGGCGGCATTCCGGTGATCAAGGCCGTACGCGAAGGCCTGGCCGCGAATCGCATCGACACCGTCGCCGGCATCATCAATGGCACCGGCAATTTCATCCTGACGGAAATGCGTGCCGGTCGAGAATTCTCCGAGGTGCTCAAGGAAGCCCAGGATCTGGGCTATGCCGAGGCGGACCCGACGTTTGATGTGGAAGGCATCGACGCTGCCCACAA
This sequence comes from Marinobacter oulmenensis, assembly GCF_014201735.1. GTDB lineage: Bacteria > Pseudomonadota > Gammaproteobacteria > Pseudomonadales > Oleiphilaceae > Marinobacter > Marinobacter oulmenensis. The sequence goes on along the minus strand of NZ_JACHFE010000004.1, from coordinate 371,145 downwards.
GCTGACCATCCTGGCGTCCTCCGGAATTGGTGTGCCCCTGCAGTTCGAAAAAGCCTACACCGAAGGTATTGCCGGTGTAACGCCCTATGACATTGCCCATGCCGAGCAACTGGGTTATCGGGTGAAGCACCTGGGGATCGCACGTCGGCGAGAGGAAGGCATCGAGCTGCGCGTGCACCCGACCCTGGTTCCCAAGGCCCACCTGATCGCCCAGGTGGACGGCGTGCTTAATGCGGTCATGGTGGACGGGGATGCGGTCGGCCAGACTATGTACTACGGCCCGGGCGCCGGTGATGAGGCGACCGCCTCTGCCGTTATTGCCGATATTGTTGATGTGGCCCGTGCGGTGGCCACCGCAAGCGACCAGCGGGTTCCGTACCTGGGGTTCCGTCCCGAAGCCATGGAGGACCTGCCGGTGCTGTCCATGGAGGATATCCAGTCGGCTTACTATCTGCGCATCCAGGCCCTGGATCGCCCGGGCGTACTGGCCAAGATTGCCTCTATCCTCAGTGAGCATGGCATCAATATCGAGTCGATCATGCAGAAGGAATCGGAGTTCAAGGACGGCCGTATTCCGGTCATCATCCTGACCCACACCGTACAGGAGCGCCAGATGAACCTGGCCATTGCCGACATGGAGTCCCTGGGTGACATCGATGGCAAAGTGATCCGCATCCGCGCTGAAAACTTCAACTGACAGGTACGCACGTGAGATACATCAGTACACGGGGCCAGGCCCCGGCCCTGGGTTTTGAAGATGTCCTGCTGACCGGTCTGGCCAGCGACGGCGGGCTGTATGTGCCCGAGTCCCTGCCGCACTTCAGCCTGGAAGAAATCCGTAGCTGGCGCGGGCTGTCCTACGCCGAGCTGGCGTTCAACGTCATGTACCCGTTTGTCGAAGAGGCGATTTCCGAAGCCGATTTCCGCCAGATGCTGGAAGAAACCTACGGCGTCTTCGCTCACAAGGCGGTTGCGCCGCTGGTACAGCTGGACACCAACGAATGGGTGATGGAGCTGTTCCGTGGCCCGACACTGGCGTTCAAGGATTTTGCCCTGCAGTTACTCGGCCGCCTGCTCGATTACGTGCTGGAAAAGCGCAAGCAGCATGTGGTGATTATGGGAGCCACGTCCGGTGATACCGGCTCGGCCGCCATCGAAGGCTGCCGTCGTTGCGAACACGTGGATATCTTCATCCTGCATCCGTACCAGCGCGTGTCGGAAGTGCAGCGCCGGCAGATGACTACCGTGCCGGGCGACAACATCCACAACATCGCGGTAAAGGGCAACTTTGATGATTGCCAGCGCATGGTCAAGGAAAGCTTTGGCGACCAGAGCTTCCTGGGCGGCAAGACACAGCTGGCAGCGGTGAATTCCATCAACTGGGCCCGGATCATGGCCCAGATTGTCTACTACTTCCAGGCGTCCCTGTCCCTGGGCGGCCCGGACAGAAGCATGGCGTTCTCCGTGCCTACCGGTAACTTCGGCGATATTTTCGCCGGTTATCTGGCGAAAAAGATGGGGCTGCCCATCAGCCAGTTGGTGATCGCCACCAACAAGAATGACATCCTGCACCGCTTCATGAGTGGCAACAAGTACGAGCAGCACCAGCTCGAGCACACCCTGTCGCCGAGCATGGATATCATGGTCTCCAGCAATTTTGAGCGGCTGCTGTTCGACCTGCACGGCCGTGACGGTGCGGCGGTGAAAGAACTGCTGGAAAGTGCCAGCAAAGGCCCGGTCAGTATTGCCGACTACCGCTGGAAGAATGCCCGCAAGCTGTTCGACAGCGAAGCCGTGGACGACAAGGGCACCTGCGACACCATTCGCGAAGTGTTCGAGGCGAACGAATACCTGCTGGACCCGCATACCGCCATCGGCGTGCGTGCTGCCCGCAACTGTCGTCGCGACGCTTCGGTGCCCATGATCACCCTGGGCACGGCGCACCCGGCCAAGTTCCCGGATGCTGTCGCTGAGTCCGGTGTCAGTGTGAAGCCGGAGCTGCCCGTTCACATGGCCGACCTGTTCGATCGGGAAGAACGTTATACCGTTCTGGACAACAACCTTTCCGAGGTTCAGGGCTTCATGGCCAAACACTGGAAGAACGCCTGACGGCATGACGCCAAAGAAGATCCTGCGCCGCCCCCAGCCGCCCGAACAAGGTGGCTGGGGACAAAACCTGCCCCCCATTCTTCGCCGTCTGTACGCTGCGCGTGGCGTACACTCTGACGAGCAGCTGCAATATACCCTGAAATACTTGGCATCCCCCATGGAATTGCGGGGTATCGATCGTGCGGTGGAGCTGCTTGCCGAGGCGATAGAGCGGAAACAGCGGGTGATGGTGCTGGGCGATTTTGACGCCGACGGGGCAACCAGCACCGCCGTGGCCATGCTGGGGCTTTCCATGTTCGGCATTGAGTCCATCGATTTCCGGGTTCCCAGCCGGTTTGCCGATGGCTACGGCCTGACGCCGGGCATCATCCAGCGACTGGAGGCAGAAGGCGAGCTGCCGGACCTGCTGGTCACCGTCGATAACGGCATCTCCGCCATTGATGGTGTGCGTGCGGCCCGGGAGTTGGGGATAAAAGTGGTTATTACCGATCACCATCTGGCCGGTGATGAACTGCCGGATGCCGATGCCATCGTGAACCCGAATCAGCCCGGCTGCCCGTTCCTGAGCAAGAACGCGGCCGGTGTGGGCGTGATGTTCTACGTGCTCACCGCCCTGCGCAAATACCTGCGCGACAACAACCGCCTGCCCACCCCCGAACCCAATCTGGGCAACCTGCTGGACCTGGTGGCCCTGGGCACGGTCGCGGACGTGGTGCCGCTGGACCACAACAACCGCATCTTCGTGGAGCAGGGCATCCGCCGCATCCGCAAGGGCGAAGCCCGCCCCGGCATCCTGGCGTTGCTGGAAGTCGCTGGCCGCGACTACACCGAAATCAGCGCCACCGACCTGGGGTTTGTGGTGGGCCCGCGCCTGAACGCCGCTGGCCGGCTGGACGACATGAGCATCGGCATTGCTTGCCTGCTCGCGGACAGCCGCGATGAAGCCCAGCGTCTGGCCCGTGAGCTGGATAACTTTAACCGGGAACGGCGCAGCATCGAAAAGGAAATGAAAACCCAGGCCCAGGATCTTCTGGCGTCCATGTCGCTGGATCTGGAAGGGTTGCCCTGGGGATTGGCCCTGTTCGACGACGACTGGCACCAAGGTGTGATTGGTATTCTCGCCGCCCGTATCCGGGAACAGACCCATCGGCCTACGATCGCTTTCGCCCCGGACGACGACGGCGAACACCTCAAAGGTTCCGCCCGCTCCATCCCCGGCCTGCACATCCGCGATGCGCTTGCCGCCGTGGATGCGAGACACCCGGGCCTGATGAAGAAATTCGGCGGCCACGCCATGGCCGCCGGCATGAGCATTGCCCGGGCGGATCTGGAGCGTTTCAGTAATGCCTTCGACCAGGCCGTGCGCGACACCCTGCAAGCCGAAGACCTGGAAGCGGCCATCACCACCGACGGTCCCCTGGCGCCGGATGAACTCAACCTCGACACCGCCTACCTGCTCAAACGCGCCGGACCCTGGGGGCAGCATTTCCCCGAGCCGGTGTTCGACGGCAACTTCCGTGTGGTCAGCCAGCGCATCGTGGGTGAAAACCACCTGAAACTGGTGCTGCAGCCTTTCGAAGGGGGCGGCATCATCGACGGCATCGCCTTTAATACCGGGCCGGAAGTGCCGGACTTTACCCTCACTGGCGCACGGGTGGTGTACAAGCCGGATGCGAATACCTTCCGTGGTCGGACCAATCTGCAGTTGCTGGTGGATTATCTGGAGCCGCTGGACTGAAGCATTTTGGACTCCCCGAACAGAATCGGGGCGCAGGGTGAGGATGAGCTTTCCGGGAGTGTCGAAAACAGGGATGTTTTCGTCAAGCCTACACGGACGTATTCACGGCGTCTCCCGGAAAGCTCATCCTCATTCTGTGCCTGCACCCAAGTCAGCAGTACTCAAAACGAACCAGGTGCGCCAACTCCCTACCAGCTAACAGCTGATTTAACCGCCAAAATCCGGTAGAATCCGCCCCCTGATTTCATCGCATCATTTCCCAACGCGAGAAGAGATTCCATGGAAGTTAATCCCATAGTGACGAAGATTAAAGAGCTTCGCGAGCGCACTGAAGCGCTGAGGGGGTATCTTTGACTACGATCAGCGTAGCGAGAGACTGACCGAAGTCGAACGCGAACTCGAACAGCCCACCGTCTGGGACGACCCGGATCGTGCCCAGGCTCTTGGCAAAGAGCGCTCCGACCTTGAACTGATCGTTGGCACCATCGACAACCTCACCAACGGCCTGGGCGACGCCGAAAGCCTGCTCGAAATGGCCGTGGAAGAGGACGACGCCGGAACGGTCGATGACATCGAGGCTGACCTGGACGCCATGGACAAAGAGCTGGAAAAGCTCGAGTTCCGCCGCATGTTCTCCGGCGAAATGGACGCCAACAATGCCTATCTCGATATACAGGCCGGCTCCGGCGGCACCGAAGCCCAGGACTGGGCCAACATGCTGCTGCGTATGTACCTGCGCTGGGCCGAGCGCCGTGGCTTCAAGGCCGAGATCGTCGAACTGCAGGAAGGCGACGTGGCGGGCATCAAGAGTGCCACCATCCACATCCAGGGCGAATACGCCTACGGCTGGCTGCGTACCGAAACCGGTGTGCACCGCCTGGTGCGTAAGTCCCCGTTCGACTCCGGTAACCGTCGGCACACGTCCTTCTCCTCGGTATTTGTCTCCCCGGAAGTGGACGACAGCTTTGAGATCGAGATCAATCCGGCCGATCTGCGCGTGGACGTATACCGTGCCTCCGGCGCCGGTGGTCAGCACGTCAACCGGACCGAATCTGCGGTACGACTGACTCACAACCCGACCGGGATTGTTGTGGCCTGTCAGGCTGGCCGGAGCCAGCACCAGAACAAGGACCAGGCCATGAAACAGCTCAAGGCCAAGCTGTTCGAGCGCGAAATGCAGGAGCGCAACGCCGAGAAGCAGAAGGCCGAAGACGCCAAGGCTGATATCGGCTGGGGCAGCCAGATCCGTTCCTACGTGCTGGACGACAGCCGCATCAAGGATCTGCGCACCAAGGTGGAAACCAGCAACACCCAGACGGTGTTGGATGGCGACATCGACAAGTTTATTGAAGCCAGTCTGAAGATGGCGCTGTAACCGGCGCCTTCAAACCCAATCCGGACAACCGACTTTCCTGGTGAGACTAGATGACTGAACACACCCAGAATGCCGCACAGCACGAGGACAACAAGCTGATTGCCGAGCGTCGCGCCAAGCTGGCGAACCTGCGCGAACAGGGCAATGCGTTTCCCAACGACTTCCGACGTGATGCCACCGCTGCCGAACTGCAGGAGAAATACGGTGACAAGACCAAGGAAGAGCTGGAGTCCATGGGTATCCAGGTGGCCATTGCCGGCCGCATGATGCTCGACCGGAAGGCGTTCAAGGTGGTTCAGGACATGACTGGCCGCATCCAGATTTACGCCTCCAAGGACGTCCAGAAAGACACCAAACACTGGGATCTGGGCGACATTGTTGGCGTTCGGGGCACCTTGTCCAAGTCCGGCAAGGGCGATCTGTATGTGACCATGGATGAGTATGTACTGCTCACCAAGTCGCTGCGCCCGCTGCCGGAGAAGCACAAGGGCCTGACGGATACCGAGGCCCGGTATCGTCACCGGTACGTTGATCTGATGATGAACGAGGACAGCCGTCGCGTCTTTTTTGCCCGTTCCAAAATCATCAACGTGATGCGCCAGTACTTTACCGAGCGGGACTTCATGGAGGTGGAAACCCCCATGCTGCAGGTGATCCCCGGTGGCGCCACCGCCCGCCCGTTTATCACTCACCACAATGCGCTGGACATCGACATGTACCTGCGCATCGCCCCGGAGCTGTTCCTCAAACGCCTGGTGGTGGGTGGTTTTGAGCGGGTGTTCGAGATCAACCGCAACTTCCGTAACGAAGGGCTGTCCACCCGTCATAACCCCGAGTTCACCATGGTCGAGTTCTATCAGGCCTTTGCCGATTACAACGACCTGATGGATCTGACCGAGAACATGCTCCGGCGCATCACGGAAGAGGTCCTGGGTAACCCGACGGTGACCAATACCCGGGTGCTGAAAGACGGCACCGAGGAAACGGTTGAATACGATTTTGGTAAGCCCTTTGAACGTCTGACCGTGGTTGACGCCATCCTGCGTCATAACCCGGAAGTCACCCGGGAGCAGCTGGCGGACAAGGCCCAGGCGACCGACCTGGCCAAACAGCTGGGCATTCAGGTGAAAGACATCTGGGGGCTGGGCAAGATCCAGGTGGAAATCTTTGAGGAAACCGCTGAGCACCGCCTGATGCAGCCGACATTCATCATCGATTACCCGAAGGAAGTGTCGCCTCTGGCGCGCTGCAAGGACAGTGATCCGTTCGTCACCGAGCGTTTCGAACTGTTTGTGGGTGGCCGCGAAATCGCCAATGGCTTCTCCGAGCTGAATGACGCCGAGGATCAGGCCGAACGCTTCCGTGCCCAGGTGGCCGAGAAGGACGCCGGTGACGACGAAGCCATGTTCTACGACGAGGATTACGTGATGGCGCTGGAATACGGCCTGCCGCCGACCGCCGGCGAAGGCATTGGTATCGATCGCCTGGCCATGCTGCTGACCGATTCCCCGTCCATCCGTGACGTGATTCTGTTCCCGGCCATGCGTCCGGAACACAAAGCCGCTCAGGAGTCCTCCGACGACGCCTGATCAGGTTTGGCGGAGCCGGGCGGGGTGCCCGGCTCTTTTCCTTGATCCCACCGGGAGCTGTCGCCATGTCACCAGCCGATGTTCTCGCCAGTCAGCTCAAGCCCGGCCGTGGCTGGGACGATTTTCTCTCCGGAGAGTTCCGGCAGCCTTACATGGAACAACTGGCCCGCTTCCTGGCGGAGGAGGAATCGGCCGGCAAGGTTCTGTTCCCTCCCGGAAACCTCTGTTTCAACGCATTGAACAGCACGCCTCTGGACCAGGTGTCGGTGGTGATTCTCGGACAGGATCCCTACCACGGGCCGGGCCAGGCCCATGGATTGTGCTTCTCGGTAAGGCCGAAAGTGCCCACGCCGCCCTCGCTGGTCAATATTTTCAAGGAAATCGAGAGTGACCTGGGCATCGCCCCGCCGGATCATGGCTGCCTGCAGCCGTGGGCAGAGCAGGGCGTCCTGCTGTTGAACAGCGTCCTGACGGTGGAACAGGGCAATGCCGGCGCCCATCAGGGCAAGGGTTGGGAAACCTTCACCGACAAGGTGATCGAGACGGTCAACCGGGAACGTGAGGATGTCGTGTTTCTGCTCTGGGGGAGCTACGCCCGCAAGAAAGGCCGCCACATCGATCGCAACCGTCATCGGGTGCTGGAAGGCCCTCACCCCTCGCCGCTCTCCGCCTACCGGGGCTTTTTCGGCTGCCGGCATTTCTCCCAGGCGAATCAATGGCTTCAGGAACGGGGGCGTCCACCCGTGAACTGGGCGTTGCCCTCTCTGGCGGAATTGCTCCAGCGCTACAGCAAAAGCTGACCCGGCCCGCTCTACTTGAGCAGGGCCATGGCAGCTTCCATCTGGGCGCTCAGGTCTTCTTCCTCGTTCATGTCGGTGTCCGGGTCCAGCCCCAGGCGGTTGAAAGCGGAAATGGTCTTCCAGTTCATCTCTGTCCACGGATGGTCGGTGCCGGCAACCAGTTGCAGGTTGGCCACCATGACCAGATCCGCGTAGTCCGCTTTCGGAACTTCCCGGGCGAAATTGGCGTATTCCTCGGGCACGTTCTGGAGTTCCCGGGGGAAGTCCCACTTCTGAAGGATCAGGGTGCCGATCCGGGGGTGAATCTCATCGATGACATTATCGAGCATGATGCTGCTGATCTGAATGTCCTGATCCTCCACGTAACGGAGAATGGGGAGTACTCCAATCAGATGGACCAGGCCGGCCAGTGTGGCCTGATCGGCTTTGAGGCCAGTGTAGTGCTGGGCCAGGACGTGACAGATGCCTGCCACTTCTGTGCTGGTCTGCCAGGTGTGACGCAGGCGTTTGTCGATCATGTCCGAGGTGGCCTGGAACATCTGCTCCATGGCCAGGCCCATGGCCAGATTGCTGGTGTAGGCCATGCCCAGGCGGCTGACGGCCATGTTCAGGTTCTCGATGCTCCGGGTGCCCCGGAACAGCGGGCTGTTGCAAACGCGAATGATCCGGGCTGACAGGGCAGTATCGTTGCTGATCACCTTGACCAGATCCATGATGGCGGAGTCTTCCGCCTCGGCGATTTCCCGGACCTTAAGGGCTACTTCCGGCAGGGTGGGGAGCACCAGCTTGTCGTTTTCGATGGCTTCGGTCAGGTCGCTTTTGATGGTGTCGATAATCGTTGCCATGATCAGTCACGTTCCGCTTGTGATGAGTGTGCCTGGCAGAGCGCCATAGGCCCTGATTGTCTTATCTTATAGCAAATTCCCGCCGCTTTGGCTGTCACCTTATGTATCCGATTCCGACGCGTTCTGTTGTTCGGGCACAACGTAGGGCAGCGTTGCCAGCTCGGCAGTGGTGCCCCGGTCATCATCGAGAGTCAGGGGCTGGTTGGCGCTATTGTGTCGCAGTACCGCCAGGATTTCCGCGACCTGATCGTCAGTCATGACCGCATTGACCACTTCCCCCGCGTTTTTGCCATCGGCGAGTACGCGGGTGCCGGGAGCCGGGGCGTCTGTCAGGCCCGAGGCGGTTAACCGGTAAAGGCTTTTCTTGAGCTGGCCAAGGAAGTGCATCCGGGCGACCACTTCCTGTCCGGTGTAGCAGCCCTTCTTGAAATGGATGCCCTGCAGGTGCTGCAGGTTCAGCATCTGCGGCACATAGGCCTCGTGGCCTTGTGGTGTCAGCCAGGGCACGCCGGCCCGGATGCACGCGCCCTGCCACTGCCGCAGGCTGAGTTCCGGGTTTTCTGAGGGGCGCCTGGCAGGGCCCCGGGGGCTCCAGTATTCATAGCGGGCGGTGCCATCGACGGTCGGCTCCAGCAGGATCAGGTAGCCGTCGTCCAGTTCGGCCACGTCCCCGGGATTGCTGAGGGCATCCACCCGTTCGCCAGCCAGCTCCCGTGCGCAGGGCTGTCCCACCAGCCCCAGTATTTCGGCAGACTCTACGGTCTCCATAGTGGTCCCGCGGAACAGCATCAGGTATTTGCGGAGGTGCGTCAGTGTCCGCTCCGCCAGTTCATGGTCCAGATCCATGAGCAGGTCGTCACCGTCGCGGACCATGCGGGTCAGGCAGTAGGTCCGGCCTTTCGGGGTGCAGGCGGCGGCGCGCAGTGAGCGGGTCATCGTAATGTCGTCAACCTGCTGGCTGAACTGGCCCTGAACAAATTTGTCTGTGCCAGGTCCGCTGATCCGTACCAGGGTTCTGTCGGCAAGGACGGCGTAACCCCCAGTGCTGGCGTGACCTGAAGGTTCGTGATCGTGCTGGCTCATAGCAGTCTCCGGTTGGCTGACTTGGTCACTGACAGGTTGGTAACGGGCCGGTTCTGAGCCACACCTTCATCTGTCGAAGAGCGTCCGCTGAGGTGTTGGCCCTGATTGGCCCGATGTCGCTGAGAATGATCGTGGATATCCTTTCTGACATGGTGCCGGGCGGGCGCAGTTTCAAGGCCAGGATGGAGGCGCCAAAGCCGCTGGTCGAGCCGATAGCCACGGGCTGCTGGCGGCCGTCGGAGAACCGGCAATACAGCGTGTCACCGCTGACCGTCAGGCCGGTGACGGCGGTGGGGTGTTGAAGCAGGCCAAGGCGCTGGTAGTCGCGCCAGCCCAGGAACAGTGACACCGGCAGAAAGGGCAGGAGCCAGGGCCACTGAATGATCGCGGTGGCGACAATGAACGCGGTCAGCAGGAGCCAGGGCAGGGCGGCCAGGCCGCCCACCGCGTGCGAGGGAGTAAGTGTCAGGTCAATCCGGCTGGACACGATTGAGGATCATGTCGACCATGCGCTGGAGATCCGGATCTTCCGGCCGGCTGCGTTGCATGAACCATTCAAACATATCGGTGTCTTCGCAGGTCAGCAGCTTGTGGTAACGGGCCTGATCCTCGGCATCCAGATCGCGATAGACCTCCTCAAGGAAGGGCAGGAGCAGCAGGTCCAGTTCCAGCATGCCCCGGCGGCTGTGCCACCAGAGGCGATGGAATTCGGTGTGTTCCTTTTCGGCGTTGCTGTTTTCGGACATAGTCGTTTCCGTTGTTGAAACTGAGTGGGCCCCGCGGGTTACGGGGACTGGGTCCTGTAGGTGGTGGGTACCAGTAAGGTATCCCCCGCATCATGGAGCAGGCCCGGGTGGTCCAGGGTGTAATGCAGTCCCCGGCTTTCCCTGCGCTGCATTGCGGAGCAGATGATGAGGTCGGAAACCGTGACCAGATTGCGCAGCTCTATCAGATCATTGCTGACGCGATAGTTGCTGTAGAACTCACTGATCTCCCGGTGCAGCAGGTCCACCCGGTGTTTGGCACGTTGAAGCCGCTTGGTGGTCCTGACAATGCCGACGTAGTCCCACATGAAGTGACGCAGCTCATCCCAGTTGTGTGAGATCACCACGTCTTCATCGGAATCCCTTACCTGGCTCTCGTCCCAGTCCGGTGCCGATGGCGGCGCGGGGATGTCAGACTCCCGGCGGGTAATGTCTGCTGCTGCGGCCCGGCCATACACCAGGCATTCCAGCAGGGAGTTGCTGGCCATCCGGTTGGCGCCGTGCAGGCCGGTGAAGCCGGCCTCGCCGACCACATAGAGTTGATTGACATCGGTCCTGGCCCGCTCGTCACTGACGATACCGCCACAGGTGTAGTGGGCTGCCGGCACCACCGGAATCGGATCCCGGGTAATATCGATGCCGTATTCAAGACACTTCTCGTAAATGGTCGGGAAGTGGTGCCGGATGAACTCCGTCGGCTTGTGGCTGATGTCCAGGTACAGATGGTCTGCCCCGAGACGTTTCATCTCGTGGTCAATGGCGCGGGCGACAATGTCCCGGGGCGCCAGTTCGGCCCGGTCATCAAAGCGGTCCATGAAGCGGGAACCGTCCGGAAGCGTGAGGATGCCGCCTTCCCCCCGAACCGCCTCGGTGATCAGGAAAGATTTGGCATGTGGGTGGTACAGGCAGGTCGGGTGGAACTGGTTGAATTCCATGTTGGCCACACGACACCCGGCACGCCACGCCATGGCAATGCCATCGCCTGAGGCTCCGTCCGGATTGGTGGTGTAACGGTAGGCCTTTGAGGCGCCGCCGGTGGCAATGACCGTGAACCGGGCCCGGAACAGCTCCACGTGATTGTCGGCGAGGTTCAGTATATAGGCGCCCACACAACGGTTACCCGGCAGTGACAGTTTGCCGTTGGTGATCAGGTCCACTGCGACACGGTTCGGCTTGAGGTCAATATTGGGGCGTGAAGCGGCCTGTTCCGCCAGGGTGGTCGAAACAGCTTTGCCGGTGGCATCCGCGGAATGGATGATCCGGCGCCGGCTGTGCCCGCCTTCACGGGTCAGGTGGTACTGTTCGCTATCGTCTTCGCGGGTGAAATTCACACCGGAATCAATTAGCCAGTCGATGCTTTCCTTGCTGTGCTCCACGGTAAACCGGACAGCGTCTTCATGGCACAGACCGCCGCCGGCGCGCAGGGTGTCCTGGATGTGCTCCTCCACCGAATCCGCGGCATCCAGCACGGCTGCAATGCCCCCCTGTGCCCACAGCGTGGCGCCGGAACTGATGTCGGCCTTGCTGATCACGCAGACGCTCAGGTGTGCCGGCAGGTTGAGTGCGACGGTCAGGCCGGCTGCACCGCTACCGATGATCAGGACGTCGTATTCGTAGGACTGTGGCATTGGGTCTATGTCGCGGGCCATAATGTGGAGGTGTATTGAACTAAACTTTGCGCTTGCTGTCTATTTGGCCTGACGGACCTGCTGGCTGCAATGGCCATTCGGGTGTCCGAGCCCATGAACGAATGCCGGATATTACCGATGACACAAGCGATGCTCACAAAGGCCCGGCCGGTTGCCGGGAAAACGGAATCGAAAGTTGCTTCGTCCATGACGCCTGACACCGACTGGAAACAGGGTGAACCGACCGACAGCCAGACTGACCTGCAACTGGTACGCAAGGTCCGTAATGGTGACCGGGCGGCGTTTGACCTGCTGGTGGTGAAATACCAGTCGCGGGTGGCTTCCATTATCAGCCGCTATGTATATGACAGCCAGGAAGTCATGGATCTGACCCAGGAAACGTTTGTCAAAGCCTTCCGGGCGATTGAGCGGTTTCGCGGTGACAGCGCGTTTTACACCTGGCTGTATCGGATTGCCGTGAATACGGCCAAGAACTTTCTGGAGGCGCGGGGCCGTCGACCACAGGGCAGTGCGGATGTGGCGGACGCCGAGAATTTTGATGATGGCGGGCGGTTGCGGGATGTGGCTTCCCCCGAACGCCTGCTTCAACGCGAGCAGTTGCAGAAGGCGCTGAGTTCCGCTATCGCGGACCTGCCGGAGGAATTACGCTCGGCGTTTCTGCTCCGGGAATACGACGGGCTGAGCTACGAAGATATTGCCCGGGTTCTGGAGTGTCCGATTGGTACGGTACGGAGCCGGATTTTTCGGGCCCGGGAAGCCATTGACCGGCAGTTGGCCCCGATGATCAATCATTCAGCGACTTACGAGTGAGGTTGCATCCGATGGACGAGCGTCTCAGAGAAACCCTGTCGGCCATGATGGATGATGAGGCGGACGAACTGTCGGTTCGGCGTCTGTTATCCCAGGCCGACCAGGATGGGGTGCGGAGCCAGTGGCGGCGCTGGCAGGAAATCCGTGATCTGATGCACGACAATCATGGCCCTGCGGCGGGTATGGACATTGCCGGTGCGGTACGGGAACGGTTGGATAGCCAGAGAGGCGTGCAGCCTCAGCCTGCTGCCAGCACCGGCCGGGATGTGAAAGCCGTGAGCTGGCACTGGCCGGTGGCTGCCATGGTGACCCTGGCCCTGGTGATTGGTTTTGGTGCTGGTACCGGCTGGGATGCCCGCAACTCACAGCCACTGGCAACCTCCACCGTGCCCGCTGGGGCGCAACAGAATGCTGCCCTGCTACCCACCGGGACTGATGAGCTGGCACTTCAGGGGCTCGATGAAGAGCAGCGCCGGCAGATGCGCCAGTTTCTGCTGGAACATGCCCAGCATAACAGTGTGGGTGTCGGGCGTGGGTCGGTTGGTTATGCCCGGCTGGTAAGCGCGTCCGATGGCTACTGAGGGACTGAGGTAAGGTTATGGGGTTAGCGGGTAGATTGCCGCTGCGGGCGCTGCTGATGTCACTTCTGCTTCTGGTGCCAGCCGCCGTGCTGGCAGACTCCGGAAATAGCAGCGGGGGGCAAGAGCCGCGTTCAGCCTCTGAGTGGCTGGAGCAGCTTGGCCCTGCTCTGAACATGACCTCCTACCGTGGCGTTTTTGTCTATTCCCGCGGAGCCCAGGTGCAATCCCTGCGCATTGTTCATCGCTACCGCGAGGGTCGGGTCGAGGAACGGCTGGTGTTGCAGGACGGTGCCGGCGGCGAAATTGTCCGCAAGGGCATGGATGTGGTCTGCGTGCTGCCGGATCAGGGGCGCGTACGGCTGGACGATGTCATTCCATCCGGTCCGTTTGCCGAGGCGTTTTCCACCCAGTTCATGCCCGTCGGCCAGTGGTATCGCCCTGAACGTGTCGGCGAGGACCGCATCGCCGGTTACGATGTGGTAACCATTGCCCTCAGGGCGAGGGACGAAAACCGCTACAGCTACCGGCTCTGGCTTGAGAAAAACACCGGCCTGCTGATCAAGAGCCATGTCACCGACACCGACGGCCGGGTACTTGAGCATTTCCAGTTCACCAGCCTCGATATCACCGATGACATTTCCGATGATGAGCTGAAAGTCCAGACCAGCGGGCGCGAGATTGCCCGCACCCTGGGGCCGAAAGAAGGTGATCATTCCAGTGTTGGCCGGATGAACGGCTGGACCCTGGACTGGCGGCCGGCGGGGTTTGAGCCTGCTGCGGCTCCCCGTTCCGGTAACGGGAAAGCGGTGGCCTTTTCCGACGGACTGGCCGCGTTCTCCGTCTTTGTCGAGCCTGTCGGCCGACTGAAAATGCCAACGGGTGTCTCCAGGGTTGGCGCGACCACCATCTACATGAGGGAGGTGTCAGTCGGGGAGCGGACCTTCCTGATTGCCGTTGTCGGCGAGGTGCCGCCACCGACGGCCCGCAAAGTGGCGGAATCTGTGCAGATTGACAATGAACTGTCGGCTGAGATGCCGGGCTCATGATTACGGAAACCGGCAAGGTCGTGGGCATCAAGGGGGATCAGGCCTGGGTCCAGACGATTCGGACCAGCGCCTGCCAGAGTTGCTCGGCGCGCTCCGGTTGTGGCCAGCGTGCCCTGGCATCCGTATCTGGTGGCCGGGCCAATCAGATTCTGGTCGATAATCCGGTGGGAGCCCGTGTTGGTGACGAGGTGGAGATCGGTATTGATGAGCAGTCACTGCTGCGCGCGTCACTGGCGGTTTATGGTGTGCCCATGGCACTGATGATTGCCGCCACCGTTTGGGGTTATCAGGTCTGGGGCTCAGACCTGGCGGCGATGCTGGGGGCTCTGGGCGGGCTGGCTGGGGGCTTTCTCGCCGTGCGTCGATGGCAGTCCCGTGCAGGCGCCGGATATCAGCCCCGGCTGCTTCGGGTTAGCCGGATTGCTTCTGTTACATGTCTGTAATGCCTACGGTTTTTTAAGTTGAAAATCGCACGTCCTGTCCCCAAAAATCGAGTTGCCAAGTAGTGAATCAGGGGGTTGAAATGCCAAGTACACAGATTGAAGTCGCCCGCATGTCCCGGAGCCTGACGCCCGGCAAACTGTGGGGGATGCTTTTCATGGTGGCGGCTCTGGTGAGCGTTTTCTGGAGTCAGTCACTTGCGGCCCGGGAGCTGCCGGATTTTACCGAGCTGGTGGAGGAGAACTCCAGTGCTGTGGTCAACATCAGTACGACCACCGAGCCCGAGAGCCAGTCGTCCAGCTTTCATGGCCTGCCCTTTGATGAGCGCCAGTTGGAGCAACTGCCACCTTTCCTCCAGGAGTTCTTCCGCGGTCCCCAGTCGCCGTTTGGTGGTTCCCCCCACTCTCAGCAGCCCCGTCGTTCCATGGGCTCCGGGTTCATTGTTTCGGCTGATGGCTATGTGCTGACCAATAACCACGTGGTTGAGGGCGCTGATGAGGTGACCGTTCGCCTGAGTGACCGCCGGGAATTCCAGGCCACCATTGTTGGAACCGATCCGCGCTCTGACATGGCTGTGCTCCGGATTGATGACGCTGAAGACCTGCCCGTGGTCAGCATCGGCCAGTCCCGGGATCTGAAAGTGGGGGAATGGGTGTTCGCGATCGGCTCCCCCTTTGGTTTCGACTACACAGTAACGGCCGGTATCGTCAGTGCCCTGGGGCGTAACCTGCCGTCAGAGAACTACGTACCCTTCATCCAGACCGATGTGGCCATCAACCCGGGTAACTCCGGCGGCCCGCTGTTCAACATGGACGGCGAGGTGATTGGCATCAACTCCCAGATTTATACCCGGTCCGGTGGTTTCATGGGCGTCTCCTTTGCCATCCCCATTGATGATGCCATGAATGTGTTCCGGCAGATTCGTGATGAGGGCAGTGTAGCCCGGGGCTGGCTCGGGGTGCTGATCCAGGAAGTCAATCGTGATCTGGCCGAAACCTTTGGTCTCAAGCGTCCCCGTGGTGCCCTGGTGGCCGAAGTCATGGCCGATTCTCCGGCGGCCGAGGCAGGCCTGAAGTCCGGTGATATTGTCCTGGAGTACAACGGCGACGAGGTGGAGATGTCTTCCGACCTGCCGCCGATGGTTGGTCGCACGCCGATAGGCGAAACGGCGACCCTGACCGTGCTGCGAGAGGGGCGTGAAGTGGATGTGGACGTTACCATTGGTGAGTTGCCGGACGAACGCGCCTCAGCGGAGGAACCGGCATCCGGTGGTCAGGACTCCGGCGCGGGCGCCCTGGGACTGGTGGTTGAGTCCCTGCCGCCGGAAGTGGCGCGCTCAGCCGGCCTTGAAGGCGGTGTCGTGGTGACCGAGGTGGATCGGGGGGCAGCTTATGCTGCTGGCATCCGGCCCAGGGATGTGATCACAGAGATCAATCGCCAGCCTGTGCGTTCGGTCAAGGATTTCCGTGAGGCGGTAGCGGATCTGCCCGAAGATCGGGCGGTTTCCGTGCGCATCGTTCGCCAGGGCCGGGCAAGCTATCTTGTAATGAAGCCCTGATCGTCCCGAAAGATCGGGTGTCCGCTGGATGCCCGGCGCAGGATGGGCCCTCGGGTTGGCGGCAGTTGTCGCCCCGGAGGGCCTTTTTGTATCGAGACCGGGCGGATCGTGGTAATAGCCGTCGCTAACCGGTAAAATCACGCCGTCCCGGACACCAAGCATGGTCTTGCCGGATCCATTTCCCGTCATCAAGTGAGTAATTACTGTCTGTGACTGACCTGAGCCGAATCCGTAACTTTTCCATTATCGCCCATATCGATCATGGCAAATCCACCCTGGCGGACCGATTCATCCAGGTCTGCGGTGGTCTGACCGACCGTGAAATGGCGGATCAGGTGCTGGATTCCATGGACCTGGAAAGGGAACGCGGGATTACCATCAAGGCTCAGAGCGTAACGCTGGATTACAAGGCGCGCGACGGCCAGACCTACAAGCTCAATTTTATCGATACCCCTGGGCACGTGGATTTCTCCTACGAGGTGTCCCGTTCCCTGTACGCCTGTGAGGGCGCACTGCTGGTGGTGGATGCCGGGCAGGGCGTTGAAGCCCAGTCTGTTGCCAACTGCTACACCGCCATTGAACAGGGGCTGGAAGTCGTGCCCGTGCTCAACAAGATGGACCTGCCCCAGGCGGAGCCGGACCGGGTGGCTGCCGAGATTGAGGACATTATCGGGATCGAGGCCACGGACGCGGTGCGTTGCAGTGCCAAAAGCGGTCTGGGTGTTGAGGATGTGCTAGAGGACCTGATCCGTAAGGTGCCGCCCCCCAAGGGTGATCACAACGCCCCTTTGCAGGCGCTGATTATCGATTCCTGGTTCGATAACTATCTGGGCGTGGTGTCGCTGGTGCGGATTACCGAAGGTTGTCTGCGCAAGGGCGACAAGATTGTCATCAAGTCCACCGGCAAGGCCTGGACAGCCGAAAAGGTCGGGATCTTCAATCCCAAGCCCAAGGATACCGCTATTCTGGATACCGGCGATGTCGGGTTTGTCATCGCCGGTATCAAGGACATCAACGGTGCGCCGGTGGGCGACACCATTGTGCACCAGAAATACGCCGAGGAAACCGACCGGATCCCCGGTTTCAAGAAGGTCAAACCCCAGGTTTACGCTGGCATGTTCCCGGTCAATGCCGACGATTACGAAGACTTCCGGGATGCCCTGGAAAAACTGACGCTCAACGACGCCTCGCTGTTCTTCGAGCCGGAAAACTCGGATGCTCTGGGCTTCGGTTTCCGCTGTGGTTTCCTGGGCATGTTGCACATGGAGATCATCCAGGAACGGCTGGAGCGTGAATACGGTATTGACCTGATCACCACTGCGCCCACGGTTATTTACGAGGTGATCACCAATCAGGGCGAAACCCTGGCCGTGGACAACCCCTCAAGGCTGCCGGAGGCCGGCTCCATCGAGGAGATGCGCGAGCCGATTGTTGAAGC
The DNA here is from genome assembly GCF_014201735.1 of Marinobacter oulmenensis. Taxonomy (GTDB): domain Bacteria; phylum Pseudomonadota; class Gammaproteobacteria; order Pseudomonadales; family Oleiphilaceae; genus Marinobacter; species Marinobacter oulmenensis. Next base: position 353,319 of record NZ_JACHFE010000004.1, on the reverse strand, counting down.
CAGCATTCTGGTACCGCAGGAGCACCTGGGCAACGTGATCGCCCTGTGTGAAGAAAAGCGGGGCGTACAGAAAAACATGCACTTCATGTCGACCCAGGTGCAACTGACCTATGAACTGCCCATGGCCGAGGTGGTCATGGACTTCTTTGACCGGATCAAGTCAGCGAGCCGGGGCTTTGCTTCCCTGGACTACCAGTTCCAGCGCTTCCAGACCGCGAACCTGGTGCGCCTGGATGTGCTGATCAATGGCGATCGGGTGGATGCCCTGGCGCTGATCGTGCACAAGGAGCAGGCCCATTACAAAGGCCGTCAGTTGATCGAGAAGATGAAAGAGCTGATTCCCCGGCAGATGTTTGATATTGCCATTCAGGCCGCCATCGGTACCCACGTGGTCGCCCGGGTGACCGTCAAGGCCCTGCGCAAGAACGTAACGGCCAAGTGTTACGGTGGTGATGTCAGCCGGAAGAAGAAACTTCTGCAGAAGCAGAAAGAGGGTAAGAAGCGCATGAAACAGCTGGGGAACGTCGAGGTGCCCCAGGAAGCGTTCCTTGCAGTACTTCAAGTCGACAAATAGAACTAAGGCACCTGGATGGACATTAATTTTCCGCTGGTACTGGTGATCCTCACTCTGGTCACCGGTGTGATCTGGCTGGCCGATGTGCTGTTCCTGAAAAAGCGGCGCATGGCCGCCTCCACCGGAACCCTGGGCGGAGCGGCAGAAACACCGTCCCCGTCGGAAGAGGAAGAACCCAAGGAGCCCTGGCTGATTGATGTCAGTCGGTCCTTTTTTCCGGTGCTGGCGGTGGTACTGGTTCTGCGTTCCTTCCTGGTGGAACCCTTCCAGATCCCATCCGGTTCCATGTTGCCAACGCTGGAAGTGGGTGACTTCATCCTGGTGAACAAGTACGCCTATGGCGTGCGGCTGCCGGTGGCTGGCACCAAAGTGCTGGAGATTGGTGACCCCGAGCGCGGGGATGTCATGGTCTTCCGTTATCCCGAAGACCGGAGCACCAATTACATCAAGCGGGTGGTCGGGCTGCCGGGCGATCACATCCGCTACCGTAACAAGCACCTGTTCATCAACGGTGACCCGGTACCGCGGAGCTTTGTTGCCCGTTTGCCGCCGGTTGAGCGGTGGCGTGAACAGCTCGGCAGTGTCGAGCATGATATTTACCATACCATGGGCCGGATGACTGGTGCCGGCGAAGGTGAATGGGTGGTACCGGAAGGGCATTACTTCGTGATGGGCGACAACCGGGACAACAGCAACGACAGCCGCTTCTGGGGCACGGTTCCGGATGAACTTGTGGTAGGCAAGGCCTTTGCGATCTGGATGCACTGGAAATCGCTGACCACTCTGCCATCTTTTGAGCGAGTGGGCAGTATTGACTGATTCTGTTTGTTCCGGAGTGACGCTGTCATGAATAGCTACACATGTTTGGGTGCCAGGCAGCAGGGCGGCGCCTCCTCGGTGATGATTATCGCACTGTTCTTCGGTGCTTTGCTGATGTTCGCGGTCAAACTGGGGCCGGCTTACATCGACGACCTGACTATCCAGGAGGCCCTGGAGAGCCTGGATGGCACCGATGGCCTCTCCATGATGGGGCCGGCCCAGGTGCGGGGCCTGATTAACAAACGTCTGAGCGTCAATAACGTCCGCGGCTTTGATGCCAAGAACATTTCCGTCGAGAAAGACGAGGATGTGGTGGTGATCAAAGTGGATTATGAGGTTCGAAACAGTCTAGTGGCCAACGTGGATACCGTTGTCCACTTCCAGCATGAGTATGAGTTGAAGGGCAAGTGAGTTCACATCCGGATCTAGAACAGCTTCAGCGCCGCATTGGTTATCAGTTCAGCGAGCCCGAGCGGCTGCTGCTGGCGCTGACCCACCGCAGTTATGGCAATCAGAACAACGAACGTCTGGAGTTTCTTGGTGACTCCATCGTTAACATGGTGATCGCCGAGCACCTCTACCACCATTTTGAGAAGGCCCGTGAAGGGCAGTTGAGCCGGCTGCGGGCGCGCATGGTTAAAGGCGTGACCCTGGCCGAGATCGGCCGGGAGTTCGAACTGGGCCAGTACCTGAGGCTGGGCTCCGGTGAACTCAAAAGCGGCGGCTTCCGTCGGGAGTCGATACTGGCGGATGCGGTGGAGTCCATTATTGGCGCCATCTACCTGGACAGCGACTTCGATACCTGCCGGCAGCAGGTCCTGCGCTGGTTCGAGCAGCGTCTGGCCGGGCTCGATATTCAGGACACCCAGAAAGATCCCAAAACCCGCCTGCAGGAATACCTGCAGTCCCGGCAATTCCCGCTGCCCCGGTACGATGTGATTTCGGTGGACGGCGAGGCCCATAACCAGACGTTCCATGTGTCCTGTGCACTGCCTTCGCTGGACCGTCGAACCACCGGTACCGGAAGCAGTCGCCGTATTGCTGAGCAGCAGGCGGCCCGCAATGCACTCCGGGAACTGGGCGTGGAGACCTGACATGAACGATGTAACGGCCCCCGAAAACCCTGACAGCCGCTGTGGTTTTGTCGCCATTGTCGGACGCCCCAACGTGGGCAAGTCCACTCTGCTGAACCATATCCTGGGTCAGAAACTCAGCATTACCTCCCGCAAGCCCCAGACCACCCGCCATCAGGTGCTCGGTATCAAGACCGAGGATGCGGTACAGGCCATCTACGTGGATACGCCGGGGATGCATGAGGAAGAGCCCCGCGCATTGAACCGCTACATGAACCGGGCGGCGTCCTCGGCGCTGGTTGACGTGGATGTCGTGGTGTTTGTGGTGGACCAGCTGGCCTGGACCGAAGCGGACCAGTTGGTGCTGGACAAGCTCAAGCGCCTGACCTGCCCGGTCATTCTGGCGGTTAACAAAGTGGACAAGCTGGACAATCGGGATCTGCTGTTGCCGCACCTGCAGGCACTGGCGGAAAAACGTGAGTTTGCCGAAATTATTCCCCTGTCAGCGCTCAAGGAAAATAACCTGGCGCCGCTGGAGGAAGCGGTGGGCCGCTATCTGCCCCAGAGTGTGCACTTCTACCCGGACGACCAGATCACCGATCGCAGTGAGCGTTTCATGGCGTCGGAAATGGTCCGGGAAAAAATCACCCGGCAACTGGGCGCCGAGCTGCCGTATTCGGTGGCCGTGGAAATTGAGGAATTCAAACACCAGGGGACCACGCTGCATATTTCTGCGTTGATCCTGGTGGAGCGTGAGGGCCAGAAGAAAATCCTGATTGGCGACAAGGGCGAGCGTATGCGTCGGATTGGCCAGGAAGCCCGCGCCGATATGGAGCGCATGTTTGACTGCAAAGTCATGCTGCGACTCTGGGTCAAGGTCAAGCGTGGCTGGGCCGACAGTGACCGGGCGCTGAAGAGCCTGGGCATGAACGATTTCTGAGGCCTCCATGAAGGGAGCGGTGCAGCAGGAGCCCGCCTATGTGATCCATCGCCAGCCCTGGCGAGAGACCTCCCTGCTGGTGGACCTGTTCAGTCTGAATCACGGTCGGGTGTCGCTGATTGCAAGAGGCGCCAGCCGGGCACGAAGCCCTCTGAAGGCACAACTGCAGCCATTCCAGCCGCTGATGGTGGACTGGACCGGGCGCAGTGACCTGAAAACCCTGATTCAGGTCGAAGGCCGCCACGCCCCGCCGCTGGGCCAGACGAAAGCACTCTACAGTGGTCTCTATATCAACGAACTGCTGCTGCGGGTCCTGCCCGCCGCGGACCCTCATCAGACGCTGTTTGCCGCCTACATTGAAACCCTGCAGTCGCTGTCGTCCCTGCCGCCGGGTGCTGACATCGAGCCCGTACTCCGGACCTTCGAGTGTGATTTTGCCGCTGCGCTGGGCTACGATTTTGCCTGGGATCTGGCCACGGACACCGGGTTGCGCGTGGAGGCCGGCAACGAGTATGGCTACGATCCGGGGCAGGGCATTGTCTCGGCCGATGAGCCGGGGGCACTGGTGCGCCGCCTGCCAGGCAGTGCGCTGCTTGCCCTGGCGGAAGGGGATTTCCGCAGCGACGATCCACGCCGGACCGCCAAGCGGGTGATGCGGGTGTTGGTGGACTTCCTGCTCCAGGGCAAGCCGCTGCACAGTCGCCGTCTTTTCAGTCAATTTGTTTCATCATCAGGGAGAACCCCATGAAGTCCAGAGTCCTGCTGGGTGTCAATATTGATCATGTCGCCACACTGCGTCAGGCCCGGGGGACCCGGTATCCGGACCCGGTTCAGGCGGCACTGGTGGCCGAGGAAGCGGGTGCGGACGGGATTACCATTCATCCCCGAGAAGACCGCCGCCATATCCAGGACCGCGACGTCCTGCTGCTCAAGGAAACCCTGCAGACGCGGATGAATCTGGAAATGGCCGTTACCGAGGATATGCTGGCGTTTGCCGAACAGGTGAGCCCGGCGTGTGCATGCCTGGTGCCGGAGAAGCGGGAAGAGCTGACCACGGAGGGCGGTCTGGACGTTGCCGGCCAGGAAGCCCGGGTATCTGCTGCCTGTGAACGGCTGGCACGGATCGGTTGTGAAGTCTCTTTGTTTATCGATCCTGATCCGAAACAGATTGATGCGGCTGTCCGTTGTGGCGCGCCGGTTGTGGAACTTCATACCGGGGAGTATGCGGAGGCCGTCGACGCCCCGGCGCGGGAAGCGTCTTTCCGTATTCTGGAGGAAGCGGTGGCCTATGCCCGGGGGCAGGGCCTGATCGTCAATGCCGGCCACGGACTTCACTACCACAACACGGAGCGGGTGGCGGCACTTCCGGGGATTAACGAGCTCAATATCGGTCACGCCATCATCGCGCGGGCCGTGTTTACCGGCCTGAAGGAAGCGGTCCGGGATATGCGGGCGATACTTGACCGGGCCCGGAGTTAACGGCGCCCGGACCTAGTCGGCGGTCGCCTGGCTGTGAGCCCGGAACAGGGATTGCCAGTCGGTTCGCTCACTCCATACCTGCAGCCGTTCCATGGCGGCCAGTAACTGGTCCTTGAGTTCTGTCTGGCCGTCGCCCTGGCGTTTCAGGGCCGTTTCCAGTTGCTGGGTGGCGGTGCGCAACTCCGGAACGCCGCAGTAACGGGTGGCACCGTGCAGCTTGTGCACACACTCGAGCAGGTTGCTGATGTCGTTACTGCTCCAGAGTAACTGAATCCTCTCCATGTCGGGCTGTAGCTGCTCCAGCAGCATGCTGAACAGTTCTTCTGCCAGGTCCGGCTTGCCGCCGGCCAGCCGGATACCCTCATCAATACTGACACAATCCTCCTGCATGCTGCGGTTCGAGGGACGGTGGGCCCGGTCCGACTCCCGGTTATTGCCATTGTTATCCCGGCTGTTTTCGCCGGTGACATCAACGCCGGTATGTTCTTGCACCAGTGCGGCCAACTGGGCACTGCTGATGGGCTTGGTGATGTAACCATCGAATCCCTGTCGGCGCAGTTGCTGTTGCTCTTCGGAGAGGGTGTGGGCGGTCAGGGCGATGATTGTGGTCCGATGTTCGGGGGTGTCCAGTTCACGAACACGGGCCGTGGTTTCGACGCCGTCCATGCCGGGCATCTGCAGGTCCATGAAAATCAGGTCGAACGGCTGCTTGCGGACATGGGACAGAGCCTCAAATCCGCTGGTTGCGCCAACCGGATCCAGTCGATAGTCCCGCAGCAGGGTCAGCACCAGCTTGAGATTGGCGTCGTTATCGTCCACCGCCAGTATGCGGGGGGCATTCTGTCTGGACGGTGGCGGCAGTCGCTGGGGCTGAGGGGGCGGCAACGCAGCGCCGCCGGGGCTGCCATGGATCAGCAGCATCAGTTCGCTGTACAGCGGCTCCCGGCACACCGGCTTTACCAGGTGACCACTGGCCAGGCCCGTGAGCGGGATATCCTGGGTTTCCAGGGTAGGGGTCAGCAACAGCGTGCGGCAGTCCCGTTCAACCTCCAGGGTGTGCAGTAACCGGTAATACTGCCGGGACGTCTGCAGGTGCCGGGTGATGCCAATGATGGCCACGGCGTAGCCTCTCCGGTTGCGTTGGGCCTCTTCGACTTTTTCCTGCAGGGCTTCGGGCGAGGCGGCCCGCTCCAGTGAAACGCCCCAATCGCGTAACAGGTGCTCGAGGGCCAGGCCGCTGGTTTTCTGGTTTTCCAGATAGATTACCCGTTCGCCCTGCAGTTCCTCGCGGGCATCGATAGCCTGGGTGCTGACGGTGACCTCTGTTACCAGCGTGAACCAGAAAGTAGACCCTTTGCCCAGCTCGCTTTCCAGGCCGATGCTGCCGCCCATTTCCTCCACCAGACGCTTGGAAATGGCCAGGCCCAGGCCGGTGCCACCGTATTGCCGGGCCGTGGAGGGGTCGGCCTGGCTGAAGGCATTGAACAGGGACTGCTGCTGTGCCCGGGACAGCCCCACGCCGGAGTCTGTGATGCTGAGTCTCAGGGTGACCCGATTGCTTTGTTCATCTTCCTCCTCGAGGCTCGCCCGCAGGACCACTTCGCCCGTCTGGGTGAACTTGATGGCGTTGTTGATCAGGTTGGTGATGACCTGCTTCACCCGCAGGGGATCCCCCATGATGTTGTCCGGGACATCCTGGTAAACCAGTGGCACCAGGTCCAGCCCCTTGGCGTGGGCAGAGGGGGCCAGCATCACCATGACCTCCTCAATGATGGAGCGGAGCTGGAAGGGGGTCCGGTCGAGGATCAGTTTGCCGGCCTCGATCTTGGAGAAGTCGAGAATGTCGTTGATGATGGTGAGCAGGATCTCCGAGGACTTGCGGATGGTGTTCAGGTGATCCTGCTGCTGGCGCGGCAGCGGACTCTTCTGCAGCAGTTCGGTGAAACCGATGATGCCATTGAGCGGGGTGCGGATCTCGTGGGACATGTTGGCCAGGAATTCCGACTTGATACGACTGGCCTCGAGCGCCTCCTTGCGGGCGAAATCCAGCTCAATGTTCTGGATCTCGATGGTTTCCAGGGTTTCGCGCAGGTCCTCGGTGGCCTGATCAATGTTCTGCTGCATTTCCGCCTGGGCTTTGCTCAGCTCCGAGGCCATGTCGTTCAGGCCGGATTCCAGTTGTTCGAACTCGGGGCCGGCGGCGGTGTAGACCCGGGTGTCGAGTTTGCCTTCCCGGAAACGCGCTACGGCCTCGGTCAGCTGGAAAATGGGATCGGTGAAGGAACGGCTCAGGCGCAGGGCGATGGCCAGGCTCAGCAGCACGCCGCCGATCACCAGAAGCAGGGAAATCAGCAGGGCCTTGTAGGTTTCTTTCTGGGTCCGCAGGTGGGACATCTCCACCGCTGTCCAGCCCAGGGGGGCGCTCTGGCTGGTTCCTGAAGAGCGGGCGCCGGGGTCCAGTACCGAATCAATCATCAGGTCCTGGAGGAACACCGGGGTAATGAACAACGTACTGTCGCCCCGGGCAAACCGGACGGCCCGGTCGGCTTTCAGGTCTTCCGGTGGCAGCGTGTCCGCGCGGCTGGGCCCGGTATGCAGCAGACGGTCGCCGTCGCTGGTATAGAAGGTGATGGAGCGCACGTCCTGTTCTTCAAGCAGGGCGTTGGACAGGTTGGTCAGCAGGCTGCGGTTGCCGGTGAACAGCCCATATTCGGAACCGGCAGCCAGTTGGCGTGAAAGCGATTCGCCACGGTCCTTGAGCAGGCTCTCGATGTTGTTGACCCAGCTGTAAGTGAAAAACAGGCCGAGTAAAAGCGTGATCAGCAAAGTGGGAACGAGCGTTACCACCAGGACCTTTTTGCGAATGCCCCAACGCCGCATAAATGTGTTCCTGTCGATCTTCCGGGCTTCCTGGGGAGGTCAAACCTCCGGCTACATCCGTGTCAGGATAGATGATCCGGAACCATATGACTGCATCTATGGTCCCAAGCTCGTTGGGTTATAGCCGGGTGTCATTGTGTTAGCGACAAGCTGTATTGGGACAATCCGGCCATAACGCGTATGATTCGAATCCGAAAGTGTACCACAGGGTTCAACCATGATTTTTCCCACCATTGAAGATTATGTCGGGCACACTCCCCTGGTGCGTCTTCAGCGTCTGCCGGGCGACACGTCCAACGTTATTCTCGCCAAGCTGGAGGGCAATAACCCCGCCGGTTCGGTGAAGGATCGTCCCGCCATGGGCATGATTCAGGAGGCCGAACGCCGAGGCGAGATTGCGCCCGGTGACACCCTGATTGAGGCAACGTCAGGCAATACCGGCATTGCCCTGGCGATGGCTGCCGCCATCAAGGGCTACCGCATGAAGCTGATCATGCCGGCGAACATGAGTGAGGAACGCCGGGCCTCGATGCGTGCCTACGGCGCAGACATCATCACCGTGACCAAAGACGAGGGCATGGAAGGTGCCCGGGATCTGGCGTTGCGTATGCAGGAGAACGGGGAAGGCAAGGTGCTTGACCAGTTCAGCAATCCGGACAACCCGTTGTCCCATTACCGCACCACGGGGCCCGAGATCTGGGAAAAAACCGAGGGCAAGGTGACCCACTTTGTCAGCTCCATGGGAACCACCGGCACCATCATGGGGGTCTCCCGGTATCTCAAGGAGCGCAACCCGGATATCCGGATCATCGGCCTGCAACCGGAAGACGGGGCCTCCATTCCCGGTATCCGGCGCTGGCCCGAGGCCTATCTGCCCGGAATCTATGATGACAGCCGGGTGGACGAGGTGCTGGACATCGGCCAGCAGGAAGCCGAGGAAACCATGCGGGCACTGGCCTCCGAGGAGGGGATTTTCTGCGGTGTGTCTTCCGGTGGCTCCATTGCTGCCGCACTCCGGCTTTCCCGGCAGGTTGAAAACGCCATCATTGTGGCCATCATCTGTGACCGCGGAGATCGTTACCTGTCCACCGGTGTATTCCCGTCCGCGTGATCATTACCAGACAAGAGACATCATCATTATGAGCAAGCGCCGTCGCAAGGCCCTGCCCAAGGAGCCCCTGCGCTGTCACATCGAAACCCTGAGCCATGACGGCCGGGGGATTGCGCGTACCGACGAAGGCAAAACCCAGTTTGTCGATGGAGCCCTGCCGGGCGAAACCGTCATGGCAAAAATGGTGGGTACCCGAAGCCGGTTTGACGAGTTGCGGACACTGGAGGTGCTGGAATCGTCAGCGGAGCGCCAGCAGCCGCCCTGCGAGTTCGCCGATCTGTGTGGCGGCTGCAGTCTGCAGCACATGGGGCCGGATGCCCAGATCCGGTTCAAGGAACAGACCCTCCGGGAGCATTTTGCCCATTTCGGGGGCATTGAGCCTGAAGAGTGGATTGCGCCCATGCGTTCACCGGACGCTCTGGGCTATCGCCGCAAGGCCAGGCTGGGGGTGCGGTTCGTCAAAGCCCGGGATTCGGTACTGGTCGGCTTTCGCGAAAAGCGCAACAGTTTTCTGACCGACATTGACCGCTGCGTGGTACTGGACCCGCGTATCGGCGAGCGGATCGAGCCCTTGCGGGAACTTCTCTACGGGATGGATGCCTACGACCGTATCCCGCAGGTGGAAGTGGCCTGCGGCGATGACAGTGCGGCCATGGTGTTCCGCAATATGGACGAACTCAGCTCCGGAGACCGGGAAAAGCTGGTCGCCTTTGGGCAGGCCCATGACTTGCATATCTATCTTCAGCCCAAGGGGCCGGACACCGTGCATCGAATCTGGCCGGCGTCTGCCGGTCGTGACGAGGAGCGCCTGAGCTACCGGATGGAGAGCCATAACCTGGTCATGCAGTTCCACCCCATGGACTTCACCCAGGTGAACGCGGGAATCAACCGGGACATGGTGGCACGTGCCGTGGACTGGCTGGATGTTCAGCCGGATGAGCGGGTTCTGGACCTGTTCTGTGGTCTGGGCAACTTCACCCTGCCGCTGGCCCGCCGTGGCGGGCAGGTGGTTGGTGTCGAAGGCGATGACGCCATGGTGGTTCGCGGGCGGGAAAACGCCCGGCTGAATGATTTGGACAACGTGGACTTCTTCGGGGCGGATCTGCACGGTGATTTCACCGGCCAGAGCTGGGCCCGGGAAGGCTTTGACAAGATTCTGATCGACCCTCCGCGTTCAGGCGCGGAGGAAATCTGCAAGTACCTGACAGCGTTTGGAGCAGGTCGCATTGTTTATGTGTCCTGCAATCCAGCCACCCTGGCGAGGGATGCCGGGGTTATGGTGCGCAATGGCTACCGGCTGGTCCGGGCGGGTGTGATGGACATGTTCCCGCACACCACCCATGTCGAGTCCATTGCCCTGTTTGTAAGGGACGACCACTGACCACCACATAAGTTTCTGCCATGGTTAAAGTAAGGGAAGATTACGCGGTAAGCGGCGACGGCGAAGTCGATATCGATCGTTGGGTAACCCATATTGCCGAACAGACCTACCTGGAGAACCCGGACGAACTCCGTCGCGCCTGCGAGAAGGCCGCCAGGATCGATCTGGAAGCCTATCGGGCGGATCGTCTCTGGACGGACGGCTCCAGCAGCTTTCTGACCGGCCTGGAGATGGCCCAGATACTGGCTGAGTTGCACCTGGATCAGGCCAGTCTGGTAACCGCGGTACTCTACCGGGCCGTCCGCGAGGAGCGGGTGTCACTCGAGGAGATCCGACTGGAATTCGGTGACGAGGTGGCAGGACTGATCAACGGCGTCCAGCAGATGGCGGCGATCTCTTCCGTGCATCATCCGCTCAAGGGCAATGTGCTTGGTCAGAGTGAGGGCCAGCTCGATAACGTCCGCAAGATGCTGGTAACCATGATTGACGACGTCCGGGTGGCGTTGATCAAGCTGGCCGAACGGACCAGCGCCATTCGAGCGGTCAAGGATGTTTCCGAGGAAAAACGGATGCGGGTGGCCCGGGAGGTGTTCGACATATACGCGCCGCTGGCCCACCGGCTGGGTATTGGCCACATCAAGTGGGAACTGGAAGACCTGTCTTTCCGTTATCTCCACAGTTCCGCCTACAAGAAAATCGCCAAGCTGCTCGATGAAAAACGCCTGGACCGCGAGAGCTACATCCGGCGGGTGATCGATACCCTGCAGACGGAGCTGAAGGCATCCGGGATCAAAGGAGACCTGAGCGGTCGAGCCAAGCATATTTACAGTATCTGGCGTAAGATGCGTCGCAAGGGCATCGATTTTTCCCAGGTCTACGATGTTCGCGCGGTGCGCATCCTGGTTCCGGAGGTGCGCGACTGCTATGCCGCCCTGGGGATTGTGCACAACCTCTGGCGGCACATTCCCAATGAGTTCGATGACTACATCGCCAACCCCAAGGAAAACGGATACCAGTCCCTGCATACGGCGGTGATTGGCCCGGAAGGCAAGGTGATGGAAGTCCAGATCCGCACCCACGCCATGCACGAAGAGGCAGAACTGGGGGTTTGTGCACACTGGCTGTACAAAGGCACGGATACCAAGAACAAGTCGGCAGGCTATGACGCCAAGATCAACTGGTTGCGTCAGGTTCTGGAGTGGCAGGAAGAACTGGGCGACCTGTCCGGCCTGGCGGACCACCTGAAGAGCGACGTGGCCTCCGACCGGGTTTATGTCTTCACGCCCGAAGGTCATGTGGTGGATCTGCCCCAGGGCGCCACACCGGTGGATTTTGCCTATCGGGTACATACCGAAATCGGGCATGCCTGCCGGGGTGCCCGGGTCAACAGCCGGATCGTGCCGTTGACGTACCCGCTCAAGACCGGCGACCAGGTGTTTATCCTCACCTCCAATAACCAGGCGCCCAGCCGTGACTGGCTGAATCCGAGCCTCGGTTACATCCAGACATCGCGGGCCCGGGCCAAGGTGACCCACTGGTTCAAGCTCCAGGACCGGGACCGGAACGTCGCCGACGGGCGAGCCATTCTGGAGGATGAGTTCAAGCGTCTGTCACTGTTTGATATCGACCTGACCAAGCTGGCGGCCAAGGTCAATTACCAGAGTGCGGATGACATGTTCGCGGCTGTCGGCGCCGGTGATCTGCGCCCCACACACGTGGCGAATGTTGCCCAGCAGTTGCTTGAGCCGAAAACCGAGCAGCTCGACCTCAAACTGGCGAGCAGTCGCAAGAAACCCTACGACACCGAATCAGACATCCAGATTCTGGGGGTGGGCAAGCTCAAGACCCAGGTGGCCAAATGCTGTAAACCGCTGCCTGGCGATGCCATCGGCGGTTACATAACGGTCGGCCGTGGAGTGACGGTGCACCGTCAGGACTGCCTGACCTTCCTGAACCTCCAGGAATTCGAGCCGAATCGCATCATCGAGGTGAACTGGGGTGGTAAACCGGCGGCGGTCTATCCGGTGGATATTGAGATCGAAGCCTACGACCGGTCCGGGTTGCTGCGGGATATTACCCAGGTGCTGTCGTCTTCCCGTAGCGACGTGCTGTCGCTCAATACCTTTACCAACAAGGACGACAACAGCGCCACCATGATGGTGACGGTAGAAATTTCCAGCCTGGAGCAACTGGCCAGGCTGCTGGCACAGATTCGGAACCTGCCGAACATCATCGACGTGAGGCGAAAGCGGGGATGACTTACTCCATCGACGACCTGAAATACCTGATGGCCCGCCTGAGGGAGCCGGAAACCGGGTGCCCGTGGGACACCAAACAGACCTACGCCAGCATCGTTCCTCATACCATTGAAGAGGCCTACGAGGTGGCCGATGCCATCGAGCGGTCGGACTATCCCCACCTCAAAGATGAGCTGGGCGACCTGCTTTTCCAGGTGATCTTTTACACCCAACTGGGGCAGGAGGATGGCCATTTCGACTTTGATGCCGTTGTGGACCATCTGGTACGCAAGCTGGTTCGCCGTCACCCCCATGTGTTTCCGGAAGGCACCCTGCAGAGTCGGGTGGATCCGGACAACCGGCCGGATGATGACTGGATCCGTGAGAGCTGGGAGCGCATCAAGGCGGAGGAACGGGCGGAAAAGCCTGAAGACGACGAGCCCCAGAGCCGGCTTGACGGTATCGCCCGGACCCTGCCCGCCATGGCCCGGGCTGAAAAACTCCAGCGCCGCGCCGCCCGGCACGGCTTCGACTGGCCGGATCTGCCGCCCATATTCGACAAGCTGCACGAAGAAATCGACGAACTCCAGGAAGCCTGGCAGGCGGCACAGACCGGTGAGGGTGACGCGGATGCCGTGGAGGACGAACTGGGTGACCTCCTGTTTGTCTGTGTGAACCTGGCACGGTTCATGAAAGTTAATCCGGAGCAGGCCCTCAAACGTACCAATCACAAGTTCGATGCCCGTTTCCGGGCGATTGAACGTGTGCTGGCGGCCGAGGGCCGCGACATGGACGGGGAGTCCCTGGCGTCGCTGGACCGGATCTGGCAGAGGGTTAAAGGCGTCGAGAAAGAGTAGCCAGGAGCGGTGGATAGGTACAATCCGTTACCGAATACACGCAGTCTCTGATGCACTCTTCGTCTACACTTCCGGCGTGGGCGCACTGCTCGGGTGCGTCATGCCGTAGAATAAGATGTAGGGGTCAAGGCACCATGAAAATCAATGAACTGGTCAAGCATTGGGAGAAACACGGTCGGGGACGCCTGACCAGGGACGCTGCTTACCTGAACCTGTCAGACGAGCACCACGAGGTGCTGCAGAAACTGGCAGCCATGTATCCGATGAAGTCTTCCCAGGATCTGATGCGCGATCTGCTGTCCGCTGCCCTGGATGAGCTGGAAACCAGCTTTCCCTATGTGCAGGGCGACAAAGTGGTGGCGTACGATGAGGACGGTTTTGAAATCTACGAGGATCAGGGCCTGACGCCGCAATTTGTGGCCCTGAGCAAGAAGCATATCCAGAAACTCAAGGAACGGCAGCTGGAATCCGTGGCCTGACTGTCCACTCCTTGCTTTGACAGGCAGGGCTGACGGCTCCGGACCTTCAGATTCCGGAGCCGATGGCCTTCCCTCCCTGGCTGATGTTGCCTACTTCAGCCGGTCCTTCAGCGGCCCGCGGCTCACCAGGTCATCCAGCGCCGCCGCAATCATGTCATTGAGTATCTCGCTTTCACTGCGGTCCGGGTAAAGTTCCGCCAGTGCCGCGATGCGTGCGGCATCTTCAAGTGGCAGACGCAGGTTGTACTCGTGGCTGCGTTCAAGGGCCTGTTTTTCCTTTTCCCAGTGCTGGGGCAGGTCGGTTACTTTCATGGCTGCTCCTGGGCGAATTCGCAGAATCGCTCTTGCATGTTGTTGATTGCTCCCTAGTATCGTAAGTTTACTTCGTCTGCGTCAATTGAGAAGGAAGCCAAAGTGTCTGAACTGCATCCTGATCTGCGAGAGAACGTACGTATGCTCGGGGAATTGCTGGGCCAGAATATCCAGCATTATCCGGGGCAGGACTGCTACGAGCGGATTGAAGAAATTCGCGCGGCTGCCAAGGCGGATCGGGAGCACGAGAGTGGCTCAGACCAGCGTCTGGTGAAACTGCTCGGCAGGCTCAGCGATGATGAGCTGCTTCCGGTGACGCGCGCCTTCAACCAGTTTCTGAACCTGGTCAACCTCGCCGAACAGTACCATGGTATCCGCCGTAACCAGGGCCACCCCTCGGACCTGATGGTGGAGTCACTCGGCGACATGTTTGACCGGCTCAAGGATGGCGGTATCGACCCCGACGAACTGCACCGCCGGGTGGCCGATCTGCGTATCGAGTTTGTGCTGACCGCCCATCCGACCGAAGTGGCCCGTCGAACCCTGATCCTCAAGTACGATGAAATGTCGGATTGCCTCGCCCGTCTTGATCATGAAGACCTCCTGCCGGCTGAGCGCGAGGAAATCGTGGACGACCTGTCCCGTCTGATTTCCGAAGCCTGGCATACCGATGAAATCCGTCATGAGCGGCCGACGGCGGTCGATGAGGCCAAGTGGGGTTTCGCCGTTATCGAGAACAGCCTGTGGGAGGCCCTGCCCCGTTTCCTGAGAAGCATGGACACCTCGCTGGAGGGCGCTACGGGCAAGGGCCTGCCTCTGCAGGTGTCACCCATTCGAATCGCCTCCTGGATGGGAGGCGATCGCGATGGCAACCCCAATGTGACCCACGAAGTCACCCGAGAAGTCTTCCTGCTCGGACGCTGGATGGCGGCGGATCTCTACCTCCGTGATATCCGTTCATTGCGGGCAGAACTTTCCATGTGGCAGGCCAATCAGGAGCTCCGCTCCGTGGTTGGCGATGCCCGTGAACCCTATCGGCAGGTATTGGGTGATCTCAGGGAGCGCCTGACCCGAACCCGTGACTGGGCAGAAGCGCGGATCCGGGGTGAGTCCGCCGATGAAACAGACATCCTGTTTGAAAACGAGGATCTGACCAGGCCACTGGAGCTCTGCTACCGGTCACTGGTTGACTGTGGGCTTGAGTCCATCGCCAATGGCCCACTGCTCGATACCATCCGCCGGGCCCATACCTTTGGTCTGCCCCTGATACGGCTGGATATCCGCCAGGAAGCCTCCCGTCATGCTGAAGCGGTGGCTGAGATCGTCGACTACCTGGGCATGGGGGATTATCTGTCGTGGTCCGAGCAGGAACGCCAGGCCTTCCTGATTCGTGAGCTGAAAGGCCGCCGGCCTCTGGTGCCCCGAAACTGGCAAGCATCCGATCCGGTGCGGGAAGTGCTGGCCACTTGCGAGGTGGTTGCCCGGCAGACCCCGGAAGCTCTGGGATCTTATGTCATCTCCATGGCCAGCCAGCCTTCGGATGTGCTCAATGTCATTCTGCTGTTGCGCGAGGCCGGCATGAGCTTCCCGATGCGCGTGGTGCCGCTGTTTGAAACCCTGGACGATCTCCAGGG
Source organism: Marinobacter oulmenensis (assembly GCF_014201735.1). Taxonomy (GTDB): domain Bacteria; phylum Pseudomonadota; class Gammaproteobacteria; order Pseudomonadales; family Oleiphilaceae; genus Marinobacter; species Marinobacter oulmenensis. The sequence continues at coordinate 337,543 of NZ_JACHFE010000004.1, read as the reverse complement.
GGCGCCGGCGGCCATGGAGGCCCTGTATCAGCTGGATTGGTACCGCGATTACTGTGAAGGGCGTCAGGAAGTGATGATCGGCTACTCGGATTCGTCCAAGGACGCCGGTCAGCTGATGGCGGCCTGGGCTCAATACCAGGCCCAGGAAAAACTGACCGCGGTGGCCGCCCGGTATGACGTGCACCTTACCCTCTTCCACGGCCGGGGCGGCACGGTTGGCCGCGGTGGCGGGCCGGCCAACCGCGCGATCCTGTCCCAGCCGCCGGGCTCGGTGAATGGCAGTTTCCGCATCACCGAACAGGGTGAGATGATCCGCTTCAAGTTTGGCTTGCCCCGCTTGGCGGTCAAGAGCCTGACGCTTTATGCCTCTGCCGTTATTGAGGCGACCCTGGCGCCACCACCGGCCCCCCGGGACAACTGGCGGGAAGTGATGGACTGGCTGACCGAGCGCTCACTGAAATCGTACCGTCAGGTGGTTCGGGAGAACCCGGATTTTGTTCCCTATTTCCGCCAGGTGACGCCGGAAACGGCACTGGGCAAGCTGGCCCTGGGCAGCCGGCCGGCACGGCGCAAACCCACCGGCGGGGTGGAGAGTCTGCGGGCGATCCCGTGGATCTTTGCCTGGACCCAGATGCGCCTGATGCTGCCAAGCTGGCTGGGCAGTGATCACGCACTGGAAGAGGCCGCACACCATGAGCGCCTGCCGGAACTGCGGGAGATGATGCAGGAATGGCCTTTCTTCCGGACCTATGTCGATATGCTGGAGATGGTATTGGCCAAGGCTGATTTGCGCATCGCCAGCTATTACGAGCAGACACTGGTGGAAGATGACAGCCTCCGGGCTCTGGGGTCAGAACTTCGCGAGCGGCTCAGTGGCTGCATCCAGCGGGTGCTGGAGCTCAAGGAGCAGCAGGTGCTGCTTGAAGACGAGCCGGTGTTTGCGCATTCCATGAAAGTGCGCAACCCCTATACCGATCCGTTGCACTACTTGCAGGCGGAACTGCTCAAACGGGATCGCCAGAGTGAAGGCAAGGGCGAGGTGCCTGAGCTGGTGGAACGAGCCCTGAAGGTAACCATGGCGGGGATATCCGCTGGTATGCGCAATACCGGCTGATACCGGTGGTTATAGGCCAGGTCGGGGCGGGATAGCCCCGGCCCCATTCACACAGGAGTTGATCCCTTGGCATTGTCAGAGAGGCTGGCCCATTTCCTGGACCGAAAAGGCGTCCATTACCAGCAGATTGATATCGAACCGGTGGCTAACCTGGATGCAGCGGTGATCGCGTCGGGCAAACCCCAGCGGGATTTTGTCCGGGCCACATTGCTGATTGATATCAGTGGGGTGGTGATGGTGGTTCACCGCTTTGACAGTACGCTGGACATGGATGCGATCGGCCACTTTACCGACCGTCGCCTGCAGCCCTTGACGGCCCGCCAGGCCGCACGACTGTTCAGTGATTGTGATGCCGGTTTTGTGCCTCCGGTCGGCGCCCCCTGGGGCGTGCCCGTATTGCTCGATGAGGATCTGGCGGAGGCTGGCCAGGTGGTGTTCTCCGGAGGAACGGATAACAGCCTTGTGGAAATGGATGGTCGGGGGTTCCGTCTGATGCTCGCGGACGCGCGCCGTGGTCATCTGGTGATCCGAGGGCAGGGTACGGGCAGTCGTGATGCACTGACTCTTGAAGATGTGGCAGACCGGCTCCAGCGCCTGTACCGGTTGCCGCCGATGCCGGCGTTGGCCCTGAGGATACTGCGCCTGACCGCCAATAACGATTCCAGCGCCCGGGAGCTGGCAGAACTGATCGAGTTTGATCCCAGCCTGACCGCCCAGATTATGCGCTATGCCCGCTCGGCATTGTTCAACTACGCCGGGCAGATCAATTCGGTACAGGAAGCCGTGACCCGGGTTCTCGGTTTCGATCGGGTGGCCCACATCGCCCTGGGGATCGCCTCCATCCGGGCCTTTGATGTGCCCCGGGAAGGCATGCTGGGCATGGACGCCTTCTGGCGTCACTCGCTTTACTGCGCGTTTCTGAGCCAGAGCCTGGCGGAGTTGTCCGGGCGGGACAAGGGACTGGCCTATCTGTGTGGCCTGCTGCACAACTTTGGACTGCTGCTGATTGGCCACTTGTTTCCCTCCGAGTACGAAGAGCTCAATGCCCTGCGTGAGATCAACCCGGAAGTCAGCATGCATTCACTGGAACAGGAAGTGTTTGGTCACGGTCAGGGACAGGAGATACTGGCCGTCGGGCATGGTGCCATCGGCGGCATTCTGCATCGGTTGTGGCAGTTGCCTGAGCCGGTGATCAAGGCGGCGGCCATGCATCAGAATCCCGGCTATCAGGGCGAGCACGCCGATTATGTTCACCTGGTACAACTGGCCAATGCGTTGCTTAAGGACAAAGGCATTGGCGACGAATTCAATCCCGACGATGTGCCGGCTCTGGCGAAGGAACTGGGGCTGGATATGCCTGCAGTGGAGCGGGCTGAGCGGGAGATGGAGCAGGTTGCGCCCAACCTTGATGTTCTGGCATCCTCACTTGCCTCATGATGTTGGGGGAAGGTCCAAAGGTTGTGGCTCCCGCGGGGCTGGCGACGTCCTGCCATGAGACGGAGGTAGACTTTCTCTGCCCGGACTGACTTCGTATAATGCCGCCTCAAAATCTGAGCAAGCGCGTCATCAGTGCCGGCCGCGAACCAGGGGAGAGGTTGTCGCAAAGGCATGGGTCTTTGCCGCAGCTTTTCTAACGATAATACAATAGTACGGAGCACAACGTTATGCGAATCATCATGTTAGGCGCGCCCGGCGCTGGTAAGGGTACCCAGGCCCAGTTCATTACCGAGCGTTTCGACATTCCCCAGATTTCCACGGGCGATATGCTGCGCGCTGCCGTGAAGGCTGGCACCGAGCTTGGCAAGAAAGTTGAGCAGGTTATGGCTTCCGGCGGGCTGGTGTCTGACGACATCATCATCGCCCTGATAGAAGAGCGTATTCAGGAACCGGACTGCAAGAACGGCTTCCTGCTGGATGGCTTCCCGCGCACCATTCCCCAGGCTGAAGCCCTGAAGGATCAGGGAATTGCTATCGACTATGTGGTCGAGATTGCCGTGGATGACGAGGAAATTGTCAGCCGTCTGTCCGGTCGCCGCGTGCACGAGGGCAGTGGCCGTATCTACCACGTGAAATATGATCCGCCCAAGGTTGAAGGCAAGGATGATGAAACCGGCGAACCGCTGGTTCAGCGTGAAGACGATCAGGAAGCTACCGTCCGCAATCGCCTGAAAGTCTACCATGATCAGACGGCTCCGCTGGTCGGGTTCTATCAGGACTGGGCTGAGAAGACGCCGGCAGACGCCCCGAAATACGTTCGTGTTGAGGGTGTTGGCAGCATGGACAGCATTCGCGACCAGATCCTGTCTGCACTCAAATAAGCTTGCAAAGGCAGCCCCGGAGGCCCTGTGAAGTTACTGGCACTGGATACGTCTTCGGCAGGCTGTTCCGCCGCCCTGTGGCTCGATGGCCGGGTCACAGAGCGGTTTGAGTTGGCCCCCCGGGGCCACACCCGCCTTCTGATGCCCATGGTCCGTGAGCTGCTCGCTGAAGCGGCCGTGACTCCGCAGGATCTTGACGTCCTGGCGTTTGCCTGTGGCCCCGGGTCGTTCACCGGGCTGCGTATTGCCACCGGTGCCATTCAGGGCCTGGCCTGGGGGCTGGACCTGCCGGTTGTGCCCGTGTCCTCTCTGGCAACGGTGGCGTTATGCGCCATGGATACACACCAGATCCCGGAAGGTCAGAACGTGGCAGTGGCGTTCGATGCCCGCATGGGCGAGGTCTACTGGGGCGCGTTCCGCAGCGAGGCGGGCCTGCCGGTGAGCCTGGAAGCCGAGCGTGTCTGTCCGCCCTCCGCTGTATCACTGCCGGCAACCGGAGACGCTGGCGCATTGTGGCTGGGCGCCGGGCAGGGCTGGTCCCTGCAGCAGCAGATGCCGGAAGCCGTGGTTGCGCGGATGCAGACGATTGATGAAACGCTGGTTCCCAGGGCAGCACAGGTTGCCCGGCTGGCTGAGGCTGGCTGGCACCGGGGCGAGGCCGTCAGCGCTGAACAGGCCCAGCCTGTCTATATCCGCGATGAGGTGACCTGGCAGAAACTGCCGGGCCGTGGCTGAGCCGGGACCGGATTCCGGCTTTTCATTCGCCGGTCTTTCTTCCATAATGTCGTTTACCCTGTTTATTATTTGAGCGGTATCTGCCCATGATTGGTGGTATCAATTCGGCCAATGCCTCCCTGATCCAGACCGGTAACAACACGCCGGCCCGGGAGCGTTCGGATGTTGCCAGGGCGCCTGCGGCTTCACCTCAGGCCCGGGACCAGGCCGTTCGTCAGGATCTGGGCGCTCCGCGCCAGCAGCAGGACACCAATACCCCGAACCAGCCGGTGACGCCCGAGGATTCCACTCGGCGTGTTGAAGCCCGTCGGGCGGCAGAAGATGTCCAGCTGGAGCGCTTCCGGGCAGACGAGGTCAATCTGCCAACGGCTCGGGCGCTGTCTACCTTTGCCGGTGTTGCCGCTGCCGGTCAGGAGTACGAAGGCAACGGTCCCGTTGCCGGCATTGATATTCTGGTCTGATCCCTTTCGTGTTTTCCCCGTCTTCCCTCTCTGACTTTCTGGCCGTCGGCTGCGCGCCGCTCGGAGACCAGCATGTGGCCCGTGCCCTGGCGGCGGATCTTGGTCTGTCCTGGCTGGGTGTAGTGGATGCCCGGAAAGTCCGCAGTCATGAACTGATTCTGTTGAGTGATGAACGGGGGCTGGCTCTGCAACAGACCGGCAAGGGTGCTCCGGGCCCGGTCCGTGCCGAATTTGTGACCGGTAAAATGGGGTATCGTCGTGAACATGGCGGGGGTGCGGGTCAACTGGTGTCCCGGGCGGTGGGACTGCAGAAAACCCGATCGCCGCTGCACGTGCTGGATGCCACAGCGGGGCTGGGGCAGGATGCGTTTGTCCTGGCCGGGCTCGGGTGTCGGGTCAGCCTGTTTGAACGCAATCCGGTGATTCACGCGCTGCTGGCGGACGGCCTGGAGCGGGCCGCCCTGAACCCCGACTGTGCACCGGTTGTCGCCCGCATGGCGTTGCAGGCGGGCAGCGCCACTGACTGGCTGGACACTGCCGGGCCGGAGGCTGCTGACGTTATCTATCTTGACCCGATGTTCCCCCACCGTGACAAGTCCGCCAAGGTGAAGAAGGAAATGCAGGTCTTTCGCCAGATCGTGGGGGATGATGATGACGCACCGTCCCTGCTGCAGGCCGCCCTGACACATGCCCGTTACCGGGTTGTGGTGAAACGGCCGCGCAAGGCGCCGGTGATTGAGGGTCCCGAGCCGGCCACCCGGATCGAGGGCAAGAGCAGCCGCTACGACATCTACGCGCTCAAGGCCCTGCCGGCCTGAGCCTGCTGGTCAGGCGTCCAGCATGGTGATCTGCTGGATGGCCTGGCGCTTCTCCACGCTCAGTACCAGACGGGCATCCTCGGCGACGTCATCCAGTCCATCCCCGAAACACAGCAGGCCATTTTCGTCCGTGTGCAGAACGCCATTCTTCTGCATGTTGGCAATGAAGTTGCGGAACAGGGTCTTGTCGAAGAATTCCGGTGCGTTCAGGCCGAACAGGATCGACATGCGCTCGGCCAGCAGGGTGCTCTGTTGCTCCAGTTCGGCGGCGGTCAGTTTGCCGGAGCCGTATTTGCGCAGGATGCCGAGCGTGATGTGGTAGCGCTCCAGGGTCTGGATGATGAAGCGGGAGAGCAGCCGGGTGCGCAGCATGGCTTCGGTGCCTTCCTCGGGCCGGGCGATGCGGCCATCCTTGCGGGTAATCAGCAGGCCCTGGTGAGTGAGAATGTCGATCCAGTGATCAATTACCGTGGCTATCTCGTCCTGGGAATACTGCAGGAACAGCTCGGACTGCAGGTAGGGATAGGCGGTGGTGGCGAGGAAAAGAATCTTCTGGCGGCTCAGGTTGGCCTTGTTTTCAAACAGGCTGGCAATCAGTGACGGTAACGCGAACAGATGCTGGATGTTGTTCCGGTAGTAGGTCATCAGCGTGGCGTTGCTGCCTGTCAGGGCAATGATGTCTCCCAGCTTCTGGGGTTGGCGGATGACAAGCCCCATGCTCTCGCAGTAGGCCAGCCAGTCCCGGCCGTCTCCGGCCGGCAGGGTGACGGTCTGGGCATAAGGGTAGGCCCGCAGAAGGTCGGCGTACTGGTCCATCAGCCGAATGAGCTGGCCTTCGTCCATGGCCATGCGATCGGTGCCCAGGAGCACGGTGGCCGTCATGTTGATCGGGTTGACGGCAACGGCAGCATTGATGCGGCTGGCCACCTGACGGGCCAGAGTATTGACCGCCTCGGGCAGCCATTCCGGCCGGTATTCCGAGTTGTAGGCCTCCTGGCGCCAGCTGTCGTGCACCTGGTCCAGAACATCCGCCAGGGCAATGGGGTCGCCGAAATTCAGCGATACCCGTCCGAAGGATCGGGTCAGTTTGCGGGCGGTCCGGGCCAGGCCGATAACCGATTCTTTCTGTTTTTTCTTGCCGCGCAGTTCGCCCAGATAGGAGCGTCCTTCCATCACTTTTTCGTAGCCGATGTATACCGGTACAAAGACGATGGGTTTGCGATGGTCCCGCAAGAAGCTGCGCACGGTCATGGACAGCATGCCGGGACGCGGTTGCAGCATCCGGCCTGTGCGCGAGCGCCCGCCTTCAACAAAGTACTCCACGGAGTAGCCCCGGGTGAACATGACATGCATGTATTCGTTGAATACGGTGGCGTAAAGCGGGTTATCCCGGAAACTGCGGCGCATGAAGAAGGCACCGCCCCGGCGCAGAATGGGGCCAACAACCGGCATGTTGAGATTGATGCCTGCCGCGATGTGGGGCGGCATCAGGCCGTTGCGGTAGAGCACGTAGGACAGCAGCAGGTAGTCGATGTGCGAGCGATGGCAGGGCACATAAACCACCGCGTTGTCCTGGGCGGCTTCCCGGGCAACCCGGATATTGTTGATGGTGATGCCCTTGTAGATCCGGTTCCAGAGCCAGGACAGGATGCGTTCCAGGAAGCGGATGGTGACCACCGACATGCTGGCCGCGATTTCGTCAGCGTAGCGGTAGGCCCGTGCCCGGACTTTCTCGGGTGCTATGTCATCCCGGGCAGCGGTTTCCCGGATGGCTTCCTTGACCGCCTGGGTGCGGATCAGGCCTTCCACCAGGGTCCGGCGATGGGAGAGGTCCGGTCCCAGCACCGCCTGGCGGACCTTCCGGAAGTGAGTGCGTAGCAGCCGGGCCAGCTTGCGCCGGGCTTTCTCCTCGTTGTCCCGGTATTCCTCGGTGATTTCCTGCAGGGACAGCGGCTGGTTGAACTGCACGTAGGTATTGCGTCCGTGCAGAAGGATAATCAGGAATTTCTGCAGTCGGCCGGCCACGGACCAGGTGTCTGACAGAAGCAGCTTGAGCAGGGACTTTTCCTTGTCGGGTGAGCGCCCCCAGAACAGTGAGACCGGAACAATCTGGACATCTTCGTCCGGGTGTTCAACGCCAAACTGGACCAGATCCGTGAATTCCCTCGTCGGAACCGGCTTGTGTCGGCCGCCCCGGAACAACCCGCCAACACGCTGGTACAGGAAAAAGAAAGAATGCGATGGCCCGTTTTTCACCGGCAGAGCCCTGGACACCCCGGGCAGGCCGGCGCGAATGACTTCCTGCTCCAGTACCAGGCGGCTGGACAGCGAGCTGTATTGCAGGACATAGCAGACCGGCTTCTCCGGATCCAGGTTCAGCGTTTCCAGGGAGTTGCCGCTGACGTTGGTCCGGACCCAGAGGAACAGTATTTTGCGCAAAAGAGTCAGGATCAGGCTGCGAATACCCTGGTAAAGTCGCATAAAATGAAGGCTCCGGTGCAGGAATTAGGCGCCAAGTTTACCGGGTTGGGAGGGCGGCGCAAAGCCGGATACTGATTCTGGCCGCCGCCCTCGTGTGGTACATTCGCAGGCCTACCCAAGTATTGCTGACAGGTCGCAGGTATGGGCGGAAAGGAAAGTGTTTGGCAGCCGGGATGGACAGAAGAGGCCCCTGTGGAAGGGGATCTGCTACTGGCTTTCAGCGGCAACAGTATTCTCAAACCCGGTGATGGCTGGTTCCTGCGCTGGGGCGGGCCGGAAATGGGAGACAGTCGCCCGACCGCCCTCTGTATGGGCAGCTGGGGCAGCCAGCGGGTATACGTGACCCAGTTGCCGGATCCCGGCCTTCCGGGACTGGAGGTGCTGACGTTGCGCGAAGCCCTGCTGGCGACACCGGACGCGCCGCTGGCGCTGATCAACACGGCTTTCCAGGTCTGGCAATGGTGGCGTGATCACCAGTTCTGTGGTCGCTGCGGCGAGCGCACCGGGCCTCACCCGCGGGAACGCGCCCGGTGGTGCCAGCACTGCAATATTCCCTGGTATCCGCGCATCGCTCCCTGCGTGATTATTGTCATCCGCCGGTCGGACCGTTTCCTGCTGGCCAAGTCGGCGCGAACGGGGCGTAACTTCTACAGTCTGATCGCCGGTTTTGTGGAGCCTGGTGAAAGCCTGGAGCAGGCGGTCGCCCGGGAAACGCGAGAAGAGACCGGTCTGGAAGTCGAAAATATCCGTTATCAGGGGTCCCAGCCCTGGCCGTTTCCCCATCAGCTGATGATGGGATTTTATGCGGATTACCGGGCAGGCGATCTGACGCTCCAGGAGGATGAGCTGGCGGATGCCGGCTGGTTTACGCCGGATGATCACCCGCCGATCCCGCCGGAAACCACGATTGCCGGCCGGCTGATCGAGTCGATGAAAGAGCGGATCAGAGCCGGGGGCAAGGGCGACCGTGTCTGAGCGTCGTCCCCGGGTTCTGGTCTTTGATTCGGGGGTGGGTGGTTTCAGCGTGGCTGAATGTATCCATCACCAGCTTCCCGGCGCGGAAATGATCTACCTTGCCGATAATGCCCTGTTCCCCTACGGCGACCAGCCGGCGGAGGTGGTGATAGAGCGTTGCTGTCGCCTGATTGATCGCGTGCTGACCAGTCTGCCCTGCGATGTGGTTGTGGTGGCCTGCAATACCGCCAGCACCGTGGTACTGCCGCGCTTGCGGCAAACGGTGGCGGCGCCTGTGGTTGGGGTAGTGCCCGCGATTAAACCGGCGGTGGCCGTCACGCACAATCACCGTATTGGTTTGCTGGCTACGCCGGCAACGGTTCGTCGTCCGTATCTGGATGATCTTGTCCGGCAGTTTGCTCCCCACTGCGAGGTGGTCCGGGTGGGGCATCCCGCGCTGGTGCGCTGGGCTGAGGAGCTGGTGGCTGGTACCTCGCCGGATCAGGTGGATGTCAATCACCTGCTTGAGCCGCTAAGGGAAGCCGGCGTCGATACCGTGGTGCTCGGCTGTACCCATTACCCGCTGCTGTTGCCATGGCTGCGCGAGGGTCTGCCGGAGCGCACGATCTGGCTGGACTCCGGTGAGGCCATCGCCAGACGTGTGGCCTATCTGTTGGACCAGCAGGGCCGGGGTGTTGCCGCGCGAAGCCCGATGACGGCGCTGCGGCCAGTTGTCAACGAAGCCCTTTTTACCGGTACTGCACCGACGGGCCTGGCGGACTTTCTGGAGGCGTGCTCCATCCCGGTGGGCGTTATCTGTGGAGAGTGGGGCACTGTTTGATGAATTTGTTGTCAGATCAGTGACGGTTCGGCGCATTTTCAAGCCGATCCAGTGGAGTTTCATGCAAGGTTAGTACGTTGGTCTAATTCATTGTGCGGCGGCACCCGTGTTGAACTACGGGTATATGCCTATAGGGCTCAAAAGGTCCGATCACCCTTAACCAATAAACTGACAATGACAACAGACTCTTATTAAAGGGGGAGCACATGAGTGACAAACAGTTGTATCCGGTAGCACCGGAAGTGGCCGAGCGCGCTCTGGTCAGCCGTGAACAGTATGAGGAGATGTACCGCCAGTCCGTTGAGGATCCGGACACCTTCTGGGGCGAACACGGCAAGCGCCTTGACTGGATCAAGCCCTACACCAAGGTCAAGAACACCACTTACGATTACAACAATCTGTCCATCAAGTGGTTCGAGGACGGTGTCCTGAACGCCTCCGCGAACTGCCTGGACCGTCACCTGGACAAGCGCGGTGATCAGGCTGCCATCATCTTTGAAGGTGACGACCCCTCTGTTTCCAAGGAAGTCACTTACCGGGAGCTGTACGAGGAAACCTGCAAGTTTGCCAATGTGCTCAAGGACCAGGGCGTCAAGAAGGGCGATGTGGTGACTATCTACATGCCCATGATCGTCGAGACCGCCGTGGCCATGCTGGCCTGTGCCCGCATTGGCGCGATCCACTCGGTAGTGTTTGGTGGCTTCTCTCCCGAGGCACTCGCGGCGCGTATCGTGAACGGTAAATCCCGCTTTGTGGTCACCGCCGATGAAGGTCGTCGTGGTGGCCGTGCGATTCCGCTCAAGAAAAACGTCGATGCGGCTTTGAAACACGAGGATGACGCCAAGGTCGACAAGGTGGTTGTGGTGACCTGCACGGGCAATGAGCAGGTGCCCTGGGATGACAGCCGTGATGTTCGTTACGAAGATCTGATGAAAGGTGCCTCCACCGAGTGTGAGCCGGAGCCGATGAATGCGGAAGACCCGCTGTTCATGCTGTACACCTCTGGTTCCACCGGTACCCCCAAGGGTGTGCTGCACACCACCGGTGGTTACATGGTCTACACCTCCATGACCCACGAATACGTCTTCGATTACCACGACGGTGATGTCTACTGGTGTACCGCTGACTTTGGCTGGGTCACCGGCCACAGCTACATTCTGTACGGCCCGCTGGCCAATGGCGCCAAGACCCTGCTGTTCGAGGGTGTACCCAATTACCCGGATGCCTCCCGCATGGGGCAGGTGGTCGACAAGCACAAGGTCGACATCCTGTACACCGCGCCGACCGCGATTCGCGCCCTGATGGCCCAGGGTGAGCATGTGATGGACGGCACTTCCCGCGACAGCCTGAAAGTGCTGGGTTCAGTGGGTGAGCCGATCAACCCGGAAGCCTGGGAGTGGTACCACCGTGTCATCGGCAACAGCCAGTGTCCGATCGTTGATACCTGGTGGCAGACTGAAACCGGCGGCATCCTGATTTCTCCGCTGCCGGGTGCTACCGACCTCAAGCCAGGGTCCGCCACCAAACCATTCTTCGGTGTTCAGCCCGCCCTGGTCGACAACGAGGGTAATATTCTCGAAGGCAAGACCGAGGGTAACCTGGTGATCCTGGATAGCTGGCCGGGACAGATGCGGACCATCTACGGGGATCACGAGCGGTTCGCCCAGACCTACTTCAGCACTTACAAGGGCATGTACTTCACCGGTGATGGTGCCCGTCGGGACGAAGACGGTTACTACTGGATCACCGGCCGGGTGGATGACGTTCTGAACGTCTCCGGTCACCGTCTGGGTACCGCTGAAGTCGAAAGCGCCCTGGTGGCCCATGACAAGGTGGCTGAAGCGGCCGTGGTCGGCTATCCGCACGACATCAAGGGTCAGGGCATCTACGTCTATGTCACCCTGGTGGAAGGCGAAGAGCCCTCCGACGAGCTCAAGAAGGAACTGGTCCAGTGGGTTCGCAAGGAGATTGGCCCGATCGCCTCTCCGGACGTGATCCAGTGGGCACCTGGACTGCCCAAGACCCGTTCTGGCAAAATCATGCGCAGGATCCTGCGTAAAATCGCAGCCAATGAGCATGATCAGCTGGGTGATACCTCCACTCTGGCCGATCCGGGCGTCGTGGACGAACTGATCAGCCACCGGGAGTTCAAATAATCCCGGTGTTGGTCAGCTGATAACCTGTAAGGAATCTTCTGAATGGCACAAACAATTATCGTCGCTGATGATCACCCGCTGTTTCGGGCAGCACTGAAGCAGGCGGTCAATCAGGCAGTGCCCGATGCCGAGACGGTCGAAGTCGACAGCATCAAATCACTGCAGGCGGCGGTAGAGTCGCACCCGGATGCCGATCTGATCCTTCTGGATCTGAATATGCCGGGTGCGCACGGCTTTTCGGGGCTGGTCTTCATGAGGGGCCAGTACCCGGGACTGCCGGTGGTGGTTGTGTCCGGTTCGGAAGACCTTCAGGTTATGCGCCGTTCCGTGGATTACGGCGCCTCGGGTTTCATCCCCAAGTCAGCTCCGCTGCCGACCATTACCGAAGCCATTCAGGCGGTACTGGAGGGTGAGGTCTGGCTGCCCGAAGGGGTGGCCGACAAGATCGAGCGTATGCAGGCGGAAGCCACTGACTTTTCCGAGCGCCTGGCGTCACTCACGCCCCAGCAGTTCCGCGTGCTGGGCATGCTGGCTGAGGGGCTTCTGAACAAGCAGATCGCCTACGATCTGGACGTTTCAGAGGCTACCATCAAGGCGCATATCACGGCCGTGTTCCGTAAGCTGGGTGTCCGTAACCGGACCCAGGCCGTGATTGCTATCCAGCAGATGGAGATTGATCCATCGGAACAGTCATTGTCCGGTAGCTGATACTCCGGGCGGATAAAAAAACGGGAGCCACTGGCTCCCGTTTTTTTATGGAGGCAGGGGCGCGTCAGCGGCTGCCGGCATACCCCAGCTTTTTGTCAACCAGGTTAAACAGGTCTTCGTTGCGGCTCCAGAGATCAAGGTTCTCCAGGAACTGATCGGTCAGGGCCCGTTTCCAGCCGATGAAATCGCCGGCCATGTGGGCCGTCATGATCACGTTCTCATAGTCCCACAATGGATGATCGGCCGGGACCGGCTCCTCCTCGAACACATCCAGGGCTGCTCCGGCAATTTCACCGGAATCCAGCGACTTGAGCAGATCATCGGTCCTGACGATCGGACCGCGACCGATGTTGATCAGCCTTGCCGATGGTTTCATGGCGCTGAAGGCCTTCTGGTCAAACAGGCCTTCCGTCTGTGGGGTGAGCGGGGCTGCGATCACCACGTAGTCCGCGTGCCCGAGTTGGTCGAACAGCTGCTCGTTGCTGTGGACAGCGGAGAAATCCGGGTCATCCTGCCGGGCGGTGCGGGCCACCCCGTGAGGATCCATTCCGATGCCTTTGGCAAGGCGGCCGATCTGACGACCGATGGAGCCGGCACCGACCACCAGAACCTGTTTGCCCTCGGCTCTTTCGGTATCGCGGTGTTGCCACTGGTGGTCCCGCTGCAGCCGCAGTGATCTTGGGAAGTCCTTGGCAAACATCAGCAGGGTACAGAGCACATATTCGGCAATGCTGCGGTCAAAAATACCCCGAGCATTGGTGACCGTTACATCACTGTCAATCAGGGCCGGAAACATCAGGGCATCCACGCCGGCACTGGTGGCGTGAATCCATTGCAGCCGGTCTGCTGCGGGCCATGCTGCTTCCAGTGCTTCTGTCCGGAAGTCGGTTACCATCATGATGTCCGTGCCGGGCAGGGTATCCCTGAGCGTTGGCTCGTCACAGGCGAAGCGAACTTCGGCCCGTGCCTTGACCGCGTCGATACCCGGGGGCGCCGATTCTCCGGGCGCGGTCAGTACGGTGACAACCGGTTTGTTGGAAACAGTCATCTGTCCTCCGATGAGAGCTTGAGTGGTGTCAGATTGACTTACAGTCTGGTCGGCGAATGAACGCTGGTCAACCTTGCTTGCTCCCGCCTCTGATACTGGCTAACCTGCACCCGTGGTTCCCAATTTTTCCTGCTGTCAGGAGGTGTATATGGCAGATTCCGTGAGCAAGGACACCGGCCAGGCCAAGCCACGTAAAGTGAAGTACCGCAAAGCGAAAGCGAGCTGGAACCCGGCGATGCAGACCATTCCTGTATCGGGTATCCGTCGCCTGGTGAATATGGCGTCCACGATGAAGGATGTGATTCATCTTTCCATCGGGCAACCGGACCTGCCGACACCCAAGCATGTGATCGATGCCTATGTGGATGCCCTGAACGCGGGGCAGACAGGTTACACCATGGATGCCGGGCTGCCGGAACTCCTGGTGGCCCTGCGCGACTATTACGGCAAGCGCTACAATCGCAAGCTCACCCGCGACAACATCCTGATTACCAGCGGCGCGACCGAGGCCATGTACCTGGCCATTTCGGCGACGTCGGCTCCCGGCCGACAGTTTCTGGTCACAGACCCGTCGTTCCTGCTGTATGCCCCGTTGATCCGTATGAACGGGGGTGAGGTGAAGTACATCCCGACGCGGGCCGAGAATGATCACCAGCTGGATCCGGATGAGGTTATCCGGGCCATGGGATCGCGCACCTTTGCCCTGATCCTGAACAACCCGAACAACCCCACCGGGGCGGTATACCCGCGCAGCACGGTGGAGACCATTCTGGAGGAATGCGCCTATCGCGGTATCCAGGTCTATGCCGATGAGGTCTACGACCACCTGCTGTTTGACGATGATGACTTTGCCAGTGTGCTGAGCTGTTCCATGGATCTGGACAACATCATGTGCATCAGCAGTTTCTCCAAGACCTACAGCATGGCCGGTCTGCGGGTTGGCTGGGTGATTTCCAGTCAGGCAGCGATCAAATCCCTGCGTCGGTACCACATGTTCACCACCTCGGTAGCCAATACCCCGGCGCAGTTCGCTGGTGTGGCGGCCCTGACCGGAGATCAGCAGTGCGTGAAGGATATGGTGGACATCTACCGGGAGCGCCGTGACAAAGTGGTTGATCTGGTCGATCAGACGCCTTATCTGAGCGGCTACAAGCCAGGCGGCGCGTTCTTCTCGTTCCCGAGTCTGCCGCCCCATGTGGATGGCTCTGACCTGGCCCTGCGCATGCTCAAGGAGACCGGTGTCTGTGTCGTACCGGGGGATGCCTTTGGCGAGAGTTGTACCAACGCCATCCGTATCAGTTTCTCCACCAGTTGCGAACGTCTGGATGAGGCCTTTGACCGGATCATCCCCTGGATGGCCAAACAGCAGTACTGACAGCGGCCGGCCAGAGCCGGAGCGGGACCTTCAGAGGACGCACATATGACCCGATTGACAGGCTCCGCCCCCTGGCTGGTGCTGGTGTCGATGGTCATGATGCTGGCTGGCTGTGCCAGCATCATGACGCCTTACAGTATTTCCGAGGCAGAGATCGAGCGGCATCTGACCGATGCCGTCGAAGCCTTTGATCGCCAGCAACTGCAGAGCGGCTCGCCGCTGAGCCTGAGTCTGGACGATGCCGATATCACGCTGGGGCCCGATGGCCGCGATGTGGCGGTGATTGATGTCCGGGGGCAGGTGGCTCTCAATGCCTTGATGACCCGACTGCCGGTGGACCTGGCCCTGAAAGTGGAAGGGGCTCCGGTTTACGACAGCGAAGAAAAGGCCGTTTACATTCGCAGGCTTCGTTTGCTGGAGAGCTCTGTGGAGTCGCCCTTCTTCCGGGGCGACCTGGCGCCGGTGACCGAGGCAGTCATGCGTTCGGTGGCGCAGATGCTGGAAACCATGCCGGTTTACCGGCTGGATGAAAGTGATTTCAGCCAGCGGATGTTCGGCATGGTCCCCATGGACATCCGGGTGGCGCCCGGCCGGCTCGAGTTCGTCATGGCCGACCGGTAGTGCGCCGGGTCAGGCCTTAAGACGACGACAAACTTCCTCGCCGATTTCCCGGGTGGCGCGGCGTTCTCCGCCGTGCTCCGCCAGGTCTGCCGCCACCGCATCGAACAGCTCTTTGCCGGCCAGCGCCAGGGCTTCATCTTTCTGTCCCAGCCAGTCCAGCATCCGCGCAGTGGTGAACAACATGGCGGTGGGGTCGGCAATGCCCTGGCCAGCAATATCCGGCGCGCTGCCATGGGTGGGCTCGAACATGGAGGGCATATCCGGGTCGGTCGGGTTCAGGTTGCAGGATGGTGCCACGCCCATGCCGCCCGAGAGTACGGCGGCCAGGTCGGTCAGAATGTCCCCCTGGAGGTTGCTGGCCACGACTACATCAAATGCCCAGGGGCTCTGGACGAACTTCATGCAGGCAGCGTCCACCAGTTCGTGGTGGGTTGCCACGTCCGGGTATTCCTGGCTGATCTCCTCAAAGGCTTCGGTATACATGTCACCCCAGTGACGCAAAGCGTTACGCTTGGTGATCACGCACACCTGGCTTTCACAGGTGCGGCCGTCGAGGGTCCGGAAACTGCGGGTTCGGCCCTGCTGAACCCGTTCCTCCGCCCGCTTGCGGGCCTGCTCGAAACCGTAACGGATAATCCGCTCGGTGGCTTTGCGGGTAAACACTTCCATCTGGGTGGCCACTTCGTCCTGGGTTCCCTTGCGCAGCCGGCCCCCCTGACTGACGTATTCCCCTTCACTGTTCTCGCGGATAACCAGCATGTCGATGTCTTTGGCGCGGTCATCCTTCAGGTACTGGCGGGCACCGGGCAGCAGTCGGGCCGGGCGCTCGCAGACCCACTGGTCGAAGCCCTTGCGCATGTCCAGCAAGGGCGCCAGTGAGATGCTGTCCGGCAGGAGATAGCGCTCACTGTCGTCCATGGGGCCCGGGTCACCCAGGGCGCCTAGCAGTATGGCGTCGTAGCCCGCGAGTTGTTCGAGGGCGTCCTCCGGCCAGGATTCACCGTGCTCTTCATGCCAGGCGTGGGATGGCCAGGGGAACCGGGTCCATTCCAGGGCCAGGCCGTGTTTTTCCCGCAGCACCTGCAGGCAGCGAACAGCTTCCGCGACCACCTCCGGGCCGACACCATCGCCGGGTGTGATTGCAACGTGTGTGCTCTGGGCCATTCGATTACCTCCTGACTGGGTGTTGGATGCCTGTGTCCAGTGTAGCTTCGGGCCAACCAGATGCCAGCCCCCTATACGTCTGATAGTGAAGGGATGTTTTACCCGGTTGGGGTTCGCCGCTATAGTGAATACAGATCAGTGTTTTACTATGACGGCAATGCTCGTTGCCAGCGTACGGGAGTCTTCGTGGACAGACCAGAAGTATTGTTTGACGAATCACACTGTGATCAGTGTGCGTGTGGGGAAGGGCTCGATTTCGCCTTCAGCTTCGCCTTCCAGCCGATCGTGGATGCCGCTGACAGGAGCGTTTATGCCTACGAAGCCCTGGTGCGTGGGCCGGAGGGCGAAGGTGCCATGAGCGTGCTGTCCCGGGTGAACGAGCGCAATCGCTACGCGTTTGACCAGATCTGCCGGGTAAAGGCCGTGAAACTGGCGGCCAAGCTGGATATGCAGGCACTGTTGAGCATCAATTTCATGCCCAATGCGGTGTATCAGGCCGAATACTGTATCCGCACCACGCTGGCGGCGGCCAAGACATACAACTTTGATACCAACAAGATCATCTTCGAGGTCACCGAAGGTGAAAAGATGACCTCGGTGGATCATCTGGCCTCCATTATCAAGGCCTACCACTCCATGGGGTTCCATACAGCCATTGATGATTTCGGTGCCGGCTATTCCCGGTACCAGATCATGATGGCCAGCCCTCCCGACCTGCTGAAGCTGGATATGGACTTGATCCGGGATATCCACAAGCAGCCCAACAAGCAGGCCGTGGTGGCCGGCATACTGACCATGATGCGTCAGCTTGGCGGTCGTATTGTGGCGGAAGGCGTGGAAACGCCCGAAGAATACTTCTGGCTGCGGGATCAGGGCATCACCCTGTACCAGGGCTTCCTGTTTGCCCGACCGGGGTTCGAGTGTCTGCCCGAACCGGTCTGGCCGGACTGAATTACGACCCTCAGGGAGACCTTGTGTGTTCTATCGTCTGATTACACTGGTGGGTGGTCTGGTTTTTGTGGCGGCCCTGTTCGGGCTGATCTGGCTGTTCTGCCGGAAGTTCCTCGAACGCCAGGGCGTGACTGACCAGTTGCCTGATCGTGCCACTGTGCTGGCCACCTGGACGTTCGCCGGCGTCGCCGTCGGGCTGGTGTTTGCCGTTTTCGGTGCTTTTGTGCTGGGTCCCTGGGCCTTCTACCGCACCCTGAGGGGGCACGATGTGGACATTTCCGATGCCGCTGCCATCGGGTGGGGGCTGGCTATCGTTGTGCTCGCCCTTGGCATTACCGGCGCCGGCTTCTTCGGGTTTCTGATGGCTGTTGGCGCCTATTGAGGCCTTCCCTGAATCATCACGCAATCCGGCGCAACTGTTCCCGCAACCAGGCCAGCGCCGGCTCCTGTTCATAGGCCTGATGCCAATAAAGATGCACATCAATGGATGGCATCTCCACCGGCGGTGAGAGTACGGTAATGCCGGCCCGCTCGGCGATGATGCGGGCGTAGGTTTCCGGCATGGTCAGCAGCAGGTCGGAACGCTCCACCACCCGGCAGGCAGCGTAGTAGTGCTGGCAGCGCAGGCGGATATCGCGCCGGGCACCCTGTCGGGACAGTTCGAAATCTTCAATGCCCGGGCCCTCACTCCGGGAAGACACCAGGATATGCTGGGCCTGGAGGTAGTCATCCAGCGTCACCCCCTGACTCGCCAGTGGATGGTCCTGTCTGGCCAGCACCACCAGCCGGTCCTGGCGCAACAGTTCGTGACTGGTCTGGCCGCTGACAGGCAGCAGCACGTCAATGGCGAAGTCGAGCCTGCCCGACGCCAGATGGCTCTCCATGTCCTTGCGCGGCACCCTTATGCTGTTGATCTCCAGGTCCGGGTAGGGCGCCAGACCGTTCATCAACTGGGGCAGAAACGTGGACTCCAGAACATCCCTCAGTCCGAGGGCAAAAGTTTTGCGCTGGCGGCCGGGATCAAAGTCGTGGAACTGATTAACGGCGGACTGGATCTGGTTCAGGCCCGGGCGCATGGACTCCACAAACCGTCTGGCCAGGGGCGTGGGGATCATCCGGTTGCCCTGCCGGGTGAACAGCGGGTCGTTGAAATGCTCCCGCAGCCGGGACAGTGAGTGGCTGACTGCCGGCTGGGTAAGGTTCAGGGTCTGGGCCGCCCGGGTGAGGCTGCCTTCCCGGTAGATGGTGTCGAAGACAGTGAGCAGGTTCAGATCCAGGCGGGTGGCAGACATGTCGGCTCCGATAGTGAATAAACAGCTCTAATGGTAAAGCATTAGTATAATTCAGTCGCGTAATAGCAGGTCGCTCCCTACACTGGACGCCATCGGATTCAGCACACGGACCCGGATCAGGGGCGTGGCCGCGTTGGCAGAGGAGCCGCAGATGGACTTCAATATTTCAGACAAAGGGCAGGATTATCTCCGCCGTGTAAAGCAGTTCATGGAGGATGAGGTATACCCTGTCGAAGGGCATTACCACCGGGAGTTGGCCTCCCGGGAGAATCGCTGGGTGGAACTGCCGGTCATCAGGGAACTGAAAGAAAAGGCCCGGGCCCAGGGACTGTGGAACATGTTCTTTCCGGATGAGACGCACGGTTGTGGCCTGCTGAACTCGGATTACGCATTGATTGCCGAGGACACCGGGCGCAGTTTCATTGCCCCGGAAATCTTTAACTGCAATGCGCCGGACACCGGCAACATGGAGGTGTTGATTCACTATGGTTCCGACCAGCAGAAAGCCGAGTGGCTGACGCCGCTGCTCGAAGGCCGGATCCGTTCCGCGTTCTGCATGACCGAGCCCGCGGTGGCGTCCTCGGATGCCACCAACATGGAAGCTACGGCAACCGTCGAGGGGGGCGAGGTTGTTCTCAATGGTCGCAAGTGGTGGAGTACAGGCATTGGCCACCCGGACTGCAAGGTGGGGATCTTCATGGGCGTGACCGACCCGGAAGCACACAAGCATCGTCGTCATTCCATGGTGCTGGTTCCGCTGGATACGCCGGGCATTACCGTCGAGCGCATGCTGCCGGTTTTCGGTGCCTATGATGAGCCCTACGGCCACGGCCAGGTTCTGTTTGATAACGTGAGGCTGCCCAAAAGTGCCATCATCGCCGGGCCCGGCCGCGGCTTCGAAATCGCCCAGGGCCGCCTCGGACCGGGCCGGGTCCATCACTGCATGCGTGCCATCGGTGCCGCCGAACGCACCCTGGAGCTGATGATCCGCCGGGCCACCTCACGGGAGGCGTTCGGCCGGCCTCTGGCCAAGCTGGGAGCCAACCCGGACATCATTGCCAATGCCCGGATGGCCATCGAGCAGGCGCGCCTGCTGACCCTGAAATGCGCCTGGGCTCTGGATACCAAAGGCATTGCCGGGGCCCTTCAGGAAGTGTCGATGATCAAGGCGGTGATTCCCTCGATGTTGCAGAAAATCGTGGATGATGCGATCCAGATCCATGGTGGCGCTGGTGTCAGCGATGATGACTTCCCGCTCACCGCCCTGTTTGGCTACGCCCGCGTCCTGCGTCTGGCCGACGGCCCGGACGAGGTGCACCGGGCGATGGTGGCGAGACTTGAGCTTCGTAAATACAAATAACGGACAACAACAATGACAACACGTGTATTCATAACCGGCGGCGCCAGTGGCCTGGGCCGGGCCCTGGCCCTGACCTACGCCCGGCAGGGCGCCCGGGTCTGTATTGGTGACATCAACCCGGAACAGGGTCTGTCCGTCGAGCAGGAAATCAACCAGAACGGCGGCGAGGGCCTGTTCGTCGAGTGTGATGTGCGACGCCTGCCGGATTTTGACAAAGCCCGGGAGACCCTGGTGTCAAAGTGGGGCGGCGTGGACGTTGTGGTAAACAACGCCGGTGTGGCTTCCGCCGGTTCCATCGAGGACACCACCCTGGGGGACTGGGAGTGGATTCTGGACATCAATGTGCTCGGCGTGGTGCGGGGCTGCAAAGCCTTTACACCGCTGTTCCGGGAGCAGGGTGGTGGAGCTTTTGTGAATGTGGCCTCCATGGCCGGGCTCATGCTGGCTCCGTTGATGGACAGTTACAACGTATCCAAGGCCGGGGTCATTGCCCTGTCGGAAACCCTCAGTCAGGAACTCCGGGGTGGTGGCATTCATGTCAGTTGCGTGTGCCCCGCCTTTTTCCAGACCAACCTCACCAGCTCCATGCGCTCGGATATTCCCGGCATCCAGCAGAACGTGAACAAACTGATGAAACGGTCCGGAGTGACCGCCGAGGATGTGGCGGAGGCCATTGTCCGCAGTGTCGACAAGCGCAGCTTCTGGGTGCTGCCCCATGCTCGCGAACGCCGCATGTGGGTGCTCAAACGCTACCTGCCCAAACTGTTTGACTGGCTGATGTACCAGGAGAGCAAACGCTGGATGAGCAAAATGGGTGGCAAGAAGGCGTAATCGCCGCCACCCGGCCATGTGATTATCAGAGGAGACTCGTGAATGACCCAGATCGATCAGGCTGCGGCCATTCGTGAAGGCGAAGAACTGGATGCCCCCGCCGTGGACCGGTTCATGAAACAGGCCCTGCCAGAGCTGACCGGCGAGCCGGAAATCCGGCAGTATCCGGGGGGCGCCTCCAACCTGACCTATCAGGTGGATTACGGTGACCGCTCATTTGTCCTGCGCCGGCCGCCCATGGGCAAAATCGCCCGTTCGGCCCACGACATGCTGCGTGAGGCGCGGGTCATGGATGCCCTCCGGCCGGTCTACCCCTACGTCCCCGGGATTGTCGCCATCTGCGACGATCACAGCGTACTGGGGTGCGATTTCTATGTGATGGAGCGCCTGAAAGGCATCATTCTTCGCCAGGATTTCCCGAAAGGGTTTGAACTGGACGAAGGCGATACCCGCAAGCTGTGCCTGAACGTCATCGACAAACTGGTAGACCTGCACCGGGTGGACGCCAAAGCGGCGGGGCTGGACACCCTGGGCAAGGGCGCCGGCTACGTGCAGCGCCAGATTGGCGGCTGGAGTGACCGGTTCCGCAAGGCCAGAACCGAAGACGTGGGAGATTTCGAGGCGGTCATGGCCTGGCTGGATGACAAGATGCCGGATGACATTGCCCAGGTGGTGATTCACAACGACTACCGGTTCGACAACGTGGTGCTCAATCCGGACAACCCCTTTGAGGTGACCGGGGTGCTGGACTGGGAAATGGCCACCATCGGTGATCCGCTTATGGATCTTGGTAACAGTCTCGCCTACTGGATCCAGGCGGATGATGAGGGGCCTTTTCAGATGCTTCGGCGCCAGCCCACCCATCGGCCGGGCATGCTGACCCGCCAGGAAGTGGTGGACTATTACATGGAGCAGTCAGGCTTCCGGGCTGACAATTTCGATTTCTACGAGATATACGGACTGTTCCGCCTTGCCGTGATCATCCAGCAGATCTACTACCGCTATTACCACGGCCAGACCAGGGACAAGCGGTTTGCCATGTTTGGGCAGGCTGCCAATTACCTGGAGAAGCGATGCCAGCGTCTGATCAGTGAGAGTGCCCTGTAATGGCGACGATCTATCTGGTACGGCACGGCCAGGCAAGTTTCGGCAAAGACAATTACGACCAGCTTTCAGCCAATGGCTGGGAGCAGGGGCGGGTGCTGGGCCGCTGGCTGGCGGACCAGTTCCACCCGGGCGCCATTTTCGGGGGCAATCTGCAGCGACACCGGGAAACCGTGGAGGCCATCGCCACCGGCTATGGCGCCACCCTGCCGGATATGCAGGTGCTCGAGGGCCTGAACGAGTTTGATCACCTGGAAGTGGTTGAGCGTCTGCGCCCGGAGTGGTCCGACAAGCAGGTCATGGCCCGGGATCTTGGCAGTTTCCCGAAACCCGCGCGGGCTTTCCAGCAGGTGTTCGAGGAGGCGGTGGCCCGCTGGATTAGCGGCGACTATGATGCCGAGTACACCGAATCCTGGCGGGATTTCCGGTATCGGGTGGTGGCGGCGCTGGATGCCCTGATTGAGGTGGCCGGCGGTGCAGATATTCTGGTTTCCACGTCCGGCGGCCCGATTTCGGTGATTGCCCAGCATCTGCTGGAGCTGTCGGACCGCAAGGCGCTGGAGCTCAATAACGTCATCGCCAACACCAGTGTCTCACGCATCCTGTATTCCGGCGCGCGACGCAGCCTGGCCGTTTTCAACAATTACAGCCACCTGGAGGCGGGCGATTCCGCTCCGGTGACATTCCGATAACAATGAGAGGATTCCATGAGCAAGACCAACCTGTTTGACCTGACCGGCAAGGTTGCACTGGTTACCGGTGCCAGCCGTGGTATTGGCGAAAGCATTGCCCGGACCCTGGCCCAGTATGGTGCCCACGTGATCGTCAGCAGCCGCAAGATTGATGGCTGTGAAGCGGTGGCGGGCAGTATCCGCGAGGACGGAGGCAGTGCCGAAGCGTTTGCCTGTCACATCGGGGAAATGGATCAGATCGACGCCATCTGGGAGCACATTGCCAGCACCCATGGCAAACTGGATATCCTGGTCAATAACGCGGCGGCCAACCCCTATTTCGGTCCGATTGAAGACACCGACCTCAATGCCTTCCAGAAAACCGTGGACGTGAATATCCGCGGCTATTTCTTCATGTGCGCCAACGGCGCACGGATGATGAAAGACAACGGCGGTGGGGCCATCGTCAACGTGGCTTCCGTTAACGGTGTGAATCCTGGCCATTTCCAGGGTATCTATTCGGTCACCAAGGCGGCGGTTATCTCCATGACCAAGTCCTTCGCTATGGAGCTGGGTCAGCGCAATGTGCGGGTCAACGCCCTGTTGCCGGGGCTGACCGACACCCGCTTTGCCAGTGCCCTGACGTCCAATGAGGCGATCAAGAAGCAGGCCATGGCCCATATTCCCATGAAGCGGGTGGCTGACCCGGACGAGATGGCTGGGACCGTGCTCTATCTGGTCTCTGGCGCCTCAAGCTACACCACCGGTGCCTGCATTAACGCGGACGGCGGTTACCTGACGGTCTGAGGCTTGTCCGGTTACTGGCAGGTCAGTGCGACAAAATCACTGTTCAGGTCCCGGGCTTTGGCGAGTATGTGCTCCCGGTGCTCGGGGCCGCCGGCCTGGATCAGGTCGTGGATCAGTACGGCCATGGCCGCTCGGCTTTCTTCCGACATGCGCCGGTAGGCTTCGCCCCGGGCCTGCTCCGAGTGGACCAGCAAGTCCCGGACAGCGTCGTCAAAACCCGGCTGTTTACGGTGGTCAAGCTCAGCGAGCAGGGCGTTCTGCCAGTTTCTGCGACCTTCCAGCCAGATCTGCGTTTGTTGGGCCCGGTCGGCCGACCAGGCCTGCACCAGCGCCCATTGCTGTTCGTTGAGATCGCCCAGCCAGCCCTCGATCCGCTCCCGGGTGCGTTCAGCCCTGGCCCGCGCAGTCTCCTCAGGGGAGCCTGCGAGCATTTCCTCCTCCAATTCCTCCTGCTTGCTGGCCATGTTGTCGGCCAGTTCCCGGACCTGTTCATCGCTCAGGCTTTCCAGCAGGTTCTGCGCGGCCGGGGTGCCCCGCTCCAGTAGTTGTGGCACAAACCCGAGCAACTGCTGCTGGTGATAGCGGATGGTCTCAACGTCGGGCGTTCCCGACAGGATGTCCGTTTCCAGTTCCCTCAGCCAGGTGCTGTAGCGGGGAAGCTCATCAGAGCAATGCCATTGCTGGAGGCTGTCAAGATCCTGCTCAAGCTGTTCTTCCTGTGCTGAGGTGAGGGTGACATAGTCCTCGACCCACCAGATAATGCCCTGGTCCGCGTAGTTGTAGGCGATTCTGGTTGAACTGCAGCCGGAGAGTACCAGCAGCAGGCATCCGGTCAGCAGTGCAGCGGTTTTTCGCATGGGCACACCCTCTTGGCGTAAAGCCGTATGGCAACGCATCGCTTGCTTATTAAACTGTATGGCCTCAAACAAGAACTGACAGGCCATCAGGCCAGACTGATTCAGGGAGAATGAATGTCAAGTTACAGAGTTACGCGCATTCGCCGGTTGGTGTTTGCCTTCTATATGTCCGGCATCATGTCCCTGCTGATGTCCGGGATCATCACGCTGATCAATACCGGTCTGACCGAGGGGTTCTTCTCGCGCTGGGGGCCGGCCTTCCTGGTGGCCTGGGTGGT
Organism: Marinobacter oulmenensis; assembly: GCF_014201735.1. GTDB lineage: Bacteria > Pseudomonadota > Gammaproteobacteria > Pseudomonadales > Oleiphilaceae > Marinobacter > Marinobacter oulmenensis. The sequence continues at coordinate 312,598 of NZ_JACHFE010000004.1, read as the reverse complement.
GGCGTTCCCTCTGGTCACGTTTATTGCGCCGTTTGCCAGTGATCTGGCCGACCGGACCATGATCCGTCTGTTCGGGGAAGACGGGTAAGTCTCCGGACTACTGAACGACCTGGTTGCTTGGTTTGGTCGGCGACTGGGAGATCTGGGTTCCGGTCGGCGGGCGGTAATGCAGGGAGTAGAGCACCCGGTCGAGTACGGCCTTGCCATTCCAGGCAGGGTCGTTGTTCACCATGCCGACAATGGCCCAGGTGGTTTCCTGATCGTCCCGCGCGAAACCGGCAATGGAGCGCACATTGGCGAGCAGTCCGGTCTTGATCCGGCCGGAACCGTCCATCCCCGTGTTTTTCAGGCGCCGGGCCATGGTCCCATCCATACCGATAATCGGCATGGAGGTCATCAGGTCCGGAGCAAAGGGGCTGTTCCAGGCGTGCTGCAGAATCTGCACCCCCTGGCGGGCGGTGATCCGGCCATGCCGGGTCAGGCCGGAGCCGTTATCCATGACCATACCGGCAGTATTGATGCCTTTGTCTTCCAGCCAGTCATAGATGGTGCGGATGCCGGTTACCCGGTCATCCGGTGCGTCGTCCTCCCGAAACTCGGCACCAATCGCCAGCAGGATCTGGCGGGCCATGACATTGCTGCTCCACTTGTTGGTGTCGCGCACCATGGTGACCAGATCCGGGGACACCGTGGTGGCCACCAGCCGGGCTTCATCCGGAGTGGCTTCCAGACGGTTGCCACCGGTGATGGTGACGCCGGTTTCCGACAGGATCGAGCGGATCAGGGCCGCAGAATACTGATCATGGGGCAGCAGTGAGAGGTAGGTTGTGGTCCGGCAGCCCTCGGGCAGTGAGCCGGTCACATGGACCGTCACACTCTGGTCTGCATGAAACTCCGGCGTCCACTCGAACCGGCTGCGGGCCGGGCAGGGGCCTTCCGGCGTGGAGGTGACCCGGTTGTCGATTGTCACCTGTTGAAGGTCCGGCGTGCTCCAGGCGCGGGTGCCGCGTTCATCGGAACGCACCTGCAGGTGCTGCAGATTGAGATTGGTCAGGTAAGGCGAAGGCTCGACCAGAAAGGGGGCATGGGGATTGTCGCCGTCGTCCGCAAAGGCCGGAAAACCGCCGTCAATCCGGTAATAGCTGCCATCCAGAACCAGATCCCCGTTAATGCGAGTGATGCCCATGGCCCGGAGTTCTCTGAGCGTGCCCCAGAGCCGTTCAATGGTCAGTTTCGGATCGCCACCGAACCGGACGTAAAGGTTGCCGTCCAGTTCATTGCCGCTCATGGTGCCGTCGGTGAGGAAGTCAGTATGCCACCGGTAGGTCGGACCCAGCAGTTCCAGAGCCGCGTAAGTGGTAATGACCTTCATGATGGAGCCTGGGCTCATCCGTCGGTCAGCGTTTACATACTGCTCAATGCCCGGTCCGTTCAGGGGAACGGCGGCAACGCTGAGGCCATCAACCGAGCCAAGGGAATCTGAGGCATAGTCCCGGATGTGGTTGGCCCACAGGTGGGAGGAGCCGGAGAAGGTTTCAACCGATGCCTTCCCGGCCGCATGGACCTGCGGCAGCATAAAAGACGCCGCCAATGCCAGGGCCGGCATCATCGCTCTGCGGTAGCGCGTCCAGGCGGAGCGCGGTGTCTGAGGGCCCTGATTCAGCATGACCATTATCCTTCGATGTCACCAGATTCAACGATAGCGCATCCACTGTTTTGGCGCTACGGCGTTGGCTTACATTTCACGTTAAAAGTTAGTTTCAGCTGTCTGGTTTGTAAAGGGTTTTTGAGTATTGATGAGTTTCGTTACAGAACGGCGTATCATGCTCGGCTCCGGTTTTTGAAGGATATCGGGAGGTTGCATGTATACGGGTCGGTGCCTGTGCGGTGATATTTCCTACGAATACGACGGTCCCCTTGGGCCTGTTGCCTTGTGTCATTGCCAGCAGTGTCGTCGGGCCCACGGCAGTGCCTTTTCAGCCAGCGCTCCGGTTCAGCGGGTGCATTTCCGGTATCTGAGTGGTGAGGATCTGGTCCGTGAATACCCGTCTTCTCCTGGCAAACACCGGGGTTTCTGTCCTCGTTGCGGCAGTCAGCTATACAGCCGCTCGGATGCCATTCCCGGTATCCTCCGGCTGCGGGTCGGGGCGATCAATGAGCCACTGGGAAGGGGCGCCGCTCGCCATGTCTATGTCGGGTCCGCCTCGGACTGGTTCGAGATTACCGACGATCTGCCCCAGTACGAGAAAACAGAAAGGACCAATGATCCTCATTGACTGTGGAGTGAAGCAGACGTTCCGGGGTGATGGGGAGACTCCTGAAAAACGCTCCTTCGGCACGTCCATGTGACGCTTCGGCTCCGCCATCCATGGCTCCGCAGATTTTCAGGAGTCTCCCCATCACCCCGGGACATGACTTCCGCAGGTTTGCAGGAGCCTCCCCGCCATTCGGGAACATGGCTCCACAGATTTTCAGGTGTCTCCCCATCACCCCGGAACCTGATTCCGTAGATTTGCCGCAACACCGTCGGCCAATCCGGGCATACCGGTTCACCGGTGCAGACCTAGTTGACTGGAACCACCCGATAGACCTTGCCATTGGCGGAGTCGGTCAGTAGCCAGAGTGCGCCATCCGGGCCCATCCGGACATCGCGGATGCGCTGGTTCAGGTCTGTCAGCAGATCCTCTTCCTCGACCACTTCGCCGTCCTCAATCTTCAGGCGCACCAGTTTGCGCATGGCCAGGGCGCCGACAAACAGATCCCCCTGCCACTCGGGGACGGCTTCTCCGGTGTAGAACGCCATGCCCGAAGGTGCAATGGAAGGGTCCCAGTAGTGTAACGGCTGGGCCATGCCCGGTTTTGCGGTCTTCGTGGTGATGGGCAGGCCGCTGTAGTCGATGCCGTAAGTGATCTCCGGCCAGCCGTAGTTGGTGCCGGCGGAGAGGATGTTGATTTCGTCCCCGCCCCTGGGGCCGTGCTCGTGGGTCCAGATCTCGCCGGTCTCAGGATGGCGGGTCATCCCCTGGATGTTCCGGTTGCCCCAGGTGTACAGGGTGTCATTGGCCCCGGGCTGGCCCAGGAACGGGTTACCCGGTGCCGGTTCGCCTTCCACAGTGATCCGGTGCACGCCGCCGGCGTCGTCCTCCCGGTCCTGGGCACGTCGCATGGCGCCCCGATCACCCACCGACACATACAGGTTGCCTTGCGGGTCGAAGGTCAGCCGACTGCCGAAATGCCGGGAGGTATCAGAGCGGGGCAGTGCCTCGAAAATAACCTCCACATGGGTCAGTGTGTCGTTGCGATAGGTGGCCCTGGCGACCCGGGTGGTCATGCCCTCCGCATTTTTGTGCGCATAGCTCAGAAACAGCCGCCGGTTAGCAGGAAACTCCGGGTGCAGCGCCACGTCCAGCAGGCCGCCCTGGCCGGAGACCACCAGTTCCGGAAGGCCGTCGATGGGAGCCGCCTGTAGTGTCCCGTTACGAATACGCCGCAGCCTGCCTTCTCTTTCGGTCACCAACAGGTCGCCATCGGGAAGAAACGCCAGGCTCCAGGGGTGAGCCAGTCCGTCAGCCACGGTTTCAAGGCGGAAATCCGTTTTGTCAGAACGGAAGGTGCTGTCTGCGTGCCCGGCTTGAGCGAACCCAAGGCCGGCAAGCAGGGCGAGGGTGATGCCGACATGTTTCATGATGCCTCCGGAACGGTCTGGCGTCAGATGATTCTCCAACCATAGTCAGTGTTTGAAGGCCTGAAAAGCGGCTTGCCGGGAAGATAATAAATGTTAATGAAAAACATTATTATTTACAGCGTGTGCGGTGCTCCACTATAGTAGTCAGACATTCTTTTAGTGAAGGGGCGTGTCATGGAACAGGAAGTGATCGAAGGCCTCAAAATCGCCGTCGTGGCCACCGGCCTGATTGCGCTTGCCGGCCTCAGTCTGCTGCTGGGAGCCTGAACGAGGTTCGTTCAGGCCCGGCCGTGGCGGCTCAGTCCCCACAGGAAGTAAATCCCGCCCACCAGCGCTGCCAGCAGTCCCGCCGGCAGTTGATTCGGGTACATCACCACCCGCGACAGATAATCCGCCAGTGCCAGCAGGAAACCACCGGCCAGCGCGGCCACCACCAGTTGTCGGCCAACCGTCTGTTGTCCCAGAACCCGGGCCAGGTGAGGCGCGATCAGCCCGACAAAGCTCATGGGGCCGATGACCACCGTCGCTGCGGCGGTCAGCACGGATGCCAGCAAAAGCAGCAGCAGACGGGCACGGGGCACGGCCAGCCCCAGGGAGGAAGCTGAGGCGCTGCCCAGTGGCAGCAGCATCAGCGGGCGTAGGGTCAGAACCAGCAAAACCCCGAAACCGAGCACCAGCGCCATCAGCCCCAATGCCTCAGTTTCCGACACCAGCCAGGTGGAGCCATACATCCAGTTCAGCAGTCGGGAGGCCACTGTGCCGCCGGACGCCATGACCAGGCGCAAGCCGGCATCCATGAACACCGACAGCGCCAGGCCGCCCAGTAGCAACTGATTACCGGCAAACTGGTGGCGACGGGCCAGCAGGATTAGCAGTCCCAGGGCTATGGCGGCTCCCAGCGTTGCCACGGCCAACTGGCCGAACCGACCGATCTCAAGTCCTGAAATCACCACGATCACCATCATCAGCGCCGCCCCGCCGCTGATCCCCAGCAGTTCCGGGCTGCCCATGGGGTTGCCGGTCATGCGCTGGATCAGTGTCCCTGCCATGCCCAAAGCCATGCCCGCCAGGATGGCGGCCAGGAGTCGTGGGCCGCGCCATACCCAGGCATCCGCCCATTGCCAGGGCGGTGTCCAGTTCCAGCCTTCCAGGCCGGGTGACCAGGCCATGGATATGAAGGTGGTGACCAGCAGCAGTCCACCAAGGGCGATGGCCACGGTGTTGAGTGAACGACGTTTGGGCAGGAAGCTGCCGGGGTTGGTATCCTGTCCCGGCATGTGATGGGTATTGCGGATGCTTTGCAGTGCCATGAGGATGATGGGGCCGCCGATCAGGGCGGTGGCGGTTCCGGTTGGTACCAGCGAGCTGCCACCCCAGGCGGTGGCCCAATGGGCCAGAGTGTCAGCCAGCAGAAGGAACCCGCCGCCCATCACGGTACTCCAAAGCAGTCTCTGGCCCAGAGTCCGGGCGCCCAGCAGCCGGGCCATAACCGGTGCGGCTAGGCCAACAAAGGCCACCATGCCAACCCGGCTGACCACGGTGGCACTCATCAGAACCACCAGAAACAGGGCCAGGGCGCGGACCAGTGCAACCCGGCCGCCCAGCGAGCTGGCGGAAGCCTGGCCGAGTTGCAGTAACTGAAGAGGGCGCATCAGTGCCAGCATGAGCACGGCAATCGTCAGCACCCGGGGCAGCAGGTCGAGGAAGGGCTGCCAGTTGTTCTGCACCAGAGAACCCGCCCCCCAGATGTAGAGGTTGCCCAGCCATTCCCCCTTGAGCAGCAGGAAGGCCATGTTGATGGCGCCCAGGAAAAAACTCACCACCAGGCCTGCGAGTATGACCGTCACCGGGGAGAAGCCCAGCCGCCAGGTCAGAGCGATGACCAGGCCAATAGCCAGAAGGCCGCCGCCAACGGCGGCGATATCCGGACTGAAGGCCAGCAGGCCCGGTGCAAACAGCGTGGCCAGGGTAATGCCGAACTGGCTGCCGGCGGCGACCCCCAGCGTGGTGGGGGAGGCCAGGGGATTGCCCAGAATCTGCTGGGTGATGGCCCCGGCCAGACCAAGGCCGCAGCCGATCAGCACGGCGATGGCCACTCGGGGGGCCCAGCTGTAGTGGGCCAGGACGGTGCTGTAATTGGCGCCGTCATAACTCCAGAAAGCGCTGAGCAGTTCCGGCAGACTCAGGCCCGAAAGCAGGGGCGCGGCGCTGGCCGTGAGGGCGATCAGCCAGAGTAGCATGGCAACGAAAGGCAGCCGGGCCGGCAGCGCCGGTTGTTGCTGCGAAGGGGCTGCGGAATCAGTGGACATTGTTGCTGCCGCCCTCCAGAAGTGCTTGTGTCAGTGACGTCGCCAGGCGTTTGACCGCATGGACACCGCCGAAGGGCCAGGCTGGCGGAATCTGGTACACCTGATCGCGTTGTACCGGCGGCAGGTAGGTCCAGAAAGGGCTGTTGGCGAGGCTGTCAGAGAGGCCGGGGACAAAGGGTTCCAGTGCCACCAGCCGGGCGTTGGTGACATCGGCCATGGCCTCCAGGCCAATGACTGAAAAGCCCCAGTAACTGCCGTCGGTGTCCCAGGCGTTTTTCAGCCCCAGGCCATCCAGGGCTTTCTGGAAGAGCCCGTTGCGGGTATAGATCCGGACATGACGCTGGTCCAGAAAACTGACCAGGGCCACCGGGCGCTCTGTCAGCCCGGCGTTTTCGAGTTGCTCGCGCTGACGTTTCAGGGTCTGCTCCAGATCGGCCAGCACCTGGCGGGCCCGGTCTTCGCGGCCCATCATTTCTCCCAGGGTCAGCAGCATCCCGCGGGCTTTTTCGAACGGGGTGGAGCCTTCCTTGTAGACACTGACAACGTAGGTGGGGGCGATGCGTTCGAGCAGGTCCGCGGCGGGGGCCATTTCGGTGCTGGTGACGATCAGGTCTGGTTCGAGCTGGGCAACGGCTTCCAGGCTTGGCGCGACCCGTGTTCCCACATTCGCCACGCCTTCTTCCGGCATGGCCGGTTCCTGGACCCAGTAACCGTAGCCATCCCGGTCGGCCACGCCGACGGGGGTGATGCCCAGCAGCAGCAGCGCCTCGGTGGCGGCCCAGTTCAGGGCGACGATCCGCTTGGGTGTCTGGTTGAGGGTGAGGGTGCCGGTCTCGTGCTGCCAGCTTTTAGCCTGGGCCGGGCCGGCCATCACTATGGCGGTGAGCAACACAGCGAGCCATTGAACGACCCCGCGCCGCTCAGTGGACATAGGAGACCCACTGGCCCGGTGCGCGCTCCATGACCCCCATGGGCACACTATAGATGGATTCGAGCACCTTGCTGTCCATGATGTTGGCCGGGCTGCCATCGGCAACCACCGCGCCGGACTTGAGGGCGACCAGGCGGTCGCAGAACCGTGCCGCCAGGTCGACATCGTGCAGGACCACCACCACGGTCAGTTCCCGTTGCTGGGCCAGTCGATGCACCAGACGCAGCGTTTCAACCTGGTGTTTCACGTCCAGGGCCGAGATGGGTTCGTCCAGAAGCAGGCACTGGGTCTGCTGGGCCAGCAGCATGGCAATCCATGCCCTCTGGCGTTCACCGCCGGAGAGGGTGTCGACCGAGCGATGCTGGAATGGCACCAGGTCGGTATCCGTAAGGGCCTGGTCAATGAGCTGCTGGTCTTCGGAGGTGTAGCGCCCGAGCGGGCCACGCCAGGGGTATCGGCCCAGAGCCACCAGTTCCCGCACCGTCAGCCCGTCGGTTGCCGGTGGATGCTGGGGCAGATAGCCAACCACCCGGGCAAAAGCGCGGGCGCCGAGGCTGTCAACGGCATCGCCCTGCAGTTTTACCTTGCCCTGACTGGCCGGAATCTGCCGCGCAAGGGTCTTGAGCAGGGTGGACTTGCCGGAGCCATTGTGGCCCAGCAGTGCCGTCACTTCGCCTTCCTCGAAGGTCAGGTCCAGCGAATGCAGTATGGTGTTTTCGCCAATCCGGACGGCGAGCTCATCGACCTCAAAGAACGCAGGCATGGGGCTTTCCCTTTTCAAGTGCGGGCGGCAGCATAATTTAAATGCGAATGACTATCAATATATGATTTTTGCAGGCGATCTGAATCCTCAGGCCTGTCCCGTCTGCACCCGCCACTGGGCGGCGTAGGCGCCGTCCTGTTCGAGCAGTTGGCTGTGGCTTCCCTGCTCAACCACCGAACCGTCGGCGACAACCGCGATGGTGTCGGCATCGACAATGGTGGACAGCCGATGAGCGATCATGATCACGGTCCGGTTGTGGCCGATGCGGCGCAGGGAGCGCTGGATAGCGGCTTCGGTTTCGTTGTCGACGGCACTGGTAGCCTCATCCAGGACCAGAATGGGTGGGTCCTTGAGCAGCGCGCGGGCCAGTGACAGGCGCTGTCGCTGGCCGCCGGACAGGCGCACGCCACGTTCGCCCACGGCGGTGTCAAGCCCGTCAGGCAGGTTGCTGATAAATGACCAGGCCTCGGCGGTCCGGGCGGCCTCGATGATCTGTTCATCGGTGGCCTGCGGGTTGCCGTAGGCCAGGTTGTCCCGGATGCTGCCATCAAACAGGTAGACGTCCTGGCTGACCAGGCCAATGGCATCTCTCAGGGATTTCAGGCTGACCTCGCGGATGGGCTGGCCATCGATGCGGATCTGTCCCTGTTCCGGGTCGTAGAAGCGCAGCATCAGTTTGACCAGGGTGGATTTGCCCGATCCTGTTGCCCCAACCAGCGCCAGGGTGTTGCCAGCCGGGACGTCGAGATTGATGTCCCGGACACCGGCACCGCTGCTGCCATACCGGAAGTGGAGGTTGTCGAATTCAACCCGGCCCTGAACCGGCTGTGCCAGTGCTTTCCCGGCCTGATCGTGGACATGGACCGGTTCGGCCAGCAGGTCGAGGATCCGGCGGGTACTGGCCATGGCCCGTTCAAACAGGTCGATGACTTCCGCCATGCCCGTGAGTGGCCAGAGCAGGCGCTGGGTCAGGAAGACCAGTACACCATAGGCGCCGACATTCAGGGACCCTTCCAGGGCCATCATGCCACCCACGGTGAAGGTGGCCAGAAAACCGGCCAGAATGGCCATGCGGATGATGGGGATAAAGGCAGAGCTGATGCGAATGGCCTGGCGATTGGCTTCCACATAGGCTTCGCTCGCCTGTTTCAGACGTTCCGCCTCCCGCTTCTCGGCGGTAAAGCTCTTGATGGTGGCAATACCACCGAGATTGTTGGCCAGCCGGCTGGAGAGATCGCCCACTTTCTGGCGGACATCGGCGTACAGGGGGCCTGCCTTGCGTTGGAAGTAGAACGCGCCCCAGATGATCAGGGGGATCGGTGTGAAGGCCAGCAGGGCGACCAGAGGCGAAAGCACAAAGAACACCGCGCCCACGGCGACGACGGTTACCGCCACCTGGATCATGGCGTTGGCGCCGCCATCCAGGAAGCGTTCAAGCTGGTTGACGTCGTCATTCATGGTGGCCACCAGCTGGCCCGAGCTGGTGGCTTCGAAGAAGCTCATGTCCAGTCGCTGGGCATGCTCGTAGGCATCCTGGCGGAGATCGGACTGCAGGCGTTGGGCCAGGTTGCGCCACAGCACCTGAAACAGGTACTCGAACAGGGATTCCCCGGCCCAGATAAAGAAGGTGAGGGCGGCCAGCACGGTGATCTGTTCCTGGGCGGTCTCGAAGCCAAGACTGGCAACAAAGCTCTCTTCCTGGTTGACGACCACATCAATCGCCACGCCGATCAGGATTTCCGGAGCGATATCAAAGAGTTTATTGATGATTGAACAGGTGGTGGCGGTGATAATCCGGCGGCGGTAGCCGCGGGCGTAGCGAAGCAGTCGGCCCAGGGCGGCAAAGCTGCTGTCGTGCTGGCGGTGTGAAGTCATGATCCGCTTCCTTTTACTGGGCTCTTTGGGTCAAGGCCGGCAAGGGTAGCGGATTCCGGAAATATTTAAAACTGAATCATTATCACTTGCGGGCGTTTCGCTGTAACCAGCGATCAAGCTGGTCCGCAAATTCCTTGCGATCCCCCTGGCTGAAGGGCGCCGGGCCGCCGGTGACCTGGCCCGCATTGCGCATTTCCTCCATGAAATTTCTCATGGCCAGGCGCTGGCGGATGTTGTCCGGGGTAAAGGCCTGGCCGCGGGGATTAAACACATCCGCCCCTTTTTCGATGGCTTCGGCGGCCAGGGGAATGTCCTGGGTGATGACCAGGTCGCCTTTGGTCATCTGGTCCATGATTTCGTTGTCAGCCACGTCAAAGCCATGGGCCACCTGCCGGCGTTTGATAAACGGGCTGGGGGGCAGGCTGATTGCGTGATTGGCGATGAAGGTGGTCTGGATCTGCCAGCGGGTGGCCGCGCGGCAGAGGATTTCCCGGATGGGGACGGGGCAGGCGTCGGCGTCGACCCAGATTGGCATTTGGGGGTTCCTTCGGTTCGTTTTCGTGCTTTGGAGTTTAACCGATGCCGGCGGCGACCGCTTTCCGGATTTCCCGGTTCGGTGGTTGGCAGGTACGGGTACGGCTTCCAAAAACCGCTACGAGCACGTCCATGTGCGCTTATTTCGGGCCATCCCTGGCCCTCAATATTTTTGGAAGCCGTACCCGTACCTGCGCCATGCCAGCAAGTGAAATGCCTCGAACATCCAGTGAGCGGCGTTGAGAAATCTGCACTCAGGAAGTGGTATAATCCAGTTCTCATTCAGTTAACAGGAAATGATAATGTCCCAGCTCCCACCTTGCCCCCAATGTAACTCTGAATACACCTACGAAGACGGTGTCCAGCTTGTGTGCCCCGAATGTGGCCATGAATGGAGCGAAGCCGAACAGGCCGAGGCGGAGTCCGGCAAGGTGGTGCGTGATGCCAATGGCAACGAACTGGCGGATGGCGACACGGTCACTGTGATCAAAGACCTGAAGGTGAAAGGCTCGAGTTCCGTGGTGAAGGTGGGTACCAAGGTGAAGAACATCCGGCTGGTGGACGGCGACCACGACATCGACTGCAAAATCGATGGTGTCGGCGCCATGAAACTGAAGTCGGAGTTTGTGAAAAAAGCCTGACCGGGCCCCGGACTCGGGCCAGGGCGCGTCCCTGGTCCGGTCTGACTGGCTCTTCCCCTCGTAAGCGATTCCCTGCCGCGTTCATTGATCATCCTTGCCGTATCGTCTAAACAGTAAACAGAGAGCTTTCGTGCCTCGATGACTATCCCAGCGACGCGAGATCCGTGTCCGAAACAACAAGAACACTGCCCTAAAAGGGCCCCGCGACTGCCACAAGCGGTGCGGTAGGCTCCGGACGTCTTCACCGGAAGACGCAAGGGTAAGGAGGATAGGATGAGAAAACGCCACGAATTTCACGTGGACAGTACCCGCTATCTGGATGATAACGGCAGCCCCCTGGGCGAGCTTCCCTCACAGGCCGCAGAGACCGAAAGGGTCCTGGCCGCCTACCGCAACATGGTGCTGACCCGCACCTTTGACGCCAAAGCCATCGCCCTGCAACGAACCGGAAAATGCGGTACCTACCCCTCGGTGCTCGGTCACGAGGTAGTGGGCACAGCCATTGGTCAGGCCATGATGGCCACTGATGTGTTCGTACCCTACTACCGGGACCAGGCCACCCACATTCTGCGCGGTGTCCGGCTGGAGGATATGCTGCTTTACTGGGGCGGCGATGAGCGAGGAAGCGTCTGGCCTGCCTGTCCGGAAGACCTGCCCATTGCCGTTCCCATTGCCACCCAGTGCTGCCACGCGGTGGGTGTGGCGTCGGCCATGCGGGTGCGTGCCGAAAACCGGGCGGTGGTGTGCTGTGTGGGCGACGGGGGAACGTCCAAGGGCGACTTCCTGGAGAGTATCAACCTGGCGGGGGCCTGGCATCTGCCGGTGGTCTTCGTTGCCATCAATAACCAGTGGGCGATCTCCACACCGCGCGGTCTGCAGAGTGGCGCCGAAACCATTGCCCAGAAAGCGATCGGTGCCGGTATTCCCGGCCATGTCGTGGATGGCAACGACTACTTTGCCACGGTGGAAGCGCTGGATACGGCTCTGGAGCGTGCCCATGGCGGCAAGGGGGCCACGTTGATCGAGGCGGTGACCTATCGTTTGGGGGATCACACCACGGCCGATGACGCCACCCGTTACCGCAGCGCGGAAGAACTGAAGCATGCCTGGGAGAAAGACGGCATCAAGCGGCTGCAGAACTGGCTCCACGACCATGGCCATTGGCGACCCGATCAGGAAAAAGCATTGCAGGAAGAGTGTCGTGAAACGGTGGATGCCGCTGTTCAGGCCTATCTTTCGACGGAATCCGAGCCTCCGACCGCGATGCTGGATTATCTGTTTGAAACCCTGCCCGATGCACTGAAAGAACAGCGGGAACGGCTGGCCCAGCGGTCAACGGAGGTGCGTCATGACGGATAATACCCTCCGGAAAGTGACTCTGGTCGAAGCGATCAATATGGCGCTGCACTGGGAAATGGCCCATGACGACAGCGTGGTGGTGCTGGGTGAAGACATCGCCACCAACGGCGGCGTCTTCCGGGCGACAGTGGGGCTCAAGGAAACCTTCGGGTTCCGGCGGGTGATGGACACGCCACTGGCGGAGAATCTGATCGCCGGCACGGCGGTGGGGATGGCGACCCAGGGGTTGAAGCCGGTGGCGGAGTTCCAGTTTCTTGGATTCATCTATGCCGGCATGGAGCATATCGTCAGCCACGCCTCGCGGATGCGTAACCGGACGCGAGGCCGCCTGCACTGCCCGCTGGTTTATCGCGCCCCCTTCGGCGGTGGCATTCATGCGCCCGAACATCACTCGGAGAGTACCGAGGCCCTGTTCGCCCATGTGCCCGGCCTGCGCGTGGTGATTCCGAGCTCCCCGCAACGGGCTTATGGCCTGTTGCTGGCGGCAATCCGTAACCCGGATCCGGTGGTCTTTCTCGAACCCAAACGGTTATATCGGGCGGTCACCCAGAGTGTGGCTGATGACGGCCAGGCGCTGCCTTTGGATACCTGTTTCACCCTGCTGGAAGGAGAGGACGTCACGCTGATTACCTGGGGGCCCTGTGTTCAGGAGACCCTGCAGGCGGCGGAGCAACTGGCCGAGCAGGGCGTTGGCTGTGAGGTGATCGACGTGGCGACGGTGGCGCCGTTGGACCGGGAAACGCTGCTGTGTTCGGTGGCGAAAACCGGCCGTGCGGTGATTGTGCACGAAGCCTGCCGTAACGGTGGCGTCGGGGCGGAAATTGCCGCCTCGCTGGCGGAACGAGCGTTTCTGGATCTGCAGGCCCCGGTCGTGCGGGTAAGCGGTTACGACACGGTGATGCCCTATTACCGTAATGAGGCGTTCTATCTGCCCCGGGTGGAGGACATTGTTTCAGCCGTTGAACAGGTGATTTCACTGTAGGAGCTGACCATGAAGAATTTCAGATTACCGGATCTGGGCGAAGGGCTGCCGGAAGCGGAAATTGTCGAGTGGCAGGTGGCTGTGGGAGATCAGGTGGCGGCGGACCAGGTACTGGTCAGTGTGGAAACCGCCAAGGCCATTGTTGAAGTGCCGTCGCCCCAGGCGGGGATCATCGCCAAATTGTACGGCCAGCCTGGCGACATCATTCACACGGGCGAGCCGCTGCTGGCGTTTGAAGGCGAGGACGAGGATTCGGGAACCGTTGTCGGTAAGCTTAAAGCCTCGGCCGCAAATGGTGATTCTTCTGTTGCTGAGGATTCGTTCATCGTGGGGGCCGCTGCTTCCAGTCGTCGCGCCCGGTCAAACCGGGCCACGCCCGGGGTTCGCGCACTGGCTGAACGTCTGGGCGTCAGTCTTGAGCAGATCAGTGGCAGCGGTCCCGGTGGCCTGATCACCAACGACGATGTGCATCAGCAGGCCAGTCATCAGAGGCAGTTGGGGGATGCCGAGCCTCTGCGGGGCACCCGCCGTACCATGGCCAAAAACATGGCCCTGTCTCATGCCGAGGTGGTGCCGGTGTCCATTTTCGAGGATGTGGATATTGGCGACTGGAAACCGGGCACCGATATCACCATGGGCCTGGTTCAGGCGATCGGCGCGGCCTGTAAGGCCGAGCCTGTGCTTAATTGCTGGTTTGATGGTGACAACCTGTCCCGTCGATTGCTCAGTGAAGTTCATGTGGGGATTGCGGTTGATACCCCGGAAGGATTGTTTGTGCCGGTGCTGCGTGACATTACCCACCGCAAACTGAAGGACCTTCGACAGGGCCTGGAAAACCTTCGGGAGGCTGTGGCCACGCGCAAGATTCCGCCGTCTGAAATGCAGGGGGCGACCATCACGCTCTCCAACTTCGGGACCATGACGGGGCAATACGCCAACCCCATTGTCACGCCGCCTCAGGTGGCGATTATCGGGGCCGGCAGAGCGCGGGACAAAGTCGTACCGGTGAATGGCGAGCCCGCGGTTCGGCGGATTCTGCCCTTGTCCCTGACGTTCGATCACCGGGCGGCTACCGGAGGTGAGGCATCGCGTTTTCTCGGCGCCCTGGTTAGTGCTCTTGGCAAGAGCTAGGCCTGTTGCGACTATCGGTCGCAATCATCCGCTTTGAAGTTGCCACGTACCTGGCTTAAGTTACCGCCATCAATGGAACAGGACGTATTCTATGAAATTACCTTTTATTGCGATGGCACTGGCGGCCCTGATTGCTGCGCCGCTGGCCTGGAGTCACGACTACCACATGGCCGATCTGATGATCGATCATCCCTGGAGCCGGCCGACGCCTCCGGGTACGCCGATGGGCGTGGGTTATATGGCAATCACCAACAATGCAGACAGCAAGGCCACGTTGGTGGGGGCCAGCAGCCCCCGGGCCGGCCACGTTTCCCTGCACCAGACCATTATGGATGATGGGGTAATGCGCATGCAGCCGTTGGACAACGGGCTGGAGATTGCACCTGGCCAGACGGTGAAGCTTGAGCCTAACGGTTATCATCTGATGCTGGAAAAACTGGCTTCACCCTTGAAAGCCGGGGAGCGGGTTCCGGTCACCCTTCGGTTCCGGAAGCGGGACCCGATCAACATCGAACTGTCGGTGCAGTCGCTGGATGATGCGCCCGGAATGATGAAAGAAAACGGAGCCATGGGCCATTCCGGCCATTCCATGGAGTGAACCTTCCTTCGTTCATTGGGCCGGGCGTCGGCTTATTCGTTTGACGCCTGCGGCCCGGGGGGCGTCACGGCCAGGGCATGTCGTCCGGATTGTCGTCCAACAGGTCCAGACTGTTTTGGTTGCTACGAAGGGCTTTGCGGGAGTTGAGTTTCTGGCGGACTTGCAGCGGTAGCTCGGTGTATTGGAACACCCCTTTGGCGGTAAGAATGTCCACCAGATCCTCGATAACCCGTATCAGCTCGGCGTCGGACTTTCGGAACAGGTTTTCCGGATCGTCCTCCGATGAAAGGAAAGCCAGCAGTTCTTCGTTGTCTGTGGGCAACTGTTCATCAAAGCCGCTTTGTTCAACTTTGCTGACGGCGATGATCCGGCCCTGACTGTCACGCTTGATGAACACGGGTCAGCCCCCTCCTGTCACGCTTTCGGCAAGTTCGAGTTTACCGTTCATGTAGAGCATCAGTTGTACACGATCCCGGATGCCGAGTTTACTGAACACCCGGCTGAGGTGTTCCTTCACGGTACGCTCGGTGATGCCGAGGTTACGCGCAATCACTTTGTTGGCGTTTCCGCTTTTGACCTCCTGACACACTTCCCGTTCGCGGGGGGTCAGCCGATCCAGTTCGTCGGTTGCGATGTCAGTATGGCTGTCGGGCGTGCCACTGAGCAGCCCGTCAAAGGTGCCAATCATCTGAAGCATC
This sequence comes from Marinobacter oulmenensis, assembly GCF_014201735.1. GTDB lineage: Bacteria > Pseudomonadota > Gammaproteobacteria > Pseudomonadales > Oleiphilaceae > Marinobacter > Marinobacter oulmenensis. The sequence goes on along the minus strand of NZ_JACHFE010000004.1, from coordinate 297,092 downwards.
ATGGTTTCGGGCAGCCAGTAGCCCCCGGCCTGGACCGCCGTGGTCACCTGGTCAAGCAGGGGAGCACCGGCAAGGGCATGGATGTAGGCCCGGGCGCCCAGAGCAAAGGCTTCCCTCGCTTCCTGCGGGGTCGGGGCCATGGCCATGACCACAACACCGGCACTGCCGGTGCTCTGGATGTCCTGCAGAACCTGCCGCCAGTCCTTCACGGCCGTGCACAGCCAGATCAGCGTTGCTCCCCGCGTATAGTCGGCGACCGGTTCCGCGCCCAGTTGGATAACCGAGTCGAAATACCCCGGCCAGGCGGGTGCCGTAAACGTCGGGCTGGTCAACACTCGATGATGATCAAGGCTCATCTTTCCCTCATAGCCTCACTCGTGGCCCGGAGAACCGGCTTGAGCAGATACTCCAGAACGGTTTTTTGTCCGGTAATGATGTCAACCTGGGCGGTCATGCCCGGAATAATGGCCAGGTCATTGGTGGACTCATGGCTCTGGGTTTTCAGCCTCACCAGATAGAAGGTGTTGTTCTCTTCGTCGGTGATGGTATCGGCACTGATGTGTTCAACTTCAGCATCCAGGCCGCCGAAGATGTTGAAGTCGTAGGCTGTCAGCTTGATGGTCGCCGGCAGGCCCGGACGAAGGAAGGCGATGTCCACTGGCGATACGCGGGCTTCGACGATGAGCTGGTCTTCCACCGGGACAATCTCAATCAGTTCCCGCCCCGGCAGTACCACGCCGCCCACAGTATTGGTGTGTATCCGTTTGACGATGCCGTTGACCGGCGATTTGATCTGGGTTTGCTGGACCCGGTCGGCCAGGCCGGCCTCTTCCTGCTGCAGTGAGCTCAGTCGCACCTGGACCTCCGCCAGTTCACTGCGCCACCGGTTCTGGAATGTCAGGGTGGCTTCCTGAATCCGGTTTTCGATTTCACGTATGGCGGCCTGGGCGCGTTCAATAGCAGCTTGTGCCCGCTTGAAGTCCCCTTCGGCCTGGGAAATCTCCCGCTCCAGCCGGAGCACTTCCACTTCGGAGACAGCGCCGGATTTCAGAAGCGGGCGGGTTGCCTCCAGTTCCTGTTGTGCAAGATCCCGGACCTTGCGGGACTGGCGCAGGGTGGCCTGGGCTTCGAGCAGGTCCTGGCGGCGCTGGATTTTCTGTTCTTCCAGGGAGCCTAGTTGCTGGTCCAGTTCGGCCAGGTTACTGGTATACAGTGCCCTCTGATCGCTGATCAGTTGTGGCGCTGATGACTTCAGTTCGCTGCTGAATTCCGGCGGCTCACGGTTGATCTGGGCCCGAAGCCTGACGGTTTCGGCACGAAGGTTCAGGATCCGGGCCTGCAGCTCACCGACATCGGCCAGGGATCGGGTCTGGTCCAGGGTCATCAGTATCTGGCCCTGCTCAACCCGTTGGCCTTCCCGGATATCGATCGTTTTGACGATGCCGCCATCCAGACTTTGCAGGACTTTGAGCTGGGATGAGGGAATCACGCGGCCCTGGCCGCGGGTCACCTCATCAAGCGGGGCGAAATACGCCCAGACAATCAGTGCCAAAATGGTGAACGCCGCCATGTAAAGCAGTCCGCGGGCTTTCAGTGGCTCCTGCTGGAGCTCGGCCCAGGATGCGTCTTCTTCCCAGTTGGTGAGCTTTGGTTGTGAGGTCCAGCGATTGAACAGCCGGGTGAACACCGACGTACTGTGGGTCACCCGGTCAGAGAAAGTGCCGACGGACTCGAAGCGGCGCTGTTCCCGGGTTTTCTTCAACCGTTTGTCGGCAGGGTCTGTCATAGCCTGCCTCCCGAAACCCGGCCGCTTCGAAGGGCTTCGACGACTTCGTTCTTGGGTCCATCTGCCACGATCTGGCCGTTGTCCACGACAATAATACGCGTGGCCAGTTCCAGCAGCAGTGATCGGTGGGTGATCATCACCATGGTCCGGTCCTGTCCCACACGCTTGAGATTCCTGCACAGGCTGGATTCTGCGGAGTGATCCAGTGACCCGGTGGGCTCATCCAGCACCATCATTGCCGGGTCACTCACCAGGGCCCGGGCAACAGCAACCGTCTGCCGCTGTCCCCCGGACAGCCCCTGACCGTTTTCCCCGATCATCAGGTCAAAACCGGCCGGGTGCTGACTGACCAGAGCGTCCAGACCACTGAGTTCGGCGGCCTTGAGCAACTGGTCACTGCTGGCAGCCTCATTCCCCAGCAGGACGTTGTTCTTGAGCGAGCCGTACATCAGGTTGATGTCCTGGGGCACATAGCCGATCTGGTTGCGCAGGAAGGCCGGGTCCAGTTGCCGGCTATCGACGTCGTCGTAGAGAATGGAGCCGGTTTCCGGCGCGAACAGTCCCAGCATCAGGCGCTGTATGGTGGTTTTGCCGGAGCCGTTTTTGCCCAGGATAACCACATGTTCGCCGGGCTGGATGACAAAACTGGCATTGGACAGGGCGTAACGCTCGTCTTCCGGATACCGGAAGCTGACATTGCGGAACTCAATCTTGCCACGCAGGGCTGGCCGGGTGACCCATTCCCGACCCTCCGGGCGTTCCTGCGGCAGGTCCATAAGGTTGTCCAGATTTTCCATGGAGGTGGCCGAGTTGTGGTACTGGGCCAGCAGGCCGGCGGTCTGGCTGATCGGGGCCATGACGCGGGATGACAGCAGATAGGCGGCAATCAGTCCGCCCTGGCTGAGGTCACCTTCGATCAACAGGTAAACGCCGAGGATGATGATGGACATGGCTACCGTCTGTTGTACCAGGGTTGCGCCCTGAGTGACGGAGCCGGAGAACAGACGCATGGCGGCGCTCTGTTTGGAAACCTGCAATGAGCTGTTTTCAAAACTTTTCTGGATACCGCTTTCGCCATTGAAGCTTTTCACGGTTTCCAGGTTGTTGATACCTTCCACCAGTACCGCATTGCGCTGGGCGCTGGCTTTCATGGATTCATCAGACATGGTCTTGAGCTGGCGCTGGACCGCTACGCCGTAGGCCAGGATCAGCAAGGCCCCGATCAGGATCGGAAACACCAGTGGCCAGCCGATCCAGGCAATGATGATCATGAACAGGATGCTGAAGGGCAGGTCGACCAGGGCGAGAATGGTCAGCGAGGAGATAAAACCGCGGACGCTCTCGAAACTCTGGATATTGGTGGCAAAGGCACCGGTTGAGGCCGGCTTGTGGGCCAGGTTCAGTCCGAGCACGTGGTGCATGATCCGGGCGGAGACCTCGACATCCGTGCGCAGTGCTGCCAGGTCGACAAACCAGGTTCGCATCAGCCGCAGGCCGAAATCGGCCAGCAGGACCACCAGCAACCCGGCGCCCAGCACCCAGAGTGTGCTGGTGGCGTGGTTGGGCACCACCCGGTCATAGACGTTCATGACGAACAGGGGCATGCCCAGGGCCAGAATATTGATCAGCAGTGACGCGGTGATGACATCCCGGTACAGGCGACGGCTCTTCGAGAGCACGCTCCAGAACCAGTGGCCGGTTAATGATCGGTCCACAATGTGCGCGCGTTTTTCGGTCCGGAACGACGGCTTGCAGTAGGCCGCATGGCCGAGGTAGTGCTGCTCGAGTTTTTCGGTGGCAACCGTGGTTTCCGCATCCGGGAGTTCCGGATAGATCACCCGGGCCTGGTTGTCCTCGTCAAAGCCGGTCAGGACGCAGGCTTTCTGGCCTTTCATCAGAAGGATGGCGGGTAATAGATGACGATTGATGCCGTGAAGAGGTGTACGGGTCTGATTGCAGCTCAAACCGAGTCTCGATGCGGCCCGTTCCATATTGGAAGGCGAAAGGTGGCCATTGGCCAGTGGTAAACCGCTGGTCAGATGTTCGGGGGTACTGGAAAGCTGGTAGTGCCTGCCGACAATCAGAAGGCAGTCTACCAATGGGTCGGACTTGACTGTGATATTGCTTACCTCGGGTTGGCCCTGTTTCACCGGCGCCTGGTGCTCCGAGCGGCCGGTGAATCTGATGGTTGCACGTTACTCAGTAGTCGCGAAAGCCCGGGGTGCCACTGGGGCAGGCATTTTCGCCCTCAATGAATAGTGGATCCGCGCCCAGCTTGTTAAGGGTCGGAATTCCCTCCGGCATGACGCCTACTGTGGCCAGCCAGTCGCCGGTGGCCGCCAGTGTTCGGGCAACGGCAATCTTCTTGTCGTGGACGGCGTTCACATAAGCGATGCTGGCCTGGAAGGCTTCATTTTCTGCGTCCAGAACATCAAGGAGTGTCCGGTTACCGATATCAAACTGATCACGGTACGCTGCCACAACCCGTTCGGATGACAGGCGGTGCTGGTTCAGGTTCGGCAACTGGCTGTTAATCGACTGGATATCCTCGTAGGCAACCTGGATGTTCTGGCGAAGGACGCGGCATTCCTGATCTCTCTGGTTTTTCGCCACGTTGACCTGCTGATAGGCTTCCCGGACCACTGCCTGATCCTGTCCGCCCCGGTAGAGGTTGTAGCGGACCTCCAGCCCGATGCGGGCGTCGGACTGGCTGTTGTCCCGGCCAATATCGTCGTAGGTCTGGGTGTTGTAGCTGGCGGTCAGATTCAGACGCGGCTTCATGGCGGACTTGCGGTAGTCCACGGTGGATTCGGCGGCCCGGATGTTCCGGACGGCGGCATGAAAAGCGGGGTTGTTTTCGTAGGCGCGGTAAAGGATGCCGTCCAGGGAATTGGGGAGCGCGGACTCATCCAGAGCGAAGGGCTCCAGCTCGTTTGCCGGCAGGTGCCCGACAATTCTCAGGTAGCGGCTTTTGACATCGTGCAGGTTCGCCTGTTCGGTGATCAGGTTCGCTTTCGCCAGCGCCAGACGGCCACTGATCTGTTCCAGATCTGCCGCCCGACCGATGCCGGCGGATACAGTTTCAATGATCTTGTCGTAAACCTCCTCGTGCCTGGCCAGATTTTCCTCGGCGAGATCAACGAGTTCACGGCGACGGATCACGTCGGTGTAGGCCTGGTAGGCCTCAAGCGCAGTCTGTTGCACACTGCTGAGCAGTTCGTGGTATCGAACCAGTTCGAGCCCGGAGAAACGCTGGACGTCATTCCGGGTCTCGAACCCATCATAGAGTTGTTGCACGAGGCTGATGCTGGCATCCGCACCATCGTAATTCTCACGGCCATCGGCGTCCTGCCAGTCATAGCCGTACCGGGCACTGACATCGACGGTCGGCCGGTAACCGGATTCGGCGGCCCTGACATCCTGTCCGGAAGCCAGGAACTGGTGCCAGCTTGCCTGAACCTCCGGGTTCCCCTCCACCGCTTCCCGGACCGTTTGCTGTAGTGATCCGTCTGCAAAAGCGGAATTGCTTGCAATGAGCAAACAAGCGGTGACGAGAGTAGGTTTCATCATGTTAGAGCCTTTCCGGGGTTGGCAGTGTGTCTGCAGTGACAATGTATAGGGGCAGTACTGTACGCCAGTCCAATAGCCACGATGGGCATAATAAGCTTGAATGCTATTTGTAAGAAAGTGTAACAAGTTAAATGGTGTAAAATATGGCCAATGCCCGCATCCAGATCATTAATGCCGAAGGTTCCGTCACGCTCGTGAGTGCCGAAGGGGAGCAGTCCCTCGCCTCGGGAGACGTTGTTCAGATTGATGGTCAGGAAGCCAGGATCGTCACCGGAGAGAACGGTCAGGTGACGCTGCTTCTGAATGGAGACCCTCTGGAGCTTGGGCCAGATGTCGCCCTGAGTCTTCCGGAAGGCGAAGAAGTAGAAGGGGATGCGGGGAGCCAGTTTTTTGCGGCGGAATCCACCGACGCCGTGGTTGATGCCCTGTCTTCAGATCAGGACCTTCTCGATGTGCTGGAAGCGCCTGCGGCAGGGACCGCTGGCGGTGCAGCAGGAGGGGGGCATGACTTTGTCCGGCTGCTGCGGGTTTCTGAAATTGCGCAGACTGGCAGTCCCGATTTTGCCCAGCAATTCGGTTTTGCTGACCCCGCAGGGATTCCCCCTGCAGGCGCTGCCGGTTCAGATAGTGCCACTGGCGGAGCCAGCCAGGGCGGGACAGCCATTGATCCGGGAGGTTCCGCAGACACCACACCCCCGACCCTGACGCTGGATGTTCCGGGTCCCACCAATGACACCACACCAACGATTAATGGTACGTCCGATGAAATCGGCGGCACCGTGACAGTCGTGATCACCGATGCCAATGGCCAAACCCAGGAGCTTGAAGCGACCGTTGATGCCGACGGCAATTGGAGCGTTGATGCCGATGATCTGCCGGAAGGCGGCTACGACGTGGATGCCAGCATCACCGATGCGGCCGGTAACGAGGCCACTGCAAGCGGTACAGGTACTGTGGACACCACAGCACCCGGAGAGTCCGGCGGCAGTGACGGCAACGCCATTGAGTTTGATGACGCCGATGGCGAGATCAACGCGACAGAACAGAGCAACGTCACCTTTACCGGTGCGGTGGAAGATGGCGCCACTGTCAACGGCATCGTGATCACCGATGGCCAGGGTGGCAGTGTGACGGTAGACCCGTCTGATATCAGCGTAGGCAATGATGGCACGGTTACTGTGTCCGGCCAGGACCTCAGTGGCCTGACCGACGGCGAACTGACCGTGACCATGACCGTGACAGACGCGGCTGGTAACCAGGGGCAGGTAGATGACACCGCGACGCTGGATGCGACCGCGGGCGATCTGAGCGTCAGCGGCACCGTGGATAACGCGGCGCAAACCGTGGACATCAGCGGTAGCAGC
>NZ_JACHFE010000004.1:0-290274 GCF_014201735.1 Marinobacter oulmenensis | reverse complement strand
CAGCAGCCTGACCGACGGCGAGCTGACCATCGACGCGGCGGCCACCGACAACAACGGCGAAACCGTCACGGCCCAGGATGACACCGCGACGCTGGATGCGACCGCGGGCGATCTGAGCGTCAGCGGCACCGTGGATAACGCGGCGCAAACCGTGGACATCAGCGGTAGCAGCAGCGACGTGGGTGAAGGTGAGACCGTCAACCTGACGATCACCGACCAGAACGGAAACGAAGTGACCACCACGGCCACCGTGGATGGAAACGGCGACTACAGCGTTGCCGACGTGGACGTCAGCAGCCTGACCGACGGCGAGCTGACCATCGACGCGGCGGCCACCGACAACAACGGCGAAACCGTCACGGCCCAGGATGACACCGCGACGCTGGACACCACTGGCCCGACTCTCGATATCGACGCAACGGAAACCAGCCTCGCCGCCGGTGAAACCGCAACCATTACGTTCAGTTTCAGTGAATCCGTAGCCGGTTTCGACGACAGTGATATACAGGTGACCGGCGGTGCTCTTGGCGAACTCACCCAGGTGAATGGCTCGACCTATACCGCAACCTTCACCGCGGATGGCTCTGAGGCCATCGATGTCAGTGTGGCGGACGCGTCGTATACGGATGCGTCGGGAAATGACGGCACCGGCTCGACTCTCGGGTTGAACGCGGCTCCGGTTGCCGGTGATGTCAGTGGATCAGGTATTGAGGACAGCACGCTGTCTGGCAACGTTCTGTCCGAGTCTGATGATCCCGATGGTGATTCGCTGACTGTGACCGGTTTCGAGGTCAATGGCACCACCTATACGGCTGGCACGTCAGTCACTCTTGAAGGTGAGGGGGAACTGACGATCAATGCCAGTGGAGCCTACACGTTTGCTCCGGAGGGGAACTGGAGTGGGGAACTGCCACCCGTGACCTTCACCGTTGAGGACAGTGAAGGAGCTACCGACAGTGGCACCCTTGAGCTGTCGGTCACCCCGGTTGCGGATGCGCCTTCGCTGTCTCTGTCCGGTGCGGAAGGGGATCCTGCGAGTGTCGGGCTTACTGTTGAAACCTGGAACTATCTCAGTGTTCCCGATCAGCATGGCTGGGGCGATGGTGTCGACGGTGATGCCCTGATTGCCGCGTTTGATGCAGCTGGTGCTGCTGATGACTCAGCGGCCATGGACAGCGTGTCGGTTAACAGTGCGAATGGCCTGAATGCCAACGAAGGTAACAAGATTTCCGGCCTGATTTATCTTGAGGCGGGCGAAACCTATAACTTTGGTGGCTTCAGTGATGACAGTGGCGCCATTGTTGTTGGCGGCGATCTGGTTGCCGCTGGTCGCTGGGGTGAGTGGGGATACGGTCCGGATGGTAACGGTGGCGAGGGCCGCTTCAACGGTGACTATTCAGTCTCCGAGAGCGGCTACTACACACTGGAAATCTATACCCATAACCAGGCCGGCAATGGCGGCTATAACATGGCGGTTGCCGTGGATGGTGGCAGCGCTGAAGTACTGTCTACTGACAACTTTGCGATCTTCCCGGATGTGGAGACCATTGAAGCGGAGGGCGAGCGCCTGGGCAGCTTCCAGGGTGATGAAGATGGCGGTTACTTTGCTGATTACACCGTCAATGAGGGCACAGCCGGTGACCCGATCCCGCTGTCAGAAATTTCAGCCAGCCTGACCGATGGCGATGGCTCAGAAAGTCTGTCGGTTGCTATTGAGGGACTGCCGGTTGGCGCTGTCCTGAGTGACGGAACCAACAGCTTCACGGCCACCGAAGGTAGCCTGGATGCCGACGTGACCGGTTGGGATCTGTCCGCTCTGACGCTGACGGTGCCCGACGATCAGTCCGGGACCTACACGCTGAATGTCGTAGCGACCAGCACCGAGGAGGGCAATGGTGATACAGCAAGTTCTTCCCTGCCTCTGGAAGTGGTGGTCGAGCCGGCTGCAGTCGCTGTCAGCATTGACAGTGTTCAGGCGGTAACGGAGACCGGCGTGGATGTTCTCGCCGAGGTCTGGGGTAGCCTGGATGATGATGATTTCGGTGTGGCCGATATGGAGGTCAACACCGGGAATAACGGTCAACTGGCGGATGGGGACGATCTGGATAATCCCTCAGATTATTGGGGGGCGGAAGAGGGCTCAACCCGAAACCTCTCCATTGTCTCAATAGACGGCAGTAACGAAACAGCGCATCTTCAGGTAGGTGATACCTATCGACTGTCCTGGCAGATACTTGTTGATCGGGGCCAAGCTTGGAAATCGAGTGATGATGTGTGGGTCACTCAGACAATGATCGGCACGGTCACCCGATCCGATGAAACCAATGTGTCCTATGATGACAAGGACATCGTCGTCTTCTCAGGAACGGTTGATGGTGTGGAGAAAACGCTGGTTATCGACAGCACAGGCATCGATGGTGACTCGAACTATTACACCAATGACCGGATGGACAGTACCGTTGGCTTCCGTGAATTCGAAGTCTCCGGTTCTGCCGAGCCCGGCGCCGAGGTGGCGATCACCGATGAATCCGGTCAGGTCGTCGGTACCGTTACCGCGGATGAGAACGGTCAATGGTCCGCCAGTCTGTCCGCAGACGCCTCCAGCGAGGGTGAGCTGACCGCGGTGGCCACGGATGCTGAAGGTAATGTCACGACCGACAGCACCCAGTACCAGGTGGGCGGCAAGGACGATGACACCCTTCAGGGTGACGACGCCGATGACCTGCTTCACGGAGGGGCCGGCAACGACACCCTGCTGGGCGGTGAAGGCGACGATCTGCTGATCGGTGGACTGGGCAATGATGACCTGACCGGTGGCGCAGGCTCTGATGTGTTCCGCTGGGAGTTCGGTGATCAGGGTGATACCCAGGCACAGGACGTGGTTCGTGATTTCACCCTTGGAGATACCGGCAGTTCAGACAATGCCGATGTTCTGGACCTCGGCGACCTGCTGCAGGGCGAGAACGAGGGTAACCTCGCGGACTACATCGTCGCTGAGCAGGATGGCGCCAACACGGTACTGCATGTCAGCAGCCAGGGCGATCTGGGGCAGGCCGGCGGTTCAGCCAACGCCGACCAGGTGATTACCCTGGAGAATGTCAGCATGGACGGGCAGACCTCGGATGAGTTTATCCAGGCGCTGCTGAACAACGGCCAGTTGAACATCGACTCCTGAGGTGGCGGGCCTCCCCGGTTCGGGGAGGCCCGGTTTCAACTGTTCTGGTGTGTCCTTAAACGCCTGCCCGGTCTGTTAATTGGGCAGGCGTTCCTGTTTGCGGAAACCGTCCACGCCACATTGGGTGGCCCGCCGGTTCTGGTCACCGGTCATCTCATCCATGATCACGGTCATGCCGACGGAGTGGGCGACACTGCACACCCGCTGGATAAACAGGGCTTCCTCCTGGTCCTGATCGAGCGCGGAAGCCACGTTACTGTCCAGGTGAATGAAGGACAGCCCGAGGGTGGGCAACAGATTGGAGGCCAGGAAGGTGGTTGATGCATCCACCAGTGCCACCCGGCAGCCAAATCGGGTGACCAGTCCACTGAAGTCCGTGAATTTTTCGACATTGGCAAACGCCGCCGTTTCGCGGATGGCAAGGGTCAGCCGTGATGTCAGTTCCGGGGAGTGGCGGAGTTGCCCGGTCATGGCCGAGACAAATGCTACACTGTCCAGCGCTTCCTGAGACAGGCGGACCGCGACCTGACGCTGGCTGTCCTCTTCCAGGTAGCCGATGGCAGCCGTCAGCAGTTGCTGGTCAAACTCGGATTCCAGCCCGAAACGGCGGGCCCATGGCCCAAACTGGCTGATCGGTATATCACCCTCCTCGGTGCTCAGTTCCGCGGTGAGATCCTCGAACCGGTAATCGCCGTCCGGGCTGTAGACCGGGCTTGCGGTCAGGCGGGTTCGTTCATTGGCAAGGGCCCCGGTCAACAGGCTGCGCCACTGGTCGACAGAACGTGCGTCGGTCTCCTGAGTGGCTTCTGACAACAGGCAGTTCTGCTCCGGCCATTCCAGTTCGGCTTTCGCCAGAAGCGCGTCGACACGGATCATGACACTGGCCCGCTGTTCATCACCCCGGATCCATTCACCCGCCATGATCACCGGCAGTGGCCGGTTTTCATCGAGGGTCTGCTGGTTGATCGCGTCCAGCTTGTGGTTCAGTACCTCCACCAGTTGGTGCAGGTCCGGCCGGTCATGGAACAGAAACGCGAAATCCGAGCCATTCAGGCGGGCGGCCAGAGCGGTTCCGCCGTTGTCGTGAGTGCTGTCCTGCTGCTCCTGCAGCACCTCTGCGACCTGGCATAGAAAATCGTCAGCGCCTTTGCGGCCGAGGCGCTGATTCAGTTCATTCAGGGACAGCACACGCAACAGCAGCAGGCCGTGCTGGTCTTCGGCGGAGCCTTCGCTGAGCAGTTGCTCCAGAGACTGCATGAGTACCTTACGGTTGGGCAGGCCGGTCAGCTCGTCGTGCTGGAGCGCGAAGCGCAGGTCTTCCACGTGGTTTCGTTCCCGGGCAAGCATGGCTTTTACCTTGGCGGCGAGACGGTTCATGGCTCGGGCGACGCGGCGCAGCTCATCGGTATTGGGTTCCTCGCCCTCAATGAACTGCTGATTGCCAATCGCTTCGGCCTGCCGCACGACACCGTCCAGTGGCCCGGTAATGGTCCGGACCAGATAGCGGGCGGCAACCGCGACCAGAACCAGCAGGAACAGCAACCACATCAGGGTTCGCTGGACGGTACTCCAGAGCAGTTCATAGGCGTCGTCGGTGGCGCTGGATACCCGGATCAGACCGTATTCGTTCCAGCCGCTCATAATCCGTGCCGAAGCAGTGGGAGAGTCCAGCGGTAAAAGCGCCTGGAACCAGCCAGGCGCTTGCTGCTCAGCTGTATTCGCCCCGGCCTGGAACACAATCGGCTCTCCGGATACCGGTTCCAGTGAAATATGCCGGAAGTGGCCCATGTCGAACTGGGTCGCCATGAAGGTCTCGATCAGTGCCCGGTCCTTCTCGGATTGTGAGATGGTCAACGCCAGGGCATTGGCGGTATCACTGTTCTTGAGCTGCAATTGTTCTTCCACGTAGTTGCGTATGTTCAGACTGCTGAACATAAAGCTGCCCACGAAGGCCGTTACCAACAGCAGGGAAATCAACAGCCAGAGTTGCTTACTGAGCTTCATACGCCCTCCGCACCGGGTGCATTTGCAGTACTACTGATAGGTGTCCCATGAAATACCTTCCTCTATCATCCGGTTGATCGTCTCCTGCCATCGGGAAAGCCGGCTTGTGGGGGAGTCGGACGATGGCCGATCGGATCCGATCCATAATCTCTCGCTGTTGAAACTGAATACCGGCAGCAGGTCCGGTCGCTCACTGGCAGGCAGTATCCTGCGCACCAGACTGTCCAGAATCAGTGGCTCGGCGCTTGGGGTCGGGTAGTAGGCCAGCACCATGTGGGGCCGGGTGACCGGCGACGATGGCCCGCCAATCCGTGCCCGCACATACACCAGGCGCAGATGCTCATTGGCAACACCGGTGTTGAGCAGGCTGACGTACTTGCCGATGGCGTAATCCTCGCAGTCGCCACGGCCTTCGGTGAGGGTTTCGATGGGCGTCGCCCAGTAATCCTTGGCTCCCCAGACGATGGGGTCTTCGGCGTAGGTCAGATGCCGGTGAAAGAAGTCATTGACCCTTTCCAGTTTGACCTTTGCCGGGGCATCCGTCAGGGAGCCCAGGAAAGAGCGCCAGTCGTCAATGAGCGGTTGGGAGGCCGGGCCATAGCGGGCCTCGGCGGTTTCGGACATGGCCTGGAAATCGATGGTTAGCGTTGCAGGCTTCTCGGCCCAGACGCTGGCTGTCAGGGCCACCGCCGCCACAGCCAGCACCAGGCACAGGGCCTGGAAGGGCGCGCGCCGGCTGCCGGCGCGAACTGGCGAATGAATGGTGTGTGTGGCGGGTCGCACGTGCCGTGGCCTCAATGCATTTCGTGCCTGGGTTCAGTTCTCGACAGTATCAGTCCGAGCCTCCCACAGTGCTCCGGGTATCGCAATAAAAACGGTATTGAAATCTGACACTCGTGCGCCATCGGCCCCCGTTCAGCCGGCGATTCCGCTTCGGCGGGCCCGGGCGGCGTGCAGCTTTTTGTAGCTATCCAGCAGTCGCAGGTGCCGGTCCAGCCCCTCAAGCCGGAGGTTGGTCTCCTCCAGGCCATGGAAACGCACGGAGCTGTCGATGGAACCCAGCACGGCATCCATGGTCTCGGAACCGAACATACGACGGAAATTGTGCAGATAGTCGTCCAGTTCCAGGTCGTCTTCCAGGGTGGCTTCAAGCGTCGCCTGCATCGCCTGATAGAAGAGATTGCGCTCAACGGTGTTGTCGTTGAACTGCAGGAACATGTCGACCAGCTCCCGGGCCTCCTCAAGTTCGCCCTGCGCCAGGTAAATCAGCAGCTTGAGCTCCAGGATGGTGAGCTGACCCCAGATGGTGTTTTCATCGAATTCGATGCCGGTGAGGGTGATGATGGTCATGTAGACGTCCAGCTCGACCTCTTCCAGGCGCTCGACCAGATCGGCCAGTTGGTCATCATCCAGCCGGTGCAGGTTCAGGATGTCCTCCCGGAACTGCAGGGCCATGTTGGTGTTGTCCCAGACCAGATCCTCCACCGGATAGACTTCCGAATAACCGGGCACCAGAATGCGGCAGACCGGAGCGCCCAGGTCTTCGTGCACGGCCACGTAGCTTTCCTTGCCCATGGCTTCCAGAATGCCGAACAGGCGGGAGGCTTCCTCTTCGTTGGAGCCGGAAAAATCCCACTCGACGAACTCATAATCAGAACGCACACTGAAGAAGCGCCAGGACACCACGCCACTGGAATCGATGAAGTGCTCGACAAAGTTGTTGGGCTCGGTCACCGCCATGGAGTTGAAGGTCGGCGCCGGCAAATCCTTCAGACCCTCGAAGCTTCGCCCCTGCAGCAGTTCGGTCAGGCTGCGTTCCAGAGCCACGTGGAAGCTCGGGTGGGCACCGAAGGAGGCGAACACCCCGCCGGTCTGTGGGTTCATCAGGGTCACGCACATGACCGGGAACTGGCCGCCGAGTGAGGCATCCTTGACCAGAACCGGGAACCCCTGTTGCTCCAGGGCGTCGATGCCTTCGACAATCTCCGGGTACTGATCGAGAACGGACCGGGGCACGTCCGGCAGGGCAATCTCTCCCTCGATAATCTCTTTTTTCACCGCCCGCTCGAAGATTTCCGAGAGACACTGAACCTGAGCCTCGGGCAGGGTGTTACCGGCACTCATGCCGTTGCTGAGGTACAGGTTTTCCACCAGGTTGGAGGGAAAGTAGACGGTTTCCCCGTCTGACTGGCGTACATAGGGCAGAGAGCAGATGCCGCGCTCCGGAGTACCTGAGTTGGTGTCGAACAGGTGGGTTCCCAGTAGTTCGCCTTCCGGGTTGTAGATCGCCAGGCAGTGGTCATCGAGAATCCCGTCGGGCAGTTCGCCATCCGGGCCGGGCTGGAACCAGCGCTCATCCGGGTAGTGCACAAACTCGCTGTTGGCAATGTCCGGCCCGAAGTACTGGTCGTTGTAGAAAAAGTTACAGCTCAGGCGCTCAATGAATTCGCCCAGGGCCGAGCAGAGGGCCGCTTCCTTGGTGGCACCCTTGCCATTGGTAAAGCACATGGGCGACGAGGCATCCCGGATGTGCAGCGACCACACGTGAGGCACGATGTTGCGCCAGGACGCGATCTCGATCTTCATGCCCAGGTCCGCGAGAATGCCACTCATGTTGGCAATGGTCTGCTCCAGTGGCAGGTCCTTGCCCTCGATGTAAGTGCTCGCTTCACCGCCGGGAGCGGCTGTCAGCAGGGCCTGGGCGTCTTCATCGAGGTTTTCCACCACTTCAATCTGGAATTCCGGTCCGGTCTGGACCACCTTCTTGACCGTGCACCGGTCGATGGAGCGCAGAATACCTTGGCGGTCCTTGTCGGAGATGTCGTCCGGCAGTTCCACCTGTATCTTGAAAATCTGTTTGTAGCGGTTTTCCGGGTCAACAATGTTATTTTGTGACAAGCGGATGTTGTCGGTGGGAATGTCGCGGGCGTTGCAGTACACCTTCACGAAATAGGCCGCACACATGGCGGAAGACGCCAGGAAATAGTCGAACGGGCCAGGGGCGGAACCGTCGCCCTTGTAACGGACAGGCTGGTCGGATACGACGTTGAAGTCATCAAACCTGGCTTCGAGCCGGAGGTTGTCGAGATAGTTGACTTTGATTTCCATGGAGAGCTTACCGGATTCAGAAATATGGGCAGTTTACGCGGAATAGACGAGGTGATCCCCGACGCGCGGGATGGTCTCACAAAAACGGAACGCACGATACTTTACGTACTCCGTGAAACCCAGAAGGAGCGGGGAGGGCGCAACGTGCCCACGGCCATGCTCTACGGCCGGGTCCTGGAGTATGTGAACATCAGCGAACAGGAATTGCACCTGTACCTGGACCGTCTTGGTGTCAGGGGTGACGGGGGATGAAGCTGAGCGGGTCCAGGCGGTAGAAATCCTGCAGCGTCCGGTAGACCTCCGGCTGCACCCGTGACAGATGCCGCGGCTGCTGGAAAAACGCCTCGGTCAGGACCGCGAAGAACTCCGCGGGCTCCGTTGCACCATAGGGATCCAGCCAGGGCCGGTGGTGGTGCTCAATGGCTTCCCTGAGGTCCTCGTAGGCGGCCGTCATGGTGGTCTGCCAGTGCTCGGCCTGCTGCCCGGACAGCGGCGGTGCGCCGTCCGGAGAACCGTCCAGATAATCCAGTTGATGGGCAAATTCGTGCAGGATCACGTTGTGGGAGCAGTTCGGCGTGGTCGCTGCCTGCAGGCACTGGCTCCATGCCAGGACCACCTGGCCAAACCCGGACGCTTCACCGGCCCGGACTTCTTCACTTTCGTGCACGATCATGCCGTGATGCCAGGCATGCTTCACCCGGTAGACGTCCGGGTAAACCAGGATGCTGCGGATATCGTCGTAGTCGGAAAATGGGCGGTGCAGCAACAGAAGGCAGGCGTGGCCGGCGATGGTCACGCGCACCCGGTCATCCATCTCCAGACCGTCACAGCCATAAAAGTCCTTTTCCGCGAGAAACAGCTGGACCTTTTGCTCGAGCGCGCGCTTTTCCGTCACTGACAGCCGCTGGTAAAACGGGACGTTCGTTTCGAGCAACTGTCGCCATTGCCCGGGAAAGGGCTCCCCCAGCTCCCGTTGCCTGCGCCAGGACCGGTAGAAAAAGAGGTAGAACAACGTAAAGGCAATCAGTGCAACGGCAAAGACGGCAAAAGTCGCGGGGGATGACATACAGGCCCATCCTGAGAAACGTGTGGATCCACTATATCCCAGGATGGCGCTCAGGCCGAATGCGGTCGGCTTCTGTTAACGCACAACGAACACGGAAATATCGGTGTGTTTGACGATCTCCGAACCATTTGAGCGCAGCAGATGCAGTTTGTCGCCAAGCCCGGGTGCATGCGACGCCATCACCACCAGGTCGGCGCCCGTGTTCTTGATGGCTTCCAGGAGCTTGTCGTCCAGTTCGACGGCGGTATCCACTGACGACAGCACTTCCGCCTCGGTTTTGATGCCGTGGGCATTGCCCTGCTCTTCGGCAAATTCATGCATCCGGTCGGCCAGTTCCTCCGGATTATGGGCAGCCGCCCCGGGTGTACTGTTGGTGACCGTTACGTAGCACAGGGTTGCGCCGTAGTGTTTGGCCATGTCGATGGCGGTGTTCAGTGCCTTGGGCATCTTGTCGAGATGGGACAGGTCCACAGGGACCAGAATTTTGCGGTACATATCGACACCTCCCAGTGTTGATGGCCAGCGTCAGGCTGGCCGCAATGACGTCTTCTTTAAGGGTGGTTGCTAACACCGGAAGTTTCCAGTCCGTTCGCTCAGGGTTTGATCCTACGCAATTTGGGGGTGAGGATGGTTGCCTTAACCCCACGACGGGAGGTGAAAAGCATGAAGTACATTTTTGAAGTCCGTATCCGGGAGGGCTATCAGGCGGAGGACTATGCCGATGCCTGGGTCCGGGCCAGTGAACTGATCCAGCAGGCGCCGGGTGCCCGTGGCACTATGCTGCACCGGAAAATCGGTGATCCGCATACCCTGATTGCCATTGCCTCCTGGGACAGCAAGGCAGCGCGGGATGCCATGGAAAAGGACAAGGATCCCCGTATTACCGAGATTATTCGCAGTGCCGCACCGTTTGTGGAGGTGATTCCCCTGGGCGAGTTCGAGGAGCCGGAGTGGGTGGTGATGCCGCCTTCGGCCTGACTGATCAGGACGCCTCCTGCTTTACCAGGGTAAAGTCCCGGTCCAGTTGGTAAGTATCCAGGTCCCGCGCCAGGAACAGCTGCCCCCGGTAATGCTGCAGGGCTTCCGCAGCAATCTGGTTGATGTGAGGTGTGCCACCGGGGCCGGACTGGTACCGGGAGCTGAAGTGAGTCAGCACCAGATTGGGTAGCCCTGCCTGCCGGGCAAAACGGGCCACCTGTTCGGCACAGCTGTGCTGGGGCCAGTGGCCGACTTTATCCGCAATATCCCGGGTGTAGGTGGCCTCATGGATGAGAACATGGCTGTTGCGACTGGCATCGGCCAGAAGCTCGGGAGAATCGTTGTCGCCGGCCACGATGATTTGCCGTGGCGCCCGGCAGATACGGGTGTAATCGTCACTGAGCAGCAGCCGGCCGTCATCAAGCAGGACATCCTCGCCCTTCTGCAGGCGCCCCCAGGCTGGGCCGGCTTCCACGCCATCGGCCTCAAGTTGCTCCTGAATCAGTTGCCGTTCAACCCGGCGCTCGGTGAAGGTGAAGGCACGGCAGGGCACCCGGTGAGACAGGGCGGTGGTGGTTACCCGCAGGTTCTGGTCCTGCCAGTGAACGTTTTCTCCCTCGGAGTCGATGAAATTCAGCGGGAAACTCAGGCTGGAATCGCTGTTGCCAATGGCGGCTTCGACAAACCGGTGAACGGCAGCCGGTGCCACCAGGTCCAGAGGTTCTGACCGACCGAGCATGGAGGCACTGGTTAACAGCCCCGGCAGTCCGAAGATGTGATCTCCGTGATTGTGGGTGATGAATATGGCCCGCAACTGCATCACCGAATAACGGGTCCGGAGCAGTTGGTGCTGGGTCGCCTCGCCGCAGTCCACCAGATACCAGGGTTTGGGCCCGTGCAGGCAAAGCGCCAGGCCTGTTACGTTACGGGCCCGGGTGGGCGTGCCGGCGGATGTCCCGAGGAAAGTAAATTCCATCGTGCCTCGTTTCGCGGTAATGTCCGTTCCAAGGATAGGATGCTTGGTATTCCCTGAAAAGCATCAACACCCCATTCCAGACAAGAAAAGGAGCCGCAAGGTGTCTGAATCCCCCCGTTACCAGTGCTTTGAAGTGGATGTCACTGACCGGATTGCCCACGTCAGGCTGTGCCGTCCGGATGCCCTCAACTCCATGACCCGCGAGTTCTGGCTGGAGCTGCCACAGTGCATGCAGGACATTGAAGCCAACACCGATGCCCGGGTGATTGTGATTTCGTCCACCGGCAAGCATTTCTCCGCCGGCATGGACCTGGGCGTGTTTACCGACCCCAAGGCTGTGCCCATGACCGGTGACCCGGGGCGTATGGCGGAAAACCTGCGCCGTGTGGTGTTGCAGTTGCAGGATACGGTCACCTCCCTTGAGAAGGTTCGGCTGCCGGTGCTGGCCGCATTGCAGGGCGGCTGCATTGGCGGTGCTCTGGATATGGTCTGCGCCGCCGACAGCCGGTACTGCACCCGGGATGCCTGGTTCACCATCAAAGAAACGGAACTGGGTATGACCGCGGATGTGGGTACCCTGCAGCGTCTGCCCAAGCTCATGCCGGAAGGCGTGGTGCGCGAACTGGCCTATACCGGCCGCCGGTTTGGAGCCGATGAGGCCCATCGGCTCGGTTTCGTGAATGCGGTCTATGACAGCCACGAAGCCATGCTGGAGGGCGTGATGGAGATTGCCCGTACCATTGCGGCAAACTCGCCACTGGCCGTCACTGGCTGCAAGGAAATGCTCAACTTCAGCCGGGACCACAGCGTCGAGGACAGTCTCAAGTACATGGCCAACTGGCAGTCCGGTATGTTCCGCCCCAACGACATGATGAAAACCTTCCAGGCCCAGGGCCAGAAGCAGGTGCCGGAGTATGATGACCTGTTCCCGGTCAAAGGGCTGTTTGACAGCTGATCATGGCATCGCGTCGCGGTTCGTCCATTTCCACGGCAGCCGCCCTGGGTTTTCAGGGCGGTATTGGCGTGGTAGGTCTCGGGTTGGTCTGGTGGCTGGGCATTCCTTTGCAGTGGCAGGGCCTGGCTCCGGCGGAGGTACTGCTGCTGGGTGTGCTGGGGGCCGGGCTGACCTATCTGCTGCTGTTGCTGGTTTCAAAAATCCCGGGCCTGTTCCCCGATGACCTGGGCCGTCAGATGCGGGGCCTGTACCGCTTTGCCCGCAGTTACAGTTGGCTGGTGTTGATTGCTCTGTCGGTGCTGGCCGGCGTGGGCGAGGAACTGCTGTTCCGCGGCGCGGTCCAGGGGCTGGCCCTGGACTACCTACCATCCTGGGCCGCCGTCCTTGCCGCTGCGGTTCTGTTCGGGGCGGTGCACTATGTGTCGTTCACCTATTTTGTCATGGCCACGGGGCTGGGGCTGGTAATGGGCACGGCCTATCAGCTCAGTGGCAGCCTGGCACTGGTCATGGTCTGGCATGCCGTCTATGACATGATTGCCATCTATTGCCTGCTGACCTATCCACACTGGTTCGGGGTCCGAGCCAGGCCCTAGTGCGCTTTTCTACGCCTCACCCCGTTTGCTGGCCTCAAAGCGCTCCAGTTCGACGTTGATGGCATTGGTGGAAATCTGGATTTCGTACAGGGAGTAAAGCAGTGACAGCGACAGCAGCACCAGGCTGATGCCGAAGGCGATAACACCCGGCAACTGCAACTCCAGAAACAGCAGGAACATGGACACGGTGCAGAGAAAGAAACTCAGCACACCAAACGCCTGCATGCGCTTGGTCAGCACGATGCGTTTTCGCAACATGCCGATCTGGCGGCCAATCAGGCGGTGGTCTTCCTCGGAGCTCATCTGGCGCAGTTGCCGGATAAGTTGTGCCAGCACCAGAAAGCGATTGGTATAGGCCAGCAGAAGCAGGGAAATCGCCGGGAAGAGCAGGGCGGGTGTGGTCAGGTTCAAGGTCGGGGCTCCTTTACCGCTGGAGTATTCGGGTACGTTTGAGTGCCTGGGTCATGCGTTCCATGGTACCACCACCGTGTCGCCAGAAGTGCCAGTACAGGGGCACATCAAGATGATGGCCGGGTGCGATGGATACCAGGGTTCCGGCCGACAGCTCCCTGCTGGCCTGTATTTCCGGAATCATGCCATAACCCAGCCCGGCCAGCGCCATTTTTACAAAACCTTCGGATGACGGGCACCGGTGATGGGGAAACGAGCTGCGGAATCCGACCCCGGCCAGAAACCGATGCTGTAACTGGTCATTGGGGCCGAAAATGATTGCCGGCGCGTGCCGCAGGCTTTCCTCCGTCAAGCCGTCGGGAAAATGCCGGGCCACATAGTCTGGCGTTGCCAGGGGCAGGTAGGTCATGGTGCCCATGGCCATGCACCGGGCTCCGGCCACTGGTTGCGGGCTGCTGCACAGGCAGGCGGCAACATCCCCCTCGCGCATCCGGCGCAGCCCCACGTCCTGATCTTCAATCACCAGGTCCAGAAGCAGACCTTCCTCCTGACAGAAACGCCCGATCGCCTCGGCCCACCAGGTCGCCAGACTGTCGGCATTAATGGCAATGCGGAGCCGGGATGACGGTTCGGTCAGCGTGGGCAGCGAGGTGGCCAGATCCCGTTCGAGCAACTGCACCTGCTGTACATGGTTGAGCAGACGCTGACCGGCCGGTGTCGCCCGGAGTTCCGGACTGCGTACCAGTACCGGCTGGCCCAGGCGTATTTCGAGGGTCCGGATGCGCTGGGACACAGCGGACTGACTCAGCCCCAGCGCATCCCCCGCGCGTTCAAACCCGCCATGCTCAAGCACTGTGGCCAGCGCCTCAAGAAGTTTGTAGTCAATCATAAGAAAAACTGATGCAGCATTAGGAGTATGAATTTCAAGTATACACCTGCGCGGGTATGCTTGCGTCCTGGTTTGACGGAGGCAGGCATGATTGAGAGTTATCTGACAGGGCTGGTGGTTTGTGGCGGCATCATCGTGGCAATCGGTGCCCAGAATGCCTATGTGCTCAGTCAGGCCATTCGCCGGGAACATCACTGGTGGTCGGCCGGCCTGTGCATGACCTCGGACGTTATCCTGTTTACGCTTGGCATGTTTGGCGTCAGCGCCGCGTTGATGGCCATGCCGCAGGCAATGAAAGTGCTGCGCTGGCTGGGCGTGGCGTTTCTGGGGTGGCTGGCGCTGCAGGCCCTGGTACGCGCCGGACGTGGTCGTGAAGCGCTGCAGGCGGAAGGCGGGCTCGGCCGTCGCAGTGTCAAAGGCGTGCTGTTCACGACCCTGGCCGTGACCCTGTTTAATCCCCAGGTCTACCTGGACACCCTGCTGCTGATTCCCTCCATTGGCGCCCAGCAGGACGATGCCACCAGTTTTGTCGCCGGCGCCAGCAGTGCTTCTGTGCTCTGGTTCAGCGGGCTTGCCTGGTTTGGCTCAACGCTGGCGCCGGTGCTGTCGAAACCGTCTGCCTGGCGGGTGATTGATGGCCTGATTGGCCTGATGATGGCGGCGATTGCCTTGCAGTTGGCTATCGGTGGTCTGTAAGATTCAAACGATCGTATGAATCTGAACGTTCACCCGGGAGCCCGAGATCATGAATGCCACTGTTCGCCGCTGGTTTGCGTCTTCCGGCGCGTTGCGCCGTCTGCTGACGCTGTATCCGCCGTACCTGGGTGCCGGC
Organism: Marinobacter oulmenensis; assembly: GCF_014201735.1. GTDB lineage: Bacteria > Pseudomonadota > Gammaproteobacteria > Pseudomonadales > Oleiphilaceae > Marinobacter > Marinobacter oulmenensis. The sequence goes on along the minus strand of NZ_JACHFE010000004.1, from coordinate 275,287 downwards.
ATCCGGGTGACCCACATCGCCCCGGATTTCCGCTCTGCCACGGTGGAAATGCGCCAGCGCTGGTACAACCGCAATTACGTGGGTACCCATTTCGGCGGTTCGCTCTACAGCATGGTGGACCCGATGTACATGCTGCTGCTGATGCGCCGACTGGGGTCGGGGTATCTGGTCTGGGACAAGTCGGCGAGTATCGAATTTGTTCGCCCCGGGCGGGGCACGGTCACAGCCCGCTTTGAAATGAGTGACGAGCGGCTGAAAGAGATTCAGGCAGCCACTGCCAGCGGCGACAAATACCTGCCCACCTGGGATGTTGAGGTTGTCGATAGTGAGGGTGAGGTCGTGGCCCGTGTCCACAAGGTGCTGTACGTTCGCCGCAAACGGTGATTCAACCGCCCGGTGTTTTCCGTGCCCGGTTAGCCTGAGCCTGCGAGTGAATCGCGAGCCCCATCAAAAACGCCGCGCGCTGCTGAGACGTCCCTGCCAGTAGTAGCCGTTGATGTCAGATACCGTCACGCCCGCCGATGTGGAGGCATGGATGAACCGGTTGTTGCCCATGTAGATGCCGGCATGCTGCTCCTTGCCCGCAATCCGGAAGAACACCACGTCGCCGGGCTGAATGTCGCCGGGCCTGACCACCGATCCCCGGGCCAGCATTTGCGAGGTGGTGCGGGGCAGGTGTTGCCCGAGTCCTTCCCGGTAGGCTGTGAGGATGAAGCCGGAGCAGTCGAAACCGCTCGCCGAGGTGCCGCCGTATTGATAGGGGGCTCCGCGATAGCGTTCGAATACCTGCCAGAGCCTGCCGGTGTCCCCCGGCGCTTCGGTGAGTTCCGGAGGCAGGGGCTGCATCTGAGCCTGCTTCTGTTGCAGGCTTTCATTGCCGGCACAACCGCCCAGAACCAGCAGTATGGCGGCCAGAAATGTCAGGTTGCGGATGGCGAATGGCATGGGAAGCCCCGGCGGAATGAACAGGGTTTCACTGTATTATGACAAAATCGAAATGTCAGCCCTGATGCCGGTTATTTAATGTGTGGATTTGTTGGCCGGGGCAGTGGGGGTTGGCTGGCTGTCCTGACCGGACAGAATGCGGTCAGCGTCCAGGGACGCAATGGGTACCCGGGTGTCGGTGGGTACGTCTCCGGTCAGTTGCAGTTGCAGATAACGCAGGGCGCAGACCCGCAGGAATGAGGTGAAATTGCCCAGGTCGTGGCCGGCATCAATGGATTCGTGATAAAGCCGCGTCAGCAGTTGGGGCAGGTTCATGTCGTCTCGCTGAGCGATCTCTGCGAGTACGTGCCAGAAGGCGTTTTCCATGCGCACACTGGTGACCATGCCATCGATCCTCAGTGAATGGGTCTTGCTGACCCACAGGTCCGGATCCGTGTTGATAAACAGTTTGCACATGGCCACCTCCGGGAAACGGGGCCGGCGGCCGGCCCCGTCGTGATTACTGGTCGAGCAGCTTGAAGAACTGCGCCAGCCAGGCCGGGTGCGCGGGCCAGGCCGGTGCGGTCACCAGATTACCATCGGTGACTGCCTGATCAACCTCGATGCCGGCAAAGCGGCCGCCGGCCAGTTCCACTTCCGGTTGGCAGGCCGGGTAGGCAGAGCACTGGCGCCCTTTGATAACGCCGGCCGCGGCCAGCAACTGGGCACCGTGGCAGATGGCGGCAACGGGCTTGTCGGTTTCGAAGAAGTGGCGTACCAGAGCCTTGACCTCCTCGTTCAGGCGCAGATACTCGGGCGCCCGGCCGCCGGGAATCACCAGGGCGTCGTAATCCGCCGGATTCAGCCCGTCAAAGTCCGCGTTCAGGGCAAAGCGGTGCCCGGGTTTTTCCGAATAGGTCTGGTCGCCCTCGAAGTCGTGGATGGCCGTGGCCACCGTGTCCCCGGACTTCTTGTCGGGGCAGACCGCGTGGACCGTGTGGCCGACCGCCTGAAGTGCCTGGAAGGGCACCATGGTTTCGTAGTCCTCGGTGAAGTCACCGGTGATCATCAGAATCTTTTTCCCGCTCATGGCTGTCTCCTTGTCATTGTCATGCCAATCCCTTCTGAGATTAGCAGGGGCATGCGGGGAGCGGGTATTAGCGGACTACTACACCTGATCCGCCTCGACTGCCTGCAGGAATGCCCGGATATCCGCGAACGCCTCCTCCGCTTCCGGCAGTTGCCGGGGAAACATGTGCCAGACATGCACCAGGCCGGGCCAGAGGTGTAACTGAGCCGGTGAGCCGGCATTGCGGGCGGCGGTCACGTAACGGCGGGCGTTATCAACGAGCATTTCCTGATCGGTGGCATGAACCAGCGTTGGCGGCAGATTGTGAAGCGCACCACGCAGGGGTGAGGCAACCGGGTTGGCGGGGGACAGTCGGAACCCCAGCAACGTGACCCACCACAGCAGCGGCAATGGCACCCGTTTCAGGCCCCGGGTCATCGGGCCCAGAAGCGCATCGGTGGCCATGTTGTCCCGGTTGCTGGGCGCGGTCAGGGTGAGATCGGTGGAAGGGGCCAGTGCCACAGCCGCATCGGCCTGCCGCAGCCCCTGGTCACGAATCCAGGCGATCAGGCTCAGGGTATGGCTACCACCGGCCGAATCGCCCGCTACCACCAGAAAGTCCAGAGCTTCGGGGCCATCCGGTCCGTTTTCCAGCAGCCACTGATAGGCTTCGCGACAATCCCGGATGCCGTCCATAAACCGGTGCTCCGGCATCAGGCGGTAATCCACAGCGAACACCGCGGCATTGGCCAGTTGCGAAAAGCGATCGGTGATGGCCCGGTGACTGCGCGGGCTGCCGGCGGCCCAGGCACCGCCGTGAATGTAGAGCACACGCCGCCGGCTGTCGGCACCGGGCGCCAGCACCCATTCGCCCCGGGGCTGCGAATTGGACCGGAATTCCGACTGCATGGGAAGGTCGTCGTTGAGGTGGTCCATACAGTGGCGCAGCGTCTTCAGCCGGGCCTTGCCTCTGGCTGCCTGGGCAGCCTGCTGGAGTTGCCGGATGTCACTGAGCACCGAAGCGAGGCCGTCGCTCGGAGTCTGGTCCCGCACCGGGTAATGAGCCTGATCCAGGTGGGACAGATCCTTTATCCGGAACAGGAACCGGGGGGCAGCAAGCAGGACGAGGGCGATGGCAATAAGGGTCAGGATGAATTCCACAATGTATCCCTGTAGATTCGGCGGCAGTGGCTTTACAGTGTATGCCCATAGGGCTTACATGAGCCAGAGAACGTCACCCGATGAATTTGGGAGGAATAATGAGTACACCTGATGTCGTCGTGATTACCGGGGCAAACCGGGGAATCGGACTGGAACTGGCACGCCTGTATGCAGGCAGGGGTAGTGAGGTGATCGGTGTCTGCCGTCAGAGCTCGGAAGAGCTGGCAGGCGTAGCGAGCCGGGTGATCGACGGTATCGATGTGACCACTGATGACGGCGTTAACAGGCTCAAGTCCGGCCTGGACGGTGTGTCGGTGGATCTGCTGATCAACAATGCCGGTCTTCTGAGGGACGAGCAACTGGGCAATATCGATTTCGATTCCATCCGTGAGCAGATGGAAGTCAACGCCTATGGACCGTTGCGGGTGGCGGAAGCCCTGATCCCGCTGATGAAGGAAGGCAGCCGGATTGCCAATATCACCAGCCGGATGGGGTCGATTGCCGACAACGACTCCGGCGGCAAGTACGGTTACCGGGCCTCCAAGGCGGCGCTGAACGCCTTCGGCAAATCCCTGGCAGTCGACCTGAAATCCAGGGGCATTGCCGTCGCCCTGCTGCACCCGGGTTATGTCAAAACCCGCATGGTGAACTTCGGCGGCCTGATCACTCCGGAAGAATCGGCCATGGGTCTGGCTGAGCGGATTGCCAACCTGACGCTGGAGAACAGCGGGTCGTTCTGGCACAGCAATGGTGAAGAGTTGCCCTGGTAATGGCTGGGGCATCAGGGCGCGGCACCGGGCGTGATGGCCCTGAAAAGCGGGTGTTTTTCGGGCTGGAACTGCCGGTGCCGGTGCGGGATCAACTGCTGACCCTGCCCGTTCCCGTTGAGGGAGCCCGCTGGCAGCGGGCGGATCAATTGCATTTGACACTGGCGTTCGTCGGCGCGGTGTCACCGGCTCAGCTGTCATCCCTCATTGGCTCAGCGTCGCAGTTACGGGCCCCGCGCTTTGATCTGGAAGTGACCGGGCTGGGCGTGTTCGGTCACCCGGACACGCCCCGCAATCTGTGGGCGGGGGTTCAGCCAACGGCTCCGGTTACCCGGCTGCATGAACAACTGGTGGCCTGCCTCGGTGACCATGGTTCCGGCAGCGTGGCCGGAACGTTCACCCCTCACATTACCCTGGCACGCTTCCGCAAGGGCGCCGGACCGGTGCGGGAACTGTTGGCAGAGCAACAGGAAACCCGTTTTGGCCTGCTGCCGGTCCGGCACTTCGCCCTGTTTGAAAGTACACCGGGGCAAGACGGCTCGGTTTACACTGTCATCAGACGTTTTTCACTTGATTAGAGAATCCTCATGGAAAAAACAAGAATGACCATCGTTGCGGTGACCGGCATCGCGCTGTTCTTCCTGGCGAATTACCTTTGCCGGTTCCTGCTGGGGTTTACCGGGCTGCTCGCCTCCGTACTGATTGCACTGGCCATTGCCATCTACATGGGGTTCTCGGTCGCACGAGCCCTGCAGCGAGTGCCAGCGGCCGCGGAGCGGTCACGGCTGCTCTGGATTTACGGCGGGTTCCTGGGTGCCCTGTTTGCGGCGTTTACCGCCTGGCTGTTTCTCGGCGAGGGTTTCAACGCCGTTATTCTGGCGACCATCTTTCTGCATTACCTGCCGTATCCGGCCCTCGCGCATGTGATGTTGTCCGAGGGCGTCCAGCGCCGCTTCCTGGGAGGCCCCCGACAGTCATGACGGGCGCATGGAGCATGCGGTAATGGACCTGTGTCTTCAGGAGGTCTCCGTCGGGGCGCTCAGGGGTGTGTCGCTGACCATCGGCTCGGGCGAGGTAACCTGTCTTTCCGGTCCTTCCGGTTCCGGTAAAAGCCGTTTGCTGCGGGCCGTTGCAGATCTGGATCCCCATGATGGCCGGATTTTTCTGGGCGAGGACGAACAGAACGCCATGCCTGCCAACCGGTGGCGTGAACAGGTGATCATGGTGCCGGCGGACAGTCAGTGGTGGTATGACGCGGTGGGCGACCATGGTGTTGACCGGGACGATGCCATGATTGACCGGGTCCCCGGCATGGGCAGAGAGGTTCTGGACTGGCCGGTGAACCGTCTGTCTTCCGGTGAGCGCCAGCGCCTCGCTTTGTGGCGGGCGCTCGTTCGCAACCCCCGGGCGCTGCTGCTTGATGAGCCCACCGCGAACCTCGACGACGACATGGCCGAGGCGGTCGAGCGCTGGTTGCTGGATGAAATCCGCCGCCGGCAAATGGCTGTACTCTGGGTGGCCCATGACCGGGCCCAGATTCACCGGGTGGCGGATCATCACGTTGCAATCTGTGGCAGTGCTCTGGAGGCTCGCGATGCAGGTGATTGATCTGGCCTGGTGGAAGCTGGGGCTCGCCGCCTTTCTGGTACTCGCGCTGGCAGGGCTGAGTCTGTACGGTCGCCTGGGGCTTGCCCGCAATCTGTTGATTGCCGCCGCCCGCACGGTTATTCAACTGGCTCTGATCGGTCTGGTGCTGGAGGCACTTTTCGCTTCGGCCCACGTATACTGGGTGGCTGTCATGGCCCTGGTGATGCTGCTGGTGGCCGGCCGCGAGGTGATGGCGCGACAGCAGCGCCGCTTGCGGGGCGTCTGGGCGTTCGGCATCGGCACCGGCGCCATGTTCCTTTCTTCCTTTGCCGTCACGATTCTGGCCCTGACGGTGATCATCGGACCCTCACCCTGGTACGCGCCCCAGTACGCGATTCCCCTGCTGGGGATGATGCTCGGCAACACCATGACCGGCGTGGCCCTCAGCCTGGACCGCCTGAACGAATCGGTCTGGAGCCAGCGGGCACTGATCGAGAACCGGTTGATGCTCGGCGAAACCTGGGCATCCGCCATGGAGGGGATCCGCAGGGACGCCATGCGCAGCGGCATGATGCCCTCGATCAATGCCATGGCCGCCGCCGGCATTGTCAGCCTTCCGGGAATGATGACCGGCCAGATTCTGGCGGGCAGTCCGCCTGCGGTCGCGGTCAAATACCAGATTCTGGTGATGCTGCTGATTTCAGTAGGTACCGGTTTCGGTGCCGTGATGGCTGTCAGCTGGGGCAGTCGCCGTCTGTTTGATGAGCGCCAGCGCCTGCGTCTGGACCGCCTGGTGCGAACGCAATGATCAGAGCGTATGGCCGTGGCTGAGCCTGAAATGTTATATTGTAACAATTTGAGGTGAAAGCCGATGTCTCAACCTGTCCACGCCATTCCAACCACTCTGATCCTGGGGTTTCTCGGGGTTGGCAAAACCACCGCCATACTGGATCTGCTCAGGCAGAAGCCTGCCGATGAAACCTGGGCTGTTCTGGTCAATGAATTTGGCGAAGTGGGTATTGATGGCGCCATGCTCCAGACCGAAGGCGCCTATGTGAAAGAAGTTCCCGGTGGCTGCATGTGTTGCGTGGCAGGACTGCCCATGCAGATTGGCCTGAATCAGCTGATTCATCGGGCCAGACCGGACCGGCTACTGATTGAACCTACCGGTCTTGGGCATCCTGCCCAGATCATCCAGACCCTGACTCAGGAGCACTATCTGGATGTCCTGCACATGGGCCCGGTGATCACGCTGGTCGACCCCCGGAAACTGGGCGACGAGCGGGTGCGGGAAAACGTGCATTTTCGGGATCAGGTGGCGGCTGCCGACATCCTGGTGGCGAACAAGACGGACCTGTGTACACCGGCCCAGCTCTCGGATTTTGACCGCTGGGCCAGTGCTCTTGAACCCGCCAAGCAGCAGATTTTCCATAACGGGAGCAACGGGATGGCGGCAGACTGGCTGCATGGCGAGCCGGATCAGCGGCCAGTCAGTGACCCGCACGCTCATGGGCACCATCGGCACGATGAGACGCCCCCGCCAGAGCCGGCGGATATCCAGGCCCAGCCATGGCAGATGGTTGAGAACCGGGGGCAGGGCCATTTCAGTCTTGGCTGGCGGGTGCATCCGGAGGATGTGTTCGATGAGAGCCAGTTGCTGGCGCTTGCCGGTGATGAGTCTGTCGTCCGCTTCAAGGCTGTGGTCCGGACACCGGACGGCTGGCGCACGATGAATGTTGTCGATGGCGTGGTAAGCACCGGGCCCACCGAGCCACGGGACCTTAGCCGTCTGGAGCTGATCAGTGAGTCCGTCATTGATGCGCCGGCGCTCGATCGGCTGGTGCGCTCGGCTGCAGGCAGGGAACCGGTGCAATGACTGCCGACGAATCACTCCTTTGTCCGGTCTGCGAGCAGGGACGGACCGGGCCGTTCAGAACCCTCGGGCAGCAGGTGTATCTGCGCTGCGACGTTTGTGAAGCGACGATCATGGCACCCGAGTCCCGCCTGCCTGAGGATGAGGAACGCAGGGTCTACGAACTGCACGACAACCATCCGGATGATCCGGGCTACCGCCGGTTTCTGTCGAAGGTCATGGACCCGCTGTTGCCCAAATTGCCGGCAGGCGCCCGCGGGCTGGATTACGGCTGCGGCCCCGGGCCGGCCCTGGCAGCTATGTTTGCCGGCGCGGGGTTTGAGATGTCGCTCTATGATCCTTTCTTCTATCCGGATCCGGCGACCCTGGAGCGCCGGTACGATTTCATTACCTGCACCGAGGTAGTGGAGCATCTGCACCGTCCGGCCGACGTGTTCCGGCAACTAAACAGCCTGCTTGAACCGGGTGGCTGGCTGGGCATCATGACCTGTTTCCAGACCGACGACAGCCGGTTCGACCACTGGCATTACCGCCGGGACCCGACCCATGTGGTGTTCTATCGTCAGGGCACGTTTGAATGGCTGGCCGAGTATTACGGTTGGCACCTGGAGATTCCGCGCAAGGATGTGGTGCTGATCCGGCGTTAGTTGGTGTCGCCTTCGCCGGGTGCTACAGGGCATTCGGGAACCGGCGGGCAGCTCTGCATGCCTGGCGTGCTTCGGCTGAAATCTTCGTCATCAAAGGTGTTTGGCGCCAGTTCCATGGCGCAGCTCAGGGCTTTTTGTGCGCCGTCCTGGCAACCGACCGAATCCAGGGCATGGGCGAGGTTGTTCCAGCCCGGGGCATAGTCCCGAAAGCGGTCCACCAGGCGCGTGAAATGGCCCAGCGCCCGATCGGTGTTGGCCAGACTGTATTCCAGATTACCCTGTGCCAGCAGGGGTGTCGGGGTGTCCGGCCAGCGTTGTTCCGCAGCCTGGTAGGCCGTCAGGGCATCACCATAGTGCCGGGTGGTTTCCAGGTCGTGAGCCGAGCGCAGGAAGGCCACCGGCTGAGCTGTGGCCGGGAGTTCCGACGGCGGCAGGGCGACCACGGCCCAGCGTTCGGCCCGGTTCCAGGTGGCATGGAATACGTCGTATGCCATGGCGTAGTGTTCCCGGGTGTCTGTGTTCAGGATCAGTGTCTGCGCATCGTGGTTGTATCCGACCACGACAGCGAAATGCCACTGGGGCCACCAGTCCAGCCCGAGGTTCTGCATCACCAGCACGGGATTGCCCGCTGAGACTTCCGCGAGAATGTTGTCCACTTCCGGCTCCAGGGGATAGACCAGCATGCCGTAGTCCCTGGCAGTGGCCACCAGTTCCACCTGCAGGGAGCCTTCCCGACCCGGGATATAGACTTTGTCCTTGAGTTCCTCCGGGCTGGTGTTGAGTCCCTGGGTATTCAGTACCGTGGCGAGCGCGGCCGGGCCGCACTGGTACTTTTCCTGGGGGTAGAAAGGCACGTCCGGCACCAGCACGTCGGCATCCGACTGGACAACGGTGTCGGCCGGACCGGCAGGATCCTCAGGCCAGGGTGGGGCGGAAGCGCAGCCAGCCAGAGCCATGACCGTCAGAACAACGGCCATGGCGGGGAACCGTTCGGGCATGGCTTAGCGGATACAGCGCACGAACGGGAACAGGTCGGTGGCGCAGAGCATGTCGGTGACGATGAACACCAGCAGGAACAGCACAATCACACCAACCACGCCTTCGCCGGCCGGAGCCTCAGCGAGCTGTTGTTCGAAGTCTGCCAGTTCCGACGGTGTCAGGTTCTGGATGCGCTCGGCAACCTGGTCCTTGCTGACCCCGAGGTCCGCGAGCTTTTCCTGAACTTCCTGTTTTTCCAGCATGTCCAGCAGCTGCTGGCGGTCCAGTTGTGTCTGTTCCTGCTGGATAACGTCACCAGTGCCTACCATGCTGGCCTGGGCAACGGTTGAAAAGGTGGTGGCCAGAGTCAGGACCGCAACCATGGCCAGTGAAATCTGTTTCAGGTAGCTACGTATTCCGGGCATGTCAGACTCCTTTGTTCAGGTTTGCATTTACCCTAGGCTCAGGTGTCCGTTTATTCAACCGGCCGACCGCGTTTTGCCATTAACGTTGCGTCATCATCCCAGCCAGTGGCTGTGTACCTGACCAGAGAACAGGGTGAGCACGGATGAGGCTTCCGGCGCAGACTGCACCCGGGCTTTCAGTGCCGATACATCAAAACCTTCCTGTGCCAGTTCCGGTTGCTGGACGTCCAGATAGGCGGACATGATCGGGGCGGTGAATTCCGGGTGGAACTGCACGCCCCAGGCGTTGGGGCCCACACGGAAGGCCTGGTGCGGCTCGAAGTCGGAGCGCCCCAGCAGGATCGCCTCCGGGGGCAGCCGGAGTACCGACTGCTTGTGGGTCAACTGGGCGTCGAACCGGCGGGGTAACTGACTGAACAGCGGATCACTGCTGGCGTTGTCAGACAGGGTGACCTCATGGGTGCCGGTCTCCCGGCCCTCGGGATGGTAGCCCACTTCGCCGCCCAGGGCGTGGGCCAGCAACTGGTGGCCATAGCAGACACCGAGTACCGGGACTCCGGATTCCACCGCCTGTCGCACCCAGGCGGCGGTGTTTTCACTCCAGTCCGGCCGCTCGCTGACCATGGCGGGCGAGCCGGTGATAACCACGCCCTGCCAGTCGGCGGGATGACCGGGCAGGGGCTGCGTGGTGACATCCACCACGCTCAGGTCCAGGGTGTCCGGCAGGCCACGGATAAACCAGGCGTCGAAATCCCCGAACTGCTCTCGGATCGGGGGGTAGGTGGTTCCGGTCTTCAGGATGATCACCCGGGGTGCGCCCTGTGTCGGTTTGCGGGTCATGGCCTTGGGGCTCCTGTCAGTCCTGCGGCAGTTCAGCGTTATGGAACACGTTCTGGACGTCGTCCAGGTCGTTCAGCATGTCCATGAATTTCTCGAACAGCGGGATGTCGTCGCCTTCCACCGGCGTGGTGGTCTTGGGCAGGAACTGGATTTCATCGACATCGAACTCGATCCCCTCGAACGCCGCTTCCAGAGCCTGCTTGGCCTTGGCGTACTCGGTGTTGGGTGTGAACACGGTGATCTTGCCGTCCTCGTGCTCGATGTCGGTGACATCCACGTCGTCTTCCATCAGGGTTTCCAGAACGGCTTCCTCATCGTCGCCGGAGAAGGCAAAGATGGCGCAGTGGTCAAACATATGGGATACGGCGCCGGGGGTGCCGATCTTGCACTTGGTTTTGGTGAACGCCAGGCGCACGTCACCGAAGGTGCGGTTCGGATTGTCGGTCAGGCAATCGATGATCACCATGCAGTTGCCCGGGCCATAACCCTCGTAGCGGGCAGCGGAGTAATCCTCGCCACCGCCGCCCTGGGCCTTGTCCAGGGCCTTTTCAATAACGTGGGCGGGCACCTGATCTTTCTTGGCGCGTTCGATCAACCCCCGCAAAGACAGGTTGGCCTGCGGGTCCACGCCGCCGGCTTTGGCGCAAACGTAGATTTCACGGCCGTATTTGCTATAGACCTTGGTTTTTGCGGCGGCCGTCTTGGCCATGGATTCTTTGCGGTTCTGGTAGGCTCTGCCCATCTGTATGCCTCTCGGGTTTTCAGAAAAAAAGGATTTTACTGAACCCGGAGGCGATGGAACAGGGGCTCACCGGCCCCGGGCGGGAAAGGAGGGTTTCCGCATCCCTGCGGAAACCGGGGAAATCGCCGTCAGGCGTAGTCCAGCGGCTGCTGGTAGTTGTCCTGGGAGACCAGATCAATGCCACAGTCGACGCTTGAGACCCAGTCCAGGAAGCGGTCGACCATGTCGCGGCCTTCGAAACGCTTGCCGTGCTGGGGCACGATCATTTCCACGTCCATCTTGCGGACCATGTTGGCCCACATCTGACAGACTTTCTTGGAGGCGATGTACCGGCGGTGGAAACCGATCATGGTCGGCACGTGCTTGTCGAAATCGGACACGGGCTTGTGATCGTCCTCGCCACCCAGGGATGCCCCCAGATCACCGGAAAACAGGATCTTGGAAACCGGATCGTAAAACTGGAGGTTGCCCACCGAGTGCATGAAGTGAGCCGGCAGGCACTGGATGTAGGTGTCGCCGAAAGTGACGTTGATGCCGCCGTCCGGCACGCTGATGATGCGATCGTAGACGCTGCCGCTGAGCTGGTTGGTCACGTAGCTGGAGACCAGGTGAGGCAGGAACCGGGCCCAGAGTTTGGAGGTGACGATCTTGGCGCGGGTGTGCACGATCCAGCGGTCAATGGCGCCGATGATGTCCGGATCCTGGTGGGATGCGAAAACAAAGTCCATATCCCGGATGTTCATGTACCGGGAGGCCGCAACGGACAGAGGCGTGTAGGTAAGGTCCCCGCCCGGATCGATCAGCGCTTCGTGAGTGCCGTCAACAATAAGGAACTGGTTGGACTGCACGCCCTCGCCAGTTACCAGGGTATCGAACATCAGGCATTTGTGGTGCCCGTCGTCGAACAGAATAATCGGTTCAGCCGCCATATCGGTCTCCCGCTACATTCAGGCGTGGTGCCCTCACGGCGCCGTCTGCGCATCAAGGGCCTGATATTGCAATTAGCGCGGCAGATTACCGAAACACGGGGAACAGCCTCTTGCCGCAGATCAAGAATCTGATATCCGTCAAGGCACCTGCCGCTGTCCGCGCCATTACATCATGTTTGTAATGCCCTGATAATGCGTCCCATCACAACAGTGCGCTACACTGGCAGGTCTTTTCCATTACACAGGGGGTATGGAGGCCAGTCCGGCTCCATCGGGAACCATTCATGGGTCAGCAACCAGTCGAACAAACCGAACAGACACAAACAACCGAGTCGGATTCCGTTCAGGTGGGGCATTCCCTGACCGATCTTTCCACCCCGATCTACGGCATTTTCATTCTTGGCATCCTCTATACCCTCTATGTGGCTCACCAGATCGTGCTGCCGATCATTCTGGCAATCCTGGCCAGTCTGCTGCTGGCGCCCCTGGTCAAAAAAGCGCAGGTAAGCTGGCGGGTCCCCAGGGTGTTCAGTGCCCTGATCCTGGTTCTGCTGGTTCTGGCCGGGATTGCTGGTATCGGTGCCGCCGTGGCAACGCCGGCCATGGAATGGGCGCAGCGGGCGCCGGAGGGGGTGTCACGCCTGCTGGTAGGCGACAGCGAGATCATGCGCCAGATTGACAAGGTCAGCCGCTCGGCCCAGGAAGTGGAGCAGTCGGTGGAGGGGCTGTCCAAGGAGCAGGGCCAGGAGCCTACCACCGTGGTGCTGCAGACCGAGTCCTGGCGCAGCCAACTGATGTCCAAGGCTCGCAACGGTATTGCCGGACTCGCTCTGGCCCTAACGCTGACCTATTTCCTGCTGGTCAGTGGTGACCGGCTGATCCGGAATTTCGTCAAGCAACTGCCACGGCCGCACCGGTCGACGGTCCTGCGCATCACCCGGGATTCCCAGCAACAGATCGCCCAGTACCTGGCGGTGCTGGGGTTGAGCAATACCTCCGTGGGCCTGCTGACGGCACTGATATGCTGGGCCATTGGCCTGCCGGATCCCGCGGTGTGGGGCCTGGTTGCAGGCCTGGCCCGTTTTATTCCCTACCTGGGCAATATGCTCACCATCGCCTTGCTGGTGATTGTCTCGGCCCTGAGTCTGGACACCATCTGGATGATGGCTGTTGCGCCGCTGAGCTTTATTCTGCTGACCACCATCACCGGGGTGTTTCTGGAACCCTGGATTCACGGCTTCCGGATGGCGATCAACCCTATCGTGATCTTTGTCTCGATCTTCTTCTGGGGCTGGCTCTGGGGGCCGGTGGGGGTGCTGCTGGCGGTGCCGCTGATGACGGTTATCCAGGTGGTGCTCAAACAGATTCCCCGGCTGCGGCCGGTGTACAAGGTGATTGCCCGTTAGCGTCTGCGCCGGGCGGCTAATGGATATCCGTAACAGCCCCTGACACTGGCGGTGATCTTTCCTATTCTTGGCGGATACCAAATCCATCAGACAGGGAGACGCTGTTGCCCATGATTCCATCCTCCATGAAGGCCATGGTCCTGACCGGCCATGGCGGTATCGACAAGCTCGAGTACCAGGATGTGCCCGTGCCCCAGCCTGGCCCTGGCGAGGTGCTGGTGCAGGTGACTGCAACCGCGAAGAACAACACCGACCGCAAGGCCCGTGAGGGCCTGTATCCCACCAAAAAAGGCGAGATGACGTCGTTCCAGATGGGCGGCAAGCCGACGCTGACGTTTCCACGGATTCAGGGAGCCGATGTGGTTGGCCGCGTGGCGGCCGTTGGCGAGGGTGTCAGCGAAAGCCGCGTGGGCGAGCGCGGGCTGCTGGATTTCAATATTTACGCCGATGATCGCACAGACATCAATCTGACTCCGGACTATTACGGCCATGGCGCGGACGGCGGCTATGCCGAGTATGTGGTGGTGCCGTCCGACCAGTTCCACCATATTGCCAATCCGCTGGTGACCGATGCCGAGCTGGCGTCCATGGGCATGTGCTCCTACCAGACCGCCATGCACATGCTCACCTCCGCAGATGTATCCGAAGGTGAACATGTCCTTGTGACCGGCGCCAGCGGTGGCGTTGGCACCGCGCTGATCCAGTTGTGCCGCATCATGGGCGCGATCCCCTATGCCCTGAGCCAGCAGAGCAAAGCGCAGGCGCTGCTGGATCTTGGTGCCGAAGCCGTGCTGGACCGCGGTGACATGGAGACGTTTGTGGACCGGGTGAAGCAGGCGACAGGCGGAAAACCGCTCGATGCGGTCATGGATCTGGTGGGCGGTGAAATGACCGATCGTTTCATCGATGCCATGATCTTCGACATGAACGCCCGCCGTACCTATCCGCGCCTGAGCATTGCCGGCGCCAGTGGCGGAAACATCAGTGAGATCCTGTGGACCCGGATCTACCTTTACCAGGTCCAGATTTTCGGGGTTTCCCACGGCACCCGCGACGAAGCCGCCCAGTTGATGCAGTGGATACGGGACGGACAGCTCAAGCCGGTGCTGCACGGCGCTTTCCCTCTGTCCGAACTGCACAGGGCGGAGGAATACTTCATGAACCGGGGCAGCAACTACCTCGGCAAGATTGTGATCGTGCCTGATGAGCAATGGCAGGTGCACGGTGAACCCCACGCCCTGGAGGCTGACTGATGAAACCGGAACTGAGCATCCAGTTGATGGACACCCACGCCGGAGGCGATGTCAGCCGCATCGTCACCGGCGGCATTGATCTGCTACCCGGCGATACGGTGCGTGCCCAGATGGAATACCTGCGGGACGACGCCGATGGCCTGCGCCGCTTGCTGCTGGAAGAGCCCTACGGCATTCCGGAAATGTCGGTGGACCTGCTGGTGCCGGCCACCGATCCCCGGGCCGCGGCCGGCTACATCATCATGGAGGTGATGGGGTACCCGATCTATTCGGGGTCCAACACCATCTGCACCGCAACCGCGGTGCTGGAGTCCGGCATCGTGGAAAAGCGGGAAGGCCGGCAACATTTCATGCTGGAATCGCCGGCGGGGCTGGTGAACATTGAAGCAACGGTTCGTGACGGAGTGGTAGAGGCCATCACCTGCGAGGGTCTGCCCAGTTACATTGACACCTACAAAGCCAGCATCCATGTGCCGGACCTTGGGGAAGTGACTTACAGCGTGGCCTACAGTGGAGGTTTCTACGCGCTGGTGGACGCCCGGGAACTCGGCTTTCAGCTGAATATGGATGAGGAGCAGGCGCTGTCGCGCACGGCGTACGCTATTGTTGAGGCGATTCAGGCCGAGCGGGGCTTCTCCCACTACACCCTGGGGGATGTCGGCCCGCTGCCGTTCCTGCATTTCATGGGCCCGGTTGAACACGTGGCCGATGGCTACTACCGCTCCCGGTCAGCGACCTATGTGCACCCCGGTGTGATCTGTCGCAGTACCACCGGCACCGGCACCTCAGCCCGCCTGGCGCTGATGAACTACGAAGGCAGCATCCGCCCGGGGGATCGCCTGGAAACCATCTCGCTTCGGGAGACCGGGTTTATCGGTGAATTCACCTCGGTGGAGCAGGCCGGCGACTATCAGGTGGTGAAAAACAGCATCACCGGCAAGGGCTACGTCATCGCCCGTTCCGATATTGTGGTGAACTGCGACGATCCCATGGTGGAATGCGGCAGTCTGCACCATATCCTTTCCAGCCGGCACCGGCATAACCTGTCGACACCGGGCAATGCCGACGTCCTGCCCTCCGGTAACGACTGACGTTCCGTCAGCGCCCGGCCTCAGTGCCGGGCGGTATGCCGGTAATCACTGGGCGACTTGCCCATGACTTTCTTGAACAGCCGGGAGAAATAGTAGGCATCGTCGTAGCCGAGTTGCCGGCTGATGTCTGCAAAGCTCTGGCTGGTGGTGTCCAGCAACTGGCAGGCCCGTTCCACCTTCAGATGCAGGAAATGCTGGATCGGTGAGGTGCCTGTCTGCTCCCGGTAGCGGGTGGCGAAGTGCGCCGGCGATAACCCGGAAAGCTCGGCCAACTGGCCCAGTGTCAGTCTCTTCTCCAGATTTTCCCGCATGTAGTTGTGCAGGGTATCCAGCTCCGCCTGGCGTGCTGGCCCGGTTTCGTCAGCAATCAGCGGTATGGCTGTCATCAGTTGGCGCAGCCGGTTGCTGGCGTGCACCAGCCCGCGGGTCCGGAACCCGGTTTCCCGGACGGAAAGAAGGCCGTTGAAGTCTACCAGCAGTCTGGGCTGGCGGCCCAGTCGCCGAATCCGTGTGCCGTCATCGAATCCCATGTAATCACCAAAGGCCTGTGCCTGGGGGCCGGTGAAATGCACCCAGTGGATACTCCAGGGATTGTCCGGGTCGGCTGTGTATCGGTGGCTGGCGCCAGCCGGCAGTAATACCAGGTCGCCCGCCTCGACGGTGTAGGGCTCGCCAGCGACGTTAAGGAACGCCTTGCCGTCGGTGCAATAGATCAAAAGATTGTCACGATGATGCTCGCGGTGCATGTGATGGCCGGCGGCCCTGCGGTAGTGGCCGAACGCCAGCGGGTAGAGTTCGCGGGTCAGCGGGTGACTGGCCAGCAGGCGGACGATCGGCTCCGGAACCACATAGCGCACACTGTCTGCAGGGACCGGCCACTGGGAAGTCTGGGTGATCTGGGGCGGATGGGCTCTGTCATTCATCGAAAAATAATCCATCACCGGCGAAATTTAGTCAATCACCTTTACGTAAACTGCGTGCTAGTCTTTTCTGAAATCACCGTTTCACGGGGCCATGATGGTGCCGGTGAAACACTCCCGTATAACAACAAACAGGGAAGCCCAGTCATGCAGAAAGTCCCCCAGTTCATTGCCGGTGAGTTTGTCCAGAGCAATACCACCAACTGGATTGATGTCACCAATCCCGCAACCAATGAGGTTATCGCCCAGGTGCCCTGTGCGACACCGGACGAGATGCGTAAAGCCATCGACAACGCCGGAGAAGTGTTCAAGAGCTGGAAGGAAACGCCGGTTTCTGAACGCGCCCGGGTGATGATGCGGTATCAGGCCCTGCTCAAGGAGCATCACGACGAGATTGCCGAAATCCTGTCCCAGGAGACCGGCAAGACGTTTGACGATGCCAAGGGCGATGTCTGGCGCGGCATTGAGGTGGTTGAGCACGCCGCCAATGTGGCCTCGCTGATGATGGGCGAGACCGTGGAAAATGTGGCACGGGAAGTGGATACCCATTCCTGGACCCAGCCGCTGGGCGTTTGTGCCGGTATTACGCCGTTCAACTTCCCGGCCATGATTCCGCTTTGGATGTTCCCGATGGCGATTGCCTGCGGGAACACCTTCGTGCTCAAGCCCTCTGAGCAGGATCCGCTGACGCCCATGCGCCTGGCCGAACTGTTTGAACAGGCCGGTGCCCCCAAAGGCGTGCTGCAGGTGGTTCACGGTGCCAAGGAGCAGGTGGACACGCTGCTGACTGATCCGGCCATCCGCGCCATTTCCTTTGTCGGTTCCGTGCCGGTGGGGCAGTACATTTACGAAACCGGCACCCGCCATATGAAACGGGTGCAGAGTTTCGCCGGTGCCAAGAACCACATGGTGATCATGCCGGATGCCGACAAACAGCAGGTGCTGAATGCCCTGGTGGGGGCCTCCGTGGGCGCGGCCGGCCAGCGCTGTATGGCCATTTCCGTGGCGGTATTCGTGGGTGAGGCCCAGCAGTGGATTCCGGAACTGAAGGAAGCCATGGCGAAGGTCCGCCCCGGAGCCTGGAACGATTCCGGAGCCAGTTATGGTCCGATTATCAGTGCCAAGGCCAAGGACCGGATCGAGTCCCTGATCGCCACTGGTGAGTCCCAGGGCGCCAAGCTGTTGCTGGATGGCCGTGGCTGCACTGTTGATGGCTTGCCGGATGGTAACTGGGTCGGGCCGACGCTGTTCAGCGACGTGACGACCGAGATGGATATCTACAAGGAAGAGATCTTCGGCCCGGTCCTGTCATGTATGAACGCAGACAATCTCGGTGAGGCCATCGAGCTGATCAACAACAGCCCCTATGGCAATGGCACCTCCATCTTCACCAACCACGGTGGCGCTGCCCGCCGCTTCCAGCATGAAATCGACGTCGGTCAGGTGGGTGTGAACATCCCCATTCCGGTGCCCCTGCCGTTCTTCTCCTTCACGGGCTGGAAGGGCTCTTTCTACGGGGACCAGCACGCCTACGGCAAGCAGGCGGTGCGTTTCTATACCGAGACCAAGACGGTCACTTCCCGCTGGTTCTCAACCGAAGCGGCTTCCTCCGAGGCCAATTTCTCCATTCAGCTTCGTTAACAGCGTTGTCGGTGAGGCGTTGGCCGGACTCCGGTCCGGCCTTTTTACGGCCTCACCCCGGCGCCCTGACAGAACAGGAGCCTGGTCATGGACTTCAACCTGAATGAAGACCAGATTGCATTCCGGGATGCCGCCCGGGCCTTTGCTGAAAAATCCATGGCACCCCATGCCGCCCGGTGGGACAAGGAGCATACGTTTCCGGTGGACGTTCTCCGGGAAGCCGGGGAAATGGGGTTCATGGGCATGTACACCCCCGAGTCTCTCGGTGGCATGGGGCTGTCCCGCCTGGATACATCGGTCATCGTCGAGGAACTGGCCGCTGCCTGTCCCTCCACTGCGGCCTATATCACCATCCACAACATGGTGAGCTGGATGGTGGCCAGCTTTGCGTCCGATGATCTCCGTCAGGACGTGGTTCCGCGCCTGGCCAGCGGCGAATGGTTGGGGTCCTATTGCCTGACCGAGCCCGGTGCCGGTTCGGATGCCGCCAGTCTGCGCACCCGTGCGGTCCGTGACGGCGACAGCTATGTGCTCAATGGCAGCAAGATGTTCATCTCCGGTGCCGGCGGTACCGACATCCTCGTGGTGATGGCCAGAACCGGCGAGGCCGATTCCGGCGCCCGCGGCATTTCCACGTTTGTGGTCCCGGCCGGGGCAGACGGCATTTCCTACGGCAAGAACGAAGAGAAAATGGGCTGGCACAGTCAGCCCACGCGTCTGGTTACCTTTGAGGATGTCCGCATACCGGCGGCTAACCGGGTTGGCGAGGAAGGCGAGGGCTTCGCCATTGCCATGAAGGCTCTGGACGGTGGCCGCCTGAATATCGCTACCTGCTCGCTTGGTGGTGCCCAGTCGGCGCTGCTCCGGGCCCGAAACTACCTGCACGAGCGTCAGCAGTTCGGCAAGCCGCTGGCGACCTTCCAGGCCCTGCAGTTCAAGCTGGCGGATATGGCTACCAACCTGGTTGCCGCCCGCCAGATGGTACGTCTGGGCGCCTTCAAGCTGGACAGTGGTGATCCTGAGGCCACGCTCCACTGCGCCATGGCCAAACGCTTTGCCACCGATACCTGTTTTGAGGTGGTCAATGAGGCCCTGCAGCTGCACGGGGGGTACGGCTATATCCAGGAATACCCCGTTGAGCGCCTGCTGCGGGACCTGCGGGTGCACCAGATCCTCGAGGGCACCAACGAGATCATGCGCCTGATCGTGGCCCGCCGGGTGCTGGAAGACGGCGTGGCTGAAGCCATCCAATAACTGGGGAAGAGACAATGAGTGACCTGATCAAACTCGAGAAACGCGACCATATCGCCATCCTGACCATTGCCAATCCGCCGGCGAACACCTGGACAGCCGATTCGCTGAATGCCCTGACCGACACCATCGAGGCGCTGAACGCGGACCGCAACATCTACGCCCTGGTGGTGACCGGGGAGGGGGAGAAATTCTTTTCCGCCGGCGCCGATCTCAAGGCCTTCGCCGATGGTGATGTAGGCAATGCCAGTCAGATGGCGCAACTGTTCGGCCAGGCCTTCGAAACCCTGGTGAAGTTCCGCGGTGTTTCCATCGCGGCGGTCAACGGCTACGCCATGGGTGGCGGACTGGAGTGTGCCATGGCCTGCGATATCCGCATCGCCGAAGAACATGCCCAGATGGCCCTGCCGGAATCCGGTGTCGGCCTGCTGCCGTGCGCCGGTGGAACCCAGAACCTGCCCTGGCTGGTCGGCGAGGGCTGGGCCAAGCGCATGATTCTCTGTGGTGAGCGGGTGAAGGCCGACAAAGCGTTGGCGATCGGGCTGGTGGAAGAGGTGGTGCCGTCCGGGAAAAGCCTGGAAAAAGCCCTGGAGCTGGCCGAAGGTGCCTGTCGGCAAAGCCCGTCTGCCATTTCCCGTTGCAAGCAACTGGTGATGAGTGCCCGGGATGGTCGCAGCCACAGCGATGGCTGGCGCATGGAGCGGGAACTGTTCGTGGAACTGTTCAGTACCGAAGACCAGCGTGAGGGCGTGAATGCCTTCCTGGAAAAGCGCCAGCCTGAATGGAAAAACCGCTGATTACCGGGGAGATCCCATGAGCGACCAGACTCTCGTTTTTGAAGAATGGAAAACCCCGGGTGACGGCTGCATTGCGGTGGCCCGGCTGAATGCCCCGCGCAGCCTCAACTCGCTGTCCCTGGAAATGATCAACCTGCTGCGCCCCCAGCTCCAGCGCTGGGCGGAAGATCCCCGCGTCAAGGCGGTTTGGCTGGAATCCGAAGGCGATAAAGCGTTCTGTGCCGGTGGCGACATCGTGGCTCTGTACCGGAGTATGACCGAGTCTGGCAGCGCCGGTGAGGGAGAGCGATTCTTCACCGAGGAATACCAGCTCGATTACCAGATTCACACCTTTCCCAAGCCGATCGTGTGCTGGGGCAATGGTATTGTCATGGGCGGGGGGATAGGCCTGATGGTCGGCGCCTCGCATCGGGTGGTCACCGAACACTCCAGGCTGGCCATGCCGGAGGTGAATATCGGCCTTTACCCGGACATAGGGGCGGGCTGGTTTCTCAACCGCATGCCCGGGCACACCGGGCTGTTTCTGGGGCTGACTGGTGCCCGTATCAATGGCCCGGACGCCCTGTTTACCGGCATGGCTGACCGCTTTATCCGGCACGAGCTTAAAGCCGAGGTGATCCAGGCCCTGACCCGCGCTGAGTGGCAGGGGCAGCCGGCTCATGTGGTGGTTGGCAGTGTGCTGCGCCAGTTCGAGCAGCACAGTGCCGGAGCCATGCCGGAATCGCCGGTACGAACCCATTATGACGACATCAATCGGGCGGTGGATGCCGACACCCTGGAGCAGGCCGTCCATCAGTTGATGGAACTGGCAGGCCGGGATGACTGGCTGGGCAAAGCCACAAAAGGGCTGGCCGGCGCCTCGCCGACGTCCATGGCCCTGATGTGGCGGCACTACCATCGCAGCCGCCTCGACAGTCTGGCCCAGGTTTTCGACAAGGAACTGGTGCTTTCCTGCAACTGTCTGCGCAAGGGCGAGTTTGCAGAAGGCGTGCGGGCCCTGCTGATCGACAAGGATCTGCAGCCCCGCTGGCGTTACCCTACTCTGGCGGAAGTGGACAGCGACTGGATTGACGACTTTTTCAGCGAATGACAACAACAAGGAGAAGCAACATGGCCAAGATTGCATTTATCGGGCTGGGCAACATGGGTGGCCCCATGGCCAGCAACCTGCTCAAGGCCGGTCACGATGTCACGGTGTTTGATCTCTCGAAGGATGCTGTTTCAGCTCTGGTTTCTGACGGTGCGGCCACTGCGGACACGGCCCACGATGCAGCCAATGGTGCCGAATGCGTGATCACCATGCTGCCGGCGGGGCAGCACGTGGAAACCGTGTACCTGGGTGAAAACGGGCTGTTGTCGGCACTGCCTGCCGGCACCCTGGTCATTGATTCCTCTACCATTGCACCGGAAACCGCCCGGGGTGTCGCCCAGGCCGCCACGGAAAAAGGGCTGGCGTTTATTGATGCCCCGGTCTCCGGCGGTGTCGGTGGTGCCAAGGCTGGCACGCTCACGTTTATCTGTGGCGGCGAGGAGGAAACCTTCAACCGGGCCAAGCCGATTCTCGATGCCATGGGCAAGAACATATTCCTGGCAGGGCCTCACGGTGCCGGACAGGTGGCCAAAATCTGCAACAACATGCTGCTGGCGATTCTGATGGCCGGCACCAGTGAGGCACTGGCGCTGGGGGCCAATAATGGTCTGGATCCGGCGGTCCTGTCAGAGATCATGAAACAGAGCTCCGGCGGCAACTGGGCTCTGAACGTCTATAACCCGTGGCCCGGGGTCATGGAAGGTGTGCCCGCTTCCCGGGACTACCAGGGTGGTTTCCTGGTCAAGCTGATGACTAAGGACCTCGGGCTGGCCTTCGATAACGCTGTGAAGCAGCAATCCTCCATCCCCATGGGCTCCCTGGCTCGCAACCTGTTCCAGTTGCACGCAGGGCAGGGCAGTGCGGATCTGGATTTCTCCAGTATTCTGAAGCTCTACAAGCCGGAGTGAAGGCAACAAAGGGGCGGACCATGGTCCGCCTCTATTTTTGGTCAAAGGTTTACCTTTACGTAAAGTGTAGCCTGTGCTAAACCAACAATCTGAGATTGTGCAACCGAAGACAACAAGAACAGGAGTGTACGATGAGCCTTCCGCAATACAGCGATGTCTACAACAACTTTGATGCGGCTGCCCTTGAGGCGGAAATCCTGGATGGAAGCCTGACCGGCGGACTGAATGTCTGTCATGAAATCTGTGATAAATGGGCTGCGGACCCGGCCCGGGTTGCGCTCCATTACGAAACCGTGGACGGCGGTGACGGTTCGATGACCTTTGCCGAGCTCAAGGCAGCCTCCGCCCGTTTTGCCAATTATCTGAAATCCCTGGGTGTCCAGAAGGGCGACCGGGTGGCGGGGCTGCTGCCCCGGGGCCCGGAACTGCTCATCGTCATCACCGGTACCCTTCGCCTGGGCGCGGTTTATCAGCCCCTGTTCACTGCCTTCGGTTCCGGTGCAATTGAATACCGTCTGGAGCGTGCAGGTACCCGCCTGGTGGTGACTGATCCGACCAACTATCCCAAGCTGAATGACGTCAAGGGCTGCCCGCCGGTGCTGTGTGTGAATGCCGCTGAGGCCGGCGCTGATGTGCCCGATTTCGAACAGGCGCTGGCCGGTCAGTCAGACCAGTGCGAACCGGTCATGGTAACCGGTGATGATCCGTTCCTGCAGATGTTTACTTCCGGCACTGTCGGTAAGGCCAAGGGTGTGGCCGTGCCGGCGCGGGCGCTGATGGCTTTCTACGTGTATATGCGCTATGCCATTGATCTGCGCGATGACGACGTATTCTGGAACGTGGCCGACCCGGGCTGGGCCTATGGCCTGTATTACGCGGTCGTCGGTCCGCTGCTGATGGGCCATGCCACCCATTTCAATCCCAACCCGTTCACGCCGGAAACCACCTACGACATGATCCGCAAGTACGGCATCACCAACCTGGCGGCGGCGCCGACGGCCTACCGCCTGCTCAAGGCCAACGACCAGGTGCTGCCTGAAGGGGAGAACCTGGGATTGCGGGTGTGCAGCAGTGCCGGTGAGCCGCTGAATCCGGAAGTGGTGAACTGGATTGCCCGCCGCCACTACTGCCCGGTCAAAGACCACTACGGCCAGACCGAAACCGGCATGACCTGCTGTAACTTCCATGGTCTGGAGCACCCGACCCGGGAGGGCTCCATGGGGTACTCCTCGCCGGGGCACCGGGTAGTGGCGCTGAATGAGCGCAACGAGGAAGTCGGGGAGGGCGAAATTGGCCAGCTGGCCGTGGACATCAAGTCGTCGCCGCTGTTTCATTTTGATGGCTACACCTGGGGCGAAAAGGACCCGTTTGTGAACGGCTACTACCTCACCGGCGACATGGTGGTCTGTCATGGCGATGGCAGCTACTCCTTCAGCGGCCGGGATGACGACATCATCACCACCGCGGGCTACCGGGTCGGGCCCGCCGACGTCGAAAGCACCTTGCTGGAGCACGCCGCCGTAGCCGAATCCGGGGTGGTGGGCAAGCCGGACGAGAAGCGAGGCTCGATCATCAAGGCCTATGTGGTGATCAAGGCCGGCCAGGAGCCCGCCGAGGAGCAGGAGCTGAAAGATGAGCTCCAGGAACTGGTGCGCCGTCGCCTGTCGACTCACGCCTTCCCCCGGGAAATTGAATTCGTCGAGGAGTTGCCCAAGACGCCCAGCGGCAAGATCCAGCGGTTCATTCTGCGGGATCAGGCCAAGGGTGAGGCTTGAGCATGGTAATCACCTTCGAGCAACTGCAGGCTTTTCTCGAGGAGCAGTTTCCCCAGGGGGCCGCCTACGGCTCCCTGGAGGCACTCGGGGATGGCTGGGCCGAGATGAAGCTTGAGGTGGATGAGGAGCATCTGAGGCCCGGAGGAACTGTCTCCGGGCCGGCGATGATGGGGCTGGCGGACGTGACCATGTATGCCGCCCTGCTCAGTCGCATTGGCCTGGTGCCGCTGGCTGTGACCACCAACCTCAACATCAACTTTCTGCGCAAGCCCGTGGCGCATGCTCCGATCCGCGCCAGAGCCAGTTTGCTCAAAGTGGGGCGGACCATGGGTGTGGGTGAGGTCTCAGTCTACTCGGAAGGTGTTGAGGAGCCGGTAGCTCACTCCACCATGACCTATTCCATTCCGCCCGAAAAATATCGCAATTAGCTATTGACGTTTACGTATACGTCAATCTAATCTGTCCAGTAATTAGAGAATACAACAATAACAAAAGGTGAACTGGCTCATGAGTGAACAGTACGTTCTCGAGACCCGTAACCTGGTCAAGGAGTTCAAGGGGTTTGTCGCCGTCGATGACGTCAATCTCCAGATCCGTCAGGGCGACATTCATGCCCTGATCGGCCCGAATGGTGCCGGCAAGACCACTGTGTTCAACCTGCTGACCAAGTTCCTGCCGCCGTCCCGCGGGCAGATCCTGTACAAGGGCGAAGACATCACGGCCCTGAAGTCCGCAGCCATAGCCCGTAAGGGGATTGTGCGCTCGTTTCAGATTTCGGCGGTGTTTCCCCATATGACCGCCCTCGAAAACATCCGCGTTGCCCTGCAGACGTTTGAAAACACCTCTTACAGCTTCTGGAAATCGGGCAATTCCCTGCACAAGCTCAACCAGCGGTGTATGGAGTTGCTGGATGAGGTGGGCCTGGCGGGCTTTGCCAATACCACCACGGTGGAACTGGCCTATGGCCGTAAGCGGGCTCTGGAGCTTGCCACCACCCTGGCCATGGAGCCGGAAATCCTGTTGCTGGATGAGCCAACCCAGGGCATGGGGTCTGAGGATGTGGATCGGGTTGTGGAGCTGGTACGCAAGGCCGCCAAGGGGCGCACGGTACTGATGGTCGAGCACAACCTGAGCGTGGTCAGCAAGCTCTGTGACCGGATTACCGTGCTGGCCCAGGGGGCCGTGCTGACCGAAGGCGACTACGCCACGGTCTCGGCTGATCCGGCCGTGCGCGAGGTCTACATGGGCTCCGATGGCAGTGGTGAACGCGGCGTAGCCGCGGAGGATAACCAGACCGTGGAGGCGGCCCAATGAGCAGCAATCCGGACCGCGAATACGAGCAGCTTCGAATCTCCGGGTTGCACGCGTTTTACGGGGAGTCCCATATCCTGCACGGGATCGATCTGGAGGTGAACCGGGGCGAGCTGGTGACCCTGCTGGGGCGCAACGGCGCCGGTCGTAGCACCACCCTCAAGGCCATCATGAACATGGTGGGCCGGCGTACCGGTTCGATCATGATCAACGGCGAAGAAACCATGCAGTGCGCTCCCCATCACATTGCCAGGTTGGGTGTCGGGTATTGCCCCGAACATCGGGGCATTTTTTCCTCACTCAATGTCCAGGAGAACCTGACCCTGCCGCCGGTGGTGCGCAGTGGCGGTATGAGCCTGGAAGATATCTACACCATGTTCCCCAATCTCTACGAACGCCGCTTCAGTCAGGGCACCAAGCTGTCCGGCGGTGAGCAGCAGATGCTGGCCATGGCCCGAATCCTGCGCACCGGCGCCAATATGCTGTTGCTGGATGAGATCACTGAAGGGCTGGCGCCGGTCATCGTGGAGAAGCTGGGGGAGGTCCTGGTTGCCCTCAAGAACAAGGGACTGACCATTGTTCTGGTCGAGCAGAATTTCCACTTCGCCGCCCCGCTGGCCGATCGCCATTATGTGGTCGAGCACGGGCAGATTGTGGAAGAAATCAGCGCCAATGAACTGAGTGCCAAGCAGTCGGTGCTGGACAGCTATTTGGGGGTCTGATCCCGGATAGAACAAGAGCAAAAAACCAACAATAACCCGAACCAACGCAAGACAGTAGCGGAGAAACAACAATGACAATGACCAAAAAGCTTCTGACCTCAGCCGTTGCATCAGCTCTGATGGTGGGCGCAGCCCAGGCAGAAATTACGGACAACACGGTCAAGATCGGTTATCTGGCTGACATGTCCGGTACTTACCGTGACCTGGCAGGGCCCAATGGCCTGGCCGCACTGGAAATGGCGATCAAGGACTTTGGTGGCAAGGTGAACGGCGCCAAAATCGAAGTGGTCAGCGCCGACGATCGTAACAGCCCGGATGCCGCCTCAAGTACCGTCCGTCGCTGGGTTGAGAACGACAATGTGGACATGGTAGCCGGCCTGGTCGCGTCCTCGGTCAGTATCGCTGTCAGCAAGATTCTGGAAGAAAACGACAAACTGGGCATTGTGTCCGGCTCCGCCGCATCCAGCATCACCAACGAACACTGCACTCCGAACCACATTCACTATGTCTACGACACCTATCCGCTGGCCAACGGTA
This sequence comes from Marinobacter oulmenensis, assembly GCF_014201735.1. GTDB lineage: Bacteria > Pseudomonadota > Gammaproteobacteria > Pseudomonadales > Oleiphilaceae > Marinobacter > Marinobacter oulmenensis. Next base: position 248,643 of record NZ_JACHFE010000004.1, on the reverse strand, counting down.
CCGCCAGTGCGGTGGTCAAGGAAGGGGGGCAATCCTGGTATCTGCTGACTGCCGATTATGCCTTCGGTCATGCCCTGGAAGGGGACGTGACCCGGGTTGTCGAGGAAAACGGTGGTGAGGTGATCGGCAAGGTGCGTCATCCGTTCCCGACTCAGGATTTCTCCTCCTTTATCCTCCAGGCCCAGGCCTCTGGGGCTGACGTGGTGGGCCTGGCCAACGCCGGTGCCGATACCACCAACGCCATCAACACTGCCAGTGAGTTCGGTGTGACCCAGTCCGGCCAGACCCTGGCTGCGCTGCTTCTGTTCCTGACCGATGTGCACGCGCTCGGGGCTGAAACCGCGCAGGGTATCCAACTGACCACCGGCTGGTACTGGGACATGAACGACGAGACCCGCGAGTGGTCCGACCGCTTCATGGAGGAGACCGGCGTTCGTCCGACCATGGTGCACGCCGGTATCTACTCCAGCACCCTGCAGTACCTGAATGCGGTGGCGGCCACCGGGTCTGACAATGCCCAGGCGGTACGCGAGCAGATGATGGACACCCCCATCAACGACATGTTCGCGAAAAACGGCCGCATCCGTGAAGACGGCCGTATGGTGCACGACATGTACCTGGCAGAGGTGAAGACCCCCGCCGAGTCCAGCAGTGACTGGGATCTTTACAAGATCCTGCGGACTATCCCGGCCGACCAGGCCTACCGTCCGCTGTCCGAGAGCAAGTGCGATCTGGTCAATAACTAAGCGTGTCGGTTGCCGGTCACTCTCCCGTCAAGGGCGGGTGTCCGGCTCCCCTCAGGACGAGAGCCCAACAAAAACAACGTCTGCGCTGCTTCTGGAGTAAGCACCATGTCCATGATTTTCGGCGTCCCCCTCGCTGTGTTGTCCGGTCAGTTGCTGATCGGGGTCATCAACGGCGCTTTTTACGCCCTGCTAAGCCTTGGTCTTGCGGTTATCTTTGGCCTGTTGAAGATCATCAATTTTGCCCACGGCGCCATGTATATGCTGGGTGCCCTGGTGACGGTTGTCCTGTTTGACGCTCTGGGCATCAATTACTGGGTTGCCCTGTTCCTGGTGCCGATTATCGTGGGTGCCTTCGGGATGCTGATCGAGTATTTCCTGCTGCGCCGGATCGCCGGTCAGGATCATATCTACAGCCTCCTGCTGACCTTCGGTGTCGCCCTGATCATCCAGGGGGTGCTGACCAACATTTACGGGGTGTCCGGCCTGCGTTACACCATGCCGGACATCTTCAAGGGTGGGGTCAATCTCGGCTTCATGTTCCTGCCTTACTACCGTGCCTGGGTGATCGTTGCCGCCCTTCTGGTGTGTTTCGGCACCTGGTTCATTATTGAGAAAACCAAGCTGGGTTCCTATCTTCGGGCCGGGACCGAAGACTCCCAGTTGATGCAGGGGTTCGGTATTAACGTGCCTCTGCTGATCAGCCTGACCTACGGCTTCGGTGTCATGCTGGCGGCGTTCGCCGGTGTGCTTGCCGCGCCCATCTACTCGGTAACACCGGTTATGGGGTCGAGCATTCTGATCGTCGTCTTTGCCGTGGTGGTCATCGGCGGCATGGGGTCGATTGGTGGCGCCATCATTACCGGTATTCTGATGGGGGTTGTTGAAGGCCTGACCAAGACCTTCTACCCCCCGGCGTCGTCCGCCGTGATTTTCCTGGTCATGGTGGTGGTGCTGATGTTCCGGCCCACCGGACTGTTTGGTAAGGAGGCGTAACCATGAACCAGCCAATCAAGTCCACCGATATCCACCAGTCGATCCTGGACGATCAGAAGTCACAGGACCGTCGCAAGATGATGATCAACGGCGTGTTGCTGCTGGTACTGCTGGCCGCGCCGCTGGCCATCTACCCGGTCTTCCTGATGAAGATCCTGTGCTTCTCCCTGTTTGCAGTGGCGTTTAACCTGCTGTTTGGCTTTACCGGCCTGCTGTCCTTCGGGCACGCGGCCTTCCTGGCCGCCGGCGGCTACACCACCGGTTATCTGCTCAGCAACTACTCGGGCCTGGGCACGGAAATGGGCATCATCGCCGGTACGCTGGTGGCCACCGGCCTGGGGCTGGCGTTCGCCCTGCTGTCGATCCGCCGACAGGGCATTTACTTCGCCATGGTGACCCTGGCGCTGGCGCAACTGGTGTTCTTCTTCTTTGTGCAGTCCGAGTTCACCGGCGGTGAAGACGGCATGCACGGGATTCCCCGCGGCGAGCTGTTCGGGCTGGTCAGTCTGGAAGACAACCTCAACATGTACTACTTCGTGCTGGCGGTGTTCATCGCCTGCTACCTGCTGGTGCAACGTGTGGTGGGCAGCCCATTCGGCCAGGTGCTCAAGGCCATCAAACAGAACGAACCCCGGGCCGTGTCCCTGGGCTACAACGTGGACCGTTACAAGATCCTTGCGTTTGTTCTGTCTGCCGCTCTGGCGGGGCTGGCGGGCTCAATGAAGTCCGTGGTCTTCCAGCTTGCCTCCCTTAACGATGCCCACTGGCATATGTCCGGTGAGGTTATCCTGATGACTCTGGTTGGTGGCATGGGCACGCTGCTCGGCCCGGTGGTGGGTGCCACCTTCGTGGTGAACGTGGAATACCAGCTGTCGCAGGGGCCACTCCGGGACTGGGTAGACCCGATTCTGGGTGCCATCTTCGTGCTCACGGTCCTGGCTTTCCGCAGCGGTATCGTGGGTGAGATCCAGAAATTCATGCGCCGGAACCTGAGTTAACCGCATCTGACCGTTATCTCTTGCTCAAAAGCCACCTCTCGAGGTGGCTTTTTTTTGCCCGGTGCGGGCAGGCAAACCTGTTTCCTGAACTTCCGTCCCGGTAAGTTACTTTAATGTTGTGTAGCTATTCGTTGCAGATTGTAATGGTATGTAGCTAAATGTTTGGTCATACTGCCTTGAGTATAAAAAAACATTTTTTATAAGTACTGGGCTTTAACGCCCTTCAAATGTTTTATGAGTCTTAGGAGAGTAGTCCATGAACCATGTATACAGGGTGGTATTTAACCGGAGGCAGGGCCGTTACCAGGCGGTATCGGAACTGGCCACCGGCAGGCGGAAAAGTGCCGGTGGCAGCCGGCGGGTGGCGGGCGTGGCGGCGATTGTGGCGGTTTTGGGTGCCTCACCTGCCTTTGCCGCCGAAATCGACATCACGACCAGTTCGGGGACGGATGGCGCAAACCCCGGTGAGTCAGGCACAGCGGCTTACGGGGCGATCACGACCGACGGTGATACCTATAACCTGGGTGGAAGCGATACGCTGACGGGAGGGAGTGGTGCTAAAGGCGCTCAGGCTACCGTAGCGCAGACCACCGGGGGAACGGGGGGGGCCGGGGGTGATGGGCTTCTGGTAAATGGTGGAAGCAATGTCTTCAACTTGGGGGGAGCGATCACAGGTGGTGCTGGCGGAGCAGGGGGAGACGCGCCAGCCTCCCAGTTTTATGCCGGTAGCGCGGGGGCCGCAGGCAGCGGCCTTCGAGTGGAGGGCTCTGATAACCAATACGAAATTACGGGCAGTGTCACCGGTGGGCGCGGGGGCACGGGCGGATATGGAGTAAATGCGCGCAATGGCGGCGTGGGTGCTGCAGCTGTTCTGCTTAATGGGACCGGTAATACCGTCAGCGTTAATGGCGGCACGCTAACCGGTGGAGATGGCGGTGACCGGGGAAGTACGGTGCGTGCCGGTGGCATGGGTGGCAGCGCCGTTCAATTCAATGGCAGCAATAACCGTTTAATCACCAATAGCGCTCTCAGTGGCGGCAGTGCGGGTGTTGGTGGTGCTACGCAATCCAATGCCATTCAGATAAATGGCGAGGGTAATACGGTCGAGTTGCGTGACGGCTACACCTTCAGTGGTGATGTGGTTGTCCAGTCGGGAACTCATACCCTGGCTCTCGGGGGAACCACGACGAGCGGCAGTTTTGATGTCTCTCGTTTAACCGCTTCCGAGCAAAACGGAGACGGCGTCACGCAGTTTGTGGGGTTTTCGACCCTTGAAAAGGCCGGTTCAGGGACCTGGACCCTCTCAGGGACGCGTGGTGATTCAAATGCCACGTTGATATCGGGCGGTACATTAGTTGGTTCTATCGACTCTCTGGGTAATGGCGATATTGAAAACAACGGGACTCTGGACGTTTCACAGGTGTCCGCAGGTACTTATACCGGTGATGTAACCGGTACCGGCTCTCTGACCAAGTCTGGCGCCGGGACACTGGCTCTGACGGGGGCTAATACGCATAGCGGAGGCACCACCATCAGTGCCGGCACTCTGGCTATCGGTAACGGCGGTACGACCGGTTCACTGAGCGGTGACGTGCTGAATAACAGTGCCCTGGCGTTCAATCGCAGTAATGATCTGACCTTTGCCGGCGATATCAGTGGTACCGGTAGCCTGACCCAGGCAGGCAGTGGGCTTCTGGAACTGACGGGTGCGAGTACCTATTCCGGAACAACCGATGTTGATGCCGGAACACTCGCGGTGAACGGCTCGCTGGCGAACAGCCAAGTGGCGGTAAATAACGGCGGTACCCTGATGGGGGCCGGCACTATTGGTGGGCTGGATCTTGCCAGCGGCGGCACCTTGGCACCGGGCAACAGTATCGACACGCTGACCGTGGATGGCGACGTCACCTTTGAGTCCGGCTCGGTCTTTGAGGTGGAAGTTGAAGCTGGCGGTACCAGTGATGTGCTGGCGGCCACCGGCACAGCCACTATCAACGGCGGCGATGTCGCGGTCCAGGCCAGTGAGAGCGGTACCTGGTCGCAGACAACCAGCTTCAGCATTCTGACCGCGGATGGTGGCGTCAGTGGCGAGTTTGATGGCGTTACCTCCAACCTTGCGTTCCTGACGCCAACCCTGAGTTATAACACCAACAGCGTGGACCTGACGCTGGAGAGGAACGACGTCTCATTTTCCGACATGGGCCGCAATGCCCCGGAGACAGCGGTCGCCGGAGCGCTTCAGGCTATTTACCAGGAGGATTCTTCGGCCCTGGACGGCTTTTTCCCCGAGTTCCTCGGGATGTCTGATGCGCAAGCTGAGCGGGCAATACAGACCCTTAACGGCAGCAGCCTGGCGTCTCTGTCCAGAACCATCGGCATGCGGCAATCGTCGCCCGTGTTCCAGCACTTTATCCAGAGTGCGGGAGCATCGATGGTCGGGAGTGCTTCAGCGAAGCCTGTCTACCTGGCGTCGACGGACAACAGTGTGACTACCTCCGCTGTCGACGCTGTCAACAGTCAGGGCCGGCCAGACTATGGGTTGTGGCTGGAGACCTCCGGCATTCGCGGGGATGTTGATGCCAGCCGGCAGAACTACGGCTATGACACGGAAACCGAGTCCGTGTCAGTGGGTTTTGATTTCAGGCTCCCTCACGCGTTCGTGGGCGGCGTTGCGCTGTCACAACTGAGCACCGATGTCGAATTCGATACCGTAAACGACGATCAGGAGATGGATCAGACCTTCCTGACCCTGTCACTGCAACAACAGAGGGCAAGGCTGCGTGTGAGCGGTCTGGTTTCCTACGGCCGGAGCGACATTGACACCCGCCGTCGCATTGAACTGGCCGGGAGCACCCGATCAGCCAGAGGTGAGACGGATGGCTCCGAACTCTACGCCTATGCCGAAGCCGCTTACGATATCGAGCATAAAGGACTCGTCTGGCAGCCGGTTGTTGGTCTGTCTGCGGCGGATGTAACCGTGGATGGCTTTTCGGAGACCGGGGCCGGCAGTTTGAACCTCTCGGTGGAAGAGCAGGACCGGACCAGCGTGAAGTCCCGACTGGGTGGTCGAGCCCGGTTTGAGTCGCTTTCCAGCCCGTTCGCTGTGGAGTTATCGGCTTTCTGGAACCATGAGTTTGCCGACTCTGATAACGCCGTATCCATGCACTTCCGTGAGCAGCCGACAACGGTCTATACCGTCGAGGACGGCGATCGTGAACGGGATTCCCTGGAATGGGGCGCGTCGGGTGAGTACTACCTGAATGACTACGCCACACTGACTGCGAGGATCGGTGGCTCCCAGTCCAGCCATGCAAGCTGGCTGGGTGGTGCCCTCGGCGTCAGCGTTAACTGGTAATAAGCCGGGGCTCTGGCCCCGGACATGATCCAGAAGGACAGGGCCTGGCCCTGTCCTGCCTCCTCTCCCTTCTTATTCTCCATTGATGCATCCGGCCTCTGCGGCAATCCACAATGTTCTTTCACTCTTACGATTAGCATGCTTATAATATGTCACCTTGCCAGAGGTGATAACAAAGACAAGCCTGCAGGAAACACAGATGATAGAAGACAACAGGAACCCTCCCGTTACCCCTCCGTCTCGCCGCATCCTGGGACGAACCTCCATTCGATTGGTATTGCTGGTGTTTGTCCCCCTGCTGATTCTGGTGGGTTCCGGGGTGATCTATCTGCTGGGTGGCCGCTATGAGGACACTGAAAATGCCTATGTGCGCGCAGACATGGTTTCGGTGGTGCCCGAAGTATCGGGTGTTATTACCCGGGTATCGGTTGAGGAAAACCAGGTCGTGGGGGAGGGAGCACTCCTGTTCCGGATTGACTCGGAGCGATATCGCATTGCCGCCAGGCAGGCGGAAGCCGAACTGGCCGACGTTCGTACCCGGATAGAAACCCTGAAAGCCCAGTACCGTGAGCAGGAAGAGCAGCTGAAAACCGCCCGCAGCAACCTTGCCTTTGCCCGGCGGGAGTACCAGCGTCAGGTGGAGTTGTCGCCCAGCCACGCGGTGTCGGATTCGGTGCTGGATCGCTATAGTCATGATGAGGAACTCGCCAGGCAGGCTGTAGTGCAGGCCGCCAGGGCACTGGAGCGTCTGAAAGCCGGGCTGGCCGGAGAGCCGGATATCGCGGTGACCGAGCATCCGATGTACCGGGAGGCTGAGGCATCGCTGGCTGCCGCCCGCAAGGACCTGGACGATACCCGTGTGACTGCGCGTTTTGCTGGCATTGCGTCAAAGACGCCGGTGGTGGGGCAGTACGTCGGGCCCGGCCATGCGGCCATGAGCCTCGTGGCCACGGACCGGGTATGGGTTGAGGCAAACCTCAAGGAAACCCAACTGACCCATGTTCGCGAAGGTCAGCCGGTCGCGATTGAGGTGGACGCCTACCCGGATCAGGAACTGTCTGGCCATGTGGCCAGCATTGCCGGGGCGACCGGCTCCGAGTTTTCGGTGCTGCCCGCCCAGAACGCCACCGGTAACTGGGTCAAGGTTGTGCAGCGCGTCCCGGTGCGGATTGAGCTGGATACAGTGCCGGAGTCTACCCGCCTTCGGTCCGGCATGAGTGTCACCGTGGAGATCGACACCGGCTGGCATCATCGTGGCCCCGGGGTACTGTCATCAGCCACGGACTGGGTCCGCGGGCTCGTTGGAAGCGCGACAGCGGCTGATGGGGCGCCGGGGGCGGGTCAGTGAGTGATCAGGCCAGTAAGTCCGGCGCCGGGCTGAATCGGGCGTTAATCACTGTCTCCATCATGATGGCCACCATCATGCAGACGGTCGACACCACCATTGCCAATGTGGCCCTGCCCAATATGCAGGGCAGTATGTCGGCCACCTCGGAGCAGATTTCCTGGGTGCTGACCTCCTACATCGTGGCCGCTGCCATCATGACGCCGATGACCGGCTTTCTGTCCGGCCGTATCGGTCGCAAGCGGCTGTTCCTGATCTCTGTGGCCGGCTTTACCGTTACCTCCGTGCTTTGTGGGCTGGCGGTGTCACTGGAGCAGATTGTGCTGTTCCGGTTGTTGCAGGGTATTTTCGGCGCTGGCCTTGTGCCCCTGTCACAATCGGTTCTGCTGGACACCTTCCCCCGGGAGAAGCACGGTTCCGCCATGGCGCTCTGGGGCGTCGGTGTGATGGTAGGGCCGATCATCGGACCCACGCTAGGCGGGTACCTGACCGAGTATTACAACTGGCGCTGGGTGTTTTTCATCAACCTGCCGGTGGGCATTCTGGCGCTGGTCGGCATGATGCTTTTTGTACCGGAGACCGAGAAGGTCCGTCGCCGGTTCGATCTTTTCGGTTTTGCCCTGCTGTCTCTGGCGATTGGTGCCCTGCAGTTGATGCTTGACCGCGGGCAGAGCCTGGACTGGTTCTCGTCCGCCGAAATTATTGTGGAATCGATGGTCGCTGCCCTCTGTTTCTACATGTTCGTGGCCCACATGATGACCGCCCGTGAGCCGTTTCTGGAGCCCGGCCTGTTTCGGGACCGGAACCTGCTGATTGGCCTGGTGTTCATTTTTATTCTGGGTGTGGTCCTCCTGGCGACACTGGCCTTGCTGCCACCGTTCCTGCAAAACCTGATGGGCTATCCGGTGATTACCACCGGGGAACTGTTGGCCCCGCGAGGTGTCGGCAGCATGGTGTCCATGCTGGTTGTCGGCCGGCTGGTCAATCGTGTGGATGTTCGGCTCCTCGTGGGCATTGGTCTGGGACTGACGGCGCTTTCATTGTTCGACATGGCGCAGTTCAACCTGAATGTAGCCCCGGCGGACCTGATCCGCACCGGCATTATCCAGGGCCTGGGCTTGGGGCTGGTGTTTGTGCCGTTGAGTACCATTACCTTCTCCACGCTGGATCCGCGCTACCGTACCGAGGGCACCGCCATGTACAGCCTGATGCGCAATATCGGCAGCAGTATCGGGATATCGGTGATGGTGGCGCTGGCGGCGAGGCACACCCAGACCAACCATGCCGTTCTTGGTGAGCAGCTGACCCTGTTCCGGGACCCGGTCACTGCATTCATGGGAGAGCAGGGCCTGGGCCTGGCCCGGGATCAGACGCTGGCTCTCCTCAATCAGGAGTTGACCAGGCAGGCGACCACCATCGGTTACCTGAACGATTTCCGTCTGATGGCGTGGGTCACCCTGGCCGCCATTCCGTTAATTATCTTCTTCCGGACCCACAAGCCTGAGCTGGCGAATACGGCGAAAGAGGAGGCCGAAGCCGTGCCTGCAGAGGCCTGAGCGAACTGAGGTAACGTCATGCAGTCGCCGTTGCATACACGGAACGTATACAATGGGTGGGTAAACCGGTTTAACCAGCAGCGGAGTCGCCAATGAGTCGGAGTTCGGCAGTGCCAGAGTCCTCCAGGGAGCAGGAACAGAACCCGTCGTCACGATCGAGAAAGAAAAAGGGCCTGGATGCGGTTTATCGGTCGGTAGCGGATGCGATCATTGAGCACCGCCTCAAGCCCGGCGCCCGCTTGAGGGAAGATGCACTGGCCGAGGTGTTTGGTATCAGCCGGACGGGCGTGCGCAAGGTCCTGCAGCGCCTGGCAATGGAGCAACTGGTGACTCTGACGCCGCGCCGGGGCGCCAGCGTGACCCGGCCGTCGGTGGATGAGGCCAAAGATGTGTTTGAAGCGCGTCAGATGGTCGAGTGCGCGCTGATGGAAACCGCTGCCCGACGGGTCACCGCCGCCGAAATCCGGGAACTGCGCGAGATGGACCGTCAGGAACGGGAAGCGCTGCGCAGCGGCGAGCAGCGAATGGCCATCAAGCTCTCTGCTGCCTTTCATTCCCGTCTGGCCAGCCTTTCCGGTAACACCACGCTGGCGGATTTTGTCGGCCAGTTGTGCTCCCGTTCATCCCTGATACTGGCGGTCTACGGGAATTCCGGTCACCTGGGCTGTGAATCCCACGATCACGGGAAGCTGATTGATCTGATTGCCGAGGGGGAAGGCCGGAAGGCGAGTGACTTCATGGAGCGTCACCTCAAGTCGATCGAGGCGTCGCTGTCGATTGATGAGGACTCCGAAGAGACCCCGGACCTGAAAGATATTTTCCGGACGGCTGCCGATTGATTGCCCGCCCGGCGAAACCGGGCGGGCAATTTAATGGATCAGCTTTGTGCTTCTGCCGCTGCCAGGACTTTTCCAGACGGCATGAAGACCCGGTAGAACAGCCCGCCGAGTGCCGCACCAATCAGCCAGCCGTAGCCATCGAGACTGCTCAGCGCAGGCACCAGAACCGTCGCAATGGAAAACATCGCAGCCAGGGCAAACGCCATCAGGGCCCGGGTGTTCCAGCCGTTGACGTAGTGGTACTCGCTGTCCGCAGCTGAGGAGAACAGTTGCTGCATGTCGAGGTTCTGGCGCTTCACCAGGTAGTAGTCCACCACGATGATGCCGTAAAACGGTGCGAGGATCGCGCCCAGGGCATTGACGAACCCGGGCACCCCGATCTGACTGATCACCGATACCCAGAGACCGCCCACGAAGAACGCGATGATCGCGGTAATCAGGCCGCCCATGCGGAAGCTGATTCTGCTCGGGAACAGGTTGGCAAGATCGTAGGCCGGTGGGATGAAGTTGGCCACCAGGTTGATGCCGACCGTAGCCCCGAAGAAGGTCAGGGCAGCGATAATGGTCAGTGCCACTGAATCCACGCGTTCAACGATGGCGGTGGGGTTGGTCAGTGGTTCGCCAAACAGCACCAGGGTGCCGGCGGTGATGATCAGGGCAATGAACGAGAAGAAGGCCACGTTTAGTGGCAGGCCCAGCAGGTTGCCGAGTTTCATTTCTTTTTCACTGCGTACAAACCGGGAAAAATCGCCGAAGTTGATCACCACGGCCGCAAAGTAGGCCACCATGGTGCCCACGATCGCGACAAACGCGCCGACGGCACTGGTGGATTCCTCGCCGCTGTTGCTGAAGATCGAGCCCACGGCTGGCAGGAGCTGGTCGCCGGCTTTGGTCCAGACGATGACCATCAGCACCACCATGACCAGATAAACCAGGGGGCCGGCCCAGTTCAGGAACCGCTGGATGTGCTTGAGGCCCTTCCAGAAGATGGCAATCTGGAACACCCAGACGATCACGAACGACAGCCAGGCCACGCCGGACAGGCCCAGGAAGGTCTGGCCGTCACCGGTGCCGTAGAAGGTGCTGATCAGCAGGGTCACGGCCGTTGAGGCGAAATAGGTCTGAACCCGTACCAGAAAATGCCCACAATGCCCCGCAGCATGGCCGGGAAGTTGGCACCCCGCACCCCCATGCTGGCCCGGCTGAGTACCGGGAAGGGAATGCCGTATTTGACGCTGGGCCTGCCACTGAGGTTGACCAGGACCATGACGATGAAGCCGGCCAGGATGATGGCGCCCATCACGGCCCAGCCATTGAGGCCGTAACTCAGGAAAAGCGAGGCAGCCAGGGTGTAGCCGAACAGGCTCTGGATGTCGTTGGACCAGACATTAAAAATCTCAAACCAGCCCCACGAGCGTTTGCTATGCGGGATGGGACCCAGATCCTCGTTGTAGAGCGAGGGGTCGATCCGGCGAATATTCAGTTCACTGTCTTTCATGGGAGTCACCCGTTGGAATACGTTGAATCAGTGGGTGAAACGCTGGCAGGCGGGCCAGTGTTTCATCAGCAGGTAATAGCTGAGGCCGGCCGGAATCAGGCTGGCGTACCAGGACACCGCGGGGAAGCTGAAGGCGGCAATAACACCGATAACGGTGGCCACCAACGCCGCGTAGTTGACGCCCTGATAAGGCCCTTCCGGGTTGTACAACTGATCCAGAATGAGTTCACGACGGCGGATCAGGTAGTAATCGACCACCAGAATCGCAAAGATCGGGCCGAGGAACGCGGAGTAAGTCTGAACGAAGATCTGCAGCCCCTCGGCGGAGCCGTCCTTGACCAGTTCCCAGGGGAAGCTGGCAAACGCCAGAAGACCGACAATCACGGTCGCGGTCCGGAACTTCAGCTTGAACACATCCATCAGGACATAGGTCGGCGGCACCACGTTGTTCAGCACGTTGGTGGTGACCTGGGCGAAAGCGATGAACATCAGCGTGGTCATCAGCAGTGGGGTGTTGTCGACGGCGTTGGCGAAGACCTCAATCGGGTCCGCGATGCCGGTGGCTTCGGAGACCATGAAGCCGATCAGACCCATGAACAGGGTGCAGGGCAGAATGGACATGGAGTAGATGGTGGTCATCAGTCCCGGGCCGGTGCCGGGTTTGTGTTCCCGGGCATAGTCGCTGACGTTCAGGATCATGGTGCTGTAGATGCCCAGGAACAGCATGGTGGCACCCCAGAACGGCAGCCCCCAGGAGCCCTCCATGGTCAGCAGGTTGGCTGACAGTGCGTCGCCATAGCGCTCCACCGTGCTGTAAAACATGTACACCAGCGAGGCCAGGATGAAGGCGCTACCAATGTTTTCGAGCCATTTGATGCCCTGGAAGCCCATCACCGATAGCCCGATCTGCAGTAGCTGGAAGGCGACGAAAAAGAAAATCAGGTTGTCAAAACCGAACAGCGTGGCAGACACCATATTCAGAGCGCCGGCACCAATCCAGCTTTGAAAGCCGTACCAGACGATCGCCGGTACAGCCCGGACCAGGCCCGGCAGGCGTGTGCCTGAAAAGCCGAAGGCACTGCGGGCCTGAACCATGAACGGGATGCCGTACTTGTAGCCGGCGGCGCCATTGAGCGCCAGGGCAGCGCCGATGACAAAACAGCCAATGGCGATGGCCAGGGTCGCCTGGATCAGGTTCAGGGTGCCCACCACGCTTGATCCCATGGTGAAGGTGCCGATCGAAACGCAGCCACCAAACCAGGCCAGCAGGTAGGACACTCGTCCCATGATCCGGGTTTTCTGCGGGGCCAGGGACTCCTCCCCCAGTGCCTTGTGCGAATCAGCGTCTGACTCGGCGGCCCCGCTCTGGAACAGGGGTTGGGTTTGTTCGCTATTCATGAGGGGCCTCATCATCGTGTCTGTTCATTGTGCTCTCCGTTATCTCTGTTTTTTTAATGGCCTGATCGGTGGGGCCAGCCCTGGGCTGGCCCGCTTGCCGTCGGGTCTTTCTAGGTTTTGTTCATTGGTTTCTCAGGTGAGAAAGGTGTTCAAACTTTCCGGTAAACGGTTTTGGGCGCGGGAAGGCGAGATCCCCGTATTTGCTGGTACCCAGTTTCAGGCCGGCCACGGCTTCCGATAGTTTGACGGCTGCCGTAACCCCTTCGATCACTGGCAGGCCAATGGCATGGCTGATTTCGTCAGTCAGGTCCGCCATGCCGCCGCAGCCAAGCACGATCGCGCCAATGTTGTCTTCGTCCCGGGCCTTGCGGCACTCCTCAATCAGCCGGGACAGCGCCCTGTCGGCATCCTCTTCAAGATCCAGTACCGGTATCTCTGCTGCCCGGACCCGCCGGCAGTGATGGCTGAAGCCATAGGTTTCCAGCAGGTGCTCGGCAATGATTCCGGTACGGGCCAGGGTGGTGACGACGGAAAAGCGGGTGCTGACCAGGGTGGCCATATGGAACGCGGCCTCCGCGATGCCGATCACCGGGGCCCGGGTCAGCTCGCGGGCGGCCAGCAGGCCCGGATCACCAAAACAGGCGATGATGTAGGCGTCGGCCGGGTCATCGCTTTGTTCCGAGGCCATGACTTCCTCGGCGACGCCGACCGCACTGATCACTTCGTCAAAATGGCCTTCGATGGACACCGGGCCGCTGTCCGGTTGGGTGGCCGTGATCCGGGTGCCCGGAGCCGCGACGCGTGTTGCTGCCTCGGCAATGGTCCGGGTCATGGAGGCGGTGGTATTGGGGTTAATCGCGCGAATGTGCATGAATGTGGCCGATTCTCTTGGTGAACAATTCAATAGGTAATTGTACACAATGTAGAATGGTGGTCAGGTTTTTCGCAAGTTTTGATGGGCGAAAAATTCAGGAATGCAGGCTTGTTTTTTCTGATTATTGTTAGTAAACAGCATTTTATCCGACTATCTCTTTCGAGAATGTTTTTCGTTGGTACGAAATGATAAGTTTTAGTATACAATCGATGTCATTGTAGGTATTGGTACCTATAAGCAAGGTTTGAATCTGACAGAGGGCGTTTTCTATGGGTATGACGGCAGACTATCCCCGGGATCTGATTGGCTACGGCCGGGAATTGCCGGACGTTCGATGGCCGTGCCAGGCACGGGTAGCCGTTCAGTTTGTGCTCAACTACGAAGAGGGTGGTGAGAACTGTGTGCTCCATGGCGACAGCCACTCTGAGCGCTTTCTTTCGGAGATTGTCGGGGCGGAAGCGTTTCCCGACCGCCACATGAGCATGGAGTCCATCTATGAGTACGGTTCCCGGGTTGGTGTCTGGCGGATTCTGCGCGAATTTGAGCGGCGCAACCTGCCGCTGACCGTCTTTGGTGTTGCCATGGCTCTGCAGCGTCATCCCGAAGCGGCTCATGCATTCCGTGAACTGGGGCACGAGGTGGCCTGCCACGGCTGGCGCTGGATTCACTACCAGAATGTGCCGGAAGAGGTCGAACGGGAACATCTGCAGCGGGCACTGGCGATTTTCCAGGAACTCTACGGCGAGAAACCCATGGGTTGGTATACTGGCCGCGACAGCCCCAACACCCGCCGTCTTTTGCTGGATGAAGGGGGCTTCCTGTACGACAGCGACTATTACGGCGATGATCTGCCGTTCTGGACCCGCCAGAGTGACAGCCAGGGCGAGGTGCACAATCATCTGGTTGTGCCTTACACCATGGATACCAACGACATGCGGTTCGCCACGCCCCAGGGCTTCAATACGGGCGACCACTTCTTTGAGTACCTGCGTGATGCCTTTGACGTATTGTACGAGGAAGGCGCGGAGACGCCGCGCATGCTTTCCGTGGGACTGCACTGCCGACTGATCGGGCGGCCCGGCCGGTTCCGGGGCCTGCAGCGCTTCCTTGACCATATTGAGGCCCACGACCGTGTCTGGGTCACCCGGCGCATGGATATCGCACAGCACTGGGTACAAAACCATCCTATTGATACCGGGGAATAATGATGACCGACAAAGCCAATCAGCCAACCTATTACGCGCCTCATGGCGGGCATCCGCCCCAGACGCAGTTGTTAACGGACCGGGCTGTGTTCACCGAGGCGTATGCCGTCATTCCCAAGGGGGTGATGCGGGACATCGTAACCAGCCATCTGCCGTTCTGGGACAAGACTCGCCTGTGGGTGCTCTCGCGTCCTCTGTCCGGCTTCGCCGAGACCTTCTCCCAGTACATCATGGAGGTTTCCCCGGGAGGCGGTAGTGACAGGCCCGAGACCGATCCGGGTGCCGAAGCCGTGCTGTTTGTCGTGGAAGGTGAGATGACGCTCACCCTGGAAGGTGCCGAATACCGGATGACACCGGGCGGCTATGCCTTTATTCCGCCAGGCAGCAACTGGAAAGTGTGTAACACCGCCGAGCAGGCGGTACGCTTCCACTGGATCCGCAAAGCCTATGAATACGTTGAGGGCGTTGAGGTTCCTGAAGCGTTCGTGACCAACGAAGCGGATATCGAGCCGGGTGAAATGCCGGATACCAACGGCTGCTGGGCCACCACCCGCTTCGTGGACCAGAGCGACATGCGCCACGACATGCACGTGAACATCGTGACCTTCGAGCCGGGCGGCGTGATCCCGTTTGCCGAAACCCACGTCATGGAGCATGGCCTGTACGTGCTGGAGGGTAAGGGCGTCTACCTGCTCAACAAGGACTGGGTTGAGGTAGAGGCCGGCGATTACATGTGGCTCCGGGCCTTCTGCCCGCAGGCCTGTTATGCCGGTGGGCCGGGACGATTCCGGTACCTGCTGTACAAGGACGTTAACCGTCACATGAAACTGTCCGGGTTCACCGGTCGCTGATTTTGCCGGAGACAATGACATCATGCTGAATCTGAAAGCCCAGCCATTGACGCCGGAAGCCTTCGAGGATTTCGGGGAAGTGATTGATACCCGCGTGGCCAAGTCCTTTCCCATCAACGGAGGCAGGACCCAGCGATTCCACGATCTGGCCAGAGTAGAGGCCCTGGGCGACGGCGCCCGGCCCATGATAAGCATCTTCGTCAGCCAGCCGGTGACCATCCCGCTGGAGGTGGAGGGACTGGAGCGTCATCCACTGGGAAGCCAGGCCTTTATACCCATGCACGGGGAGCGCTTCGTGGTGGTGGTGGCACCGCCCGGAGAGCGGATTGAGCCGGAGAGTGTGCGGGCATTCGTGACCGACGGTGGTCAGGGCGTCAACTACCGTGCAGGCACCTGGCACGCCATCCACTCGGTTCTGGATCAGGAAGGGGAGTTTCTGGTGGTGGACCGGGGTGGCCCCGGCAACAATTGCGACGAGCACCCGCTGAAGGTGCTCGTCACACTGGACTGAGGGATTACTTCAGTCCCATTTCCTCGATTGAGATTTCCCGCATCTTGAATTTCTGGATCTTCCCGGTGACGGTCATCGGGAATTCATCCACGAACTTGTAGTTCCGCGGAATCTTGAAGTGGGCGATCTTGCCCTTGCAGAAGGCCTGCAGATCGTCGGCATTGACGGGCTCTGCATCCGGGCGCAGTTTCACCCAGGCAATCAGTTCCTCGCCGTATTTTTCATCCGGGATACCGGTGACCTGCACTTCCTCGATGGCCGGGTGGGTGTAGAGGAATTCCTCGATCTCCTTGGGATAGATGTTCTCGCCACCGCGGATCACCATGTCCTTGATGCGGCCGACAATCTGGATGTAGCCGTCTTCGTCCATGGTGGCCAGGTCGCCGGTGTGCATCCAGCCGCCGTCATCGATGGCTTCGCGGGTCTTTTCCTCGTTGTTCCAGTACTTGAGCATCACGCTGTAGCCGCGGGTGCAAAGTTCGCCAATTTCACCGCGGGGCAGCACATTGCCGGTGCCGGGGTCGACGATCTTCGATTCCAGGTGTGGCTGGGTGCGGCCCACCGTGGTGACCTGTTTCTCGAACGGATCGAGGGAGCTGGTCTGGGTCGACACCGGGCTGGTTTCGGTCATGCCGTAGGCAATCTGCACCTCTTTCATGTGCATCTTGCTGTTGACCTTTTTCATCACCTCGGCCGGGCAGATGGAGCCAGCCATGATGCCGGTGCGCAGGGTGGACAGGTCATAGCTTTCAAACTCGGGGTCCGCCAGTTCGGCGATGAACATGGTGGGGACGCCATACAGGGCCGTGGCCCGCTCCTGGTGGACCGCCTGCAGAACGGTTTTCGGGTCAAATCCTTCGCCCGGGTAGATCATGGCGGAACCGTGAGTGATGCACCCGAGGTTGCCCATCACCATACCGAAGCAGTGGTACAGGGGCACCGGGATCACCAGGCGGTCGTTTTCGGTCAGGCGCTGGCTCTCGCCGACAAAGTAACCATTGTTCAGGATGTTGTGGTGGGTCAGTGTGGCGCCCTTGGGGTTGCCGGTGGTGCCGGACGTGAACTGGATGTTGATGGCATCGTCGAACTGCAGTTCGCTCTGGCGCTTGGCCTGTTCCTCTTCCGAGACGTCGCTGTTGAAGGCCAGGAAGTCCTGCCAGGTCCACATGCCGTCGTGGCGTTCTTCGTGAACGTTAATCACCGCACGCAGTTCGGGCACGTTGTCGGCCTTGAGCTTGCCGGGAGCGCTGCGTTTCAGCTCCGGTGCCAGGTCGTAGACCATCTGGCGGTAGTTGGAGGTCTTGAAGCTGTCGGCGGTGACCAGGACACTGATGCCGGCCAGGTTCATGGCGTAATTGAGTTCGTGTACGCCGTAGGCCGGGTTGATGTTGACCAGGATGGCGCCAACCTTGGCGGTAGCAAACTGGGTGACGGTCCACTCGTAGCGGTTGGGGGACCAGATGCCCACCCGGTCGCCCCGCTTGACGCCGATGGCCATGAACGCCCGGGCGGCTTCGTTGACCTTGTCGACGAATTCCCGGTAGGTCCAGCGGATGTCCTGATGCAGGCACACCAGGGCTTCCTGATCCGGATACAGCTCGGCGGTGCGATCCAGCATGTCCCCGATGGTCATGCCCAGCAGGGGGGATTCGGCGGTGCCGCTGGTGTAGCTTGGTAGAGTCTTGCTCATGTCTCTGCCTCCGATTGTTTTTGTAGTTGAGGGCTGGCAAGCATTCGGGGCTTGCTAGCGACTCTGGCTGTGGTATTCAGGGTTGGGTTGCATATCGCTGGCGATCGCCACGCGGTTCGACATGTTGTAGAAGCCAATCAGGTTGCTCAGGTCCCAGATGGCGCGGTCGCTCAGGCCGGCATCGCGCAGGGTCTGGATATCCTGTTCCGTGGTGGTGGCGGGTGAGCGGGTCAGTTGGGATGCGAAATCGAGCATCGCCCGCTGGCGCTTGTCCAGGTTGGCGGTGCGGTAGTTCATCACCATGTGTTCACCCAGGGTCGGGTCGCCGCTGAGGACTCGAACCGCCGCGCCATGGGCCACCAGGCAGTAGAAGCATTTGTTCTCGGATGACACCACCACGGCGACCATTTCCCGCTCCAGCTTGGACAGTTCGCCTTCACCGAGCATGAGCTCGTTGTAGAGGCGGGTGAAGCCTTCAAGCTGTTTCAGGTTCTGGCTGTAGGCGGTGAGTACGTTCGGGATCATGCCGAGTTTTTCCTGGCAGATCTGGAAGTATTTTTGGGTGTCCTCCGGTAAATCACGGATCTCGGGGATCGGGAGGTCCAGGGCGACGATGTTGTTGTTACTCATTATTTGCTCCTAGCCTTCAGTTCAATATCGGGCGTAGCGGCGAGTGGGCACGACTGTCCGGGATACGCTGTGAATACGTCCCTGTACGCTCGACCAAAACATCCCTGTTTTGGACGATCCCGGACAGCCGTGCCCACTCCCCGCTCCTCTCATTGGCAGTTACCGCCCAGTGCCTGGCCGACTTTTGAGCCGTTATGGCGGTCCAGTTGGCCGCAGATCCAGTCTCCGGTGGCCACCAGTTTGTCCAGATCGACCCCGGTTGCGATACCCAGTCCGTTGAGCAGGTATAGCACGTCTTCGGTTGCCACGTTGCCGGAGGCGCCCCGGGCGTAGGGGCAGCCACCCAGGCCGGCGACCGAGGCGTCGATGACGGCTACGCCTTCTTCAAGCACGGCGTAGAGATTAGCCAGTGCCTGGCCGTAGGTGTCATGGAAATGGGCGGCCAGATGCGCCATCGGCACCTCGCGGGCAACGGCTTCAAGCATGCGCTTGGCTTTCAGGGGCGTGCCGACGCCGATGGTGTCGCCCAGGGAGATTTCATAGCAGCCCATGTCGTAAAGTGCTTTGGCCACCGTTGCCACCTGATCGGGTGCGATCTCGCCTTCATACGGACAGCCCAGGACCGTGGACACGTAGCCGCGCACCGGGATGCCGTACTTCCGGGCCTCTTCCACCACTGGCGCGAAGCGTTCGAGGCTTTCGGCGATGGTGCAGTTGATGTTCTTTCTGGTGAACGATTCCGACGCTGCGCCGAACACGGCCACTTCGTCAGCGCCCGCTGCCCGCGCGTTTTCAAAGCCCTTGAGGTTGGGCGTCAGGGCGGAATAGCGGACGCCGGGCCTGCGGGTGAGGCCGGCCATGACCTCGGTCGCATCACCCATCTGGGGCACCCATTTGGGGGAGACGAAACTGGCGGCCTCAATATGCCCCAGGCCGCAATCGGCCAGCCGGTCGATGAGGCCGGTCTTGATGTTGGTGGCGATGACCGGGCCGGGCTCGTTCTGGAGTCCATCCCGTGGGCTCATCTCCACCAGGCGGACCTGTTTCGGGAAAGCCATCAGTCTGCCTCCTCTGTGTCGATGGCAATCAGTTCAGCACCTTCGGCCACCTGATCACCCTCACCGTAGAAGATCTCGCTGACCACGCCATCGGCAGGGGCCTTGATGGCGTGTTCCATCTTCATGGCTTCCATGATCACCAGAGTGTCACCTGCTTTGACCCGGTCGCCTGCCTTGGCCTGGATAGCCACTACAGCGCCATTCATCGGGGCCGCCAGGCTGCCTTCGCCGGCCAGTTCCTCGAAGTCGTAGGTTTCGCGGTAGACGGTGCACTTGAAGGTGTCGCCCTCATAGAACAGCACCAGTTCGTCGTTATGCAGGTTGCCGTGCACGCTGAGCCGGTGGCCATTGATGACAGCCTGCAGGTAGTCATCATCCAGGCGGGCGTTCAGGTGGTAGACGCTGTCGCCCACGAAGACCTGGTAACGGTCATCCCGCTCCAGCAGCTTGAGCTCGTGTACCTCGTCGCCTACCTGCAGCTTCAGCGGCTGGGCATACTCGGAGTTCAGGCGCCAGCTGTTCTTGCGGCCGAACGGCGACCAGGGGTCTGCGGTGACCGGCTCTGCCGATTTGCGCTGTTCCAGCACAAAGCCAGCGGCCAGCACCAGGGCCTTGTCGGTATCCAGACGGGATTTCGGGAACAGCAGGTCACCGTGGCTGGCAATGAAATTGGTGGTCAGTTCGGCGGCCCGGAAAGGCTGGCTGTCCACCGCCGCATGCAGGAACCGGATGTTGGTCTTCAGGCCTGCAATCCGATACTGCTCCAGCGCCTGAACCATGCGATTGACGGCCTGGTCACGGCTCTCGTCCCAGACGATCAGTTTGGCGATCATCGGGTCGTAATGGATGCTGATCTCGTCGCCTTCGGTCACGCCGGTATCCACCCGGACGTGGGCGGATTCATCCGGCGTGCTCAGATAGCGCAGTGTGCCGGTGGCGGGCAGGAAGTCCTGGTCCGGGTCTTCGGCGTAGATGCGGGCTTCCACGGCATGGCCACGGGTTTTTACCTGTTCCTGCGCCAGCGGCAGGGTTTCGCCCCAGGCCACTTTCAGTTGCCACTCCACCAGATCCTGGCCGGTGACCATTTCGGTGACGGGGTGTTCCACCTGCAGGCGGGTGTTCATTTCCATGAAGAAGAAAGAGCCGTCCACGTCATACAGGAATTCGACCGTGCCGGCCCCGACGTAATTGATGGCCTTGGCAGCCCGCACCGCGGCTTCGCCCATGGCTTTTCGGGTGTCTTCGCTCAGGCCCGGCGCCGGTGCTTCTTCCAGCACTTTCTGATGCCGGCGCTGCACGGAGCAGTCCCGTTCGGCCAGATAGATGCCGTTGCCGTGCTGGTCACAGAACACCTGGATTTCCACATGGCGGGGCTGGGTCAGGTAGCGTTCGATCAGCATGTCCGGGTTGCCGAAGGCATTTTTCGCCTCGCGCTGGGCGGCGGCCAGGGCATCGTCGAATTCGCTCATGCGCTCGACCACACGCATGCCTTTGCCGCCGCCACCGGCGACGGCTTTGAGCAGCAGCGGGAAGCCGCACTTTTCGGCCTCGGCCCGCAGCAGGTCCGGTGACTGGTCGTCACCGTGATAACCGGGAACCAGCGGCACGCCGGCCTTTTCCATAATGGCCTTGGCCGCGGACTTGGAGCCCATGGCGGCAATGGCGGAGGAAGGCGGGCCGATGAAGGCGATGCCATTGGCTTCGCAGGCCTCGGCGAAATCGGTGTTTTCGGACAGGAAGCCATAACCGGGGTGTACCGCCTGGGCGCCGCTTTGCCGGGCCACCTCGATGATCTTGTCACCGCGCAGGTAGCTGTCGGCGCTGGCGGCGGGGCCGATGTGGAAGGCCTCGTCGGCCATGGCCACATGGCGGGCACTGGCGTCAGCATCGGAGTAGACCGCAACGCAGCGGATGCCCATGCGGTGTGCGGTCTGGATAACCCGGCAGGCGATTTCGCCCCGGTTGGCGATTAGGATTTTGCTAAACATTATGAGTTGTCCTCCGGTACCCAGTTGGCCTTTCGTTTGTTCAGGAAGGCGCCAAGCCCCTCCTGTCCTTCCTTACCCACCCGGATATCCGCGATGCGGTGTGCCGTGTCGTCAATCACTTCCTCATCAATGGGCTTGTGGCTGACGGCAAATACCAGGTCCTTGGCGGCTTTCATGGCCTCGGGTCCGTTCATGGCCAGTTGTGCGAGCATGTCGTTGCAGCGGGCTTCCATGTCATCGACATCATCACAGACGATGTGTACAAGGCCGTATTCCTGAGCCTGCTGTGCGGTGAACACTTCGGCGGAGATGAAGTAACGGCGGGCCTGGCGTTCGCCGATGGCCCTGACAACATAGGGGCTGATGACCGCGGGGATCAGCCCCAGCTTGACCTCACTGAGGCAGAAACTGGCCTTTTCCGTTGCCAGTACGATGTCACAGCAGGCGGCCAGGCCGACGGCGCCGCCAAAGGCCGCTCCCTGAACCAGACCGATCACCGGTTTGGACAGGTGGTTGAGCACGTTCATCAGCCGGGCCAGTTGCCGGGAGTCGTCCAGGTTTTCCTGGCGGGTGTTGTCGGCCATCCGCCGCATCCAGCCCAGATCCGCTCCGGCCGAGAAGTGCCGGCCTTCGGAGCGGAGGATGACAATCCGGGTATCGTCGTCTGCGTCCACCCGGGTCAGGGCGTCGATCAGTTGCTGGATGATGAGGTCGTCAAAGGCGTTGCGCTTGTCCGGGCGGTTGAGGATCACTTCGGTGATGCCTTCGCTCCGGTTGTTCAGCCGCACGGCATTTTCCTGTTCTGTCATGACTCGGCTCCCTGATTACATGCGGAACACGCCAAAGCGCGTGGGCTTGGCGGGCCGGTTTAGGGTGGCTGACAGGCTCAGGGCGACCACTTCGCGGGTCTGTGCCGGGTCGATGACACCGTCGTCCCAGAGCCGGCCACTGGCGTAGTAGGGGTGGCCCTGGTGCTCGTATTTCTCGGTGATCGGTTTCTTGAATTCGGCCTCTTCCTCTTCGCTCCAGGTCTGGCCTTTACGTTCCATGCCTTCGCGGCGTACCTGTGCCAGTACGCCGGCGGCCTGCTCGCCCCCCATCACGGAGATGCGGGCGTTGGGCCACATCCACAGGAAGTCCGGGCTGTAGGCCCGGCCACACATGCCATAGTTGCCGGCACCGTAACTGCCACCGATCAGTACGGTGATCTTCGGTACCTCGGCGCAGGCTACAGCCATGACCATTTTGGCACCGTGCTTGGCGATGCCTTCGGCCTCGTGTTTCTGGCCGACCATGAAACCGGTGATGTTCTGCAGGAACAGCAGTGGAATGTTGCGCTGGCAGCACAGTTCTATGAAGTGCGCGCCTTTCTGGGCGGACTCGCTGAACAGGATGCCGTTGTTGGCAATGATACCGACCGGGTAGCCGTGGATATGGGCAAAGCCGGTGACCAGGGTCTGGCCGTAGTAGCGTTTGAATTCGTCGAACTCGGAACCATCGACGATGCGGGCAATGACGTCACGCACATCGAACTGTTTGCGCAGGTCGGTGCCGACGATGCCGTAGATTTCTTCACTGTCATACAGGGGGGCTTTGGGCTTCTGGACCTCAACCGGCACGGGTTTGCGGCGGTTGAGGTTGGCTACGCTGCGCCGGGCGATCTCCAGGGCGTGGGCGTCGTTTTCCGCGTAATGGTCGGCGACACCGGAGACCTTGCAGTGGACGTCAGCGCCCCCCAGGTCCTCGGCACTGACTACTTCGCCGGTGGCGGCTTTCACCAGGGGCGGGCCGGCCAGGAAGATGGTGCCCTGGTTGCGCACAATGATGGATTCGTCGGCCATGGCCGGAACGTAAGCACCGCCGGCGGTGCACAGGCCCATGACCACGGCAATCTGCGGAATGTCGTCGGCGGACATGCGGGCCTGGTTGTAGAAGATGCGACCGAAGTGGTCCCGGTCCGGGAAGACTTCGTCCTGCTGGGGCAGGTTGGCGCCGCCGGAATCGACCAGGTAGATGCACGGCAGGCGGTTAGCCATGGCGATTTCCTGGGCCCGCAGGTGCTTCTTGACCGTCAGCGGGTAGTAAGTGCCGCCTTTAACCGTGGCGTCGTTGGCAATGATCATGCATTCGGTGCCACTGACGCGACCGATTCCGGCGACCACGCCGGCGGCCGGCACTTCTTCGTCATAGACGTTGTAGGCGGCAAACTGACCGATTTCGAGGAAGGGGGAGCCTTCGTCGAGCAGTCGGTTGATGCGTTCACGGGGCAGCAGCTTGCCCCGGTCAGTGTGGCGCTTCTGGTAGGAAGGGCCGCCGCCCTGATGGATCTTGTCGACTTTTTCCCGGAGGTCTTTGACCGCGTCCGCCATGGCCTGGTGGTTAACCTGGAATTCGTCGGACCTCGGGTTGATTTTGCTTTGGAGTATGGTCATTTTCCCTGCCTTCTATTCGGGGGCATTCGGGGCGCTCGGTTCTGGTGGGGGCGCGCTTTCCGGGAGACGCTACGAGCACATCCCTGTGCGCTTGACTGTGGCCGTCCATGGCCACAGACACTCCCGGAAAGAGCACCCCCACCAGCCCCTCGTCATACATTGGGTGCTGGTTTCCGCGCTTCAGCGTCTTACTTGTTCAGGAACAGCTCGCGCCCGATCAGCATGCGGCGGATTTCGGACGTGCCCGCACCGATTTCGTAGAGCTTGGCGTCCCGCAGCAGGCGGCCGGTCGGGTACTCGTTGATGTAGCCGTTGCCGCCCAGCAGCTGGATGGCATCCAGGGCCAGCTTGGTGGCCATTTCGGCCGAGTAGAGGATGGCGCCGGCGGCGTCCTTGCGGGTGGTTTCGCCCCGGTCGGCGGACTGGGCCACCATATAGACGTAGGATTTGGCGGTGTTCATCCAGGTGTACATGTCTGCCACTTTGCCCTGGACCAGTTCGAACTCGCCGATGGCCTGGCCGAACTGTTTGCGTTCGCGGATGTAGGGAACCACCACGTCCATGGCGGCCTGCATGATGCCCAGCGGGCCACCGGAGAGCACCAGGCGTTCGTAGTCCAGGCCGCTCATCAGTACGCGAGCGCCATTGCCTACGCCGCCCAGGACGTTCTCCTTGGGCACCTTGCAGTCCTCGAACACCAGCTCACAGGTGTTGGAGCCGCGCATACCCAGCTTGTCGAGTTTCTGGTGGCGGCTGAAGCCGGGGTAGTCACGCTCGACAATAAACGCGGTAACGCCCTTGGAATCGGCGGAGGTGTCGGTCTTGGCGTAGATCACATAGGTGTTGGCATCCGGACCGTTGGTAATCCACATCTTGTTGCCGTTGAGCAGGTAGTGGTCACCGGCGTCTTTGGCGGTCAGTTTCATGGAGATGACGTCGGAGCCGGCGTTGGGCTCGGACATGGCCAGGGCACCCACGTGCTCGCCGCTGACGAGTTTTGGCAGGTACTTCTGTTTCTGTTCCTCGGAGCCGTTGCGGTGAATCTGGTTCACGCACAGGTTGGAGTGGGCACCGTAGGACAGGCCAACGGAGGCGGAGGCCCGGCTGATTTCTTCCATGGCGATTACGTGCGCCAGGTAGCCCATGTCGGATCCGCCGTATTCTTCTTTCACGGTAATACCCAGCAGGCCCATATCGCCCATTTTCCGCCAGAGGTCCATGGGGAACTCGTTGTTGCGGTCGATTTCCTCGGCGCGGGGGGCGATTTCCGATGCGGCGAAGCTGTTGATCTGCTCTCGCAGCATGTCCAGGGTTTCGCCCAGTCCGAAATTGAGCTCTGAGTATTGTGATTTCATTGTTGGCTACCTTTTTTCTCGGAACTTGGTTGTCTGGTGGTCGTCAGCCCTCGCCGACGACCTCTCCGTCTTTTGTCGCTGCCTGCCGACGCTGTTTCTTGCGTTCCAGTTCGGCCAGGGCTTCACGGCAGCGGGCCTCGGCGGTGTCCATTTCCATCTCCGCCTGGGCAATGTCGTTTTTCTGCTGCTCCAGTTGCTGGCGCCGGTCCGTGAGGATCTCGAGCATTTTCAGCAGCTGTTTCTCGTTACCGGTCGGGGTTTCATCCCACAGGTCGAAAAGCTCCTTGGTCTCGGCCAGGGTGAAGCCCATGCGCTTGCCCCGGAGGATGAGCTTCAGGCGTACCCGGTCCTTGGTGCTGAAAATCCGGGTCTGTCCACGCCGGGTGGGGCGCAGCAGTCCCTGATCCTCGTAGAAGCGAATGCTCCGGGTGGTGACGTCGAACTCCTGAGCCAGTTCGCTGATTGTGAATGTGCGTTTTTCGACCATGACCCTATCCTTTTTGCTCAAGGTTAGATGAAGTTTACGTAAACGTAAAGGGTGTTTTGTTCCAAGAATCGTAAAAGGTAACGGATATGGTAACAGAGGCGATGTGCCGGCGTTGGCGGTAAGGTGAGATCGGTGACGGGGCGGCTCCTCCCGCCGGAGCAGGACGCTACGGCGGGAGGGCAGGCTCAGGCTTCAGAGTGTGGGAAGGCCTGGCGCAGTTTGCGCTTGAGCAGTTTGCCGGCGCTGTTCTTGGGAAGCGCCTCGATGAACTGGATGTGCTTGGGCACCTTGAAGGCGGCCAGCCGGGTGCGGGCGTGTTCCAGGAGCTCGTTGGCATCCTGGGGGTGCCCGTCTCTGACGACCACGACGGCGCAGATGGCCTCGATCCATTTCTCGTCGGGCACACCGATGACGGCAACTTCTGCCACGGCGGGGTGCTGATACAGTGCTTCCTCCACATCCCGGCTGGCCACCAGAACGCCGCCGGTGTTCACGACGTCCTTGATCCGGTCGACGATGTAGAGGTAACCGGCTTCATCCTGGTAACCCAGATCGCCGGAGTGGAACCAGCCGTTCCGGAAGGCTTCGTCAGTGGCACCGGGTTTGTCCCAGTAGCCCACCATGAGCTGTGGCGATCGGTGCACCAGTTCGCCCTGTTCACCGGGTGGACAGTCCTCGCCGCTGACGGGATCGACGATGCGGGTCTGCACTGTTTGCAGTGGCCGGCCAGCCGAGGTGGGGCGGTCCCGATGCTCCTCAGGTCGCAGGACGGTGGCCAGCGGCCCAATTTCACTCTGGCCATAGCAGTTGTAGAGGCCGGCGTTGGGTAGCTGTTCGCTCAGTTGCTGTACCACCTGGCCGGGCATGATGGAGGCCCCGTAGTAGATTTTGGTCAGGTGCTGGAGTCTTTCCGGAGCAAACTCCGGGTAGTGCAACAGGGAGATCCAGACCGTCGGGGGTGCGAAGGAGGCATTGAGCTGTTCGCTGGTCAGCAGGCCGAGTATCGCCTCGGGTGTCGGGGTGCTGATCAGGCGGGTGTAACCGCCGGTCAGCAGCATGGGCATCATGAATACGTGCATCTGTGCCGAATGGTACAGCGGCAATGCTGCCAGGCAGCGGTCCGTCGGCAGGATATCCAGGTGATACTGGGCAGCGGCGTATTCGGTCAGCAGGGAGCGGTGGGTGTGCATCGCGCCCTTCGGGTCGGAAGTGGTGCCGGAGGTGTAAAGGATCTGCACCACGTCGGTGTCGGCCAGTTCCAGTTCCGGTGGCGTGTCATCGCCCTCGGCCCGGGCCATGGTCAGTATGTCGGTCTGGTGGGCTTCGCCGTGCAGCGGCACGCGGATGTCAAAGCAGACCTGGTCGGCCACGGCGTCCACCTGCGAGGTGAGCCCGGTATCGTAAAACAGCGCGCTGGCGCCGGACTGGTTCAGTACATAGGCCAGTTCGTGTTCGACCAGTGCGTAGTTCACCGGAACATGGATCAGGCCGGCTTTCGCGCAGGCCAGCCAGAGCAGGATGTAGGCATCGGAGTTTTTGCCATAGGCTGCGACCCTGTCACCCGGGGTCAGGCCAAGGTCCAGCAGGCGGTGAGCAAGCCGGTTGCTCGCCTGCTCGATCCCGGCAAAGCTCCATTCCCGGTCGGCGAAGGCCAGGGCCGTCTGCTCACCATGGGTTGCGGCCGATCGGGCCATGGCATCGCCAATGGTGTTTCTTCTGGCCCGCTGAATGCCGGCACTGGCCGTGAGTCCAGCTTGGCGTGCTGAGTCTGGCATGGGTCACCTCGTCTGTTTGTTGTTATTTCCCTGTGCCAGTCATTAATGCAGAGCCTGAGGATTGACGGGAATGACCGGTCCGGTCGAAAAAATTGTCTCAAACCGCCAGGGCGGTGCCCCGGGTTAGTGGTTTCGGCTCTGGAGCCAGCGGGCAGGGGAGGTGCCGGTCCAGCGCTTGAACGCCCGGCAGAAGGAAGCCGTTTCCGCAAAACCTACGCGCTCACCCACGTCGGCGATGCTGAGGTTTTCCCGTACCAGCAGGCGCAGGGCGTGTTCCCGGCGCAGGGATTCCTTGATCCGCCGCAGGGAGGTGCCTTCTTCCTGGAGTTTCCGGCCGATGCTGCGCGGGGTCATGTGAAGCTGGTCACCCAGGGCGTCCAGCCCGGGCATATCCCGGTAGTCGTAGCGGGCGAGCAACGACCGCACGCGGGTGCGCAGGGTCTCGTCCTGGCTGGGCCGGTGCAGGATGTAAGCCGGTGCCGCCTGCAGGAACTGCGTCAGTTCTTCTTCGCTGCGCACGATGGGCAACTGCAGATACCGCCGGTGCATGTAAAAGCCGCATACCGGGGCTTCGAAGTCGAGTTCGCCGGGGTACATGGCCCGGTATTCCCGGGCGTGGGACGGAGGGGCGTAATTGAACTGGGTGCGGGCGAAGGGGATCTGCTGGTCCACCAGCCAGCATGCCAGCCGCTCCCACATCAGCAGCAGGAATTCCTGTAGCAGGTGATCGGTGTCGTTGCAGGCGTCCCGGAGGTTGAGCCGGAAAAAGACCAGTCGATCACTGTCAGCCGGCTCCTCAAGCTCAATGTCCAGGTTTGCGCAGATAATCCGGTAGAAGCGGGCACTTTTGCGCAGCACCGCGCCAAGCGTGGCGGAATCCAGGCAGTACTCGCACATGAGCGCAAAGGTGCCGTTGCGGCAGGGGCTGGAGGATAGCCCCAGAAACTCGTCGCGGGTGGCTCGCCAGACCGCTTTGACCAGTGCGGTCAGTTGCGCCTCGGTGATCAGTTGGCCAGGGCGGTTCAGCCAGTTTTCGGGAATGTCCGCCCGGGCCAGCAGTTCACTGG
Source organism: Marinobacter oulmenensis (assembly GCF_014201735.1). GTDB lineage: Bacteria > Pseudomonadota > Gammaproteobacteria > Pseudomonadales > Oleiphilaceae > Marinobacter > Marinobacter oulmenensis. Next base: position 219,992 of record NZ_JACHFE010000004.1, on the reverse strand, counting down.
CCCGGTGACCCTGGCGCTCAGCACCACGAACGGTGGCCTGCAGGTAGTGGTTGGCGATGTGGGCCTTGGCCATGACGGGTCCGGGCAGATGCGTAAAGGGTCAATTATTTCGGCAGGAAGGGTCATTCCCGCCCCGAAAAGTAAGGGGTCTAATGATGGTCCATCTTACTCAGTGAATTCAATTGCGAGGCCATAAATGTCAGTCGAGCAGCCGGATATTGACCTGTTCCAGACCATGATCAACCGGGCGCTGGAGCAGGAAGTGGCACCCTGGTATGAGCAGTGGGAGGAAGCCGGGGAAATTCCCAGACAGCTATGGAACATTCTGGGGCAGGCCGGCATGCTCGGCATCGATATGCCAGAGGCCTATGGCGGGGCCGGGGCAGCGTTCGAGATTTCTCAACTGGCTATCGAGGAAATTGCACGTCAGGGGTATGGCGGGCTGGCCTCCGGGTACAACATTCACGCCAACATCGTCATGCCTTATATTCTGCATCTGGGATCCGAGGCGCAGAAGCAGCGTTACCTGCCGGCCATGGCCTCCGGGGAGGTGCTGGGTGCCATCGCGATGACCGAGCCTGGCGCAGGCAGTGACCTGGCGGCCATGCGCACATCCGCGGAAAAGGTGCCCGGGGGCTGGCGGATCAATGGTGCCAAGGTCTTCATCACCAACGGCCTGCATGCCGATCTGGTTATCGTCTGCGCCAAGACCGACCCCAAAGCCGGTGCCCGGGGCGTTTCCCTGTTCCTGGTGGACGCATCGTTACCCGGGTTCAGTCGTGGTAAAGGCATAGCCAAGATCGGCCAGCACGCCAGCGACACCGCCGAACTGTTTTTCCAGGACCTGGTTGTGCCGGAAGAGTTGTTGCTGGGTGAAGCGGGCAGGGGGTTCGCCTACCTGATGCAGGAGTTGCCCCGGGAGCGCCTGGGGGTGGGGGCCCAGGCTGTGGGTGCCAGCGAGGGAGCCCTGGCGCTGACCCTGGAGTATGTCCAGGAGCGTCGGGCGTTTGGTCAGCGGGTGGCGGATTTCCAGAACACCCGTTTCAAGCTGGCCGAGGCCCGGGCCCGCCTGGATATGGCACGGGCCTACCTGAACCAGTGCATGGACCGGTATCACCGGGGCGACATGACAGCCACGGACGCGGCCGTCCTGAAGCTGATGCTGACGGAAATGCAGTGCGACATTGCCAATGACTGCCTGCAGTTGTTTGGCGGCTATGGCTACACTCGCGAATACCCGATTTCGAGGTTCTTTGTGGACGCCCGTGTACAGACCATCTATGCGGGCACGTCGGAAATCATGAAAGAGGTCATTGCCCGCTCCATGCTGGGCAAGGCCTGAAGCTTTAACACGATCGTTGCAAGAGGACAGGAATATGAGCATTAAAGACGTTGTCATTCTGGACGGCGCCCGCACCGCCATCGGTGGTTTTGGCGGCTCTCTGAGCAGTCTGGCCCCGGCGGATCTGGGCACCTGCGCGGCGGCCGAGGCGATCCGCCGCTCCGGCGTGGCGCCGGAGGACCTGGATCACTCCGTGTTTGGCCACATCATCACCACCGGCCCGCAGGACGCCTATGTTGCCCGCCATATTGCGTTGAACGTCGGCATGAAGCCGGGGTCTGCCGCATTCAACGTCAACCGGCTGTGTGGCTCCGGCGTCCAGTCGGTGATCAGTGCCGCGCAGATGATCGCCATGGGCGACAGTCGCCTGGCGCTGGCCGGCGGCGCCGAGAGCATGAGTCAGGGCGCCTATGTGTTGCCCAACGTCCGAAAGGGGCTGCGCATGGGGGATGGCCGGGCGGTGGACCTGACCCTGGGTATCCTGAGTGATCCCTTTGGCAGTGGCCATATGGGCATGACCGCCGAGCGGGTGGCCCAGCGCAACGGGTTTACCCGCCAGGAGCTGGATGCGTTTTCCGCAGAAAGTCACCGGCGTGCCGCCCGGGCCATCGAGCAGGGCCATTTTGATAGCCAGATCGTGCCGGTCACCGTCAGGCAGGGGCGCAAGGAGCTTGTGGTCGAGCGCGATGAGCATGTGCGGGCAGACACCACGGCCGAAAGTCTGGCCAGCCTCAAGCCGGCGTTCGACCCGAACGGCATTGTCACGGCCGGTAACGCCTCGGGCATTAACGATGGCGCAGCCGCCATGGTGCTGACCAGTGCCCGGGAGGCTCAGAATCGGGGCCTGAAGGCCAGGGGGCGCCTGCTGGGTTACGCCTTCGCCGGTGTTGATCCGGAGGTCATGGGTCTGGGGCCGATTCCTGCCGTACGCCGGGTGCTTGAGCAGACCGGCCTGTCGGTTGCGGACCTGGACGTGATTGAATCCAATGAAGCCTTTGCCGCCCAGGCGATGGCGGTCTCGCGGGAACTGGGGCTGCCGGAGGACAAGGTAAATCCGAACGGTGGCGCTGTCGCCCTTGGCCATCCGGTGGGTGCTACCGGTTCCATCCTGATTATCAAGACCCTGGCAGAGCTGGAGCGGACCGGTGGCCGCCATGGCCTGGTCACCATGTGTATCGGGGGCGGTCAGGGGATTGCCCTGCTGGTCGAGCGCCTGGACTGATTTGCTGCCGGTTTCCCTTTTTGATAGGAATTGGTTAAAGTTTACGTAAACGTAAAAGTTAACACCTGAGGGCCCTGTGGTGCAGGGCCCGTTATTGGGAGAGAAATCGATGGAATTCAAAGAGGTGCCCGCCATTGTCTCAGGTGGGGCGTCCGGTCTGGGCGAGGCTGTTGCCCGGAAGCTGGCCACGTCAGGTTGCAAGGTGGCCATTCTGGACATGAACGCCGAGCAGGGTGAGAAAGTGGCCGGAGAGATTGGCGGCCTGTTTCTGTATTGTGACGTCAGTTCCGCCGACAGCGCCGATGAGGCGGTGAGTGCCGCGCGTAAGGCTCATGGCCCCTGTGGGATCGCCGTGAACTGCGCCGGTATTGCGCCGGCCGGAAAGATTCTGGGTCGTGAAGGCGTTATGCCGCTGGAGAAATTCAGCAAGGTGGTCGAGGTCAACCTGATTGGCAGTTTCAACATTCTGCGTCTGGCGGCCGCCGACATGGCCGAACGCGAGCCCAACGCCGATGGTGAGCGGGGCGTCATCATCAATACGGCCTCCATCGCCGCCTATGAAGGACAGATTGGTCAGGCGGCCTACAGTGCCTCCAAGGGTGGCATTGTCTCGCTGACCCTTCAGGCTGCCCGGGAACTGGCCCGGCAGGGTATCCGGGTGAACACCATCGCACCGGGCATTTTCATGACACCGATGATGGCCGGCATGCCGGATGAAGTGCAGGAGAGCCTGGCCGCCACGCTGCCGTTCCCGAGCCGGATGGGCAAACCTGACGAGTTCGCCATGATGGTCGATCAGATGGTCAGCAACCCGGTGCTCAATGGTGAGGTTGTCCGTCTCGACTGTGCCCTGCGCATGGCCCCCCGATAACCCGAACAACAGCCATGAGGTGGTAATCATGAGTGAGCCTGTTGATCAGGAAGAACTGTCACTGTTCCGGGATTCGGTGATCCGCGCCCTGGAGACAGAAGTGGCTCCGCACTATGAGGCCTGGGAGCAGGAGGGGATCGTGCCCCGGCAGCTCTGGCAGACTCTGGGCCAGGCCGGCATGCTCTGTGTGGATGTGCCGGAGGAGTGTGGCGGCTGTGGTGCGCCTTTCCAGTACTCGGTGGTGGTGAGCGAGGAAATGTCGCGGATGGGGTTTGGTGCCCTGTCCACCAACGTCATGGTGCATTCGGACATCGTGGCGCCTTACATCAGCCATCTGGCCAACGAGGAACAGAAGCAGCGCTGGTTGCCGGGAATGGTCTCCGGTGATCTGGTTGGCGCCATCGCCATGACCGAGCCGGGTGCCGGCAGCGACCTGCAGGCCATGCGGACCAGTGCGGTAAAAGACGGCGGGGATTACATCCTCAACGGATCGAAAACCTTCATCACCAATGGCCAGCACGCGGATATGGTGATCGTGGCAGCCAGGACCGATCCGGCAGCCGGTGCCCGGGGCATCAGCCTATTCCTGGTCGATACCACACTGCCCGGATTCAGCCGGGGTCGGAATCTGGACAAGATCGGTCAGCACAGCGGCGATACCTCCGAGCTTTTCTTCTCGGACATGCGCGTTCCGTCTTCGGCTCTGTTGGGTGAGGAAGGCCAGGGCTTTGTTTACCTGATGCAGGAGTTGCCCCGGGAACGGCTGGTTATCGGGGCCCTGGGCGTTGCCGCCGCGCGCGGTTCCCTGGATATGACCATCGCCTATGCCCAGGAGCGGGAGCTTTTCGGGCAGAAACTCGCCCAGTTGCAGAATACCCGGTTCGAGATTGCCCGGATGGAAACCGACTACCGGGTCAACAAGGCTTTCGTGGATCAGTGCATCCGGCAGTATGAAGCGGGTGAACTGGATGCCCCCACCGCCTCCATGGCCAAGTACAGCGCCACCGAGATGCAGTGCCGGGTGGCCGACGGCTGCCTGCAGCTGTTCGGCGGCTACGGCTATACCTCCGAGTACCCGATCTCCCGGAACTTTGTGGATGCTCGTGTACAGCGGATCTACGGCGGTACGTCCGAAGTGATGAAGGAAATCATCGCCCGCTCCGTGCTGGGCAAGGTCTGAAGCGGATAAGCAAACTCACAACTGGATAGCCGAGTGGCGGATGGTCTCCCGGGACCGTCCAAAACAGGGATGTTTTGGTCGAGCGTACAGGGACGTATTCACCGCGTGTCCCGGGAGACCATCCGCCGCTCGGCTGGCACCGAGATTTGAGAGGACATTAAGATGAGTAACAACGACGTCGTTATCGCAGGTTCCGCCCGGACGCCCATGGGCGGCATGATGGGCTCACTGAGTTCGGTACGTTCCCCGGAACTGGGCGCCACCTCCATTCGGGCGGCCATTGAGCGGGCAGGACTGCAACCGGCGGATGTGCAGGAAGTGATCATGGGCTGTGTACTGCCGGCCGGGCTGGGCCAGGCACCGGCCCGTCAGGCCTCCCGCAGTGCCGGTATTCCCGATGGTTCCGGTTGTACCACCGTCAACAAGATGTGTGGCTCGGGCATGCAGGCGGTGATCATGGCTCATGACCAGATCAAGGCGGGCACCAACAACATCATGATTGCCGGCGGCATGGAAAACATGAGCCAGGCGCCTTATCTGCTGCCCAAAGCCCGGGGCGGCATGCGGATGGGGCACGGCCAGGTGCTGGACAGCATGTTCCTGGACGGCCTGGAAGACGCCTATGAGGGCGGCCTGATGGGCGTATTCGCCCAGCGCACGGCCGACAAGGAAAACATCAGCCGCCAGGCCATGGACGATTTTGCCATTCGTTCCCTGGCGCGCGCCAACGAGGCCATCAAGGCAGGCTGGTTTGATGCAGAGGTGACGCCGGTGACCGTCTCCGGCCGTGGTGGCGACACCCTGGTGGAGATTGACGAGCAACCGGGCAATGCCCGGCCTGACAAGATCCCCAACCTGAAGCCGGCGTTCGCCAAGGATGGCAGCGTGACCGCGGCCAACTCCAGTTCCATCAGTGACGGTGCCTCTGCCCTGGTGCTGGCATCGGCTGCGGAGGCGGAAGCAAGAGGGCTTCAGCCCCAGGCCCGGATTGTTGCCCATGCTACCCACGCCCGCTTGCCGTCGGAATTTACGCTGGCACCCATCGGGGCGATCGAAAAGGTACTGGAAAAAGCCAACTGGTCGGTCAGTGACGTGGATCTTTTCGAGATCAACGAGGCGTTTGCCGTGGTGACACTGGCGGCCATGAATGCGCTGGACCTGCCGGCTGACAAGGTCAATGTCTATGGCGGCGCCTGTGCCCTCGGGCACCCGATTGGTTCCTCTGGCTCGCGCATCATGGTCACTCTGATCAATGCGCTGAAGCAGCGCGGGCTCAAGCGCGGTGTGGCGTCTCTGTGCATCGGCGGCGGCGAAGGTACTGCGGTGGCCATTGAATTGCTTTAACCCCTGTCTTCAGGGCTCTGGCCAGGAATGCCGGATATCAGAGGTGTCAGGGAGTCGCCCCTGACACTCTCAGGTAGGCTCGCAAACAGGCGTCTCATGCACTCCGGGTCTGAGACGCCCCTTCATCAAGAACAACCCCCGCTACCGAATGCAACTTTTCCAGTTGTGACTGCAACATCCCGATAGGACGCGAGCCCTCCAACGTGAGGGCTATGTCCAGTTGCCCGTCCGTGCTTTGCAGGTTCATTCGGGTGATCCGGAAGCCGCGAATGCGTACCACCTGACACAGCCGTTCCAGCGCCGCAGCCTCGTGAGCCATGCGACAGGTCAGGGTATAACCGGGCAGTGAGGTTTGGGTCTTGGGTTTCATGCAACGTGTTCCTTTTGGGCGGTGGTGCGTTTGGGTTCATCCATCATTTCGTGGTTGCTGGCTCCAGGTTTGACGATCGGCCAGACGTTTTCCTCGCGGCTGATCGAGACATGCAGCAGCATCGGGCCGGCGTAGGCCAGGATGGTTTCGATACCCCGGCGGATCTGGTCGGTGCGCTCAATGTGCAGGGACGGGATATCGAAGGCCCGGGCCATGGCCATGAAATCCGGGTTGTCGTCCAGATCAATCTGGCTTTCCCGGTTCTGGTAGAAAAGCTCCTGTTGCTGGCGGACCATGCCCAGGCACTGGTTGTCGAGAATGATGATCTTCACCGGCAGCCGGTAGCGGCGGATGGTGGCCAGTTCCTGGGCGTTCATCATGAAGGAACCATCGCCGGCAACATTGATGACTGTGGTGCCGGGGTCGCTGAACTGGGCGCCAATGGCCGCTGGCAGTCCGTAACCCATGGTGCCCAGTCCGCCGCTGGTCAGGTGATGGCGGGGATGATCAAAGTGGTAATGCTGGGCCACCCACATCTGGTGCTGGCCCACATCACAGGCAATGACTGTGTTGTCGGCGGTGATTCGGGAGAGCTGGCGGATAAAGACAGGGCCGGTAATTGGGGCCAAGGGTTCTTCGTTATCGGCAGCCTGGAAGCCTCCGGTGGTGCGCCAGGTCTGGCATTGGCTCCACCAATCGTCGATGGTCAGTGGTTGTCGTTCCAGTTCGCGGGTGAAGGCGGCCAGAATGCCGTTCAGGTTACCGCGCAGGGCCACATCTGCTGCCCGCAGTTTGCTGATTTCCGCCGCATCTGTGTCGATGTGGATGGTGCGTGCATTGGGCGCGAAACCGTCCAGTTTCCCGGTGGCGCGGTCGTCCAGGCGTGCGCCGACAATAAACAGCAGGTCGCACTCTTCAACGGCCCGGTTGGCAGCCCGGGAGCCGTGCATCCCGAGCATGCCCAGGTCGTTCGGGTTGTGCTTGCCGGCATTGCCGATGCCCTTGAGCGTGGCCACGCCGGGCATGGCCGAAGCATTGGCAAAGGCGCGGAAACGGTCTTCGGCATTGGCCAGGGACACCCCTCCGCCGCTATAGAGCAGGGGGCGTCTGGCTTCTCGCAGCATGGCCAGGGCTTCGGCGATGTCCGGAGTGCCGGGTTCCGGTGTTGAGCTCTGTGACGGCGCCAGGGCTTTTACCTCGGTTAACAGGATGTCCTTGGGGATGTCGATCCAGACCGGACCGGGCCGCCCGCTGGTAGCCAGTGCCATGGCCTCCTCCATGATCTGAGGCAGGGCCTCCGCGTCATCCACCAGGTAACTGTGTTTGACGATGCCCAGCGTCATTCCCAGAACGTCGGTCTCCTGGAAGGCATCGGTGCCGATCATGCCCGACGCCACCTGGCCGGTGATTACCAGCATGGGGATGGAATCCCGGTGGGCGTTGGCAACGCCGGTGATCAGGTTGGTAGCGCCGGGGCCGGAGGTGGCGATGCACACACCCAGCTTGCCGCTGGCACGGGCGTAGCCATCGGCCGCCAGGGCGCAGGCCTGTTCATGGCGGCACAGCACGTGGTCCACACCGACATCGTCCACCAGGGCATCGTATAGCGGCATGATGCAGCCGCCGGGATAGCCGAATACGGTACCAATGTTGTGGCGGTGGAACGCGTCAAGGATGTGCTGTGCGCCGTTCATGGTCGTTTTCCCTTTTTCTTCGGTGCAAAAAAAAGCCCCCGGGACCTTTCGGTGCCGGGGGCTTCTGGTGTCTTGTCAGGTTGTCGCTATCTCACCCGTTCATCCACGCAAAAGCCCCCGGTTGGCACCACGACCACCAGGACAAGCTTCACAAGGACGACTACCGCGTTGAGATTCATAAATTCGAGATGCTGCTCTGCATGAATTCGGACAATGTGTAAAATCTACCCCACGTCCTGATAAGGATGCAACCTTTTTGATCGGGCCGGCTGTCAGCCGGAGCCAACCAGTGAGCAGTCGACAACGGACAGGCAATGACAAAAGCAAGGTGGAGTTCCCTCGGATTATCTCTTCTGGTCATCGTGATTCTGGTGATCTGGATGGCAACCGGTGAGGTCAAGGAAGCGAGGGAGCAGGCGCCGGAGGAATCCACTGCCGCTGAGACGTCACCAACGCACGTTCAGGTGCGGGCACTGGCGGCCGAAACCTATCAGCCGATGCTGCGTTTGCAGGGACAGCTCGAACCCTGGCAGTCGGTCGATGTGGGTGCCAGAGTGGCGGGCACGGTGGAGCAATTGCATGTGGCTCTCGGGGACCGGATAGAGGCGGGGCAGCCACTGCTGACCCTGTCGACGGACGGGCGTGATTCCGTGGTCACCCAACGGCGGGCCCGTGTCCGGAAACTGGCAGCTGATCTGGACGCTGCCCGTAGCCTGGGGTCCCGGAACCTGGCCGCAAAAACCGACATCCTCGGTCTGGAAAGCGATCTGGCCGCCGCCCGGGCGGAGCTGGAGGCGGCGGAGCTGGCTCTGTCGCATCTGGAGCCGGGAGCGCCGATTGCCGGCATGATCAACCGCCGGGAAGTGGATGAGGGCACTCTGGTCCAGGTGGGCACGCCGCTGTTTGAGATTGTCCAGGTGGCCCGGCTAAAAGCGACCGGGCACATTCCCCAGCAGGAGGTGGCGCAGGTGGCGGTTGGCCAGACCGTGACGGTGACCCTGCTCGATGGCACCGAGCTTGCGGGACAGGTGAGTTTTGTGGCCAGCGCCGCTGACAGCAGTACCCGTACCTTTGCCGTGGAAGTGGATGTCGACAACCCTGAACGCCACCGCACGGCGGGCGCCTCGGCAACCCTGAACATCCACCTGCCGGAGCGTCAGGCCATGTTTGTGTCACCTGCCTATCTGGCCCTGGACGATGCCGGACGGCCCGGCCTGAAATACGTGAACAGTGAGGATCGGGTGGTGTTCGGCCGGGTCCGCCTGCTCAATGTGTCCAGTGAGGGCGCCTGGGTGACCGGTCTTCCGGATGAAGTCCGGTTGATTACCCGGGGCGCCGGGTTTGTGTCCGAGGGCGACACCGTCGTCGCCGTTGATGCCACCGACGGGCAGGGCTGAATCATGAGGGCGCTGATTGCTGCGGCGATGGACCGCAGTCGCACCACGCTGCTGACGTTCGCGTTCCTGATTCTGGGTGGTCTGGCCGCTTACCAGGCCATCCCCAAGGAATCGAATCCGGATGTCACCATCCCGATGATCTATATCTCCATGACCCTGGAGGGCGTGAGCCCGGAAGACGGGGAGCGTCTGCTGATCCGGCCCATGGAACAGGAACTGCGCTCCCTTGAGGGCATCAAGGAAATGCGCAGTACCGCCTCGGAAGGGCATGCCTCGGTGATGCTGGAGTTCGATGCCGGTTTTGATCCGGACAAAGCCCTGCAGGATGTTCGGGAAAAAGTGGACACCGCCCGCACCAAGCTGCCCTCGGAAGCGGATGAACCCAGCGTCAACGAAATCAATGTCTCCCTGTTTCCGGTGCTTTCGGTGGGCCTGTCCGGCCCGCTCTCGGAGCGGGAGCTGATCACCATTGCCCGGCGCCTGCAGGATGAGATCGAGGCGATCCCCGAGGTACTGGAAGTGGAGATCGGGGGCGACCGGGAAGACCTGCTGGAAATCGTTGCTGATCCCCAGGTGCTGGAGAGTTACGGACTGGATTTCGACCAGCTCGCGTCCCTGGTGAGCCGGAACAACCAGTTGGTGGCGGCTGGCTCCCTGGATACCGGCAATGGCCGGATGGCGCTGAAAGTGCCGGGCGTGATTGAAAACATCGAAGACGTGATGGCCATGCCGGTGAAAGTGGACGACGACACGGTGGTGACCTTCGGCGATGTCGCCATCCTGCAGCGGACCTTCAAGGATCCCACCGGCTTTGCCCGCATCAATGGCGAGCCGGCGGTGGTGCTGGAAGTTTCCAAGCGCTCCGGGGCCAACATCCTCGAAACCGTGGAGCAGGTGAGGGCTCTGATTGACCGGGCCAGTGGGCACCTCCCGGACACCCTGGATATCCGCTACATCATGGATCAGTCTGATGAGGTCCGGGATATCCTGTACGACCTGCTCAACAACGTACTGACAGCCATCGTACTGGTGATCATCGTAGTGATTGCCGCCATGGGGCCCCGATCCGCCCTGCTGGTGGGACTGACCATCCCTGGCGCCTTCCTGACCGGCATTCTGGTGATCTGGAGCATGGGGGTGACCCTCAACATCGTGGTGCTGTTCAGCCTCATTCTGGTCGCCGGCATGCTGGTGGACGGTGCCATCGTGGTGTCCGAGCTGGCGGACCGGAACCTGAATGAGGGCCAGCCGGTCCGTACCGCCTGGGTGGAGGCCGCGTCACGCATGGCCTGGCCGGTGATTGCCTCCACCGCCACCACGCTCTCGGTGTTTGTGCCCCTGCTGTTCTGGCCCGGGGTGGTGGGTGAATTCATGCAATACCTGCCGATGACGGTACTGATCTGCCTGCTGGCATCCCTGGCCATGGCGCTGATCTTTCTGCCTGTGCTGGGCAGTGTCAGTGGCGGGCGACGGACCCGGCTGCCTTCGGAAGGTGGGCGCTTTATGGCTCTGTACCGAAAGGTGCTATCGGCCCTGCTCGCCAGGCCGGTGCTGACCCTGTTGGGCGCACTGGTGGTGATTGCGCTGATCTACGCCGCTTACGGCCGGTTCAATCACGGGGTTGAGTTCTTTCCCAGTGTCGAGCCGGATTCCGCCCAGGTCCAGGTGCGCGCCCGTGGCGATCTGTCCGTCTACGAACGGGATGCCATTGTCCGGGAGGTGGAGCGTCGTCTTCAGGGCATGGCCGAGGTCAAGGCGCTCTATGCCCGTTCAATGCTGACCACCAGTAGCCAGATGGCGCCGGATGTGATCGGGGTTCTGCAGTTCCAGTTCAATGACTGGTTCACCCGGCGGCCTGCGAGCGCGATCCTGTCCGATTTCCGGCAACGCACGGCGGATATTCCCGGTATCGAACTGGAATTCCGTGAGCAGGAGGGTGGGCCCAATACGGGTAAGCCGGTGGAAATACTGGTCAGCAGTCTGGACAGTCGCCTGATAGACAGTCATGTGGAGCAGATCGAGCAGGCCATGCGTGACATGGGGGGCTTTGTCGATATCGAGGATGACCGCAGTCTGCCCGGTATTGAATGGCGCCTGGAAGTGGACCGGGAGGCCGCCGCGCGGTTTGGAACCGATGTTCTGAGCATCGGCAGCGCGGTACGGCTGGTCACCAACGGCCTGATACTGGCGACCTATCGACCGGAGGATGTCCGCGACGAGGTGGACATTGCCGTGCGCGTGCCACGGGATTGGCGGGAACTGGACCAACTGGAACGCCAGACCATCAGCACCAGCCGGGGCCAGGTGCCCCTGTCCCAGTTTGTGAGCCTGGAGCCTGGCGACAAGACGGCCACCATTGTGCGGGTGGATGGTCAGCGTACCGTCACCATCAAATCCGACGTGGGCCCCGGTGAACAGGTGACCCAGTTGCTGCAGTCGCTTCAGCAACAGATGCCAGAGGTCCCGGAAGGCGTAACAGTGCGTCTGGCTGGTGAGAACGAAGACCAGCAGCAGGCCGCAACCTTCCTGATGACCGCGTTCGTGGTGGCCCTGGGCTTGATGTTGCTGATCCTGCTGACCCAGTTCAACTCGTTCTACCAGACCCTGCTGGTGCTTTCGGCCATCGTACTGTCCACGGCTGGCGTGCTGCTGGGGCTGCTGTTCAATGGCCAGCCCTTCGGCGTGGTCATGGTGGGGATGGGGGTGATTGCCCTGGCCGGAATTGTGGTGAACAACAACATCATCCTGATTGATACCTTCAACCAGATGAAACAGGACGGGCTGGGCGCGTTTGAGGCGGCGCTGGAGACCGGCTGCGTGCGGTTCCGGCCGGTACTGCTGACCGCCGTGACCACGGTGCTGGGGCTGCTGCCCATGGTGTTGGGAATCAACGTGGATCTGCTGTCGCCGTCGTTCGGGCTGGGAGCGCCGTCCACCCAGTGGTGGACCCAGCTTTCCAGCGCCATTGCCGGCGGACTGACCTTTGCCACCCTGCTGACGCTGCTGGTAACACCGGCCCTGCTGGTGCTGGGGGACAGAGCCGGACAACGCCTGAAGGCCTTATCCGGCTCCGGTGAGGATCACTGACGGATACGGCCGGCCAGTTTCTGGGCTTTCTGGGCCATATCCTCCAGTTCCGGCACGGTGCGCCGGTTGTCCTCGGCGGCCTTGTGCATGGCTTCGGAGATATCCGCCACCTCGGTGACGTTGCGGTTGATGTCCTCGCTGACGCTGGTCTGTTCCTCGGCGGCGGTGGCCACCTGGGTGGTGGCGTCGTTGATGGCGACCATACGTTCGGTGATCGCCTCCAGGGTGTGCCGGACCGTGTTGACGATATCGCTGCTATCCCTGGCCACAATCTCGGAGGCCCCCATGAATTCGGTGGCGTCCCGGGAACCGGTCTGGATGCTGGCGATGATCTCGTCAATCTCGACCGTGGCTTCCTGGGTCTTGGCGGCCAGGTTACGGACTTCATCAGCCACCACCGCAAAGCCGCGGCCTGCGTCGCCGGCCCGGGCCGCTTCAATGGCGGCGTTCAGGGCCAGCAGGTTGGTCTGATCGGCGATTTCCCGAATCACTTTCATGACATCACTGACCCGCATACCGCTTTCGGCGAGTCCCTTGACGGTTTCGGATGAACTGCGGATCTGGTCGGTCAGACGATCCATGCTTTCAACCGCCTGGTGGATCTGGTTGTCTGCCTCACGGGTCTGATTGGTGGTGTCATCCACCTGGCCCGCCACCGATGAGGCGTGCTGGGCGACCTCCTGGGCGGTCGCGGACATTTCATTCATCGCCGTTGCAATCTGGTCGATGCGCTCGTGGGCCTGGTCCGACTGCCCGGACACCGTGTCGGCGTTGTCGCGGATGGTGGCGCCCATGCGGCCCAGTTGCTCGGCGTCATTTTTCATCATGGTGCCGGTTTCACTGAGGAAGGCGTGCAGGGCCCGGGCGGTATCGGCCAGTTGTCCCAGCTCATCGGAGCGCTCCATGGTGACCGGATCGGTCAGGTCGCCCTCGCCAATCTTGCGCAGCTTGGCAATCAGCTCCTTGGCGGGAGTGATCACCGATTTGATCAGCACCAGCACACAGGCCAGCGTGCCCAGGGCAATGGCGGCCAGCAGCAGTGCGCCCATGAAAGCGGTATTGGCCGTTGCGCTTTCTTTAAGGCCGGTGGACCGCTCGGTGGCGTGGTTCCGGATCAATGCCGAGGCTTCCTCGATAAGCTGAGCCGGTTCCCGGTCAATACCCGCCACCGCCTGATCGCCGGCGCTGTGTTCGTAGCCGGAAGCGACGAAAGCCCGGAAACCTTCGCGGTAGGCCTTACCCATCCGGTTGTGTGCTTTCTGAAAACGGGTCATCAGGTCGATAGCATCCCGTGCGACCAACCGTGGAATGAGCGCATCCAACTGGTCCTGGATAGCCGCTTCGGTGGCCTGAAACCGTTGCCAGTATTTTTCCCTCTGATCGTCATCCGACCCCCGGATCAGGACGTTTTTCCATTCCTGGACCTGAGTCTTGAACTGGACCAGAATCTCCTGGGCTTCCAGAGCATGCGCCACCCGTTTTGACACCAGTTCGTCGTACTGCTCCTGGGTGCCGAGGGAGTTGCTGAAGTAGGTGCCGGCAACCACTGCAATCAGCAGATTGACGACAACAATGATTGTGAGAATGCGGTTGAGGATGCTTTTGGTGTACCAGCGCATGAAGTGCACCTGTCTGAAACGGTCATCGGAATGTATGATTCAGGATCCTGACGGCTGGCCGCCCGGAATCCTTATACCTGTCTATCGGCCGGGATGATTGATGCTGAACCCCCTGACCACTCTCTATTACGATGATTACTTACTGGCGGTCCACAAACCGGCCGGATTGCTTGTTCATCGCAGCCCCATCGACCGACACGAAACCGAGTTCGCGCTGCAGTACGCCCGGGCACTGAATGGCGGGAAGCATGTCTATCCGGTACACCGCCTGGACCGCCCGACCTCGGGGGTGCTGCTGTTTGCCCTGGACCCGGACACCGCGCGACGGCTGGGGCAGGCCATGATGGCCGGGCTCATGGCCAAGACCTATCAGGCGGTGGTGCGGGGCTGGCCGCCGGAATCCGGTGTGATTGACCACCCGCTGCGGGAAGAGCCGGAAGACCGGCGCCGGAAACACGAGGAACAGCCGGTCCGCGAGGCGCTGACCCGGTATCGCCGTCTTGCGACCACCGAAATTCCCGTCGCGATTGAGCGCTACCCGACGAGTCGCTACAGCCTGGTGGAGCTGTTTCCGGCAACCGGCCGGAAGCACCAGCTCCGCCGTCATATGAAGCACATCAGCCATCCCATCATCGGGGATGCCAATCACGGCCGTGGCCGCCACAACCGGTATTTCGCCGAGCGTTTTGGTGAGGGTCGCCTGATGCTGGCGGCAACCCGGCTTGAGCTGATTCACCCGGTGACCGGCGATCCCCTGATTCTGGAGGCGGAACCCGAGGCAAGTTTTCAGCGGGTGCTGTCGATCTTCCCCGGGATGGGGAATGATTGAGCCACATCACTTTCAATGCCGCCGGGGGCGCACTAAGCTGAAGTTCAACTCCTTGAACTGGAATGGGTAATGGACATCGTGGAGCCCGTCGTCCGCGTTTTTCTTGGTATATTTTTCCTGATGATCGGCCTGCAGTTTACGGCCCGCGCCCTGGGGTTATACGCCCGCCTGGGCTTTTCCCACATTCACTATGGTGCCCGTGGCCAGGCGACCTGGTGGCACCGGCACATCTTCAATCTTTTCCGGGCGGCCATACTGCTGGTGTGCGTGGTTCGGATCGGTGTGGACATAGACCCGTGGCTGGGGCAGTTCCCGGCACTTTACCAATGGCCGGTGCTCGCAGTGGGAGCCCTCTTGCTGCTGCTGTCATTTACCCTAGTGAACTATGTGCAGGCCTATATGCATGCCAACTGGCGCTCGGGCATTGATCGGCAAGAGAGGGAAGGCGAATTGCTGACTTCGGGCCCCTTTGGCCGGAGCCGGAACCCTGCATTCCTGGCGGTGATGATGGGCCAGTTGGGATTTTTCCTGGCACTGCCCAGTGTTTTTTCGCTGGTGTGTCTGCTGGTTGGTGTCGGGGTGATTGTGCGCCAGGCCAGGGAGGAGGAAAAAGCTCTGACCGAACGCTTTGGTGAGCCGTATCAACAATACTGCCAGCGGGTGCCCCGCTGGCTATAGCGTCCCACCCTGAGGATTCCCGGCGGGACGCCGTTCACGTTACTGGGATTGTTTGCGTGCGTCCTTGATGACGTCGTAGGCGTGGCTGATTTCCCGGGTCCGTTCCTCCGCCATTTCCCGCATGCTTTCCGGCATACCCCGTCCGGCCAGCTTGTCCGGGTGATTCTCGCTCATCAGCTTGCGGTAAGTCTTCTTGATCTCTGCGTCTGAGGCGTCTGAAGATACGCCCAGTACCTTGTAGGCGTCATCCAGTTGTTGCCCTGTGGTATAGCCGCCTGCACCACCGGCCTGGCCGGCATGGGCGCCCCGGAGCATGGCTTCGAGCTGGTCCACCTGGCTTTCCGGCAATCCCAGGCGGCGGGCGATGCGCACCAGCATTTCATGCTCGGCCGGATGCACCTGGCCATCGGCCGCTACCGCAGACACCTGAACCTGCAGGAACATCTGCAGGAAGGCTGGCTGGCGGCCGCATCGGCGCAGGAAGTCATCAAGCTCGGCGTCCAGGTCGAAGTCCGGGGCTTTGCCACGATTGAAGGCGGCCTTGGCGGTGGCTTTCTGGGTTTCGTTCAGCCGGAAGCGGGCAAACATGGCCTCGGCCATGTCGATCTCGTCCTGGCTGACCACACCGTCGGACTTGCACAGGGCACCCATGACGGCGAACACCGATTCGATAAACCCGTTCTGGACATCCTGTAGCCGATTGATCAGTCGGCTTTTGAGGCGATTGAACAGAAAGGCGCCAATGGCTGCGCCGATCAGAAACCCGGGAAAGCGGCCAAAGGCATAGCCGATCAGGCCACCGATAAAGATTGCGAACAGCATTCAGAGATCCTTGGCTAAAACATCAGTCCGTGAACTATACGGTTTTTTGCTCAGGGCTGCATGAACAGGCTTTCATCCACGGTATCGATCTGCTCCGGCCGCAGGTGCTGTTCGGCATAGCGCCGGTAGGTGCCGGAGCGGACGAACAGTTCAAAGACCGAGCGGTCAATGTGTCCCCTCCGTACCATGTCGTGCATCAGTCCGAGGGCTTCACTGAGCGTTTTGCCCCGCTTGTAGGGGCGGTCAACGGCGGTCAGCGCCTCGAACACATCCGCCACTGCCATGATTCTTTCGGGGATGCTCATCTCTTCTCCCGGCAGTCGCCGGGGGTAACCCTGGCCGTCCATTCGTTCGTGGTGGGTGCCGGCCAGTCTTGGCACATTGGTGAGATGGTCAGGCAGGGGCAGGGCATCGAGCATACAGATGGTCTGGACGATGTGTTCCTGAATACGGAAACGTTCTTCCGGTGTCAGGGTGCCGTAGCGGATCGTCAGGTTATGCAGTTCGCCCCGGTTGTAGGCGTGGGCTGGTGGTTCCATGTCAAAGCCCCAGCGGTTGGCCGGGTTGTCCCGCTGCACTGGCGGTTTCTGGTTACCCCATTCCCGGCGATGTTCCGGCCGGTCTGCCAGCAGTGGCTCAGGCGTCGGTAGTGACGGCTCCGTCTGACCGGCGATGGCCTGGCGTTCGTCTTCGGACAGCCCCAGGCGGTCGCTGAAATGTCGCAACCAGCTCTGGGCGCCGATCTGGCGGATTCGCTCGGCTGCGTCATCGGGCATGCGTTCGCTGCCTTCGTTGTGTTTGGCCAGAAAAGCGAACTGTTCCTGTAGTTCCCGATGTCTGCGCTGGCGTTCATCGGCGGCCAGGTGTTCGTTTTCCCCTGCCAGGCAGGCCGTGAGATAGCGAATGTCCGCATCGCGATGCAACACCTCAAATCGGGTGCGTATTTCGTGGATCCGGTTGTGAATGGTCTCGAGTTTGACGGCCTTGTCCACGACGTATTCGGGAGTGGTGATTTTGCCGCAGTCATGGAGCCAGGCGGCCAGATGGAACTCATAGCGCTCGTCCTCTGTCATCCGGAAGTTGCGGAACAGTCCTTCCCGGGACTTCTCGGCCTCGTCGGTCAGCATCTGGGCGAGCCGGGGCACCCGTTCGCAGTGGCCTCCTGTATAGGGGGATTTGGCATCAATGGCGTTGGCGACCAGGTGAATGATGCCCTCCAGAAGAGCCTGCTGGCTTTCAATAAGCTCCCGGGTTTCGATCGCCACCGCGGCAGACCCGGCGATCTTGTCCACGAATACGATCAGGTCATTGCTGAGGCCGGTCTGCTCACCTTTTTCCATTTCTATGAGCAGGACGCCGATCAGTTTGCGACTACGGTTGCGCAGGACAGCAAAGACCGGATGCCCGTCAACGTGGCGGCGCAGTTCCCGGATCAGTCCATTGTCGTCCATGCCCGCGCTGACAGTGGTTATGGTGGTGGGACAGTCCAGTTCCTGGGCGACAGCAAGCTTCAGTTGACTTTCGTGCTGGCTGAACAGGTAAATTGCGCCACGTTCCTGGCCGACAATGCGAATCAGTTGGCTGAGAATGTCGCGTAGCAGTTGATGCAGATCCTGTCCCCGGTTAAGGGCTGTCGCGATGTTCTGGAAGCTTTCAATCGTGTGGGCCATATCATCCAGGGCGATGCTGAGCCTGGAGGCTTCCCGGATACGGGAATCGGTACGAATCCGGGTGTCGAAGCGGAACCGGGAAAGCCGGCTGACGCGCTCTGCGAGCTGCTCCAGTGGTTTCCCCACCTGGCGGCTGACAAACCAGCCGAACACCAGGAGCACCAGAGCAATCAGGCCAGCGACCAGGGTCTGGCGCGCAAGGACCGACCAGACATCCGCCAGCAGCTCGTCGGAGGGAATGCCAATAACCGCATACAACTGCTGGTTGGGCAGGGCATCAAGCGGTGCGGAAAACCCGTACCAGTCTTTCCCGTTGCTTTCGAGCTGGACGACGGCGCCACTGTCGCGCTTGTCCAGAACCCGGAACAGAATAGTGTTGTCGGACTCCTTCGCCAGTGAGCTGGCCAGGACATCCCCCTGACGGTTAATGATGGCCAGACGGCTGCCCGGGGTCTGGTTCAGATCAGCGAGCTGGTCGTCCAGGTCATCCATGGTGACATCAATACCCAGAACGGTTCCGGGTTGGTTCTTCGCGCGCCAGGAAAGGGTTAGCCCGGTTTCACCAGTGGAAAAGAACACATAGGGTGAGGACAGCTGCATACCCCCAATTTTATTGGCGGCCTGGTACCAGGGGCGTTGTCTGGGGTCGTAGTTGTAGTCTGGCAGGGGCCGGTTTTCCAGGAGGCGAAGCTGGCGGTCATAAAAGCGCCAGAGACCAACCGGCTGGCCTTTCTTCCAGACCAGGCTCTGAAGCAGGTAGCGGCTGCCCTCGGGGACATCCGGGAACCGTCGGCTACTGTCGCCGGTAATCTTGCGCAGCAGGAAAAAGTCGCCGTCGTCATATCCGGCGTAGACAGCACTGACGATCTCGCTGCTGTCCAGAACATCTGCGATAACCGGCAGTCGCTCCAGGCGATCAGGCAGTGTTTGGGCCTTGGTGAGTGGCCCATGGCGGAGCACCGCCAGGGCTGTCGCCGGTGGCTGGGTGATGGAATTTATCCGGTCATTGACGCTGATGACCAGTTGGTGGACGGTGGTCCTTGCCGCAGTGACCCTGGCCTGTTCCATGCCATGAAAACTCTGCCCCAACAGAACGCCGGTAAGGATCACCATACCCAGGGTGATAGTGGCGGCAATCAGAAAGGCTAGGGATACTTGAGCGGACTGGCGATTGAAATCCATGGAGCGCCTTGTTGTAGAATTTGCGGTCTCCGTAATGTGAGTGTAGCCGCTTGAGGCGGGTTTGCCTGAGTTTGTCGGCAGAGCAGGGGGAACGGTATTGGAACTTTTTGATACAGCTGGCGAATCGCCATGGCTGGAACCGATTGCGGATGGTCTGGTGGTACTGCGTCGCCACGCGCTGGAGCCGGCTCAGGCGCTACTGTCGGCTATTGACCGGGTGACGGCGGAGGCTCCTCTGGTTCATCGGATGACGCCGGGTGGCCATCCGATGTCGGTGGCCATGACCTGCTGTGGCGAGTTTGGCTGGGTGACTGACCGACAGGGGTATCGATACCAGAGAACCAGCCCGGAAACGGACTTTCCCTGGCCTCCCATGCCCGCTGTATTCCGACAACTGGCGCAGAACGCTGCCGTCGAGGCCGGTTACCCCGGTTTTGATCCGGATGCCTGCCTGATCAACCGCTACGCCCGCGGTGCAAAAATGGGCCTGCATCAGGACCGGGATGAACAGGACTTTCGCTGGCCTATTGTCTCGGTGTCACTGGGGTTGCCCATCAACTTCCAGTTTGGCGGTCGGCAACGCAATGAGCGGCCCCGGAAGATCCTGCTGGAGCACGGCGATGTCGTGGTCTGGGGTGGCGAATCCCGGCTTAACTATCATGGCGTGCTGACGCTGAAAGCCGGAGAGCACCCCTTGACCGGCCCCTACCGTTATAACCTGACCTTCCGTCGCGCCCGCTAGCCTTCGCCCCCGCCGTTACTGTAGCCAGGCGACCAGTAGACCGGCGGCCAGTGACAGCACCATGGGGCCTGCCACCATCACACCCGCCTGCCGGGTGCCGATCCCCCAGGCCATGCCCGACTTGACTAGGTTGTTGACCGCCGCTGCGAGAACGATGCCAATCACCGCAGTGCCCATGGCCAGGCTGTCGTTCGACATGCGGGTCAGTGACAGGGTAATGGCGTCCACATCGGCCACCCCTGAGGTGGCAGCCAGCGCGTAGATGCCGGCATCGCCAAACGCCCCCTTGAGAAACTGGCCCAGTAACAGGATGGCGGTCAGCAGGGCGCCGAATATCAGGGCCGAGGACAGATCAAGCGGGTTCTGGGACAGGTTGGGCTGGCTCACGGTAAAGGCCCGGGAATGCTTCTGCCAGATGTAGAGGGCCGGGCCGTAGAGCAGCAGCGTCATGACCACCACGGGCCAGACCAGGTGCGGCAGCAGGTCGGCATTGATGATCAGGCAGTAAACCAGAATGCGCGGGAACATGGTGCCACAGGCAATCAGGATGCCGGCGGCAAACTGAGGGCTGAACTGGGGGTTGTTCCGGGCCTGACGGGCGAAATGCAGGGTCAGTGCGGTGGACGAGCTGAGTCCCGCAAACAGGCTGGTGAACAGTATCCCCTTGCGGGCGCCGGCTACACGGATAGCAAAGTACCCGACGAAAGAGATGGAGGCGATCATCACGACCATCCACCAGATCTCCCGGGGGTTCAGTGCACCTTCAGGCCCCATCCGCTCATTCGGCAACAGGGGCAGCATCACCACGGAAATCAGCAGCAGCTTGAGGGCGGCATCCAGTTCATTGGCCTGGAGTTTATGGACCAGGCCATGAATCTCGGCTTTGTTGTCCAGAATAATGGCGGTCACTACCGCGGCTGCCGTGGCCATGACCGGGTCCACGGCGACGGCAAGGGCGCCGAAGCAGAAGGTGAGCAGCATGCCGACCATGCCGGTGATGCTGAAATTGCGGATGTGCTCCATGCGCTCGCTGTAGGCCACCAGGCCCATGGCACCGACACTCACCAATAATACCGGAAACGCCCAGACGGTGATTTCCCGGGACAGCACCGCCGACACGCCGCCGAGCAGACCGATCAGGGCGAAGGTCCGGATGCCGGCAATACGCTCGCCGGCTTTCTGCTCCCGGGCGTCCCAGCCCCGCTCCAGACCGATAATCGCCCCCAGTAACAGGGCCACCGCCAGGTTAACGGTGGTCTGGTTGGCGGCCAGGAACTGGCTGGCGACATCATCCATGGGCAGTATTCTCCGATACGGGTTGGGCCGGCCGGTTATGCCGGATAGACTGCATGGGGGGCTACCTATCGCGGCAGGCCCGACAATCCGGCATTATAGGGGAGTGAAAACTCCAAATGAAAATACCCGTATCGCCAGAGCGTCCCTGCTGCCGCTGTTGTGGTTGCTGCTCGTGCCACTGATGGCTGGCTGTTCCGCCAGTCTGCCGCCGGTCGACCATGGGCCTGATCGGATGACGCCCGTCACGGACTCAACGGCTCTGTCTGAGCTGAGTGATCAGCAGTTGGGCGCTGATAGCGGCCAGCCCGGCTTTTTGATGCTCGATTCCGGGCGGGATGCGCTGCTGGCCCGTGCGGCCCTGATTGAAATGGCCGATGAGCGGCTGGACGCCCAGTATTATATCTGGGACGACGACCATAGCGGCCGGTATCTGGCCTCCCGGCTGGTGGCCGCGGCCAACCGGGGCGTGCAGGTACGCCTGTTGCTGGATGACATCAACGTCTCCGGCAAGGAATCCCTGTTCTCTGTTCTGGATGCCCACCCACGGATCAACGTGCGCATATTCAATCCGGCCAAATCCCGCGATGGCGTTGGCCGCTGGCTTTCCTACATTACCGAATTCGACCGCATTAACCGCCGGATGCATAACAAGACTTTCGTGGTGGACGGGGCTTTTGGTATCACCGGCGGGCGCAATATCGGGGATGGTTATTTCGACGAGCATCCGGCCATCAACTTCCGTGACCGGGACATGCTGGTGCTGGGCTCTCTGGTTTCCGACATGACTGGCAATTTTGAGGCCTACTGGCACAGTCGCTGGTCTTATCCTCTGGAGCAGTTGTACCCGCAGCCGAAGACTCCGGAAACTGCCCGGGCCGAGCTGGTGCAGGCGCATCGCCAGGCCAGTGGGCTCCGGGCCAGCCCGCCACTCGACCGGGCCTCTGCCCGGGCCCTGCTGGAAAAGTCGCTGGCTGGACTGGTCCGGGCTCCGGGCCGGCTGGTGTTTGATCCGCCGCCGGAAGACCCGGAAGCGCCGGCCGATAACGTCAGTGCGACTGCTCGGGCCCTGTTTGAGGTTGTGGAGTCGGCCGAGTCGGAAGTTCTGATTGAATCGGCTTACCTGATCCTGGCCGATGACCAGTTAATGAAACTGGACACCATTGGCAGCCCGGACGTGAAAGTGGCAGCCCTGACCAACTCCCTGGCCACCAATGATCTGGTCACCAACCATTCCGGGTATGTCCGCTGGCGCCGGGAAATGCTGGAGCATGGGATGGAACTGTACGAACTCCGCCCGGACGCTCCGGCCTGTCAGCGCTGGGTGGAAAACGCCCCAGCCTGCAGCAACGGGGCTGTCAGCCTGCATTCCAAGGCGGTGGTGGTGGATTCAGAAACCCTGTTTGTCGGCTCTTTCAACGTGAATCAGCGTTCCATGTACCTGAACGGTGAAACGGTGCTGATCATACAGAGCCCGGAGTTAGCCAGTGCTGTTGCCCGGGACCTGCGCCGGGCCATGAAGCCGGAAAACAGTTGGCAGGTAACCATTGATGAGGGGGGCGACCTTAAATGGAATGGTGGCGATCAGGTTAGCTCCCACGAACCGGAAACCGGATTCTGGCGCCGGGCCATGGCCAGGGTGCTGTCCTGGCTGCCGATTGAGAAGTATCTCTAGGGGCTCAGGCGACGTTCCCTGCCGCCACACCGGAGGCCCAGGCCCACTGGAAGTTGTGGCCGCCCAGATGGCCGGTCACATCCACCACCTCGCCGATGAAAAAGATATCCGGGCGGTCTGCCACAGCCATGGTTTTGGATGACAACTGGCGGGTATCCACACCGCCCAGGGTGACTTCCGCCGTTCGGTAGCCCTCGGTGCCGCCGGGCTTGACCCGCCAGCCTTCCAGTACCTCTGCCACCTGCTCGATATCACTGTTGCGATAGCCCTGGAGCGGGCCCTGCCAGCCTTGCAGGTCATTGAATGCCTGGGCGAACCGGCGCGGCAGGTGCTGGTTCAGGTAATGCGCGACGGTAGCCTGGGGCCGCTCGTCCCTGAGTGCCATCAGGTCGTTGAGAATGCTCTGGCCTGGCAGCAGGTTAATGGCCAGGGTATCGCCCGGGTGCCAGTAACTGGAAATCTGCAGCATGGCCGGCCCGCTCAGGCCCCGGTGGGTGACCAGCATGGGCTCGCGGAAGGACTGGCCGTTGCACTGGGCCTCTACCGGATAGCTGACACCGGACAGTGGCGCCAGTTGCTCTTTCAGGGGCTGGGGCAGGGTGAAGGGCACCAGTCCGGCCCGGGTGGGCAGCACCTGCAGCCCGAACTGCCGGGCGATGTCATAGCCGAAACCGGTGGCACCCATGGTGGGAATGGACAGACCGCCGGTGGCGATAACCAGGGACTGGCATCTCAGGGGGCCGGCATTGGTGGTGATCCGGTAGCCGGGGTGGGCCTCCTCCACGGCCGTGACGGTGGTCTTCAGGCGAATCTCAGCGCCTGACCAGTCGCATTCGGTAAGCAGCACATCCAGAATATCTTTGGCGCTGTGCTGGCAGAACAACTGGCCCGGTGCCTTTTCTTCGTATTCCACGCCGTGACGGTCCACCAGGTCCAGAAAGTCCTGGGGCGTGTACCGCTTGAGGGCCGAAATGCAGTAATGGGGGTTGTCGGACAGGAAATTGGCGGGGGTGCTGTTCATGTTGGTGAAGTTGCACCGGCCGCCGCCGGACATGAGGATTTTCCGGCCTGGTTTCTTGGCGTGGTCCAGCACCAGAACCCGCCGGCCCCGGTAGCCGGCGGTGGCGGCGCACATGAGGCCCGCCGCGCCTGCGCCGATGATGATGACGTCGTAGTCTGATGCCGGATCTGCCATGCCTGTTCCACTGCCTGAACAAAAGCCGGCAGTATACCAGCGTCAGGGCAGTTGTACGGAACCTTCCATGAAGAACGCCGCCTGCCCGGCGATGGCTACCCGGTCACCGCGCAGTTCGCAACGCAACTCGCCACCCCTCTCTGACAACTGGCGGGCTTCCAGTCGATCGCTGCCGAGGATCGAGGCCCAGTAGGGCACCATGACACTGTGTATGGAGCCGGTGACCGGGTCCTCATCGATACCGGAGCCCGGGGCGAAATAACGGCTGACAAAGTCGCAGTCGTTCCCGGGCGCGGTGATGATCAGGCCCTGATTGCCCAGCGCCGCCAGTTTGCGCAGATCCGGATCGGCCTGGCGAACGTCGTTCTCGGAATCCAGAACCACCATATAGTTAGGATCTCGGGAGACGAAGAATGCCTGGTCCGGCACGCCGGGAAGCGCCTCCTTCACCAGTGTCGGTGTCTGGCAGGGCGCAGCCGGCAGGTTAGGGAAGTCCAGTTCCAGCCAGCCATCGTCCAGGCGTTCAACCGCGAGTGGGCCGCTTTGTGACTGCAGGCGAATAGACTGGCCTGGCCATCCCAGTTTGTTGAAGAGTACCCAGGCTGACGCCAGGGTGGCATGGCCACACAGGGGAGCCTCGACCGTGGGGGTAAACCAGCGGATTCGGAAGTCGCCGTCTTCGTCGTTTTCAAGTGGAACCAGAAAGGCCGTCTCTGCCAGTTGGTTTTCCCGGGCGATGGCCTGCAGCAGGTCATCCGGCAGCCAACGTTCGAGCGGCATGACGGCCGCGGGGTTGCCACCGAACAGTTGGCTGGTAAAGGCATCAACCTGGTAGATCGGGGTATTCATGGCGTTCCTCCGGTTGTGTCATGCCGTAGTGCCGGCCTTTGAGGCGGGCAAAGCGAATGATTTCGCGTTCACTGTAGCAATGAATCTCGGGCAGCGGTGACTGGCTGCGAATGATCCAGTGTCCCGGCCCGCGTTGGTGAATGGCCAGGCCAAAAGCAGCCAGCTGGTCGATGGCCTGGCTGAACCCGGTCGGTCCCAGTGGCCGGTCGTCTGACAGTCCGAACAGGTCCTGGCGGGTGCTGGCCACAACGGCACAGGCGTGCCGGGTGGCGTGATCGGTCAGTGCGGTACCCATGGTGAAACTCCTTCGTCCTGAGTGGTTATCCATTGTCATAAACCACGGCGAGCCATAACAGAATCAGTTAATCTCTTATTGAAACGGTACAGTTGTTCGGGATTGGTAACTGTGATGCTTACAAACCGGGGCATCTGTACTGCTGTCAGGACACCGATCTCTGGTGCAATGGCTGACAGGTTTGCTGACAGACGGGGATGGCCATGGGGGTTCTTTACAATCAGGTGGCGGATCAGCTGCAGGAACTGATCCAGGACGGCGTCTACCGCCAGGGTGAGCGATTGCCCGGTGTTCGGGCACTGGCCCGCCAGTTCAGTGTGAGTATCTCGACGATACTGCAGGCGCACCAGACCCTGGAGGCTCGGGGTTTCCTGCAGGCCCGGGAGCGCAGCGGCTACTTTGTGCGCCTGCCGGCAGCCGATGTGCCCGAGCCGCGTATGTCGGAACAGCGCAGCCGGCCACTACCGGTGTCGGCCCGGGAGATGACGCTGGATCTGTGCGCCGATGAGCAGAAACGCATGGTGCCGCTGGCGACCGCCATTCCACACGCCGACTACCTGCCGCTTCGACAGATACAGCAGAGCACCCTGTGGGCGGCCCGGCGGGGTCTGGAAACCCTGGATTATGCCTTTCCCGGCAAGGAGTCATTCCGGCGCCAGATCGCCCAGCGCATGGCGACGCTCGGGGTGCCCGTGGCGCCGGACGATGTGCTGGCAACCAACGGTGCCCAGGAAGCGATCATTCTGGCACTGCGGGCGGTCACCCAGCCCGGGGATATTGTGGCGGTGGAGTCACCGTCATTTCCCGGGATTCTCCAGGCGCTGGAGGTGGTGGGCCTTCGGGTGATTGAAATCCCCACCCATCCTTCCGAGGGGCTCAGCCTGGAAGGGCTGCAACTGGCGCTGGAGCAGTGGCCGCTGAAGGCCTGTGTGGTGGTGCCCAATCACAGCAATCCGATGGGGGCGCAGATGTCGGATCTGCGCAAGCAGCAACTGGTTTCCATGCTGGCCGCGGCGGATGTGCCCCTGATCGAGGATGATATCTACGGGGATCTGTTTCACACCGGTGAACGCCCGCGGCCCGCCAAGGCCTTCGACCACGCCGACAACGTGATCTACTGCAGTTCATTTTCCAAGACCATTTCCCCGGGATTGCGGCTGGGCTGGATGATTCCCGGCCGGCACATGGCCAGTGCCCGGCAGCACAAGTATTTCGTGAATCTGGCCACCTCCTCCATTCCGCAGCTTGCGGTGGCCCATTTTCTGGAGCAGGGCGGCTATGACCGTTATCTGCGGGGCGCTCGCCAGCATTATCGGGAGGCCACCGCCCGGCTGCGGTCGGCCGTGGCCCGGGCCTTCCCGAAAGGGACGGCAGTCAGTCGGCCTCAGGGCGGGTTTGTTCTCTGGGTACAACTGCCGGACGGGGTGTCCGGCACCGAGCTGTTCCGCCGGGCCCGCAGTGAAAATATCAACGTGGCGCCCGGGCTGATGTTCTCAACCACACGCAAGTTCGAGAACTGCCTGCGCCTGAACGGGGGCAACCCGTGGACCGAACGGATCGACCGGGCGGTTATCCGGCTGGGCGCGCTTGCCCACGAACTGCAGCAGGCGGATTAGTCCCCGTCCCTGAGTGACAGTGGATCCAGCAACCCCGCAGCAATTGCCACACCGGTGACATCTGGCAGCCGCTGCACGCCCAGGCGCTTCATGACCCGTGCCCGGTACAGGTCGATGGTTTTAACGCTGACATTGAGCTGGCTGGCAATTTCGCGGCTGGTATAACCCTGGGCCAGAGGCAGGAAGACATCCCGCTCCCGCCGGGTGAGGGTGTCCAGACGGGCATCCGGATGGCTGGGGGCAGGAGCCCCGGTTTCCTCTGCCGGGGTTTCCTGCAGGGCCTGCTGGACGCTGTCCAGCAACAGCTGCTCATTGAAGGGCTTCTCGATGAAGTCGAAGGCGCCGGACTTGAAGGCACGGACCACAATCGGGACGTCGGCGTGGCCGGAGACGAAGATGATCGGCATGTCCAGCTGGCGTTTCTGCAGCTCTTCCTGAACGTTCAGCCCGCCCAGGCCGGGCATCCGGATATCCAGTACCACACAGCCGGGTTGCTGATCGCTCAGCGCTTCCAGAAACTGGCGGCCATCGCTGAAGGCTTCAACCTGCAGGCCTACGGATTCCAGCAGCCATTGCGTGGATTCCAGCATGCCGGCGTCATCGTCCACGACATAAACGGTGTTGGAGCGGGAGTGGGGCTGATCGGATTGCAAAACTTACTCCTGGCTGGTCGGTTGTCCGACACGGTTGTTGTTGGGCGGGAAGCGGCAGGTCAGGGTCAGGCCTCCGGTCTCGGCACGGGAGGCATCCAGAAAACCGCCAAATCCCTCAATGATGGAACGGCTCATGGACAGTCCCAGTCCCAGCCCTTTGCTCTTGCTGGTGTAGAACGGCTGGAACATCTGGCGGATGCCCTCATCGTCCAGTCCCGGCCCCTGGTCTGTCACGCTGAGCAGGGTTTCGTCCCGGGCGCTGGTGTGGGTGCGGATCACAATCTCTGATGCCGGCGCGTTCGGGCTGTCCGGGCTGGCCTCGGCATTGGCTTCGATGGCATTTCGGATGAGGTTGATCAGCACCTGTTCAAGCAGAACCGGGTCCGCCGTGAGCGTGGGCAGGTGATGCGCCAGTTCGGTGTTCAACTGGACGTTGTTCTTCTCGGCCTCCCACTGACACAGGCGAATGACGTCATCAATCACGGTATTGAGGGCAATGGGCGCAGATCGTTTCTGGCCTTTGCCCAGAAACGCCCGCAGCCTGCGTATGACCTCGGAGGCCCGGTTGGCGTGATGAATGATTTTCTGCAGCCCGTCGTCCACCCGCGACAGTCGGTCCGGGTGGTCTCCGGCCTCCCGGAGAAAGCGCTGGCTGGCACTGGCGAAGTTCACGATGGACGCCAGCGGCTGGTTCATTTCATGGGCGATGCTTGAGGTCAGCTCACCCAGGGTGGCCAGTCGGGCGGCGTGGGCGAGTTCATCGGCCAGGCGCCGGTTCTGGGCTTCGGATTCCACCCGGGCGGTGATGTCCCGGGACACGCTAACCACTTCCACCACGGTGCCGGTATAGGTCTCGCGGATGGCACGGCTGGAAATCTCGAACCAGCGGCGGCTGCCATTGCGGTGGCGGATTTCCAGGGTCAGTGTGGCATAGCCTTCGTCCTGCAGCCGCTCCCGGGCCAGGGCCAGCTGGGTTGTGACGTTCTGGCCTTCAAATACCTCTTCCAGTGGCTTGCCCCGCAGCTCTTCCGGCCAGTAGCCCAGCAGTCGCCAGGACGCTGGCGTGGCATCAATAAAGCGGCCGTCCGGCGCATGCCGGGAGATCAGGTCGGTGGTGTTCTCGGTAATCAGCCGGTAGAGCCGGCTGGAGCGGATCGCCTCATCCCGGGCCCGAGTGTCGCCGGTGGCGTCCCGGCCCCGGATAAGCACCTGACCGGCGGGGGTGTCGGGTACAAAGCACCACAGCAGGATGGTGTCCGCCAGGCGCGATTCGACGTCGCTGATTGGCCGGTCCTGCTCGAGTGCCGAGCGGATAAGCGCCGGGGTGTTGACGGGCAGCAACTGCGCCGCATGAACCAGAGCGTGGTCCTGCATCAACCGGTGACAGGCAGCATTGGTTTCAATCACATCCAGTTCTGCCGAGACGATCAGCGTTGGCTGTGGGTCGCCTGGGAGAAGGCGAGGTGTGCGGGCCGGCGCGTCAGGGCTGGTCATAAAATATAGTGGATACCCTATAATACAATGGTGTAATTTATGGTAGTTTTACCATTCTCTACGATGCTTGCCAGACAGGAGTATGGCTACTATAGCGATTCTCCAGAAGCAGCTACAACAAAAACACCCGTTAATGAGGGGCACAACAATGACGTCTATCTTTGATCAGGGCCTGGACCCGCGCGATGCCAACTACGCGGTGCAATCGCCCATCGATTTCATCGAGCGCACAGCCAGCGTCTATCCGGATTTTCCTTCCATCATCCACGGTGAAGTCCGCTATAACTGGGCACAGACCTACCAGCGCTGCCGTCGCCTGGCGTCAGCCCTGAAAGGCCGTGGTATCGGCCGGGGCGACACCGTGGCCGTTATGCTGCCGAACATCCCGGCCATGGTGGAATGCCACTTTGGCGTGCCCATGATCGGCGCGGTACTGAACACCCTGAACGTGCGTCTGGATGCCGAGGCCATAGCCTTCATGCTGGAGCACGGCGAAGCCAGTGTGGTAATTGCGGACCGTGAGTTTGGCCAGGTGGTCAATGATGCGGTGCGTCACCTGGAGCACAAGCCGCTGGTGATCGACGTGGACGACCCGGAATACGGTGAGGGCGTGCAGGTCAGCGATCTGGATTACGAAGCCTTTCTGCAGGAAGGGGATCCGGCGTTTGAATGGAGCTTCCCGGCCAACGAATGGGACGCCATTTCCCTGAACTATACCTCCGGTACCACCGGCAATCCGAAAGGCGTGGTCTACCACCACCGCGGCGCCTACATCAATTCTCTGGGTAACCAGGCGGTGTGGTCCATGGACATGCACCCGGTGTACCTGTGGACGCTGCCGATGTTCCACTGTAACGGCTGGTGCTTCCCCTGGACTATCACGGCCATGGCGGGCACCCATGTCTGCCTGCGCCGGGTGGACCCGGAAAAAATCCTGCAATTGATCCGCGATCACCAGGTCACGCATATGTGTGGCGCGCCGATTGTCCTCAACGCGCTGCTGAACGCTTCCCCCGAGGCAAAAGCCGGCATTGACCATGAAGTGAAGTCCATGACTGCCGGTGCGGCGCCCCCGGCGCAGGTGATCGGAGCCATCGAGGAAATGGGCATTCGCGTCACTCACGTTTATGGCCTGACGGAAGTCTACGGCCCGGTGACGGTCTGTGCCTGGAAGGCGGAGTGGGATGAGCTGCCCCTGCAGGAGCGGGCCAAGCTGAAGGCGCGTCAGGGGGTGCGCTACCACACCCTCGCCGGCACCATGGTGGCTGACCCCAACACCATGAAACCGGTGCCCAGGGACGGCAAGACCATGGGTGAGATCTTCCTGCGTGGCAATACCGTGATGAAAGGCTACCTGAAGAATCCGTCGGCGACGGAAGACGCTTTCCGGGGTGGCTGGTTCCATACCGGTGACCTCGCGGTGTGGCACGAGGATGGCTACATGGAGATCAAGGACCGTCTCAAGGACATCATTATTTCCGGTGGCGAGAACATCTCCACGATTGAAGTGGAAGACACGCTCTACCGTCATCCGGCGGTTCTGGAAGCAGCCGTAGTGGCAAGGCCGGACGAGAAATGGGGCGAAACACCCTGTGCGTTCGTGACTCTCAAGCCGGAAGCCGATGACGTGTCCGAAGAAGACATCATCAGCTTCTGCCGCGAGCATCTGGCCCGTTTCAAGGTGCCCAAGACGGTGGTCTTCTCTGAACTGCCAAAAACCTCCACGGGCAAAATCCAGAAGTTTGTCCTGCGGGATCAGGCCAAAGGCATGAACTGATCCCACAACCCCGGCTGCGCCGGCCGGCGCAGCCGTTTTCCTGAACAAAAACAAAACATGCGGCACCTGAAAGACGTGTGCCTATAGGTCCCCTTTATGCAAATGTTCCACAGAAAGAACGGAGAAGAACAACCTTACTGGCCGGCCGGCCCCTTCAAGATCCGGTTGCCTTTTGTGCATTATCGCTGGGAATTCGCGGAGATGGTGCAGGCGTTGATCATGTTCGTCGTCAGCCTCGCCATGATCCCGCTGCTGGAAAAATACCTGGGCGTGCCCTACGACGTGGCCCTGGCCTATGTCGTGATCTGCGGTATCGGTTTCATGCTGCCAGCCCTTCTGGGCGTGCCACTGGTGCCGGGCTGGATTACCCCGGGTATCCCGGTTGTGTTGCTGTTTCTTTCGGATTATGAGCCCGGGCCGGAGGCCATTCAGGCGCTGTTCGCGCTTCAGTTCCTGGTGTTCCTGATTTTCCTGATTCTCGGGGTCACCCGCCTGGGCAGCAAGCTGGTGAACCTGATTCCCCGGTCCATGAAGGGCGGCATCATCATCGGGGCCGGTATTGCGGCTCTGATGGGGGAAATCGAAGCCGGCGGCCGTCTGGCCAACACGCCCATCTCCCTGATTGTTGGTGGGCTGGTCTGCCTGTACCTGATGTTCTCCATGTCGTTCAAGGGCTTCGTGGACCGTAACGTACTGGCCCGCAAGATCGCCAACTACGGCATGGTGCCGGGTATGGTTGTGGCCATTCTGGTGGGTTTTGCCACCGGTGAGTACGCAGTCCCGGATGTGGAGTGGGGCATCACCCGACCGGCGTTTGACCAGTTGTGGAACTACCTGCCGTTCACCGTCGGTTTCCCGGATATGGAAATCTTCCTGTACGCCATTCCGACTGCGGTTATTGCCTACGTCATCGCGTTCGGAGACATCGTGGTGGGGCAGTCGCTGATGAGCCGGGTGGATCATCTGCGCAAGGACGAAGACATTGATAACAGTGTGGACCGCGTGCACCTGGTCACCGCCATCCGTAACGGTGGCCATGCTTTCTTCGCACCCTATCCGGGTCTGGCCGGTCCGATCTGGACCGCGGTAACCGCCACCATGGCCGAACGTTACAAGTATGGCCGCAATGCCATGGATTCCATCTACAGCGGTGGTGGCACCTTCTGGATTACCGGTTTTATCGCCCTGTTTGTGCTGCCGCTGGTGAGCTTCTTCCAGCCGGTATTGCCGATCGCCCTGTCCCTGACCCTGCTGCTGACCGGCTATATCTGTCTGATGGTGGGGCTGGAGCAACTGGAGAACAACACCGAGCGCGGCATTGCCGGCACCATGGGTGTAGTGCTGGCGGTCTACGGCGCAGGCTGGGGCCTGGCGACGGGGGCTGTGCTGTATTTTCTTATCGAGCGCACCCACATTCTCGGGTTCACTCCTGATCCGGAAGCGCCGGGCGCAGATCCGGTCCGGGAAAACTGATTCCGGGGCCTCCGTTTGGGGAGGCCCCGACCCCTGTGTGTCCTTGGGAGGCTGCGTGCCTCCCTTTTTTATGATGCTGCCTGAGGCTGTTCTCTGGCGGTATGCGCGCCATACCGATAGAATGAAACCCGTTTCAGTTTATGTAAGACTACCGAGTCTGAACAACGACAATAACGAGGGCGCCCCGGTTGAGGGCCGCCCCGCATCCGGAGATTTTCAGTATGCGAGTTGGTCTGATCGTGGATTCCGCCTGCGACCTTCCCCATGAGTTCGCCAAAAAGCACGACCTGTTCGTGTTGCCGGTAACGGCCATCGTTGATGGCCAGACCTATACCGATACCCATGACCCCGCCCTGACCGAGCAGTTTTACCAGAGCGGCTTCATGGACAAGGGCCGACAGGCCGAGACCCGGGCCTATACCGCCGAACAGATTCATGACCTGTTCATGGAAAAGATCGTCAACGAGTATGACGTGGCAATCTGTGAAACGGTGACCCGCAGCCGCAGCCTGATCTACGAGAACGCTGCCGAGGCCATGAATACCATCATGGCCAAGGCTGAAGAAGCCCGTAAGGCCGCCGGGAAGGGCGGGCGATTCTCCATGCGGGTGATCGACAGCAAGCAGATTTTCTCCGGCCAGGGCCTGTTGGCGGCCCACACTCTGCGGCTGATTGATCAGGGTGCGTCCAAGAATGCCCTGCGTCACGAAGTGGAGGCATTCACTGACAAGATCTACACCTGCGTTATTCCCCGGGACCTTCACTACATCCGGGAGCGGGCCCGTCGCCGCGGTGACAAGAGCGTATCGGCCGTGGCCGCGTTCCTGAGCAAGACGCTGAACATGATTCCGGTGATTTTCGGCCCTGCAGAGAATGCCAAGGCGGTTGCCAAGACCCGCAGCTTTGATGCGGCGGTGGAAAAAGTCATGGATTACGCCATTGGCCGGGTCGAAGCCGGGGTGCTGACGCCTTACCTCAGTATTTCCTGCGGCATGAGCTGGAGTGAGATTGAGGCCTTGCCGGGCCTGGACCGGTTGCGTGATGCCTGTGAGCGTAACGGTGTGGAGCTTCTGCTGTCCCAGATGGGCATCACCAGTTCCATTTATGTGGGCCCCGGGGCCATCTGCCTGGCGGTTGCCGCCGAGCCGCACGCGTTCAGCGACTTTCAATGACACAAAAAAGGCCGGACGGGTTGCCCCTCCGGCCTTTTCCTTCCCCCGGCGCTTAGCGCTCCAGGTACTGCAGCTTGTCCGGCTTGCCATCCCACTCTTCAGCGTCCGGCAGCGGATCTTTCTTCTCGGTGATGTTGGGCCACTTGCCCGCCAGGTCGGCGTTGATCTCAACGAACTGTTCCTGGCCTGCCGGCAGCTCATCTTCGGAGAAAATCGCTTCGGCCGGGCATTCAGGCTCGCACAGGGCGCAGTCGATACACTCGTCCGGATCAATCACCAGAAAGTTGGGGCCTTCGTAGAAGCAGTCCACCGGGCAGACTTCCACGCAGTCGGTGTATTTGCACTTGATGCAGTTATCAGTAACGATAAACGCCATAGTCAGATCCCTGGTTGGTAAACTCTCAATCTCATCAGGAGCCCGGAAACACGGCCCCAGCTATAATTTTGTGCGCGATATTGTAGGGAGCGGGCCCCGCAGCCGCAAGCATTGGCGCGCTATATCCATATTACACAGATCAAGTCTGGCGCATTTCTCCCTCAATTCCCCAGCATCCCCTTGAGCTCGTATAGCCGATCCAGGGCTTCCCTCGGGGTCAGTCCGTCCGGGTCCAGCTTGTCCAGGGCCTGTTCAATCCGGCTGGGCTCCAGGCTGGCAAACATATCGCCCTGAAGCACGGTTTCCCGGTTCTCCGTGGCTTTGGTTTTGCCTGTTGCGCTGGCCGGTGCGGCGCTGGCGGGCACCTCGGTTTCCACCGCCCGGGCCGGCCTGCCTTCCAGTTGCGCCAGCTGGGTTTTGGCATTGCGGATCACGTCCTGGGGTACGCCGGCGAGCTTGGCTACCTGCAGGCCGTAGCTCTGGCTGGCCGGGCCGTCGTGGACGTTATGCAGAAACACGATGCTGTCGTCGTGTTCGGTCGCCGTCAGATGCACGTTGACGGCGTGTTCCAGATCCTCGGCCAGTTGCGTCAGCTCAAAGTAGTGGGTGGCAAACAGGGTGTAGCAGCGAATGTCCCGAGCCAGGTGTTCCGCGGTTGCCCAGGCCAGGGACAGGCCGTCGAAGGTGCTGGTTCCCCGGCCCACTTCGTCCATCAACACCAGGCTGTGTTCGGTGGCGTTGTGCAGGATATTGGCGGTTTCGGTCATTTCCACCATGAAGGTGGAGCGGCCGCCGGCGATATCATCGGAGGACCCCATGCGGGTGAAAATCCGGTCGACCGGGCCAAGCACGGCCCGATTGGCCGGGACGAAACTGCCGGTGTAGGCCAGCAGGGCAATCAGGGCCGCCTGGCGCATGTAGGTGGACTTACCGCCCATGTTGGGGCCGGTGATCACCAGCATCCGCCGTTTGTTGTCCATCAGCAGGTTGTTGGGGACAAAGGGCTCGTCCATCAGCTGTTCCACCACCGGATGGCGGCCTTCATCGACATCGAAACCGGGCTGATCGGAGAATTCCGGCGCGCTCAGGCGCAGGCTGGTGGCGCGCTCGGCGAAGTTGCTGAGCACGTCCAGTTCCGCCAGGGACTGGGCGGCGTCCTGCAGGGGCGCCAACTGTTCGGCAACGGATTCGAGCACCTGATCGTACAGGCCTTTTTCACGGGCCAGGGCGCGGCTTTTGGCGCTCAGGGCCTTGTCCTCGAATTCCTTGAGTTCCGGCGTGATGAAGCGTTCGGCGTTTTTCAGGGTCTGCCGGCGAATGTAGTCCACCGGTGCCTGATCGGCCTGGGCCCGGCTGATTTCGATGTAGTAGCCGTGGACCCGGTTGTAGCCCACTTTCAGGGTGCTGATTCCGGTGCGCTCTTTTTCGCGGGTCTCCACATCCAGCAGGAACTGGCCGGCGTTTTCGCTGATGTTGCGCAGGTCATCGAGTTCTTCATCAAAGCCCTCGCGGATCACGCCGCCGTCACGGACCACCACCGGCGGGTTGTCGATGATGGCGCGCTCCAGCAGATCCGCCAGTTCCGGGTATTCGCCGATGGTGGTGGCCAGTTTGACCACATGGTGGGAGTTGACCGGCTTCAGGGCTTCCTGGAGTTCCGGAAGGGTCTGGAATGCATCCCGCAGGCGGGCCAGGTCCCGGGGCCGGGCTGAGCGCAGAGCGACCCTCGCCAGGATGCGTTCAATGTCGCCCACGCGTTTGAGCAGGTCGTGTACCGGCTCATAGTGAAAACCCTCCAGCAAGGCGGATACGGCCTGTTGGCGCTGCTTGACGGTGTCCACGTTGCGTAGCGGGCGGTTGAGCCAGCGCCGCAGTTCCCGGGCACCCATGGCGGTGGCGGTGCGGTCCATGACCCAGGCCAGGGTGTACTGGCTGCCGCCGGTCAGGTTGGTGTCGATTTCCAGGTTGCGGCGGCTGGTGGCATCCAGAATCACCGCGTCTTCCCGCCGTTCCCGGCTCAGCTTGCGGATGTGGGGCAGGGCAGTGCGCTGGGTTTCCCGGGCATACTGCAGCAGGCAGCCGGCGGCACAGATGGCCAGATGCAGGTCTTCGCAACCGAACCCGGTCAGGTCCTTGACCTGCAATTGCTGGGTAATGATCCGGTGCGCGGAATCCGACTCGAACAGCCACGGCCCCTGGCGCCGGACACCGGTAAAGCCTTCGAGAATCTCACCGTAGGGAAAATCCTCGCTGATCAGGATTTCCGCCGGCCGCAGGCGCTGGAGTTCGCCCTGCAGCGCTTCCAGGTTGTCCAGTTCGGACACGGCAAAACGGCCACTGGAGATGTCCAGTGAGGCGAAGCCGAACTGTTCCCGGTGGCTGTGAATGGCGACCAGCAGGTTGTCCCGGCGGTCTTCCAGAAAGGCTTCATCACTGAGAGTGCCGGGGGTGACAATGCGCACCACCTGCCGCTCCACCGGCCCCTTGCTGGTGGCCGGATCACCGATCTGCTCACAAATGGCCAGAGAATGCCCACCGCGTACCAGGCGGGCAATGTAGTTCTCGGCCGAATGGTAGGGAATGCCCGCCATGGGTATCGGGTTACCACCGGACTGGCCCCGGGCCGTCAGGGTAATGTCGAGCAGCTCCGCGGCTTTCTTGGCATCGTCATAGAACAGCTCGTAGAAATCGCCCATGCGGTAGAACACCAGCTCGTTGGGGTGTTCACCCTTGATCTTCAGGTACTGCTGCATCATCGGGGTGTGCTTGGACAGATCGGTCTGAGCTGCTGGCATTGGTGTATCCGGTCAGGTAAAGCATTGGGTTGAAGGGCGGAATTGTAAGAAAATACCGCGTAGGATGAAACGTAGCTTTTCCCGGAGGTGTCTGTGCAGGCAAATGATGAGCAGTTGAATCTGGCCGGTGAACAGTTGGCAGCGGAACTTGAGCAGCAGGGGCGGACCATCGCGACCGCCGAAAGCTGTACCGGCGGCTGGATCGCCAAGGTGCTGACGGACCGTCCGGGCTCCTCGGCCTATGTGCAGGCGGGGCTGGTCACCTACAGTAACCGCGCCAAGCAGTCTGTGCTTGGGGTTGATCCGGCGACCCTTGAAACCTGCGGCGCGGTTAGCGAGCCCGTGGTGCAGGAAATGGTGATCGGCGCCCTGCGGGCCGGCGAAGCCGATGTTGCCGTGGCCACCAGTGGCGTTGCCGGCCCCGGCGGTGGCAGTGCGGACAAACCGGTTGGTACGGTCTGGATGGCCTGGGGGACCGGGCCGGATCACCTGGAAACCGCCATCTGCCATTTTGAAGGCGACCGGGAACAGGTGCGTAGGCAGACGGTTCTTTATGTGCTTCAGGGAGTTACCCGTTTCCTGCAGGGGCGCTAGTACTTTTCAACCCGGTGGGGGTTGGTCTGAGACCTCTGCTGTGATTTAATACTGTTCAAATATACAGGAAAGCTGGGTTCCGGCTTTTCAGGCATTCCGCTACTGGCATCCGGGACGTTCCAGTGGCCAGGTGACGAGGGTTTTGATAATGGAAGACAATCGCAAAAAAGCACTCAACGCGGCGCTGAGCCAGATTGAGCGTCAGTTCGGCAAGGGCGCGGTCATGAAAATGGGGGATCAGCCCCGCGAGGCGATTCCCGCCGTATCCACTGGCTCCCTTGGCCTTGATGTGGCGCTGGGCATCGGCGGCCTGCCTTACGGTCGGATCGTGGAAATCTACGGGCCGGAAAGTTCCGGTAAAACCACACTGACGCTGCAGGTGGTGGCGGAAGCCCAGAAACAGGGTAAAACCTGTGCCTTTGTGGACGCCGAACACGCTCTGGATCCGGTCTATGCCGAAAAACTGGGGGTTAACGTGGACGAACTGCTGGTGTCCCAGCCGGACACCGGTGAGCAGGCACTGGAAATCGCCGATATGCTGGTCCGCTCCAATGCTGTTGACGTCATCATCGTGGACTCGGTTGCCGCATTGACGCCGAAAGCGGAAATCGAGGGCGAGATGGGCGACAGTCACGTGGGCCTTCAGGCCCGTCTGATGTCCCAGGCTCTGCGTAAGCTGACCGCCAACGTCAAGCACGCCAACTGCATGATGGTCTTCATCAACCAGATCCGGATGAAGATCGGTGTCATGTTCGGCAGCCCGGAGACCACCACCGGTGGTAACGCACTGAAATTCTATTCCTCGGTGCGCCTGGATATCCGTCGTATCGGTTCCATCAAGGACGGCGACGAGGTCGTGGGTAATGAAACCCGCGTCAAGGTGGTCAAGAACAAGGTCTCCCCACCGTTCAAGCAGGCGGAATTCCAGATCATGTATGGCAAGGGCATTTACCACATGGCCGAAGTGCTGGACATGGGCGTGAAGGAAGGCTTTGTCGAAAAATCCGGCGCCTGGTACTCCTACAACGGGGACAAGATCGGGCAGGGCAAGGCCAACGCCTGCAAGTTCCTGGAAGAGAACATGGAGATCGCCAATGAAATCGAAGCGGGTATCCGTGACAAGCTGATGCCCAAGCCGGTGAAGAAGGACGAAGAAGCACCGGCCGAAGCCAACGGCGAATTGCTGTAACCGGGCGTTTTTTGCCTGTGTCCGCTGGTGCTCTGGCATGGCGGGCGCAGGCTGAAAACCGGGCATAGCCGGCAGTCGCCATATCGGGAGGGGACATGACAGGCAAGAAGCGGTTGCTCGTTGTAGCCCACGCCCCCTCGGACAACACCGCAAAACTCCGGGATGCGGTGATGGCCGGCGCCCGCCATCCGGATGTTGATGGAGTGGACGTAACCCTTCGGACGCCCCTTGATACCGGGCCCGAGGACGTCCTTGCCTGTGACGCCCTGATTCTGGGAACCACGGAAAACCTGGCCTATATGGCCGGGTTGACCAAAGACTTTTTCGACCGCTGTTACTACCCCTGCCTGGAGCAGACCCAGGGCCTGCCTTTTGCTTTTTACCTTCGCGCCGGTCACGATGGCACCGGCACCGAACGCGCCATTCGCAGCATTACCACCGGCCTGCGCTGGAAACTCGTGCAGGACCCTCTGATCTGCCGTGGCTCCTACGACACCCGGTTCGAGGAACAGTGTCGGGAACTGGGCCTGTACGTGGCCGCCAGCCTGGATGCGGGCGTGATCTGACAAAACCCCGTGGATAGGCGACAGGCCGGCTGTCAGGCACTACAATGGCCGACTTATTGCCCCTTGCAACAGAACTCGACGGGAACCGAATTTGAAGTCACTGCCGCTGCAACAGTTGTACAAATCCTGCGTCCTGAAGGACCTGCCCTTTAAAACCACGCGACAGCTGGAGCCGCTGGCCGAGATTGTTGGCCAGAATCGCGCCCAGGAAGCCGTCCGGTTTGCCCTCGCCATGCCCCACGGCGGTTATAACGTCTATGCGGTTGGCCGTAACGGTCTGGGCAAGCGCACCATGATGCTGCGCTACCTTGAACATCACGTGGATACCGAGCACCAGAGCCACGACTGGTGTTATGTGGCCAATTTCGAGGAGCCGCGCAACCCCCGTCTCCTGAAGTTGCCCGGCGGCGATGGCACCCAGCTCAAGCAGGATATGGAAAAGCTGATGAGCCGCCTGATGAAAGTGATTCCCCAGACCTTCGAGGGGGACAGCTTTCTGGAGCGGGCCGAGCAGTTGAAGAATGAGTACGCCAAAAAGCAGGAAGACGAGCTGGAGAAGGTTGCGGCCCAGGCGCGGCGCAAGAAAGTCAGTCTGACGGTGACCACTCCTGGCGGCTACCGGCTGGTGGCCATGAACGGCGAGGAGCCTCATACGGCGGAAACCTTCGAGGCCCTTTCCGAGGATAAGCGGGAGAAGTTCGAGGAAGACATCAACAAGCTGGAGAAAAAGCTGCGTCAGGCCCTGCGCAAACTCGCCGACTGGGAACAGGAATACGCCGAAAAACAGGAAGCCCTGAACAAGGAAACCCTGGAAGGCATCGCCGGTCACCAGATTGATGAATTGATCGCGAAATATTCGGCGCTGCCGGATGTCGTGAGTTATCTGGAGGCGGTACGGGAAGACCTGGCTGAAAACCTGGACATCTTCCTGGACGACGAGGACGAGCAGGTTGCCATCGCCTACGCCTCCCTGGACAAGAAAATGCCCCGCCGGTATCTGGTCAACCTGCTGGTGCACCAGAAAACCAATGAAGTGCCGGTGGTAGTGGAAGATAACCCCACGTATCACAACCTGTTCGGTTACGTGGAGAATGTGACATACAAGGGCACGGTGTTCACCGATTTCTCGCTGATCCGGCCGGGCAGCCTGCACCGGGCTAATGGCGGCTACCTGTTGATGGATGCCATCAAGGTGCTGGAGCAGCCGTTTGTCTGGGACGGGCTGAAACGCGCCCTGCGTTCACGATCCATCCAGATCAATTCCCTGGAGCGGGAAATGACGCTCTCTGGCGCCATCTCCATCGAGCCGGAAGCGGTGCCGCTGGACGTAAAACTGGTGCTGTTCGGTGATCGGGAAACCTGGATGCTGCTGCAGGAATACGATGCCGAGTTTGCCGAATTGTTCCGGGTGACGGCGGATTTTGAAAACGAGATGTACCGCTCCGATGCCAGCCAACTGATGTACGCCAAGTTTATTGCCAGCCTGGTGGTGGACAAGAAGCTGCTGCACTGTGACCGTAAGGCCGTGGCGCGTATCATTGAATACAGCGCCCGGATTGCCGAGCATCAGGACCGTCTGTCGCTGCATGCCGCGGATATTGCCAATCTGTTGCGGGAGTCTGATTTCTGGGCTCGCCAGGCCCAGGCGAAGCTGATCACCGATGTCCATGTGGAGCGGGCCCTGGAAAGCGCCCGGTACCGCAGCAGCCGTATCCGCGATCAGTTCTATGACTCCATCCGTGACGGTAGCACCCTGGTAACAACCACCGGCAGCTGTGTTGGCCAGGTCAACGCGCTGTCTGTATTGTCCACCGGCGGCTTCGAATTCGGATTGTCCAACCGCGTTACGGCCAGTTGCTACTATGGCGACGGGGCCGTGATGGATATCGAGCGGGATGTAAAGCTGGGCGGCAACCTGCACTCCAAGGGGGTGATGATCCTCAGCTCCTGGCTGGCTTCGCACTTTGCCGTGAATGATCCGATGCATCTGTCTGCCAGCCTGACCTTTGAGCAGAATTACGGGGAAGTGGATGGCGACAGTGCCTCCCTGGCAGAACTGTGTGCCCTGGTATCGTCCCTGTCGGGGCTGCCGGTGCGACAGGATCTGGCCATCACCGGCTCGGTCAACCAGTTTGGCGAGGTCCAGCCCATTGGCGGGGTAAACGAGAAGGTGGAGGGTTTCTTCACAACCTGTGAACTCAAGGGCGGACTGAGTGGTACCCAGGGCGTCATTATCCCGACCACCAACGTTCAGAACCTGATGCTGGACAGTGAAGTGGTCAAGGCGGCCCGGGCAGGGGACTTTTCTGTTTATGCGGTTGCCAGGGTGGAAGAGGCCATTACACTG
Organism: Marinobacter oulmenensis; assembly: GCF_014201735.1. Lineage (GTDB taxonomy): Bacteria > Pseudomonadota > Gammaproteobacteria > Pseudomonadales > Oleiphilaceae > Marinobacter > Marinobacter oulmenensis. Next base: position 178,584 of record NZ_JACHFE010000004.1, on the reverse strand, counting down.
TTATTGGGCAAGCCCGCCGGAAAAGCCGATGACAAAGGGCGGTACCCCAGGCAGAGTGTTTTTGGCATTATCCAGCAACGACTTGAAAAAATGCGTGAGCACGAGCGCCAGGAACATGCCCGGGACGAGCCCTCCAAGGACCCGTCCATTCACTGACTGGCCCGATAATAAAACGGACAGGAGATTGCACATCCATGACTGACATCCAGCAGACTGTATATGTGGTAGAGGACGACGAGGCCGTTCGTGACTCACTGGAACTATTGCTGAAATCCGATGGCAAACCGGTGAAAACCTACGAGAGTGCCAATGGGTTCCTCCAGGATTACTCTGACGAGATGGCCGGCTGCATCGTGCTGGATATCCGCATGCCGGGTATGGATGGCATGGAGCTGCAGAAAGCCCTGAATGAAAAACACTCCATCCTGCCTATCATCTTTGTGACTGGTCATGGCGATGTGCCCATGGCGGTGGATGCCATGAAGGAGGGCGCGGTCGATTTCATCCAGAAACCGTACCGTGAGGAAGCGCTCCTGGAGAAGATCGAAGCGGCCCTGGAGCAGGATCGTGAGCAGCGCCAGTCCCTTACCGAAAAGCAGGAAATCATCCGTCGGGTGAACAGTCTGACTCCCCGTGAGCGGGAAATCATGGACCGGATGATTGCCGGCCAGGCCAACAAGGTCATCGCCATCGAACTCGAGATCAGTCAGCGTACCGTGGAGATCCACCGGTCGCGGGTGATGCACAAGATGGGGACCCACTCACTGGCACACCTTGTGCGTATGGTACTGTCCGTAAAGGACCTTATCGACTAGGTCGCTGGTTAACGCCATTATTGCATGACGTTTTCAAACGACCGTACTTCTATGACTGAACTTGTCAGTGACAACGCCGAGGTGACGGTTCTGCTGGTGGACGACAACCCGCAGAACCTGAAAGTCCTCTATGAGACCCTCAAGGACAAAGGCTACCGGCTGCTGATCGCCAACGAAGGCGAAAAAGCGCTGGACCTGGCCCACCGTCATCGCCCTGAAGTGATCCTGCTGGACATCATGATGCCGGAGATGGACGGCTATGAGGTGTGTGAGCGCCTGAAAGCCGACCCGGAGACGTCGGATTGTGCGGTCGTGTTCCTGTCGGCACTGGACGACCTGCAGGCCAAGGTGAAGGGCTTTAACCTTGGGGGCGCAGATTACATCTCCAAGCCGTTCCAGTCCCAGGAAGTTATCGCCCGGGTCAGGACCCATGCGCGGGTCATCCGTCTGGAGCGCGAGCTGCAGGCACGTAATCGCGAGCTTCAGGGTGATCAGACGCGGATTCTCAATGCCATTGATGAAGGCATCTACGGTCTGGACGAGGCCGGTATCATCGAATTTGCCAACCCGGCGGCGGCGGCCATCATGGGCTGTCCGGTGGAGGACCTGGTTGGCCGGAACTTTTTTGATCTGCATTTCTCAACCGCCTCGGCAGCCCGGGACAACCTGCCGGTGATGGCGACCTGCCGCCAGGGCGTGGCAGAAAACCAGCGCAACATCCGGATGCTTCGGGCTGACGGTTCCGGCTTTCCTGCCGAGTACCGCTCTACGCCGAAACTGGAGGACGATGAGCTGCATGGTGCGGTGGTGGTGTTCTGGGACATAACCGTGGAACTGCAGAACGAGCAGGCGCTGGAAGATGCCCAGGCGCTGGTACAGGAGCAGCGTGACCAGTTGGCCCACACCTCCCGCCTGACCACCATGGGTGAGATGGCGGCCGGGTTTGCCCATGAGGTCAACCAGCCGCTGACGGCGATTACCAATTACGCCCGGGTTTCAAAGCGCATGATTGCCGGCGAGACGCCGGACCTGGATCTGCTCCGTGAGACGCTGGACAAGATCGAGGCCCAGTCCCATCGGGCCAGTGAAATCATCCGCCGGATCCGCCGGTTCGTCAAAAAGCCGGCCACTGGCAAGGAAGTGCTCTCGGTGTCGGTACTGCTTGAGGATACCCGCCAGTTCGCGGAAGTCGATATGCGCAACAATGAGGGCGGTATCCAGCTGGATGTGGCCGAAGACCTCCCGGAGGTCGCTGCAGACCCGATCCAGGTCCAGCAGGTGGCCCTCAATCTGATTCGTAATGCCCTGGAGTCCAGCCGGGCCGCGGCGGCCTCGGAGCCTGTCCGGGTCACTGCCAGTCGCTGTGGCGACAAGTGTGTGCGGGTTGCTGTGGTGGATCACGGGGTGGGAGTGCCTGAAGAGGCCGAGGAAAAGCTGTTTCATCCGTTCTTCACCACCAAGGACGATGGCATGGGAATCGGTCTGGCAACCTGCCGGTCACTGATCCAGGCCCAGGGCGGCGATATTGGTTATGAGCGCCCTGAAGCTGGCGGTGCCTGCTTCTTTTTCACGCTGCCGGTCGCGGGTGTGGAAGGGCAGCCCTGCACCGAGGAACCGGCTTGATCGGCGGGAGAGAACTCCCTTCAAATCATCGGGTTCGAAACAAATTCGAAAAACTTTTTAAAAACCGTTGACATGTGTGAGGGCGTCTATATAATGCGCCCTCGTTGTCACCAAGCAGTCACGCACTGCTCGGTAAGACTACGCGGAGCGGTAGTTCAGTTGGTTAGAATACCGGCCTGTCACGCCGGGGGTCGCGGGTTCGAGTCCCGTCCGCTCCGCCACTTTTTCCTCCCTTTCGGTGTTTCCTGTTTTTCCTTTTCTGACAAAGCTTTCGATGTTCTCCCGGACTGATGCCGTGCCATCTCTGGTAGGCCCGATGAAACGCCGGTGGATTCGCAAAGCCCAGTAGCCAGGCAATTTCCGACAGCGAACTTTCCGTTTCCCGCAGGTAGTCGGTGGCCAGGGCCTTTCGGGTCTCGTCCAGCAGTTGCCTGAACCCCGTCCCTTCCTCCGCAAGGTGTCGTTGCAGTGTCCAGGGCGTGGTGCCCATGCGTTCCGCCAGGGTCTCCAGGCTCGGGGTTGTGCCCCGCAGCAGCGGGGTCATCAGGTGCCTGGCCCGATCTGCCACGCGCCAGCCACGGTGAATTCGGCCCAATTCCTGTTCGCATACCTCCAGCAGTTTGCCGTGCATGCCTTCGTGGGCCTGCATGGGCCGTTGTTGCCAGATTGTCTCCCGGAAACGTACCCGGTTCTCGCGTGCACCAAATTCCACGGGACACCGGAACCAGCTCTCGAACAGGTCATCCAGGCCGATGGATGGGTATTCGATCCAGACCCGGTCCAGTACGTCGTAGTGGCCGGTAAGTTGCCGTGCCATCTGGGTCCAGGCCGCCAGAACCGAGTCCACCACAAAGTAGTTGTAGGCGTTATAGGGGCTGATGGAATAGAAGCAGAGGCTGCGCTGTTCCGGCTGGGCCGATGGCTCCCCCCGGGAGTTCCGGCTGGTGAGCAGGGAAAAGCGGGGCAGCAGGCTTAGGCCATGGCCCACACGGTCTGCCGTTTCCGCAGCCAGGCCGGCAAACCCCGCGTCTACCGGCCGGCTGATGGCGCCCATACGCAGACCGAGGGCCGGATTGCCGGTCTCTGCGATGGCGGCCTGTCCCAGGCGCATGAACCGGGGGATGCTGATTCTCACATCCGGTGAGGCCAGCGCCTTCTGGCTCAGGTTGAAACGATGGCGAAGGGCATGGACATCGCCCCCCTCTGCCTCGACGGCTCGCAGCAGAACCGAGACATAAAGCAGGCTGATGTCGCCCAGTGAATTGTCGGGCTGTTGGTTGGTATTGGTCATACCATTATTATGCGTGTTGTTCAGGGGTAATAAAATGTCATTAAGGGGTATTGTTGGCTGGCGCTATGCTGGCTACTGTTGTCGCATAACAATCGCGGGTAATGATCCCGGTAGCAAGAATTCGATGAGGAGCAAAGCGATGACCAACACAGCGGCTGCCAGCCAGTATCCGAACCTTCTGAAACCTCTGGATCTGGGGTTCACGACCTTGCGCAACCGGGCTCTGATGGGCTCGATGCACACCGGCCTTGAAGAGGTGAAGGGCGGGTTTGACCGCCTGGCGGCATTTTATGCAGAACGGGCCCGCGGCGGTGTTGGTCTTATTGTCACCGGCGGGATCGGGCCGAACACGGAAGGCGCGGTGTTCCAGCACGCGGCCAAAATGAGCACCGAGGAAGAATCGGATCGGCACCGGGTCATTACCAACGCCGTGCATGCGGCCGAGGGCAAGATCTGTATGCAGATCCTGCATGCCGGCCGCTATGCCTACTCCCCGGAACTGGTGGCGCCGTCGGCCATCCAGGCTCCGATTAATCCGTTCAAACCCAAAGAGCTGGACGAGGAAGGCATCGAGAAGCAGATCGAGGACTACGTGAACTGCGCCGCACTCGCCCAGAGGGCCGGTTACGACGGCGTCGAAATCATGGGGTCCGAGGGCTATTTCATTAACCAGTTCATCGTCGCCCGGACCAACCACCGGACCGACCGCTGGGGTGGCAGCTACGAGAACCGGATTCGCCTGCCGCTGGAAATCGTCCGCCGTGTACGGGAGCGGGTTGGCGATGAGTTCATCATCATTTACCGGCTTTCGATGCTGGACCTGGTCGAGGAGGGCAGCACCTGGGACGAGGTGGTGCATCTGGGCCGTGAAATCGAGAAAGCCGGTGCCACCATCATCAATACCGGCATTGGCTGGCACGAGGCCAGGGTGCCGACCATCGCCACCTCGGTGCCCCGGGCCGCCTTTACGGAAGTCACCGCCCGCATGAAGCGGGAAGTCAGCATCCCGCTGGTAACCACCAACCGCATCAACATGCCAGACGTGGCCGAGAAGGTGCTCGCAGAGGGGCAGGCAGACATGGTTTCCATGGCCCGGCCGTTCCTGGCGGACGGTGAACTGGTTCGCAAGGCCGCCGAGAACCGTGCGGATGAAATCAATACCTGTATCGGCTGCAACCAGGCCTGTCTGGATCACACTTTCAGTGGCAAGCTCACCTCCTGTCTGGTCAATCCCAGAGCCTGTCACGAGACCGAGCTGACCTACGTGAAAACGGCCCGGCCGAAATCCCTCGCGGTGGTTGGCGCCGGCCCCGCTGGCCTGGCATTCGCCACCGTTGCTGCCAGCCGTGGTCACCGGGTTACCCTGTTTGACGCCGGCAGTGAGATCGGCGGGCAGTTCAATGTCGCCAAGCGCATTCCCGGCAAGGAAGAGTTCCACGAAACCCTGCGCTATTACCGGGTCATGCTTGACAAACTGGCGGTGGATGTCCGCCTGAATACCCGGGTGTCAGCTGAAGATCTCAGGGCCGGCGGCTTCGACGAAGTGATCCTGGCCACCGGCGTGTCCCCCCGGACACCGGACATCGAGGGTATCGATCATCCCAAGGTTATTGGTTATCTGGATGCCCTGCTTGAGCGCAAGCCGGTTGGCCAGAAGGTGGCGGTGATCGGCGCCGGCGGCATCGGCTTCGACGTGTCCGAGTTCATTGTTCACAAAGGGGAATCCCCCTCCCTGGATACCGGCCACTTCATGGAGGAATGGGGTGTTGACCTGACCGTTTCCCATCGGGGTGGTATTGAAGGCGTCGAACCCCAGGTGCCGGCCCCGGCCCGCGATGTCTTCCTGCTGCAGCGCAAAACCTCGAAAGTGGGTAAAAACCTGGGCAAGACCACCGGTTGGATCCACCGCACCTCACTGCGCCATCGCAATGTGCAGATGATTCCCGGGGTGACTTACCGGAAGATCGACGACGAAGGGCTGCACGTTACCATCACCCCCAAGGACGCCGAGCAGGGCGAGGACCGGGTACTGCCGGTGGATACCATCATTATCTGTGCCGGCCAGGAGCCGCTGCGGGAGCTGCAGAGCGATCTGGAAGCCAGTGGGCTGCCGGTGCATCTGATCGGAGGCGCGGACGTGGCGGCCGAGCTGGACGCCAAGCGGGCCATCGATCAGGGCAGCCGTCTGGCGGCGGAGTTGTAGTTTCAAACTTTGCGGTTATTCTCTGTGTTTTGAATCGTGTGAGACTAGACTGGGGGCAGGGGCATCGGTTAGCGGTGGCCCTGCCCCTGGTGCCCCGGATCAAGACCGGACGGGGTGCCCAGTCACAGGCTTTTGAAGCATGGAGTTCCCTGATGGTTGAAGCCGGTCAGGCAGCCGAAGGCCATTCGGCGATTTTTTTTATGGAGGGCGGTGGTGTGGCCCGGCAGATGCGACTGTCGGAGTTCGGTGCCTTTCTGGATGGTTATGTCGGGCTGACCGACCTTGCCGAGACCGATGTTCATGCCGTACTGGTGAACCTGGGGCCGGACCTCGGGATTACCTCGCTGGTGTTTTTCCGCATCTGGTTTGACGACGAAGGGCGCGCCGACACCCACTGGAACGTACCGGTGGAGTCACTTGCAGGCAAAGGTGCCAAGGGGCCGGACCTGGGCGCCGGTCCGATCCGCCTGGTCTGCCGCAGCCAGTGCCCGGACCCGGATTACGCCAGCGAGCTCTGGGATCCGGACATGACCCCCGGCAGCAACCACTTCCAGGCGATCCGTAAAGCCGTTGAAGCTAACAGCCTGCGCTTCCGGAAGGCGGAGCCGGCGGAAGAAGATATCCCGACCCTGAAAGCGACTCCGGTCGCACCGGAACAGGACGAATCCGGTAACAGGGCGAGGGTGGCCCAGTTGCTTCGTGAGCAACGGCTGAGGATCAAGACGCTGCAGGGGGCGCATCGGGAGGCCATGGCCGAACTGCAGCGGGAGCATCGGCTTGAGATGCAGGCGCTGCGTGGCCAGTTGACGGATCTTGAACAGAAGCATGAACGCCTGCGCATTGCCAATGAGCAGATCAAACAGCGTCTGTCCCGTCGCAATGAGCAATATCTGGCCCTCCAGGACAAACTGGCTGACGATGACAGCCAGGGGCGGGATGACGCCAATGCCGGTGCGGAAACGGTCCTTCTGCGCGAACAGCTTGAGCGCAAGCAGCGGGAACTGGAATTGCGCGAAGAGCGTATCCAGTCTCTGGAGTCGGAAAACCGGGATCTCCAACAGCAGGAACCGGCGGAAGGCTCGCTGCTGGAGCAGTTGAGGGATCAGGCGGTCTTCCTGGTGGCCTACCATCCGGGCGTCGGTCATATCACGCTGCCTTACGGCGAGCTGGACACCTACTTTGCCAACCCGGTGGCCTACGCGGCTGAGCGCTGCGGCCTCAATGAACCCGCCTACCGGCAGTGGCTGGCCCACTATGAGCACCCGGTCTGCAATCATGTCGATGAATCCGGGGAAGCCTGCGCCGAGCCGATCCTGAGAATCACCCAGCCCGCGGATTTCCGTGCCGGGGGCGATGACCGCTGCGAGCAGCACCAGGCCCGCTGACCGGCTGTTTTCCGTATCCGCTCAAGTTTCGTTAAACTGTCGGCCTGTTGCCTGCCGTGCGCGCAGCGCAAAGGTCGGCATCGCGTCATTCAGACACCACGGGATATTGCATGGACCAGTTCAGGAATATCGGAATCGTTGGGCGGATGGGCAGCGTCAAGGTGGTTGAGACCCTGAGGCTGCTCAAACAGTATCTGGCCGCCAACGACTATCAGGTCATTATCGAGGAAGGCACGTCCACCATGATCCCGGGGCACGGGCTACAGGTGGCCAGCAAAAAGCTGCTGGGTGAGATCTGTGATCTGGTCATTGTCGTGGGTGGTGATGGCAGTCTGTTGGGCGCAGCCCGGGAACTGGCCAAATCGAAGATCCCCATCCTCGGCGTCAACCGGGGGCGGCTGGGGTTCCTCACGGACATTTCCCCCTCGGACCTGGAAGAGCGCCTGGCCGAGGTGCTGGCAGGCAATTACATCGAGGAGTCCCGTTTCCTGCTGGATGGCAGTGTCGAGCGCAACGGGCAGCCGGTGGGGTTCGGTTCGGCGCTGAACGACGTAGTGCTCCATCCGGGGAAGTCCACCCGTATGATTGGCTTCGATCTGTTTATCGACGGTCACTTTGTCTATAGCCAGCGCTCGGACGGCCTGATTGTCTCCACCCCGACCGGCTCCACGGCCTACGCACTGTCTGCCGGTGGCCCGATTATGCACCCGAAGCTGGATGCTATCGCGCTGGTGCCCATGTTCCCGCACACTCTCAGTAGCCGCCCGATCGTGGTGGATGGCAAGAGCGAGATCAAACTGGTCATCGGCGAGACCAACTCGACCTATCCCCAGGTGAGTTTCGATGGCCAGATGAACATTTCCTGTGCGCCCGGCGACATCATCCGTATCACCAAAAAACCGTTCAAGATCCGTCTGATTCACCCGACTGATCACAATTTTTATGCCACCTGCCGCGACAAGCTGGGGTGGGCAAGCGAAATCTCAGCGAGTTGATCATGGTGGCAAAGACTTCAGTCGCGCATCGCGGTTACGACATCATCGGCGATATCCACGGATGCGCCCACACGCTCGAACGCCTGCTGGACCAGATGGGCTATCGCAAGGTCGCCGGTGTCTACCAGCATCCGCGCCGGCAGGCCATTTTTATCGGTGACATCATCGATCGTGGTCCTCGTATCCGTGAAGCCCTGCATCTGGTGCGGGACATGGTTGAACACGGATCGGCCCGGATTGTCATGGGCAACCATGAATACAATGCCCTGGGCTACTGCACCCGGGCCCGTCCGGGTAGTGGCAAGACCTTCCTGCGGGAGCATAACGCCCGGCACGACCGGCTGATCCGGGAAACCCTGGAGCAGTTCGAGCCCTATCCCCATGAGTGGAACGAGTTTCTGGAGTGGTTCTACACCATTCCGCTGTTCATTGAAGACGAGGATTTCCGGGTGGTGCATGCCTGCTGGGATCAGGACCTGATCGACAAATTCCGGGACATCCGCCCGGATGGCTGTATTGATGATGATTTCATGCACGCCTCCGCGGCCATTGAGTCCTTCGCCGGCCAGGTGATGGACACTCTGCTGAGGGGAACGGACCTGCGACTGCCCGAGGGCATGTCGATTACCGGCCGGGACGGTTACGTACGGGAGTTTTTCCGCACCAAGTTCTGGGCGGACAATCCCCGGACCTATGCCGACGTGGTGTTCCAGCCGGACCCGCTGCCGCCAGAGGTGGCCCGCATGGAACTTTCCGAACAAGAGCGCGCCCAACTGATCATCTACCCATCCGACGCACCGCCGGTGTTCGTAGGTCATTACTGGATGGAGGGCCGCCCGGCCCCGCGCAAACACAACGTGGCCTGCATCGATTACAGCGCCGTCAAATACGGCAAGCTGGTGGCTTACCGGATGGACGGCGAAAAAGTGCTGTCGCCGGACAAGTTTGTGTGGATTGATGTCGAGCGGCCGGAGCAGCCGACCTCCCCGGGTAGCGAAGACAGCCTGGCCCGATAGTCCTTTCAGCGAGGTAGAATTGGATACTCAGACCCCTTCACCGATCACCCCGGGTGGCCGATGGCAGCCCACTCCCCGCCATGCGCCGTTTGTAATCGGGATCATCGCGGTGGCGGTGGTGCTGGTGTGGTTCACCGGCATGGGGCAGAACGCCTTCGCCGCCGGCCTGATGATGGTCGATCCCCGGGCCTTCTCCTGGGACGCGTTCAGTACCCTGGCCGGGCGCATTGAAGCGCTGTCTGCGACCCTGGCAGGCGGTCAGTTCTGGCGTCTGATCACGCCGGATTTCCTGCATTTCAGCTGGAGCCACATCATCTTCAACTCGGTCATGCTCTGGTTTCTGGGCAGCCAGGTGGAGTGGATGGACGGGCGAGGGCGGTTGCTGGTGCTTTTTGTGGCCACCAGCCTGGTGTCCAATGTTCTTCAGTACCTTGTGTCGGGGCCGCTGTTTGGTGGTCTGTCCGGCCTGGTGTACGGGATTCTGGCCTATTGCTGGCTTAGCCAGAGACGCCGGCCACGCTTTCAGTTTCCACCGGCACTGGTGACCTTTGCGGTGATCTGGATCGTGATTGGCTTTACGTCGATTCCGGAGTTGATCGGGGTGGGGCGAATGGCGAACGCGGCCCATCTCGGTGGTTTTTTGGCGGGTGCGCTGGTTGCGGTAATTATGCCGCCGGGCAGGGCAGCCGGATAAAAAAAAGCCCCATCGAAAGATGGGGCATAAATGAGCTTATAGCTCCTGATGAGAGAGACCAAATGATACGACCGTCGTCATTTGGTGAGTTAATGATAAGCGTTATCATTTTCAATTGTCAAACGGATTTGCCGTTTTTTGTGAATTTTTACGGGAGAGCATCCTATGACCTACCAAGAACTGATCGAGCGGCTGGATCCGGAGGTTTATCAGAACCTCAAGCGTGCCATTGAGCTGGGTAAATGGCCCGATGGCCGGGCCATAACCCCGGAGCAACGGGAAATCAGCCTGGAGGCGGTGATTTATTACGAGGATCGCCATAACATCCCGGAGGACCAGCGCGTGGGCTACCTGGACCGTGGCGAGAAGGCCGGCACGGCCTGCGACCCGACAGTCAGACGCCAGCAGAACAACCAGGCAACACCGGACCAGTTTACCGAGGTCAAGGTTTGACGGGTACGGTTGACGTCACGGGCCGGTTGCGCAAGATGCCGGCCGAGGCGGCCAACCCGGTGGCCTATAACCTGGCCGTAGGGGACACCCGCATCCCCATGAATGAACTGGTTGGCCACCGACTGCGTTTTGACTTTGACGGAGTCATCCGGTGCATTCATTGTGACCGGAAGACCAAAAAGAGCTTCAATCAGGGCTTCTGTTATCCCTGTTTCCGCAAGCTGGCGGCCTGCGACAGCTGCATCATGAGTCCCGAGAAATGCCACTATCACCTGGGCACCTGCCGGGAACCGGAGTGGGGCGAGCGCCACTGCATGGTGGAGCATGTGGTCTATCTGGCGAATTCCAGCGGTCTGAAAGTGGGGATTACCCGGGGCACCCAGGTACCGACCCGCTGGATTGATCAGGGCGCGGTGGATGCCGTGCCCATGCTGCGGGTGGCCACCCGTTATCTGGCCGGCCTGGTGGAAGTGGCCTGCAAGCAGCACGTGGCCGACCGGACCAACTGGCGGGCCATGCTCAAGGGGGATGTGCCGGAGCTGGACCTGGTCACTGAACGCAGCCGGATACTGGCACTGATCGAGGATGACCTGACCGGGCTGCGACAGCAGCACGGCGATGACAGCCTGCGGGTGGTGGATGAGGCGGCCCTCGGGCTGGCATATCCGGTCGAGACCTGGCCTGCCAAAGTGAAACCCCATAATCTGGACAAAACACCGGAGGTCGAGGGACGGCTGGAAGGGATCAAGGGACAGTACCTGATGCTGGATACCGGCGTTATCAATATCCGCAAATTTACCGGTTACGAAGTCCGGTTCCGGGTCCTTGACTGACCGGCCCGGAAAGCAGCTTTCTGGAGAACTTCATGCGAACCAATCAACCGCAAACCATCTATCTGAGCGAATACACCGTACCGGCCTACCTGGTCGATCACGTGGATCTGCGTTTTGAACTGTTTGAAGACGGGGCGAGGGTGCATAGTACCCTGACCATCCGGCGCAATCCGCAAGGCTCGGAGCTGGCCCAGCCACTGGTTCTGGACGGCGACAGCCTGACTCTGGAGGCGGTGCATCTGAATGGCGATGAGCTGGCACCGGATGCCTACGAGGAGCACGATGGCCAGCTTGTTGTTGCCAATGTTCCCGAGGCCTTCACGCTGGGCGTGGTCACCTGGATTGAGCCCCAGAACAACACCCGGCTGGAAGGTCTGTACAAGTCTTCCGGGATGTTCTGTACCCAGTGTGAGGCGGAAGGGTTCCGCTGCATCACCTACTACCCGGATCGTCCCGATGTGATGGCCCGGTTCCGCACCCGCATTGAGGCGGACCGCTCCGCCTACCCGGTGCTGCTGTCCAACGGCAACCCGGTAGAGCAGGGGGCGCTGGAGGACGGTCGCCATTTTGTGACCTGGGAAGACCCGTTCCCGAAACCCTGTTACCTGTTCGCCCTGGTTGCCGGCGACTTGGTGGAGAAACGGGACAGCTTCACCACCGTGTCCGGCCGGAACATCGACCTGCGCATGTATGTGGAGCCACGCAATGCCGAGAAGTGCGACTTTGCGATGGATTCGCTCAAACGCGCCATGCGCTGGGACGAAGAGGTCTTTGGCCGGGAATACGACCTGGACATCTTCATGATTGTCGCGGTGGATGACTTCAACATGGGGGCCATGGAAAACAAGGGCCTGAATATCTTCAACTCATCATGTGTCCTGGCCAGCCAGGACACGGCTACGGATGCTGCATTCCAGCGCATTGAAGCCATCGTTGCCCACGAGTATTTCCACAACTGGTCCGGTAACCGTGTGACTTGCCGTGACTGGTTCCAGTTGAGCCTGAAAGAAGGTTTCACGGTATTCCGTGATGCCCGCTTCTCGGAAGACATGGGATCGCCCACGGTCAAGCGGATCGAGGATGCCACGCTGCTGCGTACCGCGCAGTTCGCCGAGGACGCCGGCCCCATGGCGCACCCGATCCGCCCGGCGTCGTACATGGAAATTTCCAACTTCTACACCCTGACCATCTATGAGAAGGGGGCGGAAGTCGTCCGCATGATCTACAACCTGCTGGGCCCGGCAGCCTTCCGTGAGGGCAGCGATCTGTATTTCCAGCGCCACGATGGCCAGGCTGTGACCACGGACGATTTTGTCCAGGCCATGGAGGATGCCTCCGGCGTGGATCTCGGTCAGTTCCGCCTGTGGTACGAGCAGGCGGGCACGCCGGTGCTGACGGTATCGGACGACTTTGACGAGGCACGGGGTATCTATCGGCTGACCGTTGAGCAGGCCATCCCGGATACACCGGGACAGACCGACAAGAAGCCCCAGCATATTCCGTTCGCGCTCGGACTGCTGGGCGCCGGGGGCGAGTCGCTGCCGTTGCGCCTGAGTGCCGACGATGAAGCCCCGCAGACCGAGCGGGTACTGGATCTGCGGGAGCCGACGCAGTCCTTCGAGTTCCATGGTCTGTCGGAGAAACCGGTGCCGTCCCTGCTGCGTCATTTCTCCGCGCCGGTGAGGGTTAACTACCCGTGGACCCGGGAGCAGTTGTTGTTCCTGATGAGCCATGATCCGGACGGATTCAACCGCTGGGATGCCGGCCAGCGCCTGGCCGTTGATGTTATCCAGTCGCTCATCGGGCAGCCCGACAGTGCGGAAATTGAACCCCGGCTGGTGGATGCCTACCGGCACCTGCTCAACGATACCGACCTGGATCAGGCGCTGGTGGCGAAGATGCTGCAACTGCCCTCGGAAGCCTACCTGGTGGAGTTGTCGGAAAGTGCCGATGTGCCGGCCATTCATCACGCCCGCGAGCGGGTGCTGAATCACCTGGCCGTGGCTCTGCGGGACGATCTGCTCGCCTGCTACGAGCGCAACCAGGGCGGTGGAGATTACCAGCTCACGCCGACCGCGATTGCCAGTCGCAGCCTGCGCAACACGGCACTGGCGTGGCTGCTGCACATTGATGATGAGCGGGGCCGTGAACTGGCCAACAGCCAGTTTGAGCAGGCCGATAACATGACCGATCGTCTGGGCGCCCTGCGGGCGCTGGTGAATTCCGGTTTTGACGAGGATCGCACACGCGCCCTTGATGCCTTCTATGAGCGGTTCAGTGACGACCCCCAGGTGGTGGAACTCTGGTTCTCGGTGCAGGCGTCCAGTAGCAAGGCGGGACAGCTGCCGCAGATCCACCGTCTGCTGGAGCACCCGGCCTTTGACTGGAAAAACCCGAACAAGGTGCGCTCGGTGGTTGCCGTGTTCGCTGGCCAGAACCTGCCGGCGTTCCACAACCCGGATGGCAGCGGCTACAACTTCCTGGCGGAACAGGTACGTCGTCTGGATGACAGCAACCCGCAGATTGCCGCACGTCTGGTGACGCCGCTGACGCGCTGGCGGAAATTTGCACCGACCTACGGGCAGCAGATGAAGGCGGCCCTCGAAGGTATCCGGGACAAGCAGTCGCTGTCGCGTGATGTCTATGAGGTGGTGCACAAGAGTCTGGCGGACTGAGCGCCAACGGACTGATTCCCGGCAAAATCGCACTTTCGGTCGATAGACATTGTTGCCGGGTTGGCTAATCTGGAAGTAAGTTTGCCGGGGCACCGGGCCATAACAAGAACACCGGGCCCCGGCGATCAACCACTTCCGCAGTCAACCATAATAAAGGCAACCTGAATGGCTAGACGGTTCATGTGCGAGACGTTGGTGTGTGCCTGTCTGGGTCTGAGCATGACGATGCTGGCTCCGGCGGCAGGCGCGGTTACCGATGTCCTGGAAACCCCGGCAAGGGCCACCGAGCTGGCTCCTCAATCCCTCCTGAATGACGCAACCCGCACCGGCGACCGCATTGTGGCGGTTGGTGAACGGGGCCATATCATTTACTCCGATGACCAGGGTGAAACCTGGACCCAGGCGGATGTGCCGGTATCCGTCACCCTCAATGCTGTTGACTTCGGGACTGAGCAGCATGGCTGGGTGGTTGGCCACAGCGGCGCCGTTCTGCATTCCTCCGATGCCGGCGAGACCTGGCAGTTGCAGTTTGATGGCCTCGACGCCGGTGAGCTGATCATCGAGAGCAGGCAGCAACAGATCGCCGATATGGAGGCCCGCATTGAGCAGGCCCCCGAGGAAGAAAAGGGCGACCTGGAATGGGCTCTGGATGACCTGCTGTTTGCCCTGGAAAACGCCCAGGCGGACCTGGATATTGGCCCGGTCAATCCGTTTCTGGATGTCTGGTTTGAAGACGACAGTCACGGCTTTGTGGTCGGCGCCTACGGCATGATTTTCCAGACCCGTGATGGTGGTGAGACCTGGCAGGACTGGGCTCCCAGACTCGATAATCCCTGGAATCTTCACTACAACGCCATTACCCGGATCGAAGGGGGCGCGCTGGTGCTGGTGGGTGAATCCGGCCAGATCCATGTCTCCGAGGACAATGGCAATACCTGGACGCGCCGTGAGAGCCCCTATGACGGTTCGTTTTTCGGGGTGACGGGTACCGGCCAGCCGGACGAGATCTACGCCTTTGGCCTGCGTGGCACCATTCTTCACTCCGCCGATCTGGGCCAGAGCTGGGCCCGCATCTCCGGCAACAGTAACGCTACCCTCAACAGCGCCTCCCTGGCCGGCGATGACCGTCTGGTGCTGGTCGGTAATGCCGGCGCAGTACTGGTGAGCAACGACGGTGGTGACACCTTCAGTGCCAGTTTCCGCAATGACCGGCAGGGGGTGATGGCGGCCATTCCGCTGGCGAACGAGCATCTGCTGCTGGTTGGTGAGGGCGGGGTCAAGCACGCCGGCCCCGCCGGTAAAAACACGGACTAACGCCCTGTTGTGGCATCAACGAGTGAATGGGAGCGAGGTTTTTCATGTCTGACCCGATGCATGACAGGGGCGAACACTACCTGACAACCCCCAAGGCGGAGCCGTTTCTGGAACGCCTGATTTTCAACAACCGGGCCCTGATTCTGGTGGCCTTTCTGATTCTGACGGTTTTCCTGGGCTACAACGCGGTGCGTATCCAGCCGGATGCCAGTTTCGAACGAATGATTCCGCTCGAGCACCCCTACATCCAGAACATGCTGGAGAACCGGGAAGACTTGGCGAACCTGGGGAATTTCGTCCGTATCGCGGTGGAGTCGGAAGAGGGCGATATTTTCAACGCCGAGTATATGGAGACCCTCAAGCAGATCACCGACGAGGTTTTCTATCTCAATGGCGTCGACCGTTCCGGGCTGAAATCCCTGTGGACACCGAACGTGCGCTGGGTGGAGGTTACCGAGCAGGGCTTTCAGGGCGGCACGGTGATCCCCGAGGATTATGATGGGTCCGAGAAGAGCCTTGAGCAACTGCGCCAGAATGTGCTGCGCTCCAATGAGGTCGGGCGCCTGGTCTCGGACAATTTCCAGTCCGCGATCATTTACGCGCCCCTGTATGAAAACAATCCGGAAACCGGCGAAGCGCTGGACTACGCGGCCTTCTCCAGTCAGCTGGAGCAGCAGATCCGGGACAAATACGAGGCCCAGAATCCGGATATCGACATCCACATAGTCGGCTTTGCCAAGAAAGTCGGGGATCTGATCGAAGGCATCGGCTCCATTGCCTGGTTCGCCGGCATCACCATTGTGCTGACGACCCTGCTGCTGTTCTGGTACTCGCGGTGCATTGCCGGCACCCTGGTGCCGATCATTACCTCCATTATCGCCGTGTTCTGGCAGTTGGGTGCACTGCGCCTGCTGGGCTATGGTCTGGACCCGTACTCTGTGCTGGTGCCGTTCCTGGTGTTCGCCATTGGTATCTCCCACGGCGTGCAGATTGTCAACGCCATGGCGGTGGAGGCTGCCAAGGGCTTTGATGCCACCACGTCCGCCCGGCTGGCGTTCCGGTCACTGTATATCCCGGGCATGCTGGCACTGATTTCCGACGCCGTGGGTTTCCTGACCCTGATCTTTATCGACATCGACGTGATCCGGGATCTGGCCGTGGCCGCCGGTCTGGGGGTTGCCTTTGTCATCATCACCAATCTGGTGCTGCATGTGCTGATCATGTCCTACATCGGCATATCGAAAGGTGGCGTTCGCCATGTCCAGAACCATGGCGAGAAGCAGGACCGCAAGTGGCACCTGATGTCGCGTCTCTCCAGCCCGGCTGTGGCACCGGTGTCGCTGCTGATCGCCGCCATCGGCCTGAGCGTGGGGCTGTACCTCAAGCAGGACCTGAAAGTGGGGGACCTGGATCAGGGGGCGCCCGAGCTGCGGGCCGATTCCCGGTACAACCAGGATAATGCGTTCATTATCGACAACTACTCCACCAGTGCCGACGTTCTGGTGGTGATGGTGGAGACTCCCGAAGAGCAGTGCACCCAGTACAGCGTGCTGCGTGCCATGGACCGGTTGCAGTGGGAGCTGCAGAACACCCCGGGGGTGCAGAGTTCCGCCTCCCTGGCGGATGTCTCCAAGATGGTTACCAAGGCCCTGAACGAGGGCAACTGGAAGTGGTATGAGATTTCCCGCAACCAGACCATCATCAATGCGTCGATCCGGGATGCGCCGTCCGGGCTGATCAACACCAACTGTGACCTGACCCCGGTGCTGGTTTTCCTGGAGGATCACAAGGCAGAGACTCTGCGCACCGTGGTTGAAAGGGTGGAGCAGTTTGCCGATGTCAACAGCAATGAAGACCACACCTTCCTGCTGGCGGCGGGCAACGCCGGCATTGAGGCGGCCACCAACGAGGTGATTTCGAACGCCAAGGACATCATGCTGATGCTGGTCTACAGCGTGGTCAGTATCCTGTGCTTCCTGACCTTCCGCTCGATCCGGGCGGTGGCCTGTATTGTCATCCCTCTGGGCCTGACCTCGGTTCTGTGTGAGGCGATCATGACGGTCTCCGGGATCGGCATCAAGGTGGCCACCCTGCCTGTTATCGCCCTGGGTGTCGGTATTGGTGTGGACTATGGCATCTACATCTACACCAAACTGGAGAAGTACCTGCTCGAGGGAATGTCGCTGCAGGACGCCTACTATGAAACGCTCCGGTCCACCGGCAAGGCCGTGGTATTCACCGGCGTAACCCTGGGGATTGGTGTGGTGACCTGGATCTTCTCGCCGATCAAATTCCAGGCGGATATGGGATTGCTGTTGTTCTTCATGTTCCTGTGGAATATGGTAGGCGCCATCTGGCTGCTGCCAGCTCTGGCCCGTTTCCTGCTGCGGCCGGAAACCATGCTGGCCAGGGCGCGAGCCGCCAAGTCCAAGTAACGGCGGATGCCCGGAAAAGCCCGCAGAACGCGGGCTTTTTTTGTTGGCATCTCAGCCGTTTAGCGAACCGATCCCGGCTTTATTTATGCCGGTAAGTGTTCTATGTTCTAAGACGAACCGGATGTTTGTCGGACACTGCGTCCGGGCATTCAACGATAATGATCACGATAAAGAGGAAGAGCACACATGACACTGAAACTCAAAGCATCCGCCTTTGCCGTTGCCGCCGCTGTCAGCCTGGGTGCAGCGTCGTCTGCGGTTTCCGCCCAGGAGCAGCAATTTGTCACCATCGGTACCGGTGGCGTAACCGGTGTTTACTATCCGGCTGGTGGTGCCATCTGTCGTCTGGTGAACATGGACCGCAAGGAGCACGGCATCCGCTGTTCCGTTGAAAGTACCGGTGGCTCTGTCTACAACCTGAATGCCATCCGTCAGGGCGAGTTGGACCTGGCCGTGGCCCAGTCCGACTGGCAGTACCATGCCTATAATGGCACCAGCCAGTTTGAAGACGACGGCGCCAACGAGGACCTGCGGGCGGTCTTCTCCCTGCATCCGGAACCGTTCACAGTAGTAGCCAGCAAGAGCTCCGGCATCAAGAACTTCGAGGATCTCGAAGGCAAGCGTGTGTCCGTGGGTAACCCGGGCTCTGGCCAGCGCGCCACCGCCGAGGTACTGATGGACGAAATGGGCTGGACCATGGACAAGTTTGCCCTGGCGGCCGAAATCAAGGCGGCTGAGCAGTCCCAGGCCCTGTGCGATGGCAATATCGACGCCTTCTTCTACACCGTTGGTCACCCGTCCGGCGCCATCAAGGAAGCCACCACTTCCTGTGACAGCGTGATCGTGAATGTGGACAACGACGCCACCGAGACCCTGATCAAAGAAAACCCGTACTACCGTGAAGCGGTTATCCCGGGCGGCATGTACCGTGGCACTGATGAAGACACCACCACCTTCGGTGTGGCCGCAACCTTCGTGACCTCCACTGACGTCCCGGAAGATGTGGTGTACCAGGTGGTCAAGGCTGTGTTCGAGAACTTCGACAGCTTCAAGCGCCTGCACCCGGCCTTCGCCAACCTGAAAAAAGAAGAAATGGTCTCTGACGCCCTGAGTGCTCCGCTGCACCCGGGTGCGGCCAAGTACTATCGTGAAGCCGGCCTGATCGACTGATCGGTCGCGTTGAGGAGCAGGAGCGGGCAGAATTGCCCGCTCCTTTGGTTCTGGTAAGAGAGTTTTTTACTACAGGTACAGTCTATGGCGAAGAATGAATCCGGCGCCGATGCAGGCGTGGACCCATCGAAGGTCCAGGAGCTACTGCAGACGGAAACCGGAGGTCGGGCGCTGACCGGACCTGCGTCTGTCATCCTGTTTATCGTCCCCGTTTGTTGGTCGCTGTTTCAGATCTGGATTGCATCGCCTCTGCCGTTCATTCTGGATTTCGGCATCTTCAATTCCACCGAGGCGCGCTCCATTCACCTCGCGTTTGCGGTTTTCCTGGCCTATTCCGCCTTCCCCATGATCAAGGGTGTTCATGCCGACAAGGTTCCGTTGTATGACTGGATACTGGCGTTGGCGGCGGCATTCACGGCCTCCTATCTCTATGTGTTCTATGACCAGCTCGCCCAGCGACCGGGTGCGCCCATCACCATGGATCTTTGGGTGGCCCTGTGCGGGCTGGTGCTGTTGCTGGAAGCCACCCGGCGGGCGCTGGGGCTGCCCCTGACCATTGTGGCCGCGGTGTTTATCACCTATTCCCTGGCCGGGCCTTACATGCCCGATGTGATTTCGCACAAGGGCACCAGCCTGAACAAACTGGCGTCACACCAATGGCTGGGTACTGAGGGCGTCTTCGGGGTTGCTCTCGGGGTTTCGACCAGTTTCGTCTTCCTGTTTGTGCTGTTCGGTGCGCTGCTTGAGCGAGCCGGGGCCGGCAACTACTTCATCCAGGTGGCCTACGCCATGCTGGGGCATATGCGGGGTGGTCCGGCCAAGGCGGCCGTTGTGTCCAGTGGCCTTAGCGGTGTGGTCTCGGGCTCCTCGATTGCCAACGTGGTTACCACCGGTACCTTCACCATTCCGCTGATGAAGCGGGTGGGCTTTCCGGCCACCAAGGCCGGTGCGGTTGAAGTCGCCGCTTCCACCAATGGCCAGCTGACGCCACCCATCATGGGCGCGGCGGCGTTCCTGATGGTGGAATACGTGGGTATTTCCTATCTGGAAGTGATCAAGCACGCGATCCTGCCGGCGATGATTTCCTACGTGGCGCTGATCTATATCGTGCACCTGGAAGCCTGCAAGCTGAACATGAAAGGCATTGAACGGCTCAATCGGCCGACCCTGGCTCAGCGTATGCTGAACTGGGTGGTTGTCCTGCTTGGACTGTGTGTGCTGACTCTGGCTGTCTACTACGGTGTCGGCTGGCTCAAGGGCGCGCTCGGAAGCGCGGCTCCCTGGGTGCTGACGCCATTGCTGATCGCCGCCTACGTGGCTTTGGTGGGCTACGCGACCCGGTTCCCCGAGCTGGAGGAGGATAACGCCGACAGCGAGATGGATCAGTTGCCGGAAGTGGGCCCCACGGTCAAGACCGGTCTGTATTTCCTGTTGCCTGTGGTGGTGCTGGTCTGGTGTCTGACGGTCGAGCGGTTCTCGCCGCAACTGTCGGCTTTCTGGGCGACGTTGTTCATGATCTTTATCGTGATCACCCAGCGCCCGCTGAAAGCGTTTTTCCGCAAGCACGGCCATCTGGCATCCGAGCTCAAGGGTGGGGTGGTTGACCTGTTCCACTCACTGGCCACCGGCGCCCGCAATATGGTCGGCATCGGCGTTGCGACGGCAACCGCCGGCATTGTCGTGGGCACGGTAACGCTCACCGGTATCGGTCTGGTGATGACCCAGTTCGTGGAATTCCTGTCCGGCGGCAATCTGCTGCTGATGTTGCTGTTTACGGCGCTTATCAGCCTGATTCTCGGTATGGGGCTGCCAACCACGGCGAACTACATTGTGGTTTCCACGCTGATGGCGCCGGTGATCGTGAATCTGGGCGCGGAGAATGGCCTGATTGTACCGCTGATTGCGGTGCACCTGTTCGTGTTCTACTTCGGCATCCTGGCGGATGATACGCCACCGGTGGGGCTGGCGGCCTATGCCGCCGCGGCCATATCCGGGGGCGATCCGATACGAACGGGCGTGCAGGGTTTCACCTACGATATCCGCACGGCCATCCTGCCGTTCATGTTCATCTTCAACACCCAGTTGCTGCTTATCGGCCTGACCGGCTGGTTTGACCTGCTGGTGACGGTGTTCAGTGCGGTGACGGCCATGCTGGTGTTCTCGGCGGCGACCCAGGGCTACTGGTTTACCCGGACCCGCTGGTGGGAAACCGTATTCCTGCTGCTGATCACCTTTACCATGTTCCGGCCTGGTTTCTGGTGGGACATGGTGTACCCGCCAACCCAGGATCGTCCGGCCTCGGAGTTGTTCCAGTACGTGGAGGATATTCCGGCGGATGGTGCGATTGTGGTACAGGCATCGGGCATGTCGATTGATGGTGATGAGGTATCCAAGTACCTGCGCCTGGATCTTCCAGCCGGTGAAACGCCGGAACAGCGCGTTGCCCAGTCGGGTCTGGAAATGTCGCCCCAGGGGGACAGGATGGTGGTCGATTTTGTCGACTTCGGCAGCATTGCCGAGCAGGCCGGCATCAGCTTTGGCTGGACCATCGATACGGTTCTGGTGCCACAGGACCGTCCGCCCAAGGAGCTGATGTTTATCCCGGCACTGCTTCTGCTTGCTGCTCTGGCTTATGGCCAGTTGCGACGACGAGCCCGGGAGCAGCTCGAAACGTCGCCTGCCTGAGGGCGGCGTTTCGCCAAGTGCCTATAAAACCCGGCGTTGCTGCCGGGTTTTTTTCTGTTAGACTCGCCCTCACACCGGATCGCGGTTTGTATCGCGGTGCCCGGCCACCATGTGATCTCTGGTATAGATCACCGCTGAACGTTCCATGAGGAGTTTATCCATGCCCGTCGTAACCCTGCCGGATGGCAGCCATCGCAGTTTTTCCGAAGCCGTTACCGTTCATGACGTTGCCGCCGATATCGGCGCTGGTCTGGCCAAGGCCGCCCTGGCCGGCAAGGTCAATGGTCAACTGGTTGACACCAGCTACCGCATTGAAAAGGACGTTGATCTCGCCATCATCACCGACCGTGACGACGAGGGCGTGGATGTTATTCGCCACTCCACCGCGCACCTGATGGCCATGGCCGTGCAGGAGCTGTTCCCGGAAGCCCAGGTTACGATTGGACCGGTCATTGATAACGGCTTCTACTACGACTTCAAGTATGAGCGGCCGTTCACCAACGAAGACATGGCCAAGATTGAGAAGCGCATGGAGGAACTGGCCAAGCAGGACATTCCGGTGTCCCGCTCTGTCATGTCCCGTGAGGATGCCATCAAACTGTTCGAGGACATGGGCGAGGAATACAAGGTCCGGATCATCGAGGACATCCCGGGCGATGAGGATCTGTCCTTTTACCGCCAGGGTGACTTCATCGACCTGTGCCGCGGCCCGCACGTGCCCAGTACCGGCAAGCTCAAGGCCTTCAAACTGACCAAAGTGGCCGGCGCATACTGGCGTGGGGACACCAGCAATGAACAGCTGCAGCGTATCTATGGCACAGCCTGGGGTAACAAGAAGGACCTCAAGGCCTATCTGCATCGCCTGGAAGAAGCCGAGAAACGGGATCACCGCAAGATCGGCAAGAAGCTGAACCTGTTCCATATGCAGGAAGAAGCGCCGGGCATGGTGTTCTGGCACCCGGATGGCTGGTCACTGTACCAGGAGATCGAGCAGTACATGCGGGGCATACTGCACAAGCATGGCTACCGCGAGATCAAAACACCGCAGGTGGTGTCCCGTACCCTGTGGGAGCAGTCCGGGCACTGGGACAAGTTCCAGGACGACATGTTCACCACCGAGTCCGAGAAGCACGATTACGCCATCAAACCGATGAACTGTCCCTGTCACGTGCAGGTGTTCAACCAGGGCCTGAAGAGCTACAAGGATTTGCCGCTGCGACTGGCGGAGTTTGGCTCCTGCCACCGCAACGAGGCTTCCGGTGCGCTGCACGGGCTGATGCGGGTGCGTGGCTTCACCCAGGATGACGCCCATATCTTCTGTGAGGAGGATGCCATCCAGGAGGAGGTCTCCGCCTTCATCGATCTGCTGCACGAGGTGTACCAGGATTTCGGCTTTACCGACATTCTGTACAAACTGTCCACCCGTCCGGAAAAGCGGGTGGGTTCCGACGAAGTCTGGGACAAGGCGGAAGCCGCTCTGGAGGAAGCTCTGAATCGGGAAGGTGTGGACTGGGAGCTGCTGCCGGGTGAAGGTGCCTTCTACGGGCCCAAGATCGAGTTCTCTCTGAAAGACTGCCTGGGACGGGTCTGGCAGTGCGGCACCATGCAGGTGGACTTCTCCATGCCCGGTCGCCTGGGCGCCCAGTATGTCGCCGACAATTCCGAGCGCAAGACGCCGGTTATGCTGCACCGGGCGGTTCTGGGCTCCTTTGAGCGGTTCATTGGTATACTGATTGAGGAGTATGAAGGGGCGTTCCCGTCCTGGCTGGCACCAACCCAGGTGGCGGTGCTCAATATCACGGATAAACAGGGCGAATACTGCCAGAATCTGGCGAAAAAGCTCGATTCTTCCGGTTATCGGGTAAATGCTGACTTGAGAAACGAGAAGATCGGCTTTAAAATCCGCGAGCATACCTTGAACAAGGTTCCCTATCTGGTCGTTGTTGGCGACAAAGAAGTCGAAAACAACGCCGTCGCTGTAAGGACTCGCAAGGGCGAAGATCTGGGAACCCTGTCGGTCGACGAGTTTGAACAACTGTTAGCAAAAGACGTCGAACGAAAAGGCAGAACCAAAACGGAGATCTGACTATCAAACAGCGAACGAATCGGGGTGGGCGTGCGCCCAAAGCGCCTATTAATGGCAACATTGACGCAACTGAAGTCCGTCTGATTGACGCCGAAGGCAATCAGGTGGGGGTCGTTCCCATTGAGGAAGCGCTGAAACACGCAGAAGAAGCGTCTCTTGACCTGGTTCAGGTTACGGATTCCGATCCGATCGTCTGTAAGATAATGGACTACGGCAAGAAGGTCTTCGACGAGAAAAAGGCCAAGGCGGCTGCCAAGAAGAAGCAGAAGCAGACGCAGGTTAAAGAAGTCAAGTTCCGTCCAGGAACTGAAGAAGGGGATTATCAGGTCAAACTACGCAACCTGGTACGTTTCCTTGAGAATGGGGACCGCGGCAAGGTCACTATCCGCTTCCGGGGCCGTGAGATGGCACACCAGGAAATTGGTATGAAGCTCATGAACCGGGTTGAGGAAGATGTGGCCGAGCTGGCCCAGGTAGAACAGCGGCCGAAAATGGAAGGCCGCCAGATGACCATGGTTGTGGCTCCCCGCAAGAAGAAGTGAACCTGATCCAATGACGGGTCCCCCGCAATGGCGGGGGATTTGTCGTTCAGGGGCACATTTGTTTTTAAAAATAGAATGCGGAGTTTTAAAAAATGTCCAAGATGAAAAGCAAAAGCGGAGCCACCAAGCGGTTCAAGAAGACCGCCAACGGCTTCAAGCACAAGCAGTCCTTCACCAGTCATATCTTGACCAAGAAGAGCCCCAAGCGTAAGCGTCAGTTGCGTGGCACCAAGCTGGTTGCCAAGTCTGATGTGGCCTCCATCAAGCGTATGATCGCCAACTAAGCACTCACTG
The DNA here is from genome assembly GCF_014201735.1 of Marinobacter oulmenensis. GTDB lineage: Bacteria > Pseudomonadota > Gammaproteobacteria > Pseudomonadales > Oleiphilaceae > Marinobacter > Marinobacter oulmenensis. The sequence continues at coordinate 154,075 of NZ_JACHFE010000004.1, read as the reverse complement.
GTTAAGAAGGATTGAAGTATGGCTCGTGTTAAGCGTGGCGTAATCGCCCGTCGTCGTCACAAGAAAATCATGGATCAGGCCAAGGGTTACTACGGTGCCCGCAGCCGTGTTTTCCGGGTTGCCAAGCAGGCGGTTATCAAGGCTGGTCAGTATGCCTACCGTGACCGTCGCAACCGCAAGCGTGCGTTCCGTGCGCTGTGGATCTCCCGGATCAACGCCGGCGCCCGCGCCAACGGTCTGTCTTACAGCCGTCTGATCGCTGGCCTGAAAAAGGCAAACGTTGAAATCGATCGCAAGGTTCTGGCCGATCTGGCCATGAACGAGCAGCAGGCGTTTTCTGCTGTTGTAGAGAAAGCCAAAGCGTCCCTGTGATCGCTTAAGATCTCTCAATCGATTGCTGATCGATCCGGCGTCCCGTGGCATCATGGTGACGCCTCCTGATAGGGGAAGGGCACGCTCTTCCCCTATTTTTGTTTTAACACCCCCATTTCTGGTTTGGAGCAGGGTCAATGGAAAACCTGGAGCAACTGGTTCAGGAAGGGCTCAAGGCGGTTGAAAGCGCCGACAGCCTGCAAGCGCTTGATCAAATTCGTGTGGAGTATCTTGGCAAGAAGGGAACGATTACCCAGCAGGCCAAGACCCTGGGCAAGCTGTCGCCCGAGGAGCGCCCCGCTGCAGGCCAGAAAATCAACGAGGCCAAAGGTCAGGTAGAGCAGGCCATCAACGCCCGCCGGGATGATCTGGAGAAAGCGGCCATCGAAGCGAAGCTGGCCAGCGAATCCATTGACGTGACCCTGCCGGGCCGAGGCCAGGATCTGGGCGGTCTGCATCCGGTGACCCGTACCCGCCAGCGTATCGAGGATATCTTCTCCCGGGCAGGCTACAGCGTCGAGCAGGGCCCAGAGATCGAAGATGATTACCACAACTTCGAGGCGCTCAATATTCCGGGGCATCACCCGGCGCGCGCCATGCACGATACCTTCTATTTTGACCCCGGTACCCTGCTGCGCACCCACACCTCACCGGTCCAGATCCGTACCATGGAAAAGGGCAAGCCGCCGTTCCGCATGATCTGCCCGGGCCGGGTTTACCGCTGTGACTCCGACATGACCCACACCCCCATGTTCCACCAGGTTGAAGGCCTGCTGGTGGAAGAAAACGTCAGCTTCGCGGATCTTAAGAGTACCGTCGAGGAGTTCCTGCGGGTGTTTTTCGAGCGTGACCTGAAGGTGCGGTTCCGCCCTTCCTATTTCCCGTTCACCGAGCCGTCCGCGGAAGTCGACATCGAGTGGGGCCGGGAGGCCGACGGCAGCATCAAATGGCTGGAGATTATGGGTTGCGGCATGGTGCACCCGAAAGTATTTGAACACTGCGGGATTGATGCCGAGAAATACCGTGGCTTTGCTTTTGGCCTTGGCGTTGAACGCATGGCGATGCTTCGCTACGGCGTGAACGACCTGCGGATGTTTTTCGAGAACGACCTGCGCTTTTTGCGCCAGTTCCGTTAAGCACTCCGAACACGCATTACGGCAATCAATCAACAGGCAAACCGCATCAGGACAAGGCATAAACCATGAAATTCAGTGAACAGTGGCTGCGCGAGTGGGTAAACCCGAACATTGGCTCCCAGGAATTGATGGACCAGATCACCATGGCCGGGCTGGAAGTGGACGGCTTTGAACCCGTTGCCGGCGAATTCAGTGGTGTGGTGGTCGGTGAGGTGGTGTCCGTGGAACCACACCCGGATGCTGACAAACTGCGGGTCTGTCAGGTCAGCGATGGCCGGGAAGCTGTGCAGGTGGTGTGCGGTGCACCTAATGTCCGTGAAGGACTGAAAGTGCCTTTTGCCGTGGTCGGCGCTGTCCTGCCTGGGGATTTCAGAATCAAGAAGGCCAAGCTGCGTGGTCAGCCGTCCCAGGGCATGCTCTGTTCGGAATCGGAACTGGCCCTGTCCGAGAATCACGATGGCCTGATGGAGCTGCCCGAGGATGCGCCGGTGGGGCAGGACATGGCCGAATACCTGAAGCTCAACGACATCACCATTGATGTGGACCTGACCCCGAACCGCAGCGACTGCCTGTCCCTGAAGGGCCTGGCGCGGGAAGTAGGCGTGCTGAACAGCGAAAAAGTGACCGCTCCGGCAATTAAGCCGGTCGAGGCGGTTCACTCAGAGGTGCCGGATATCCGGGTAGAGGCGCCGGAAGGCTGCCCCCGCTATCTGGGCCGCATCCTGCGCAATGTGAACCTCAGCGCGGCCACGCCGCTGTGGATGCAGGAGCGCCTGCGCCGGTCCGGTATCCGTTCCATAGATCCGGCCGTGGATGTGACCAACTACGTGATGCTGGAGCAGGGCCAGCCCATGCATGCGTTCGACCGTGACGAAATCAGTGGTGGTATTCTGGTGCGCTGGGCAAAATCGGCCGAGAAGCTGGTGTTGCTGGATGGCCAGGAAGTGGAACTGACCGAGGATACGCTGGTAATCGCCGATCACGACAAGCCCATCGCCATTGCCGGCGTGATGGGTGGGGAGCATTCCGGGGTCAGTGAGAAAACCCGCGACCTGGTTCTGGAAGCGGCCTATTTCGAGCCGATCGGGTTGGCCGGCAAGGCCCGGCACTACGGTTTGCACACCGATGCCTCCCACCGCTTCGAGCGGGGCGTGGACTATAACCTGGCCCGGGACACCATGGAGCGTGCCACACGGCTGCTGATGGACATTGTCGGCGGTGAGCCCGGAGAGATTGTTGAGGTGGCTTCCGACGCCCACCTGCCCACCGCGCCTGTGATCGAGTTGCGGGCCCAGCGTCTGAATGACGTTCTGGGTCTGGACATCGACCGGGAGACCGTTGAAGAGATTCTGACCCGACTGGGTCTGGGCATCGATAAACTCCACAAGGATGGCTGGCAGGTTGGCGTGCCCAGCTTCCGCCCGGACCTGGCGATTGAAGAGGACCTGATCGAGGAAGTCGGGCGCATCTATGGTTACAACAATCTGCCGGTCACCGAACCGGTGGGTTCGCTTGGACTGAGCGTTCGGGAGGAGGCGACACGCCCGGTATCAGCGATCTGCAACTACTTTGTGGGCCAGGGTTATCAGGAAGCCATTACCTACAGCTTCGTGGACCCGAAGGTTCAGGAACTGGTGGACCCGGAGCATGAGGGCATTGCTCTGGCCAATCCGATTTCCTCGGACCTGTCGGTTATGCGCACGTCGTTGTGGAGTGGTCTGCTGAAAACTGTGAACCACAACCAGAATCGTCAGCAACCGCGTATCCGTCTGTTCGAGACCGGCCTGCGTTTCGAGCAGACCAACGAAGGCATCGACCAGCAGCCAATGCTGGCAGGTGTGGTTGTTGGTAATCAGAATCCGGAAAACTGGGTAAACGGTCGCAGAACCTCGGATTTCTTTGATGTAAAAGGGGAACTGGAAAGCCTGTTCCGTCTGCTTGGTATTGAAGTGGATTTCATTGCCAGCGCCCACCCGGCACTGCACCCGGGGCAGACGGCGGAACTGATGCGCGATGGCGAGCATGTCGGCTGGTTGGGCACTCTGCATCCGCAAGTTCAGAAAAAGCTTGAACTTAATGGCACGATCCTGATGTTTGAGCTATTCTTGAATTCGATCGTTACCGGATATGTGCCTAATTTCAAAGCTATTTCGAAATTCCCGGAAGTTCGCCGGGATTTGGCTATCATTATCGGGAGCGATGTGGCGTTCGCGCAGGTTGAGCATGTAGCGCGCAAGCATGCTGGCGAACATCTCACGGCGCTACGTGTGTTTGATGTCTACGAGGGCGAAAATCTGGGTGAGGGCAATCGCAGCCTGGCGCTCAGTCTGTTCTGGCAGCATCCGGAACGCACACTTGGCGAAGACGAAGTGCATGAACGATTCAACGGGGTAATCGACGCCCTGGGTGAAGAGCTCGGAGCAACACTGAGGAGTTGAGACATGGCGGCTTTGACGAAAGCGGACATGGCAGAGCGCCTGTATGAGGAATTGGGCCTCAACAAGCGCGAGGCAAAGGAGATGGTGGAAGCTTTCTTCGACGAGATCCGGGGAGCCCTGAGTCATAACGAACAGGTCAAACTGTCCGGGTTTGGCAATTTTGATCTGCGCGACAAGAAACAGCGTCCCGGGCGGAATCCGAAGACCGGTGAGGAAATCCCCATCAGCGCCCGGCGCGTGGTGACCTTCCGGCCCGGTCAGAAACTGAAACAGAAAGTGGAAACCTATGCTGGAACCCAGTCATAACAACGAGCTGCCTGCGATCCCGGGTAAGCGTTATTTCACCATCGGTGAAGTGGCGGATCTGTGCGCGGTCAAGGCTCACGTGTTGCGGTACTGGGAGCAGGAGTTTCCCCAGTTGTCGCCGGTCAAACGCCGCGGAAACCGCCGCTACTACCAGCGGGCGGACGTGATCACCATCCGCCAGATCCGCAGCCTGCTGTATGACCAGGGTTATACCATTGGTGGTGCCAAGCAGAAGCTGAGCAGTACCGAAGTCAAAGACGATACGTCCCAGTACAAGCAACTGATCCGACAGATGATCACCGAACTGGAGGATGTCCTGGAAGTACTCAATACGCCATCCAGGTGATGTGAGGGGACGTGGAAATAAAAAAAGCCGGGGTGGAAAACACCCCGGCTTTTTTTGTGCCAGTTGGCCGACGACGCCGGTTTACTGGCCTTTCTTGCAGGTCTTGATGCCCAGAAGGCTGTAGGCCGGGCAGATGCCAACCAGCGCTGTTACCAGCGGGATAACACCTATCCAGCCCCAGGGTGTTTGCGGGCCGACAAACACCAGAGCAATCAGCACAACCCCCACGATGGCGCGAATGCCCCTGTCCACTGAACCCATATTGACTGTCATTGATGAACCTCCTTTCCCATGTAAGGTATGGTGGTACTTTAACCCGCCAGATTCGCGGCTTCAGTGATAAAGTCACAGAGCCCATGGCAGATATTCCAAGTAATGGTGTTTTCAGGATAACCAACATGGCCACTCACAGTATTTTCGATACCCTGGGCGACAGCCTGAAACAGGAGGCGCTGTCCGGTATCGGCGTCATGCAGTTTCCTGCCGGACAGGTGCTGTTCAGTGCCGGCGACCACTGTCGGGGGCTGCCTCTGGTTCTGAGGGGAACTGTGAAGGTTCAGATGACCGGCGTTTCCGGCCACAGTATTGTCCTGTACCGCATGGGGGCGGACGATATCTGCACGCTCTCGATTGGCTGCCTGATGACCGGGCGCGGGTACCGGGCGGAAGCCGTGGTCGAAGAAGACGCTGAGGCGGCCATGATTCCCCGGCCGCTGTTTGATGAACTGATGGGGCAGTCGGCCCGGTTCCGGCTAGCCATCATGGAATCCTACGGCCGTCGGCTCGACGATCTGATGCTGCTGGTGGAAGAGGTGGCGTTCCGGCGCATGGACGAGCGTCTGGAAGAATGGCTTCTGGCCCGTGCTGCGAAAGGTCAGCGAGTACTGACTGTGACTCATCAGGACGTGGGGGTTGAGCTGGGAACAGCCCGGGAGGTGGTCAGCCGCCTGCTCAAGGAGTTGGAGCGTCGACATCTCGTGCGACTCGCCCGGGGGCGAATTGAGCTGACCGGATTGATCGAGCGGTCAGTCACCTTGTAAGCCGTGCGTCGGGTGTGGTGACAATGCGCACTCGGTCCTCCCGACGATCACTGGGGGCGGGATTACAGGCCCCGGTCCTTGACGCTTTCCATGACCACGAAGGTGCTGGTCTGAAGAACATGGGGCAGGCTCGATATCTGTTCACCCAGTACCTGCCGGTATTCTGCCATGTTCCGTGTCCGAATTTTCAGCAGGTAATCGAAGTTCGCGGCCATCATATGGCACTGTTCAACTGCGGATATCCGGTTAACGGCTTCATTGAACGCGGTTAGCGCTTTGCTGCTGGTGTCGTTCAGGGTTACCTGCGCGAACGCAACGTGGGACAGGCCCAGCTTGGTCTGGTTGACCATGGCAGTATAGCCGGTGATGTAGCCCTGTTCCTCCAGGCGCCGCATCCGGACCTGACAGGGCGTTTTGGACAGGCCCACTTTGGACGCCAGGTCCGTCACCGTGATCCGGGCATTTCTCTGCAGTTCCCGGATGATGGAAAGGTCAATTCTGTCCAGCTCTGCCATGGCTGCTATCCTTTAGGGGTAGTCGGTCTGATTCTTTTTTTTCAGGAAATTTATCCAATTTTATAGAAATCACAGCCACATTGATATTTGGTTTTCTGAAAATAAAGGAAAATTGGTAATCCTATAGCTCGTTAAGAGGAAAAAGGTATAGGAGGGCTTGGCTAGAATGTGTCGGATATTCCAACAATCAGGAGGGTAGACCCATGACTCTGCACCCGTCTTCGGTACCGGAGCTTCAGGACCTGCGACAGGCCATTCGTGATAACTACCTGGCGGATGAGCATGACACCATCCATCGGCTGATTGCCGAGGCCCAGCTGTCCGAAGAAAAGCGCAAGGCGATTTCCGCCACGGCTGCAGAGCTGGTCCGCAGCGTTCGCGAGAACGCAAAACCCACGATTATGGAAAAGTTTCTTGCCGAATACGGCCTGACCACCAAAGAAGGGGTCGCCCTCATGTGTCTGGCCGAAGCGCTTCTTCGTGTGCCAGATAACCTGACAATCCATGACCTGATTGAAGACAAGATCACCTCCGGAAGCTGGGGGGATCACGTCGGTAAGGCCAAGTCCGGCCTGATCAATTCCGCCACGGTGGCCCTGCTGATGACCAGCAACCTGCTCAAGGACTCCGAGCGCCAGAGCGTGGGTGATACCCTGCGCAAGATGGTCAAGCGCATGGGCGAACCGGTGGTGCGCACAGTCGCTGGCCAGGCCATGAAGGAAATGGGCCGCCAGTTCGTGCTCGGCCGCACCATTGAAGAGGCCCAGGAGCGGGGCAAGGCCCAGGAAGAGCGGGGCTACACCTATTCCTACGATATGCTGGGCGAGGCCGCCCGGACAGACGCGGATGCCGTTCGTTACTTCGAGGCCTATTCCGAGGCCATCGACAAGATCGCCAAACGCTGCGAGGGCGATGTCCGCACCAATCCGGGCATCTCGGTGAAACTGTCAGCCCTGCTGGCCCGTTACGAGTATGGCCAGAAAGAGCGGGTAATGAACGAGCTGATGCCCCGCGCCCTGAAACTGGCGAAGAAGGCGGCGGCAGCCAACATGGGCTTCAATATTGACGCCGAGGAACAGGATCGCCTGGATATCTCGCTGGACGTGATTGAGGCCATCCTCAAGGATCCGGAGCTCGCCAACTGGGACGGTTTCGGCGTAGTGGTCCAGGCCTTCGGTAAGCGTGCCTCTGAGACCCTGGACTGGCTCTATGCGCTGGCTGAGAACCTGGATCGTCGCCTGATGGTGCGGCTGGTAAAAGGTGCCTACTGGGATGCCGAGATCAAGCGCGCCCAGGTCATGGGCCTGACTGACTTCCCGGTATTCACCCGCAAGGTCTGCAGTGATGTGTCCTACCTCAGCTGCGCCCGCAAGCTGCTGGCCATGACCGACCGCATCTATCCGCAGTTCGCCACCCACAACGCCCACTCGGTGTCGGCGGTGCTGGAACTGGCGTCCCATCTGGATCGGTCCCAGTTCGAGTTCCAGCGTCTGCATGGTATGGGTGAATCCCTGCACGATCAGGTGATTGAGGACAGCGGTGTGCCCTGCCGGATCTACGCGCCGGTGGGGGCCCACAAGGATCTGCTGGCCTATCTGGTGCGTCGCCTTCTGGAGAACGGAGCCAACAGTTCCTTCGTGAATCAGATTGTTGATACCAGCATTACCCCGGAGGAAATTGCCCGCGATCCCATCAATGCCGTGGTGGAGTTGGGCGATAACCTGTCCAGCAAGGCGATCGTGCCGCCGGCGCAGATTTTTGGCGAGCAGCGTCGTAATTCCAAGGGCTGGGATATTACCGACCCGGTCACCATCGCCGAAATCAACGAGGGCCGCGATCGCTATCGCAACCACCAGTGGCAGGGCGGCCCCGTTATGGCCGTGGATTCGGTCAGTGACCAGACCCTTGAAGTTCGCAATCCGGCCAACCCTGACGACCTGGTGGGGCGCATTACCCACGCCTCTGAAAAGGATGTGGATGCCGCGCTGGATGCCGCCCAGGACGGTTTCCGGGAGTGGTCGGTCATGCCGGCGGAAGAGCGCGCCCGGATTATTCGTCGGGTGGGCGACCTTTATGAAGCCAACGCCCACGAGTTGTTTGCCCTGACCACCCGTGAGGCGGGCAAGTCCCTGCTGGATGCGGTTGCCGAGATCCGCGAGGCAGTGGACTTCGCCATGTACTACGCGAACGAGGGTATCCGCTACAGGGATGCCGGCGAAGCCTATGGCGTGATGTGCTGTATCTCTCCATGGAACTTCCCGCTGGCCATCTTTACCGGACAGATCCTGGCCAACCTGGCGGCGGGTAACGCGGTGGTGGCCAAACCGGCCGAGCAGACCTCCCTGCTGGCGGTTCGCGCGGCCGAGCTGATGCACGAAGCGGGCGTACCCAGGGCCGCCATGCAACTGCTGCCGGGTGACGGCGGCACCGTTGGCGCAAGGCTTACCTCGGATTCCCGGGTGGCCGGCGTCTGCTTCACCGGCGGTACCGATACCGCCCAGATCATCAACCGTTCCATGGCGGAAAACATGGAACCGGACGCGCCCCTGGTGGCGGAAACCGGCGGCATGAACGCCATGATTGTCGATTCCACCGCGCTGCCTGAGCAGGTGGTCCGGGATGTGTTGGCCTCCTCGTTCCAGAGTGCCGGCCAGCGCTGTTCTGCCCTGCGCATGCTGTACGTGCAGAAAGACATTGCCGACGGGCTGCTGGAGATGCTGTTTGGTGCCATGGAAGAGCTGGGCATTGGTGATCCCTGGGAGCTGTCCACGGATGTTGGCCCGGTGATTGATGAGGAGGCGCATCGGAAGATCACTGAGCACTGCGAGAAATACGAACAGCAGGGCAAACTGCTGAAGAAAATCGACGTTCCGGGGGAAGGCCTGTTTGTCTCGCCGGCGGCACTGAAGGTGTCCGGCATTGAGGAAATGCAGGAGGAAATCTTCGGTCCGGTACTGCACATCGCCACCTTTGAGGCGAAGGACATCGACAAGGTGATCGACGACATCAACAACAAGGGCTATGGGCTGACCTTTGGCCTGCACAGCCGTGTTGACCGTCGGATCGAGCACATCTGCAGTCGTATCAAGGTGGGCAATGCCTACGTCAACCGTAACCAGATCGGTGCCATTGTCGGTTCCCAGCCGTTTGGCGGTGAGGGGCTCTCGGGCACCGGTCCCAAAGCGGGCGGCCCGCAATACGTGCGCCGCTTCATGAAAGGCGACCGTGTCGAGAAGCCGGCCCAGTCCAGCGACCAGGTGCTGAGTGCCGACAAGGCACAGACACTGATTGATCAGGTGGCCGGTATTGCCGCACCGGAGGCCGGCAATCGCAAGGAGTTGCTGGAGCAGTACTTCGGCCCCGTGCCTGATCCGCTGGATGAGGGCTACGAGGCGATGCCCGGACCGACCGGTGAGCAGAATCACCTGTCCTGCCATGCCCGTGGCGTGGTGCTGTGCCTGGGACCGGATGTGGATGCTGCCCTTGAACAGGCGGGCACGGCGTTGTCCCAGGGCAACCAGGTGGTTGTCATGGCGCCTGGGGCAGAAAAAGCCCTGGCGGCTGCCAGCAAGGCCGGCCTGCCGGTCGCTGCTGCCGATGGCGTGCTGGACCCGGACGCCCTGGCCACGCTTTCGGGCTTCACCGCCGTAGTCAGTGTGGCTGAAAAGCCCCTGCTGCGTCAGTACCGTCAGGCCCTGGCCAAGCGGGATGGTGCTCTGCTGCCGATCATCACTGAAGCCACACTGGATCAGCGCTTTGTGATTGAGCGTCATCTGTGTATCGACACCACCGCCGCCGGTGGTAATGCGAGCCTGATCGCTTCCGCGGAATAACGCGGGCCAGGCTTGAAAAGGGCGCCTTCGGGCGCCCTTTTTTTTTCAGGTTCAGGAAAACTGAACAAAGTCTGCGAAAACCTTCGTTTTCTTTTTCGTGAGCCTGGGGATAGAGTAAATGCACTTTCCAGAACACAGGGCATTGGGTCCCTGTGGCGAGAGTTCAGGACAGCCAGAGAGGATGCCAGACCATGTCGCTGAAGCTTCAGACCGTTATCTGCAGTACCCGGCCGGGAAGGATCGGCCCTTCCATCGCGCAGTGGTTTCATGACTACGCCACAGAGCAGGGCGGTTTTGACACCGAACTGGTCGACCTGGCGGATTTCCACCTGCCGGTGTTCGATGAGGCCAACCACCCACGTGCCCAGCAGTACGAGCATGACCATACCAAGGCATGGTCGCGGAGCGTGGACAGCGCTGATGCCTACGTATTCGTGATCCCGGAATACAATTTCTGCCCACCGCCCTCGTTCGTAAACGCCCTGAACTATGTCTACTTCGAGTGGAACTACAAGCCCTGTGCGTTCGTGAGTTATGGCGGTGTCTCCGGTGGTCTTCGTTCGGCCCAGACGGCCAAGCAGTTGGTCACTACGCTGAAAATGATGCCCATGGTCGAGGGGGTGATGGTTCAGATGCCGTGGAATCTGATGGACGACAACGGCCGGTTCCAGCCTGAAGGTGTACACACAGAGTCAGCTGACGGGACGCTCAAGGAGTTGGCCAAGTGGGCCGACGCGCTTAAAGCCATGCGTTAAACGCTGCATTCCGAACGTTCCCCAAAAAAGCCCGGGCCGAAAGGTCCGGGCTTTTTTTGTTCAGGCGATTGCCCTGGACTATGGTCGGCATAAAAAAGATATTACAGATGGGTATATGGTTATTCCCTAAAGTATGGTGTAGTGCATCTCCAATCAGCAAAGGCCACCTGTGGTGGCTTAATTCAAAGCAGGAGACGCATCATGTCCATCAAACTTGGTTCCACCGCACCGGATTTCAAAGTCGATACCACAAAAGGGGAGATCAGCTTCCATGACTGGATCGGCGATTCCTGGGTGTTCTTTTTCAGTCATCCCGCGGACTTTACCCCGGTCTGCACCACTGAAATGGGCCGCACTGCCCAGTTGGCCGAGGAGTTTGCCAAGCGGAATGTGAAGCCGTTGGGGTTGTCCACGGATTCCGTTGACGAGCACCTGAAATGGATCGACGACGTCAACGATACACAGCACTGTGACCTGCAGTTTCCGATCATTGCAGATCCGGATTTCAAGGTTGCCGGGCTGTACGAAATGATCCACGAAGGCGAGAGTGATTCCGCGGCGGTGCGCAGCGTATTCATCATCGACCCGAACAAAAAGGTGCGACTGACCATGACCTATCCGATGGCGGTTGGCCGCAACTTTGACGAAATCCTGCGGGCCATCGATGCGCTGCAGACGGGAGATGAAAACAGCTGCGCCCTGCCAGCGGACTGGCGCAAGGGCGGGGATGTGATTATCCCGCCATCCATCTCCGACGAAGAGGCCAAGGGTATGTTCCCGAATGGATGGGAAGAACTGCGCCCTTACCTGAGAATGACCCGGATCTGATCCGTTGTTCCCGCCCCGGCCAGCATGGCCGGGGTTTTTTATGCCGTTCCATGTGCCGGCCGGTTGCGGACAAACAGCAGTATCACCGCGCAGCCCACGGCGGCCATCGTGGCGTAGCCGCAAAGTATCTGCACCAGACTGAAGGTCTCGGACAGTTGACCGGCGATCAGTGTGGGCACTGCCGCCCCGGTATAGGAGGTGGCGTAGATCAGCCCCAGCACGTTTGCCCTCTGCTCGGCCGACACCCGGGAAACCACCGACTGGATGCTGCTGCTGAGAACCGCCCCCTGGGAAATCCCGGCACAGACACTGGCGACCAGGAACGGCACCAGCAGGCCCATGCTCAGCGTGATCACGATCCCGGTGACGGACAGGGTAAACGCAATCATGCCAACCCGCTGGCCATTGGCGGTGGAAAGCCGGCCCGCTAGATAGGCTCCGATGGGGCTGGGAGCCATGGTGGACGCAAATACAAGTGCGGCGGCAACGGCACTGGGGGAATTCAGGTATTCCATGGCCATGACCGGCCCGAAAGCCTGGTAGAAGCCGCCGATCCCCCAGGTGGGTACGAAGGTGAACACGCCCAGGCGGAAGGCGCGCCGGGCGGTCTGCGGCAGGCCGATTCTCGGTTTCAGGGAAGACAGTACGCCGGGCTTGGATGGAACGGTTTCCATACTCCGAACACACAATGCCAGACATACTGCAAGTACCCCCATGATCGCCAGATACGGTACCAGGCGGGGGTGGTTGCTCAGTTCAACCAGGGTGCCGGAGGTGAGCCCACCCAGGGTCAGCCCGGTCATGGGGCCGCAGCTGAGTATGGCAGGGGCTACCCAGGCGGGACGTTTTGGCTCGGTGTCGACCACCCAGGCTGCCAGAGCGGTTGACGCCAGGCCGCACGAAAGCCCCTGAAGCAGGCGGCCGATTAGTAGCGGCATAGCGCTGTGTATGGTCATGAACGATGCGGCGGCGAGCACCATCAGAGAAATGGTGAGGACGGCGCCGACCCGCCGGCCCAGATGGTCTGAGATGCGCCCGAAGAACAGCAGCGACGACACGGCACCGACGAAGTAAACCACCGAACTCAGGGACAGGTCCGTATAGGTCAGCCCATCCGCCGTGCGGTAAAGGCCGTACAGGGGAATAGGGGTGGCGGAGGCTGCATAGACGGCAATCAGCGAAACGGCCGCTGCGACAAAGGCTCCGGTTCTGCCAAAACGCTTCAACGGGGCGACTCCTGTCAGGGTTCGGTATGGAATGTGTCTGTCTGGACTGATGTGAAGATTGCTATATTGAAGCGACAGGCAGGGTAAACGGTAGAATAAACCTGCCTGTTTATTGCCTGATGCTATAGGTTTGGCGTTTTTCGAGTGATCCGGCGTGCCAGTGCTTAATCTGCCAGCGCCAGCACCGGACCGTTAAGCAGCGCCATAAGGTCGCCGAAATAGCCTGCTGACCGAGCGGGGCGTTCGGGATCGGAGGTGATCGCCACCGCCAGGTTGCGTTGGGGATGGGCGGCAATCACCTGACCTCCGTAACCACGGGCCAGCACGTAGCCGCTGTCGGTGATAAACCAGCCATAACCATAGCCCATGCCGGAATAGGGTGATTCTCCGCGGGGCACTATGGAGGCTTTTACCCAATCCTCGGGAATGATCTGTTCATCTCCATAACGACCCTGGTCCCGCATCATGACCGCCAGTGACAACATGGCCCGGGGCGTCAGTGCCATGCCGTTGCCTCCGAGATAGTACCCCTGTGGATCCCGGACCCAGGGCGGAACACGAAAGCCCAGTGGTTCGCCCAGTCTCTGGCGTGTCAGTTTCAGCAGGCTCAGTCCTGACGCCTCTGTAATGGCCGCACCCAGGACATGAGTCGTTCCGGTGGAATAGATCATGCGGCCACCGGGATCGGCAACCATCGGGCGGGTCAGTGCGTCTGCCACCCAGTTGGATGAGTTGACCCAGGCGCCGTAACGTTGGCCGGACGTGCTTTCAAGGCCCGCCTGGAGGGTGACCAGGTCCTGCATGGTCAGTTCGCCTACCCGGTCGGTGGCATCAGAGGGCACAATAGACGGCGCGACATCGACCAGGCGGCTGTGGACGGAATTGATTTCGCCCCTGGCAATGCAGGTGCCCAGTAATAGCCCGACCAGACTCTTGGAGCAGGACTTGATGTAGGCCAGCTCGTCCAGTCCCGGGCCGCGCGGGGCCTGCGCGGCCAGCGTCCGATCACCGAGCTGAACCTGGATCGAGTGCAACTGGCCAAATGACGTCAGTGCCCGCTCAATGGTCAGATCGCGCTGTGCTAGCGAGAAGGGCGCAAACGGAACAGCCAGGCCGGCAAGGGCCAGTCGGGTGAAGGAACGGCGGTTCATCATTGGGGCGATACCTGTCCGGTTTGAATACTGGGGTGGAGGGGAGCCAACGAGGGCAAGCCCCCACCGCTGATCACATCATCAATGGTGGCAGGCGTTGCTTCAAGTCCCGGGAAAGGCGCGGGACCGAGAGTATTGACGTTCGGTCTGCTATGTTGGAGCTTTGTGAGTCGTACCCAAGGTGTTGGAGCGGTCATCCATTGGATAATTACCTCCGGAAAATTCTGAATGGTGTGCCCATCAACTATGAGGCTTTCCTAAAGAGGCTGCCCAAGCGATTCAGGAACCGGCAGAGGGATATCTTTACCGCCTGCAAGGTTAGCGCCAATCGGTGGGTTGTAACCATTGACGACGAATCCGCCTTTGCTGATTTGTTGCATCTCGCTGAGGCACCGGTTGATCGGGTGGACGCAGCCAAGAAGGGGAACTCCCACCGCCAGGGTACGGGTGTGAGCTTTGTCCTGGCGTACCATCGAAGGCTCCGTTCGCCTCGACCGGATGTAGTGGTGATCACTGGTGAGTCAGTGGATATAGGGTTTCAGCCAGCATCACGGGTACTTGTTGTCGAGAATGAGCAGAACTTCTATCGGTACGTCCAAACACTGACGTATGTCAGCCGGATGCTTGGTCAGCATCTAAATTTGACTGATTGTGATGTGGTTTTTGGCGCCGGCAACCGAATCACCAGGGGGGTGGTTCTCGACTGGCTGGCAGGTTACCAGGAAGTACTGTGCGCTTTTGATTACGATGCCGGCGGATTACAGATGTTCAGCACGATCTCGGCCAGGCTCGGTGAGTCGGCTCACTTTGTTCAGCCGGACGATTGGAGCCCCTGGCTGGAGAGTTTTCTCAGGGTTCCCGATTCCACGGATCGGTACGTAACTGCTTTGCGCCTCGCTGATAGCCTTGGTTTTGTTAATCTGGCAAAGGCTTTTCGCAGTACGGGAAAATTTATGGAGCAGGAGGTGCTACTGGCGAACTGACGGTGGTTCTGGATGCCTGGATACAAAAAAGCCAACCCCGAAGGATTGGCTTTTTCGTTTTCTGATTGGTCGGGACGGCAGGATTTGAACCTGCGACCCTCTGCACCCCATGCAGATGCGCTACCAAGCTGCGCTACGCCCCGTCAACTCGCTAACCACCGGGAAAACAGGTTTGTCTCAGTGGCTTAGCGGGAGCGAAGTCTACACGAGCCCACCGTAAAAATAAACAGGCCAGTGGTGTTTTTGCGCTGAAAATCAGCGCAGCTTGGTCTCCCGCAGGTTAAGGATGAACTCGGGCGGATTGAAGCTGCCGGGTTCCGCGTCGTGCCAGTACTTGTCGTAAAGGTCCAGGCCGGTTTTTCCCTCCAGCAGGGCGCCCGGTTCCAGGAACGGGAACAGGTCCATGTAGGAGTGCACTTCGGTTTTCGAGACCCGGCGGATGATGTGTTCCGGGCCCAGTTCCGAGGGGTGTTTCAGCCCGGAGGCCTGCAGCAGGTTCTGCAGGGCATCAAGGGTGTTGCGGTGGAAGTTGTAGACCCGCTCGCTTTTCAGCGGTACGTCGAGCTTCTCGCCCCGGCGCGGATCCTGGGTGGCGACGCCACTGGGGCATCGGCCGGTGTGGCAGTTCATGGCCTGGATGCAGCCCAGGGCAAACATGTAGCCGCGAGCCGCGTTGCACCAGTCCGCGCCGAGGGCCAGGGTGCGGGCAATGTTGAAAGCGGAGGTGATCTTGCCCGCAGCGCCAATGGCGATGTCTTCACGCAGGTGCGTGCCCACCAGGGTATTGTGTACCAGTACCAGCGCTTCGGTCATGGGCATGCCCAGGCGGTTGATGAATTCCAGGGGGGCGGCCCCGGTGCCGCCTTCGCCGCCGTCGACAACGATGAAGTCCGGTTTGCGACCGGTTTTCAGCATCGCCTTGACGATGGCGAACCACTCCCAGGGATGGCCGATGGCCAGCTTGAAGCCGACGGGCTTGCCGCCCGAGAGATCCCGCAGGCGGTCAATGAACTCAAGCATTTCAATCGGCGTGGAGAATGCGGAATGGCTGGCCGGGGAGACGCAGTCCTCTCCCGCGTCGACGCCCCGGGCCTCCGCGATTTCCGGTGTTACTTTGGCACCGGGCAGAATCCCCCCATGCCCCGGTTTGGCGCCCTGGGACAGTTTGAGCTCTATCATTTTTACCTGGTCGAGGGTCGCATTCGCCTGGAAACGCTCGGGATTGAAACTGCCATCGGGGTTGCGGCAGCCGAAATAGCCGGAGCCGATTTCCCAGACCAGGTCACCGCCGGGCTGGCGGTGGTAGCGGGAGATAGAGCCTTCGCCGGTATCATGGTAGAAGCCACCTTTTCTGGCTCCGGTGTTCAGCGACAGGATGGCATTGGCCGACAGGGAGCCGAAACTCATGGCAGAAATGTTGAAGACGCTGGCCTTGTACGGTTTTTCACAGTTCCGGCCGATTTCGATTCGGAAGTCGCTGTCCTGAATATCAGTGGGCGCCAGGGAATGGTTGATCCATTCAAAACCTTCTTCATACATCTGCAGCTGTGAGCCGAAAGGGCGCTTGTCCAGAACATCTTTGGCTCGCTGGTAAACAATGGAGCGTTGCTCCCGGGAGAACGGGCGCTCTTCGGTGTCGGACTGAATGAAGTATTGTCGGATTTCCGGCCCGACGGCTTCGAACAGATAACGGAAGTTGGCCATGATCGGGTAGTTACGTCTGACCGTGTGCGGTCTTTGAAACAGGTCCCAGGTGCCCAGCGCAACAAGGGCGGCAAAGATCAGCGGGAGGGCGTACCAGCCGTCAAGCCAGAGGGCGAGTGGCAGTGTCACTAACAGCCCGGCAATGCTGATGACGTAGGCAGTGTAGCGAAGGGGAACGGTGGTGGTCTTGGCCATGTGCACTCCTGTGCCGTTGGTCGTACTCGATATTGTCAGGGCGCCAGTATAACCGCCAGAACCGGCCAGGTGACCACCCGTCGGATTTTCCGGAAATTTCCCAATTCCCTAAACTTGGCTATCTTGTCTTTTGAGAATGATATCTCTAATCAACTTTGATGTTTTGAGGTCAAAGCAATAGACTAACGCGTTCTTAACGTTGGAATTTGCGTTAAAAAGTCCTAAATCCGAATCCGTATTCGGCGAAATGAGTCGAAATCACACCATAATGGAGGCGCCAAACGTGGGCGAGGTAGTGAAAGACGAATATCAGACGGATTACGTCGCAGGGCAGGATAATATCCAGGTTCTGGGTATGGACCTGCACAACTGGGTGTTCCCGGTGTCGGCATTGATCGTCATTGCCTTTGTCATCGGTACCCTGATTTTCCCGGGGCAGTCCAAAGAACTGCTCGACGGTGCGAAATGGGACATCATTGCCACTTTTGACTGGTTCTTCCTGATCAGTGCCAACATCTTCGTGGTGGTCTGTCTGGCCCTGATTTTTATGCCGGTGGGCAAGATTCGCCTGGGCGGCCAGGATGCCAAGCCGGAGTTCTCCACCATGTCGTGGTTCGCGATGTTGTTCGCGGCGGGTATGGGTATCGGCCTGATGTTCTGGGCAGTTGCAGAGCCGACCGCCTACTATACCGGCTGGTACAAGACGCCTTTCAATGTTGCGGCTAATTCGCCGGAAGCGGCGGACCTGGCCATGGGTGCAACCATGTACCACTGGGGTCTGCATCCCTGGGCGATCTATGCTGTGGTTGCTCTGTCACTGGCGTTCTTTGCCTTCAACAAGAACATGCCGCTGACCATCCGCTCAGCCTTCTTCCCACTGCTGAAAGACAAGGTCTGGGGCTGGCCGGGACACATCATTGATGTGCTGGCGGTTGTGGCGACCATTTTCGGTCTGGCGACCTCTCTGGGCTTTGGTGCCCAACAGGCGGCTTCCGGTCTGGATTACCTGTTTGGTGTTGGCTCCGGCATCAATGTGCAGATGGGTATCATCGTGGGTGTGACCGCGGTTGCCCTGATCTCGGTGGTTCGCGGCCTGGACGGCGGCGTCAAGATTCTCAGTAACATCAACATGTCCGTGGCAGCCATTCTGTTGCTGTTCGTGGTGTTTGCCGGGCCAACCATGTCCATTCTGGAAACCCTGTGGGTGACGTCCTCCAGCTATGTGACTAATGTTCTGCCACTGAGTAACCCGTTCGGTCGTGAAGACGAGGCCTGGTTCCAGGGCTGGACTGTCTTCTACTGGGCCTGGTGGATTTCCTGGTCACCGTTCGTTGGCATGTTTATCGCCCGGGTTTCCCGTGGCCGTACCGTTCGCGAATTCATCACTGCTGTTCTGGTTATCCCGACTGTGATCACCGTGGTGTGGATGAGCACCTTTGGCGGTACTGCTCTTGAGCAGATTCAGGATGGTATCGGTGCGCTGGCCGAGGAAGGTCTGACAGACGTTTCCCTGGCCATGTTCCAGATGTTCGCCAACCTGCCGCTGACTGGCATCATCTCGTTCGTCGCGATCGTGCTGGTCATGGTGTTCTTCGTGACGTCTTCTGACTCCGGCTCTCTGGTGATCGACAGCATCACCGCTGGTGGCAAGACGGACGCACCGACTACCCAGCGTGTGTTCTGGGCGGTGATGGAAGGTGCGATTGCCGCGACACTGATCTTTGGCGGTGGTTCTGATGCCCTGGGGGCGATTCAGGCCACGGCTATCAGTGCAGGGCTGCCGTTTACGGCCATCCTGCTGGTCATGACCTGGGGGCTGCTCAAGGGCCTGAGTCATGAGCGTCGCCTGCTGCTCGCCAGAGGCGAGATGAGCTAAGGCAAAATGCCATGATTGGCAAAAAAACCGGGGCTTCGGCCCCGGTTTTTTTATGGCTGAAGATTGCCCTCGGAGGCGGCAAAGGTGCTCATGGCGTAGCGCACCCGTTCCATGGGGCTGAAGTGAGGGCGCTTGAGGGATTCGATGTTTTTCAGTCGCGGCAGCAGGCCGCGGCCGTTGGCCATCTGGATGGCCAGCCCGGGCCGGGCATTGAGTTCCAGCAGCAGCGGCCCCTCATTTGCGTCCACCACCAGGTCCACCCCCATGTAGCCCAGGCCTGTTGCTTCGTAACAGCGGGAGGCCATTTCCAGCATCTGCTCCCAGGCGTCAATGTGGATGTTATCCAGCGGCAGCCCGGTGTCCGGGTGCAGTGTCGCCGGGCGGTTGAACTGGACAGCATTCAGGCTCTTGCCGGTGCCGATATCCAGGCCCACGCCGACCGCCCCCTGGTGCAGGTTGGCCTTGCCGTCGGAGTCGGTGGTAGCCAGTCGGAGCATGGCCATCACCGGGTACCCCTGAAATACCACAATCCGGATGTCCGGTACGCCCTGGTGGGAATACCGGGCCAGGTCCGGAGAGGACTGGACCAGGCTTTCGACAATGGCTACATCGGGTGAACCGGCGAGTGAATACAGGCCGGCCAGAATGTTGGTCAGATGGCGTTCCAGAACGGAAACGCCAACCCTGGCGCCCGACGCTTTGACGTAGTCTTCGTTTTCCCGGCCGGTAACCACGGTGATGCCCTTGCCGCCGGAACCCTTGGCCGGCTTGATGGCAAAGCCGGGCATGCCCTCGACAATCTGGCGGAAGTGGGAAATTTCATGCTGCTGGCGAACCACCTGCAGCAGCTTGGGCGTGGTGACGCCGTATTCGCGGACCACCAGCCGTGTCTTCAGCTTGTTATCCACCAATGGATACGAGGAACGGTCGTTGTACCGGGCAATGTAATCAACATTGCGCCGGTTCATGTTGAGCATACCCAGACGTTTCAGCTTGCGTGGAGAGATCCAGTCCATGTCAGTCGTAGGCCTTCATGGGAGTGAAACGGTGCAGCTCGCTCAACTTGTAGCCGGTGTACTGGCCCATCAGCAGAATCAGCCCCAACACCACCAGGTGCAGCTCGGGGAAGTTGAACGTCAGGTGGCCAGCCAGTGGCGCACTCATGACCAGGTAGGCACAGATGGCCACGAACAGGCTGCCAGAGCCCTGCACGAGTACCTCGCGGGCCCCTTCCTCTTCCCAGAGGATGGACATGCGCTCAATGGTCCAGGCAATGATGACCATCGGGAAGAAGGTGACCGTCATGCCGGTGTTAAAGCCCATCTGGTAGCCGATGATGCTCAGCCCGGCGGTGATGAAGATCACCAGTATGATCAACGCCGATATTCGCGATACCAGCAACAGGTTCAGACTGGACAGATAACCACGCAGCAGCAGCCCGATGGCCACCACGGACAGGAAAGCGATCAGGCCCGGGACCAGGGTTGTCTGGACAAAGGCAATGGCAATCAGCACCGGCATGAAGGTGCCGGAGGTCCGGATGCCAATGACAATGCGCATGAAGGCCACGATCAGCGCCCCCAGAGGCAACAGCAGAAGCATCCGGAACATGCTCTGTTCTTCTATGGGCAGTTGATAGAAGCCCAGGACGCCCAGGCCATTGCTGCTGGCTTCCAGGGTGGCCAGCTGCAGCGCCGGTACGGTCTGACGCATCATCGAGAAACTGACCCGGGAGTTGTCACCCCCGACGACGTCCAGCAGGGATTCCGAACCCTGGCGCCAGAGCAGCAGGTTTTCCGGCACACCCTGCTCACCGGTACGGGGATTGAAGGTCAGCCAGCGGTCGCCATTGTAGATCTGCAGGAAGGGCACCAGTTGCTGGCGGCGGCGGGCATCCTCCAGTCTCAGGGCATCGGCGGTCCGGGCCGCAATACCGGCGTGATTGAGCATGCGAACGAGAAGGGTCAGGTAGTTTCCTTCCGATACCAGCAGAGTGGTGTTCTGGACGCTGCTGTCGGGCTGCATCAGTCGAATCAGTTCGCGGGTCATGCTCTCCGGGGTGCTCGATCGATCCCGTGCGCGGGCCAATAATTCGTCCACCGCCGTGGCTTCGGGTTCTTCCCAGAACTCGGTCCTCGGTTGCGGCTCGGTATCCGGACGGTGCTCCATCGAGCTGTCGTCCGGCACGAACTGGGCCTTGAAATACAGGGTCTGGGGACCGGATACTTCCCGTTTGGTCCATTCCGCCCGACGGGTGCCGGACTCTTCGACGATCGAAAAGCCATAACCGGGGGAGGCGGCCTGTTCGGTCAGGATACGGAAGCCGGGTGGTTGCTCGGGAATGTGCAGGCTGGCCATGGCCGACTCGCCAAGCCCATCAAAGTCAAGACGTGCCTCAATCATCCAGACTGGTCGCTGCTCGCCGGTCAGCCACGGGGTGCCCAGAGCCATGTGCCGCCAGGTGGCGACGGCAATGCCGGCTGCGATCAACAGCAGGACGAAACCGTAGAACGGAATCCGGGATGGCTTGCTCATTGGCCCTCTCCGTCAGCGGCTTGCTTACGGGTATAGGACTCCGGGAGTTCCGTGGCAAACTCCTTGCCCACGTCAATTAGCATGACATCCCTTAGGATGTTGCGGCCAACCAGGGCGTCGTAGGTCAGGTTTTCCCGGTCTGCCAGTGTGAATTCGGCGGTTTGATGGTGGTCACCGATGGCAAACTGCAGATCCACCACGAAACGGCTCTCGCCCTCGTCAGTGCTGGCCTGAATGATTCGGACCCGGCGAGCGACTTCTTTTTCCATGGGTACCCATTCCTCGCCTTCGGTACCCGGCACGGGCACTTCAAAGCGTACCCAGCTGTTGCCGTCGCGTTCGAACTCCTTGATGTCGCGGGCGTGCATGGAGGAGGTTTCGGCGCCACTGTCTATCCTGGCGTTATATACCAGCCCCGGCCCCGCCAGATAGAATTTCTCCAGTTCTCCCACGATCAGCTTGCCTTTGAGGCGGTCGGCCCGGCCCTTGTCGGTTTCCTGAGCCGGGCATTTCGGGGCCGCCTCCGGTGGTGGGCAGTTGGGCTTGGTAACTTTTGTCTCGATGGCCTCAAGGATGGTCTGGGTGGAGGCCCGGTTGTTGGAGAGAATCTGGTTATGGCGAAGGGTGGCATTGTTCTCCATGGTCACCAGCGTTGCGCGCTGGGAATCCACAGAAGATTCGACGCTTTTCAGGTCTTTCTTGGGCACCATGAAGTAGCGATCCGCTGTGCAGCCGGACAGTGCAATCAGCGACAGTGTGATGGCCGTCAGCAAAACCGGACGGGCCCGCGACAGACAGTTATCCATGAACATCCCCTGGCCTGGCCTGTGAGAGTGAATCCCCGCAGACCTTTGTATGTGTAGTGAAAGCAGGCGGGGAGTATACTACAGCGCTATCTTTGATGACTTTACAGATGGTTAAGGAGTTCTGAAACGTGATGGAGGCAATAAGCCAGGCAATGACGACCCGCCCGGACTGGATGGCAGGCTGGTTTCTGGCGCTGGTGGGCGTCGGTATTCTGGTGCTGGCGGCTCTGGTCCGGACCCTGGTTATGCTTCGCCGCGAGCGCCAGGGCCATGAAAGTCTGGCTAATGCCCGGGCAGAGACAGAGCAGCGTCTGGGCGAGCTCCAGCGCCAGCAGGCTCTCCATGATCAGCATGTGGAGCATCTGGACCAGCAATTGCTGGATCGCAGTGAGCGGGTTGAACAGCTGGAGACGGCCATCGAGGATTGGCGCCAGAAAGCCGCTGGCCTGGAGAATCGTCTGGCAGGGGCAGAGGCCGACCTGGCAGGACGGCGGGAGCGCATCCAGGGGCTGGAACAGGAGAACGGACAGTATCGCCACCGGGTGGACCAGCTCACCTCAGAGCTGGGTCAACTGCAGGTGGAGCTTCGGGAACAGCAGGTGACCCTGGACAAGGAACGGCGCAATGCCGCCGAGAAACTGGAGTTGCTGGAGCGCAACCGGGATTCCCTCAAGCAGGAATTCGAGAATCTGGCGAACCGTATTTTTGAACAGAAAAACGAGCGCTTTACCCAGCAGACCCGCACCAGCCTGGATTCACTGCTCAATCCCTTCCGGGACCAACTGCAGGACTTCCGCAAGCGGGTGGAGGATGTCTACACCAATGAAACCCGGGACCGGCAGGCGCTGCGCAGTGAGATCAAATCCCTGCAGGACCTTAACAAGCAGATCACCGAAGAGGCGGCCAGCCTGACCCGTGCGCTCAAGGGCGACAAGAAAGTGCAGGGCAACTGGGGCGAGCTGATCCTTGAGCGGGTGCTGGAGCGTTCCGGCCTGCGCAAGGGGGTGGAGTACGAGACCCAGGGCAGTTACCGCGACAGCGATAACCAGTTGCTACGCCCGGACGTGATTGTGCATCTGCCGGATCAGCGTAATCTGATCATCGACTCCAAGGTGTCGCTGGTGGCCTATCAGGAGTGGGTCAATGCTGAGGAAGATGAGGCCAGGGCCGAGGCGCTCAAACAGCATGTGGAAGCCGTCCGGAATCATATCCGGAGTCTGAGTGAAAAGGATTACAGTCAGCTCAATGGCCTGCACTCGCCCGACTTCGTTCTGTTGTTCATGCCGATTGAACCGGCCTTTGTGGCAGCCTTTCAACAGGACGAGAACCTGTTCGCTGAAGCCTTCGAGCGAAAGATTATTGTGGTGACGCCGACCACCCTGCTGGCAACGCTGCGCACCATCGAGAACATCTGGCGTTATGAACGCCAGAGCCAGAACGCGCGGCGCATCGCGGACCGGGCCGGGGCCGTGTACGACAAGCTGCGGGTATTCGTGGAAGCCATGGAACGCCTGGGCAGCCAGTTGCACACCGCCCAGGGCACCTACGATAACGCCATGAATACCCTGACCCGCGGGCGTGGTAACCTGATCTCCCAGGCCAACCGGTTCGTTGAACTGGGGGTTCGGGTGAAGAAAGAGCTGCCCAAATCCATTGTCGATCAGGCCGAAGTGGATGCGGATGATACCGATGATGATGGCGCCGGCCGGGATCGGGAACTGACTGAAACAAAGGACGACCGGGATGAATAGACACTGTTTTGCGTTGCTGTTGGTGCTTGGGGGCACCTTTCCCGGACTGGCCCAGGCGCTCGAGCCTGAGCATGAAATCCGGCGCCTGATGCTGGCAGCGGAAGAAGCCGTAGCGGCCGAACAATGGGGCAAAGCCGGTGAGTACCTGAACCGGTTACAGGCCATGGAGGGTGAAAAACCGCCGACCTATTTCTATTACCGCGGCCGTGCCATGCTCCATGCCGGGCATGGTCACCAGGCTCGCGCCTCCCTGGAGCGCTATGTCGATCTGGCCGGTGCTGACGGACAATACTACCAGCAGTCCCTGAAGCTCATCACCGAAATCGAACAGCAGACCAGTTCCAGCCTGAAGTCACTGGCTGAAGGCGAGGACAGCGGCAGTAACGAGCCGGTGGCAGTCATTCGCCCCGCTGATGAACAGGGCATGCAGGACCTGCGGAAGCTCTACCTGGCCGATTCCGATCAGCAGGCCCTGAATATTCATCTGAATGCACTGTTGGAAACAGCTGGTTGGCGCCGGGACAGCACCGTCGTCCGGCTGGATCGACCTGCGGATATCCGGTACCGCGTGGAGCCGGAGAAGGGGCGCCTGAATATTCAGGAGATTCGGCGTCAGCCGGACGGAGCCTTGCTTCGAACCACTCAGTACCTGCCGGTGTTTGGGGTGAATCCCCGGTTCCGGTCGGACTGTGAGCCGGTTGTTGGTGCCTGCTGGGTGTATGATCCCCGGGACGGTTCCCGGCTGTTTCAGTTGGCGCCCGACGCACAGCAGGCCACGGAAGTGGCTCGCACCCTGGGCCGGCTGGTCCGGGAGCTGCAGAAGGTGGAACCGGCCCAGTGAGGCCGGTCGAGCTTCGCCTTCTGTCTCATCACCCGCGGGTGTGAATTTCTGGTAAACTCACGGCTCTTTGATTTCCCATAATCAGAAAGCTGATGAGGCGACTATGACCACCGTTATCCGCCAGGACGACCTGATCGAGAGCGTAGCCGACGCGCTGCAGTTCATCTCCTATTACCATCCAAAAGACTTCATCGACGCCGTGCACGAGGCCTACCAGAGGGAAGAATCCCAGGCCGCGAAAGATGCCATGGCCCAGATCCTGATCAACTCGCGTATGTGTGCCCAGGGTCATCGCCCGATCTGTCAGGACACCGGCATCGTGACCGTGTTCGTGACCATCGGTATGGATGTGAAATTCGAGTGCGATCAGCCGCTGGATGACGTGATCAACGAAGGCGTACGTCGCGCCTACACCCACCCGGACAACGTACTGCGTGCGTCTGTGCTGGCCGATCCGGACGGCAAGCGCCAGAACACCAAGGACAACACGCCGGCCATCATTCATTACAAGATGGTGCCGGGTAACACCGTGGAAGTACACGTGGCGGCCAAGGGCGGCGGCTCCGAAGCCAAATCCAAGTTCGCCATGCTGAACCCGTCCGACGACGTGGTGGAGTGGGTACTGAAGATGGTGCCGCAGATGGGTGCTGGCTGGTGTCCGCCGGGCATGCTGGGCATTGGTATCGGTGGCACCGCTGAGAAGGCGATGGAACTGGCCAAGGAATCCCTGCTGGACCCGATCGATATCCACGACCTGCAGGCCCGTGGCGCCTCCAACCGCGCCGAAGAACTGCGTCTGGAGCTGTTCGAGAAGGTGAACGAGCTGGGCATCGGCGCCCAGGGCCTGGGCGGCCTGACTACCGTTCTGGATGTGAAGGTCAAAGACTACCCGACCCACGCCGCTAACAAGCCGGTTGCGATCATCCCGAACTGCGCCGCGACCCGTCACGCGCACTTCACCCTGGATGGCACAGGTCCGTCCCTGCAGACTCCGCCAAGCATTGAAGACTGGCCGGAAATCACCTGGGAAGTGGGCGAGAACGTGCGCCGCGTGAACCTGGACACCGTCACCCCGGAAGACGTGAAAGACTGGCAGCCGGGTGAAACCGTTCTGCTGTCCGGCAAGATGCTCACTGGCCGTGACGCGGCCCACAAGAAAATGGTCGACATGATCCAGAACGGTGAAGAGCTGCCGGTGGATCTGACTGGCCGCTTCATCTACTACGTGGGCCCGGTTGATCCGGTGCGCGAAGAAGTGGTTGGCCCGGCTGGCCCCACCACCGCCACCCGCATGGACAAGTTTACTCACACCATGCTCGAGAAGACCGGCCTGACCGGCATGATCGGTAAGGCCGAACGTGGCCAGGTGGCCATCGATTCCATCAAGGAATTCGGTGCGGTGTACCTGATGGCCGTGGGCGGTGCTGCGTACCTGGTGTCCAAAGCCATCAAGGACGCCAAGGTTGTGGCCTTTGAAGAGCTGGGTATGGAAGCCATCTACGAGTTTGAAGTAGAGGACATGCCGGTGACCGTGGCCGTGGATTCCCGTGGCAGCTCCGTGCACCAGACCGGCCCGGTCGAGTGGCACGACAAGATCATCGCCGCCAAGGCCGTCTGACGAGGACTGGCCGTCATTTTTCAGTGGCCGCTCTGGGTGTTCCTGCTCAGGGTCGCCATTGGAAGGTTCTCATCGATACCCTCCCGTTGTTGACCTCCACGCCCTCGAGGCGAAGCTTCTCCGTCTGTGTACGCCTGGCTTCTGTGGCTTCCGGAAAAGCGATCTGGCCATTACTGCGAAGCACGCGGTGCCAGGGGATGTCGTGGCCCGCAGGCAGTCGTCCCAGGGCCCTGCCCACGAAGCGTGCCTGCCGACCCAGACCGGCCATGGCCGCAACCTGGCCGTAGCTGGCCACGGTTCCCTGTGGAATCGCGGCCACTACCTGCCAGATTTTCTGTTCTCTGGTCGGCTCCTGGTTGTCGGTCACTTACAGCCTCAGGGCGCCGTCCACTTCGATCATCCGGCCCGAGACGTAGTCGTTTTCAAAGATGAAAGCGGCAGCGGAGGCGATTTCTTCGGGCTTGCCCATACGCTTGAGGGGAATGCCGGCCGTCATCTTTTCCAGCGCCTCGGGTTTCATGGACGCGGTCATCTCGGTTTCGATGAAGCCCGGCGCAATGCCCATGCAACGAATGCCATAACGGGCCAGCTCTTTGGCCCAGACCGGGACCAGCGCAGATACACCGGCCTTGGCAGCGGAATAGTTGCTCTGGCCCATGTTGCCCGCCCGCGAAATGGAGGCGATGTTAATGATGGCACCCTGGTCGCCGTTTTCGATCATCCGGGTGGCCGCTTCACGGCCGCACAGGAATACGCCGGTCAGATTGACGTCGATGACGGACTGCCACTGGCTGAGCTCCATGCGCTTGTCGAGCTTGCCGTCCTTGAATTTGACCATCAGACCGTCGCGCAGGATACCGGCGTTGTTGATCAGGCCGTTGAGTTGGCCGAAATCGGCAATAATCGCCTGAAAGGTCCGTTCCACGTCCTCTTCTTTGGCGACGTTGCAGACGTAGGTTTTGGCTTCGCTGCCGGCAGCGCGGCAGGCTTCGGCTGATTCATCCAGCTTGTCCTGGGCCAGGTCGATCAGGGCGACACGGGCGCCTTTGGCCGCCAGATATTCGGACATGGCACGGCCCAGACCCTGGCCGCCACCGGTAATTGCAATCACGGAATCTTGAAGTTTCATGGTTTGCCCTTAACTAGTCTAACAATGGCGTTGTTGATTGGCTGTGTGTCCCTGCCGCCTTGATGGCGCTGCGAACCTGTTCATTCGCCTGGAATCGTTTTTAGAAGGCGCCGAGTATAGCAGACCTTCACAATTCACCTGTTAGTCCGAGGCCACCATGCCGGTTTTCTTTTTTCTTTTCATTGTTATGCCCATCGCCGAGATGGCCGTGCTGATCAAGGTCGGCGGCATTATTGGTGTTCTTAACACCGTCGGACTGGTCCTTCTGACCGCCGTCGTCGGTGCCTGGTTGCTGCGCCAGCAGGGGCTGGCAACCCTGCTGCGGGCCAATGAGCGTCTGAACAGCGGGGAACTGCCCGCCAGAGAAGTCGCTGAAGGCCTGATCCTGGCGGTTGGTGGTGCGCTGCTGCTGACGCCGGGCTTTATAACCGACACCTTCGGTTTTCTGTGTCTGTTGCCGGGGTCCCGGCACTGGCTGGCCGCCCAGGCGCTCAAGCGTATGACGTTGGCCGGGAAGAGCCGCAGTTTCTATTTCCGGGCAGGTGGTTCAGGCCCCTTTGGTGGCCCGAATCCGTTCGATCGGGATGGCGGTGATGTCTATGAAGGTGAGTACCAGGACCAGACGAAACACGACTCTGACCGGATCGAAAAAAAGTGAAAATTTTTCTTTCCGGGAGTTGAAAAGCAGTGGCTGAACCCCATTAATTTTGTCACAAGTTCGCTGCGGGCCTACGGGAACTGTTCGTCAGTTTCCGGGGGCTCCGGCAAATGGTCGGGCAGGATTTCCGGCCCGGCACTTTTAAACAAGCAATTGTCATTGCCACATTAATCTGACGACTGGAGAAACAGAGCAATGAAAATTCGTCCGCTACACGATCGTGTTGTCGTACGCCGTAAGGAAGAAGAAGAGAAAACTGCGGGTGGCATCGTGCTGCCGGGTAATGCCAAGGAAAAGCCGTCCCAGGGCGAAGTGATCGCCGTGGGCAATGGCCGCATCCTCGACAATGGTGAGACCCGTGCGCTGGCGGTCAAGGTGGGTGACACCGTGGTCTTCGGCCAGTTCGCCGGTAACACCGTCAAGGTGGATGGCGAAGAGCTGCTCATCATGAGCGAGAACGACATTTACGGCGTGCTTGAGTGATCGCGAAAGCGACAGGCACGAATGCTCATTAATCCGATTGAATCAACTTCGGTTTAAGGAACAGGAATAGAGAACATGGCAGCAAAAGACGTTAAATTCGGTGATAGCGCTCGCAAGCGCATGGTCGCAGGTGTCAACGTACTGGCGGACGCAGTCAAGGTCACTCTGGGCCCGAAAGGTCGTAATGTGGTTCTGGAGAAGTCCTTCGGTGCTCCGAACGTGACCAAGGACGGCGTGTCCGTGGCCAAAGAAATCGAACTGAAAGACAAGTTCGAGAACATGGGCGCGCAGATGGTCAAGGAAGTGGCTTCCCAGGCCAACGAAACCGCCGGTGACGGTACCACCACCGCTACTGTTCTGGCCCAGTCCATCGTCAACGAGGGCATCAAGGCTGTAACGGCCGGCATGAACCCGATGGACCTGAAGCGCGGCATCGACAAGGCCACCGCCGAAGCGGTCAAGGCCATCCGTGACATGGCAACCCCGTGTGACGACAGCCGCAACATTGCCCAGGTTGGCACCATCTCCGCCAACGGTGATGAAACCATTGGCAAGCTGATTGCCGACGCCATGGAGCGTGTTGGCAAGGAAGGCGTTATCACGGTTGAAGAAGGCCGCAGCCTGGAAGACGAGCTGGACGTGGTTGAAGGTATGCAGTTCGACCGCGGTTACCTGAGCCCGTACTTCATCAACAACCAGGACAGCATGACCGCCGAGCTGGATGACCCGTACATCCTGCTGGTCGACAAGAAGATTTCCAACATCCGCGAACTTCTGCCGGTGCTGGAATCCGTCGCGAAAGCCGGCAAGCCGCTGCAGATCATCGCCGAAGACATTGAAGGCGAAGCGCTGGCGACGCTGGTTGTGAACAACATGCGCGGCATCGTCAAGGTCAACGCTGTGAAAGCGCCTGGCTTTGGTGATCGTCGTAAAGAGATGCTGCAGGACATCGCCATCCTGACCGGTGGTACTGTGATCTCTGAAGAAGTGGGCCTGACCCTGGAGAACACCACTCTGGATGATCTGGGTACCGCCAAACGCGTCAATGTCACCAAGGAAAACACCACCATCATCGGCGGTGCCGGTGCTGAGTCTGACATCGAAGCGCGTGTCGAGCAGATCCGTAAGCAGATCGAGGAAAGCACCTCCGACTACGACAAGGAAAAGCTGCAGGAACGCGTTGCCAAGCTGGCCGGCGGTGTTGCCGTCATCAAGGTTGGCGCCGGTTCTGAAGTGGAAATGAAAGAGAAGAAGGCCCGTGTTGAAGACGCGCTGCACTCTACCCGTGCTGCCGTTGAGGAAGGCATCGTGGCCGGTGGTGGTGTCACCCTGATCCGCGCTATCGCAGCGCTGGACAAGGTCGAGGCCATCAACGAAGAACAGGCCGCTGGTGTCAACATCCTGCGCCGCGCCATGGAAGCACCTCTGCGTCAGATCGTGTTCAACGCCGGTGGCGAGTCCTCTGTGGTGGTTGCCAAGGTTCGCGAAGGCGAAGGCGCCTTTGGCTACAACGCTGCCACTGAAGGCTACGGCGACATGCTGGAGATGGGTATCCTGGATCCTGCCAAGGTAACCCGTTCCGCGCTGCAGGCCGCTGCTTCCGTTGCGTCCCTGATCATCACCACTGAGGCGATGGTTGCTGATGAGCCGGAAGAAGAAGGTGCCGCAGGCGGCGGTATGCCGGACATGGGTGGCATGGGCGGTATGGGAGGCATGGGCGGCATGATGTAATGCCGACCGGCTTCCTCCGGGGCCAGCATCATCAGGCCCCGGACCCAGCTGCTACGAAAACCCCGCATCGGGAAACCGGTGCGGGGTTTTCTTTTGCCGGGTGTGCAGGCAGGTGCATGACTCCGGTGCTATATTTCAGGGCGAAGGCCTGACGCCAGGAATGTCAGTAATGCTCCTGGCCTGCTGTATCCCAGGGCCAGCGTCGGTCGATGACTAAAGGATGGTTTCACCCGATGGTATGTTTCCAGGCGAGGCTTGCCCGCTTTTATCTGCTTTTTGTCCTGCTGTTCTCTCTGTCATCCGGAGCGTTTGCTCAGGAGGAAACCTGGCGTCTTAACCTCCGGGATGCCGATATTCGGGCATTCATCACCCAGGTGGCCGATATCACGGGCTACAGTTTTGTCGTTGATCCCAGGGTTGCTGGCAAGGTGACGGTGTTGTCCAGCACCCCCATGACCCGCGACGAAATCTACGATCTGTTTCTGGCGGTGCTGAATGTCCAGGGGTTTGTGGCCATACAGGGCGAGGACGTCATCAAGGTGATCCCCCAGGCCAATGCCCGTAAGTCCGGTGAGGCACTGGAGGGGCGATCGGATATCCCCTCGGAGCAGTTGATGACCCGGGTTATCCGGGTAGAGCACGCCAGCGCCACTGAACTGGTGCCCATTCTGCAGCCGCTGGTGGCAGAATACGGCCATGTAGCGGCGGCGGCCCGGGCCAATGCCCTGATCATCAGTGATCACCGGCTGAATATCGAAAGACTGGAACAGATTGTCCGTGAACTGGATGGGCCTGCCAGTTATCAGGTGGAGGTTGTGCCTCTGGAGGAAGCATGGGTGGGCGACCTGGTGACCCTGCTTCAGGAACTGGCGCCTGCGGAACTGGGGCCGGGTGGCGGTGACAACACCGCCCGAAAGTATGGCATCACCGCCGATGAACGCAGTAATCGCCTGGTGCTGCGTGGAGACCGAGCCTTCCGGGACAAGATGCGTAGTCTGATCCGCCAGTTGGACCAGCCGTCGGCCTCGGGCGGTACCACCAAGGTCATCCGCCTGCGTCATGCCGATGCAGCCCAACTGGTGGATATTCTCAAAGGCGTCATGGGACAGTTGGTGCGTGAAGCAAACGCCGGAGGGGACGGTGGCGGCAATCCGAATAGCCGCTTTGCCGTCTTTGCCGACGAGGGACTCAACGCCCTGATTATACGGGGCGAACCGTCACTGATGCAGGAGGCGGAGGAGATTGTCGCCCAGTTGGATGTGCGCCGTGCCCAGGTAATGATTGAGGCGGCGATTGTCGAAATCAGCGACGAACTGGGCGATCAGTTGGGGGTGCAACTGGCAGCAGGAGACGAGTCATCCGATGCCATGCCGGTGCTGGGGACCAACCTGACCAGCGGAGAGGGTATGATTGGGCTTAATGCCGTGATCAGCGCCCTGGTTGGGAACACCCTGCCGCAGCTTGGGGGTGGCATCACGCTGGGCGGCGGCGAGCGCAATCGGGACGGGGTCTCGTGGGGAGTGCTGATTCAGGCGCTGTCCACGTCCTCGGCAGCCAATCTGCTGTCCACGCCCAGCATCATTACCCTGGATAATCAGGAATCCGAGATCATTGTCGGCCAGAACGTGCCGTTCCGGACCGGTGAGTCCACGGTGGCCGGAGACGGCACGACCAACCCCTTTACCACCATTGAGCGCCGGGATGTGGGCCTTTCCCTGAAAGTGACCCCGACCATCAGTGCCGATGGTCTGGTGCGGCTGGTGGTGGAGCAGACCACCGAGAACATCTCTCCGACGGACGTGGCCGGGGCATCGGATATCATCACCAACAAGCGGGAGATCAAAACCACCGTTCTTGCCGACGACGGCGAAACCGTGGTCCTCGGTGGCCTGATCCGGGATGACTATCAGATTAACAAGAGCAAGGTGCCGCTGCTTGGGGACATCCCATTTGTAGGCCGGCTGTTTTCCTCGGAATCGGAAAGCCGGGTCAAGCGCAACCTGCTGGTTTTCCTGAGACCCACCATTATGCTGGACAAGGAGCAGGCGTCAGCGGCCACCACCGACAAGTTCAACCGCCTGTGGGAGGTGAATCTCGACGTCCGGGAAAGGCTCGGTTTGCCTGAACGCGATGACAGTCCCAATGTCGACATGCTCTTTGAGGGTAAGCGTCAGTGATCAGAGTGGCGGCATCGGGCTGTCGAGCTGATCGGCGACCAGGCGCATGAGTTCATATTCGCGCACATCAATCCTGCCGTCATGAGTCACACAGTGGGCGCAGGCGTCGATGACGGCGGGCTTGAGTAGCGGTGAGAGCCGGTTCAGCATCGCCAGTGCCTTGTGCAGGTCCTTCAGGGAAACCTCGCCCGGGGCACTGTCGGGGGCCTGCTCAAAACCGGCCATGGCTTCCTGGTACAGAGTACGGGCTTCTTCAGCCGAACCTGTGCCGGCCCTGGCGAAAAGGCTCATAAGCGATCTGAGCGCGGGCAATATGGCCTGGTAGGTGCGGTAGCGCACTGCGGGTGCCTGCTCGGCATCCTGCCCCAGATGGCGTTCCAGAAAGCTTGTCAGGGCGAACTCAAACAGGCTGATCCGTTTATCGGCCGCGACCAGTGCCCGGACATTGGCGATCAGCAGCGTTCTTTCTTCCGGATCCAGTTTGCGCAGCGCAGGCATGGCCAGCTCCAGCGAAGGGAAGCGGGCGCCTTCTCCCAGGGCTGCCAGTGCTGGCAGCAGCTTCTCCTGAATGGCCGGTTGGGGGCCGAGCAGCGGATGGGGTTCAATGAGCGCCATCCGCTGTTCCCGGGTCTCTCTGGAAAGACCGCAGACCGTCAGTGCATAACAGAACTGGACGGCGCCCGTGCGTGTGTACAACAGGTTGCGGAAAGTGGCCGGAAGCTGGTTCAGCCAGCGAATGGCAAAAGCTTCGCTCTGGCTGGAAATGGTGCCTACTTTGGCGGACAGCGGAGTGCCCGGGCGTGTTGCGGGCGCCGGATGCGGTTCCGCCGGAGCCGGCCCGGGCGCCGCGTGGGCGCCGGTATCCACATGGCCGTCGCCAGACAGGTTGCTGGCCAGACCGCTCAGGTTTCCTGTTGCACTGTCCTGGCCGGGTTGGAGGCGGTCAGAGGGCCGGGTGTCGCGCAGCCGGCTGCGCAGGCGCGTCATCAGGCCGGGCTGAATGGCATTGATGCGCTCTTCGATGGGCGGATGCGACGCCAACAGCGCGCTGAACTTCATTCGAGCAGACTCACCGAAGCACATGTGGTTCATGTCGCTGGCATGGCTGGTGGTGTCCAGGTAGCCGCCCTTGACGCCGATCTTGAACAGGGCGCCGCCAATGCCTTCCGGATTGCGGGTGAACTGGACCGACGAGGCATCTGCCAGGGATTCGCGCTGGCGGGAGACCGCGGCCTGGATCAGCCGGCCAAAGAACACTCCGATGTAGCCGATGACCATCAGCGCCAGGCCCAGCAGTCCCATGGCTGCCTGGGCCCGTCCGTCCCGGCGTGAGCGTCCGCTGCTGTAGAAGCCGGCACGAATCAGGAACTGGCCCACCTGTCCGATCATCAGAATGCCGGCGAGTAGAGCGATCAGGCGCACGTTGATGCGCATGTCGCCATTGAGTATGTGGCTGAACTCATGGGCCACCACCCCCTGAAGCTCGTCCCGGTTGAGCTGGGTAAGGGCACCATGGGTGACCACCATGACCGCTTCGCCCGCGGTGTAGCCTGCCACGAAGGCATTGATGCCTGCCTCCTGTTCCATCACGTAGAGTTCCGGCACCGGAACGCCGCTGGCAATGGACATTTCCTCGACGATATTGCGCAGTCGGCGTTCCTCGGGATCCCGCGTGTTCGGATCAATGGGGCGTGCGCCCACCATCTTGGCCACCCGGGTGCCGCCACCGGCAAGATCCGCCCAGCGGATCAGGGAACCGGCACCAACCAGCACCACCACTGCACCGGCCGTGATCAGGCCATGGCTGGACAGTAGCCAGTAATGGAAGGGCAGGTAAGACTGCTCGCCGCGAGTGACAAGATACCCCACCAGGCAGACGGAGAGGGTAATCAGGGCGACGGCGGTCAGGAACAGCAGGATCAGCAGGCCGGTGTTGCGCCGGGCGTTGGCCTGCCGCTCGAAGAAGCCGGGTGCTGCCATGGTTCAGAGCTCAGAAGCTGACTTTCGGCGCCTGTCGGGCCTCGGGACTTTCCAGTTGCAACTGGGCCGTGGGCCGGAAGGCGAACAGACCGGCCAGGATATTGTTGGGGAAGGATTCCCGGTAGATGTTGTAGCTCATTACCGTGTCGTTGTACGCCTGACGGGCGAAAGCAACTCTGTTTTCCGTGGTGGACAGCTCTTCCATCAGGTCCTGTATGGTCTGGTCGGCCTTCAGCTCGGGGTAATCTTCCACGACAGCATTAAAGTTGGCCAGGGCCTTGGTCAGCAGGTTTTCCGCACTGCCCAGGCGCTGGATCTTGTTGCCGTCTGCGGGGTCGCTGGCGGCGTCCTTCTGAGCGTTAACGGCGTTATTCCGGGCTTCCATGACCTGGGTGAGCGTGGATTTTTCGTGTTCCAGGTAGGCTTTGGCGGATTCAACCAGGTTCGGGACCAGGTCATGCCGGCGCTGCAACTGCACATCAATCTGGGCAAAGCCGTTCTTGAACTGATTGCGAAGGGATACCAGCCGGTTGTAAATGGCGATCAAATAGCCGATGACGACGGCAATCACCAAAAGGCCGATGATAGTGCTAACCATGACGACTCCTCAGGACTTGGGGTTCAGGAATGATCCTCCACGATCCGGTCGTGGAAGCTTTTCAGGAAGTGTTCAAAATCCCGCGCCGACAGTGGCTTGCTGAAGAAATAACCCTGGGCCAGCTGACAGCCCCGCTGGCTCAGGTAGTATTCCTGCTCAGCCGTTTCCACACCCTCGGCGATAACCGTCAGATTCAGGCTCTTGCCCAGGTCAATGATGGTGTTGGCGATCCGGGTGTCTTCCTCATTGATCAGCAGGTCACGAATGAACTGTTTGTCGATCTTCAGGTGCTGTACCGGCATCTTCTTGAGATAGGTCAGGGATGAATAGCCAGTGCCAAAGTCATCCACGGCAATGCTGATGCCGGCCCGATGCAACCGCTGGAGCTTGTCCACGGCATCATTCAGGTTGGTCATGAAACTGGTCTCCGTGACCTCCAGCTCCAGTCGACCTGCCGGCACCTTGTGACGCTCAAGGGTTTCCAGTACGTCTTCAACAATGGATTCCTGGCGCAACTGCACCGCCGAGAGGTTGACGGCAATACGCAGGGGCGTGCCC
Organism: Marinobacter oulmenensis; assembly: GCF_014201735.1. Taxonomy (GTDB): domain Bacteria; phylum Pseudomonadota; class Gammaproteobacteria; order Pseudomonadales; family Oleiphilaceae; genus Marinobacter; species Marinobacter oulmenensis. The sequence goes on along the minus strand of NZ_JACHFE010000004.1, from coordinate 118,506 downwards.
TCACTCGCCCATCGGGCAGCCTGCCAGCAGGCCTGATCCAGAACCCACTGGCCGATTTCGACAATGGTTCCGTTGGATTCGGCGATGGGGATAAACCGGTCAGGGGGAATCATGCCACGATCCGGGTGTTCCCAGCGCAACAGGGCTTCGGCTCCGATGATGCGGCGGCTGGTCAGATTAATCTGTGGCTGATAGACGAGATGGAACTGGTGGTAGGCGAGCGCCTGGGCCAGGTCTTTCTCAAGCTGTTTGCGCTCCCGGATTTCCTGGTCAATGCTGGCGACATAGAACTGGAAATGGTTACTGCCTGCCTGTTTGGCCAGCATCATGGTCTGTTCGGCACTTTGCAGCAGGCGTTCGGGATCATTGGCGTCGGATGGATAGAGCGCGATACCGATCGTGGATGTCATGGAGACCCGGTGTTTGCCCACGTTGATCGGTGTTGAAAAACAGGACAGGACCTTCTCGGCAGTTTCCGCCGCCTGGAAACCGTCCCGCAGTCGTTTTTCGACCACGGCGAACTGATCACTGCCCAGGCGAGCAACCAGAAAGCGTTCTGCCGAGAAATTGGCGGTGAGCCGATTGCCGATGGCCTGAAGAATGCTGTCACCGGTGCGAAACCCGAACTGTTCGTTGATGGATTTGAAATCGTCAATGCCGCACACCATCATCGACATGCTCATTGGCTGCTGGCCGTCGCTTTTCAGTTCGACCTGAAGCGTTTCCATGAAGGTCTCGCGGCTGGGCAGGTTGGTCAGTTGATCAAACCTCGCCAACTGGTTGACCCGATTCTCCGCTTCGCGATGTTTCTTCTGGGTGTCGCCGATCGCCACCAGCAGGTTGTTGGTGGCATTAACCCAAAGGCCCAGTTCATCAGTGCCATGCCCCTGGGGGATGGCGATCAGGCGGTCGTCGGGCCTGGCAGGGTCGACTTTCTTGACCGAGCGGACGATACGGAAGAGGGGGCGGGTGAGCAGCAGGTGGAACACAACGTAGAGTACCAGCCCTAGAATCAGGGCCAGGGCGATACCGGAGCTGAAGGTAACAATAGCTCGGTTGAGCCAGTTTTTGGCCGCCGGTGCTGTGTCATATTCGAGTTCAAGGTAGCCGTAGGTGGTTCCGGGGCTGATGGTTCGTTGCAGGCTTTCCTGGTATTCCCGTGACGAGCCGAAAATGGGGTCGGTGATTGGACGGAAAGGTTCGTTCTGCAGTGGGCGCATGCGTCCCCCCAATTCTTCGCCATCCGGGTGGGTGATGCGTGCCTTGTGCAGAGCCTCCAGGGCGAAGAGACCATCGACCACCTGCTGGGCCAGGTTGTCGTCAATACTGAACACGGCCTGGGTGGCCGATTCGCGGACCATGGTGATGGTCTGGTTTGCCTGTTTCTCCAGCTCCGAGGACACTCGCTGGGCATCCAGCGCGACTTGTACCGTGCTGACCAGGATGCCGCCGAGCAGGGCGATCAGCAGGACCCATCGAAGAATCCTGTAACCAAGGTGATGTTCTACGTCAAAAGCTCTATGCATCCCGCTGCTTCTTGGTCTGTCTTCCCGGAGTAACGTTTGGCGCAATCTGTAAGTATGCGACCAGTTCGAAAGACTAAGTATGGTTCAAGTCGGCCGCAACGTCATGGAGTATGGCTGATTTTTCCAGAATTCGTCCATCTCAGGTGTTTCGATTTGTTGCAGTTTCGTGGCCTGCGGATACAAAAACGCCCGCCAGGGTGGGTCCCGGGGCGGGCGTTCGGGGTGGCAGCCTTATGCGCTGCCACGGGGCGTCTGTCTATTGCCTGATCAAGCCAGGTTTTCGTTGACGAAATCCCAGTTAATCAGGTTCCAGAACGCTTCCAGGTAGTTCGGGCGGCTGTTCCGGTAATCGATGTAGTAGGCGTGCTCCCAGACATCGACAGTCAGAACCGGCTTGTCTTCGCCAGTCAGCGGGGTTTCCGCGTTGCTGGTGTTAACAATGGCAACGCTACCGTCGGCTTTTTTCACCAGCCAGGTCCAGCCGGAACCGAAGTTGTTGGCGGCCTTGTCGTTGAATTCTTTCTTGAAGTCTTCGAAAGAGCCGAAGGCGCTTTCGATGGCTTCCTTGGCAGCGCCGGTGGGCTCACCGCCGCCGTTCGGGCTCAGGCAGTGCCAGTAGAAGGTGTGGTTCCAGACCTGGGCCGCGTTGTTGAACAGCGGGCCACTGGCGCTCTTGATGATTTCCTCAAGAGGTTTGTCCGCGTTTTCCGTACCCTCGATCAGGCCGTTGAGCTTGGTCACATAGGTGTTGTGATGCTTGCCATAATGGTATTCCAGGGTTTCCTGGGAAATGTGCGGTTCCAGTGCGTTCTTTTCATAAGGCAGTGCGGGAAGTTCAAATGCCATGAGGTCGTACTCCCTGGTTCTCTCGTTTATGTGAATTGACACTTCTGCAATATAAGGGCGCTTTGAGTTAAATCAACCCTTTGCTGTTAGAGAGCTTATAAAATCGGGACAGCCGGGCAGGAACTCGGCGCAGTTTTTTACCCGCCATACCAACTCCTCGTAACTGTCCGCCAGTACATTGACATGCCCAAGCTTTCGGCCCGGGCGCTCTCCTTTATTATAGAGATGGAGATGAGCGTAGGGCAGTTCAAGGATGCGTTCGATATCGCCGTGTTCGCCGATGATGTTGATCATGCAGCTCAGCCCGCGTGCGCTGACGTTACCCAGAGGGTGCCCGCTGACGGCCCGCACGTGGTTCTCGAACTGACTGGTCATTGCCCCTTCGATGGTCCAGTGGCCGGAATTGTGAACCCGGGGCGCCATCTCATTGGCCATCAGTCCGTCTTTGGTCTCAAAGAGCTCAAGGGTCAGCACGCCCACGTAATTCAGTTCGTTCAGCAGGGCTTTGATGTAGCCTTCCGCATCGGCCTGGATGTGAGGCTGGAGATCCGGTGCCGGCGCGATGGAATAGCGCAGAATGCCTTCGTGATGGGTGTTCTCCGCCATTGGGTAGAAGGCAACGTCGCCATCCTCGCCACGCACCGCAATGATGGATACCTCGCGTCGGAAGTCGACAAACTTTTCCACGATGACCCGGGGATGGCCAATGGACTGCCAGGCCTGTTCCGCCTCTTCAGGGCTTCTGAGCACTGCCTGCCCCTTGCCGTCATAACCTTCGGTGATGGACTTGGCAACCACCGGGCAGCCAAGGCTCTTTGCTGCGGCTTTCAGTGTGGCGGCGTTGTCTGCAACCTGCCATTTCGGGGTGGGGATGCCCAGTTGGCCAAACAGGGTCTTTTCCGCTTCCCGGTTCTGACAGACTTCCAGGGCCCGGGGGCAGGGGTGTACAGGCTTGTGCTTTTCCAGTTCGCTGGCCACTTCTACCGGCAGGTGCTCAAACTCATAGGTGACGCGGTCGACCTGACTCAGAAAGTCGCCGAGGCGGGTGCCTTCGGGGTCGACAATGGTTTCGCCAATGCCGGCGCTGGGGTTGCCGGACATGTCGTAGAAGACGAAATCTTTGGCCAGTGGGTAGCCGGCCAGGGCTAACATGCGGCCGAGTTGGCCTGCGCCTAGTACGCCAATTTTCATTCGAGCTCTCCTGCCATTACTTCAGCTTTGGCTTCAGTGGTGCGAGCAGGCTGGGAGAGGGCTTTCCCAAACACGCTCCTTGCGGCACGTCCTTGTGTCGCTTGGGCTCCACCATCCATGGCTGCGCACAGTTTGGGAAAGCCCTCTCCCAGCCTGCTCATTCAGGTTGGGGAATAACACCCAAGAATAACTGTTTTAAACTCACTGATCCCGTGGATCAGGATTGTCCAGGACGCTTTGGGTCTGAGTTGCACGGAACTCATCAATGCGTTGTTGCAGATTTGCGTCAGCCGTTCCCAGGATCTGTGCAGCCAGCAGCCCGGCATTTTTGGCGCCGGAGTTGCCAATCGCCAGTGTACCCACGGCAACACCGCCTGGCATCTGGGCGATGGACAGGAGGGAATCCAGGCCGTTCAGTGCCTTGGACTGCACGGGAACACCCAGCACCGGGAGGGAAGTCTGGGAGGCCACCATGCCGGGCAGGTGGGCCGCGCCGCCAGCGCCGGCGATGATGACTTTCAGTCCGCGCTCGTTTGCGGTTTTGGCGTAATCGAACAGCAGGTCCGGGGTGCGGTGGGCAGAGACAACTTTGGTTTCGTAGGGCACGCCGAGTGTTTCGAGCATGGTGGCGGCGTGTTCCATGGTGGGCCAGTCGGATTTCGAGCCCATGATGAGTCCTACAAGCGGCTGCATAAGCAACAGTCCTGTGATAATTGGAAAGCCGACCATTTTAGGTGTCGGCTGCAGGCCATGCAACAGGCCCTGGCATGCCGCGACGGGGACCATGGCATAGGGGCGGTCGTCATTTTATCGTTCACGCCGGTAAGGGTATGATCACCAAGGAATCCCGATATCCGTTGACCAGGAGCTGTAATGGAACCGATTCGCCCAGAGGAAGACGAACTCAGAGCCGAGGGCCCGTCCGGGGGCGCCACGACCAAGGACCGGGCCGGCCAGGGGCCGGATGACGGAGCCTCCAAACCACCGAAGGCGTCCGCACGGAAGTCAGGCTCAGGGGGCGGCCAGGGCGGCGGTTCCCGGTTGCTCTGGGTGCTTGTGGTGCTGGTGGCCGGGGTTGGTGGTGCCGGCCTGTATTGGCAGAACGAGCGAATCAATGCCCTGGAAGGACAGCTTGAAGAAGCGGATTACTGGGCGCGCCAAAGCAAGCTGGCGCTGGCCCGTTTCGAGGGTGAATTGTCAGAAACCGGAGAGTCGCTGCAGGAACGCGGTGAGACCCTGAATGAGAAAATCGCCGCCAACGGGGAGCGGCTGGATACGGCGGATGAGGAAATCCGCAAGCTCTGGGGGGTGGCCGACGACCGTAACCGGAAACGCCTGGACAGCCACAAGGCAAGCCTTGATGAACACGGCCAGCGACTGGACGGTATGGATGACGAGTTGGCGGCCGCCGACAAAGCCGTGACAGATCTGGAAACCACGCTGGCCCAGGCCCGTTCGTCCCTGTCTGATGATCTGGCCCAGTTAAGGCAGCGCCTGGATGATGGCCTGGCATCGCTGGAACAGGCCGATAATGAGGCGGTGGCACGTATTGGTCAGCTTGAACAGCAGATGGCGGAGGTTGACCAGACCATTGAGAACCGGCTGCGCCGGTTTGAGCGCGAGCAGCGTCTGACCATGGACGGGGTCGAGAGCCGGTTGTCCGCCCTGGAGAACAAGGTCGGGAATGCGGCGGCTGCCGGTGAGCTGTCGGCCCTGAAACGGCAGGTGGCTGCCATGGAGGAAACGGTGGAGTCCATTGATGCTTCCCGGTCACAGGTAACCTCACGGCTGATCCGGTTGTCAGAAGAGCTGGATCAGCTCAGAGCGCAATAACCAAGCTGCTGATTTTGATTAAAAAATGCTCGCGTTAGCCGGGCAGGTGGAAATTCGATATTTTTGCCGAAAATGTTTGACACCGGCCCTGAAATGCTTAAAATGCGCACCTCGTTCGGTTGAGACAGCAACGCTGTATCAGCAAAGTGCCGGAAGGCGCGCCGGATGTTTGCCTCAGTCTGAAGAAGAGTAAGACCGTGAGCGGGTGGTTAGCTCAGTTGGGAGAGCATCGGCCTTACAAGCCGAGGGTCGCAGGTTCGATCCCTGCACCACCCACCATTCCAGAGGCAATGTGGAGCGGTAGTTCAGTTGGTTAGAATACCGGCCTGTCACGCCGGGGGTCGCGGGTTCGAGTCCCGTCCGCTCCGCCACTTTGGGTGGTTAGCTCAGTTGGGAGAGCATCGGCCTTACAAGCCGAGGGTCGCAGGTTCGATCCCTGCACCACCCACCAGATTCGAAAAAGCAGATCCTCCGGGGTCTGCTTTTTTTATGCCTGCCCGTTTTCGCCTGTCCTTTCGGGAAATTCACTTCTCCGGCATGGATTCTGCTGAGAGCCAACCGTTACACTCGGGGTTTGCCGTTCGGAATACCAGAGCCACCATGTTGCAGAGCCGTTTTCCCCGATACATCGCTGCTGTCCTGCTGCCTGCTTCTTTATGGGTGTGTCGTAGCGCACTGGCCAATCAGGTTGAGGTGGAAGTGCCCGGGGATTACGGGCGTTTGCAGGAGAACGCCCGCGTGTTTCTGGGGGAAGTGGAGGGCCGTACCGCCGATGGCCTGCGCCGTTACGCGCCAACGGCCGTGGAACAGGTTCGCGAGGCGGTGCGGGCGCTGGGGTATTACGATCCTGACATACGCTGGCAGGTGGAGCCCGCCGGTGGTGATCCCGCCCGCCTGAGGCTCACGGTTAACCCGGGCGAACCTGTGCGCATCCGGTCCCGGTCCGTCCATATTGTTGAAGCAGAGCCGTCGGTACAGGACGCGTTCCTTGCGGCGTTGCCTGAGCATCCCGCCGAGGGCGATACTCTCAACCACGGCCAGTACAATGTGCTCCGAGATACCCTGAGCAACCGGGCCAGCCGGCTCGGGTACTTTGATGGTGATTTCCTGACCCGCCGCCTGGAAGTCAATCCGGATGAAAAGGTGGCCGATATTCTGCTCGACTATCGGCCGGGTGAACGTTATCGCCTGGGTGACGTGACCTTCACTGGCGACCACGGTTTTGATGATGAGCTCCTGCAACAGTTCGTGCGCTTTGAGCCCGGCACGCCTTACAACGCTGATGACGTGGCGACGCTCAGCCAGGACCTGTCCAACAGTGGCTATTTTTCAGGTGTGGATGTGGATGCATCGCCGTCAGAGGCCAGCGATGGTGTTATCCCTGTGGATGTTGGCCTGACGCCGAGGCCGCCGCGGTCGGTGGCCGCGGGTGTTGGCTTTTCCACCGATGTGGGGCCCCGTTTCCGTGGTACCTGGCGCGAGCATTACATCAACGACCAGGGGCATCGCCGGGGTGCGGAGACGGAGCTGGCCAAACCCCGCCAGAATGTGACCGGCTGGTATGAGATACCGCTGGACCCGCCAATGTCCGATTCCCTTCGTTTTTCCACAGGCTACCAGCGGGAACATGTGGAAGATGTCCAGTCCCAGCGGCTCACCCTTGGCCAGCACTGGAGCCACAAACTGGATTCCGGGTGGATGCAGGTAGCCTCGCTGCGCTGGGAGGGGGAGAAGTACCGCATCGGCGATGAGCCTTCGAACACATCCACGCTATTACTGCCGGGCCTGAGCTACTCGAAACTCAGTGCCGATTCCCCGCTGGATCCCTCCCAGGGCTACCGCCTGCAACTGGATGTGAGTGGATCGCACCGGGCACTGTTGTCGGATGTGGACATACTGCATGTGAATCTGCTGGCCAAGGGACTGTATACCCTGGCCGATCGCCACCGGTTCCTGACCCGCTTCAATCTGGGCGGCGTTGCCACCAACCGCTTTTCGGACGTGCCGCCGTCTCTGCGTTTCTTTGCCGGTGGTGACCAGAGCGTTCGGGGTTATGGCTATGAGACCCTGTCGCCCGAGGATGAGGACGATGTGGCTATTGGCGGCCGGTACCTGGTAGTCGGCAGCATGGAGTACCAGTACGAATTCATCCAGGACTGGCGATTGGCCGCCTTTTACGATCGCGGTAATGCCGTGGAGGATCTGTTTGATCCGTTGGCCACCGGTGTCGGCATGGGCCTGCGCTGGGTCAGCCCGGTGGGCCCTTTGCGACTGGATATCGCCAAGGGCCTGGATGAGCAGTTTGGCGGCGGTTGGCGCGTGCACTTCTCAATGGGGCCGGAACTGTGAGCGAGCATCATCCTGAAGCCGGACCGGATCACCGGGAGATAGCGCCACGCCGGCCGTCAGGGAACTGGTGGCGATGGCCGCTGCGTATCGTCGGGCTGCTGCTGTTCCTGGTTGTGTTAGCCGTCACCACAATTGTGCTTGCGTTGCGGACAGACGCCGGTACAGCCTGGGTAATTGAACAGATCCCGGGCCTGGCCGTCGATGATGGCCGGGGCAGCCTGTTGGGACACTGGCAGGCAGAACGTTTGCAATGGCAGGGCTATGGGGTCGGCGTCCGGGCGGTTAAGCCGGACATCGACTGGTCGCCGAGCTGTCTTCTGCACGCCAGCCTGTGCCTGGAGCGGCTGGCGGCAGAACAGGTCTCGGTGACGCTTGAGGATTCCGGGGAAAGCGATTCGACGGATGCGCCATCGCTACCCGGTATTGATCTTCCGATCAGTCTTGATATCCGGGAAGTGCGCCTGGGCACGCTCGTGGTCAATGGTTCCAAGGTATGGGATCAGCTGGAATTTCGCGGGCAGGCATCCGGTGCGGCATTGAACGTTGAGCGGCTGAGTTACCGGCGGCAGCAGGTGCAGGTCAACGCGGAAGGACGGGTGGAAACCCGTGGCGACTGGCCGTTGGACCTCCGGCTGGAAGCAAGTCTGCCGCCGCCCTCCGGCGAGCACTGGCGCCTGGTTCTGAACCTGTCCGGCAGCGTCCGGGATGTTCGTGTCAATGGCGAGAGCAAGGGCTACCTGGAGGCCGCTCTGGAGGGTGGAGTGCAGCCATTGCAGCCAGGGCTGCCCGCTAACGCCCGACTGCGCGCGCCGCGTTTCCGCGCACATGACTCCTTACCGGAAACCCTGACGCTCGAGGACTGGCGCTTGGCACTGTCAGGCTCGCTGGCCAAGGGCTTTGAGACCCGGAGCCAGGCCACACTGGCAGATGCCGCTCCCGGCATTGAGGCGACGGTCTTCGGACAGGTGACACTTCAGGGGGTATCGGACCTGGAATTGACCTTGTCGGGACCGGCTTCGGGTGACAGCGGTCAGGGCACCGGCAGCCTTACCCTGACCGGCCAGGCCGACTGGTCGGACGGACTGGTTGCCAGTGGGGAAGCCCGTCTTGAGCGTTTCCCATGGTACGGCCTGGTACCTGATATGGCGCCCCCTGCAGTGCAGCTTGAGCGGGCCCGTGGCGACTTGAGCTATCGGGACGGCGTTTTTGAAGGTGATCTTCAGGCCGATGTTGATGGGCCAACCGGGCCGGCCGGGCTTGAGGCAAGCGTGACCGGGGATCGCAGTCGTGTACAGGTCACCCGTCTGGTGATGACCAGTGATGGTGGTTCCCTTCGGGGGGAGGGCACGGTGACTCTGGCGTCTTCGGTTTCCTGGCAGGCCTCCGCGGTTCTGGAAGCATTCAATCCCGGCTATTGGCTGCCGGTTCCCGAAGCCAGCCTGGATGGTGACGTCAAGACCGAAGGCCATACGGTTGCCGGCGGGTTGCCAGCGTTTTCGGCCCGGTGGGATCTGGGCGGGACCTGGCAGCAGCAGACAGCCCGTGCAGAAGGCCGACTTTCCTCCGAGGACGACAACTGGTTGTTGGAGCAATTCCGGCTGGTTGTAGGAGATAACCGGATTGAGGGGCGGGGGCAGTATGGCAGGAGCCTTGAAGCCGACTTGCGTGCCGAGCTTCCCCAACCCGAACAGTTGCTCCCGGGGCTGTCGGGCAAGCTCAGTGGTGACCTGGCTGTCAGGGGATCGCCGGATCAGCCGGAGGGCGAGCTCACCCTGACTGGCAGCGGGTTGCGCTGGCAGGACTCGGTTCTGGTGGAGCGGGCCGATCTGGAAGCCCGTGTGTCCCGGAATGGCCGCCTGAAGGGTGAGCTGAACGCCCGGGATGTCCGGGCTTATGGTCAGGAGCTGAGCAAGCTGTCGGCCGGCATCGAAGGGTCCCTCGATGATCATCGCCTGACGCTGGAGGCCGCCAACCCGGAGGCGAGTCTGTCGCTGCGGTTTGTCGGGGGGCTCGACGAGCAGTTTCAGCAATGGCAGGGGGTTGTTGAACAGGGGCGTATCGATATCCCCGGGCCGGATCAGACCTGGCAACTCACCGGGCCGGCAGACCTTTCCGTCTCCAGGGAAGGGGATACAACCCTGGGCGCTCACTGCTGGCGCTGGCAGGACAGTTCGGTGTGCGCCGAGGATCAGCGACTGTGGCCGGAGCCTCGTATTGAGTACCTGGTACGTGGGCTGCCCGCCTCGGCTCTGGAGCCGCTGTTGCCGGCGGATTTGCGCTGGCAGGCAGACCTGGAAGCAGACATTGCCCTGTCAATGTCCGATCAGGGAGCCTCCGGTGAGATGCACCTGGACGCCGGCGATGGCCGTTTTGAGATCCGGGTAAAGGATGACTGGCAGCAACTGGCACATCGAATGTTCACCGTGGACCTGGCCCTGAGCCCCGAACAGGCGGACCTGCAGGTACGCTTGCAGGGGCCGGAACTTGGCGATCTCGGACTGGATCTGGCGGTGGATCCGGTGACCGAAGACCGCCAGGTTGAGGGGCAGTTCCGGGTATCGGATCTGGACCTGGCCCTGCTTCAGCCAATTGCCGGACTGGAAACCATTGCCGGCAGGGTCAACGGCCAGGTGCGTCTGTCCGGGCCGCTTCTGCGTCCCGATACCCGGGGAGAGCTGGCACTATCGGATGGTCGGATTTTTGATCCCTCCCTGCCTATGCCGGTGGAGGAGGCCTTCGCCACGCTTCGTTTCCGGGGTCAATCCGCCGATGTCAGTGGCCGGTGGCAGAGTAATGATCGCAGCAACGGTCGTGTTGATGGGAGCGTACGTTGGGCCGGGGAGCCGGAGTTTTCACTGACGCTTACCGGTCAACGCCTGCCGGTAACTTACGAGCCCTATGCCCGCATCGAGGCGGCGCCGGAGTTGGATATCCGCTTCCGAGGGGGAGAGCTGTCCATTACCGGAGAGGTGCAGGTGCCCCGTGGTGAGATTGAGATTCCGGAGCTGCCCGAGTCGGCGGTGTCGGTGTCTGAGGATGAAGTGATTGTCGGCATCGAGAAACAGGAGCCAGCCATTCGCAGGCTGGCCATGGATGTGACGGTGGTTGTCGGGTCGGATCGTGTCACCTTCGAGGCCTTCGGTGTGACCGGTGATCTGGCCGGAACCCTGCGAATCGGTGACAACATGGAGACCCGTGGGGCCCTGAGGCTGACTAACGGCCAGTACGAGGCTTTTGGGCAGGAACTGTCGCTACGGCGCGCCCGGGTCCAGTTTGTCGGGCCGTTGACCCGCCCCTATCTGGATATCGAAGCGGTCCGTACGGTCGATACCGTGGTGGCGGGCATCAGGCTGTCCGGGCCGGTTGACGAGCCCGAAACCGAAGTGTTTTCCGAGCCCCCCATGTCACAGAACGAGGCGCTTTCCTATATCGTGCTGGGGCGTCCGCCCCAGGGCCAGAGTGATCAGGGGCAGTTAAGCCGGGCAGCAATCTCACTGGGACTGACCCAGGCCAGCCGGTTTACCCGCGGCATTGGTGAGGAGCTGGGGATTCGTAATCTGGTGGTTGAGGCTGAAGGCTCCGGCGACGAAGCCTCGGTGGTTGCCAGTGGAGACATCACCGAGGATCTGAGCCTTCGCTATGCAGTGGGGATCTTTGAGCCGGTTACTACCGTTGCGCTCCGTTATCAGTTGGGCCGGTACTTCTATCTGGAAGCGGCCAGTGGCCTGGCCGCTTCGCTGGATATCTTCTACAACCGGGATTTCTAGGGCGCTCCGGATTGACCAGAGGCGCCTTTGTGGGCGTTTTCAGTCCAGGTTGAAGGTGGCGTTCACACTGGCGGTGATTTCCCGTGGGCCGACGCTGGTGACAGTGTCGGATTTGGCCCGGGATTCTGCCATCATCATTGGGGCGGGCCGGAAGCCGCCATCGATATTGATGCGGATGACCTCACCGCAGGTCTGGTCCAGTTGCCCGGCGACAAATTCGCACCTCTGCCGGGCGTCGGCAATGGCGTTGGCCAGGGCCTGCTGTTCCATTTGCTCGGCATTGGAATGGAAAAACTGGCCATTGCCCAGATGGTATTGCAGCCCCAGGCTCTGCGCTTCTTCCAGAAGTGGGTTGAGCAGTTCCAGGTCATTGATGGTGAAGCTGACGGTCTGGCTGGCCACCGCCAGTGTCTCGCGTTCCTGATCCTTGTCCCGCAGGGGCTCCTGTCGTGTGTACAGGTTAACCCGGGCGTCGGAGTAATCCTGCAACTGGTCCCGGTAGTCGCTGATGGCGTCGCGCCACTGCGCCATGGTTTCGGTGACCTGCCCGGAGGCTTTTTCCGCCAGAGGGTGCTCGGCGCTGGCGGTAAATTGCAGCCGAGCGCTATCCGGAGTGTAGCTGACGCTGCCCTGGCCGGTGAGAGAAACCTCCCCGGCGACAGCCATGAGCGGCGACAGGGTGGCTGTAAGCACGCCTGCGGTGAGTAAACGGGAAGTCTTGGTGTTCGGCATGACGGTCTCCTTGATCAGTCGGCAGTATCACTACGCCGTTCGAGCCTTTCCAGTTTTCGCGCCTCGGCAGCCTGGACAAAATGGCTGAAGATGCGCCGGTGGCCGGCGTGGTAAAGCAGGTATTCCGGGTGCCATTGCACGCCCATCAGCCACTGGCGGCCGGTGTTTTCGATGGCCTGTACAAACAGGTCATTATCCAGCGCCGTGACACGCAGGTTTCGCCCCAGGCGTTTGATGGCCTGGCTGTGAATCCGGTTGGCACCGATGACGGGGTTGTGCATCAATCGGCCCAGCCGGCTGTCCCGGACCAGACGCACGGTCTGTAGCGGCAGCAGTAATGGGCGGTGGCGGGTGTTTTCCCGCAGTGGCGTCACGTTCTGGCACAGCGAACCGCCATGGAAAACATTGATGAACTGGGCGCCACGGCAGATGCCGAAGACCGGAATACCCAGATCCTCGGCGCGTTTGAGCAGATGGATGTCGGTGCTGTCCCGTTGCCGGTCATAGCGAGCGGTGACCTGAGGCTCCTGGCCATAGTTGGACGGGTGCACATGGGTTCCGCCGGACAGGACCAGCCCGTCGAGCAGGTCTACATCGATGCGATCGCCGGGCCGGATATAGTGCGTACGGGCGCCATGTAAACGTAGGCCAAGATTGATCAGCCTCTGGGCAGTACCCTTCCGGGAAGGGCCGCTGACGCCGATGGTAACTCCCGGTAATTCGGGAGCTTCCGGATGCTCAGACATAACCCTTCCGGCTCAGCCACTGTTCCGTCGTTTCACGCCAGGTGTGGGTCAGGTTATGGAAGTTCAGCTTCTGTGATTCACGAAAGCACGCCCGAAGCTCCTGGAGATCCTCCGGGTTATTGGCCAGGTTTTCCAGAACCACCCAGTCATTCCAGACTGAGGAGAAGTGCCATTCCGGGTTATCGATGTCGCAGTCCGGCAGCCGGTAATGAAGGGTTGGCCGGCTCTTGATGCGCGGGTCGTCCACGAACCGGGCCAGCCATTCCTCGTCCAGGTGCCGGAACAGAGGCAGCAGGTCCAGCGCCCGGTTGCGGGTCGGGTTGTGTCGTAGGTAATCAGCCATGAGGGTACGCAGGTCCGGATTGTAGTGATCCGCCATCAACGTCTGCACATACCGGCTGCTCCAGGGCTCAATATAGGTTGTCAGCTTCCGGCTGATGTCCAACTGGTGCCGGGCCTTGAGCCAGTCATACAGAGCCGCGAACGCCTGCATATAGCGAACCAGGGTTTCCGGCTCAAGATCCGGTAGCTGGGGGTTGAGCTGAAGCCCGAACGCGAAGTAGGGCGCTTCCCGGCTGCCCTTGGCGCCCAGGTCACGGAGTTCGTCCACCAGACTTTCAATCAGTTCCAGTTCCGAAAGGGGCATGGGCGGGCCGACGATTTCCAGCGGAACCAGGCGTTCTGCGGCGTAGTCAATGAGGCTCATTGCCTGGCTGCCAAACTCCCTCAAGGACTCTGGCAATCGGTCGTCCGTCAGGTCCATTTCCTTGATGGGATCGGCATCCAGCTCAACGGTGAAATCGCCCGACTCTGTGTTGATGCGACTGACATAACGGGAGACCGTTTCTGAAGAGCCCCCGAGAAGGCGGGCAGCGTGGCTGACCAGACTTTCGTAGCCGAGCCCGGAAAGCTCGATTTCCACGCCCACCTTGCGCTCCGATCCATCATTGGCCTTCGTGGTTTTTGGCAGGTGGCAACGTTGCTTTGCGCTCATAGTATTGGCTGCTTCCATTATTTAAGTAGCGCTCACCATACCACACCGTCGAGGACGGTCTGGCTGCCCCTGTATAAAATTTCATGACAGACTTTACACTGGATAAAACACTGTATATAGTCAAATCACTGTATATAAAACCAGGGAGCATCCGGAGCAACCCATGAAACTGACCGCAAGACAGTCCCAGGTACTGGATATTATCCGGCGATACGTAGACGACACCGGGTACCCGCCCACTCGCGCAGAAATTGCCGCCGAACTGGGTTTCCGTTCGGCGAACGCGGCCGAAGAGCATCTGCGAGCTCTGGCCCGCAAGGGGGCGATTGAGATGGTACCGGGAGCCAGCCGCGGTATTCGCCTGCCGGAAGCTGAGCCGGACCTGGGATTACCCGTGGTCGGTCAGGTGGCAGCGGGCAGTCCGATCCTGGCGCAGGAGCACATAGAGGATCACTGCACGCTGCAGCCGGATTTCTTTTCGCCGTCAGCGGATTACCTGCTTCGTGTCCGGGGTATGAGTATGAAGGATATCGGCATTATGGACGGTGACCTGTTGGCGGTGCATAGCACCCAGGATGTCCACAATGGTCAGGTTGTGGTGGCCCGTATCGGCGATGAAGTGACCGTAAAACGGTTTCGGCGGGAGGGCTCCCGCGTTCTGTTGATTGCAGAAAACGAGGAGTTCGAGCCGATTGAGGTCGATCTGGCGGAGCAGGAGCTTTTTATCGAAGGGTTGGGCGTGGGAGTCATCCGTCGCTCGGATCTTCACTGAGTTCAGCATTGGTGGTGCGGCAGCACCAGGCAGGTAGGTGAGTTATGGAACAGATGAGTTTCAATCAGCAAATGACCGTTCAGCCTCAGGCTCTGTCCGTTCAGGGGAGTGCGGCGGAAGTCGCGTGGCCTGCCCGTGCCAGGACCACCGCCGGTGCCGCCCGAAAGCCTGAGACCTTCAAGGGCAATGTAACGGAGATTATTCTGCCGGAAGGGCAGGTGGAGAATTTTCAGTTGCTGCTGCCAATGCTGACCCAGTTAAACCAGGAGAAGCGCTGGCTGGCCTGGATTGATCCGCCTCAGGAACTGGTGTCCAAGTGGCAGAAAATGCACGGCATTGTTGCTAATGAGTTGCTGGTGCTGCGGTCCTCGACTGAGTACCCGGCATTGCAACTGGCGGAACGGGCGCTTGGCGCCGGAACCTGTCATGCCGTGATTCTGTGGACCAGCAGGTTGGGTAAGCCGGCCTTTGAATCCCTTCAAAGGGCCTCGGCCAAGGGGCGCAGTCACGGCGTGATCCTGCGTCACCGGTGATCGGGGTCAGTGCAGTGTGCGGCTGGCCTTGATATCGGCCGGTTCGTAGTCGTCCTCGTCCCAGTCAATGTCGTGGCTGATATCGCCTGCGGCTTCGATGCCCGCAGCAATCATGGCTTTGGCCACATTCATGTCCCGGTCTTCCATCATGTCCCGGGCTTCCTGGGAAAACGAAATACGCACCAGGGGGTCGGACTCGTCGTCATCAACCCGACGTAGCGCGTAGTCGCCGTTTGCCAGTTGTACAATCTCGAAAAAAGAGGGAGACATTCGTTAAGCCTTTGTGCTGATTGAATCGATAAACGGTCAGAGTGTTGTTGGCGCCTCGGCGCGTCACCACTCGCTGTGTTGTTCTTCCAGGCGGCGGGCAAAGGCCATCATGGCGGCCCGCGTCTGTTCCAGTGCCGGTAGTGAGCGGTCCGGCGTGTTGTCGGCGGAGACGGCAATCACATTCTCGGTACTGGCGTGTTTTTTGGGGGATGCCGGTTCTGACTGCCGTTGTTCCAGTTCCTGCAGGTGGCTCCACCAGTTCCCGTCCGACGCGGACAGCAACTCCAGCTCCGAGACTTCCGGTACCTCGTAAGCTAACAGGGCCTTCAGGTCAGCCAGGGACCCCGGCCTTGCCGTCTTCTGCTGGTAACATCCGGCAATCATCGCCAGGAGCGCCTGTTTAGCCCTGAGCAGCATTTCCACGGCGGCCTGGTTCAGCGATTCCTGTACCACCGACGTTGGGTGACTGCCAATAGAAGAGGCCGCTTGGGCCTGCTCCAGCAGGACCTTGGCCAGATACAGCTTTTGGGATACCAGGGAATACCACTGAGATGCCATGTGCGCGCCAGCGAATTGTTGATAAGGCCATTCAGGATTAAGTAGCCAGTGTATCATTTTTGGCCGTCGCGTTCTTCCCTCGTCCATCAGTCCGGCTGGACTGCTGTCTTCTTGACGACCGGGGATTGGCGTATGATGACATGACAGTTTGATGCACACGTATGGGATTGAGACTCATGGCCGATGTCAACGAATTGCTGGACGGTATGGATGACCTGAGGGGCCGGCTGGATCGGGCGCTGGAAGATCAGGACTGGGATCGGCTCAATGAGCTCGCAGGGCAGGTCCGGGAAGTGGTGGAACCGGTGATGTCTGCACTGGAGCAGGGGCAGGTCTCTGCCACCGAAGTCCGTGAGCGGCTCGAAGCCCTCAACCGGTTTGTTGAAGTCGCGAACAACGCGGCTGAGCAGGCGCGGGATGAGGCCCGGCGTGAGTTGCAGGGCATGAACCAGAACCGCAGCGCAGCCCGGGCCTACCAGGACATGTCCGGTGGCCGCAGGAAATAACCCCAATAAACGCAGTGTCATAAAATTGACTCTGAGCGCCCGACAGTCTTAAATACCGCACAAAATCCCCATAAGACAGAGAAGCCTGTGAATGTCGAAAAATAACACGGTGCTGGTGCTGAGCTATGATGAAACCAGGCGGCGCGACCTGGTCACCATTCTGGAATTTGTTGGCGAAGACCGGATCCTGTCGGGCGAAGAAGCCCGCGATTGCCTGTCCGATAATGATGCCATGGAGGAGGCAGGAGTGGTCATCGTTAACGGCGAGGATGACGAAGTCTCAAAAGCGGTGAAATCAGTCTGCCAGACCATGGATGGGCTCCCCGTGCTGATGGTGGGTGATCCGGCGCTGGAGGATCTCTCCGATGAGCATGCCAACCGGGTCATTGCCCGCATGGAGTGGCCCCTGAACTACACCAAGTTTGTCGATTCCCTCTACCGGGCCCAGGTTTTCCGTGAACAGTTTGGCCGTAGTAATGAGCGCGGCCGTCAGCGGGGTGTCCAGCTGTTTCGCAGTCTGGTCGGCACCAGCCGACGGGTTCAGCAGGTGCGTCAGTTGATGGAGCAGGTGGCCGATAAGGACGTCAGCGTTCTGATCACCGGGGAGTCCGGCACCGGCAAAGAGGTGGTGGCCCGCAACCTTCATTACCATTCAACCCGCCGTGACAAGCCGTTTGTCCCTGTCAATTGTGGGGCAATCCCTGCGGAGTTGCTGGAAAGCGAACTCTTCGGCCATGAAAAGGGCGCTTTTACCGGTGCAATCACCGCCAGGGTGGGGCGTTTTGAGCTGGCGGAAGGCGGCACGCTGTTTCTGGACGAGATCGGGGACATGCCGTTGAACATGCAGGTGAAGATTCTGCGTGTCCTCCAAGAACGGACCTTTGAAAAGGTCGGCAGCAACAAGACTCAGAGTGCCAATGTTCGCATTATAGCGGCCACTCACAAGAATCTTGAAGATATGATCGAAGCCGGTGATTTTCGTGAGGATTTGTACTATCGGCTGAACGTTTTTCCGATCGAAATGCCGTCGTTGAGAGAGCGGGCGGAGGATATACCACTGCTAATCAATGAGCTGGTCTCCCGTATGGAGAAAGAAAAGCGGGGGTCGTTACGGATGAACTCGGCGGCGATCATGAGCCTGTGTCGTCACGACTGGCCGGGCAACGTCCGGGAGCTGGCGAATCTGGTTGAGCGCCTGGCCATCATGCATCCGTATGGCGTGATTGGGGTTCAGGAACTGCCCAAGAAATTCCGTTACGTGGATGACTATGATGAGAACCGGCCGGTGGAGGACAGCGGTATGCCCTCTGCCGTTCCAGGGCTGGTTGGGCTGGATGCCCCTGCGCTGCTACCGGTGAACGGCATTGATCTCAAGGATTATCTGTCCGGGCTGGAAAAGCAATTGATCCAGCAGGCTCTGGATGAAGCGGGCGGGGTCGTTGCCAGGGCTGCAGAGAAGCTTCGTATCCGCCGTACCACGCTGGTGGAGAAGGTTCGCAAGTACGGCCTCAGGGAAGAACAGGAAGAAGCCTGACTAGGCACGGCCTTGCTTCGTTAACAACGCCTCCGCTTCAGGAGGCGTTGTTGCTTCAGGCGTCAAAAGCCTGTTACTGCCTCTCGTTTTCCTGCCTCTGCATTGACGGAAAATCGTCGCCTGCCATTTTTCAATATTCCTTTCTTTCTGAAATGTAAAGAAAAAATCTATCTGGCACGGATATCGCTTAACGACCGTTAACGATACATCCGATGGTTCCGGTCCAAGCAGGGACTGATCAGGGAGAAGGTTATGAGTCAGGCACAATTTGTCATGGATTCCGGTCACGCCGATGGCAGCGCGAATGCCGCTGCCGATGTCAACGACAAGGTGACAGCGCTGTTCCCGGAGCAGGAAGACGAGGCGGTGGACTCGGCTCTGGAACTGTTCAACCGGATGTCGAGGCAGATTACTGATTCCTACCGGACGCTGGAATCCCGGGTAAACCAGCTTTCCGGGGAGTTGACCCAGGAGTCGCTGCAGCGCCAGCAGGAGCTCGAAGAAAAAGAGCAGTTGGCGGATCGCCTGTCGACACTGCTGAATGCGCTGCCGGCTGGCGTGGTGGTTCTGGACAAACAGGGGGTGGTCAGTCAGTCCAACCCCGCAGCGGTCTCCCTGTTGGGAGAGCCCCTGGAGGGCGAGCGCTGGGTGGATGTGATTCGCCGCTGCTTTTCGCCCCGGCTGGACGATGGCCATGAGGTTTCCCTCAAGGACGGTCGCCGGGTCAGTATTGAGATCCGGACCATGGAAAACCAGCCCGGCCAGCTGATCCTGCTGACGGATCTGACGGAAACCCGCCAGCTCCAGTCCCAGCTTGCTCATGCCCAGCGCCTGTCGGCGATGGGCAGGATGGTCGCGTCGCTGGCCCACCAGATACGTACCCCGCTGTCTGCGGCAATTCTGTATGGCGGCCACCTGAGCCAGTCCGAACTGGATGAGGAGATGCGCCAGCGCTGTGCCTCGCGACTGATGTCCCGTCTGACCCATCTCGAGCAGCAGGTTCGGGACATGCTCATCTTCGCCCGCGGTGAGACACGACTGGCGGAGGAGTTGTCGACCGAGACGCTGGTGCCTTCCCTGGAAGCCGCACTCGAGGGTGTGAAGACACTGCCCGGCACTCGGGTCGAACTGGATAACGGCCTGGCCCGTTCCTGTCGTCTGATGTGTAACCGGGATTCCCTGGTGGGTGCCTGTACCAATCTGGTGAATAACAGTCTGGAGGCGGGCGCGACCAGTGTTCGTATTGCCCTGAGAGCAGCCGATGACGCTCTGGAGGTTCATGTGGTGGATAACGGTCCGGGGTTTGAAGCGGATCAGGCCAACCGCCTGATGGAGGCGTTTTACACCACCAAATCCCATGGTACCGGGCTCGGCCTGGCGGTCGTCCAGGCAGTGGTCAAAGCCCACAAGGGTGAGTTTTCCATTCAGTCGCCGGAGCAGGGAGGCGCGGTAGCAACACTGCGTCTGCCGACCCTGAGTGGCAGAGAATAACGAAGAGGTTGGAGGCGATAAGCATGGCTAAGGCCCAGATTCTGATAGTTGAGGATGACCAGGACCTGCGCGAGGCGCTGGTGACGACCCTGGAGCTGGCGCGGTTTCAGGTCCGCGAGGCGGCCAATGCGGAAGACGCCCTGGCCTGTCTGGCCAAAAGCCCGGTCGATATGGTTGTCAGTGATGTGAACATGCCGGGGCTGTCCGGGCATGAATTGCTGGAGCAGGTGCAGCGGCTTTATCCCGGTCTGCCGATGATGCTGATCACCGCCTATGGCCAGATCAATGATGCGGTCTCCGCGATGCAGTCCGGGGCCATTGATTATCTGGTCAAGCCTTTCGAGCCGCAGGTCCTGGTGGACGCAGTCAGCAAAGTTGTTGGCGGCAACCGTCAGAAATCCGGCGATGAGCCGGTGGCCGAAGACCCGGTCAGCAAACGCATGTTCCAGTTGGCCGCCAAGGTGGCCAACAGCGACTCCACCGTGATGATCTCCGGTGAAAGTGGTACCGGTAAGGAAGTGCTGGCGCGTTATATTCACCAGCACTCTCCCCGTGCTGAACAGCCCTTCGTCGCCATCAACTGCGCGGCGATTCCCGAGAACATGCTTGAGGCCATCCTGTTTGGCCACGAGAAGGGGGCCTTCACTGGCGCGGTTGCCTCACAGCCCGGCAAGTTTGAGCAGGCCAATGGCGGCACCATCCTGCTGGATGAGATTTCCGAAATGGACCTGGGGCTGCAATCCAAGCTGTTGCGTGTGTTGCAGGAGCGGGAGGTTGAACGGGTCGGCGGTCGCAAGACCATCTCCCTGGATGTCCGGGTGGTGGCGACCACCAACCGCGACCTTGGCGATTACGTACGGGAAGGCAAGTTCCGGGAAGATCTCTATTATCGGCTGACGGTGTTCCCGATGCACTGGCAGCCACTGAGGGAGCGGCCCCTGGACATCATGCCCCTGGCCAAATCCCTGCTGAAAAAGCACACCCGCAAGATGAAACTCACCGGCATCACCCTGGCAGAAGACGCCCGTAAGGCCCTGACCAGTCACGGCTGGCCCGGCAATGTGCGTGAGTTGGATAATGCCATTCAGCGGGCGCTGGTTCTCCAGCAGGGCAACGTCATTCATTCCGGCGATCTGTGTCTGGAGCTGGGCATTACCGGCCGGCCGGAACCGCAGGTCCAGGCGCCGGAGCCCGTTGAGCGGCACGAGCCGGATCAGCCGGATCAGCCGGAAAACGAAGACGTGACCGCTGCGAGTGTCTCCACGGATGACCCGGAAGAGGACGTAGCCGGCTCACTGGGCAACGATCTGCGACAACAGGAATTCCGGATCATTATCCAGACCCTGCGCAAAGAAGGGGGGCGACGTAATCGCGCCGCCGAACAACTGGGCATCAGCCCCCGAACGCTCCGCTACAAGCTGGCGCAGATGCGTGATGCCGGCATTGATCTCGACGACGAGCTGGCAACCGTGTGACCGGTGGTGTCCGGTTGTCTTCCTGACTGATACAGACTACTCCTTCAGGCACCCTTCGGGGTGCCGCTTTTTTGTCTCCTGTTTTTTTACGCCCGAACCAACGTCAAATCTCTGTCACTGGCGTCCTTCCGGCTCCCGTTGATGATCATTAACTAAATGATATTAAAGGTTAATCCATGCTTGGCCCGTCCTTTGCTTAATTAGGGGCAAAGCGTGATGAATCCAGCCCATCCGGGGCTTCCGGGAGAGAAACATGGTTGAGCGTGCCGACATTAACAACGTACTGTCAGAGATCCGTTCTCTGCGCTCGCAGATGATGCAGAACCAGCAGAATCAGCGGATCGAGCAGGACGCCTCTGTCCGTGGCCGCATTGATGGCCCCCGTCAGGTTCAGGAACCCCAGGAAACACCAAGCTTCAACGATATGCTTGGCAAGGCTGTGAATAACGTCAACGACCTGCAGCAGCAGGCCAGCGATCTGCGTACGGCGTACGATGTGGGCGATCCCAATGTCGACATCACCCGTGTCATGATCGCCGCCCAGAAATCATCCGTGTCGTTCGAGGCATTGACCCAGGTGCGTAACCGGGTGGTCCAGGCCTACGAAACCATCATGAATATGCCGATCTGATAACGGAGCAGCAGCATGGCAAGTGTACCTGCAGAAACCACCGGCTCTGATATGGCCACCACCCAGGGCAATGACGCCCCGGAGGGCGGCAACAAGCTGATGCTTGGCTTTAACCGGCTGAACCTGCTGCGCCAGATCGGTCTGATGGTGGGGCTGGCTGCCAGTGTGGCTCTGGGCGTGGCCGTGGTGCTCTGGGCGCAGGAACCCAATTACCGGCCGGTGGTGGGCGATCTGTCCAACTACAATCCCCAGGAAGTGTCCAGCATCCTGGAGAGCAATGGCATCGAATACAAAATGGATCCGCGTACCGGTGCTTTGCTGGTGCCATCGGATCAGGTATACGACGCACGCCTTAAGCTTGCTGCCCAGGGAGTAACAGACCAGAAAACCATGGGCTATGAGTTGCTGGATCAGGAACGTGGCCTTGGTACATCCCAGTTCATGGAGACGGTGACCTACCGGCGAGGTCTGGAAGGGGAGCTTGCCCGGACCATCGGGGCCATGCGCGGCGTCAACAATGCCCGGGTACACCTGGCGATTCCCGAAAGGTCCGTATTTGTCCGCGACGCCCGTGAACCCAGCGCGTCTGTTTTCCTGGAACTCTTCGGGGGTTCCCGTCCCGGTGATGAGCAGATTCGCGCCATCGTGAATCTGGTCGCCGGCAGTATTCCCATGATGAACCGCGAGCACGTCACCGTGGTTGATCAGAACGGCAACCTGCTGACCGGAAAGGAGAACAAGGGCGAAACCGAGCGTATGCAGGATCAGTACGAGTACACCGACAGGGTGGAAGAGCGTCTGACCCGTCGTGTGGCTTCCCTGGTTTCCCCGATCGTCGGTGATGGCCGTTTCCGCGCCGAAGTGACTGCCGACTTGGACTTTTCTGCAGTGGAGCGCGCCGAGGAACTGTTCAACCCGGACCAGCAGGCGGTCCGTAGTGAACGCGAACTGACAGAACAGCAGGCGCAGGGGGCACTCGCTGGTGTGCCAGGCGCCTTGTCCAACCAGCCGCCGGGCCAGACCCAGGTGCCGGAGCAGACCGGCCAGGGCAACAATAACGGCGAAGATGGTGCTGAAAATGCGCAGCCTGTGAATGTCCGCCGGGAAGCCACCCGTAATTACGAGCTCGATCGCACTGTCAGCTATATTCGCAAGGAGCTGGGCGCAATCAAGCGGGTCACGGTCGCTCTGGCAGTGGATGACATGAAAGTTGTGGATCCGGAGACCGGGGAAGTCAGTTACGAGCCATGGCCAGAAGCCGAGTTGCAGCGCCTGGGCATGCTGGTTCGGGATGCGGTAGGCTACTCGGCCGCCCGGGGTGACAGTGTCACCGTGATGAATACGGCGTTTGCCCCGGAAGAGGCAGTGGAATATGAAGCGCCGGCGTTCTGGGAGCAACCCTGGTTCTGGGACCTGATGAAACAGGTACTGGCCGGCCTGGTGATCCTGATCCTGGTGCTCGGTCTTCTGAGGCCAACCCTCAAGAGTCTTTCTGGTGGCGGTCGCGGCCGTGATGAAGGCGAAGAGGGTGGTTATGGTGGTCTGGATGAGATTGAGGGCGGTTCTGCACTCAGGGATGCCATGTCTTCCCAGGATGATCTGCTTTTGCCGGGGGCCGGCGACAGTTATGATAGGCAACTGAATGCTCTCAAAGGCCTGATTGCCGAAGACCCCGCCAGGGTCGCTCAGGTCATGCGTCAGTGGGTGAACGTCGATGACTGATGAAAACGGCCAGAATGCGGGCGATGCCCCGCAAAAGCCTAAACGCAAGATTCCCCGGGTCGAGCAGGCCGCCATCCTGCTGATGTCCCTGGGCGAGGCTGATGCTGCCGAAGTGCTCAAGCACATGGGCCCGAAGGAAGTCCAGCGTGTCGGCGTGGCCATGGCCCAGATGCAGGACATCAGCAAGGATGAGGTCAACTTCGTCCTGAACCAGTTCGTTGATGCTGTGGGCGGGCAGACCGGCCTTGGTGTCGGCAATGACGATTACATCCGCGCCATGCTCACCCAGGCGCTCGGGGACGACAAGGCTACCAGTCTGATTGACCGGATCCTCATCGGCGGCAACACCACCGGTCTGGACACCCTGAAATGGATGGAGCCCCGGGCCGTAGGGGACATCATCCGCTATGAGCACCCGCAGATCCAGGCGATCGTCATCTCCTATCTGGATCCGGATCAGGCCGCCGAAATTCTGGCGACCCTGGATGAGAAGGTCCGCCTGGACGTGATGATGCGTGTGGCTTCACTTGAGAGTATCCAGCCCCAGGCGCTGCAGGAACTCAACTCCATCCTTGAAAAACAGTTCTCTGGTGGCTCGGCTGCGCAGACCAGCCGCATCGGTGGTGTCAAACGCGCGGCGGATATCATGAACTTCATGGACCGCGGGGTTGAAGGCAGCCTGATGGATTCCATCAAGGATATGGATCCGGACCTGGCATCCACCATCGAGGACCTGATGTTTGTCTTCGATAACCTGCGGGATGTGGATGACCGGGGCATTCAGGCCCTGCTTCGCGAAGTGTCTTCCGAAGTACTGGTGGTTGCCCTTAAAGGCGCCGACGACGCGGTTCAGGAGAAAATCTTCAAGAACATGTCCAAGCGGGCGGCGGAACTGCTTCAGGACGATCTGGAAGCGAAGGGGCCGGTCAAGGTCAGCGAAGTGGAAGCGGCCCAGAAGGATATCATCACCATTGCCCGGCGCATGGCCGAGGCGGGTGAAATATCCCTGGGTGGTGCCGGTGAAGAAATGCTGTGATGAAAGACACCGATCAGGACAAGAGCCGCAGCGCCAGTCGCCCCAAGGAGCAGATGACCGCCTGGGAACGCTGGGAACTGCCCCTGCTTGATGAGCAGGGCAATGAGGTCGAGGAGAAGGACGTCCGGCCGGTGACGGCGGGCGAACTCGAAGATATCCGCAAGGCCGCCCATGACGATGGTCATGCCGAGGGCCGCAAGGCGGGCTATCAGGAAGGATTCGAGCAGGGCCGCAAGGACGGCCACACCGAAGGCCATGCAACTGGCGAAGCCGAAGGTCGCGAGCAGGGGCGCCAGCAGGCGCTTGAGCAGACCCGGCAGCAGGTGTCGGCCAGCATGGACCGGCTGGAGCATCTGTTGGGTGAGTTGGTCCTGCCCATCAAGCGCCATGAAGAAGAGATTGAGACCGTACTGGTGAACCTGACCACGGCCCTTGCCCGTTCCGTGGTCTACCGTGAGCTGTCCCTTGATTCCTCCCAGATCCGGCAGGTGGTGCGTCAGGCACTGTCCGTACTGCCATCCACCGCAACCAATCTGCGTATTCACATCCATCCGGATGACATCGAACCGGTCCGGGAAGTGGCGGAACGCCTGGAGACGGAGCCCCGCCTGATTGAAGACGAAAGCCTGATGCCCGGCGGCTGTCGGGTAGAGTCGGGGCACAGTCTGGTTGACTACACCGTCGAGAAACGTTTCCAGCGCGCCGTGCAGGGGATGCTGGAAGAACAGTTGGGTGACGGTGTGGACGTGGATACGGCAGACACCGATCTGGCCATGGGTGAGTTGACGGATTTCCATCGCGATGTGCTGTCCGGGTCCGCGATGGAGCCGGACTCGACCGGTCCCCAGGCTTCGGAGGACGACAATGACCTCCCGTCTGGCTGATCGGCTGAAAGAGCTGCAGAGCGCAATCCCCGCTGAACCCGAGCCGGAACTGTCCGGGCGGCTGACCCGCATGGTCGGGCTCACACTGGAATGTGTGGGTTGTCCCATGGTGGTGGGTGACCGCTGCATGATCCAGGGCCAGGCCACCGGCAGCGTCGAGGCAGAGGTGGTCGGTTTTGAGGAGGATCGGGTCTACCTGATGCCCCTGACAGCCATTGAGGGTCTGAGGCCGGGGGCCCGAGTGATCCCCTTGTCCGCCACCAGTCGGGTCCCGGTCGGGCCCCAGATGCTGGGCCGTGTGGTCAATGGCACCGGCGATCCACTGGATGGCAAGGGTCCGCTCCAGGCTGAGGCCCGTGTCCACCTCAATGGCGATATCATCAACCCGCTGGACCGGGCGCCGGTGCGTCAGTCCATGGATGTCGGCATTCGTGCCATCAATTCCCTGCTCACCGTGGGTCAGGGCCAGCGGCTGGGCCTGTTTGCCGGCAGTGGCGTGGGTAAGAGTATGCTGCTGGGCATGATGACCCGATTTACCGACGCGGATATTACCGTTGTCGGCCTGATCGGCGAGCGGGGCCGGGAGGTCAAGGAATTCATCGAGGACATCCTGGGCGAGCAGGGCCTGGCCCGATCGGTGGTCGTGGCCGCCCCTGCGGATGATTCCCCCCTGATGCGTCTGCGCGCCGCCATGTTGACCACGCGTATTGCCGAATACTACCGGGATCAGGGCAAACGGGTGCTGCTGCTGATGGACTCGTTGACCCGCTATGCCCAGGCCCAGCGGGAAATCGCGCTGGCTGTGGGGGAGCCGCCGGCCACCAAGGGCTATCCGCCCTCGGTGTTTGCCAAGCTGCCCCAACTGGTGGAAAGAACCGGCAATGGCCGGCCGGGTGGTGGTTCCATCACCGCATTTTACACCGTGCTGACCGAAGGCGATGATCAGCAGGATCCCATTGCCGACGCGGCCCGGGCGATCCTGGACGGCCACATCGTACTGTCTCGCCGCCTGGCGGAAGAAGGACATTACCCCGCCATCGATGTGGAGGCTTCCATCAGCCGTGTCATGCCGCAGGTTACTGATCCCGAGCACATGTCCCGAGCCCAGCGGTTCAAACAGGTCTATTCACGTTATCAGCAGGCCCGGGACCTGATCAGTGTTGGGGCCTACGTCAAAGGTTCCGATCCGGAAACCGATTTTGCCATCCAGCATATAGGCAACATGCGCCAGTTTCTCCAGCAGGGGCTGAATGAGAGCGCGCCACTGACAGACAGTATTGAACAGTTGATGTCCGTTATTCCCGAGAGGCGGTCGCCGGACAGACGGAAAACACCGCCCCAGGGCAATCAGGGGCAGGGTGGTAACGGCTGATGCTCCGATCGCAACGATTGCAACCGGTGCTGGCGCTGGAGGAGCGCAAGGAACAGGAGGCGCTTGACCGAATGGGCGAAGCCCGTCAGCAGGTTGACTCTCATCGGGAGCAGGTTGAGAACCTGGAGAACTACCAGCAGGAGTACCGCAACCAGATCCGGGCCAGTCAGCAGGGAGTGGTGCCTGTGACTCGCCTGCAGGCCTGGCAGGCATTCATTGCGCAGCTGGATCAGGTGATTGCGGCCCAGCAGCAGCAACTGAAACAGGCCGAACAGCAGTTTGAACAGCGCCGCCGGGAATGGCAGCAGGCCTGGGAACGCCGTCGGGGGATGGAAAAATACATTGAAACCTGTCGTCAGCAGGAACAGCGTGAGCAGGATCTGCGGGAGCAGAAGATGGCGGACGAGGCAGCCGGGCGGGCCTTTGCCCGGCGTCAGCGTTGAGGCGCCGACCAGCGCGGGTGCAAATTCTGTCAGTTTGTCTATCCTTGTTCAGATACCCCGACGGATCCCTATGAGTGGACCGTGTAGGGTTGACGGAATCATTCGGGAGGTCTGGCAATGTCGATAGAGGCACATCGCAGGGACGACGGACAGACACTGGTTATCCGTGTGGATGGTCGGTTTGATTTCAGTACCCACCAGGCCTTCCGTGACGCCTATGAACACGGTGATGAGGCCATCGTCCGGTATGTGGTGGACCTGTCCGATACCACCTACCTCGACAGTTCCGCGCTGGGCATGCTGCTGTTGCTCAGAGACCATGCCGGCGGTGACCAGGCCAGTATTTCCATCGAGAACTGCAACAGCGATGTCCGTCGCATCCTCTCCATATCCAACTTCGAACAGCTCTTCAGCATCCGCTGACGCCGGGCTTGATGTCCTGATCGCTGAAGATAATGACAGCGATCGCATGATGCTCCGCGTGCTTCTGGAGCGTCTCGGGCATCGTGTCACAGAAGCGTCGGATGGGCTGGCGGCTGTAGATCTTTTTTCTGAGCGCGAGCCCGACATCGTTTTTCTGGATGCGCTGATGCCACGGCTGGATGGCATCGAGGCTGCGCGTCAGATGAAGGGCATTGCCGGTGAGCGCATGGTACCGGTGATTTTCCTGACCTCCCTGTCAGACCCGGTCGAGCTGGCCCGGTGCCTGGAGGCCGGCGGCGATGATTTCCTTCTGAAACCGTTTAACCGGGTTATTCTCGAGGCCAAGATCAAGGCCCTGGAGCGTCTCAGGGCACTGCATCGTGCGCTCACCGTGCAGATGGATCAGGTGCGGCTCCAGAATGAGCGGATGCTGGCCGAACAGAAGACCGCCCGGCGCGTGTTCGATAACGTTGCCAATGCCGGTTGCCTGGACGCTCCCAATATCCGGTATCACGCCTCCCCCCTATCGGTGTTCAATGGCGATGTTCTGTTTGCCGCCAACCGTCCCGGGGGCGGCACGCTGGTTTTTCTGGGGGATTTCACCGGCCATGGACTGCCGGCGGCCATTGGCGCGATGCCGGTAGCGGAGATTTTTTACGGCATGGCCGGGCAGGGGTTTGGGGCGGCCGACATCCTTCGGGAAATGAACAGCAAGCTCCGACGTATCCTGCCGGCCGGTATGTTCTGTTGTGGCGCCATGATTGAGGCTGATTTCCGTCACGGCGTGGTTCGAACCTGGAATGGCGGCTTGCCGGATGGCTGGCTGGTCCGTACCAGCGGTGACAGGGTGGCGATTCCCTCACGGCATCTGCCTCTTGGCATTCTCGATTCGGAGCGGTTTGCCGTATCCATGGCGGTATTTGAAACCCGTCCCGGGGATCAGTTGTTGTTAATGACCGATGGCTTTTCCGAGCTCAGCGACGGCCAGGGCCAGCGCTTTGGCGAGGAGGGTGTGCGTGAGATTCTGGCGCGCCTGAACCCGGCCGAGGACCCGTTTGATGCTTTGATGGAGCGGATCCAGCAGTTTACCGGTCAGCCGGAGCCTGCCGATGACCTGACGGTATGCTGCCTCGAGATTCTGGAGGCCAATCCATCCACGTTGCTGGCGGATGGGCAGTCAAACGGGCATGACTCCGGCCCGACCGACTGGCACTTCGAGTATGAACTCCGGGGTGCCAGTCTGGCATCGTTCAATCCGCTGCCGTTGTTGTTGCATATCTGCATGGAAGTGCCGGGGTTGCGTCGCCGGAGCGGTGAGGTTTACACCCTGCTGTCGGAGCTCTACAACAACGCTCTCGAACATGGAATCCTGAGCCTGTCCTCGGAGTGGAAGAGTTCCTCTCGCGGTTTCGGGCTCTATTATCGGGAGCGGCAGCGGCGCCTGCAGGAGACAGATGGACATTTCATCCGGTTTTCCCTGAATCATGAACCCGGGGCCACCGGTGGCCGTCTGCGGATTGTCTGTGAAGATTCCGGTCAGGGCTTTGATTTTTCAGCCTATTCTGAGAAAGTAACCGGTGTTGCCGGTTCCCTGGATACACCCTATGCCGGTAGGGGGCTGGAACTGCTGCGACGCATGACTTCGCAAATGACAGTGCATGGGTCGGGCAATCGCGTGGAAATAACTTACGACTGGGAGCCGCAGGCCGCCCCGAGGATGCCAGATGAATGACCAGCCCCATCTAGACGACGAGGCCCTCGCCGAACTCCAGGACGTCATGGAGGATGAATTTGGTGTCCTGATCCGTACCTATCTGGCGGATTCCCGGTCACGCCTGTCGAGCCTTGGTCAGGCCCTGGCGGGCGGCGATGCCGATGCGTTCGCGCGAACTGCCCACAGCTTCAAAGGCAGTTGCATCAATATCGGCGCTCCGAGGCTCGGTGCCTTGTGCCAGGAGGCTGAACAGTTGGGTAAAAGCGGCGACCTGGCGCCGGCAGCGTCCGTGTTGGCCCGCCTGGAAGCCGAGTTTGAGGAGGTGATCCGCCGGTTACAGGCGTTTGGCATCTGATTTATTTCCGCTGGTATGGCTTTTGCTTTTATCCGGTAAAGCTACCCTTTCGGGTATTTCCGAGATAATAGCGGCAAGAGGTTGCCATGCCACAGACCATTCTCCCCCAGACACCTGCTTCCGGTGCGCCTCAGGATTCCCAGAGCGCGCGCTCGTCCAGCCATGGCCGTGATGCTGGTGCCAGCGAGAGTCGCTTTGACGAAGTCTCCCGTGCTGAGCAGCAACGCCTGGAACAGAAAAAGCATGAACAGAAACAGGCAGACCGTCGGGAAGAAGACGCCCGGGCCCGGGAAAAAGACGAGGCCAGTCGCCGGGAACAATCCGATCAGGCTGCAGCATCTGATAATGATGATAATCGCAGGGTAAGCGACAGCGACCAGGGCAAGGATAAGGAAGCCCAAGGGGCTTCGGAAAAAACAGACAAGGATTCCACCACTCGGGAAACCGCCCATACCTCTGCTTCTTCGGATGAGGTGAGGGAAGATTCCCAGGCAGCTTCGGCCGGGAAGGGAGCCGATGAGGAGGCCGCGCCGTTGACCTTCGCAGCGCTTCAATCCCTCTTAATGCCTTCCGGTACCCAGGCGGCGGCCGCTGGCAGTGCTGCTGCAGGAGTGACGGGTAATGCCGGTGCTGTCATGGCAACGACCGGCAACCTGATCAGGCCGGGTATGCCTTCCGGTCAGAGCGGTTTGCTTGCGGGCCTTCAGGCGGACGCCGGAAGCGGCAAGGGGCTGCCTCCGGGGGCACAACTGACAGACCTGCTGTCTGCCAATGTCAGTCACGACAGTTCACGACCGGTGGACCCCACAACACTTCTGGCTTCTTCCCGGTTCCAGGGCAGTCTTGATCAGGCAGCCCAGCAGGCCGCCCAGCCTGGCAAGCTGAATCCGGAGGCTTCTGTGCCCCTGCGCAGCTACGCCACCTCCGTGGATGTGCCGGTCGGTCAGGCCGAATGGGGCGACAAGGTGATGGGCAAGCTGAGCTGGTTGACGGCCCGCAATATGTCGGTGGCCGAAATCCATCTGACGCCACCCGACATGGGCCCTATGGAAGTGAAAGTAAAGGTTCACAATGACCAGGCCAGTGTGACCGTACATGCCGCAAACCCCATTGTCCGTGAACAGTTGGAGAACCACTCCCACCGGCTTCGGGACATGCTGAGTGAGCAGGGGCTGTCCCTGGGACAGTTCGATGTCTCGGATCAGGCCGGGCAGCAGGCGGGTACCGGGGATGAAGGAACCGCCGAAGGTGGTTCCGCCGGCAGCAGCGGCACGCTCGCCGGGTCTGATGACGGTGACATGGACGACCCCGCACCGGTTCAGCAACTGGATCTCACCTGGAACGGTCAGGTCGACACCTTCGCCTGAGATCCTGCCCGGGACTGCCTGATATCTCCTGACAGTCAGGAGATTGTGACCTGAATGGACAGGACCTTTGCCCATCCCCTCCGGCAACGCTAAACTGCGACCCTGAGTCGGAGGGAAGGGGCTATTGGCCCGCCCTTTGCTTCCAACACGGAAAGAGCCCCCTGATCCGTCAGGGTGACGGAAAACTGACGAAGCGGACAACATGGCGGAAAACAACACACCTGAGGAAGCACCTGCCAAAAAGGGCAAACTGAAGCTGATCATCATGCTGATAGTCATCATTCTGCTGGCTATCGGGCTGTCAGTCGCTGGGACACTCTGGTTTCTGGGTGGCAGCATAACGGGGGACGAAAGCACTGAAGCGGACGCTGAGCCGGAGTTTATTGCCAGTACTTATACCGATCTTGAAGATGCCCTGGTGACGACGATTCAGGCGCAGGGCCGACAGCGTTTTGCCCAGGTGTACCTGTCCTTCGAAGCGAAAGATCCGGAGGCGCTCGCCGCGGTGGACCTGCACATGCCCCTGATCCGCAGTCAACTGGTCATGGTACTGGGTAACAGCGACTTCACTGAATTACAGACGCCCGAAGGGCGCCAGGCTCTGGCTCAGCGCATGCTCGAGAAGGTCAACCAGGTGCTGGAGCAGGAAGGGGAACCCGCGATCATCCGGGTTCTGCTGAGAAACTTTGTAGTGCAATGATGACCCCGGCCGGGTAATCACAGCAGGGCAGGACCAGTTATGCAGGACTTACTGTCACAGGATGAAATCGATGCGCTCCTCCATGGTGTGGATGATGGCGACATCGATACCTATGAGGAAACCGATGACACTGGCGTAAAAAACTACGACCTCGCCAGCCAGGACCGGATCGTCCGCGGGCGTATGCCCACCCTGGAGATGATTAACGAGCGTTTTGCCCGCTACACTCGCATCAGCCTTTTCAACCTGCTGCGTCGTAATGCCGATGTTTCCACCGGTGGCGTGCAGATCATGAAATTCGGTGAATACGTGCACACGCTCTATGTGCCCACCAGTCTCAATCTCTGCAAAGTCCGGCCGTTGCGCGGTACGTCACTGTTCGTGCTCGATGCCAAACTGGTGTTCAAGCTGGTGGACAACTTTTTCGGCGGTGAGGGCCGGCACGCCAAGATCGAAGGGCGGGAATTCACGCCGACGGAAACCCGGATTGTCCAGATGGTGCTGGATCAGGTGTTCCACGACATGCGTGAAGCCTGGCATGCGGTGCTCAAGGTTGAGTTTGAGTATCTGAGCTCCGAGGTTAACCCGGCCATGGCCAACATCGTCAGCCCCAGCGAAGTGGTGGTGGTCAGCACGTTCCATATTGAACTCGATGGCGGTGGTGGTGAACTGCATTTTGCCCTGCCGTATTCGATGATTGAGCCGATCCGTGACGTTCTGGATGCCGGTGTCCAGAGTGATATTGATGATGTGGATGAACGCTGGGTCAGCGCGCTCCAGGAAGACATAAAGGACGTCTACGTGCCGGTGAATGCAGACGTCTGCCGACGGCGTGTGTCGCTCCGGGATGTGGCGAAATTCAAGGAAGGCGATGTGATTCCGGTCGAGATTCCGGAACATCTGACCATTACCGCCAATGGCATACCAATCTATAAAGGCTCGCTGGGCACCCGGGATGGCAAGCTGGCGCTCAGGATCCATGAACGGGCCAAATTGCCCAAGGTGAAGAAACAACTGAAGGTGGGACACCATGGCTGACGACGACAAGAAAGACGATCAGGAACTCAGCGAAGACGAGAAACTCGCGGCCGAATGGGAATCTGCCATGCAGGAATCCGGCGATGATGGTTCCATGGATGACGAGTGGGCCCAGGCCATGGCCGAAGCGGAAGGCCAGGATGGGACAGAAGAGGAACCCGGCAAGGACGTCCGCGCTGCGCCGATGGAAGAATTCGGTCATGACGGGGGAGCCGCGACCGGTATCGAGTCCCCGGACCTGGACGTCATCCTGGATATCCCGGTGACCATCTCCATGGAAGTCGGCAACACCCAGATCCCGATCCGCAACCTGCTGCAACTGAACCAGGGCTCGGTCATTGAACTGGACCGTCTGGCCGGCGAACCCCTGGATGTGCTGGTCAACGGCACCCTGATCGCCCATGGCGAGGTGGTGATGGTGAACGAGAAGTTCGGTATCCGGCTGACTGATGTCATCAGTCCGGGGGAACGCATTAAACGGCTGCAGAAATAGCATGGTCCGGTTGCTGCTGACAGCCAGTGTGCTGATTGCTGCCCCGGTCATGGCCCAGGAGACGGTCGGGCCGGCTGGAGCAGACTCCGCCAGGGCGCCGGATACGCTCGGGACGATACTGAGCCTGGGAGCGGGTCTGGTGGCGGTTGTTGCCGTCATCTATGGCTGCGCCTGGTTGATCCGCCGGATGAATGGCATGACAGGTGTCAACAACAATGCCATCCGGATCGTGTCGGTGCTGGCCATTGGTGCCCGGGAGAGGATCGCTCTGGTCGAGGTCGGGGGCCAGCAGATTCTGCTGGGCATCACGCCTTCCGCTATCCGGACCCTGCACGTTTTCGAGGAGCCGGTCGTGGACGCCAACAGCGCCGGTTCCAGTGATTTTGCCCGGCGGTTGCAGGGTATGATCGGAAAATCCTGGAACCCGTCGACAAGGAACGACTAGGTCATGCGCGTTTCAACCCTGAAGAAACTGATGCCGTCGCTGATCGTGCTTGCCGGGCTGATCTTCCCATCGCTGGCGCTGGCCCAGGACCCATCCGGCATTCCCGGTATTCCGGCTTTCACCGTGACCCCCGGTGAAGGGGAGGGCGCTCAGGAGTACTCGGTAACGCTGCAGATTCTGGCGCTGATGACGGCGCTGACGTTCCTGCCGGCCATGCTGATGATGATGACGTCGTTCACCCGCATCATCGTGGTGTTCGCCATCCTGCGTCAGGCGATTGGCCTGCAGTCGACCCCATCCAACCAGATCCTGCTGGGCCTGGCCCTGTTTCTCAGTATTTTTATCATGAAACCGGTTCTGGAAGAGGCAAACGAAGTGGCCCTGCAACCGTATATGCAGGAAGAGGTCACCTCGCTGGAGGCCGTGGAACTGGCGAGCCAGCCGTTTCGTCGTTTTATGCTTGAGCAGACCCGCGAAGACGACCTGGCCCTGTTCATGCGGATCATTGATGTCCAGTACGAAACGCCGGAAGACGTGTCTTTCTGGGTGCTGATGCCGGCCTTTGTGACCAGTGAGCTGAAAACCGCGTTCCAGATCGGTTTTATCCTGTTCATCCCGTTCCTGATCATCGACATGGTCGTGGCCAGCGTGCTGATGGCCATGGGGATGATGATGCTGTCACCCATCATCATCTCGCTGCCGTTCAAGATCATGCTGTTTGTGCTGGTGGATGGCTGGTCCCTGATCATGGGGACCCTGGCCGCCAGTTACGGAATATAGGAGGCTCGCCATGACCCCGGAAACCGTCATCGATATCCTGCGGGAAGCGCTCTGGCTGATTGTGACGCTGGCCGCACTGATCATCGGGCCAGGGCTGGTGATTGGTCTGGTGGTCAGTACTTTCCAGGCGGCTACCCAGATCAACGAACAGACCCTGAGTTTCCTGCCCCGGCTACTGGTGACCCTGATTGTGATCATCATCGCCGGCCCCTGGATGCTGACAACCCTGCTTGATCACGCTACCGGGCTCTGGTCCCGGATTCCTTACCTGATCGGCTGACCATGGTGCCGGCGGAATTCAGTGCGGATCTGATTGGCCAGTGGGTGGGCCAGCATATCTGGCCGCTGTTCCGGCTGGCCAGCTTCCTGATGGTGATCCCGGTTTTCGGCACCCAACTGGTGCCCCGCCGGATCCGCCTGGGCCTGGCTCTGCTGATGACCATACTGATTGCTCCGCTGATTCCGGAGGTGCCCCGGGTGGAGGCGCTCAGCGCGGATGCCGTGGTGATTTCCCTGCAGCAGATCCTGATTGGTGTCGGCATGGGCTTCGCCCTGACCGCGCTCTGGCAACTGTTTGTGGTGGCCGGCCAGATGATCGCCATGCAGATGGGGCTGGGGTTTGCCTCCATGGTGGACCCGGCCAACGGCGTGAACGTGCCGGTGCTGGCCCAGATCTACACCATTACCATTACTCTGCTGTTTCTGGCGATGAATGGGCACCTGGTGGCCTTCGAGGTGTTTATCGAGAGCTTCTACACCCTGCCCATCGGCCTTGAGGGGCTGGGGCAGGGAGATCTGTGGGAACTGACCCACCGCATCAGTTGGATGTTTGTCTCTGCCATGCTACTGGCGTTACCGGCAGTCACCGCCGTGCTGATCGTCAACATCTCGTTTGGTGTCATGACCCGCGCGGCGCCCCAGATGAACATCTTTGCCCTTGGCTTTCCCATTGGCCTGATCTTCGGGCTGTTTTCCATCTGGGTGCTGCACGCCAACTTTCTGCCACACTTTGAGCAGTACACCCGGCAGACGTTCGATTTCATGCGACAACTGCAGGGACAACCATGATGAGCCGACCGGTCACACAGGATATCTGTCATGGCTGAAGAGAGCGACGACGGTCAGGAAAAGACGGAAGAGCCGACGGCCCGACGGCTCCAGAAAGCCCGGGACGAAGGCCA
Source organism: Marinobacter oulmenensis (assembly GCF_014201735.1). Taxonomy (GTDB): domain Bacteria; phylum Pseudomonadota; class Gammaproteobacteria; order Pseudomonadales; family Oleiphilaceae; genus Marinobacter; species Marinobacter oulmenensis. The sequence continues at coordinate 82,799 of NZ_JACHFE010000004.1, read as the reverse complement.
GACGGCCCGGTCCCGGGAACTGGGGACCATGGCTGTGTTGCTGGCCGGTGCCGGTGGCCTGCTGATGTTTGGCGGGTCCCTGGGGGCTGCCCTGGAGGGTATTATGCGGGATTCGTTTGTGATTGAGCGGGCGGCCATCTTCGACACCCGGCACATGAGCGTCCAGCTGATCCAGTCCGCCAAGGAAGCGGCATTTGCCCTGGCCCCCTTTATGATTCTTCTGCTGGTCGCCGCCATTGCCGGGTCCGTGGCCATCGGTGGTCTGATGGTCAGTGGCAAGGCTGTTGCCCCCAAAATGTCCCGGATGAACCCGATCAAGGGGCTGGGGCGGATGTTTTCCATGCGTTCGGTGGTGGAGCTGATCAAAGCGATCGCGAAGGTCGGGCTGGTGATGGTGGTGGCCATTCTGATCCTGAACCTGCGTACCGACGATCTGCTGAGCATCGCCGAGGAGCCGGCCGTACCTGCCATGGTGCATGTGCTCTGGACACTGGGCTGGAGTTTCTTCCTGTTGTCCTGCGCCACCATTGCCATCGCCGCCATTGATGTGCCGTTTCAGCTCTATGATCATCACAAGAAGCTGCGCATGACCAAGCAGGAGGTAAAAGACGAGTACAAGGACACCGAGGGCAAACCCGAGGTGAAAGGCAAGATCCGGCAGTTGCAGCGGGAGATGGCCCAGCGCCGGATGATGCAGGATGTCCCTCAGGCAGACGTCGTCATTACCAACCCCACCCATTACGCGGTGGCCCTGCAGTACGATCAGAATTCCATGGGCGCACCGGTGGTGGTGGCCAAGGGGGCGGACCAGGTTGCCTTCAAGATCATGGAGATTGCCCGGGAGCACAAGGTGGAGGTGCTCCGCACGCCACCGCTGACCCGGGCGGTCTATCACAATACGGACGTGGGCCAGGAGATCCCGGATGGTCTGTATATGGCCATTGCCCAGGTGCTGGCCTACGTGTTCCAGCTGCGCCAGTTCCGCAAAGGGCATGCGCCGAAGCCTGGCATGCCGGATTTCCCGATTCCGCCGGATATGCGTCGCGATCTGTAACGGTTCAGGGGGTTAATTCGGGGGCTGGCTTTGGAGAGGGAACTGCAGCCGATACCCGCCACACGGGTACCGGCTGCGGGGAGCATCAGTCTTCGTGGTGTTCGTTGATCCGAGTGCCCCAGGCCTCTTTCTCACCCGGCAGTACCAGGTTCAGGCCAATAGCGATCACCGCGCACAGGGCGATGCCCTCGAGATGGCCCAGCACCATGTTGCCGATGCCGAACACCAGGGTTACACCAACAATCACCAGGTTGCGTGATTGGGTCAGGTCTACCTGGTGCCGGATCAGGGCGTTCATGCCAACCACGGCAATGGAGCCGAACAGCAGGCAGAGGATGCCGCCCATGACTGGCACCGGAATGGTCTGCAGGGCGGCGCCGAATTTGCCGACAAAGGCCAGCACGATGGCCACAATTGCGGCCCACCACATGACTTTCGGGTTGAAGTTGCGGGTCAGCATGACCGCGCCGGTGACCTCGGAGTAGGTGGTGTTGGGCGGGCCACCCAGCAGGGAAGCAGCACTGGTCGCCAGACCATCGCCCAGCAGAGTACGGTGCAGGCCCGGCTTTTCCAGGTAGTTCTTGCGGGTGATATTGCCGATGGTCAGGATGTCACCGATGTGTTCAATGGCCGGGGCGATTGCCACGGGAACCATGAACAGGACGGCGCCCCAACTGAATTCCGGGGCCACGAAGTTCGGCATGGCCAGCCAGGCAGCCTCCCGGATCGGGGTGAAATCGACGATCCCTGTCGCCCAGGACAGAAGGTAGCCAACCACAACCCCGAACATAATGGGAATCAGCCGGAAGATGCCTTTACCCCAGACCGAGGTGAAAATCGTCACGGCGAGAGAAGCCATGGCAATCCAGATGGCGGTGTCATAGGGGACCAGTTGGGTGGAGCCGTCGCCGCTGCGCCCGGAGGCCATGTGAACCGCAACCGAGGCCAGGCCAAGACCGATGCTCATGATCACCGGTGCAATGACAACCGGCGGCAGCAGTCGGGTAATGAAGCCTGTACCCCGCAGTCTCACGGCGCCGGACAGCAGGATGTAGAGAATACCAGCGGCCATCAGTCCGCCCAGGGTTTCCTCGAGGCCGAACTTGCCCTTGGCCGCCAGTACCGGTGCGATGAAGGCAAAGGAGGAGGCGAGGAAGATCGGGATCTGCCCACCGGTCACGATGTGGAAGATCAGCGTGCCGAGGCCGGCGGTAAACAGCGCAACGTTGGGATCCAGGCCGGTGATCAGTGGCATCAGCACCAGGGCACCGAAGGCAACCAGCAGCATCTGCGAGCCGGCGATGGCCTGTTTCCAGACGGGGTCGTTAGTATGATCCTGCATGATCAGACGTCCTTCTGCTTGGTGCCAAAGATCTTGTCACCGGCATCCCCAAGACCTGGCAGGATATAGCCTTTCTCATTGAGGCGATCGTCAACCGAAGCGGTATAGATCGAGACGTCCGGGTGTTTCTCCAGGACTTTCTCAATGCCTTCCGGTGCTGCGACCAGGACCAGGGCACGGATTTCCGTGCTGCCGGCTTTCTTGAGCAGGTCAATGGTGGAAATCATGGAACCGCCAGTGGCCAGCATCGGATCAACAATCATTGCCATACGCTGGTCCAGTTCACCGACCAGCTTTTCCAGATAGGTTTCCGCTTCGAGGGTTTCCTCGTTGCGGATCTGGCCGACCACGCTGACCCGGGCCACCGGGATCAGGCTGAGGACACCATCGAGCATGCCCAGTCCGGCACGCAGGATCGGCACAATGGTGACTTTCTTGCCGTGGATCTGTTCCACGTTGACCGGGCCGGCCCAGCCTTCAATGGTCTTTTCCTGCAGGTTGAAATCCTTGGTGGCCTCATAGGTCAGCAGCGAGCCAACCTCCTGGGCCAGTTCGCGAAAATTCTTGGTACTGATGTCAGCGCGACGCATCAGCCCGAGTTTGTGCTGTATCAGCGGGTGCTTCACTTCATGGATCGGCATGGTGGTCACCTGTGTTCGGGTAATCTGGCTTGGATTCGGTCAGTCAAACGGCGCCAAGGATACCGTATATAAGCCCCTGCGTCAGGCAGATCCAGGGGTGGATTCACGGAAAATTGCGCTGACTGGTACGGATCTTGCGATAACCCTCCACGAACGGCGCCACGCGTCAGAATTTCGACCCAATCCGGTTTCACAGTACAGGCTAGCGGAGACATTTCCGGCATGGACAGAGCTTTGGCCCTGAACAACGTCAAATCCCTGACACGGGGAAATCTTGGTATTCCCCTGATGCTCATGGGGCTGCTGGGCATGATGATCCTCCCCATGCCGGCGTTTCTGCTGGATGTGTTCTTTACCTTCAACATTACCCTGTCCATCGTCATCCTGCTGGTCTGTATCTATGCCATGCGACCCATGGAATTCGCCTCCTTTCCCACAGTACTGCTGGTTGCCACGCTGCTGCGGCTGGGGCTGAACGTCGCCTCAACCCGAATCGTGCTGCTTGAAGGGCATGAGGGCGGCGATGCCGCCGGTAAGGTGATTGAGTCCTTTGGTGAAGTACTGATCGGCGGCAACTACGCGGTCGGTCTGGTTGTGTTCGCGATCCTGATGATTATCAACTTCCTGGTGGTGACCAAAGGCGCCGGCCGTGTTTCCGAAGTCAGCGCCCGCTTTACCCTGGATGCCATGCCGGGCAAGCAGATGGCCATCGACGCCGATCTGAATGCCGGCCTGATCAACCAGGAGGATGCCAAAAGTCGTCGGGAGGAAATTGCCCAGGAAGCGGATTTCTACGGTTCCATGGACGGTGCCTCCAAGTTCGTCAAAGGCGATGCGGTTGCCGGCCTGCTGATTCTGGCCATCAACATTGTCGGCGGTATCGTCATCGGGATGATGCAGCATGGTCTTGATTTCGGGCTGGCGGTCGAGCGCTATGCGTTGTTGACCATTGGTGACGGTCTGGTGGCGCAGATTCCCTCCCTGCTGCTCTCTACCTCTGCCGCCATTATGGTCACACGGGTTACCTCCAGTCAGGATATGGGCGGGCAGATCATTCAGCAGATGTTCAATGCCCCCAAGGCTCTGGGCATTGCCGCCGCTATTCTGATTATCCTGGGTCTGATTCCGGGGATGCCGCATGTCGCCTTCCTTGGGCTCGGGGGGATCGCGGCGGCAGTCTCCTGGTATATCTGGAAACATCAGCGTCAGACAGTCGAGGAAGAAGGCGTTTATGCCGGCCGGGGGGGAATGCCCGGGACGGCTGCCCGTTCCGGCGGCGAGATTCCGGCAGACCAGGGCGGTGATGGCCAGGCGCTGCCGGCACCGGGTGAAACCCGTGAACTGGGCTGGGATGACGTCGCCACGGTGGATATCGTTGGCCTGGAAGTGGGGTACCGGCTGATTCCCCTGGTCGACAAATCCCAGGGCGGTCAGTTGCTGAGCCGCATCAAGGGCGTTCGTAAAAAACTGTCCCAGGATTTGGGCTTCCTGATGCCATCCGTCCATATCCGCGACAACCTGGACCTGATGCCCAACGTCTACCGCATTACCCTGATGGGGGTCACCCTGGCGGAAGCGGAAATCCACCCCGAGCGCGAACTGGCGATTGATCCCGGCCAGGTGTTTGGCAAGGTGGAAGGTATTGCCGGCAAGGATCCGGCCTTCGGCCTGGATGCCACCTGGATCGAGCCGGAGCAGAAAGACCAGGCCCAGACACTGGGGTACACGGTGGTGGATGCCAGCACGGTTGTGGCCACCCATCTGAACCAGATCCTGCAGAAGCACGCCCATGAGCTGCTCGGGCATGAAGAGGTCCAGAAGTGGCTGGATCAGTTGGAAAAAATCTCACCAAAACTGGCCGAAGAGCTGGTGCCGACCACCGTTACCATCAGCATCCTGTTGAAAGTGCTTCAGAATCTCCTCAAGGAAGAGGTGCCGATCCGGGATATGCGCTCCATTGCCGAAGCCATCGTCAATGTTCATCCGAAGAGTCAGGACCCGAAAACCCTGACCACCGTAGCCCGTCAGGCCCTTCGCCGGATGATTGTCCAGAGTATCTGCGGCAACGACACCGAGATCCCGGTGATCACGCTTGATCCAGACCTGGAACAGTTATTGCTAAAGTCTGTTCAGCAGAGTCAACAATCCGGCGGCCAGGAGGATATTGGCCTGGTGCTCGAACCGAACATGGTGGAAAAGCTGCAGCGTTCCCTGCAGGACAGCGTCCAGCGCCAGGAAATGCTGGGCAAACCCGCCATTCTGCTGGTTTCCGGACCGCTACGGCCGGTCCTGGCGAAGTTTGCCAGTTACGGGGTGGAGCGGCTGCATGTGCTCTCGTACCAGGAAGTGCCGGATAACAAACAGATCACGATCGTTGCTTCGGTTGGCCAGTAGGGCCGCCGGGCGGGCAATTGCCATCAGGCATGCCGTTGGAGGATGAAACGCTATGAAAGTAAAACGGTTTTTCGCGCAGACCATGGCCGAGGCCCTCAAGCAGGTCAGTCACGAGATGGGGCCGGATGCCGTTATTCTGTCCAACCGCCGGGTGGACGGGGGTGTCGAAATTGTGACGGCCCTGGATTACGACGAAAACATGGCGCGCCAGCGCTTGGGTGACCGTGCCGTAGAGGCGACCAACGGGTCTCACCTGGCTGAATTGCAGGCCGAACAGCATCGCCAACTCGAAGAAGAACTGACCCGCTCCCGCAGCCGTATACAGGAGGTACGTGAGAAGCGTGCCTCGGCGGGTGCGCAGTACGCCGGCGTGGCATTTGATGACGCCGGCATGGATGCGACTCCGGTCGAGGCTCCGGTCCAGGCCGGAGAGGTAGCAGCCGGACGGGCGACGGCGGAGACCGGAGGCTACGCCGACGAACTGGCCAGCATGAAGGCGGAGATTCAGAATCTGCGCGAAATGGTCGGCAGGCGGCAACCCGAGCGAGCCCGTGAGCCGGTCCAGGAGAATGGCGGAAGCGCGGTACAGCAGCGTCTTGGCGAGCGCCTTCAGGAATTTGGCGTGGGCGCGGAACTGGCCAATACCCTGGCGCGCCAGAACCGGCAGGGCCGTCTTGAGGATGCCTGGAAGCAGTCCCTGAAAATGCTGGCTGCCGGCATTCGCACAGCCCGCAATACCTGGGTGGAATCCGGCGGGGTGTTTGCGTTGGTTGGCCCGACCGGCTCCGGTAAGACCACCACCATTGGCAAGCTGGCGGCCCAGTACGTACTGGAGCATGGCTCGGATTCCCTGGCGCTGGTGACCACCGATCGGTATCGGGTGGCGGCCCATGAGCAGCTGTTTGTGTTCGGGCGTATTCTCAATGTGCCGGTGAGGGTTGTGGACGAAACCCACTCACTGGACGATATTCTGGATGAGCTGTCGGACCGGCATCTGGTGCTGATCGATACGGCCGGGCTGACCAGTTCGGACCGTGGTTATCAGGAACAACTGGCGGAGCTGGCCCGTAGCCATCACAATATCCGCAGTCATCTGGTGGTATCGGCAACCAGTCAGCCGCGGATCATGAAATCCGTTTGGCATTGCTATAAGATGGCAAACCTTGCCGGTTGTGTGATGACCAAAATTGATGAGGCACTGACTCTTGGCGAGTCCCTGGGCTTTGTAATGGAAACCGGTCTGTCGGTCGCCTGGTATACCGATGGACAACGGATTCCGGAGGATCTGCATCGGGCGCAGGCGGTGCCGCTGGTCAGACTCGGGGTTGAGCGGTTGCGGGCCTTGCAGCACTCTCAGGCGGCTGCAGAAGGAGCCTGAGGGCTCCGGCAGCAGGACAGCAACCCGGCAGGCATGCCTACAAGAACGTAGTGAGAGACTGAAAACAGTATGAGCAGACCACATCCGGTTCAGGTAATTGCAGTTTCCGGCGGCAAGGGCGGTGTCGGCAAGAGCAACGTGTCCGTCAATCTGGGCATCGCGCTGGCGGAAAAAGGCAGGCGGGTCGTGTTACTGGACGCGGATCTGGGGCTGGCCAACATCGACGTTCTTCTCGGCATTACTGCAAGCCGGAACCTGCAGGACGTCCTGAACGGAGACTGTGAACTCCGGGATGTGCTGGTAAACGGGCCGGGCGGGATCAAGATCGTTCCGGCGTCTTCTGGCACACAGCGCATGACCCAGCTCAGTCCGATGGAGCATGCCGGTCTGATCAATGCGTTCAGCGAAATCGGCGACCAGATTGACGTGCTCATCGTGGATACCGCTGCCGGGATTTCCGAGTCGGTGGTCAGTTTTCTCCGGGCTTCCCAGGAACTGTTGCTGGTGGTCTGTGACGAGCCCACTTCCATCACCGATGCTTATGCCCTGATCAAGCTGATGAACCGGGATTACGGCACCAACCGGTTCCGGATACTGGCCAATCAGGTCAAGACGGATCAGGAAGGACGCCAATTGTTTGAGAAACTGACACGTGTCACCGAGCGTTTTCTGGATGTGGCCCTACAATACGTCGGCATTGTGCCCTACGATGAGATGGTGAAGAAGGCGGTTCAGCGCCAGAAAGCGGTGCTGGAAGCCTACCCCCGCGCCAAGGCTTCAACGGCCATTCGTGCGCTGGCGGAGAAAGTGGACAACTGGCCTCTGCCGACCTCGCCGCGGGGGCATCTTGAGTTTTTTGTGGAGCGACTCGTAGAAGTCTGACTTCGATCCAATCCTGGAAGAACCGGATACATGACGTTGGCGAAAAATCTGGGAATCTACCAGCAGGCCGGGGGAAAGAACGCTGCCCGGCTGGTTGAGGAGCATGCTCCGCTGGTAAAGAAAATCGCCCTCCACCTGATGGCCCGCCTGCCGGCTTCCGTGCAGTTGGAAGACCTGATGCAGGCCGGCATGATCGGCCTGCTGGAAGCAGCGCAGCGCTACAGTTCGGGCAAGGGCGCGACCTTTGAGACCTATGCTGGCATCCGGATCCGTGGTGCCATGGTGGACGAGATCCGAAAAGGCGACTGGGTGCCCCGGTCGGTCCACCGGAATGCGCGCAAAATCTCCGCTGCCATCAAGTCTGTGGAAGACCGTACCGGCCGGGAGGCGCAGGACGCTGAGGTTGCCGAGGAACTGGGAATGGCGCTGCCGGAGTACCATGCATCCCTGGCGGACGCCAACAGTGGCAGACTTTTCAGCCTTGATGAGCTAAATGAATCGGGCAACCTGCCGTTAGAAGAAGCAGAGAGTGGCGATAATCCTCTGGAAGGGCTGGCGTCCAGCGCATTCCAGAGAAGCCTGGCAGAAGCCATAGAAGGGCTTCCGGAACGGGAAAAACTGGTGTTGAGCCTGTACTATCAGGAAGAACTCAACCTGAAAGAGATTGGTGCTGTTCTCGGGGTCAGTGAAAGCCGGGTTAGCCAGATCCACAGCCAGGCTGCCATGCGCCTTCGGGGGCGTCTGTCGGACTGGCAGAACGACGACCATGCCTGATGGCCGGTCTTACGCACAGATCCAAGGCGCCGTTTCAGAGGCGGCGGTGAAAGTGACCTGCTAGACTTCGAAAGGCTTAACAAAATCCGGGTGTTACAGACTGGAGGTCCCTTTGGACAAGAATATGAAAATTCTCATCGTGGATGACTTCTCCACGATGCGTCGAATCATCAAGAACCTTTTGCGTGATCTTGGCTTCACCAATACCGATGAGGCCGACGACGGCAACACGGCATTGCCGATGCTCAAGAGTGGCAAATATGACTTCCTGGTCACCGACTGGAACATGCCGGGCATGTCAGGCTTTGACCTGCTCAAGGCGGTTCGCGCGGACGAGGAACTGAAAAACCTCCCTATCCTGATGGTGACCGCGGAAGCCAAGCGGGATCAGATCATTGCCGCCGCCCAGGCCGGAGTGAACGGATATGTGGTCAAACCGTTTACCGCAGCCGTACTCAAGGAAAAGATCGAGAAAATTTTCGAGCGTATCCAGTAGAGAGGTCAGACGGCTGCCATGACTGACAGCAACAAGAATAATCAGGGCCTTGAACCGGAGGTCACTGAGAAACTAAAGCAGCAGACCTCGGAACTCGCGGAAAGTGTCGAGGAGGGTGATTACGCCCGCGCCATGTCGATCATCAATGAGCTGAGTGATGTTCGCGACCAGAGCCTCTATCGTGAGGTTGGCCGGCTGACAAGAAGTCTTCACGAAGCCATTCGCAATTTTCAGATCGACGCCCGGAATGCCGAGCAGAAAGAAGCCCTGTCGAAAATGTCCGACGCTTCTGACCGGCTGAATTACGTGGTCCAGATGACCGGACAGGCTGCCAACCGCACCATGGATCTGGTTGAAAACGCCATGCCACTGGCGCACGCCATGCGGGACGAAGCCGTGGAATTGCGCGAAGAGTGGCTGCGTCTGCGTCGCCGTGAGATGGCCCCTGCGGAATTCAGGGAACTGTATGGTCGTATTGACCGGTTTTTCACCACTCTGACCGCGGACTCCGACACGCTTTATCAGAGCCTTTCAGAGATTCTTCTCGCCCAGGACTTCCAGGACCTGACCGGACAGGTGATCCAGAAAGTGACAGCGCTGGTCAAAGAGGTGGAAGAAAACCTGCTGAGCCTGGTGGTGATGGCCAGCCATGTGGACCAACTGACCGGGACGATTCACGAGATTGAAGAAAAAGAGGAATCAGCCGAAAAAGGGGTAGGGCCACAGATAAAAGCGGATGAGCGCGAGGATGTGGTGTCCGGGCAGGATGATGTGGATGACCTGCTATCCAGTCTCGGTTTTTGAACATTTAAGAGGTTGACGCATGGCGTTAGATGCTGACGAAGAAATCCTCCAGGACTTTCTGGTTGAAGCCGGCGAGATTCTCGAAAACCTGTCGGAGCAGTTGGTGGATCTGGAGCAGCATCCCGATGATGGGGATCTGCTGAACGCCATATTCCGGGGCTTCCACACGGTCAAGGGCGGCGCAGGCTTCCTGCAACTGGAGGCGCTCGTTAACTGTTGCCATTCCGCTGAGAATGTCTTTGACACCCTGCGCAACCACAAGCGTCGGGTCACTTCCGAACTGATGGATGTGGTCCTCGAAGCCCTGGACAACGTCAACTCCATGTTTGAACAGGTCCGTGAGCGGGAAGAGCCGACGCCAGCTCCGGACACGCTGATTGAGTCCCTGATGGAATTGGCCAAACCCGAGGACGAAGCGTCTCAACCGGCCAGCGAGCCCGAGCCCGCCGCGGAAGCCGGGTCAGAGCAGCCGGCAGCAACGGACGAACACGGTGATATCACGGACGATGAATTCGAGCAATTGCTCGATGCCCTGGGTGATGGAGATGACAGCTCAGACGCCGGTGCCGGCGACAAGGCGGCCACGGACGCCCCGGCCTCTGGTCAGGGCAGTGGTTCGGATGATGACGAGATTACCGAGGACGAGTTTGAAGCGCTGCTGGATCAGTTGCACGGCGAAGGCCAGTTCAAGGGAGCGCCCGCCGGAGAAGAAGCCGCCGGCAAGCCCGCAGGTAAGAGCGAAGAGAAAGCGTCGGATGCCGGTGACCCGGACCTGATCAGCGACGACGAATTCGAAAACCTGCTGGATGAACTTCATGGCAAGGGCGCGGGTCCCAGTGTCACGGCTGGCAAGCCGGAATCGGCCCCAGCCGCCAAAAAGCCCGAGAAAAAACCGGAACCGGCGAAAGCTCCAGCGCCAAAGCCCGAGCCGAAAAAAGACGAGGGCAAGGCTGCCCCGGCCAAGGAAGCGCATCATCCGCCGGCAGAAACAACCGTGCGGGTGGATACCAGCCGGCTCGATGACATCATGAATATGGTGGGTGAGCTGGTACTGGTGCGCAACCGCCTTCAGCGCCTGGGTTCCCAGAGTGAAGACAGCGAAATGCACAAGGCTGTCTCCAATCTCGATGTGGTGACTTCCGATCTGCAGTCCGCCGTGATGCAGACGCGCATGCAGCCGATCAAGAAAGTCTTTGGCCGCTTCCCCCGCGTTGTGCGTGATCTGTCCCGCAGCCTCAAGAAAGAGGTTGACCTGCTGATGCACGGGGAAGAGACCGACCTGGACAAGAATCTGGTGGAGGCCCTGGCTGATCCATTGGTTCACCTGGTTCGCAACTCGGTGGACCACGGTATTGAAGATCCGGATGTGCGGGAGCAGAACGGCAAGCCCCGCAAGGGGACGGTGACCCTGTCCGCAGAACAGGAAGGTGATCATATCCTGCTGTCGATCAAGGATGATGGCGCCGGTATGGATCCGGAAGTCCTGCGCCGGAAAGCCGTGGAAAAGGGGCTGTACGATGAGGACGCGGCGTCAAGGCTGACAGAGAGTGAATGTTACAACCTGATTCTGGCGGCTGGCTTTTCCACCAAGGATCAGATATCCGATGTCTCCGGCCGTGGTGTCGGCATGGATGTGGTAAAAACCAAGATCAGCCAGCTCAATGGTCAGATCAACATCGAGTCGGTCAAAGGCAAGGGCTCCAATATCAAGATCAAGGTGCCTCTGACACTGGCGATCATGCCGACCCTGATGATCATGGTGGGTGGCCAGTCGTTTGCCCTGCCGCTGGTCAACGTGGTGGAGATTTTCCACCTGGATCTTACCAAGACCAACATTGTCGACGGCAAAGAATGCATTGTGGTCCGGGAAAAAGTCTTCCCGCTGTTCCACGTCAAGCGGTGGCTGGTGCCATCCCAGGCAGGTGGTGAGCCACCGGCTAACGCCCACGTGGTGATTGTGGCCATGGGAACCCGGCAGGTGGGCTTCGTAGTTGATCAACTGATCGGGCAGGAAGAGGTTGTGATCAAGCCTCTGGGCCGGGCCCTTCAGGGGACGCCTGGTATGGCCGGGGCCACGATTACCGGTGACGGACGAATCGCCCTGATTATTGATGTGCCCAGCCTTCTGCAGCACTACGGCTAACGCCGACAGGTCAGGAGCTCCGGGATTGTTTAGGAGAAATGGATGACAGTTTCTGTCCTGGTCGTTGACGATTCGGGTTTTTTCCGCAAACGGCTGACGGAAATCCTCACGGCTTCCGGAAAAATCAAAGTGGTCGGGACCGCCGGCAACGGCCGTGAAGCCGTTGAGCTGGCGGCGAAACTCAATCCCGATGTGGTCACCATGGATTACGAAATGCCGGTTATGGATGGCATTTCGGCGCTGCGGGAAATCATGAAAAACCGGCCTACGCCGGTCCTCATGTTTTCGTCTCTGACCTATGAAGGTGCCCGCGTCACTCTGGACGCGCTGGAGGCCGGTGCGGTCGATTTCCTGCCCAAGAATTTTGAGGAAATCGCCAAGGACACCAGTCAGCTCCAGAAAATCCTGGTTCAGCGGGTACTGGATGTTTCCGGCAGTAAGCCGGGGGCCAAGACGGCGCCATCACCCGCGCCGGAGCCAGAAGCACCGTCGCCCGCCCGTCGCCCGTCCCGTTCCTCGCCGGTGACCGGTCGGGACCGGGAGCGACCGGCGGCGCCTTCCCGTCCTGCAGCCCCGAAGCCGGAAGTACCCCGCAGTCCCGGCCGAAAAACACCCGCCCGCCACTACCAGGTGGTCGCCATCGGGACTTCAACGGGCGGCCCTGTTGCGCTGCAGAAGGTTCTGACCGAACTGCCAGCATCTTTTCCGGCGCCTATCGTGCTGGTGCAGCACATGCCAGCCAGTTTCACCCCCGCTTTTGCCGAGCGTCTCAACCGTCTATGCCGGATTGAGGTGCGCCAGGCCGAGGACGGGGATGTGCTCCGGCCAGGGCTGGCGCTGCTCGCGCCCGGTGGCAAACAGATGATGATCGAAGGGCGCAGTGGCCAGGCAAAGGTACGGATACTGCCCAGTGATGAACGCCTGAACTACAAGCCCTGTGTCGATGTCACCTTTGGCTCACTGGCGCGTAGCTTTCCCGGTAAGACTCTGGGGATCATCCTGACCGGCATGGGTGCCGACGGCAAGGAAGGCTGCCGGATGATGAAGCAGACCGGATCGGTGATCTGGTCACAGGATGAGAAGACCTCGGTTATCTATGGCATGCCGATGGCGGTGGCCCGCGCCGGACTGAGCGATGAAGTTCTGCCCCTGCAGGAGATCGGGCTCCGTATGGTCGAAGGCGTGAGCTGATGGATATCCTCAGCCTGCTCGGCATTGTCCTGGCTTTTGCCGCGATTCTGGGTGGCAATATGCTGGAAGGGGGAGCTCTGGGCTCCCTTTTTAACGGGCCCGCGGCCCTGATTGTCGTTGGCGGCACCCTGGCAGCGACAATCCTGCAGACTTCCTGGCCGGTGCTCAAGCGGGCCCTGGCCCAGTTCCGCTGGGTTTTTCTGCCGCCTTATATTTCTCTTGAGGATGGTATCGGTAAGGTGGTGGACTGGAGCGTCAAGGCCAGGAAACAGGGGCTGCTCGGGCTGGAAGGGCTCTCGGAGCGCGAAGCCGAGCCGTTTGCCCGCAAGGGGCTCCAGCTGCTCGTTGACGGCGCGGAGCCGGAATCGATTCGCAGCATCCTCGAGGTGGACCTCGAATCGCGGGAGCAGCGCGATCTGGACTGTGCCAGGGTCTACGAAGCCATGGGCGGCTATTCGCCCACTATCGGTATTATCGGCGCCGTCATGGGGCTGATACAGGTCATGACCAACCTTGAGGATCCCCAGTCTCTGGGCGGCGGTATTGCGACCGCTTTTGTGGCCACCATCTATGGTGTGGCCCTGGCCAACCTGCTGTTTTTCCCCGTGGCCAATAAACTCCGGGGCATCGTCCGCGACCGTACCCGCTACGAAGACATGATGATCGACGGCATCATTGCCATCGCCGAAGGTGAAAACCCCAAATCCATCGAGCTGAGGCTGCGGGGCTTCCTGCAGTAACCGGGACCGACACCCATGCGCCGACGCCGACAGCCCCAGGACGATCTCCACAACAAGGAACGCTGGCTGATCTCCTATGCGGATTTCATTACCCTGCTGTTTGCGTTTTTTGTCGTCATGTATTCCGTATCCTCAGTGAATGAGGGCAAGTACAAGGTGCTGTCCAACACCCTCACCGGGGTGTTCAATGCGCCTGAACGGTCCATGCAGCCCATACAGATCGGTGATCAGCCCGCTCAAAACGACCAGACATCCGTTGCCCAGCCGGTAACGTCCGACGGTGACGAAGCTGATGGGGAAGGTGACAACCGTGGTACCGAATCCCTTCGTACCATGGCCATGGAGCTGGCTACCGAATTCGATCAGTTGATCGAACAAGGGGTGGTCAGCATGGAAAGCAGTGAGCAGTGGCTGGAGCTGAGCCTGCCCAACAGTCTGCTGTTCGGCAGTGGTGACGCCGAACCACATTACGACGCCTTCGAGGTTATCGAGAAAATCGCATCGGTGTTAAACAACCGGGACAACGCGGTGAAAGTCGAGGGCTTTACCGACAACCAGCCTATCCGCACGGACCAGTTTCCGTCCAACTGGGAGCTGTCGGCTGCGCGCGCTGCTGCCGTGGTTCGTATGCTGACGATGGAGGGCATTGAGCCCGATCGGCTGGCCGCGGTGGGCTATGGCCAGTTCCAGCCGGTAGCGCGGAATGACACGGACGAGGGACGGCGCCGCAACCGGCGGGTGGTCCTTCTGATCTCCCGGGATGCCAATATACGCGCCACCATGCGCTGATCCGCCGGATTGGCGCCACGGCCTCAGACTGGCACACTTCCTGTATTACGTATGTCACGATTGCAGCGGATCGGCAATGATTTGCCGCCGTTATCCGGAGGCTGTCTTCAAGTAAATGGATTCGTTGCCGATAACATATAAGCTCACGGCGTTTGTGCCGGGCTGATCCGTAGGTGGAGAGTATCGAGAGTGCGTATCTGGGCAGTAGCGAATCAGAAAGGTGGTGTGGGTAAAACAACCTCGGTGGTGACCCTTGGCGGGTTGCTGGCCCAGAGTGGCAAGCGTGTGCTGGTTGTGGATCTTGATCCCCACGGCTCGCTGACCAGCTGGTTTGGCTATGATCCCGATACCATCAGCCAGAGCGTGTTCAACCTGTTCCAGCACGAGGGCAAGGTGCCCGAGGGGCTGCCGGGCCAGCTTGTGGCCGATACCGGGTGTCCGGGGCTGTCGCTGATGCCGGCCAGTACGGCACTGGCCACGCTGGAACGCAAGATGGTCGGTGTCGGCGGCATGGGGCTGATCATCTCCCGGGCCCTGGCGCAACTCTGGGACGACTTTGATTACGTGCTTCTTGATAACACGCCTTCCCTGGGCGTACTGATGGTGAATGCCCTGGCAGCCGCCCAGCATCTGGTTATCCCCGTGCAGACCGAGTTTCTTGCCATCAAGGGGCTCGAGCGCATGCTGCATACCCTGCAGATGATTATGCGGTCCCAGAAGAACCAGCTTTCCTATACCATCGTACCTACCCTGTATGACCGGAGAACCCAGGCGTCTGTCAAAAGCCTGAATATGCTTCGCAAGAGTTACCCTGACACCCTGTGGCGGTTCTCCATCCCGGTCGATACCAAGTTCCGGGATGCCAGCCAGCAGGGGGTAATTCCCTCGGTCGTGGATCCGGATACTCATGGTGTCCGGGCCTATCGCCACCTTCTGGAGGACCTCCTGACGTTGACGCAGAAGGGCAGGGAGCCGTCGGATGGCTAACGCTGACAAAAAAATGACGCAGCTGGCCGAGCCGGAAGCGGCCGTCGCCAGTTATCTGGACGAGTTGCTGCACACGGCCACCAGTACGGCACTTGAAGAGGAGGCGCCGGCACCGTCAGCGCCTCCGGCTGCACCACCGAAGGTGGAAGCACGGCCAAAGGTACAGATCCGGACCCGGGTGGAGGCGCGGACCGAAACTGAGACCCGGGTTCGGCCGGAGCCTGCGCCGGTGAAGGCGCCGCCGGAAGGTAGGACGGAGACAAAGAGCCCGCCGGTGGAAACTCCGGCACCGGTTGTGACAGAAACGGCTGAGCCTGAGCCTCAGACCGCGCCGGAGGAGAAAACCACGGCTGACCGGCCGGACTGGTCGGAAGAGCCATTCGAGTGCCTGATTTTTACCGTCGCCGGACTGAAACTGGCCGTACCGCTGGTGCTGCTGGGCGCAATCCACCGGCTTGAAGATGACGACGAGATCCGGCCTATTCCCGGCAGCCCCCGATGGTACATGGGGATTCGACCGGATCAGGACCAGAACCTGCGGGTGGTGGATTCGGCCGAATGGATCATGGCCGGTCGCGTGCCCGAGGGTGCCCGGGAAAACTATCGTTTCGTGATCCGTCTGGATGACAGTGAATGGGGACTGGCCTGTGATGAGGTGGCCCAGTCCTTCACCCTGCGTCCGGAGGAAGTGCGCTGGCGAACCGGCCGTAGCCGCCGGCCCTGGCTGGCAGGCACGGTGATTGATCATATGTGCGCGTTGATTGATGTCCGCGCCATGGCTAACTTACTGGTACGTGCGGAGCGCGAACACCACCTCGATCTGAGCTGATCGGATCGGTTACCCAAAGAAACCGTGTCAGGCTGGCACGGTTTGTGCCCTTAACTATAGTATTGGGCACTGATTGATGACTTTTTGACGATCAGGTTGCCCGCCGGGCAGCCGAAAAGGAGAGAGTGCTTATGGCATCCCCGAGCGGACAACAGAATCAGGCCCAGGACGACAAGGTACTGCAGTACGTCACCTTCCGTCTGGATGACGAGACCTATGGCATTGATGTCATGCAGATCCAGGAAGTGTTGCGTTACACCGAGATCGCCCCGGTACCCGGCGCCCCGGATTATGTCCTGGGGATTATCAACCTGCGGGGCAATGTGGTGACGGTGATCGATACCCGTCGCCGGTTTGGCCTGGCGGATGCTGAGGTAACGGATGCCACCCGGATCGTGGTCATGGAATCCTCCAGCCAGGTCATGGGCATTCTGGTCGACTCGGTGGCTGAAGTGGTCTACCTGAAGTCCAGCGAAATTGAAACGGCACCGAATGTCGGCAACGAGGAAAGCGCCAAGTTCATTCAGGGTGTCTGCAACAAGAATGGTGAGCTGATCATCCTTGTCGAATTCGACAAGATGCTGTCAGACGAAGAGTGGGCGGAGATCGCGTCGCTGTAAGCCTGATCTGCGGGTGCTGCGATGGACGTCCACCAGGGTTAACAATCAACGGAGACGTCCATCATGAGCATGACCATTCCTTCCTGGCTTCCCTGGGCATTGACTGCCGCCGCGCTTGGCCTGGTTCTGTTGCAGGTCATTGTCCACGGGCGCCGTATCCGGGCGCTTCAGGCTTCACTGAAGGAGCGCTGTGACACCCTCGGCAGGGAGTTGCACGCGACCACCAGTGGTAGTGTTGGTGTTGGCCAGCGACTGGTTGCCTGCGAACGGCAACTGCACGAACTTCGCAATGCCATGGATGAGATGCGCCAGAATGACCCTCTCCGAATCTCCTATGACGAAGCGTCCCGCCTGGTTGATCTTGGCGCCGATATCGACGATCTTATGAATACCTGTGGGATTTCCCGTCCGGAGGCCGAGCTGGTATCAGCGTTGAAAAAACGTCAGGCGGCCTGATCCGAAGCTGTCACGGATGCTGCTGAATGAAGAGAATTTACGCGAGGGCCGAAGAGGCCCTCACTCGCGTTTCACGCCATGATTTTGTCGCCGGTGCCGATATTGCCCCTTCCATCACCGGCCATTCCATCCCCAGACAAGAAACCGTCCACCACCTGCTGGGCCTGATGCCGGAAATTGAGCCGGATCAGGTGGTCATGCACGTCGGTGGTGGTTCCGGCTACCTGACAGCGGTGATGGGTGAACTGGCTCACCGGGTGATCTACGTGGATCGCAACCCGGTGCTCGCGGACAAGGCCAGGGAACGCTTCTTCGCCAAGGGCCTGCACAACATCGACGTCGTGCAGGCCGAAGCGGGCAAGGGTGTAGAGGCCGACGAGGCCTGTGATCTGGTGGTGTGCACCACCTTTCTGTCTGACCCCCGGGTGCTGACGCCGAACCTCCGGGAAGGCGGCCATCTGGTCTGCCTTGAAGGGCGGGCCGGGCCGGTGCCCAGTGTGGCCATGTACTGCAACAGGAACGGCCGTCTGGAGCGGGAACGCACTCTGGGCTGGGTCGATTTCAATCGGAACTCGGAGCAGATCCTGATTGATCTTGGTGTCGTCGGCGAGGAGGATCTTGCCCGTGCAAGGGCCGAAGCCGCCAGCAAAAACGAACGAGTACTGGACGTACTGCGTCGCTCCCTGAACATGGAGGAGGTCGAACTCTACCGTTCACTGGCGCAGCAACGGGGCATGACCTTTACCGAGGCGGATGAGGTGCTCAATCACCTCAATCCGGAACTGTTCAGGCGTTTCTCCCGGACCTTCCTCGATCTGTCGCGCATGATTCCGGTGGCACAGGCGGACGGCAAGCTGGCCGTCGTTACCGATGACCCGGACGCCCGTACTGATCAGCTTGAACGACTGACTCCGGTCAACCAGTCCACGACCTGCCTGCTGGTGACGCCGACGGATTTCCGGCGGATCTGGTCGGCGCTGGATCTGACCGTCAAAGGCAGCCGGTTCGCCGCCGAGCAGGGTGGCGCAACCGGGGCTGCTGCTGTTGCCCATGGCGAGGAAAACGGCAAGGATCTGTTTGGTCAGGAAATCAACAAGCACATCAGTCCCTATCTGATTTCAGTCTACGAAGCCATCCTGCTGGATGCGGTCGGAGAGAAGGCCAGCGATATCCATATTGAGCAGTATGAGAACCGGGTGAGAGTCCGTTTGCGGGTTGACGGCGACCTCCATGAATTACCCCAGTATCAGCTCTCGGCACGGGAAATCCGGGGGGTGATCAATGTCATCAAACTGCGGGCGGAGCTCAATATTGCCGAGCACCGTCTGCCCCAGGGCGGGCGTTCCCGTCTGCAACTGGGTGAGACAACCTACGATCTGCGCATCCAGACCCAGCCGTCCCTGCACGGCGAAAATGCCATTATCCGCCTGTTGCCCCAGACCGGCCGGGCGATGACCATTGCCGAGCTTGGCATGTCGTCGGTGATTGGCAGCCGTTACCAGCGGTTGCTGGACAACCCGGCCGGTCTGGTGCTTGTGGTGGGGCCGACCGGGTCGGGCAAATCGACCACGTTGTATGCCGGGCTGCAGAACCTGGCCGATGATGGCCGGCGCAAGGTCATTACCGTGGAAGACCCGATCGAATACGCCATCGATAACATTCAGCAGACCCGTGTCCGGGCAGACATCGGTTTCAGCTTTGCCGATGCCATGCGGGCGTTTGTCCGGGAAGATCCGGACGTGATCCTGGTAGGGGAGATCCGGGACCAGGAAACCGCCCTGGAGGCGATCCGGGCCTCCCAGACCGGCCACGTTGTTCTATCCACGCTTCACTGCAACGATGCGGTCGATTCCCTTCAGCGGCTGTATGATCTGGGCGTTCATCCCAACTCCATTGCCGGTGAACTGCTGGCGGTGATCGCCCAGCGTCTGGCCAAACGCATCTGCAGTCATTGCCGAAGGCCGTCCGAGCCGGACCCTGTCGTGCTGGCCGAGGTGTTCCCGGACGGGCCACCAGCCGGATTCCGGTGTTTTGAGGGCGCCGGATGCGACAAATGCAACGGCCGTGGCACCCAGGGCCGGGTGGCGATCGTTGAGTACATGGAAGTGGATACCGATATCCGTAACGCCATTTCGAGCCAGCCGCCCGTGGGTGAGTTGCGCTGGCGGGCGCTGGATGCCGGCCTGGTCACCATGCGGGACAGTGCCCTGGATCACGTGATTGAAGGCATCATCCCGTTGTCCGAATTGCCCCGCATTCTGCCCCGGGAACGTATGGCGCCCGAGATTCGTGGCGGCCGCAGGTGTCATTCATGAAAAGCAGCCAGCAGCCAGCCAATGGCGTTCAGCGCCAGCCAGCAGAAATTGCCTACCGGGATGAAATTGCCCGGCTGATTGCCGAGGATTCGGGGCCGGTGCCGCCGGGTTGGCAGATGTCCCCCAAATCGGTAGAGGCGTTTCTGCTGGGGGATTCGGACCGCAACATCGAGCGCAAGTTCGTGGCTGATCGGGACATGGTGGTCCGCATCATCATTTCCCTTTGCACCAACCGCGGCTGCCTGCTCGTGGGCGAGCCGGGCACCGCCAAGTCGTGGCTGTCAGAACTGCTGGCGGCGGCCATCTCCGGAGCGTCCGGGCTGACCCTGCAGGGCGGTGCCATCAGTCACGTCAGTCAGTTGCTGTACAGCTGGAATGAGGCCCTTCTGCGCACGGAAGGCCCCAGCCGCAAGGCGCTGGTACCCACCCCCCTGTTACGGGGCATGATGGAAGGGCGGCTGGTCCGTTTCGAGGAAATTGCCCGCTGCCCCCAGGCGCTGCAGGATGCGGTCCTGTCCGTTCTGTCAGACCGGGTGGTGGTGATTCCCGAGCTGGCGGGTGACGACGGCGTGATTCTGGCACGGGAGGGGTTCAATCTGGTGGCGACGTCCAACAGTGTGGACGAAGGCGTCCACCGGATGAGTGCGGCGCTGAAGCGACGGATGGATTTCGAGGAGATCCGGCCCATCCGCAACCTGTCCGATGAGATGGACGTGGTGCTCCGGGAAGTGACCCGGGCCAACCGGCATGCGGGTATCCAGGTGGATCTGGACCCGGAGGTCGTGGAGGTTCTGGTCACCCTGTTTCATGAGTTGCGTAACGGGCAGACTCTGGACGGTCGCAGTACCGACCGGCTGGCCGGTTCTGCGTTGTCCACCGCCGAGGCGGTTTCGGTGGCCCATGCGGCGAGTCTGAACGCCTGGTATTACGGCGGCGGGGCCATGACCATCGAACACCTGATGCATCATGTCGTCGGCTCGGCCCTGAAGGATGAGCCGGAGGATCGCCGTCGGCTCCGGCATTATTTTGATACGGCGGTTGGCCCCCGCAAGGGTGAACACTGGCAACGGGTGTGGGCAATGAGGTCACTGATCCAGTGATGTGTCCCGGCCGGCGTCGTCGGGCGTACGGCCCCGTATGTGGAAAGCAAAGGCCAGGATTTCGGCAATCACCCGGTACAGTTCCTCCGGTATTTCATCATTCAGTGACAGTCGGGCCAGGATGCCGGCAAGCTCCGGGTTTTCGTAAAGCGGCACTTCATGCTCCCGGGCAATGCGGATGATTTCCTCCGCCAGCTCCCAGGTGCCGGTGGCCGAGATGATTGGTGCCCGTTCGCCGTCGTATTTCAGCGCCACTGCCGCTGGCGCTTGATCGTCACGGTTGTCCTTCATGCCTTGGTATCCACCAGTCGGTGTTCGAGTCGTGTCTGTGCCTGTTTGGGGGCGCCCCGACGGCATTCCAGGTCGGTCACTTCCAGGCCCAGATCCGTGAGGCTTTTGCGCAACAGCGGCAACTCCTCGTTTACCTGCCTCAGCGTTGTCTGCTTTTCAGCCCAGACCCGGGCACTGACATCAGGATAGCGGAAGCCTACCTCAAAATGCAGCGGCCCGGCTTCGTCGAGATCCATGGACAGTGACAGACGCCATTCGCTTACCGACGTGCGGCCGGACCTGGCACCGCTGTTTTCCTCATTGCTTTCATACTGTTCCATACGTAACTGGGCTGCCCGGGGTTCCTGCTGGGGCGTCAGCCAGGGCAGATCCACCAGCAAGGTGTTAACCGGCGCGCCGGCCTCACCACCGGCCCGCGTGGTCAGGGTCTGGCTGTGCAACTGATTCACCGTGATGCGGTTCAGCATGCCGGCCAGCAGTCGCAGCACCTGGCCGGTACTGGCAGGCTCCGCTGTCGATGCCTGGGGTGTGGGCGGCGCTGTCGCTGTCTGGGGGTATTGCAGTGGCGCCTGCATCAGCTCCGGGCTCGAGCTTGGCGTCAGACGATTGAAGTGCGCGGATGTCTGTCCCTGGCTGGCCAGCAGGGCGCTGGCAATGCGTGCCAGAGCCAGCTTGAGATCGTTGGGTGCGGAGGCTTTGGGCGAGGACTGCAGCAACCGGGATTCGGCGAACAGGCCGCTTTCGGAGAGCCATTGGCGGACCTGGGAAGCGGTGCTCTCGGTCCGGCCGACACCCGGAGCAAGCTCGTTCGACTTCGGCAGGCTGGCCAGGACCGACTCCAGAGCCTGGCGCGCCGCAGCCGGTAACGGCTGTGGCGGGTTTGCCGAGGGCGGCTGCCCCGGCTGTACCATGGGGCGTACCCCGTTATTCAGGGAACTGACCAGTTGCTGCAGGCCGGTTGGCAGGCTCTGCTGCCAGGGCAGGCGCTGGGCGAGGGCACGAGCCACAGTGCTTTCCTGGCTGGCGGCCAGTTTGCCCATCAACTGCAGTTCATTGCCCGCTCGCATGACCTTGATCAGGTCACCGGCGGAAAACTCCGGTGGCCGGTTGCCGATATTGACATTCAGGGTTCTGCCCCGGAGTTCCAGCAGCAGTTCGTGCCCGCCGCCTTTCTGTTGAAGGATTTCGGCTACCCGCGCCAGGGCTGTCTCGCGGTTGGCCAGTTGCAGCTGAACCAGCTGCTGCCGGGCGCTCAGCGCCGGATCAACCGGCACTGATTCCTTGCCGCCGGGGAGCGTTACCGGGCCTTTGCCCGCCGCAGCGGGAGGCGTGGTCGAGGGTGTGACCGGCTGGTTGCCGGGAACTGGTCCGCCGTTCACTTTCATAGCGCTGATTTGATGTGGGGCACGAGTAATCCCGAAGTGCTTTGGTTATAATGCATCTCGCCTTTTACCCATACACCCGATGCCAAGCGTGCATCCTCCGCTCTGAAAACGGAGCCCTGATGTCCGAGCCGTTACTGCAGGCTGTCAACCTTGAGTGCGAGCGTGACGAGCGTCTGCTTTTTCACAACCTGTCGTTTTCCATACTGCCCGGTACGGTGACCCGTGTCGAGGGGCCGAATGGCACCGGCAAGACGACACTGCTACGGATTCTGGCCGGGCTCAATGACGCCTACGCCGGGGATCTGCTCTGGTGTGGGCAAGCCCGCAACCGGCAACGGGAATCTTTTCTCAGGAATACTTTGTATCTTGGCCACCGGCCAGGTATCAAACCGCTGCTGACGCCGCTGGAAAACCTGCGTGCGCTGATGGCGGCCCGGCGGCCGGTTGGCGATGACACATTATTGCAGGCGCTGGCGGGGACCGGCCTTGCCGGGTTTGAAAATGTTCCCTGCAGGAACTTGTCGGCCGGCCAGCAGCGCCGGGTGGCTCTGGCCCGGCTGCTGATTGCGGATGAGCCGCTCTGGTTGCTGGATGAGGTCTTCACAGCAATCGACGCCGACGGTGTCGGGGCCATCGAGGCTTTGCTGCAGCAGAGGGCGCAAGAGGGCGGTGCGGTTCTGGTCACTACCCACCATGACCTGCAGTTGCCCGGTATGAACCGGATTACCCTGGGAGGCGCGGCCAATGAATGCTGAGTTCCGGCCATTGCTGAAACCGGTGGATCAGGCGGTTGGTCCGGTTGCCGCCATGGTGGCGGTTTTTGCCCGTGATGTCCGTGTGGCCTTCCGGCAGCGGCAGGATCTGCTCAACCCCCTTCTGTTTTTTGTCATGGTGGTAACCCTCTTCCCCCTCGGGGTTAGCCCGGAAGTGGCATTTCTGAAGCAATCCGGTGCCGGTATCCTCTGGGTGGCTGCGCTGCTTTCCGTGCTGCTGTCACTGGACCACCTGTTCCGGCATGATTTTGACGATGGCACGCTGGAGCAACTGGTGCTTCAGCCTCAGCCCCTGTTCCTGCTGATTCTGGCCAAGACCCTCGCGCACTGGATACTGACCGGGCTGCCTCTGGTGGTCCTGACTCCGGTGCTGGGCATAATGGTTCACCTGGACGGGAACTCTATTGCAATTTTATGTCTAACGCTGCTGATCGGTACCCCGGTTCTGAGTCTGATCGGCTCCATCGGGGCCGCGCTGACCCTGGGTTTGCGGTCGGCGGGCGTGCTCTTGTCACTGCTGATCATTCCGCTGTACATTCCCGTGCTGATTTTCGGCACCGGTACGGTTGCAGCGGCAACGGAGGGGGCGCCGGTGGCTGGTTATCTGGCGCTGATGGGGGCTTTTCTGGTTCTGGCTCTGACCCTGGCCCCCTTTGCTTCGGCAGCGGCACTTCGGGTCAGCCTGTCCAATAGCTGAGAACGCCAATGGGCCTGGCAATGGATGTACAGTTAACTAGCAAGACGGTAACCGACTGATGTGGCAATTCTTTCATAAGCTGGGCTCGCCCAAGTGGTTTTACGGAATCGCAAACCGCCTGATGCCATGGCTGCTGGTATCCGGGTTGGTTGTTCTGGCGGCGGGCCTGGTGTGGGGGCTGGCGTTTGCACCTCAGGATTATCTGCAGGGCAACAGCTACCGGATTATTTTCATCCATGTTCCGACGGCTTTCCTGGCCCAGTCCGCCTACATGATCATGGCGGTGGCGGCGGTTATCACCCTGGTCTGGCGTATGAAACTGGCCGACGTCTTCGTGCGGGCGGTGGCGCCCGTGGGCCTGGTGTTCTGTTTTCTGTCCCTGTTTACCGGCGCCGTCTGGGGCAAGCCCACCTGGGGCACCTGGTGGGTATGGGATGCCCGCCTGACCTCGATGCTGATCCTGCTGTTCCTGTATGGTGGCGTTATTGCGCTGGATCGTGCGATCAATGACGAAAAATCCGCAGCCCGCGCGGTGGCGGTTCTGGTTCTGGTGGGCGTCGTCAACATTCCAATCATCAAATACTCGGTTGAGTGGTGGAACACGCTGCATCAGCCGGCCACTTTCAAACTGACTGAAAAGCCGTCCATGCCCACGGAAATGTGGGTGCCGCTGGTGCTGTCCGTACTTGGGCTTTACCTGCTGTTTGGCTGGCTGGCCTGTCTGAGAATGAAAACCGAGATACTGCACCGGGAACAGAAAACCCGCTGGGTCCGCGAACTGGTACTGGCGGGGAGAGGCTGATTCATGGCATTCGATTCGTTTTCCGCATTCATCGCGATGGAAGGGCACGGGCCTTACGTCTGGTCCTGCTACGCGGTGTTCTTCATTTTCCTCGCCGGCATGATGATCTGGTCTGTCCGGCGTCACCGTTCAGTAATTGAGGCGTGCAGGCGCCGCCTGGCCCAGCAGGACGCCACCCAGGGCAAGGATGCCAGACCCAAACCCAAACCCCAGGCCACCTTCACCCGAGTGGAAGTTTCCCAGGACTGACAGGCAAGAAACCATGCATCCGATCCGAAAAAAACGACTGACCATAGTGGGCTTTCTGGTGGCCGGCCTCGCCATCGCGGTGGGCCTGACCACCTACGCCCTGCGCCAGAACATCAACCTGTTCTACGATCCGACCGAGATTGCCGCCGGTAACGCCCCGGTGGATGTCCGCATCCGTGCCGGTGGCATGGTGGAGGAGGGCAGTGTGGCCCGTGATGCCGGCACCCTGAAGGTTCGCTTCCGGGTGACCGACTATGCGGCATCGGTGCCGGTTCAGTACGAGGGCATCCTGCCCGACCTGTTCGCCGAGGGACAGGGTGTGGTCGCCATGGGGCGGCTGAATGACCAGGGCCTGTTTGTCGCTGACCAGGTGCTGGCCAAGCATGATGAAAACTATATGCCACCGGAGGTGGCCGAGGCACTGGAGCGGTCGTCGAAAGGCCAGCACAAGGCTGCCGATGCCGAAGAAGCTGCACAAAGCACGGCTTACTGATCCCGCTCAATTCACCCTGACGTTGGAGAATCCTGATGTATCCGGAACTCGGGCAGCTTGCACTGGTTCTCGCGCTGCTGCTGGCAGTGCTTCTCTCCGTAGTGCCGCTGGTGGGGGCCATTACCGGCCGTGACAGCCTGCAGGCATTCGCGCGGCCACTGGCTTCGGGCGTATTCGTGTTTATCGGGCTGGCGTTTGCCATTCTGACCCACGCCTTTCTGGTGGACGACTTTTCTGTCGCCTATGTCGCCAACAACAGCAACAGCATGCTGCCCTGGTATTACAAGATGAGTGCGGTCTGGGGCGGGCACGAAGGCTCGTTGCTGCTGTGGATACTGATGCTGTCGGCCTGGATTCTGGCGGTGGCGGTGTTCAGTCGTCGCCTGCCGACGGTGATGATCTCCCAGGTACTGTCAGTGCTGGGTATGGTGGCCGTGGGCTTCCTGTTGTTTGTCATTGTGACCTCCAATCCGTTTGATCGGCTGTTGCCGAACATTCCGGCTGACGGTCAGGATCTCAATCCTCTGCTCCAGGACGTCGGGCTGATCATGCACCCGCCCATGCTGTACATGGGCTACGTCGGTTTCTCTGTTGCCTTCGCGTTTGCCATCGCGGCCCTGATCAACGGCCGCCTGGATGCGGCCTGGGCGCGCTGGTCCCGCCCCTGGACGACGGTGGCCTGGTCATTCCTTACCATCGGCATTGCCCTGGGCAGCTGGTGGGCCTATTACGAGCTTGGCTGGGGCGGCTGGTGGTTCTGGGACCCGGTCGAGAACGCGTCCCTGTTGCCTTGGCTGTCGGGCACCGCCCTGATGCACTCGCTGGCGGTGACCGAGAAACGCGGTGTCTTCAAAAGCTGGACTGTCCTGCTGGCCATTGTGACCTTTGCGCTCAGTCTGCTGGGTACCTTCCTGGTCCGCTCCGGCGTGCTGACCTCGGTGCACGCCTTTGCCTCGGACCCGGAGCGTGGCAGTTTCCTGCTGGCATTGCTGGGCATTACCGTGATTGGCAGCCTGACACTCTATGCTTTCCGGGCCCAGGTGGTTCACGTTCGTGCGCGCTACGGCGGCCTGTCCAGGGAAGTCTTCCTGTTGCTGAACAACGTGCTGCTGGTTTCTGCAACCCTGCTGGTGGCGATTGGAACCCTGTACCCGCTGGTACTGGATTATCTGAACATGGGCAAGCTGTCCATCGGCGAACCCTTCTTTAACACCACCTTCACGCCTCTGGGCGTGGCGGCTGGGTTGCTGCTTGGCGCCGGTATTTTCTCCCGCTGGAAGAAAACCGACGGCGGCTGGCTGGGCCGTAAACTGCTCTGGCCGTTGACCATCAGTATTCTCGCGAGCACCGCTGTGGTGATCGGTTATGGCGGCTTCAAGCCCTGGGCGTTTATCGGCGTGTTCACGGCCATGTGGGTGGCGGTCGCTACCTTCTGGGATCTGTGGGACAAATCCTCTTCCCGGCAGGGGCGCTGGTATGGTCTCAAGCGTCAGTCCCGCAGCTACTGGGGGATGGTACTGGGTCATCTAGGCCTGGCGATTGTGATGGCTGGTGTCACTGTGGTCTCCAACTACGGCATTGAGCGTGACGTCCGGATGCAGCCGGGTGACGTGGCCGAAGTCGGCGACTACCGTGTGGTCTTCAATGACATCGGTGAGCGCCAGGGTGCCAATTTCACCGCCCAGTACGGCAGCTTTGATGTGTTCCTCGACGGGGAACAGGTGGCAGAACTGCACCCGGAGAAACGCCAGTACCCGGTGGGTATGAGCGTGATGACCGAGGCGGATATTGATGCCGGGCTGTTCCGCGACATTTTCGTGGCGATCGCCGAGCGTATCGATGGCGATGCCTGGGCGATCCGCCTGCAGTACAAGCCGCTGGTGCGCTGGCTCTGGCTGGGCGCTCTGGTGATGGCCATTGGTGGCTTTCTGGCGATTGCCGACAAGCGCTACCGGATCAAGGTGCGCCGGCAACAGGAAAGCCGGGCGGCGTCACCGAAGATTGATGGCAACCCCGCGGAGGCCACGTCATGAAACGACTGTTCCTGTTTTTGCCGTTGATTGTGGCGGTGGGCATTGGTGTGTTTCTGTTTGCCGGCCTGGGCAAGGATCCCACCAAGCTGGAATCCACCATGATTGGCAAGCCGGTGCCGGAGTTTTCCCTGGAAAGCCTGGATGACGCTTCCCGCACGCTGGACACCTCGCTGCTCAAGGGCGAAGTCAGCCTGCTGAATGTCTGGGCGGAATGGTGTCCGTCCTGCTGGGACGAGCACGCCTACCTGACTTACCTGGCCAGAGAAAAGGGCGTCCGGATCGTCGGGCTCAACTACAAGGATCAGCGGGAAAACGCATTCCGGTTCCTGGAACGCCTGGGAAATCCCTATGACGAGATCATCTTTGATCCCAAGGGGCGCCTTGGCTTTGATCTGGGGGTTTACGGCGCGCCCGAGACCTTCGTGATTGATGCCGACGGGGTGGTGCGTTACCGCCACGTGGGTGTGGTCAATGAAAAAGTCTGGACCGAGGAACTGCTTCCGGTCATCAACAAGGCAAGGGGTAACAGTTGATGCGAGTGCTATGGGCATTACTGGCGATTGCCGTGTGGTTTGCCACCCCGGTACAGGCGGAAGTGGCGGATGTTTACGATTTCTCTTCCCGTTCCGAGGAGCAGCGCTTCCAGCAGCTGATCTCTGAATTACGTTGCCCCAAGTGCCAGAACCAGAACATCGCCGATTCCAACGCGCCCATCTCCGAGGACATGCGCAATGAGGTCTATCGGATGATGCAGGACGGCGCTTCGAACGAGGAGATCGTGGATGCCCTGGTGGCCCGGTTTGGTGAATTCATCCAGTACAAGCCGCCAGTGGACCAGCGCACCATTCTGCTCTGGGCCTTTCCGGCCATCGCGGCCATCGGCGGTTTTCTGATCGTGGTCGGGGTGGTGTGGCGCACCCGCCGACGGGAGGCCCGGGAGCAGGGCCTGACCGACGAGGATCGCAGCCGGGCCGAACGGATACTCTCCGGTGACCAAGACGATCAGGCCAGCCACTGATCAATCAATACATCTGAAGGCACGACACGGATCCCATGACCGAAACATTCTGGATTGTCGCAACGGTATTCATTCTTTTCGCCCTGGCGTTTGTTTTCTATCCGGTGTTATTTCACCGCCCGAAACTGCGGCGGGATGCTGATCTTCGTAACCAGAACCTGCTGGCCTATCGCACCCGTCTTAAGGAACTGGACGACGAATACGCCGCCGGCACCCTGGACGAGGACAACTACCGCCAACTGAAAGAAGAGCTGGCGGGCTCCATGCTTGATGATGTGCCGGAAAACCCCATGCCGGAAAAACACGTGCCTGGCCGACGCAGTGCGGTCGTGGTAGCCATGGTGGCCATTGTGCTGCTACCGGCGGGCACCTACTTCGGCTATGAGCAGTGGGGCGCCATGGACGAGCTGGAACAGTTCAGGACCATGCAGGAAATGAATGCCTCCGGCGGTGACCAGGTGGCCCGCATGGCGGAACTGGCCGAACAGTTGCACCAGCGGCTTGAGGAGAACCCGGATAATGCCGAGGGCTGGGCCATGCTCGGCCAGACCTATATGCGGATCGAACAATACCCGCAGGCGGCCGAGGCCTATGAGCGCCTGGCTGAGGTAACATCGGATGACGCCAATGCCAGCGCCGGGGCGCTCGGGCTCGCCGCCCAGGCAAAATTTTTCGCCAGCCAGGGCCGCCTGACGCCGGAGGTCCAGGAAACCATCGATGCCGCGCTGACCCTGAACCCGGACGATGTGAATGCGTTGAGTCTGCTGGGGATCCACGCCTTTGGCCAGGAGAACTACCAGCAGGCCATCGATTACTGGGAGCGGATCGTGGAAGTGGCACCCCAGCACCCGCAACTGGCCTCCATTCAGGGTGGCATTGAGGAAGCCTATCGGCGCCTGGGACAGCCGGCTCCGGAGGCGGCTGCCCCAGAGCCAGGTGTTGGAGTAACCCTGCGTATTTCCCTGGGAGACCAGGTTCAGGTCAGTGATGACACGACCCTGTTCGTGTTCGCACGCCCGGCGGGCCAGACCAGTGGGGCACCGGTGGCGGTGGCCCGGATGACTGCAGGCGATTTGCCGCTCGAGATTCGTCTGGACGACAACTACTCCATGTCGCCCCAGTCGACCATTTCTTCCCAGGAAAACGTGGTTGTCGTCGGCAGGTTGAGCAGTTCCGGCAGCATCAATCCCCAACCGGGTGACTGGGAGGGACATGTTGAAGCACCGGTGGTGTCTGCTGACGAACAGGGTGAACCAGCAGAGCTGGTCATTCGCCAGCAGATTGGCGAATGATAGTCACCTAGTCTGACAATCCCTCAGGATACAGGGGCGCCAGTGGGTCAGCTTGACCACCGCGCCCCTTTTTTGTGTTCCGAAGATCCTTCAATGTGGCTGTCAGCTGTTTTTTGAGTGCCGGCTCGGGGCTGCTGCCGCCCGCCGAGAACAGGCATTGCTCATAGCGTCTGAGCAGGCGCTCCAGATCCCGGGCCTCGAGTGACCGGACCAGATCCTCACGAGTACCCGCTCGCAGGCCGGGAAACCGCTGCCTGGCCCAGCGAAGCAGCAGGCCTGACGTTTCCTCAGAGCCGGCTTCAATGGCCTCGATGAGCTGTTCAAAGGCCCGCTGTTCTGAGGTGTCGGTCGCCTGTTGCGCCTGAGGTTGCGTGCGTGTGCTGACTCTCCGGGACAGCCACCAGGCCGCCAGAGTCGCCAGCCACAGCAAAGAGAGAATCACGGTTGCCCAGAACCAGACCGGGTCCCGGCTCTCGGCGTTTCCGCTGGAGGGTTCAGAGGCTTCGGTATCGGTGGGGGATGAGGTTTGGCCTGTTGCTGTGCTCTGGCCGGTAACCAGGAGCGTGCGGGCCGGCAGGGTCGCGTACTCAAGCTGATCGGTATTGGTGTTCCACCAGGCCAGACGGAAGGCGGGTATGGTCGCCTCTCCCGGTGTCAGTGGTACCAGTGCCGTGCTTTGTTGCAGGCTTGCCTGCAGGCCTTCGGGCGTTGACCGGGTATGTTTCAGCGGCTGTTCCGGATACTGTTTCAGGGTATCCGGATAGGTGCGGCGGACGCCCGGGAGCGCCTGGGCAGTCAGCCCCTCGGCTTCGAGTGTGGTTTTCACACTCAGATTGCTGCCGACGTCCAGCGCGCTGTCCGGCAGGCCCTCCTGGGTCAGGGTAAGCGCGCTGGACGGCAGCCAGGGCTGGTTCTCCGGGTAGACCTCGGGAATGTCATTGACGGGCACCTCGTAAAGCTGCTGTTCCCGGCGCAGGCGTTGCAGGGTCCCGTCACTGGCTACGGTCTGCCCGTCAAAGCGGATCGGCGGCAGTACCAGAGTGCCGGTTTTCTGCGGAAAGACGGCGTAACGGCGTTCGACGACCCGATAGCGGATGCCATCACGGAACCGGGTATAGTCTTTCTGCTTTCCCAGTGACTCGATCACCGCGTCCGGATGCTCGGGTTCCGAGAGCTCGCCCCGTACCAGATTGCCGGAAAAAAACAGTCTGACGGTCAGCACCAACTGCTCCTGCAGGTAAACCTCGGCCTTGTCAGCGGACAGTTCGATAAACGCATCCCGGGGAGCCCCGTGGGCAAACGACAGGGTCAGCAGGGTGAGGGCCATGAGGCTCAAAATGTTGCGGACCAGATCTCTTACCATGGTGTATCACCCCTGTCGGGTTCTGTCTGACGTTGCTGATATTGCTGCAGAAACTTGCGCTCAAGCAGGCCACCGGGATTGTCTGGTATCCGTTTCAGCCAGTATTCCTGGCTGCGGTCCAGGGGATTTTCCGGCGGTTGGGTTCCTTCCGGCTCCGGAGGCGGCTGCTCGGCCTGTTCTGGCGGCCTGGGTTGAGCATCCGGCGGGCTTTGACCGTCAGCGTCGTTCTGATCCTGTGTTTCCCCATCGTTGTTCCGGGGCGAGGGCTGATTACCCTCGCCGGAGCTGTCCGAGTCGGCAGGTGATTGCTGTTCCTGCTGCTTCTGTTGCTGTTCTTTCTGTCTGAGCAGGTCTTCCACCAGTTCTCGGTTTGCCCGGGCGTCTTCCAGTTCCGGGTTTTGTGCCAGTGCCTGGTCATAGGCCTTGAGAGCCTGTTCCAGCTTGCCGGCGCGGGCCAGGGCATTGCCCCGGTTGTAGTGGCCAATCGCGCCCGGTTGCCCGGAGAAGGCCTCTGCCGCCTGTTCGTACTGCTCGCTGCGGTAGAGTGCGGAGCCCCGCCAACCTGGCTGGTGCAGCTCCCTGGCTGCCTGATCCGGGTTCTCCCGGATCAATTCGGGGGCCCGTTGATCCTCTCGTTGCCAGAGCCCGGCCCAGTCCAGTGCCAGGGCCGGGCGTGGCATTATGATAACCGGCAGCAGTCCCAGCACCAGCATGACCGCGCCCCGGCGCCAGCCCAGCAGCGCAAGTGGCAGTGCCAGCCACAGCAGCCAGTAGCCATCGTCCTGCCAGCGCTGGGCAGTTGCTGAATTTTCGGCGGTGCGCCCGGAGGTTGCCGGGCCCAGCCCCAAGGAGCGGATGTCTGTGTCGTCCAGCGTCATCGACAGGCCGCGGCCCTGGTTGTTGCTGGCGACGGTCTGGAGGGTGTCAGGCCGGGCGTGAGCGATGACGATGTCGCCCTTATCCCGTATGAAACCACGCTTGGGCAGGGGGATGGGACTGCCCTCGGGGGTGCCGGCAACCAGGGCATCCAGTCGCCAGCGTGTGTCGGCCAGCCGTGTATGTATCGAATCGTGATAGCGTGGTGCCACGGAATCGCTGATCAGCAGGATCCGGCCGCTGCCGGGGGCGCCCTGTTCCAGTAGCTCCACGGCCCGGTTAATGGCCAGATCCGCCCGGTTACCCTGAGCCGGCATGATGGTGGGCTCAAGGACATCGAGCATGGCCTCGATGGTGCGCCGGTCATCGGTCAGTGGGGCGACCACATGGGCATCACCGGAATAAACCAGAAGGGCGATCGGCGCGCCCTGACGCAGAGCCAGAATATCGCGGATCTTGCGCTTGGCCCGGGTCAGTCGGTCGGGGGATACATCCGTTGCCAGCATGGACAGGGACACGTCCAGAGCGATCACCAGACTGTCATCGGACTGGGCCAGGGAGGTGGGGGCCTGTCGCCAGACCGGTCCGGCCAGGGCGAGAGAGAGAATGGTGATCAGCAGTGGCAGGATAGCCCGTGCAGGTAAAGGCTGCGGGCTCCGGCCCTTCTCTGCTTTGGCGGGGCGCAACGGTGCCAGGAAGGACTCCGGAATGTATTTTTCCCAGCCCGAGCCGGTGCCGGCCAGGCGTTGGCGCAGCAAGGGCAGCGCCGGCAGCAGAATCAGTAGCAGCAGCCAGAACGGACGCAAGAAATGAAAATCGGTCATGCGCTGGCTCCTTCCGGCCGCTGGCGACGCAGACGCGCTGCGACCAGTAGCAGCCACAGAGCAATGGCTGCCCCGGCGGGCCAGACATAGAGTTCGGTGACCGGTCGGTAGTACTGGCCTTCAAGTTCCATGGGCTCAAGCTGATCAATGCTCCGGTACACCGCCTGTAGTTCCTCCATGTTGCGGGCCCGGAAGTAGCGCCCGCCAGTCCGTTGAGCCATGGTGGTCAGAAGGGTTTCGTCCAGGTCCCGGGAGGGATTGACTCTGCGCGAGCCAAACAGACCACGCTGGACCATGGTCTCCGCACCAATTCCGATGGTGTAGAGGCGGACCCCGGCGGCACTGGCAATGTCGGCGGCCTTGTGGGGAGTAATCTCGCCGGCCGTGTTGGCACCGTCGGTCAGCAGGATGGCCACCCTCTGTTCCCGGGGACGCTCGCGCAGGCGCTTCACGGCCAGGCCAACGGCATCGCCAATGGCGGTGGCCCGACCGGCCATGCCCAGGCCGGCTTCGAACAGCAGGGTGCGCACGGTCTGCCCATCGAGAGTCAGTGGGGCCTGGACATAGGGCTGTGTGCCGAAAAGAATCAGCCCGAGCCGGTCCCCCTTGCGGCCCTCGATGAACGATTCCAGTACCTGTTTGACTGCCTGCAGGCGGGTCACCCCCCGGCCCTGAACCACCATGTCCCGTTCTTCCATACTGGGGGAAATATCCACGATCAGCATCAGATCCCGCCCGGTAACAGGCATGCGTGAAGCCTCTCCGACGTACTGTGGCCGGGCCAGTGCCAGCACCAGGCAAAGCCAGGCCAGAATCAGAAGAATGCGCTGCCACAGTGGCGGTCTGCGATTCGAATGCTGAACGCCCGGCAGTTCCGAAAGCCAGTGGCCGATGGGCAGTCTCGGGGCTGCGGAGGTATCGGGCGTTTGCCGGCGCAGAAACGGCAGCAGGGGCAGGGCGCAGAGCAACAGTAGCCAGGGGTACGCAAGCGTCATGGCTGGGCCTCCAGCCAGCGGCGGGCAAACTGCAAGGCCGATTCGGTATCAAGGGTCGGATGCGGCTGCCAGCTGGCCTCGACCATCGCCCGGACCTGAGCCTGTTGGTCAGCCTGGGATGCCGGGGCGGTGGTCAGCAGAAAACTGGCCCAGTCCGGGCCGGTCAGACTTTGCGGACGACGTTCCGGAAAGCGCTGGCGGGCAACCCGTTTGAGCAGTGCATTGAGCTGCCCGAACCAGTCCGCTGTGGGGTGCTGGCTCTGGGCCAGTTGCCGGAGCTGGCGTCGGGCTTCCCGGCGCCACTGGTTGTTGCGGTACCGGCGGTACAGGAACAGGGCCAATCCGGTCAGGGTCAGCAGCAGGAGTGTGGCCACCAGCCACCATCCCGGGGCCGGGGGCCACCAGCCAGCACCGGAGGGCAGGTGTATATCCCGGAGCTGAGCCAGTGGATCGGTGGGATTCACAGCAGCCGGCCTCCCGCCCCGATCAGACCGAGCAACGCCTCTGCCGGTGGTTGTGCCGTGGACAGGGTGAGCCAGGGCATGCCCGCCCGTCGGAAGGTGTCTTCCAGTCGCAACTCATGGGCGCCGGTTTTTTCCTGCCAGGCGCGCCGGAAGGCCGGGTTGCCCGCATCGAAGGTGATCGGCCCGGAGGGACTGGCAACGGAAAACTGGCCGCGTTCTGGAAGCGATGCCTCCAGCGGGTCCTGGATGCGCAGCGCGGTCACACTGTTGTGCCGGGACAGGCCGGCCAGCAACGGCACTGTCTGGTCGGTGATTGCCATGAAATCACTGACAATAAACACCCGGCTGCCCGTGCGTGCGGCGTGCCGGGCTTCCTGCAGGGCCCGGTCGAGGCGGGCGTCCGGCACCGGCTGAACCGGCGGGGCGGACGGCTGGTGTTGCAGCCTGTCCAGAGCATCGAGCAGGCGTACGACGGCCTTTTTGCGTCTGGCCGGTTTCAGGGTTTCCAGCTCTGTGTTGTTGAAGACCAAACCGCCAACCTGGTCCCCGGATCCCAGAGCCAGCCAGGCCAGAAGGGCCGTGGCCTGGGCGCAACGCACCTGCTTGTAGGCACCGGTACTGGCAAAAAACAGGGTGTCGCCCAGATCGGCAATCAGCAGGACCGGGCGTTCCCGCTCCTCTTCGTAGATTTTGGCGTGGGGGGACTGGCGACGGGCGGTCACCCGCCAGTCGATGGTCCGTATATCGTCACCGGGCTGATACTCCCGGACTTCGGCAAAGGTCATTCCCCGTCCCCGAAGCCGGGAACGCTGGAATCCCCGGGGGCGGGCCCGGGCGGAGCCGGTCACCGGCAGCCGCAGGGCACGGGCATCAGCCTCCAGCCGGACCAGTTCTGCGCGTGTGGTATGGGTGACAGCCTGGGTGTGTATCACGGGAATTCGCCTACCGGTTGTATGATCAGGCGCTCACTGGCACCAGTTCCAGCAGTCGGGCCAGGAGCTGGTCGGGCGTCATGCCCTCGGCTTCAGCTTCGAACGTCAGCAATATGCGGTGACGGAGTGTGTCGTAGGCCATGGTCCGGACATCCTCCGGGGTGACGTAATCCCTGCCATCGAGCCAGGCCCGGGCGCGGGCGCAGCGGTCCAGGGCAATGGTGCCACGGGGGCTGGCGCCGAAGGCTATCCAGCGGCCCAGCCCCGGGTCAATTTTCGAGGCATCCCTGGTCGCTAGCACCAGAGCCAGGAGGTAATTCTCCACCGATTCGGCCATGAAAATGCCGGCGACTTCCTGTCGGGCGGTCATGACCTGATCCGATGTTATACCAAAGTCGACTCTCGGGATTCCCTGACAGTAGTCGTTGCGGGCAAGGTGCAGAATTTTCCTCTCCGCACAGGCAGATGGATAATCAATCACAACATGCATCAGAAACCGGTCAAGCTGCGCCTCGGGCAACGGATAGGTGCCTTCCTGTTCAATCGGGTTCTGGGTGGCCATGACCATGAACAGGTCGGGCAGATCGAAGGTCTGCTGGCCAACGCTGATCTGACGTTCGGCCATGGCCTCAAGCAGCGCGGACTGCACCTTCGCGGGCGCCCGGTTGATCTCATCCGCCAGTACCAGATTGTGGAAGATAGGCCCTGGCTGGAATTCAAACAGTCCGGTTCCCGCCCGGTAGATCTCGCTGCCGGTTACGTCCGAGGGCAGAAGGTCCGGTGTGAACTGGATGCGATGGAAATCACCTTCGATGTGTTCGGCCAGTGCCTTGACGGCGGTTGTTTTGGCAAGGCCAGGCGCGCCTTCGACAAGCAGGTGACCGTCGGCCAGCAATGCAATGAGCAGCCGGTCAACCAGCTGTTCCTGACCAATGACACGCTCTGACAGGCGGGCTCTGAGCTCGCCAAATGTTTGTTGTAACGACATGAATTAGAACACCCCTGATTGCCGGCCGTGGTAGTGAAGCTCACCGTCACGCCTGTAGGTAGTTGCCGCAGTTTTGGCAGATGGCCGACAAAAATCAAGGGTTTGACTATGCTTAAGTGACGATACCCGGATTACGTTTCTTTCACACAAAACAGAGGTCGGATATGAATGCGCTGACAATCGCCAGCAAGGAACAATTTTTCGAACAACTGGCCGATGCGTTCACGGAAAAACTCGCCAAGACAGAAGCGAAAAAAGTCATTGAATTCGCCCGTCAGCACTATGCCCATACCCCGCTTGAGGAGCTGCTCAGCCGGCGCTTCTCGGATACCTACGGTGCCGTCCTGGCCGCCTGGCAGTTTCTGCAGAAGCGCAGCGCCGACGAAACACCGGTCGCGGTCTTCAATCCGGAACTGGAGAGCGATGGCTGGCAATCGACACATACGGTCATTTTCATCCTGCATCCGAATATTCCGTTCCTCATCGATTCCCTGCGGATGGCCATCAACCGCCGGGAAATCGGTACCCATTCCATCCAGCATTCCATTCTTCGCGTCGACCGGGACGAGGGCGGCAAGCTGAACAAGCTGGTGACCGGTAAAAAGGCACCCAAAAACGCGCCCTACGAAGCCTTTATCGTGCTGGAAATTGACCGGCACAGTGATCCGGCCGACCTGCGTAATCTTGAGGATGCGCTGCAGAGTGTGCTGCATGAAGTCCGTATCGCGGTTGGCGACTTCCCGGTGATGCGTGACCGGGTCGAGGAAATCGTCAAGGAACTGGATACCACCACCGCAGGCATTACCGAGGAGGATCGCAAGGAAGCCCAGGCATTCCTGGAGTGGCTGGTTGAAGACCATTTCACGTTCCTCGGCTACGACGAATACGACTTCGTCTCTGTCTCCGACGCTGACGACATGGTTGTGCGCCGGGTGGCGGATTCCGAGATGGGCATTCTTCGGGTCAATAACGAGCGGCCGGAGGAAGTGCAGATCAATGAGCTGCCCCAGCGTACCCGGCACGAGATGATGCGCACCGATGATGTGTTCATCTTTGCCAAATCCGCCCAGCGTTCGCGGGTTCACCGCCCCGCCTATCCGGATTACATTGCGGTGAAAAAATTCAACAGCCGGGGCGAAGTGGTGGGCGAACGCCGTTTCCTTGGGCTGTACACCGCCCGCTCCTACAATGAGCGCCCGGACGAGATTCCCCTGCTGCGTCGCAAGTTCCAGACCGTCATGAAACGGTCCGGCTTCCTGACCGACGATTACGCCGGCAAGGAGCTGGAGCAGATCCTGATTGTCTATCCCCGGGATGAGCTGTTCCAGATCGAGACCGATGAGCTGATGGATGTGGCCAAGAACATCCTCTACATCCAGGAACGTCGCCGCATTGAGCTGTTCATGCGCGAGGATGTGTACGGCCAGTTTGTCACCTGCCTGGCGTTCTTCCCGCGGGACATCTACAACACTGAACTGCGCCTGAAGGTGGAACGGGTGCTGCTGGACAGCCTGGAGGCGGAAGACATCGAGTTTGTCACCCACTTCTCGGAGTCTGTCCTGGCCCGCGTGCAGTTCACCATCCGCGTGCCCCAGGTGGAGAACCGCCGTCTGCCGATCAGCGAGATCCGTGAGAAGGTCATCGATCTGGCCCAGTCCTGGCGTGACGGTCTTTATGAGGCCCTGAGCGAGAGCTACGGCGAAGAGGCCGGTAATGAGCTTTACCGGGTCTGGGGAACCGGTTTCCCGGCCAGTTACACCGATATGTTCTCACCGCGTCGGGCGGCCATCGACCTGGATCATATTACCACCGCCGCCCGTGCGGATGACCTGGCCATGAGTTTCTACCGGGCCCTGGAGGAAGACGAGAACACGCTGCACTTCAAGCTGTTCTACCCGGATGAACCGCTGCCCCTGTCCGACGTGATGCCTATCTTTGACAACCTCGGTTTCCGGGTGCTCGGTGAGCATCCGTTCGAGGTGGTTGACCACAGCGGTAAATCCGTGTGGATTCATGACTTCACCCTGTTGTCCCACAGCGGCAGCGTGGTGGATATTCACCGGATCCGGCCGATTTTCGAAGAGCTGTTCCGCCGGGTCTGGCATGGCGAAGCGGAAAACGACGCCTTCAACCGGCTGCTGCTGTCGTCCTACATGGGCTGGCGGGAAATTGCGCTGCTGCGCACCTACGCCCGTTACATGCGTCAGATCCGGTTCTCCAACAGTCAGACGTTTATCTCCAACACCCTGGTGAATCACGTCAACCTGACGCGCATTCTGCTGGAATACTTTGACGTGCGTTTCAACCCGGAACGCAGCCAGAGCAAGGGCAAGCGCGAAGCCGCCCAGCAGAAGCTGGAGATCGAGTTCAACGCGGGCCTGGACGACGTTGAGAACCTGAGCGAGGACCGGGTCCTGCGCCTGTACCTGGAGCTCATGCAGGCGACCCTGCGAACCAACTACTACCAGCCGGACGACCAGGACGACTGGAAGCCTTACATCAGCATCAAGTTCGACCCCCACATGATCCCGGACATGCCGCTGCCGATGCCGATGTTCGAGATTTTCGTCTATTCGCCGCGGGTCGAGGGTGTGCACCTGCGAGGTGGCAAGGTGGCCCGGGGTGGCCTGCGCTGGTCCGACCGTTTCGAGGACTACCGGACTGAAATCCTGGGGCTGGTGAAAGCCCAGCAGGTCAAGAACGCGGTTATCGTGCCCGTGGGGGCCAAGGGTGGTTTTGTTGCCAAGCGTCTGCCGGACCCGTCTGACCGGGAAGCCTTCCAGGCCGAGGGCATTGCTGCCTACAAGACCTTTATCCGCGGCCTGCTGGATATCACCGACAACCTGGTGGAGGCCGCCATTCAGCCGCCGGAGAACGTGGTCCGTCATGATGACGACGATCACTATCTGGTGGTGGCTGCCGACAAGGGCACGGCGACCTTCTCGGACATTGCCAACGGCATTGCCGCCGATTATGGCTTCTGGATGGGCGACGCCTTTGCCTCCGGTGGCAGTAACGGGTATGACCACAAGAAGATGGGGATTACCGCCAGGGGCGCCTGGGTGTCCGTGGAGCGTCACTTCCGTGAAATGGGGATCAATCCGGCCGTGGACGAATTCACGGCCATTGGTATCGGCGACATGGGCGGCGACGTGTTCGGCAACGGCCTGCTGAGTTCCGAGAAGACCCGCCTGGTGGCAGCGTTCAACCACATGCACATTTTCGTCGACCCCACCCCGGATGCGGCCAAGAGCTTCAAGGAACGCCAGCGTCTGTTCCAGATGCCCCGTTCCGCCTGGAGTGATTATGACAGCAAGCTGATTTCCAAGGGTGGCGGTGTCTTCAGCCGGAGCGCCAAGTCCATTCCGGTCAGCCCGGAAATGAAAAAGCTGCTGGGCATCAAGGCCGACCGGGTGCCGCCGAACATGCTGATTACCCATATCCTCAAGGCCCGCGTCGACCTGCTCTGGGTGGGCGGTATCGGCACCTACGTCAAAGGCGCGTCCGAGAGCCATTCCGATGTTGGTGACAAGGCCAACGACGCGGTGCGCGTCAACGGCAGCGAGCTTGGCTGCCGGGTTGTGGGTGAGGGCGGTAACCTGGGCCTTACCCAGCTTGGCCGCATCGAGTTTGCGCTCAATGGCGGTCGCCTGAACACGGACTTCATTGATAACTCCGGCGGGGTGGACTGCTCCGACCACGAAGTAAACATGAAGATCCTGCTCAATCAGGCGGTGGCCCTGGGGGATCTGACCAACAAGCAGCGCAACATCATGCTTGAGGAGATGACCGATGATGTCGCCCGGCTGGTGCTCAAGAACAACTACCGTCAGACCCAGGCTCTGAGTATTGCCAGCCTGGACACAGCGACACGGCTGGAAGAGTTCCGCCGGCTGATGAACACCTTTGAAAGCGAAGGCAAGCTCAATCGTGGCCTGGAATTCCTGCCGGACGACGAGACGCTGGGCGAACGCAAGCTGGCGGGTAAAGGCCTGACCCGGCCGGAGCTGTCGGTGCTGATCTCCTACGTCAAAGGTGATCTGAAGCAGACCCTGATCGACAGCACTCTGCCGGACGATCCGCTGCTGGCCAGCGAAATGTACAAGGTGTTTCCGAAGGAACTGAACACCAAGTTCTCCCGGGAACTGAGCGAGCACCAGCTGCGTCGTGAAATCATCGCCACCCAGATCGCCAATGATATGGTGAATCATATGGGGATCACCTTTGTCGAGCGGCTTAACCAGTCCACAGGTGCCGATGCGGCGTCCATCTCACTGGCCTGGATTATCGCCCGCGATGTCTTCCGCATCGACAACTGGTGGGACCGTATCGAGGATCTGGATTACCACGTGCCGGCCAGCCTGCAGATGGAACTGATGCAGGACCTGATGCGGGTGATGCGCCGGGCCGTGCGCTGGTTGCTGCGTAACCGCCGTTCCGAGCTGAACATCCAGAACCACATGCAGCGTTTTGCCGACGGCGTCTGGGCGATTATGTCCAACCTGCCGGAGTACCTGGGCGAGCAGGCCCGGGTGAACTGGGAAAAACGCCACGACGAACTGGTAGCCGCCGGTGTTCCCCAGGATCTTGCATCCGTGCTGGCCGGGACCGGTTACCTGTACTCCTCGCTGGGTATTATCGAGGCGCGCGAGTCCACCGACATGCCGCTGAAGACCGTGGCCAACCTCTATTATGAGTTGGGCGACCGGCTGGATCTGAACTGGTTCGCCGATGCCATTGCCGATCTGACCCCGAATTCCCACTGGCAGGCCCTGGCCCGTGAGAGTTTCCGGGAGGATCTGGACTGGCAGCAGCGTGCGCTCACCACCGGTGTGCTGAAACTGGCGACCAAGCCGGGAGAAGTGGCCGAGAGCGTGGAGCTTTGGCAGCAGAAGCATCAGCCGATGATTGACCGCTGGCACGTCATGCTGGCGGAACTCAAAGGTGCCCGCGAGCCGGAGTACGCCATGTTCTCCGTGGCCTTGCGGGAACTGCTGGACCTGGCGCAGGCCACCATGCATCAGACGTCAGACGGGGATTCGATCGCCTGATGCTTGCTTTGTGCCGTTGATTGCCGTTCAATGCCGTCGGCAATCAACGGCGGGAGCGTGCCATGTCCTCATTACCCAATACCCACGACGTACTTTTGCGCAACGCGGAGCTGCTTTCAGGGCAGGTTGCGCTGTTGGGTGTATCGGACGCGGCGGTCATGCCCCGCCTTCCGGTCAGCGGCCTGGTCATGAGTGAACAGGCAGGGGTCTTCGGGGCCCTGGAGCAACAGGCCGACGGTTGGCAGGTCCTGTACGGGTATGACTGTCCCGGCTCCCTGGCCGGCCGTTTCGATACCGTCGTGGTCTTCCTGCCCAAGTCCCGTGCTGAAATGGCACTGCGCCTGGCCATGGCCCGTTTTCTCGGGAGCGCCGGTGCGCGGATCCTGGTGATCGGTGGCAAGAAAGAAGGCATGGGTGGCGCTGCCCGGCAGTTCCGGGACGTGGCTTCGGATGTCGCCAAGGTGGACAGCGCCCGGCATTGCCAGGTTCTTTCCGGTACCAACCGTGAGCCTCTGGCGGACTTTGATCTGGCCGGCTGGCTGAACTGGACAAGGCTTGAATACGCCGGGGTTTCGGTCGACATTGCCGGCCTGCCCGGTGTTTTCAGTGAGGGAGAGCTTGATGAGGGCACGGCGCTTTTGCTGGATACCCTGGCCGAGCAGCCACTGAAAGCCCCGAGTGTTCTGGATTTTGCCTGTGGCGCCGGCGTCATTGGCGCCTGGCTGCAAGGGCAGGGTAACGCCACCGGTGGCCCCCTGCAGCGGGTTGATGGCGTTGATGTTCAGTCACAGGCGGTGTTCTGCGCCCGGGCCACCTATAAGCAAAACGGCTGTCAGGGGCGGATTTTTGCCTCCGATGGTCTTTCGGGGGTTGAGGGGCGCTGGCCGGCGGTGGTGACCAATCCCCCGTTTCACAGTGGGGTGAAAACCGACACCTCGATGACCGAGACGTTTCTGGCCGGTGTTTCGGCGCATCTGGAAGCCGGCGGCGAACTGCGCCTGGTGGCCAACACCTTCCTGCCTTACCGCTCCCTGATCGAACGCTACCTCGGGCCTGCGGAAGTACTGGCCCAGGACCGCCGGTTCACGGTTTACCGGGCCTTCCGGCGAAAAGCCTGAGAGAAAAAGGGGGCGGCCCGGCCCGACCTTTACTCGGGAGCCTGTTGCGGGCGGCCGTAGCCCATCCTCGTCAGGGTATCGACAATGGCCTGGGTCTGGCTGTCCACTTCAATGTTTACCTTGTCACCTTCCGTTACCGTGCCAAAGGTGGTGGCTCGCAGCGTTTCCGGAATCAGGTGCACATTGAACCGGTTTTCCTCCACATCACCAATGGTCAGGCTGGCCCCGTTAATGGCGATATAGCCTTTCGGGAAAATGTAGGGCGCCCAGTCCCCGGGGACTTCGAACCAGAGTGTGACGTTATTCTCAGACCGGACAATGCGGACGATTTCGGCGGTTGTGTGGATATGGCCGCTGAGCAGGTGGCCACCGATCTCATCACCCACACGTGCCGCGCGCTCGAAGTTGACGCCGTCGCCCGCCGAAAGCTCGCCCAGCGTGGTGGTTTTCAGGGTTTCCTGCATGGCGTCAAAATGCAGTTGGCTGCCTTCCTGACGGGTTACGGTCAGACAGGTACCGTTGATTGCCACGGATGCTCCGGTCTCCACCCCCTGTACCCGTCCTTCCGGGAAGCTTACTATCAGAGTGTTCAGGCCCGGGGCTTGAATCACGTCATCAATCGTGGCGATGCCCTGAACGATACCTGTGAACATGGTGGATCTCCTGCGTTGGTCCTGTCCGATAACCGGCAAGGATACCGGCGCAGCGGGGGGATGCCAAGGCGACGGGTGGCCCGGAAGGGGTCAAGAAATGTCTGCCGTGGCCGTTACCCCAACCGTGACTGATTATTATTAAGGGCAGACATGGCCGAAAACGAGACAGCAGACGCATCTGCCGGCGCGGTATTACGCCCCGGGCGCTCAGCCGACCCGGTGCCGCAGGACGAGGCCGGCAACCAGCCGCCGGCAGAGCAGGGAACAACAAGCCCTGCACCTGATGCCGAGCCCGCGGAGTCATCCGGCGACCCTCAGGAGGGTGAGTCCGCCTCATCCGGTGAGGATGACGAGGAGGATTCCGAGCGGCTTCTGGCGGAGTCGCGCCAGCGCAAGCTCCGGTTAATGCTGAGGCAATGTGACCGGGTGCTGCTGCTGGATTTTGATCTTCTGGCCATGTCGGACTGGCCGGACAATTTCCAGATGGCGGAGGCACGCCGGGCCCGGGACGTCTGGATTTTCAGCGCGCTGGCAGCGGCCTCTGTCTTTCTCAGTGGGCTGACAGGCTTCGTACCCGCCTGGGTTGCAGGGGGCGGGCTTGGCGCCTTTGCCATTATTCTGCTGCTCGGTGTGCCGTTTGTCCGGAGGATCTACACTTCAAGGCCTTCCTATATGGACCTGCTGATGAAGCGACAGCGTATGGTTCGTGATGCCCGCAAGCATGTGGCGCACCTGGAAGGAGAGGATGGCCTGGTCTGGCAATGCACCCGGCTGGCCGAGTTCAATCCCACGTTGAAACATCCCCGGTTCAGCCGCCTGGTGCGGCTTTCGGAGCAACGGATCCTGCCGGCCCATTTGAGTCGCCGGGAGCACATACGGCTGTACCTGATCTATCTGCTGGAAGCCGAGAAGGGGTACACGGCGGCCCAGCAGGCGTTTTTTGAGGGTAATCAGGAAGCCATCGACAGGGGCTGGAAGACGGTGGCGGCGGAGCCTCAGCAGCGTGAATGATTTGCTGCTTGACTTTTTTACGTTTCAAACGTATGTTTGAAACGTACGTTTGTCAGAGGCACCCGATCACTCATGGCCCAGTCCGATACCGTA
Source organism: Marinobacter oulmenensis (assembly GCF_014201735.1). Lineage (GTDB taxonomy): Bacteria > Pseudomonadota > Gammaproteobacteria > Pseudomonadales > Oleiphilaceae > Marinobacter > Marinobacter oulmenensis. The sequence continues at coordinate 38,463 of NZ_JACHFE010000004.1, read as the reverse complement.
GACCGAATTCTTGACGCCGCCGAAGAACTGTTTGCGGAGCGAGGCTTTTCTGAAACCTCCCTGCGCATGATCACCAGTAAGGCTAAGGTAAATCTTGCGGCTGTCAATTACCACTTTGGTTCCAAGAATGCCCTCATTCATGCTGTGTTCGCGCGTTTTCTGACTCCGTATTCCGCCACACTGGAGTCGGCTTTCGACCAGCTTGAGGCCGAGTGTCAGGGTGGCGAGCCTCCGTCCCTTAACCGGATTCTCTGGGCGTTGACCGAGAGTGCCGTGCGCATGCCTCAGCGCAATGAAAGAGGCATTTCCATCTTCATGAGGCTGCTGGGGCTGGCCTATACCCAATCCCAGGGGCACCTGCGCAAGTTTCTTGAGGAAGAATACAGCCAGCCCTTCGGCCGGTTCATGAGCTTGCTGAAGGAGGCGACCCCCGAGCTGTCTGCCGTCGATCGTTACTGGCGTATCCAGTTCATGCTGGGGGCCACGGCTTTCACCATGTCCAGCAGCGACGCGCTGATCGGCATCCTGGAGACCAAAATCGGTGTTGAAACCAGTGTCCAGGAAATTGCCGCCCGACTGGTGCCGTTCCTTGCCGCCGGTATGAAAGCGCCGGAAAAGCTTCAGATGCCGCCATTGGGTAGCGACATCGAGCTTGCCTGACCTCTCTGCGCTCCGGTAGGCTCGGGTGGGTCTGCCAGCAGGGAGTTATGCATTTTGAGCCAGTCTTCAGCCGCCCGGCTAACAATCACCATCCGGATTGCCGATCAGTCCCTGGAGCTGACCGATGCCGCCGGTGCGCCCCTGGCCCGTTATCCGGTGTCCACGGCCCTGAACGGCACGGGCGAAAAAAATGGCAGTGGCTGTACCCCTCTTGGACGTCACTACATCCGGGCACGGATCGGTTCCGGCCAGCCCATTCATACCGTGTACCGCGGCCGGCGTCCGACCGGTGAAATCTATAGCGCCTCCCTGGCCCATGAGCATCCGGGTCGTGACTGGATACTCTCCCGCATTCTCTGGCTGTGTGGCAAAGAGTCCGGCCGTAATCGCGGCGGTGACGTCGACACCTTCCGGCGCTTCATATACATTCATGGCACACCGGACAGCGAGCCAATGGGCGAGCCTCGCTCCCACGGCTGTATTCGCATGCGTAATACCGATGTCATGGATCTTTTCGAACGGGTGGATGTAGGCACGCCCGTTATCATTGAATGAACTGATAGCTCCAGAGGACAGGGATGGAAGGTCAGATACTCCCCACGATAAACCGGTGGATTGAACAGTACGGTCTGCTCTCCGAAGGCTGGCGTGCCGGCATTATTATCTTTCTGATTCTGCTGGCGACGGCGGTGGTGGCATTTATCATCAGCCGTGTGGTTCTTGTGCTGGAGCGGAAATTCCGCAACACGCGAAACCTCTGGGACGACGCACTTCTGCACTCTGCCCGACAGCCATTGGTGGCTTTTGTCTGGTTGCAGGGTGTCTACTGGGGCGCAGAAGTGGCTCATCACTTCTCGGAAGCCGAAGTGTTCAAGGCGAATGAAACCATGCTCCAGATCGGTGTGGTCTGGGCCCTGGTGTGGGCGCTGTTCCGGCTGGTGAAACAGATCGAGCGCATACTCACATCGCCGATGAAAATGCGCAAGCCGATGGACTACACCACGGTCAATGCCGTCAGCAAACTGCTGCGGGCGGTGATCCTGATCACGGCGGTGCTGATTGCGCTCCAGACACTGGGGTTCAGTATTTCCGGTGTGCTTGCCTTCGGTGGTGTCGGCGGTATCGCGGTCGGTTTTGCCGCCAAGGACCTGCTGGCCAACTTTTTTGGCGGTTTTATCATTCATCTGGACAGGCCGTTCAAGGTGGGGGACTGGGTCCGCTCGCCGGACCGCAATATCGAAGGGGTGGTCGAGCATATCGGTTGGCGCCTGACCACCATCCGCACGTTTGACCTGCGTCCGCTGTATGTGCCGAACGCGACATTCACCACCATCTCGGTGGAAAATCCTTCACGCATGACCAATCGCCGTATCTACGAAACCATCGGTATCCGTTACGCGGATGTCCGCCAGATGAAGAAGATCGTGGACGAGATACGGGACATGCTGAACAACAACGACGATATCGACACCAATCAGACCATGATCGTCAACTTCCTGGCGTTCAATGCCTCCTCGCTGGACATCATGGTGTATGCCTTCACCAAAACCACCCAGTGGGTTCGTTTTCACGAGGTCAAGGAAGACGTCTTGCTAAGGATCAGCGACATCATCGAGAATCAGGGAGCGGAAGTGGCCTTCCCGACCCGGACGCTGCATCTTCCGGAAGGGGTTCGAGTAGACCGTGGCAGTGCCCCGGAAGAGGCATCCGGGGAAGAAGACGATGGCTCCAGTGCCGACTCCGCCCGCCAGTCATCCCGTGCCGGCCGGTCCGGGCAGCATGATGTTGGTCGGGGTTATGGGGAAGCCGATTCGGAATCCGGAGACGGGGAATGACCGACAGCATGAACAGGGCGCCGGTTGGCATTATCGGTGGCACCGGACTGACCAGTCTGAGCAATCTTCAGATCACCGGTGAGGCGTCAGTGACCACGCCTTGGGGGCCGCCGTCTGACCGGCTGGTTAAGGGCAGCCTGGGCGATCAACCCGTTGTGTTCCTGGCGCGCCATGGCAATCCCCACCGGATTCCGCCCCATGAGGTGAATTATCGGGCCAATATCCAGGCGCTGCGGGATGCCGGCGTTCATACGATTGTGGGCGTTAACGCGGTCGGTGGTATCCATCCGGAGATGGGGCCGGCCCGGATTGTGATTCCGGACCAACTGATCGACTACACCTGGGGCAGGGCCAGTACGTTTTTTGAAGGCGACCTGGCGCACACCACCCATATCGATTTTACCTGGCCCTACGACGGCGATGCCCGTCAGCAGCTGCTGCACGCGGCGAGGGCGGCGGGTGTGCCGGTGTCTGATTTCGGGGTTTATGGCGCCACCCAGGGGCCAAGACTGGAAACCGCCGCAGAGATCCGTCGTATGGAGCGGGATGGCTGTGATCTGGTGGGGATGACCGGGATGCCCGAAGCCTGTCTGGCGGCGGAACTGGGCATCCGCTATGTCTGTCTTGGGCTGGTGGTGAACTGGGCCGCTGGCAAGTCAGATCACATCATTACCATGGCCGAGATTGAGCAGGCCATTGATCAGGGCATGACCGGGGTGAAACGGATACTCGGGGAATCCGTCTCCAGTCTTGGCCGGCTCTCTTCGCTGGCTACTCCTCAATAGGCTCGAAATAAACCAGAACGCCCAGGGTGGGGGAGTCGATGAAGTGGACTTCGCCACTGCGCATGCGCCGGGTCTCGCGAATCCAGGTGACCAGTTCCAGTGGGGCTGGCTTCTGGCTGACCAGTCCGGTTTCTGTGACAGCTTCTGCACTTTTCCCATCGTTGGCGGTCTGGGCCTGTTGTGCCGGGTGTTCCCCTTCGGTCCCTGCTTCGTTGTTCGGCTCGCCGCTGGTGGACATTTGGTCGACGGGTGCCAACTGCCAGTGGTTCAGATGAACGCCCACGTGCAGGTAGCGCCGGCGGTCGATGCTGATGTAGCCCTCAATGGCGCGTTGCCCGGCTTCCGGCAACCAGTCGCCAACCGCCACCCGCAGAGGTTCACCCTGATAATCCGGGGGGAAAGCCTCGTACCATCCCGCCGTTGCCAGAACTTCGTAATTGCCACTGCGGGTCAGGCGGTCAGCCGCCGGTTTGAGATGAAGTTCGTTTTCCGGCGCCAGATCCAGGTCGGAGCGGCGAAGACCATTTTTGTCCACCACCGACAGGGCTGTCTGGCTCTGTGGGGTAGGCTCGACGGTTTTTCCGGCCATTACCTCATCCACTGCCTCGGGCGCCACCTTGCGCTTGAGAATGACCAGCTCCGCCCGGTAATAATCATCCGGAATGTCTTCCGCCGGCGCCGCTGTCTGTGCCTGGGAAGCACCGGCCAGGGACAGGAACAGGGCGGCCGCGCTGGCAAGCGCAGTCGGGCGCAACAGGTAACCAGAATTGATGGCTTGCAAGAGATGTCACTCCGGGTTGATCGGTTTGGCTCAGGACGCCCTGGACTGGGATTGGTCCGGGCTCAGCTCGCTGAGCATCGCTTCAATGGCATCGAGTTTACCATCGGTTGAGTCATCATTCAGCCGGAACCGGAAGCTGTTGGCGCCTTCCAGTCCGTACCGGTCGGGCGCGGACTGGACTTTCCTGACCAGCGTCAGCGGGTCCACCGGCGTGCTTGCTCCGAACTCCAGCCGGACCCAGTCCCGGCCTGCGTCCACCTTGGTGATGCCCAGGGCCTCTGCCCTCAGCCGCAGTCGGGTCTGGCGGACCAGGTTTTTCGCCGGAGCTGGCAGCAGGCCGAAACGGTCGATCATTTCCACCTGCAACTCCCGCAGGGAGTCTTCGTTCTTCACGCTGGCCATGCGCTTGTACAGCAGCAGGCGGTTGTGCACATCCGGCAGGTAATCATCGGGAATCAGCGCCGGTATGCGCAGATTCATTTCCGTGCCATGGCTCAGGGGCAGTTCCGCGTTCGGCGTGCGACCCTCCCGTATGGCTTTGACGGCCTCTTCGAGCAACTGCATATACAGCGTGAAACCAATGGTTTCGATCTGCCCGCTCTGTTCCTCGCCAAGCAGCTCCCCGGCGCCCCGGATTTCCAGGTCATGGGTGGCGAGCATGAAGCCGGCGCCGAGGTCCTGGGCTTCGGAGATGGCATCCAGCCGTTTTTTGGCGTCCGCTGAGATTGAGCGCGGAGGCGGCGTCAGCAGGTAGGCATAGGCCTGGTGGTGAGACCGGCCCACACGGCCCCGGAGCTGATGCAACTGGGCCAGGCCGAACTTGTCCGCCCGCTCGATGATGATGGTATTGGCGCTGGGAATGTCGATGCCGGTCTCGATAATGGTGCTGCATACCAGCACATTGAAACGCTTGTGGTAGAAATCCGACATGATCTGTTCGAGCTGGCGCTCGCGCAACTGGCCATGGGCGACCCCAACCCGCGCTTCGGGAATCAGTTGGCGGATATCCTCGGCGGTTTTCTCGATGGTGGCGACGTCGTTGTGCAGGAAGTACACCTGGCCGCCCCGGAGAATCTCCCGCAGGATGGCCTCTTTGACCATGATGTCGTCACGCTGGCGCACGAAGGTTTTCACCGACAGACGACGAGCCGGGGGCGTGGCAATGATGGACAGATCCCGGAGGTGGCCCATGGCCATGTTCAGGGTGCGGGGGATGGGCGTGGCGGTGAGTGTCAGCATGTCCACTTCCGCCCGCAGGGCCTTGAGTTTTTCCTTTTGCTGGACCCCGAAACGGTGTTCTTCGTCAATGATCACCAGGCCCAGGTTTTTGAACTTCACCCCGCCCTGAAGCAGCTTGTGAGTGCCGATGACAATATCGGCCCTGCCTTCCTCGATGGCCTCCATGGCTTTGCTGGTCTGCTTGCCACTGCGGAAGCGGCTGAGCAGCTCAACGCTGACCGGGGTATCGGAGAAGCGGTCACGGAAGGACTCGTAATGCTGTTGTGCCAGCAGGGTGGTGGGTACCAGCACCGCCACCTGCTTGCCCGACCAGGTGGCCAGGAAGGCCGCCCGCATCGCGACCTCCGTCTTGCCGAAACCAACGTCGCCGCAGACCAGTCGGTCCATGGGCTGCTCGCTGGTCATGTCCTCAAACACCGCCTGAATCGCCATCTGCTGGTCCTGGGTTTCCTCAAACGGGAAGCCGGCGGCGAAGGCGCGGTACGCCTCTTTCGGGTCCTCGAACTGAAAGCCTTTGCGGGCTTCCCGGCGGGCATAGACATCCAGCAGTTCGGCGGCCGTGTCCCGGATCTTCTCGAGTGCTTTCTGTTTGGCGTTGCTCCAGCGCTCGGTGCCAAGCTTGTGCAGGGGCGCGTGTTCCTCATCGGTGCCGGCGTAGCGCGAAATCAGGTGCAGACTGGAGACCGGCACATAAAGCTTGGAGCCGCCGGCATACTCCAGGGTCAGGAATTCGTTGGACTCGCCCCCGGCGGAAATGGTTTCCAGTCCCTTGTAGCGGCCCACGCCGTGGTCGATGTGCACCACTGGCGCGCCGACCCGTAATTCGGACAGGTCCCGGTAGCCGGCATCGTCGGTTTCCGTTGCCTTGTCCCGGCGCCGGCGCTGGATGACCCGCTCGCCGAACAGGGCGGTCTCGGTGATCAGGGCGATGCCCTGATCGTTGAGCACCATGCCCTGTTCCATCGGGGCAATGGAAATCGCGAGGTTGCCTTCGGCGGCACTGATGAAACTCTGCCAGTCCGTGGTCGCACCCGGGTGGATGCGGTTCTCGGACAGGTTCTCGATCAGCGCTTCCCGGCGTCCGGAGGACTCCGCGCAGATCAGGATGCGGCCCGGGAACTGTTCCACGAACGCCCGGAGGCGAGCGGCCGGGTCGGCTGCCCGGCCATCCATGGCAACGTCCGGCAGCGGTTCGGCCGCGCAGTTGACGGCGCCGGCGCCGTCACAGGGTCCGGCAGAAGTGGTAACCCGGGGGTAACCCTTGAGGGCCGCAAACACCTCGTCCTGTCTCAGGAACAGCTCACCTGGCGGCAGGATCGGGCGCAGGCGGTCATGGCGGCGGTCTTCGTAGCGGGACCGGGTTTCGGCGTCAAAGGCTTCAACGGCATCGTTGAGGCCGTCGGCGGTGAACACCAGGGTGCGTTTCGGCAGATAATCGAACAGGGTCGCCGTCTGCTCGAAAAACAGGGGCAGATAGTACTCGATGCCCGGCGGTGTGATGCCGTTGCTGACATCCTGGTAGACCGGTGCATCCTTGTCGGCGTCCGGAAAATGCTCGAACCAGCGGTTACGGAAACCGGAGCGGGCCTGCTGGTGCCAGGGGAATTCGTTGGCGGGCAGCAGTTCGATCTGTTCGATGCGGTCGATGGAGCGCTGGGTTTCCGGGTCAAAGGTTCTGAGGGTCTCAATCTCGTCGTCGAACAGGTCAATCCGGTAGGGCAGGTTCGAACCCATGGGATAGATGTCGAGGATGGAGCCGCGCACGGCGTACTCGCCATGCTCGTAGACGTTTTCGGTATGGTGATAGCCGGCAGCTTCCAACTGGTAGCGCCAGGCCTCGATGTCCAGGTTTTCGCCGGTTTTCAGCAGGAGGGTGTTGCCCTGCAGGTAACTGGGCGGCGCCAGCCGGTGCATCAGGGTTCTGGCCGGAACCACCAGGATGCCGCGCTGGGTCGAGGGCAGGCGGTGCAGGGTACGCAAGCGCCGGGAGGTGATGTCCTGGTGTGGTGAGAACAGGTCGTAAGGCAGGGTTTCCCAGTCCGGCAGTGACAGCAGTTCCAGCCCGTCCTCACTGATGGCGGCACCGTCTTCCTCGGCGGGGAGGTCCAGGAAAAAGCGGATCGCCTGCTCCAGGCGAATGGCCTCATCGGTGCTTCGGGTGATCACCAGCGTCAGGCCCGCATGCTCCCGGGCGCTCTCGCAGATGGCCAGCGCGTTGCTGCAGCCATGCAGCTGTCCCCATTGCCGGTGATCGGCGGCTTTGTTGGGTGCATCGGGGGCAACCAGTCGTACACGGGAAGGAATGCTTGCAGAACCATGGCTCATGGGGTGGCAGTTCTCCTGGTTGAATGCGTCGGGATCCGGGCGCGCGTATTCTATCGTCCGGGGCGGTCAGTGTCATGACAGTTGCCAGAGGCGGCGAGGCGTGACCGGGGGGCGGAAATCCGCTTCGATGCCCGCTGAGGAGTTGTCCACAGGGCTCTTAAGTTGGATAATGTGCGCCCCTAAATTATTTCCAGTGATACGAGGGTCAAACCGTGAGTCACGAACAGATCAACCAGCACCTGTCCAACTGGACTGAGCGAGAGTCCACTGCCGAGGCCATGATTCCGGTGATCGGTCGCCTGTACCGCAAGAACAATGTGGTTACGTCCATCTACGGCCGTTCGATCATCAATCAGTCTGTCATCGACATTATCCGCGCTCACCGCTTCGTCCGTCAGGTTGAAGACAGCGAGCTGTCTGTTCACGACACCATGCCGATCCTGGAAGCCATGGACCGGATGGAGCTGGGCCGCGGTCACGTTGATATCGGCAAGCTGGCGGTGAAGTTCAAGGAGCAGGGCGGTGATCTCACCGAATTCCTGAAACAGGAAATCGGCCCGATTGTCGGCCAGTACGCGACCCAGTCTGAGGAAGACGCCCAGAACGACACCAAGGATGTTGTGCTGTACGGTTTCGGCCGCATTGGTCGTCTGCTGGCCCGTATCCTGATCGAGAAAGCCGGCGGCGGTAACAACCTGCGCCTGCGGGCGATTGTTGTGCGCAAGGGCAAGGCGGACAACGATCTGGAAAAACGTGCCAGCCTGCTGCGTCGTGACTCCATTCACGGCCCGTTTGACGGCACCATCACCGTGGATGAGGAAGACTCCGCGCTGATCGTCAACGGCAACTATATCAAGGTGATCTACTCCGACGGCCCGGATCAGGTGGATTACACCCAGTACGACATCCACAACGCCATCGTTGTCGATAACACCGGGATCTGGCGTGACGAGGATGGCCTGGGTCTGCACCTGAAATCCAAGGGCGTGAGCCGTGTGATCCTGACCGCGCCGGGCAAGGGTGACATCAAGAACATCGTTTACGGCATCAACAATGGTGACATCACCGAGAATGACCGGATTCTGTCGGCGGCCTCCTGTACCACCAACGCCATCACGCCGGTGCTCAAGGCCATTCATGACGAATACGGCATTGAAGACGGTCATGTCGAGACCGTTCATTCCTACACCAATGACCAGAATCTGATCGACAACTATCACAAGGGCAGTCGTCGTGGTCGTAGCGCGCCCCTGAACATGGTGATCACCGAGACCGGTGCCGCCAAGGCCGTTGCCAAGGCGCTGCCTGAGCTCAAAGGCAAGCTCACCGGTAATGCCATCCGGGTGCCCACGCCGAACGTGTCCATGGCGATCCTGAACCTCAATCTGGGCAAAGAGGTGGACGTCGAGGGCGTCAATGAATACCTGCGAGACATGGCGCTGCATTCCGAGCTGCAAAAGCAGATCGATTTCGTCAATTCCCCGGAAGTGGTCTCGACTGACTTTGTGGGGTCCCGTCATGCCGGTATCGTGGATGCCCAGGCGACCATTGCCGGTGGCAAACGCCTGATCCTGTACGTGTGGTACGACAACGAGTTCGGTTACAGTGCCCAGGTTATCCGGTGTGTGAACCAGATGGCCGGCGTGACCTACCCGATCTTCCCCAAGCGCGTACGCGACTAAAGTCTTAGTTGTGTGTGGCGCCATGGCGCCACGAAGACCCCGGCAGCGCCCGTTGCCGGGGTTTTTTGTGACCGGAATCCGCCGCCTGCATTCCCCTTTTCGGTGGAAATAGTATTCCTTAATCTCTATAATTGGCGCGATTTTGGGTATGTCTGGCACCCCGTTTCCCATCTTTTCCTGTTGCAGATGCCGCAGGCAGCAATTGCCCCGGTATTTGTGAATCTGAGGGGGAGTTCTCCCGACAGCATGGATCGCGGGCAGGAAAACCTGGGCTGCTGGGACCGGGCGTTAAAATTCTCAGCTAGTTTCTGATGATTGGACGAGGCTAATGATCAAGATCAATAAAGGCCTGAATCTTCCCATCAGCGGCGCTCCCGAACAGACCATTACCGATGGCAAGCCCATTCGCCACGTGGCGTTGATCGGCTTTGACTACAACGGCATGAAGCCGACGATGGTTGTCAAAGAGGGAGACCGTGTAAAGCGCGGATCGCTGCTGTTTACGGATAAGAAGACCGAAGGCGTTCGTTACACCTCCCCGGCTGCCGGTGTGGTGAAAGAGATCAACCGTGGTGAGCGGCGGGTATTCCAGTCGATCGTTATTGAAATTGACGGCGACGACGCGGAAACCTTTGCCCGTTACGAAGACTCTGATCTGGCTGGCCTTGAGCGCCAGCAGGTGGTCGACAACCTGGTTGAATCCGGTCTGTGGACTGCGTTCCGCACGCGCCCCTACAGCAAGGTTCCGGCCATTGATTCGGCCCCGCACTCCATCTTTGTCTCCGTGATGGATACCAATCCGCTGGCAGCGGACCCGACGGTGATCATTGCCGAGAACAGCAAGGCTTTCGAGAAGGGCCTGACCATCATTTCCCGCCTGACCGAGGGCAAGGTGTTCGTGACCGGCAAACCGGGTTCCGACGTTGCCGTACCCGCCAGTGAGCAGGTTGAAGTCCAGCAGTTTGATGGTGTGCATCCGGCCGGTAATGTGGGTACCCACATTCACCATCTGGATCCGGTCTCCCAGAGCAAGACGGTCTGGTCCCTGAGCTATCAGGACGTGATCGATATCGGCAAACTGTTCGAGACCGGTGAGATTCCGGTTGAGCGGATTGTGGCCATCGCTGGACCGAAAGCGCTCAAGCCTCGCCTGGTTCGTACCCGTCTGGGTGCCAGTCTTCAGGAACTTCTGGACGGTGAAACTGCCACAGACTGTGAAGTCCGTGCCATTTCCGGTTCCGTATTCGGTGGTCGTCGTGGTGATGGCCCCTGTGCGTATCTTGGCCGGTTCGCCAACCAGGTCTCGCTGCTCGAAGAGGGCACCAAGCGTGAATTCCTGGGGTGGCTGTCGCCGGGCGCCAACAAATTCTCGGTACTCAACATCTATCTGTCCAAGCTCGCGGGCAGCAAGCTGTTCAACTTCACCACCACAACCAACGGCAGTGAACGGGCCATGGTGCCGGTCGGTGCGTATGAGCAGGTGATGCCCCTGGACATTCTGCCGACGCAACTGCTGCGCTCGCTGATTGTGGGTGATACCGAAATGGCACAGAAACTCGGTGCCCTGGAGCTGGACGAAGAAGATCTGGCGCTGTGCACCTTCGTGTGCCCCGGCAAATATGAATACGGTCCGATTCTCCGTGAGAACCTGACCCGAATCGAGATCGAGGGCTAACGACGATGGCAATCAGACAGTTTCTCGATGGAATCGAGCATCATTTTGAAAAAGGTGGCAAGTACGAGCGCTGGTACGCCCTGTACGAAGCCGTCGATACAATCTTCTATACGCCGGGCAAGGTAACCTCCACCACGGCCCATGTGCGCGATGGCGTTGACCTCAAGCGCATCATGATCACCGTCTGGCTGTGCACCTTTCCGGCCATGTTCTTCGGCATGTGGAACATCGGTTACCAGGCCAACAGCTTTCTGGCGGCAAATCCCGACGCGATGATCGCTGATGGTGGCCTGCGCGCGGCCTTTATCCAGGCGCTTGCCGTCACTGGTGCCAGTGCCGGCTGGTGGGACAACTTCGTCTACGGTATGGCGTACTTTGTGCCCATTTACTTCGTGACCTTCGTGGTTGGCGGCTTCTGGGAAGTGCTGTTTGCCACCGTGCGCAAGCACGAAGTCAACGAAGGCTTCTTTGTAACCTCCGTGCTGTTCGCACTGATCTGCCCGCCGACCATCCCGCTGTGGCAGGTGGCCCTAGGCATCACCTTCGGTGTTGTCATTGGCAAGGAAGTGTTCGGCGGTACCGGCAAGAACTTCCTGAACCCGGCGCTGACCGGTCGTGCCTTCCTGTACTTTGCCTACCCGGCCCAGATCTCCGGTGACACGGTCTGGACCGCGGTGGATGGTTTCAGTGGTGCCACGGCACTGAGCTGGGCCGCCTCCGGTGGCCTGGATGCGCTGGAACAGAACATCGGCTGGATGAACGCCTTTGTCGGCACCATCCAGGGCTCCATGGGTGAAACCTCCACCCTGGCGATCCTGATCGGCGGTCTGATTCTGCTGGCCATGAAGATTGCCTCCTACCGCATTGTCGGTGGTGTGATGATCGGCATGATCGCCATGTCCCTGCTGCTGAACGTGGTGGGTTCCGAGACCAACCTGATGTTTGCCGTACCGGCACACTGGCATCTGGTGATGGGCGGCTTTGCCTTCGGCATGATGTTCATGGCGACGGACCCGGTGTCTGCGGCCATGACCAATACCGGTCGCTGGTGCTTCGGCATCCTGGTCGGTGTCATGACCGTGCTGATCCGTGTCATCAACCCGGCCTTCCCGGAAGGCATCATGCTGGCAATCCTGTTCGCCAACCTGTTCGCGCCGCTGATGGATCACTACGTGGTTCAGGCCAACATCAAACGGAGGCTTGCTCGTGGCTAAAGCTAAAGATACTGTCTCCAGAACCATTATGGTTGCGCTGGTGCTGAGTATTGTGTTCTCGGTAGTGGTTTCCACTGCGGCTGTCATGCTGCGGCCGGCGCAGATCCAGAACCAGAATCTGGATATCAAGACCAACATTCTCTCTGCCGCGGGCATGCTGGAATCCGGCGCCAGCCCGCAAGAGATCGAGGACACCTTTGCGCGCTTCGACGTGCGCCTGGTTGACCTCGACTCCGGGACATTTGTGGAGCCATCCCAGGTGGGTGTGCAGGACCCGATGAAGTACGACATGTACAAGGCGGCCTCTGATCCGGAAATGTCCACCAACATCCCTTCTTCTGAAGACAAGGCCGGCATCAAGCGTCGCCCTAACGTCGCCAAGGTCTATACCCTGAGCGAAGACGGTGAGCTGGTGCGGGTGGTGCTGCCGGTGCATGGCTATGGCCTGTGGTCCACCCTGTATGGTTTCATCTCCTTGGAAGGTGACCTCAATACCATTGAGGGGCTGGGTTTCTATTCCCACGCAGAAACACCGGGTCTCGGCGGTGAGGTGGATAACCCCCGCTGGAAAGCCCTGTGGCATGGCAAGGAAGTCTACGACGACAACTATTCCGAACCGGAAATCCGGCTCGTGAAAGGCGGCGTCAGCCCCGATGCCCGTAATAAAGAGCACAAGATTGATGCTCTGTCCGGTGCTACGCTCACCAGTCGTGGTGTGCAGCAACTGGTCAATTACTGGATGGGCGAGCGCGGCTTCGCTCCATTCCTGAAAAATCTTCGTGAAGGGGAGGTCTGATCATGGCAGGTGCATCAGCCAAACAGGTTCTCTTCGAACCAATCTTCAGCAACAACCCCATCGCCCTGCAGATTCTCGGGATCTGCTCGGCGCTGGCGGTAACCACCAGCATGAGCGTCAGTATCGTTATGTGTCTGGCCGTTATCGCCGTTACCGCGTTTTCCAACCTGGCGGTTTCCCTGGTCCGCACACAGATTCCGGGCAGCATCCGGATCATCGTGCAGATGACCATCATCGCCTCCCTGGTTATCGTGGTTGACCAGATCCTCAAGGCCTACGCCTATGAGATCTCCAAGCAGCTGTCGGTATTCGTTGGTCTGATCATCACCAACTGTATCGTCATGGGCCGCGCGGAAGGCTTTGCCATGACCAACCCGCCGTTCCTGAGCTTCCTGGATGGCATCGGTAATGGCCTGGGCTACTCCGCGATCCTGCTGTTTGTGGCCTTCTTCCGTGAGCTGCTGGGGGCCGGCTCGCTGTTCGGTTTCACCCTGCTGACCCCGGTTAACGAGGGCGGCTGGTACGTGACCAACGGCCTGCTGCTGCTGCCGCCGAGTGCATTCTTCATCATTGGTCTGGCAATCTGGGGACTGCGTACCTGGAAGAAAGAGCAGGTGGAAGAGGCGGATTACACGCTGTCTGCCCACAAAGTTAAGGAGGCCTTCTGATGGAACATTATATCAGTCTGATTCTGAAGGCTATTTTCGTTGAAAACATGGCGCTGGCCTTCTTCCTGGGGATGTGTACGTTCATCGCCATCTCCAAGAAGATTGAAGCGGCGACCGGCCTGGGTATCGCGGTTGTCGTGGTGCTGACGGTGACCGTTCCGGTCAATAACCTGCTCTATAACACCATCCTGCGCGAAGGCGCCCTGGACTGGGCAGGCCTGCCGAATGTGGACCTGAGCTTCCTGGGCCTGTTGACCTACATCGGTGTTATTGCGGCGATCGTACAGATCATGGAGATGGTTCTGGACAAATACATCCCGGCGCTCTATGCCGCCCTGGGTGTGTTCCTGCCACTGATCACCGTGAACTGCGCCATCCTGGGTGCGTCACTGTTCATGGTTGAGCGTGACTACACCTTCAGTGAAAGTGTGGTTTATGGCTTCGGTGCCGGCGTGGGCTGGGCACTGGCCATTATCGCGCTGGCGGGTATCCGCGAGAAACTCAAGTACAGCGATGTTCCGGAAGGGCTTCGGGGCCTTGGCATCACCTTCATTACTGTGGGTCTGATGTCGCTTGGCTTCATGTCGTTCTCCGGTATCTCCCTGTAATTCACCCGGTGATTCGGTTTAACGAAAAGGCGAGACCATGAATACAGAAATCATTCTTGGCGTGGTCATGTTCACCGTTATCGTGCTGGGACTGGTCGCAGTGATTCTTGCGGCCCGCTCCAAGCTGGTAAGCACCGGTGATGTGACCATCGAGATCAACGACGACCCGGAGCATACGCTCAAAACCGGCGCCGGCGGCAAGCTGCTCGGTACGCTGGCCAACAGCGGCATCTACCTGTCCTCCGCCTGTGGCGGCGGCGGCACCTGTGCCCAGTGCAAGTGCAAGGTGTTCGACGGCGGTGGTGCCATGCTGCCCACCGAGAAGACCCACTTCACCAACCGGGAAGAGAAGGAAGGCTGGCGCCTGTCCTGCCAGGTTCCGGTGAAGCAGGACATGAAAATCGAAGTACCTGAAGAATTCTTCGGTGTGAAGAAGTGGGAGTGCGAGGTGGTCTCCAACCACAACGTCGCTACTTTCATCAAGGAACTGGTCCTGAAACTGCCGGAAGGCGAGGAAGTGGACTTCCGAGCCGGTGGCTATGTCCAGCTGGAGTGCCCTCCCTACGAGATCGATTTCAAGGATTTCGATATCGAGGAAGAGTTCCACGAGGACTGGGACAAGCACGACATCTGGCGCTACAAGGCGGTCAACCGGGAGGAGACCATCCGGGCTTACTCCATGGCCAACTATCCCGAGGAGAAAGGCGTCCTGAAGTTCAACATCCGGATCGCCACGCCGCCTCCGGGAACCGATCACCCACCAGGCATCATGTCCTCCTATGTCTTTAATATGAAGCCGGGAGACAAGGTCACCGTGATGGGGCCGTTCGGTGAGTTCTTCGCCAAGGAAACCGATGCGGAAATGGTCTTCATCGGCGGTGGTGCGGGCATGGCGCCCATGCGCTCCCACATCTTTGACCAGCTCAAGCGTCTGAACACCAGCCGCAAGATCAGCTTCTGGTACGGTGCCCGGAGCGTCCGCGAGATGTTCTACGTTGAAGATTTCGACACGCTGGCCGAGGAAAACGACAACTTCGAATGGCATGTGGCCCTGTCTGACGCGCTGCCGGAAGACAACTGGGAAGGCCCGACCGGGTTTATCCATAACGTGCTGTATGACAAGTATCTGAAGGACCATCCGGCGCCCGAAGACTGCGAGTACTACATGTGTGGGCCCCCCATCATGAACGCGTCCGTCATCAAGATGCTCAAGGATCTTGGTGTTGAGGACGAGAACATCATGCTGGACGACTTCGGGGGTTAATCAGCTCCCATGACATCCGGCATGCTAAAACCCGTCAGGGTGGTGATCTTCAGCGTCTTCTGGGCGCTGGTGATCTCCGCCCTGGCGGGTTGTTCGTTTCAGGACGAGGATCAGGTCTGGGAAATCTCCGGCGGCATCTTCGGTACTACCTATCACATCAACGTCGTATTGCCTCGTGATGAGGAGCGTCTGCAGACTCTGGCTGACGGTATCGAGTCTGAGCTCAAACGGGTGGATATGGCCATGTCTACCTACAAGCCGGACTCCGAACTGTCCCGACTCAATCGCAAGGACGATCAGTCCGGGTGGACACCGTTGTCTGAGCCTCTGTTTGAAGTCATCCAGCGTTCGGTGGAGATTGCCCGGCTTACCGATGGTGCCTTTGATGTCACCGTTGGGCCCCTGGTCAATCTCTGGGGTTTTGGCCCCGATGCACGACCGGACGATGTGCCGGCTCCCGAGCGCATCGAGGCAATGCGTGCCGCCACTGGCTGGGAGCATCTTGAGCTGGACGCCGAGGCCCGTGCAATTCGTTCGGATCGGCCCCAGTATATTGATCTGTCGGGGATCGCCAAGGGCTATGGTGTCGACGTTGTCGCCCGTTACCTGGAGTCCGAGGGCGTGAGTGCCTATCTGGTGGAGATCGGGGGCGAAGTGCGTGTTCATGGACGAAAGCCCGATGGTGCCGCCTGGCGTCTGGCGGTGGAAAAACCGTCGGAACAGGGGCGTGAGGTTAATGCCATCGTCGCGCTGGATAGTCAGGCAATGGCAACATCGGGCGATTATCGTAACTATTACGAATCGGATGGCCGGCGCTATTCCCATACCATAGACCCGGAGACGGGTCGGCCGATTACCCACAGACTGGCGTCTGTTACAGTAATTGCAGAGGACTGTATGACAGCAGACGCCCTGGCAACGGCCTTTGATGTACTGGGTCAGGAAAAAGCCATGGCCCTGGCGACGCGAAACAATATTCCCGCCTATTTCATTGTGCGGGGTGACGATGCATTCGAGGTCAGGCAGACACCGGCCTTTTCCTCGTATGTGGTTCAGTAAAGGAGGGCAGTATGGGTACCTTTCTGCTGGTTCTGTTTATTGTGGTGGTGCTGATCGCGGGTATGTCGATTGGCGTTATGTTCGGGCGTAAGCCCATCAGTGGCACCTGTGGCGGTATTGGTGCGCTTGGGATCAGTACGTCCTGTGAGATTTGTGGTGGCAACACCCAGAAATGTGAGGACAGCCGCCAGGGCAACGATTCTGCCGAGCCGGCTGCGGATCTGGCGTACGACGCCTCCCGCAAGGAATGACCATCGCCGTCCAGGCTGGCCGGTGTAAAAACTATAATTACCATTTCACGACGTAGATAAGGAGTCACTGCGCGCATGGCAGAGCATCATTACGACGTCGTCGTCATAGGGTCCGGGCCTTCTGGGGAAGGTGCTGCGATGAATGCGACGAAACACGGCAAACGGGTCGCAATCATTGAAGACAAGCCGACCGTGGGCGGCAACTGCACCCACTGGGGCACGATTCCCTCGAAGGCGCTGCGCCACTCGGTCAAGCAGATTATCACCTTCAACACCAACCAGATGTTCCGTGACATCGGCGAACCACGCTGGTTTTCGTTCCCAAGGGTTCTGCAGAATGCCCAGAAGGTGATAGGCAAGCAGGTAAAGCTGCGGACCGGTTTCTATGCCCGTAACCGGATCGACCTGATCAACGGACGTGCGCATTTTGTTGACAATAATCGTATCGAGGTCCGTGGCAACAAGTCTGCTGAGACGCTTTACTTCAAGCAGGCGATTATTGCCACCGGCTCCCGGCCCTATATGCCGCCCGACATCGACTTCCGTCATCACCGGATCTACAACTCCGACACCATTCTCAACCTGTCCCATACGCCGCGCACCCTGATTATTTTCGGGGCCGGCGTCATTGGCTCAGAGTATGCCTCAATCTTCTCCGGGCTCGGCGTGAAAGTGGATCTGATCAACCCGGGCAGCCGGATTCTCTCGTTCCTGGACGATGAAATCTCCGATGCCCTCAGCTACCACCTGCGCAACAACGGTGTTCTGGTGCGGCACAATGAGGAATTCGAGTCCGTGAAGGGGGATGATCACGGGGTGGTGCTGTCCCTGAAATCGGGCAAGAAAGTCCGTGCTGATGCCTTCCTCTGGGCCGCTGGCCGAACCGGCAACACCGATAACCTGGGGCTGGACAATATTGGCCTGGAGCCGAATGGCCGGGGCCAACTGGCGGTGGACAAGCATTACCGCACCGGTGTTGAGAACATCTATGCCGTGGGCGATGTGATCGGCTGGCCGAGCCTGGCCAGTGCCGCCTATGACCAGGGTCGCTCCGCGGCATCGGACATCACCCATGACGAATACTTCCGGTTTGTGGATGACGTGCCGACGGGTATCTATACCATCCCGGAAATCAGTTCGGTGGGCAAAACCGAGGAAGAACTGACCCAGGCCCGGGTCCCTTACGATGTTGGCAAAGCGTTCTTCAAGGATCTGGCCCGGGCGCAGATCACCGGTGAGGCCGTGGGCATGCTGAAAATTCTGTTCCACCGGGAAACCCGGCAGATTCTGGGCATCCACTGTTTCGGTGACCAGGCCGCTGAGATCGTTCACATCGGCCAGGCGATCATGAATCAGGAGGGTGAGGCCAACACCCTGGACTACTTTATCAACACCACCTTCAACTATCCCACCATGGCGGAAGCCTACCGTGTGGCCGCTCTCAACGGCCTGAACCGGATCTTCTGATCGGTTCGGAGCCCCGGGCGGCCGTCAGGCCGTTTCGGGGCTTGCCTGCCGGGGCGGCAGTTCCAGAGCTGCGTTGGCACGATTATCGAAGAACATCCGGCTGCTGGTCGGGTAGTCGGTGATGATGCTGTCCACCCCCAGTTCCTCCAGTTGCAGCATGTCGTGAATCCGGTTCACCGTCCAGGTGGATACGTGCATGTTGCGGCGGTGTGCTGTGGCGATCATCGACCGGCTCACGATCTTCCAGTTCGCACAGAAATACTCGCAGCCCAGGCGGGCAGCCAGGCTCAGAGGATTGGGAAAGCGCCGTTCGGCCACCAGCCCCAGGCGGATGTTGCGGTCGCGCCGTCGTATCTGGCGGAGGAACCAGGGATCGGATGACGTCACAACGACTCGATGGTGTAGTTCCCGGCGCTGGATAATCTCGGTGAGCCGGTTGCACAAGACATTCAGGCGGCTGCGATTGTCTTTCTTGACCTCCAGTTGCAGCTGCTCCAGGCCTTCCAGGGAGTCAAGCAGAACCTCAAGCGCCGGAATCCCGGTAGGGCGCGGCCAGACACTTGGGTCCGGTCGGGCATCCATGCCTGCCAGTTCCGTGGCGGTAAAGCTGCCCACGCTGCCGGTGTGGCCGGTGGTCCGGTCCACGGTTAGATCGTGGACCATCACCGGCACGCCGTCCCGGGACAGCACCAGGTCCAGCTCGAAATGACGGATGCCCTGCCGGTAGGCGTGAATAAAGCCCGGCAGGGTGTTCTCCGGGGCTTCACCCTTTGCGCCCCGGTGGCCAAAAATGATCATTCTGCCGTGGATTCCTTCAGGCGTTGGTAGATGGACTGGCGCTTTTTCCAGGTGTCATGGCACAGGCGCAGGTCCTCGAGGTAGGCCGGCAATTCGTCCATCAGCAGGGCCTGCGGGCCGTCTACCAGCGCTTTTTCCGGTTTCGGGTGAAAGTCCACCAGCACCATGTTGGCTCCGGCGATAACTCCCTGGGCGGTGGCGTGCATGACATCCAGGATGCCATCCGGCGACGCGTCACGGCTGCCGACGGAGTGGGATGGATCCACGCAGACAGGCATCCGGGTCAGGCGTTTGACGGCCGGAACATGGGCAAAATCCACCATGTTGCGGTGGGGCAGGCCGGCTTCGGTTTTCATGCCCCTCAGGCAGAAAATGACATTGGCATTGCCTTCGCTGGCCAGATACTCGGCGGCATTGAGGGATTCATTCAGGGTAATGCCAAAGCCCCGCTTGAGCAGGACGGGATAGGTGCTCTGGCGGCCGATGGCCTTGAGCAGCTCGAAGTTCTGGGTATTGCGTGTGCCGACCTGCAGCATCACGCCGGTCGGGCGCCCCAGTTTTTCCAGGCAGGTGTCGATTTCCTCAATGTGGCTTTCATGGGTGATTTCCATGGCCACCACCTTGATGCCGTGTTTGCCGGCCTTTTCAAATACCCAGGGCAGACAACCCTTGCCATGTCCCTGAAACGAGTAGGGGTTGGTGCGGGGCTTGTAGGCGCCCATGCGGGTGCAGACTTCCCCGTGCTGCTCCAGTGCCTGCATCATCATTTCAACATGCTCCGGGACATCGACGGCACACAGCCCGGCGAAGATGTTGAGGTTGTTCTGGGAAAAATCCACACCATTGTAGGTGAAGCCACTCTGGCGCCGGTCGTCCTTGTGGCGGCCAAGAATCCGGTAATCCTCGGAGATGCGGACGGCTCGCTCGACCGCCGGCAGAGCTTCGATTTCTTCCTTGTCCAGCGGCTTGGTGTCGCCCAACAGATAGATTTCGGTCAGGCGCTGGCTGGCCCCCTGAACCTCATGGACCCGCAGGCTCACGCCCGGCAGGTTTTCCAGGTAATGCATGGTCTGGCGATAGGCTTCACTGTCCAGGGTGGTATTGGGGTGAAGGATGGCTAGCATGTCAGCTCCTATAAATCAGTCAGCCGCGGTTTCGGCAGCGTGCCGGGCCTGCATGTATTCCCGGTGGTTGAGATGCAGCAGGTCGGCCATACGGCGAATCAGGTGCTCTTCGTACTTGTCGATGCGGCCGTCGGCGAAGGCGACGCGCCAGATGCTTTCCAGCAGCGACTGTTTGTTGGCCTGATCCAGGTATTCGTTGATCTGCCCGGTGAACTCGTAAAGCGAGGTGGCATCATCGGCATGGGCCAGGGCGTCGTCGAGAATGTCGGTGGCCTCTTCCCGGGTGATTTCATGCGCCTTGACCGCACAGTCCACAATGGTTTCCAGTTCGCGCTGGTCTTCGTCGTTGTCGACCCGTGAAAGCTGGACCATCAGGGCGGTGGCCGCCACCGCCAACTGGTGCCGGTCGGGCTGGACCGGTTCGTTGTCCGGTTGGGCAAACAGTTTTTTCAGGTGTTCGATCATTTTCACCAAAACTCCGGTTGCGCGGTGGGTTACGCGGCCGTGGTGGCTAACTGGCGCACCCGGCTTTCAAGCTCGACCTGATCAGCCGCGAAGCGACGGATGCCGTCGGCCAGTTTCTCGGTGGCCATGGCGTCTTCGTTGGAATCCCAGCGGAACTGCTTTTCGCCAATCCGGCCGGGTGCATCGGCGGTGGTCGCCATTTCCGGGTTCAACTGGCGGGACAGTGTGCCGTTGTCGTCCTGCAGTTCCTGCAGCAGGGCCGGGCTGATGGTCAGGCGGTCGCAGCCGGCCAGCATTTCGATTTCACCGG
Source organism: Marinobacter oulmenensis (assembly GCF_014201735.1). Classification (GTDB taxonomy): domain Bacteria; phylum Pseudomonadota; class Gammaproteobacteria; order Pseudomonadales; family Oleiphilaceae; genus Marinobacter; species Marinobacter oulmenensis. The sequence goes on along the minus strand of NZ_JACHFE010000004.1, from coordinate 17,457 downwards.
TATTGCGGAAGCTGGCCCCCATGACCACCGTGTCGAAGCCGGAGGCCTTGTAGTAGTTGTAGATCCGGGCGACGGACTGAACGCCCGGGTCTTCTTCCGCCGGGAAGCTGTCACGGCCGCTTGCGGCCAGGTGCCAGTCCAGGATGCGACCAACAAAGGGAGAAATCAGGGTGGCCCCCGCCTGGGCGCAGGCAACGGCCTGCACGAACGAGAACAGAAGGGTCAGGTTACAGTGAATGCCTTCCTGCTCCAGTTGCTCCGCCGCCCGGATGCCTTCCCAGGTGGATGCAATCTTGATCAGCACCCGGCTGGTGTCCACGCCCTGCTGATCGTAGAACTCGATCAGCCGCCGGGCGCGTTCCAGAGTGGCTCCGGTGTCGAATGACAGCCGGGCATCCACTTCGGTGGAAACCACCCCCGGTATCAGCCCGAGTATTTCCCGTCCGGCCAGAACGGCCAGCATGTCGGTCGCCAGTCCGAGCTGTTCGGCATCGGTTCCGCCCTGTTTGCGGGCAAAGGCGACGGCCTTGTCGAGCATGGGGCGGTAGGCATCGGAAGCCGCCGCCTTGAGCAGGAGGGAAGGGTTGGTGGTGGCATCCCGGGGACGCCACTGGGCGATAGCGTCAATATCCCCGGTATCTGCAACCACGGTGGTCATGGTTTTCAGTTGGTCCAGCTTGCTGCTCATTCGTCCTGTCGTCCTGATTGATAGGGGTGGTCCGGCTGATCCGGGTATCGTCCTACAATAACGGCAGCTCAGGCGGCGGACAAGACAACAAAAAGTATGGAGGTCATCAACCTGCCGCTATCGGCTCCGGTTCCGGTACCCGCTTCAGGGCCTCTTCGATGACCTCCAGGCCGGAACCCGGCTTGTGGGCATTCTCGCTCAGGTAGCGCCGGAACTGGCGGCCGCCCGGTTGGCCATGGAACAGTCCCATGACATGACGGGACATATGCGTCAGGAACACGCCCCTGTCGAGCTCCTGCTGGATAAAGGGGAACATGGCACGGAGGGCGTCGTGGCGGCTGGTTGCGGGGCCTGGCGTGCCGAAGAACTCCGGGTCAACACCGGCCAGTAGCCAGGGGTTGTGGTAGGCCTCCCGGCCGAGCATTACACCATCGGTATGGGCCAGGTGCTGGTGGCATTCCTCAAACGTGCGGATGCCACCGTTGATGATGATTTCCAGGTCTGGATAGGTTTCCTTCAACCGGTATACCCAGTCGTACTTGAGCGGCGGTATGTCCCGGTTTTCCTTGGGGCTGAGTCCTTCGAGAACGGCAATCCGGGCATGCACGATAAAAGTCCGGCAGCCCGCGGCGGAGACTTTTTCGATGAACTCGCAGAGCTGGTCCCAGGATTCGCGGCCGTCGATGCCGATCCGGTGCTTGACGGTGACCGGTAGATCGGTGGCCTCGATCATCGCCGACACGGCCTGTGCCACCTTGTCCGGGTGGGCCATCAGACAGGCGCCGATCATGTTGTTCTGTACCCGGTCGCTGGGGCAGCCCACGTTCAGGTTCACCTCGTTAAAGCCAAACTGGCCGGCCAGCCGGGCACAATGGGCCAGTTCCCCGCCGTCGCTGCCCCCGAGCTGGAGCGCCAGTGGGTATTCCTCCGGGCTGTGGCGCAGGAAGCGCTCGGTATCGCCGTGGATCAGGGCGCCGGTGGTGACCATTTCCGTATACAGCAGGGTGTGCAGGCTCAACTGGCGCGCCAGGTAGCGAAAGTGGGGCGTCGTCCAGTCCATCATCGGCGCGATGCTGAAACGCCTGGATGGCTCCACCCCAGTGTTTCCAGTGCTTGTGACTGAATTTTCAGTAAATTTCGCGGCTGCGTTTTCGGTCATTTCTTGCTCATTTTGTACCATTTTCTTACTATCAGTGCTACAGAAATCCTACATATAAGGACGTGTAGCACCGTGGCCTCCATCATCGCTCGTACCCGTGCAGACGGAACCAAATCCTACCGCGCAGACATACGCATCAAACGCAAAGGACGGTTAGTTTATCAGGAAAGCCGCACCTTCGACCGTAAGGCTTTGGCGAAAGACTGGGCGGCCCGTCGGGAACTCGAACTGCAGGAACCTGGGATGCTCGAAAAAGTGAAGCACCGGGGCGTGTCTGTTGGAGAGCTCATACAGCGTTACATCAAGGAATACGGTGCCAACTTCGGTAGGACCAAACACGCGCACCTGGAGTACATGCGCTCTTTTGATCTGGCAGATCGTGATGCCCTGGAGTTGCAGCCGTCTGACATCGTGTCTCACGTCATGTGGCGCCTGCAAACAGTGAAACCGCAGACAGCCAATAACGACATCATCTGGCTTCGATCAGTGTTCAAGGTGGCTCGCACCGCCTGGGGGATGCCGGTAAACCTTTCCGTGATCGATGATGCGGCGGAGACTTGCAAGCGGGAGCGGCTGGTTGGTAAGGCGGATTCCAGGGATCGCCGGCCCACACTGGAGGAGCTTAATAAGCTGATGGAGTATGCCGGCCGGGAAAGCGCCCAGCGCCAGATCCCCATGGGTGAGATTATTCTGTTCGCTTTGTTCTCTGGCCGGCGCCAGGAGGAAATCACGCGGATCCGCTGGGATGGGCTGGATGAGAAAAACCGGACGGTCATGGTCACAGACATGAAGCACCCGACGGCAAAGCGGGGCAACCACAAGCGTGTTCACCTGACTGAGGAGGCCTGGGCGATCATTCAGCGCCAGCCAGAGCGGGGCGATCGCATCTTCCCGGACAACAGCCGGAGTATTGGTACCCGGTTCCGGGAGTGGTGCTTGTTTCTGGGGATTGATGACCTGCGCTTCCATGATCTCCGGCACGAGTGCATTAGCTGGTTGTTTGAGCGTGGCTGGGATATTCCCAGGGTTGCTGCGGTGAGTGGGCATAACACCTGGTCATCTCTGCAGAAATATACTCATCTCAGCAGGCAGGAGCCGCATGACAAATACGAGGGGTGGTCGTTTAGGCCTGCCACCATGTGAAATTCTGTAAAAGAGGGGGCAGCGCCGTTCGCGAATCTTCAGATGCCGTAAGGTTGGAGCATGTGGCCACATGCTCAACTTTCAAACGATCAAATCTGGAGTGTCTGATGGATAAAGACCGCAAAATCGAGCGTGCTGAAGCGTTGCTGGCAGTCATTGGTGATCTGGCAGCAGTTGGTAAGCAACTGCAAAACGCTATTGAAACAGGGATGGTTTCTGATCGGGTGAGTAGGATCAGGGCGGCTCTGTTCTGTGAGATTGGTGAGCTCTCCGAAAATTGCGAGCCTCCCACCTTTGGTGGCGATACCTGATCTGCCGGTAAACCGTTGCTGCCTGCGGGTTATGATCCAGCTCCGCCCTGGAGCTGATGCTGCAGGCCTGCAGGATGAAATCCCGGGCGTCTTCCTCTGTGTGGGTGCCGTCCGGGATATCCAGCCCAAACTTTGCCGCTCTGCGCCTGTCCAGGTAGAGCTGGAAGCTGCTGTTTTGGCAAAGCAGGGCGGCGTTTCTCGCCAGAAAGCCGCCCTTGGGGTTGGCTACTTCCGGTGCTTTCATTCTTCCTCGTCCTGAAACAGCGCCAGCATGTCATGCATGCCCTGGTTCGCCTTCTGGAGCTTCTTCAGGTTTGGGTGCTCCAGCGGCGTGGTGATGCCATTGGCGTCTATGTCCAGGCAGACCAGCGTTGGGGCGCTCAGCATGGGGCCGGTTTCTGTGCGCAGCACCTGACGGGTGAAGTCTTTCTCTGCCTGGTTCATGGCCTTCACCCAGCGATGGGCAAGCGGGCGCAGTTGTTCGACCATGAAGATGGCGTCTTTGGCTTGTTGAGTGGTCAGGTCCTCAACGCGACGGACGCCGAAATGGTTGCGGATGCGTTCATTAACGGCGTAGGCCGCACCCTTGCCACGGAACCCGACGGTAATGGATCGGATAGCGGCAGAGAGCTGTTCGCGGAGCTGGTAACTAGCCCGGTCGGTAGGCGGCCAGTGGGTTTTGCCGTAGCTGCCGGTTTTTCGAATGGTGGGGAGTACTTCGTGGGTAACCCAGCGTTTGAATTTTTTGGCTTCGGGTTTGCGGGATTTTAGTACGCAACAGTACAAGCCAGATTCGTTAATGACAGTTATTTCTTGGTTACCGCCAGGGGTACGCATAATGTGCGTTCCCTTTTCGTCGTCATCCAAGTTGCGGGTCATATCACTTGTCATTCGATAACCGAGCGCCGCAGCAACATCGGCGGCCGCAAACCAGATTTGTCCTTCGATGAGAATGACGCGGAGATCTGTAGAAGTGAATGCGTATACGAGTGGTGCGGGTGCACCTTGGGTGTGATTATGCATGACTACGGTTCCTGTACTTGATTAAGGAACCCGCCTGCCTGTCGCCAAACAGGGAGGGCGGGACCGCGCGGGTTGGCGAACCGGGTACAGGATCCGGCAGGCCCGAAGGCCTCCCACACGGCCCGCCCCATAACGCTGAGCGTGCCATGCTCTGAGCACAAAAAAACCGCTAACTCGTGAGGAGATGCGGCGTGCTCTCCTGTACTGCTCGGGTCGCCAAACCCGGTCGCTGATTTTGCAGCGACAGAGTAAGTATGGCCCCGGCATTTGCCCTGAGTCAACGGGAGGGTTATCTTTGGGGTAGTATTCCTTACCGTTACTGATGTGTTTTTCTGCAAAGGAGTTGCGCTATGGCCGTTTTCCCTCGTCGTGAAATCCCTCTTGATGACAATGGCCAGCCGCTGAACCCGGCGCTTTGTTGGTCGCGCGTGGCTGATCGCCAAGTGGATGAAGTTATTGGCCTGTGCAAGGGGGTTCTGGCTGATGGCCAGGTGAACCAGGGGGAAGCGGAGTTCCTTCTGAACTGGTTGCAGTCTAACCAGCACTGTGCGGATAAGTGGCCTGCCAATGTTCTCTTCCCACGAATTCGTGCCATGCTGGCAGATGGAGTTCTGGATGATACCGAAGAACAGGAGCTGCTTACTCTCCTGATGGGGATCACCGGGAGCCCCAATGTAAATGCTACGGGCACCAATGCTAGTGCCACTCTTCCTTTTGATGACCCTTCCCCGAGGGTGGCCTTTGCTGGTGAGATCTTTTGCCTGACTGGAACCTTTGCTTGTGGTCCGAGGCGGGAAGTTGAGGATGCAGTGGTTCAGCGCGGTGGTGCTGTCAAAAAAACACCCTGCAAGAAAACGTCGTTCCTGGTGGTAGGCGAAGTCGGCAGCCGCGACTGGGCTCACAGCACCTTTGGCCGGAAAATCGAAAAAGCGATTGAGCTCCGTGATGGGGGATCCACCATTGCCATTATTCCGGAAGAGCGTTTCTTTGAATATCTGCATGGTTAGCACCGGCCTAACTGGGTGAGGTAAGCCGTACGCCTGGCTTCGATGCCTTTGGCGGTGATTTCGTACTTGTGGCCGGTGTCCGTTTCCGGATAGGTAACCAGGCCGGCGGCTTGGCATTTTTGGACGGCTTTTAGTACGCGGGCAGGGCTCCAGCTGGTCTTGGGTAGCTTGTCAGGGTGCGTGTGAACGCTGTGGTAAACGTGGCACAGCCCTTCGAAATCCCGGCGGATGTCTATGCCCCGGTAGTTCGTGAACAGCTGCAGAATCACGTGCATGTCGGTGGTCAGCGGGGTGCCGTCGTCAAACAGGTTCTCCTGGCTCATGCTGGGTAAACCTCCGGGTTGTTCTGCAAAAGCCGCCGTGGCCGAATCATCGCCTCCACCACCACAATCTCCGCTTTGATAGCCTGCCGTATGCGATTACACAGCCTCAGCGCAACCGCTGGTATGGCTTTTCCCCGGTTGGCATCGCCGACCAGTCTCTTTGCCGCGCGGTAGGCGGCCACGAGTCTGTTCAGTCTGGCGGTAATCATGCCGGGCCTCCGAAACTGTTGCGGGCTTCCTCGTCCAGATCGAGCCGGTGTTCACGTTCCCGGCGCTTCCGGGCTTCAATGGCCTGTTGGCGTTCGGCTTCGTCCATAGCGAGCTGGTCTTCGCGTAGGACTTCTTCGAAGGCTTGGCGGTTAGTGATGTGCTCGATGGTCATGCCGGTTCCTCCAGTGGCTGCTGGTCCACTGACAACGCCACACGCAGTGGCTGGACCCAGACTTTTTCAGGGCTCAGTACGAAGGTTTCACCAGTCCATGCAAGTAGTAGGGTTTCGCCCATGGTGTCGCCGATCGCTCTGGCTGCGTGGGCGGGCACTGCATTGCCGATCTGTTCCCGCCAGACGCTGTCGGACTTGCCGTGCAGCTCCAGGTATTCCTCGGGCTCGATCAGTGACTGCAGGGCAGCCAGTTCCAGGGTGGTGAAGGGGCGATGCCAGGTGCCGTCCAGGGCGGTGATCTCTGCGATCAGTCTGTCTGTGGCTGCCGGCAGGGCATCCAAGGGGCCTTCGCTGGTGGCGGCTGGCCTTGGGTCGGCAACGGTCCAACGCCCATTGTCGTGGCCTGCCGCTGCGGACACTGCACCTGCAGGAGACTGCCAGGGCACTACGCCGTAATGCCCCGCTGTTAAGTAGCTGTCACCTTTCTTGCGAGATAGCCCGGGGCGTGGATCAGCCACGGAAAACGCGCCTTCACCGGTAGTGCTGGCTGCGATGACGGCGCCGGCGTGTTCGTTATATCGGGTGACGCGGTATTTGCTGCGGGATACTGGTTCGCCGCCTGAGCGTGGGTCTGCCACACTAAACCGGCCTTGTCCTGGTGACCGCTGGCCGGTGACAACGCCGGTTGTTTCCCTCCAGTTCAGCACTCCAAACTGGCTGTATTGCTGTCCCTCATACCGTGGATCCGCAACACTGAACGCGCCGTTTGTGGGAGTGCTGCGGCCTGCGACGGTACCCATGCTTTCGTCCCAGTGGTTCACGCCCATGTAACCCGGGCGGTACTCCGGCATGATGAGAAAGTCCTTCAGGTAGCCGTTCTCGATCTTCAGCCGGTTCAGGCTTCGCCAATCTTTCCCGGCCTCCACGAAGGCCAGTCTTACCCAGGTTTTCCATTGCAGGCTGGGGATGCGGTGCATCGGGCCGGCATCGGCATTGCCCGGCAGTGGCATGGCGCCCAGGATATCGCCCACAGCCCTGAGGGTTTTCTTGGGTGGCTCATACAGAAAGGGCGGTACCTTTTCCTCATGGCGGGCAACCAGCAGAAAGCGGCGGCGGCTTTGGGCGAGCCCGCCGATTTCTCCACAGTCGTGGGTGGTTTCTGATACGGCGTAGCCGTAGGCCCTAAGCAGTTGGGTAATCTGTTCCAGCAGGTGCCGGCCACGGTTAGCAATGCGGGGCACGTTCTCGAATATGAGGAGTTCGGGCGGATCATCCCGCCAGGCCTCCAGAGCCAACCAGATGCCTCGTAAGGTGAGCTCATTCAGGGCCTGGTATTTGGCCGTGGTGCTGAGGCTCTGGGATAACAATCCGCTGAATCCCTTGCAGGGTGCTGAAAGGAATACGATGTGCGGGCGTTCGCCGCCGGCGGCGTTTTGAATATCTGCCGGTGTTGCTTCTTTCCAGTCGGTGGGCGGCGGGTGACCATGAAAGGCCTCGTATTGCTGGGCGCTCATCAGGTCGCGGATGGTCCCTGGTACGCCAGTCAACAACTGGAAGTTGGCGATGGCTGTGGCGTCTACATCGATGCCGCCAAGGCAGCGGAACTCACCCTGAAGAGTGCCTACCCTTGGGTTCGACTGGTTGAACCCTTTGGCTCCGCAGCCCAGTCCGCAGAACAGATGAAAGTGGCGAATCTCAACAACGCTCATGCTGCCTCACTCCCCACATCTGCCACCGTGACCGGCTGCCCCTTGGCAAGCAGCAATTCCAGGTATGCAATGTACTGGTCCGCTGCGTCTGCCTGCTCCTGCATGTCCTCTTGCTGTTCCTCGTGATCGTGGAAGTCGTAGGCGTAAAATCTCAGGTTTAGGTTCGCAATCTCCGGGCGTGGTTCGCCGTTTTCAGGGAAGACGGTATCGGCAGGCCTCAGATCGGCGTACATGGAATGTGTGTGGCCGTATACGTCGACGAATGCCTGGGCAATGCCCCGCACGTTGATCTCCAGCGATAGGCTGCAAACTCTGAGGGCGCGGACCCGCAGGGCGGCCAGCATTTGGTCGGTGCTCATGGTTGGTGCTGACATGGTGTTCCCCTGTCTTGTGTTGTTGCTGGTGTTCATCCGGGAGGGCTCTCAATGAAAGCCCTCCCGGATGCGCCCCACGTGGGGCGCGGTTGGGTCAGTTCGGGTCGAAGGTGCCAACGAAGGTGCGCACGGCGGTGTCTTCAAAGCCACTGCGCAGTCGGTCTTCCAGCTCTTTGGCCATCTCTTCCTTCACGCTTTCCAGGCGCACAATGCGGGCGCTGATCTGCGGCTTTTCGCCGGTGATCAGGCTCAGGCGCAGGGTGAACGTGCGTTCGCTCAGGCCCTGGTAGGGTTCGCAGGTGAACTTCAGGAAGGCGGGCAGCTCGTCTTTGTGCTTGGCTTCTACTTCGGCCATGGCACTGCGGCGGCTGCTGAAGGTTTGCTCTTCACTGGTGGACTCCGCGTTGGTCCCGATGGTGATGCGGCGAATGGCGCTGACGGAGGCGGATATCGGCAGCTCTGTGTTGCCGTCTTCCGCCAGTGCAATCAGGTGGTCGCGCCAGTCTTCCAGCCACTCAGCCAGGGCCCGTTGCTCAAACCGTTTGCCGTTGATGCGCAGCAGTTCCTCAAAGGCTTCCGTCTCGCTGAGCTGAAGGTTGGCGCGGTGGTCGCCGTGGCCGGGCGCGTCGATATCGCCCAGGTTGAAAAACGCGGTGGCCTTCATGTGTTCCGGGTTCACAAAGCAGGGGAAACACTCGGACCCCATCGCTCCATAGGCGTCAGAGGTGGTGTTCACGAATTCCACGAATTCATCAATCAGCGTGGTGCGCATGCTGCCCCGGTAGCGGCGGCGGGTTTCCAGGTACTTTTCCAGGTCTGCCACGGTTACGCCTTCAGGCAGGGCCGTGGCGCTGCCGTTGGTTTGCTCCTGGATGAACTGGTTCAGCTCTTGTGCCTGCACGGCTTTGGTGTATTCGTGCAGGGCGTCGATGGATTGCAGTACTTCAGTCATGGGGTTCAGTCCTTGTCTTCGCGGTGGGTTTCGGGTTCACCGTTGCGGGTCAGCAACTGGTGCTGGTTTTCCGGGAAGATGCTCACCCGGCCGCCGGTGTTCACGTGCATCGGGGTTTCTGTGGTGTCTTCCTCCATGATCTTTCCGCGCAGGGTGGGCACGGTGTATTTCAGGGTGTGGCCGATGTTCACCTGGTAGCTCTGGCCGATCCGCTTGAAGTTCAGGCGGATGTCGATCGCGCCTTTGTCGTTGTTGTCGACAACGCCGCCGGCCACCTCGCTGATGGCCCGGCCCAGCTTCTGCATGAAGACGCCGCCGTCCAGATCGGCGACGAACTGGGTTACATCGGTGTCGCGGTGATTGCTCTCGGGTGCGCTCATCTCGATACTCCTTTGGCTTTTATGGGTGGGTCAGTAGGTCTGAACCCGTGCGGCCGGAGGGGCCGGTGGTGCAGGGCGGGCCATGGCGCCGGATGATCCGTTGCCGTAGTCGCCGCTGTTGATGCCGGGGCCGTTCAGCGCCCGCAGGTTGTCAGCCACCTGGCTGATGGCCTCTTCGCTCATGAACTTCTGCAGGCCGGTGCCTGTGGTCATCAGGAAAGTGAACAGTTGCAGGGCCTGGCGCATGGGCTGGGGGGTCAGAAACCGGAAGTCCTGCAGGTTGAGCGGGTGAAGGTCGCCGTCCCACAGGGCCAGCAGAAACTGGGCCGCGTTGCGGGCGTCGTTGTCCACGCCGGTGGTGGCCAGGTGGTGAAGGTCCTGCAGGGCGCGTTCGATGTCGTTTGCACTGGCGGTTAGCGTCATCATGATGTGGTCCTCAGGGTTTCTTGCTATCCACCACACGCAACCGAGGGCGCAGGCGAGTAACAACAGGGTGCTGATCATTGGCTGCCTCCATATGGGGCCGGTAGCGGAGACCGTCACGCTTCCACACCAGGCGTTTGCCCTGGGCGTTGGCGAGGCGGATAAGGTCGATAACCCGTGTGCTGTTGGGCAGATCAAGGCGCATGGCATACCTCCTGGCGGGTGCTGAAATGGCCCTTCTGTAACTGGCGGATGGTGCGTGATACCCGCCGGATCCGGGTGGCGACTTCCTCCGGTTCGCGCTGGGTGTGGCGGACGATATGAATAGTGCGCAGGCGCACCTGATCGCGTTCCGACACCGGAAAGCGCTCAACGTGTTCATCAATCGCTTTGTGAATCTGGCTGTGCCGGCCGCTTTTTACGGCCAGCCAGATCGCCTTCCAGCTCAGCAGCTCGATTTCCTTGAGGGTCTTCATGGTTACTCCTTAGGCGACGTTTACCTGGTCCCACTCGCGCTTGGCTTTGGCGCGCTGTTCGTCGATGTGCTCCGCCAGATCCTTTGCGCTCACCAGCCAACTGCTTTTCTGGGTACCGCCCCGGTAGGCAATAACCGGAAGCTGCCGGCGGGCTGCGCGCTTTTTGGCCATGTCTGGCTGCAGGCCGAAGAACTTCTCGCACACGTCTTCCAGTGGAATCTCGGCGGTACCGAACTCGGCCATCAGGGCGAAAAAGGTAGAGATCTGCTTCACGATGCTTTCTCCATGTCGATCTGCTCTGCGAACTCACGGCGCAGGAAATCCAGGCCGGCCGGCGTTACCAGCGTTTTGGCGCTGTGCTGCAGGCCGCGCACGGGGTGGTTGAAAGACTTGGTCTGCACCTGGAAAAAGCCGCGCTTGGCATAGCGCCAGTTGGGCAGACGCTGGTTGTCCAGAATGCCGCGCTGCTTGAGGGCGCGGATCATTTTGCGGGGGCCCAGGTTCAGCACTTTGGCGGCTTCCTGGAGGGTGATGGTTTCAGGAATCATGCTGCCTCCCTGTCTCCGGTGTGGAGATCTGCAAGGTTGTTGAGCTGGATGATCGGGTGGTCGTCAGACTCACGGCGGTTTGATGCCCGCACCCGGGCAACCCGCGGAATGCGCACCGTGACCGGCTGGTCGCCAGTGCCCGGCAGGGCGTTGCCGAAAATCAGCAGGCCGATGGCCAACTGGCGGGCCTTGATGAGCCCGGCCTTCCAGGCGCGGCTGATCAGTAGTTGCCGGTTCGGTGCTTTGAAATGGCGCAACAGGCGGACAATGTGAAACTTCACCGTGCCGAGCGTGATGCCCAGCAGAATGGCAATGGCGTCGTTTTCCTTGCCTTCCACCACCCACACCAACACCTGCCGCTGGCGCGGGGTGAGGGCGTTGTTGGGGTCGTGGATTTCGAATTCTGAGCCAGCGATGTTAGCCATAAAGCACCATAACCGTAGTCTATGGATTTATCGTAGTTTAGGGCTAACATTGTCGTCAACTATTTGTGCTTATTTTTTTCTGTTAGTGAACAATTTTGGAGGTGGGGAGGTTGTGCGGGCACAAAAAAAAGCCCCGGAGGCGCTGGCCTGCGGGGTGTGTAAGTTCCTTTCTACGCTTTACCGATTGCGAGTAGAGTGGACCGTAAGGTGACAAGTGGTTGTTCGATCGCTACCCTTGCGTCCGAGAAATGAGATTGCATCAGGAGACGAAATGCAGATTTTTACGATTGGCTACGAGGGCATGGGGGTTGATCAGTTTAAAAACGTTTTGCTGAATGCCGGCATTGATGCGTTGGTTGATGTGCGGGAGCTTCCATTGTCCAGAAAGCCAGGTTTTTCAAAAACAAAGCTCCGGGAAGCGCTTGAATCTGCTGGGATAGGATATATTCATATGCCGAAGCTCGGTTGCCCAAAGCCGATTCGACACCAGTTGAAAGAAGATGGCGATTGGGGGAGCTACAAGCTGAAATTTCTCGATCATCTTGCGGAGCAAGATGAAGCGTTGGGGAGGTTGGTTGCTGAGGCCTCTACGAAAAAATGTGCACTAATGTGTTTTGAGGCAGATGCTACCTTTTGTCACAGGTCGTTAGTTGCCAAATCCGTTCAGAAGATCGCGGATTTTTCAGTTGTTCACCTCAGCAAGAAGTGGCTTAAAAAAGCGGTTGCTGAAGTGGCGTAGATGTGTCGATTTTTGGTGGGTAGATCAGGCTGATTATGAGCCACTGGCTCTGAAACCGATGCTGGTTGCCAACCAGCAGTTGCAAGTCATTTCTCAACAACTTTTCCTCTAGCCTTTCTCTGAAAGGTGTCTGCCATTCAGGTCCGTGCGACCGCACGCAATTCCAGTATAATGCACACGCCTCCCAGTCAATGATTTTGAGCTTGTCTCTGACTATACCGTTTGGCGTCTGGTAGGTTACGTTGTAATAAAAGTCAAAAGGTACCTTTCGGAGCTGGTGCATTTCTTTAGTAGCGTCATGCTCTGAAAAAAGGTTGCCTTGGATCTGGTCTTTTATCAGTTTGACTTTTTCATCGTCGGTCCAGTCGCTATTTCTTGCTTTTTGTATTTCCAGTGATTCGATACTGGCCGGTTTCAGTAACGCCATGGATACGCCGCATTTCTCTCGTGCCTGATTAATTTCCTCAGCGCTGCTATAGGTTGGTATCTTCGCCAGCCAGTGGCGGCGTTCGCACCAAGCATTTTTGGTGTCTATCCTGTGGTAACAGTTGATGGTATCTACGAACACCCGGTGGCTTTCTGGTCGATGATCGGCCCTGGCCTTTTCTGTCCTGACTTCAATCCACTGCCACTTTTGGAATTGCTGGTTGTCTTTCAGGAGGCGAAAAGGGACGGGGTAGAGCCTTCTCATTTCACCTTGTTCCGTAATTCCAGCTACACAAGAGGTTTCTACATAGCTCGCGCTGGGAGATGGATAAGTTTTCGCGAGTATGAGGATTTGTTCAATTTGCGTGGGCAACCTGGGTCTCCTTATATGTTCAGGTCCGTGTTGTTCTTAAGCTCTTCCTAAGCTTTATGCCTGTTCTGCTGTCGAGGTTGCGGTGGTTCTTTTGTTGTGCTTGGGGCCTTAAAGCCTCAGCTTTTATTGTTCTGCCAATCCTGACTCAAGTTTGTTGAGTCCTTTGATCGCTTCTTGTAAAGACTGGAGCTGTGCATCGTTGTCGGTGCTTAAAAATAACTCGATACTGCGGAGGAACGCATCTTCTCGCGATGGTCTGGGGAGTTCTGAGATGCACTCATCGCTTTTGAGCTGGTTTGTGACGTAGCTTAATTCGTCTATACGTTCTTTAAGTAATGTTTCCGCGTCAATTAACCGTTTACGCCTTAGTTCAAGTTGTTGTTGAGCCTTTTTAGTATCAACCACTACAGATTTCAGTTTCACTTTGTAGCTGTCGACCTCAATTGAAACGGACGAAGACTTCCAAGCGATAACGAGTAAGACAACGGTTACTGTAACCATGCAAAAGCTAAGTGAATGCCAGAATGATTTAGGAATACTCGCCATAGATATTTCTCTCTGACTTGCATTGCGCTTTTAGTCTTTTTTTGAAGCAGCTACCGCATTCAGCGTAGCCGTGATCCCCTCGGCGAGTTCCGGAGTGAGTACCCGTATCCGTGTTAAGTGGGATATGCACTCGATCAACCGCGCGTGCTCGGGGGAAGCCTTGGCCACATCGGTCAGGGGAGACTGATTTGATACACCGTCTGCTTCTGAATAGGTCTTCGGGCCCTCTCCAAAGGCCAGCCACCAAAAGCGGTAACCCGTTAACTCGGCAATCCCTTTAAGGTTGTCGATGTTGATGGCTCCGCGTCTCTTCCAGTTCAAGACGGAGGTCCTGGCAACGCCAAGCTCTTCCGCTATCTCGTTCATATTGAGCGGGCCTTTCTCTACGGCTTCTTTGAGCCTGGCGGCTCTGGCGTTTTCAGTGTCGTTTGTCATGACTCAGATGTTAGCTATTAACTAATCCCTTGGTAAGTCAACCTGTTGAACATGGTGCTAGTTTTTGGTGTAGACATCGGCGTTAGCGTTGGTCTACTATCCCGATAGATAACACGAGGGTATCTAATGGCTATCAGTATTCTGGATGATTTAGCGGAGTGTCTTGGCTCCCAGGCCAAGGTGGCGAGAGTCTGTAACGTGAAGCCACCGAGCCTGCACGGATGGGTCCGGGTTCCGGCTCGACATGTGCTTAAGCTTGAGGCTGCTGTGAGGGCTGAGGGTGGCACCATCGATCGGTACTCCATGCGTCCGGATATTTACGGTCAGTCTCCTGAGTCTACAGAGCAGGCGTCTGTCGCATAACTGGCCACTTGGATGGGGGGGCTATGAGCAAAAACAGATCGAGTTTGAGTGCGTCGAGAGGCCAGAGCATGTTTGAAAAGATCAAAGGTATTCAGTGTCCGCACTGTGAGACGTTCATAGAAATGCCGACGCTTGTGGCCGAAAACAATCGACTTCGGCGGGAGCTGGAGCAGCTCAAGGCAGGGTGGAAGAGTGACGATTGTCTTCAGGACGGGCCGCCGCTGGATATACGGATAGCGGAGGCCGTACACCTGGCATTCACCAGAAGACCCGACGCGCTCAGCGTCCGTAAGCGTCTGATGCACCCCTATAAGATCTACGCGGACTACGACGCCATGAACTATGCCAGGGATGTGATCATAGGCGTTTTGAATACTTTGCTTCGAGAACTGCCTCCTTCTCGGATCCGCAGCCTCGAGCGACGTCTATCCGATGAATTGTCTGAAGCCGTTGGATGTTACACACGCAGTGGAAATCATCCAGCTCCACCACATCTCCAATCTGCAGAGGTTCAGCCGACTCATAGCGATCAGGACGGCCAGCCTGATGGTCGTCCAGGTACTTAACCTTATATGGAATCACGGGATGCTCCTTTGGGGTGGCTAGCTTTTAGAGCTTACCCGAACGGCGCTGGGCTCACCATGATCAAACTTCAACGGTTAGTGGCAATGAACTCAAAGGCTGGGGGGCTGCATGCGCTCACAGTGGAATGATGCCGAGGACGGCGCCCTGCAGGGGCTGACGGCAGAGGCACAGGTGATCTATCTGCGGGGGTTCCGGCGCTACATGGATTATGCCAGTGGCGTGGCCGGCGGCCCGGTACGGAAGCTGTCGTACCGGGCCCTGGCCGAGTTGATCGCCGTGGACCCGGACTGGGGCAGCCAGCGCAAACGGGCGGATACACCGACGGTTGGGCGTGTGCGGGCCAGGGTGGCGGAGCTGGAGCGGGCCGGGCTTTTGGTTAACCACGGCTCCAGCCGCAGCCGGGGGCTTGTTTTTAAACTGCCGCTGGCTGACAGCGGATTACTCCGCCCGGAAAAGGAACAACACAAGGAACAACACAGGGAGCAACACGAGGAACAACACAGCGCCAAGGTGGTTAACCTGCCGAAATCACTGGAATTTGAACCGGTAGAACAGGGCGGGAGCAACACAGGGAACAACGCAGGGAGCGACACTGGGAACAACACACATCTGTATAACTCTACTCCACTACACTCTACCGGCGCGGGCGGGCGCGAGGCTGAGGCCTGGCCCGATGCCTTTCAGCCCCAGTCACCCATGGAGTGGGGCTCTTTCCTTGGCCGCGAACGGCATTGGGCGTACCACCGTGTTGCCCGGCCCCGGCTCATCGCCGTGTACCAATGCTGGACCCAGTGGGCTCTGAGCATTGGCGACATGCGACAGATTATGGCCAGTGCAGAGGCCAACCTGGGCCGCATCCCCGACGGCCCTGAATACTACAAATCTTTCGCAGAGAGCTATGCCCGTGAGCGGGACAGGCTCAACCAACAACCCCGGAACCAGCATCAGAGAGGTGCCCATGACTCAGTTGCACAAGATCAGCAGCGCCGTTCAAAGCGTGACGAACGGGCTGCAGTCCAGAGACAGCTCACAGACCCCGATTACGCCCTTGAACGATGGTGACCGATTCAGCCAGGAGCAAAGGCGTAAGACGGTTCTGTTTTTCAATCGCCTGCGGTTGATTTACGGGCACCGTTTCACCCTGCAGTGGTCGGATGAGAAAACCCTTCGGCTGGCCCGCCGGGAGTGGGCGGGCGAGGTGGATGCCCTCAGTTGGGAGCAACTGGAGGTGGCCCTGGGCCGGGCCAAGGAAAAGCTCATTGAGGGGGATGAGGATTTCTACTGGCCGGATGTAGGGCGGATACTGGGGCTGGCCAAAACGAGGCACCCGGCGGCCCACCGGCGTTTCCGGCGCTCATTGCCGGAGGGGGAAGCCGTAAAACAAAACCGGCGTAAGGTCGGCCGCAAAGGCATGGCGCGCCTGAAGGCCTTGCTGGGAGGTAACCATGTTGAGTGACACACAGCAGCGCCTGAGCGCGTGGGGCCACTGGGTACGCGCCGGTGGGCTGGACCTGGGCGTGAAAGGCGTCAACCTGGCGGTGGGCAGCAGCGTGGCTATGCCCGTGTGCCCGGATGATGAGGCCCTGAGCGTGGACCGCGCCATTGCCCAACTGAAACGGCGGGACCACATGATGGGGCAGATCGTGACCATGGCGTACCTGAGCCAGTTCAGCTTGGCCCGCATCGCCCGGGAGTCTGGTGTGGGCAGCCGGGAGCGGGCCAGGTACCTGCTCGGGGCTGGTGAGGCGTGGATTGATGCTGCTCTCGATTTCGGTAGCGCAACATGATGTTCAAAATGTTGACAAGCTGCATGCAGATAACTACTCTCAGTTCCGTAAGGTGCAGAAAGTGCATCTGAGGATTGCAGCAAGCTCCTTTGATACTCCGTTGACCCGGCCCTGGTGCCGGGTTTTTGTCTTGTCGGTAGAGCTTCTGTGTAAGCTAATTATAGTCTACCCTTGCTGGTTATTAATCAGTAAGGAGAAGACAAGGAATGGCGGTATTTAAGTTTTACAACCTTCAGTTGCTAGCGCTTGACACTGATTCACATGGTGAAGTGGGAAAGGAAGGGTACCGACGTCTATTTCAGAATTTGGCAACCCGTATGCAGAGCGCAAAGGATGATATGGCCCTTGAAAGGGTTTCGGGTAGTCTGGTCAACGATTTTTACTTTGCTCCGTTTGAGGTGGAGATCAAGGAAAATTATGCGCAGGGTAAATTCATCAAATTTGATCAAGTTGCCAGCGTTCATAACCTTTATACCGAAGAGGACGAGTTCAAGGGTGGAAAGGGGAGTACTAGTAAGCGGTATGGGTTTCCATTCGTTTTCGATTTTGAGTCCCATACGTTGGCGATTCAGCGCAAACGCGGGTTGCCGAGCGTAAATCAACTGATGAAGGTTTTGGGTGACGTTATTGTTCCAGTCTCCCAAACTGTTTTTCCCGAATATCAATTGAGTATTCGTGAGATGACTTCTGCGCAGTCCTTGGAAAAGGTTTTTAACGCTGAATATTACAAGAGAGTAAAAGTCGATGTGACCTTTTCTAACTCTGCAGATCTTGACGATGCTCTTCTAGGGAAGGTCTGAATAACCGGTGATTTTTGCCGATGTTGATTCAAAGCAGCAGAAATCTCGGATTTCAGACGTTATTTCCTCGTTATTTGTAT